>NZ_JAIGND010000001.1:0-13790 GCF_036528655.1 Chlorobium sp.
AACCGAGTGGATCTACGGAAGAACATTCCGTAATCGAGAAGAGCTTCAGCAGAGTCTATTTGAGTATATCCAAATCTTTTATAACCGAAAAAGAGCACATTCTACGTTAGGGTATCTTGCACCAGCAGAGTATTTACGCAATTATTATCAATCAAAGGCTTTGGCTTCTTAAATAGTCTATTTTTTTCTTGCAATTCCACCTTCTACGAGCTGAACCGGAAAGCAGCGGAAGGGATAGATGAAAGAAGCTGGAAAGAGTACGAAGCACAGCTCGAAGAACGCCTGCCGAAGCTGCATGAAGAAATTCACAAAGGCAGCTACCGGGCCCAACCGGTCAAGAGGGTGTATATCCCGAAAACCGATGGCCAGAAACGCCCGCTGGGCATAACGGCCATAGAAGACAAGCTTGTCCAGCAAGCCGTCGTCACGGTACTGAACCAGATATACGAAACCGAATTCTATGGGTTCTCCTATGGATACCGGCCAGGCCGAGCCCCGGAAAACGCGCTGGATGCCTTGGCAACAGCGATACTGAAACGTCCGATCAACTGGATACTGGACGCGGACTTGCAAAAATTCTTCGACAGCATCCCGCACGACAAACTGATGGCCCTCATCAGCATACGAGTCGGCGACAAACGGATACTGCGCCTTATCGGAAAATGGCTCAAGACGGGATATATCGAAGACGGGAAACGATACCGGCAAACAGAAGGCACACCGCAGGGATCGGTGATCTCGCCACTGCTTGCCAACATCTATCTTCACTACGTGGTGGACGAATGGGTCGAACAGGAGAGACGTCGCCGAAACAACGGCGAAGTCATCATCATCAGGTACGCCGACGATCTTGTGCTGGGATTCCAGTACAAGACAGAAGCGGAAAGATACCTTGAGGTACTGAGAGAACGAGTACAAACGTACGGACTGAAACTGCACCCCGAGAAAACCTGCCTGAAAGAATTCGGAAGATATGCCGAAGAACGGCGACGGAAACGAGGGGAGGGCAAGCCGGAAAGCTTCGACTTTCTGGGCTTCACACACCTCTGCAGTCGAAACCGGAAAGGCGGCTACTTTCTGAAACGAAAGACGAAAACGAAAAAGATGCGGCAAAAGCTGTCGGAACTCAAAGAAGAGCTGACGAAACGGAAACACGCGCCAATCCAGCAGACAGGAAAATGGCTGAAAAGCGTCGTGCAAGGATTCGGGCTCTACTTCGGCGTGCCGGGCAACAGCAAAGCACTGAGAAGCTATAGGGATCAGGTGGTCAAGATGTGGTTAAAGGTACTGAGAAGAAGAAGTCAGAAAGGAAGCGCACTGACGTGGGAAAAGTTCAACCGGATCGTAGACAAATATATTCCGCACCTCCGAATATGCCAACCTTTCCCGGAGGTAAGATTCGCCATGACTCAAGGCAGGAGCCGTATGCGGTAGTGCCGCACGTACGGATCTGTACGGTTTGCGCCTTGCAAGCGCATGAAATTCAGTTGTCTGAAATGGCAACCCTGATAAAGCCTAACCAGCAGTCAGGTACCGAGTCTTGCGTGGCGATTGGTGACAATCACTGCGAAGCGTAGACAGGGAGATTGCAGGCCGGAACGAAAGTGAACGGAGACATAGCCCCGAAATCGATCGTGGTCGAAGTAGCTGACCCAATCCCGGAATGGGGAAAGCAGAAATCCGGAAAGCGAAAAGGTGAGTTTTCAGGAATACTTCCGGGGTCCAAACCGCCAGCATGCAATCAAAGGAGGTCATGCGAACAAGGGAGATCCATTTTGCTCAAGCGAAAGCTTGTAAGGTCAGACAAGCCAAACGGCAAGGATGGCCTGACGGCGGGATGGAAGTCAGACTGCCGGATAGTACTCCGAGATTGGGAGAGCCAATTACAAGGGGAAGCGGGCAGCAGGAGATGAATTGTTCATGGGAAACATGAGCTCCATTCAAAGGGAGGAAATGGACTTCTATGCAATGAGAAGAACGACCAATCATGGAAACAGGACTTGAACAAATAGCAGAGAAAGCTCGGAGTGATGCGAAGTTAAGATTCACCTCACTGGCTCATCATATTACTCGGGAGCGTGTATGGAAGAATCTGAAACAGATTCCCGGTACCACCGCACCAGGGACAGATGGCCAGCGTGTGGCGGATGCAAAAGAAAGCTTTGAGGTATGGATTGAGCCAATGCTCCAGTCCATGCACCGCCAAGGGTATAAAGCGCCGTTGATCAGGCGAGTCTATATTCCCAAGCCCGGTAAACAGGAGAAACGGCCATTGGGCGTGCCCTGTGTTTCGGATCGGGCACTCCAGAGAACGACCTCTCAGGTACTATCTGCCATCTACGAACAGGACTTTCTGGACTGTTCGTTTGGAGGTAGACCCGGTAGAGGAGCCCACAATGCTGTGGCGACCCTGAATGAAATCATTGCAGGGCGTAAAGTAGGCTGGGTGCTGGAGGCGGACTTGAAGAACTTCTTCGGCAGTCTGGATCATGAGTGGGTCATGCGCTTCGTGGAGCACCGGGTTGGCGATCCACGTATCTTAAACCTGATAAAACGATGGCTGAAGGCGGGCGTACTGGAAGAAGGAGTCGTTCATCCAAGTGAAGAAGGCACCCCGCAAGGAGGATCAATCAGTGTCTTACTGAGTAATCTCTACCTTCATTATGTCCTTGATCTCTGGTTTGAGAAAGCTATCAAGCCACGGATGGAGGGTGAGGTTTATCTGGTAAGATATCTTGACGACTTTGTTGTGTGCTTTCAATATCGGTCGGATGCGGTACGCTTTCAAGAAGTGCTGACGAAACGTTTACAGAAATTTGCGCTGACACTGGAACCGAGTAAGACAAAGCTCGCGTGGAATTCGGTCGCTATGCGCAGAAGTATGCCGGAAAAAGAGGGCGAAAGCGTCCCGAAACGCTTAAGTTTCTGGGCTTTACCTTCTATTGTTCCCGTAACCTGAAAGGAAACTTCAAGGTAGGAATGCGCACCGAAAATATTCGTGTGCATCGGAGCATGCAACGGCTAAGCGACCTGATGAGACGAATGATGCATTTGCCGATACAGGAACAGGTGAAGAATCTGAATAGCGTCTTGCGCGGGCACTACGCCTACTTTGGTATAGCCGGAAATTACTTGGGTATATCAAGAGTCTATCGCAGTGTAGAAAGATACTGGAAGAAAATGCTCAGTAGTCGAAGCCAGAAAGGAAAGGTGACATGGGATACCTATCACGTCCTGAAAACACGGTTTGGCTTGCTGCGTCCAAAGCTATCCGTTTCATATGGAAAGCTGCAAGGACTTGCAATTCTGTGAGCCATCTTCTGAAGAGCGTAGTGCGGGAAATCCGCACGCTACGTTGTGTGGGAGCAGGGTTCGGGAGACCGGCCCTGCGACCCGGTGGGTGCCGGGTAACCGGTATCCCTACCGCGACTCCGTTCCCTCAAATGCAGGATGAATGGCTGATGGAGTGATGGGGGAGATAGTTCGCAACGACGTAAACAAAACGGAAAAGAGATATGAAGATCGTTTCTTGACCGGTTTTTCAATTGAGATGGTAAAAACTGTCGGTGCACGACCGGTAGAAATCAAGCGGAAAGAGAGCGCTTTTGAGCATGACGACCTGTCCCGTGCGTTACCCTTGTGAGCCACGACGACGCTGTTCCCTCCTTATTCCTGAAATAGCCTGGGCTGAGCCGGCATTTTTTATGACCTGAAAATGTTGTGTACATTTCAAATACGAACTTGTGTTCGATGCAGATAGCTGAAGTGTTAAAAAGCTGAGAAGTGCTGTTGCCCTTCGTTTGGGATAGCAGCCAAACACTACAGAGGGAAGAGAGAATGCCTACGATTTCAATGTTCTATGGGATTCTAATACGGATGTTTTTTCGGGATACCGAGAAACATCATGTGCCACACATTCATGCAGATTATCAGGGAAAAGTAGCAGTGTACTCAATTCTTGACGGAACGCTTCTGGCAGGTGATTTGCCGCCGAACAAGCACAAGCTGGTTGTCGCATGGATCGAAATTCATCACGAAGATCTGCTTGCTGACTGGAATTTAGCCGCAAACGGCAAGAAACCATTTCCAATAAAAGGGCTTGACCAATGAGAATTGCGGAACTACATCCCCAACCAGATTGGGTGCTGTCAATTATTGCTGAAGATGGTCGTATTGGCCGCTTTGATGTCACTCCCTATCTGGAATATGAAGCATTTGAAGAGCTTCGAGACCATAATGAATTTATGAAGGTGAGTAACGGGGGGTACTTCATAGAATGGGCGTGTGGTGCCGATTTGTCGGCTGACACCATTGAAGCGCGATGGGAGGTAATTGGTAAAGCCGCCTCGACGACAACGGCCTGAGACTCTGCAAGCTGGGATTGATCGAAGATGGTGAGATATGGATGCAGATGATCAACAGCCGGAATCTGACATCACATACCTGTAATCAGGAAATTGCCCACGAAATCGCAGAGGCAATTCGCAATCATTATCATGTCGCCTACCGCAAGCTTCTTGATACGCTTGAACCGCTTACAAGTGAGAGGCCGGAATGAAATATGGACTCGATGATGCGACCATTGCGCGCATTCATGGCGTGATTACACGCTACGGGCAGGTTGACAAAGCCATACTTTACGGTTCCAGAGCCAAAGGAAATTACAGGGCAGGTTCGGATATCGATCTGACTCTTGTTGGCAGCCATGACCTGAACCTGACCGTTCTGTATCGGATAATGGATGATATTGACGATCTGCACTTGCCTTATACCTTCGATATTTCCCTATTGCACTCCATTTCCGATCCGGATGGGTAACGTGCTTGGGGACGCTGATCCGTTGCTAAAAATACTGTGCTATGGTATCTTGAAATCAGGAGAAAACCCGATTAACGGTCAAAATAAGGGAGAATGCGATGCCGCGAGGACCGAGACTTGACGCACCGGGAACCCTGCATCATGTGATTATCCGGGGGATAGAGCGGGGCAATATTGTTCGTGACGATACGGACCGGAAAACGTTTCTCGACCGCATGGGACTACAGGCCAAAGGATCAGGTACCTGCATCTACGCTTTCGCTCTCATGACGAACCATGCGCACATCCTCCTGAAAAGCGGTCCGGATGGCATCTCCACCTTCATGCGCCGCCTGCTGACCGGTTATGCTCAGTATTTCAACCGCCGACATACGCGGGTCGGGCACCTGTTCCAGAATCGCTATAAATCCATTATCTGCGAAGAGGAAGCGTACTTCGACAGGCTGGTGGCGTACATCCATCTCAATCCGTTGCGGGCAGGACTGGTCGAATCGCTCGAAGAGCTTGCACGGTACCCCTGGAGCGGCCATGCCGTGCTGCTGAACAGGGTTCGGTTCGACTGGATGGATCGGGACTACGTGCTGCAGTTTTTCGGTCGGAAGGAAGGTGTGGCACGGAAGGCGTATCTGCAGTTTCTCGAAGAGGAACTTGGTATTGATCGGGAAAAGGAGCTGTCGGGAGGCGGACTCGTGCGCTCGCAGGGCGGATGGTCGAAGGTGCAGTCGATGCGCCGGCGGGGCGAGAAGGCGCTTGGCGACGAAAGGATTCTCGGGGGCGACTCGTTCGTGAAGGAGGTGCTGAAGGAGGCCGAAGAGCGCAGGGATGTACTGCTGCCGGAACACGAGCGGCTCCGCTTGCTCGATGATGATATCGAGCGTGTGTGCAGGGATGCCGGCGTCACCCCGGTTTTTCTCCGCTCCGGGAGCAAGGCCGGCAAGCTGCCGACGCTGAGAAGAGAGCTTGCAAGGAAAGCCCTGCTGGAGTACGGCCTTTCGCTTGCCGAAACAGCAAGACAGCTCGGCGTGACTGCCAATGCCGTGAGCTATATGCTCAAGCCGCAATGAGGCCTTGTGATTTCTGATGACGGCAGGGAAGGGGTACGGGGTCGGCGAACCGTTATTCTTCATGTCGCGAACTGCATCAGCTAATTCCGTTGATTCTCACTGTCATCAGCAATACCGTATTGTCAAGCAGAATTATCAGGGGCGTTACTGCTGGAATTCTAATCTGTTTGGAGGAGGATGGGTCGTTCGCAACTACGTAAACTTATTGCTTGGGAAGCGCGGTTAACCCCGGCAATGATCCATTCATCCCTGTAACTGATAATTGTTGTATTCGGAACTGACCCGGGAGGATTTACCCGGAAAGAATTCGCGTATTGCTTATTTTGTCCTGAATAATACAGGTCATCATCCCGGATTTATTTCGCTTCGCGCCCTCAAGTAATTTTTTCACTGCGGAGCGCTGCCCGGGGGGATCCCGGTTTTTTTTAAATGTAAATATGGTATTACATTATATTTATTAAGGATATACCAATATTACATATGCCGACACCTCATCTGCCAAATTCTGCAGTGCGCAAGGCGCTCTGCAAGCTTGGAGCAAATATTCATGAGGCGCGGATGCGCCGCAGGCTGCCTATGAGTGTTGTGGCTGAACGGGCGTCAACATCGCGCCTAACCCTATCCCGCCTTGAGAAGGGCGATCCTTCGGTGAGTATCGGTATTTAAGCAGCTGTGCTTCAGGCTCTTGGCTTGCTGGACGATCTGGCCTGGCTTGCAGATCCTGCCCGAGACAGCGTTGGTCAGCAGCTTTCAACGGCAGCATTGCCCAGGCGTGCCCGTATAAGCGGCAGAGAAAAGAGTGCCGGTGATGCCTGAGGTCGAGGTTTATGTCGATTGGCAAGGGTGCTGCCGATTGATCGGCAGGGTTTATCGGCAGACCGGCAGGGAGATGCAACAAGGCAAAGATCGACTTTTTCTTCCATTAATATTTTTATTTAAGTTTTGTTATGTTCGATAATGATGAAGAGCTGCAAATAATCTATCAGAAAAATTTGCCTTTTTGGGAAGACACATTAAATGATGTATCCACTGCTATCAGTAATAAAATTCAGGCAAAAGAATTAAAATATACCTTAAAAAAAAGAGTCAAATCCCTCGAAAGTCTTAATGAAAAAAAGCAGGGTCTTGTCAATAAGGGACTCCTGGAAAATCAGAAGATTAAGGATTTGCTTGGTTTGCGCATTATTGTGCCGTTTTTGGAAGATGTAGAGCAGGTGGTTGAAATTATTAAAGAATCTTTTGATGTAGCGGACATTGAGAGAAAATCCGAAGCATTGTCTTATAGGGAATTTGCCTATGACAGTGTACATCTGGAAATATCATTGGGAGATTTATGTGTTGAATTGCCGGAATTTTGCTGTTATTCGTGTGAAATTCAAATCCGGACAATATTGCAGGAAGCATGGGCTGAAATAGAGCATGAGCTGGTTTACAAGAGTAATATCGAGTTCCCGGACAATCGGGCTATCCGCAAAAAAATGGCGGCACTCAATGCAAATCTTGTGCTTTCGGATATGATATTTCAGGAAATACGAGACAAGCAAAAAGAGTTAGTTGCCTGGGGCCATGAGCGTTTTAAGGAACTGCAGAAAAAAGCAAAAGAGGTCTCTGTAAATTCACTTCATAAGTATCGTGGGGTAAATCAGGAAAATGACCTGGAGAAAAAAGGAGAATCTTTAAAAGATATTGAAATAAATCTCCTTAAGGCATTGGATGCGCATAATAATGAAAATTATAGAGGAGCTATTGATTATTACAGTGAAGCATTGTCTGCTGATCCGCCATTAAAAGTGCGTGCTATTATATACAATCATCGGGGTCTTGCTTATTTTATGCTGAACAAGGAAAGGCAGGCATTAAAAGATTTCGAAGACAGTTTTAAGTGTGATCCCGGTTATTATCAAGTCCTCAACAACCGCGCACTGACGCTCAGGCGGATGGGGCTGACCAATGAGGCTCTTTACAATTTCGAGAAATCCCTTGAGCTTGAGAAAAGGCAACCGGAAGTGTATTTTCTCAGAGCACAAACCTATTATGAAATCAGGAATTATCAATCCGCTCTGAATGATGTTACAATTGCTGTTCAAATGAGCCCGGATTATTCGGAGGCTCAAAAACTTCTGGAACAGACCGTTAAAAAACTATCCGGACAAAACCAGGAAAAATAAACAACAGTCAGCATCTTCAGCAAACGAAACGCCTTGATCGCGTTTCCTGATTGTTCTTATCCTGAATTATTTGTTAACTGATATTCCCCCATGGCTCCGAATGCTGCCATCATTCTGGTAAAACGAGATTGTCCCGGGGTTGTCACCCCGGGCTACCAATATTTCGCCCCTACGGGGCTGAACCCCGGTTCACGCTTTTCAATCCGTGAAAATCCGATCTTCAATCCGCTGAAACTGCGCTATTAATCCCCCCTCCCCGGCGCCTGAATTCGATAACCAAAAGAGGTAGCCACTACCAGACTTTTTTATCGGTGCCCATGCCGCAGTACCGGGTCTTGAACTGATTACACGGGATAAAAACAGATATCAGACGTATTTCCTGACAGTCAGAATCATTTCTCCGGAATAATCGATCATTCTCAATACAATACTTCGAGCGATACCGAGTGTTGTCGATCGCTATCCCGACAACCATGGCAGAAGGAACTTCTTCATCGGTTTTCGGGTTATTTTCGCCTCACACAGCTTCCTGAAAACCTGAACATCTGCTATCCGGAACTTTTGGCTTGATGGACTCGGTGGATGCATGTTGCGGCGTACCCTGTCAGGAAGTCTTCGATGCAATCGTGAAAGTTACCTTGAAACCGGATGCATAAGTCCTTTGCCGCCCTTCCTGATAACATTGTCATTTTTGACGGTGTTTGCAATCTGTGCGAATTTTCGGTGAATTTAATTTTTGAGCACGATCCCGTAGGGCATTTCTTTTTCACGCCGGCCCAGTCTCCCCTTGGAGCTTCGTTACTCAGCCATTTCGGCATCAATACGTCGCGACTTGACACCGTTGTTCTTGTCAGGGGTGAGCGCGCCTTCACCCGCAGCGCCGCAGCCATTGAAATCGCCTCCGGACTCGACATACCATGGAATCTGCTCGCTCTATTCAAGGCGGTTCCCGAACCCCTGCGTGATATTATATACGATCTGATAGCGCAGAACCGGTATCAGCTGTTCGGGAAAAAAGAGGAATGCATGTTGCCGACCGAAGAGTTGCGCAGGCGTTTTCTCGAGCAACTGCCGGGATAATGAGCCCTCGCCAGTGATATCGATCTTTTCAATTATTCGTCAACTGATATCCTCCATGGCTCCCAATGCTTCCATCATTCCGGTAAAACGCCGGGTTGCACCCGGGCGTTACCGCGATGTCGCTCCTGCGGAGCGAAAACCCATTCGGAGAGAATTTTCCCTTCCCGGGGTTTCACCCCAGGCTACCGATATTTCGCCCCTACGGGGCCGGGGATTGGGATAATGGGGGGATAATGGGAGGTGAAGAGGAGGCAAAACGAATACTCAGCCCTCCATGGCAGAATTTCAGGGCGCTGTACTGTTACCCGAAATACTGTGATATGGTATTTTTAAATCAGGAGAAAACCCGATTGCCGGGCTAAATATCCATTTCGCAGTGTCTTTTGAGCAGGCGCTGATCAATCGGGAATTTTACGTCTCATGGCAGGGCACAATACCGGGATCGGGGTGAGGGAGTGGCGCCACCCCGGTACCGGTACGTTATGTTATGTTATGTTATGTCTTACATCTGTTCCATCCTGAATGTCCCGCTGCAGCAATGCCCGGACAGGTCCTTGTATACTCCGTCCTTCGTTTGCCACTTTCCGGACTTGTTCCTGCACAGGGTAGCCCTGAAATCGTGGAGACACTTTGCATCCGGACCGCCAGGGACGCCCTTAACCTGCCCTTCCAGCCTGCAGCAGTTGCGTGACACGGGTGTAACGGTACCGACGAATGTCAACTTAACCTTGCCGTCAGCGGGATCGATGATTTCACCATTGATCTTTTTGCCGCAGTCGGTCTGATGCAGAACCATAATGAACGATCCCGTTTTCGGGCCTACGGGGCACGCGGGATCGTCTACCGAGATACCCTTGTACTTGCCGGCGATACAACACTTGCCGGGCACGAGAGGTTGTATTCCCTCCTGGATCGGTGGCTTGGCAAAGCCGGTACCAACAACCAACATGACGGCCAAAATCGCCATCATTGCTGTTACCACTACCATTTTTCTCATTGTTTTTCCTCCTTTGTTGTGAGTTGATTGCAGGATTGCAACCAGGCGGTCATGTTTTTTTACCAAGCCCTTGTAAAGAAAGGTATCCCGGATTATGCCGCAAGACATTGTGAAATAATCCTTTTCGCCATCCTGATGCAGGAGCCGGATCTGAACCGGTGTTTTCTGTGACCTGTAAGGTTATTTGCACTTTAAAATATGAACTTATTTACTTTATCTCAATCACGCGGATGGCCGCTTCCGGAAAAAGCTGATCGAAGTCGATACGGTGCGCAATTATAAGAGTGACTCGGGGAAGCAGGTGAAAACGGGAAGTTCAGCTGCTGTGGGGTATATGGTCTGGAAAATATTCGAAGAACTGAACAGGTCTAGAGCGAGTTCCTGTCGTTGGATGTTTTCGAAGTTCGTTGAAGATATATTCGATCTTGCGATGCATGGACTTGTTACTGCTCTGACGCCTGTGTTTAATCAGAATTGTTCATCAACTGCTATCCCTTCATGGCGGCCGAGTCATGCCATCATCCTTGTAAATCGCCGGATGTCCCGGGGCGTTACCGCAATGTTGCTCCTGCGGAGCGAAAACCCGTTTGAGGAGAATATTCCTTTCTCGTGTTTGCCCCCCGGACTACCGGCAGGTCATCCCTACGGGATTTGCAGAAAGGCAGGAAAAGGCGAGATGCTGCGGCCGAACTCTAACATGCCGGTGTAAACCGAAGATGTTCTAACAGAATAATTCCTTACAATAATTCGAGATGATCTTTTGTGAGTAATTCAGAAACGCTTCGAAACCATAACGAATTTAAGAATGTGTGCAATGGGG
Source organism: Chlorobium sp. (assembly GCF_036528655.1). Classification (GTDB taxonomy): domain Bacteria; phylum Bacteroidota; class Chlorobiia; order Chlorobiales; family Chlorobiaceae; genus Chlorobium. The sequence continues at coordinate 10,948 of NZ_JAIGND010000001.1, forward strand.
GAAATTCAGCGAATGGGAGTGTGGCGATGATTTGTCAGCGAACACCATTGAGGCGCGATGGGAAGCAATTGGAAAATCCACCTCGATGCGAGAAAATGTAACACGCATGAAAACCATGTATCAGAAAGACTGATGAGCATGGACTCAAGGCAAAATCTCATCATCATCAAAGGCAGGGATCGTACGGTTCAGATATTGCGAATCGAGGAAGCGGGCGACCGTATGGTCGTGACTTTCAGTAATGGAAAGCCGTATTTCTATGCCAGAGATAATGTTGCATGGCTTTCGAATCCCGATCGGATACCAACCGGGCATTGCCGGGTATTGGTTGAAGGTGATCTGCTGTACGATGTCGAGGAGGCGCTGCGTTTTGAAGCATGGGTGAAAATTTTCCGCCGGAACGGAGAAAGCCGATACTGCCTGTTTTCGGATTTTTCAGTGCAGCGCATGACTTCATCCGATGGGCGCAGCACCGATATGCTTGCGTATTTCCGGGAACTCGCCGAAACCATCGGGCTCATGACGGATGATAACAAGTCGATGATGGCGATGAAATACCGGGACCTGGATACCGTTTCTGGTGAAAGTATTCTCTCTCGTTTTTTGCAGGCTTGTCCCCCGGGTTCAGGTACGGTATCGTCAGAGCTGATTTTTCCGTTCGGCTGTAATATGAGCCAGAAAATAGCCGTTCAAAAGGCGATCGGGAATCCCATCTCCCTGGTTCAGGGGCCTCCGGGTACTGGCAAGACCCAAACCATCCTGAACCTTACAGGCAATATGTTGCTCCAGAGGAAACGAGTCGCAGTGGTATCCAGTAACAATTCGGCTACTGCCAATGTGCTGGAAAAGCTTCAGAAATATGAACTGGATTTTGTGGCGGCATCTCTCGGAAGCACGAATAACAAACAGGCGTTCATCGAGGGACAGTCAGGCGAAGCGGTTCTGATGCCGACGCTCCGGGAAGATCAGGAAGCTTCTGTGCGTAAAGAGATTCTCCTTGTCAGTTCATCGCTCGATAACGCTTTTGCTGAGAAGAACGAGTTGGTGGTCCTGATTCAGCAAATCGATGCTCTTCGGCTTGAAATGGATCACTTTGAAACCTTTTGCAAGGAAGCGAAGGGCGGTGCGTTGACTGTGATGGATTGCACGAAACAAGCAGAATTATCCGCGCGTAAGCTGTTGCATGCATGGCTCGCTTCTGAAAAGGAGTTGAAGCGTTATGCAAAAAAGGGTTCTCGATCGCAATCGAACCGACGTGTCGGTTTTCTGAAGAAGATTGGTATGCTGCTCAGGTTTGGAACGGCAGGGAGAGCATTGTTCGAGTTGAGCGTCGAGGAACGTATTCTTCTGCTGCAGAAGGCGTATTACCAGCGGAAGCTTGCCGATATGGAACACAGGCGGCAAGTGCTTGAGGAATCGCTTGCGGGATTCCGTTTTGACGAGCGCCTGGAACGGCTGACAGAGCTTTCGATGCAACTGCTTCAGCATCATCTTGCCGAGCGGTACAACAATCGGAAGCGGACGGTATTCGCATATGATGATCTCAGCATAGAGCCGGAAAGATTTCTTGAGGAGTATCCTGTCATACTCAGTACGACGTTTTCCATCATTACGGCGCTGAAGAAGGGCTATCTGTTCGATTGCGTCATCGTTGACGAAGCGAGTCAGGTAAATTTGCTCAATGGGGTTCTTGCGATGGGTTGCGCAAAGCAGCTCGTCATCGTGGGCGATCCGATGCAACTGCCCCATGTACTGACGGAGCAGGATGCTCAGCAGGCGAAAGCTGTTGCGTTACAATACGATCTGCCGGATTACGCCCGTTTCGAGCGCCACAACCTGCTTTCTTCCGTGCGGACGGCATTTCCTGATATTCCGGAGACGCTGTTGCGGGAGCATTATCGGTGTCATCCGAAGATCATTCAGTTCTGCAACCAGAAATTCTATGGCGGTGAACTGCTTGTAATGACGACCGACCGGGGCGAGACGGACGTTCTCAAGGCCTATATGACCGTCGAGGGCCGACATGCGCGAGGGACGTTCAATCAACGCCAGATTGACGAGGTTACGCAGCATGTTTTGCCGGAACTGGCTTCAATACCGCCCGCCGATATCGGTATCGTCTCGCCATTCAGAGCGCAGGCGGAACGGATGCAGGTATCTGTGGATTCCGGTGAAATCGGGATCGATACGGTGCACAAGTATCAGGGCAGAGAAAAGCGGGCTATAATTATCACAACCGTATCGAACGACACCAATGAATTCGTCGATAATCCGAATCTGCTGAACGTTGCTGTATCCCGCGCGCAGGAGAAGCTCCGACTGGTCGTTTCCAGGGAAATGGCAGAGGGGAACGGCAATGTCGCGGATCTTGTCCGTTACATCCGGTACAACAATTGCGAGGTTATTCCCGGCAGGGTTCGTTCAATCTTTGATCTTCTCTATCATGACTACACGGCAGCGCGTCTGGAGCTATTGAAAAAAAGAAAACGGGTTTCGAAATACGATTCCGAGAATCTTGTGTACAGCGAAATAGATGCGGTTCTTCAGGAGCAGGCTTATCGGGGGCTGGGTGTCGTTTTTCAATTTCCGCTGTCGATGCTTGTTCGGGATACTGGGAACCTGACCGCCGATGAATCGACTTATGCTGCTCATCCATGGACTAAAACCGATTTTCTGGTGTACCGTAAAGTCGATAAAAGTCCGGTGCTTGTTATTGAAGGGCATCTCTATTTATTCGAAAGCGACATATCTTTCATAAATAAAATGACTTAGCGTTCATAAAAAGGCCGGAAATTCGTATATTTCAGCAGATTTCTTCATTCATCTTCTGCTATCATGAAAAA
>NZ_JAIGND010000015.1:0-63782 GCF_036528655.1 Chlorobium sp.
TTAGCTGGTTAGCTGGTTAGCTGGTTAGCTGGTTAGCTGGTTAGCTGGTTAGCTGGTTAGCTGGTTAGCTGGTTAGCTGGTTAGCTGGTTAGCTGGTTAGCTGGTTAGCTGGTTAGCTGGTTAGAAAAAAACCGGCTTTCAGCCGTCTTAAATTCCCGGTTTCGGAAAATTCTTTTACTGAAAATAGCGTTTTTCCGCGGCGTGTAAGCCATCTGCCACATAAAAAAGCCTGCCTTCAGACGAAAGCAGGCTTCAGTAATTACACCAGTCCACCAGAATCAGGCTTACGCCTCCTGCTCTTTTTTCACCGTCACGGCAACCTTCAGCAGCAGCGTCAGCACAAGGATGCCCACGGCCCAGATACCGAGCGTGACGCCAAGTTCCGTCAGGGTGACTCCATATTCGGTGATCTCTTCGAGCGGATTTGGCACGAAGCCGCCAAGCACCAGCCCTACCCCCTTGTCGATCCAGATGGAAGCCACCATACCCGCGCATGCGGCAACAAGCCATTTCGAAGTCTGACGGAGTTTCGGGTTCATCAGTACCGCAAGCGAACCGAACCCCAGGAACAGCGACAGCCACATCCACGGCACAAGCGCGCTCTTGCCGTGCAGACCGAAAAAGAGGTACTGCAGGCCATGCATGTGCGTCGGCACGTTGCTGTAGAAAGCCGTAAAGAACTCGGTGCCTATCATGAAAAAGTTCGCCGCTCCGGCGTATGCGGCAAGCACGGCAAGCTTCTGGCGCGCCTCGTTGCCCGCATCGAATCCCGTGGTTTTCTTCAGGACGAGAGTCACGAGAATGAGCAGCGCGGTTCCCGCGGCAAACGCCGAGGCAAGAAACCTTGGGGCAAGCACGGCCGTCAGCCAGAGATGCCTTCCCGGAAGCCCGGCATAAAGAAACGCCGTCACGGTATGGATGCTGAACGCCCAGGGAATCGAAAGGTAGATGACGGGCTTGACCCACTTCGGCGGCGGCACGCCCTTGCGCTCGGCGCCGAGCACCGTCCAGGCGCTCACGAGGTTGATCACCAGATAGCCGTTAAGCACCATCACATCCCAGAACACCATGGCATGAGGCGAGGGATAAAGCAGCACGTTCAGCACCCGGTCGGGCCGGCCCATGTCGGCAAGAATGAAAAGCATGCACATGAGCGTAGCCGCAACAGCCATGAACTCGCCGACAATCACGGTTTTGGCGAACGCCTTCTGGTTGTGCAGGTAGTACGGAATCACCACCATCACGGCCGAAGCCGCCACACCGACAAGAAAGGTGAACTGCGCGATATAGAGTCCCCAGCTAACGTCGCGGCCCATGCCGGTAACGGTGAGCCCTTCCCACATCTGGCGCGAGAAGGCGGCATATCCGGCTCCGATGCAGAGCAGGAGAAGTCCTATCCAGAGCCAGTAGTTCCGGCTTCCTTTCAGAGCTTTTTCAATCATGGGAATACCTTAGATAATGTAAAATACTGACGGTTTCGTGCCGAGTTCGGGTTTGCGCTGCATGGTTTCGTTCGATTCGAGCAGTCTGCGGATTTCCGAAGCCGGATCGTTCAGGTCGCCGAAAACCAGCGCAGCTTCGGGGCAGGCCTCCACGCACGCGGGTTCCTGACCTTTCACCAGCCGTTCGGAACAGAAATTGCACTTCTCCACCACACCCTGCATACGGGTAGGATATTCCGTACTCGCAAGCCTGATGCCCTCCCTCGGATCGCGCCAGTTGAAACTGCGGGCACCGTAAGGACAGGCCGCCATGCAGAAGCGACAACCGATGCACCGGTGGTAATCCATGGAAACAATACCGTCCCAACGCCTGAAAGTAGCTTCGGTAGGACACGCCTTCGTGCACGGCGGCTCCGCGCAGTGGTTGCACAGCGCGAGGTAAGGCCTTTCGGTCACTTCGCTGCTCTGGAACTGGCTGCTTGCAGTGGGAAACACCTTTTCGTACCCGCTTTTCCATATCCACTTCACTTCGTCCTTTCGGTTGCCGAAATCGGGCACGTTATGGGTGAAATGGCAGGCAGCCACGCACTCCCTGCAGTTACCGGAGCATTTGCGGGTATCGATGAGCATGCCCCAGCGATGTTTGCCGGGTTCAGGCTTCTCGTCCCATGCAGGAAACACGGTTTTTTCGAGCGAAAGCGCCGGGAACAATCCGGCTGCCGAACCGATGCCGGCAAGAAGTCCGATACCGGCTTTTTTAATAAATGATCTGCGGTCTTCGTTCATCAGGGCGCCTCCATTGGTGAAATATGGCAGTTCCAGCAGTTCGGCTTCACATTGGCGTACATGTGGCAATTGAAACAGAACATTCTGTTGTTCGAATGGCAATTGAGGCAGCTGTTCAGGCTTTTGTCGATCTTCCGGCCGTCGGGAGCGACATGCACCCGATTCCCGTCGCGAACCGAGGAATGGCGCCACTCGTCAAGCACACGCATATGATTGGCTTTCATATACTCTTTCGATGCGATGCAGGCCGAACTGTCAACCACAGCGGTCGCAGCAGGAGCGGCAACCTTTTCCGCCTGGCTCTCCTGATGGCGGAAAGCGTAGATACCGGCAAGCACCACAATAAGCAGCGATGCTGCCGTCATAACGATTTTTTTAGTCAACGTCGTCCTCCTTGTCCTCAAATCCGGTCATTGGGTCCTCCCTGAGATCTTCGGTTCTCTTTTTTTCTCCCTCCATAACGAGAGCGTTGCCGACCAGCTCGTGCAGTCCGTAGACCGACACGCCGGGGTTCCAGTACCGCATGAGCGGCGGAAGGCTGGCCCGGTCGATGGCGCAGATGGTGACGAGCGAATTGACCTTGTGCTTCTCCTTCACCTGGCGCACGGCGTTCGCCCTGGGAAAGCCCCCCTTCATGCGCATCTCCATATACTCCTCGGCATTGATGCCGCTGCCCGAACCGCAGCAGAAGGTCTGCTCGCGGATGGTGTTTTCCGGCATCTCGTGGAAAGAGTTGCACACCTTGTTCAGGATGTAGCGCGGCTCCTCGAACATGCCCATGCCCCGTGCGACATTGCACGAATCGTGGAAAGTGGTACGCAGGTGATCGTTGCGCCGCGGATCGAGTTTCAGCTTGTTGTTATGAATGAGATCGGCGGTGAACTCCGCAATATGCACCATCTTCGTAGCTTTCGCGTTGGCGAACTTCGTTCCCGTTATGGGTGAAACCGGCTCCTCGAGAAAGTTCGCCGGACCGTTCATGGTGCTCATGTACTGGTGCACCACGCGCCACATATGGCCGCACTCGCCGCCGAGAATCCACTTAACCCCGAGCCGCTCGGCTTCGTGATACATCTTCGCGTTCAGCTTGCGCATCATGTCGTTCGAGGTGAAGAAACCGAAGTTCCCGCCCTCCGAAGCATAGGTGCTGATGGTATAGTCGAGCCCGATATGCTCGAAAAGCAGCAGGTAGCCCATCATGGTGTAAACTCCGGGGTCGCCGAACACGTCGCCTGAGGGCGTTATGAAAAGAATCTCCGCCCCCTTGCGGTTGAAGGTGGGGTTCACCGTCACTCCGGTCAGCTCCTCGATGTCGTCAACGAGCGACTCGATGTTCTGCACGAAAGTGTGCGGCTCGATGCCGAGATGGTTGCCTGTACGGTTGCAGTTCGCCACCGGAGCAAGAATCCAGTTATTGTTCACACCGATGAGCTGCAGAATCTCGCGCACCATAATGGTAATTTCGGCGGTATCGATGCCCATCGGGCAGAAAACAGAACAGCGACGGCACTCGGTGCACTGGTAGAAATACATGTACCACTCCCTGAGCACCTCTTTGGTAAGCTTGCGCGATCCGGCAAAACCCTTCAGAATCTTCTCCACCATCGGAAAATCTCCCCGGTATACCGAGCGCACCAGTTCGGCACGAAGCACCGGCATGTTCTTCGGGTCTCCCGTGCCGAGAAAGAAGTGGCACTTGTCGGCGCAGGCACCGCACCGCACGCAGGAATCGAGATAGAGCTTCAGGGAGCGATACTTTTTTATCCGCTCCCGCATGCCGTCCATGAGAATCTTCTGCCACCCTTCGGGCAGCTTCCAGTCATCGTCGACAGGGTTCCACTTGCGCGGATTGGAAAAACCGAGTTCCTCGATCACCTCGGGCTTGGCCGGAAAGCAGAAGTTCCCCTCGCGGAACTCCACCGGCATCTCCCACCACTCCATTTTGGCATGATCGCCTTTCAGCGGGCTCGGCTTCTCCTCCATCTCGCGGATGAGATCGGCCTGTTTCGGTAGATATTTCGACATGGTTACTCCTTTTCGAGAGGCAGTTTCGCCTTTTTCATCTTTTCGCGGTAATCCTCCTCGTACTCGCTGTAGGTACGGATCTTCATAGGCTGACGCCAGGGATTGACATGCATCTTCTCCCGGCTGTTATTCAGCATGGTGCGCGTGGGACTCAGAAAAATCGCCCCCATATGCATGAGTTTGCTGAACGGAAAGTAAAGCAGCAGGACGCAGACAAGAAAAAGATGCACGTAGAAAAGCGTACCGATTTCGCCTGGGGGATCGAAACTGAAGTTCATCAGCCGCAGCATCTGATCCTTTACCGGCATCACGTCCACCTTGGCGATATAGCGCATCAGCACGCCCGCCCCCACGATGCCGCCCAGAAGAAAAAGCGGAAAATAATCCGTCGGCAGCGAGATAATGCGCATTTTTGCGTCTGCCATCCGACGGATAAACAGAAAGGTGATGGCCGACAGCACAAGCGCGTCGGTGATGTAAAAAGCAGGAAGCGTAATATCGAAAAAGCTGTCCATCTGATCTAGAACATCGATAAACCCGGGCGGCATCGCAAAAAAGAAACGCGCATGGCGCACAACGATCACAAGCATCGACCAGTGAAAAACGAGCCCCCCGAGCCACAGCCACTTTGACGATCCATACGCAAGATCGGGCCCATTGCGAAACTCGGCCTTGTTGTTACGGAAAAGCGACCTGAACAGCAGCACTTCCGAAAGCACCCGAACTGCCGCATGCCACGGTTTCGAGGGGCTTTCGATCTTATCCTGTCTGATCCATTCGAGCGACTTTTCCTGTCCGCAGGTGGACGTGATATTGTACGGAACCGGACGGCGAAGCCAGTCCACCATCCTGTACACGAAACCCGCAACAAACAGCAATGCAGCAGCATACGGAATGACGACACCGAACAGATAATCGAGCCCCGCGTACTGCACACCGACGAAAGGAACGAGCGCAAGCCCGCCAACCATTCCCAAAGGCAGCAAGATCTTTTTCATGAACCGGTCCTCCTGAGCTGCATGTGCATTTTGCTACGGCTCTCTTCGACCTTGAGCTGGTAGATGGTTTCCCGATGCTCCATGAAACGATCGAACGATTCGAAAACAATCTCTTCGATTCTCGCCGCACAGAACGTGCCGTCGCCTTCGATGCCCCCGATATCCTGCAGAATGCTCCTCAGCTCCCTGAACAGCGACAGGCTTTTCGAAGGTGGGAACGGATGCACGGCAAGAATGCGCGTCAAGCGCATCACTCCCTCCCTGCACAGCTCCCCCTGGTCGTGAAAGCCATCAAGTATCATTCCCATTGCGTCGGCAAGCGCCTCAGCCAGCGGTGTTCCGGGAACCATTTTCCCGGAAAAAAGGTCGAGGCCGCATTCGTGCCATCGCTTCAGGATAGTCTCCCGGTTATCCCGGATGATCCGCTCCCAGGTTCGAGTCATAGGATCAGAGGTAAAAAGAATTAACAGAAGATCATCTTGCACAGAACGCTCAAACGGATAGCTCCGGAAGCGTCCATATAATTTCAGAGCCAGCTGTTGACCTGATGCTCAGCCACCAGATCGACGAAGCCATCGTAATCGACCTTCGCCACACCCTCGGCAACACTCGAAATACCCCGAGCATCAAGATCGGGCTGCAGCGCATAGACAGGATTGTTCATTATAACACCGGCAAGCTGTTCGGCAAACCGGTTCCCCTCCTCGACGGCATAAACACCGTTCTCTATGAACAGCACCGGATCTCCCGGCTGAATGAACCTGACAGCCGTTTCGAAACTGTCGCTTGAAAATGGAGATTTATTGATGGTATGCAGCATTGACATAAAACTTTAATGGTGAATGACGACGTCCTGCTGGTTCATGAGCGCCCCGATTTCGGCAGAATCAAGCACCTCCACATCCACAACAAGATCCTCTTCCGAAAGTCCCCTCTCCTCGAGCGAAACACGGTCGACGAAAAGCTTCTCTACGTCGTAACCGTCAAGCGCCATGAAAGTTTTGGCGAATCCCTTGATACCGATCCCGGCCGTATCCTGGTTCTTCCTGAGGGCATAAATGCCGTCGCCGATGAACACTACCGACAGATCCTGCTCGTACGCTGCCATAATAAGGATCATTTCAAGACCCTCGTAGGTATAGATCGTACCGTGAGGCGCATGACGCATCACGTGCATGATCTTTTTCACATGTTCGTTTCCCATAGTTTTCAGTCTCCGAAGGTTAAAAGTCTGTCGTTGCGGATAGCGATATCGGTCAGTGTGCCGAGTCCGGTGATCTCGCCGCCCTCGATCAGCACCTCGTCGCAGATGCCGCGACGTTTCGAAGCAGCGATGCAGGCAAGAATCTCAACACCATGCTCCTTGTGCAGCTGATCCCATCGGGCGGCAATGTTCCGGTCGTCCTGGGGGGGATCCATCATTTTCGTCACGTTGGTGACGCCGTCGTTGTAAAGGAACACGGCATCAACCGTATGCCCCTTGCGAATTGCCGCTTCGGCAAACTTGTAGGCCGTATCGGCTGCCTGGTGGTTATACGGTCCTTCCTTGAGCAGGATTCCTATTTTCACGGTAAGAAAATTGTAAGGTTAGGGAAAACTTGCCCCCTGCCTGTCGCGTCAGCAGCAGGCAGCGGTCTCCTCCATCGCCGCCTCGTACAGAGACAGCCAGGTACGGGAGTACTCCGCAATCGGTTTCTCCATGTACTGTGCGAAATACAGTGCGTCGATCGCCTTGCCGATATCGCCAGCCCTGAGCGCTTCAAGCGCCTTCCGGCCGTAAGCCGATGTATCCTCGGCCGTCAGCTCCACCTGTCGCCAGTAGTTCCGGGCCTCCTCGCGGCAGACTGCGGTTCTAGGCAGCGCCATGGCCTCCTTCAGCGAACCGACCACGACGCCGCGCGGCCCGAAAGCGGCACTCCAACCCGCCTCGACCCACTTCGACGTGCGATCGAGAGCCTCTTCCGTCTGTTGAATAAGAGCTTCGTACATTGCCTTCCTGTTATATAGTTAATGGAACCACTCTCCACTCTCCTGCCCCCTAAAGCCCGTCCCCCATCCCCATCTGAATGTACCCGGAGGGGCAGACCAGCGAGCAGATGTGGCAGCCGACGCATTTCGAATAGTCCGTATAGACCTTCTCGCCCTCGGGATTGTCGCGGAACCGGCTTACGGCTTCCTGCGGACAGAACGAAACGCACTGCTTGCAATCGAAACACAGACCGCAGCTCATGCAGCGCGCGGCTTCGGCAAGAGCCTCCTCTTCTGAAAGCGCCACAAGCAACTCGTCGTGATTGCCGACAACATCATCGGGCACAACAGTCTGTCGTTTCGCCTGCGGAGACTGAAAGAAGTACAGCACGTCCTGCTTCTGCACCTTGGTCACTTCGCGGTAACCCTGTTCAGGCAGCGGCTGGCCATTGAGGAACGCATCGATAGACTCCGCAGCCTTGCGGCCGTGACCGACTGCTGTGGTAATGAGATCGACCTTGATGGCATCGCCCCCGCCGAAAACCTTCTCCTTGCCGGCTATACGGAAATGGCGATCGACCTTCAGCCATGGACGGCCGTTGACGACCGTTTCAAGACCCTGCATATCGGTAGTCTGGCCTATGGCCGCAACCACCATATCGCCCTCGATCTCGAACGTTTCGCCGGAACTTCTGTACCGGAAAAACGGAATGGGAGAGTTCCACCCCTCTTCGCCTTTATCCTTCTTCATCATCCGCGAACAGACGAGGCCGCGAACACCGCCATCATCCGAAAGCAGACCGGTAACGCCGGTCAGATAGTGCATCACGGCGCCTTCATGCACCGCATCATCGAATTCGTTCTGAAAACAGGCCATCTCATCGCGCGGCACACCGGAAACCACAACGGCTTCCGATCCAAGACGCAGGGCAAGGCGGGCCACGTCCATGGCAACGTTTCCGTCACCGATCACAATAACTTTTTTGCCGACAGGAATATCGTCGCCGAGCACCTCGTAGTTGCGCAGGAAATCGATAGCGTTGGTGGCTCCTCGGGTCGTGTCGAATCCCTCTACCGGCAGACCGCGCCCCACCTGGGCACCGACTCCCACAAAAACGGCGTCGTATTCCTCTTCGAGCTGGTCGAGCGTGACATCCTTTCCGACACGCACGCTCATTTTCAGTTCGAGACCAAGATCGGTAATGCGTTTGATCTCCGCCTCCAGCACCCTCCGATCCACACGGTACCCCATAATGCCGTACAGCACCATGCCGCCAAGCTTCTCATTGGCATCGTAAATGGTCACGGCATGGCCCCTGCGGCGCAGCTGATATGCCGCCGACAAACCTGCCGGTCCGCCGCCGATCACCGCAACGCGTTTTCCGGTATCCGGTCCCGGACCGGGAAGCTTAAGACCCGCCTCGATCCCGAAATTGCCCACAGCCTGCTCAAGGGCATTGATGGCAACGCTCTCGTCATGATACTGCCGGTTGCACCCTTTCTGGCAGGGATGCGGGCAGATCCTGCCCATTACAGCTGGAAAAGGGTTCATGGTTACAATAGTCTCCCATGCGGCTTTCCAGGCATCTTCGCTTTTTTCGGTACCGTTCAGCAGACGATTGTATCCGCGGATATCCTCCCCTGCGGGGCACTCGGCCGTGCAGGGGGGCGTCTGACGGACATAAATCGGGCATTTGTGGCTGCTGTCGCCGAACGCCACGATCTTGTCAGTCCCCTCCAGTTCGGCAAAAGCCGGAAACTGGTAATTGATCGCAAAATCGAGGATTGGATTTGATTCCACCATGGTCATTATCTCCTTCGGTTAGAACCGGACGTGTGCCGACTGGTTGAAGGTGGTTCTGGCATGACGATAGCTGTCGATCATATTGTCATCGAACGTCAGGCCGGTTTCTTCGAAAAAGCGCTTCCAACCGATACGGTTGATCCACTCTCCCACGCGCTCCCAGGGACGGCCGCCGGCTTTGTAAGCCGTGAGGATCTTGCCGATCACTTCGGTCACCTCGGGCCAGCGGGGAGGATTATTCGGCAGATTATGCGCCACGATGCTCATGGTCGAGGGTTTGGTACGGGCATTGCTGTTCTTGCCGCCGACCCAGACCGCGAACTTCGAATGCTCGGGATGATTGATCTCCATGGCGGGACACGCTCCGAAACATGCGCCGCAGCAGATGCACTTGGCCTCATCCACCATAAGGGAACGCTTGCCGTTCACCACCGTCGGCCTGATGGCCGCAACCGGGCATCGGGCGACTGCTTTCGGCAGCTCGCATATGGTAGAAAGATGGTCGTGATTGATACGGGGAGGACGGGTATGCTTCACCACAATGGCAATATCGGCCTGACCGCCGCAGTTGATCGCGCAGCAGGAAGTCGAAAGACGCACCTTGTTGGGCATCTGCATATCCTTGAACTCCTTGTAGACGGAATCCATCATGGACTTCACCACACCGGAGGCGTCGGTTGCAGGAATATCGCAGTGCAGCCAGCCCTGCGTATGCGCTACCGAAGAGACGCACATGCCGGTACCGCCGACAGGAAAACCGAGCGACTCCAGCTCCGCAATCATTGGCTCGACATTATCCTGGTTCGGCGTGAGGAACTCGACATTGTTACGAACCGTAAAACGCAGATAACCGTCTGCATATTTATCGGCAATATCACAGAGTACCCGAACCATATCCACCGTATCCTGACGAGGAGTCCCGGCCCTGACGGTCCAGATGGTATCGCCGCTCTCGGCAACGTGCCTGAGCACGCCCGGTTTGGGAATTTCATGGTATTTGAATTTGCCGTAATTCTTTTTCACCACCGGATGAAGAGCCTCTTCATAGGTGTGAGGACCCGACTCTATGGTCTTCCAGTTTCTTGCAGGACTGCTCATGATGTTACTTTTCCGTTTGGGTGTAGTGCCGCCCTCCGGGCAGCTGATTCATGGTTGTTTTTCAGGCTTTACGTCCCGGCCGCACTCAGTACGGCGCCTTGAAGTACGGGTTATCGCGCGGCCTCGACACCATATTGATGTCCGCTTCGAGCCCGACGCCGTCGAGGAACTGCTTGAGACCGACGCGCTCGATGGTTTCGCCGATACGCTCGTGGTCGAGTCCGGCATCTTCCCACCAGTCGATTATCTCCTCGATCTGCTCGATGAACGCCTCGATATCCTCGTCATCCTCCATCTTCATGAACGGTATCACCAGGGAACCCATGTTTACGCCGACCTTGAGCGTATTCTTGCCACCCATCAGAAGCGAAATACCGCGCTCCTTTCCGGGAGAAAGCGCTTTCGGCATAACGTTCAGGCAGTGCATGCACCGCACGCAATCCCTTGTTTCTATATGCATTTCGCCATCTTTGAGCGAAATCGCTTTGGTTGGGCAGAGATTGATCACCTGATTGACCAGCGCGTCCATTCCTTTCTTCTCCACCCACGCATTCACCTCGTCGCGATCGACCTGTATGGCATCGCGCCACGTACCGATAACGGCAAGATCGGAACGCATGATCGCATTGGTGCAATCGTTCGGGCACCCGGAAAACTTGAACTTCAGCTTATAGTTCCACTCCGGACGGTGCAGAACACCAACGAAATGCTTGAGGGTTTTCAGATGCAACTTGAGGTTATCATAGCAGGCATTTTCGCATCGGCCTGGACCGATACAGGAGACTGCAGTCCGCATACCGGCGCCTGCGCCGCCAAGATCCCAACCCTTCCGGTTGAGCTCGTCGAAACACTGCTGCACTTTATTCTGCTCGATACCCTGCAGCATGATGTCCCCTGTCTGGCCGTGCAGCGTGATGATGCCGCTTCCATACTTCTCCCAGATATCGCACAACTCGCGCAACATGGCGGTATTGTAATGCAGGCCAGGAGCCGGCTGGATCCTCATCGTGTGAAACTCGGCCGCCTCCGGAAACTTGTCCTTTATCATCGAATAGCGCGTAATGATACCCGCGCCGTACCCGTCAACCGTCACAAGACCGCCTTTCCAGTACCCCATCTTCGTATTGTAGGAGTATTCGAGCTGGTCCATAACCCCGCGAAGCATCGGCTTTTTTGTCCGTTCAGCAAGCCCCTTGAAGCCGGATATGAAGCTTGGCCACGGGCCGCTTTCCAGCTCGTCAAGCATGGGGGTGGGATTGAGAAACTTTCCGTTTCCGTTCCCCTCAGCATGGCACCCCCCGCAATGATGCACTTCCTGTGAAGAAGCATCTGTCGCACCTACCATAGTTCCTCCTTTAATTCACCGTTAAAATGGGTTTGAAAAATCGGTCATCCGCATTACCGGAAATCCCTTCAATTACACGCAGCCCGTCGGCTTCGGCAGTCCGGCAATCTTGCAGGCCTGAAGCGCAGGACCTTTCGGGAACATTCCGTAAAGAAACTCCGAAGCCTCTTTCTTGTCCATACCTTTCTCGGCCGCGATAGCCTTTGTCAGTACTTTCACCGCAGGAGCGATCTGGTACTCTTCATAGTAGTTCCTCAGAAACTTTATCAGATCCCAGTGCGGCTCTTCCATCCTGATATCCTCACCCTCGGCGAGCTTGACCGCAACATCCTCGTTCCAGTCCTCAAGATTGACGAGGTAACCGTTTTCATCGGTTTCGTAGCTGACGCCATTGACTTCAATACTCATGATTCGCTCCTGTTGAGATGTTAAGTAAACAGTTGATGACCATCCCCTGCCGCTCCGGGACGCCTGATCCGAACGCCGTCAAACGGAAAGAGACAAGAAGATAATTAGTTATATATTTATATAACTATATAGTAATAAAAGAAACAATAAAAATCAAACACCGCAATAAGAATTTCAGCTTTTCTGCAAGGCGTAATCAGATGTGGACACGATATCGCAAAACAGTATAAAAACGACCGGCCCTTGGTGCGGAAACGTCACGCGCGCCATATGAACTGGAGGTTACGGATACGCGTAAAACATTAAAACAGTTATATAACTATATAGTAATAAAAGGAGAGGGTTTTTTCAAACCGAAGATGCATTTTTTTGTTTTTTTGCGAACCGGGCAGCCCCGATGCTGACGAAGCGAGAACCGAACTCAGGCGCGCCAGGAGCCGGCAAGCGCCGTAAACCGCGCGGCCCACTGCGGATTGCCGATCGCATGAAGGTGGGCGTAGGAAGCGAACAGACGGTTATACAGTACCCCGTCATGCCGTCCGGTTACACCCCGCCCGCGCATGACGTCGAACTGCCACGAGCACGATCCGCAATCCTGAAGGGGCGAAGAGTAATGGAACTCGTGCGCCCTCACCGCCTGGCCATGATCGAACCAGTGGCTCCCGACCGCGCTCTTCAGCTGGAGGTAGCCATGACCTGCGGGACGCACACCGAAACCGATGTCGAAGGGCAGGATGCCGGCAAGCGAAAAAGTTTTTCCCCCGAAGGTTCCGCTCCTGGAAAGCCAGATCAGCCCGCCGCATTCGGCATAGAGCGGCATACCGTCGTTCACCCTTTCGCGAACTTCGCACATCAGAGCGCGATTGGCTTCGAGCTCCCGGAAAAACGATTCCGGAAATCCGCCTCCGAGATAGAGCCCCTGTATGCCCGAAGGCAGCGAAGCCTGACGCATGGAGTCGATGAAAACCAGCTCGGCTCCGCACTCCCGAAGCGCACGAAGATTATCCGGATAATAGAAACAGAATGCCGCATCGCGGAACACCCCGATTCTCGCCTTCCCCACAGCGGTGAGCCGACTTTCCTCACAAGGCACCGGCGGCAACGGGGACGCCTGAAAAAAAAGCGAACGAATCGCATCCATATCGCAATAGCGCGATACCAGATCCGCAGCCTCGCCTATGCATGCCTCGGCCCCGGCAGTTTCGCCGACGGTCGTCAGGCCGAGATGGCGCTCAGCGATCGAAAGCCTTTCATCGGCAGGAATTGCGCCAAGCACAGGCACCTTGCACCAGGTTTCGATTGCAAGCCGCTGCTTGTCGGCATGGCGCTCGGAGCGCACCTGATTGAGTATGACGCCGGCAATCACGGTATGCGGCTCCATTGCCTGCATGCCCATCACGATACCGGCAGCTCCCCGGTTCATCTTCCGGCTGTCGATAACAAGCAGCACCGGAGCCTGCAGCAGCGAGGCAAGACCGGCGCTGCTGTCGGAACCATCGAGCGACAGACCGTCGTGCAGTCCGTGATTGCCTTCTACAAGCGAAAGCGTTCCCCCGGAACCATTGCGCACAAAAGAGGCAAGACACCCCTCGCTGCCCATCAGCCAGGGATCGAGATTATAACTTTCCCGCCCGGACGCAAGGCGGTGCCACATGGGATCGATATAATCGGGACCTTTCTTGAAGCAGGTAACCGCATCCCCCCTGCCCGAAAGGGAGGCCGCGATGCCGAGCATCAGGGTCGTTTTTCCCGAACTCTTGTGGGGAGCCGAAATCATCAGCCGGGGCAGGGAGAGGCATTCCATAACCGCTTGCCGATACATGGCTACCGGATATCTTCCGGCTTCGGACGCCTCTGATCGGGACGCAGCTTCGACGTGAAGAAATCATCGGCGACCTCTTCATCGACCACTCTTCCCTCCCGATCCACCAGAGGTTCCTCATAATCATTCCACCCTCTGAGCCCGGTACTGAGCGATACGACGTTCTGATAGCCAAGCAGCTGCATCACGGCCGCTGCCATCACGCTGCGACGGCCCGAACGGCAAACCACCACGATCTCCCGCTCACGCGAAGCGGCAAGTTCCGGCACGGTCTCATCGTAATCCCATTCGCAGGCAGACTCGATAATACCGCGGGGAACGCCGAGCGATCCCCTGATATGCATGGCATCGAACTCATAAGGCTCCCGCACATCAACAACGAGCAGGTCGGAATTCCCGGCCATGCGTGCGGCAAGATCCCATGGCATAATCTCGCGCACGCCGGCAAGACAATCCCGGATCAGGTCGTTAAAAGTCAGCATAGCTACTGTACTGTTATCGAGGGTTTTCGGTTAAAACTAAAGGCCAGGCGCCGTTTTGCACCTTACTTTCCGAGTATAGCGCATAGCCCGCATATTTCCGAAAACCAGGCAAATTAATTCCCGTCGCGCAAGAGACCCGCCCGGATGCAGACCTCTCCGACAACCCAGCCCACAGACCGGTCTACTCTTGTATGGGCAAGTCCGGTATCGAAAAGATCCATAACAGAAATAACACTAAAATGTCTGAAATATTATTTTAATCGCTATATTAAGCCTTACTTATTAAGGATTTTTTAATAAAAAACTTAATAATAAACACAACACGAACCAATACAGGCACTGTGAGGTTGAAACAGAGAACCGAAAAGCCATGACGACAACATCATCCCGGCACGAAAGTCCGAGGGTACCGCAAGCCTGGATCATCGATACGACCCTCCGGGACGGAGAACAGGCTCCTGGCGTGGTTTTCACTCCTGCCGAAAAAACGCGCATAGCCCTGATGCTTGCCGATACGGGTGTTGACGAACTCGAAATCGGATACCCGGCCATAAGCGAAGACGAATGCCGAGCCATCAGAGCAATTACCCGGCTCGGTCTGCCCCTGCGGCTCACTTCATGGGCCCGGGCGGTCTGGCAGGATATCGAACATGCCGCCGCGAGCGGAAGCGAGGGCGTGCATATCAGCTTTCCGCTCTCGAACCTCTACATGGAACTGATGGGCAAAAATTACCAGTGGGTACGTGAGCAGCTGCACGAGCTGGTTCCGAGAGCCAGACGGATATTCGACTTCGTCAGCGTCGGCGCGCAGGATGCCACGAGAGCCGACAGGGAACTTCTGCTCGCGTTTTTTCGCGATGCTTCATCCTGCGGCGCCCAGAGGGTAAGAATCGCCGATACCGTCGGTATAGCCACGCCGGGTTCGATCACGGCGCTTCTCGATACGATCAGGAGCACCGACCATCCGCCGATCGAATTTCACGCCCACAACGATCTCGGCATGGCCACAGCCAACGCATACACGGCTCTCGAAGCCGGATGCGACGCGGTAAGCGTCTCCGTTACCGGCCTCGGCGAACGCGCCGGCAATGCGGCTCTCGAAGAACTCGCCGTTGCGCTCAAACTTTCCGGAAAGTTCGCCACCCGCCTCGACACCACCCGTCTGGCTGCGCTCTGCGAAACCGTAAGCAAGGCATCAGGAAGAGCTGTTCAGGAACAGAAACCGGTTATCGGCAAATCCGCATTTCAGCATGAATCCGGCATTCACTGCGCAGCGCTGCTCAAGCACCCGCTCTCCTATCAGCCCTTTCTTCCCGAGCAGGTTGGCCGGAACGACAGCGAACTGGTCATCGGCAAACACTCAGGCAGCGCGTCAATTCATCACTTCTACAACTCACACGGCATCAGCCTTTCGAAGGAGGAAAGCGGAAAACTGCTTTCGGCAGTAAGAAAAACCGCCGGAGAGAAAAAAAGAGCGCTGACCGAATGCGAACTGAAAACCATCTACCGTTCATATTGCGAGACAAGGAACCCATTACCATAAGAACCATGCTCACACCCCAGAAAAAAGAAGACAGCAGTATCAGCCTTCTGGCCGAGGTCAGCAGAACCGTCACCATCGAAAACGATATCGGCAAGGTGCTCCGCCTGGTACTCTTCATCATGTCGGAACACATGGACATGCTGCGCGGCATGATCACCATTCTGAACCGCGACAACGGCGAAATCGTCATCAACGAATCCTTCGGACTGAGCGAAGAAGAAAAAGAACGCGGCCGTTACCGTATAGGAGAAGGAATCATCGGTCAGGTCGTCAAGACCGGCAAGCCCGCACTGGTGCCCAACATCCAGGAAGAACCGCTTTTTCTCGACCGCACCCGTTCACGCCGCAAGACAAGCAAGGAAGACCTCTGCTTCATCTGCATTCCCATAAAATCAGGCACGGAAATCATCGGTACGCTCAGCGCCGACCGCCATATAGAACCGCAACTCCCCGTCGATCCGACAAAAAGGATCAATGCTGAAAACCAGCGGATGGATATGATGCAGCACCATGTCGATCTGCTCTCCATCATCGCCTCCATGATCTCCCAGGCCGTCCGCCTCAAACAGCTCGCTCACGAAGAAAGCACAAACGGCAGAAAACACCATGGACACGACACCACTGCCCGGATTGCCGCTCATATCGGAGAAGAGGAAAAAACCGAAGAAAACCATGAGGATACGGAGCGTCCCTCAAACATCATAGGCAATGCCAAGCCCATGCTCGGGCTGTTCCGGATGATAGACAAAATCGCCGGAACAAGCGCGACCACGCTCGTACTCGGAGAAAGCGGCGTCGGAAAAGAGCTGGTAGCAAGCGCAATCCATTTCAAAAGCCGGCGAGCCGACAAGCCCTTCATAAAATTCAACTGCGCGGCGCTTCCCGAAAGCATTGTCGAAAGCGAGTTGTTCGGCCATGAAAAAGGCGCATTCACCGGAGCGGCGGGCATGCGCCAGGGACGGTTCGAGCTTGCCCATAGCGGCACGATCTTCCTCGACGAAGTCGGAGAACTCAGTCTGCCGGTGCAGGCCAAACTGCTGCGCATCCTGCAGGAAAAAGAATTCGAACGGGTAGGAGGCTCCAAAACCATCAAAGTCGACGTACGGGTCATCGCCGCAACCAACAGGAACCTTGAAGACCTCATAAAAGACGGGCTTTTCAGGGAAGACCTCTACTATCGCCTTAACATCTTCCCGATAACGGTTCCTCCTCTGAGGGAAAGAAAAACAGATATACTCCTGCTTGCCGACTATTTCGTCGAAAAATACAACCGGATGAATCAGAAAGGGGTCAGAAGGATCTCGACAACATCGATCGATATGCTCATGCGCTACCACTGGCCGGGCAACGTGCGCGAACTGGAAAACTGCATCGAGAGGGCGGTCATCCTCAGCGAAGACAACGTCATTCACGGCTACCACCTGCCGCCGAGCCTGCAGACGGCAGAATCGAGCGGAACGCCCTATACCGGCTCCCTGCAGCAGAAACTCGATTCCATAGAAAACGAAATGATCATCGAAGCCCTCAAACGCACAAAAGGAAACATGTCCCGGGCTGCGGCGCAACTCGGCCTGTCGGACAGAATCATGGGCCTGCGCGTTAAAAAATTCAATATCGATTACAGAAAATTCAGAGTATAAACTCCGGTACCGACTATCAATCTCACAGATCTTTCCGTTTTCGAGTACTTTTTTGTAAAATACCGAATATAGAGGTAAAATAGCATACATATAAGCGGAACAGCAAAGAGCTGTAAGGATACCCCCCAGACTTTTACCAGGAGCAATGGAATACCGATATTCCGAACTCCTGAAAAGGTAAAATCCGAATGAACAAGACCTCATCTGAAACATACGGTTCCGCTCAGTTTGCCTACGCCAATCTTGAATTCAAACCGGAATGGCAATACGAAAACCCGAAAACCGGGGTTTTCTACAGTAATGCGGTCATTCCCCACAGACTCTTCTTTTCTTCCATAAGCGGACCGATCGAGCTGGAAAGCACGACGGAAGCCATAGACATTCTCGAAAGGCTTTTCGACAGCGGAGTACTCGACAACTGCTCCTACATAAGAATTGCCGATTATTCCGGCGTCGTAAAAGCATCCTTCAACTCGAGGCTCCTCTATGCCAATGCGTTGAACCGGCTGCATCGCCGGCACAACTGCTCGCCATCCATAACCTATATCTGCGGAGCATCGCCCCTGCTCAAGTCGATGCTCCGCCTTTTCGCCACCTTTGTTCAGCAGGCTTTCGCCTTTGTCCCCACAACAGAGGCGGCCTTCGCCGCAATCAACTCCCATTCCGGAGTTCCCGGACATGAATCGGCGACAAGCGTCAGCATAACACAACATGAAATCGACCTGTTCGCATCGCAATGCGCAAAAATTCTGTTCGACGATACCTGTCGCCGGACAGATCCCGATATTGAGGCAGCAATGGCGGCACACCCCCTCCACGACCTCTACGCGATCATTTCCCTCCTGAACAAAGACCTCAGAGAAATGCAGCAGAGCGACAAAGAACAGAAACACCAGCTCGAAGCCGCTCTCGAAAACACAAAATCGCTCTACGATAAACTCCTGCAGGAAAAAAAGCTGGTGGAAGAAAAAGAAAAAATTCAGCAATTCCTTATCAGCAAGCTTGAAAGCGCAAAAGAGGAAGCCGAGAGCGCAAATAAAGCCAAAAGCATCTTCCTGGCCAATGTCTCGCACGAACTGCGAACTCCGCTGCATGCGGTAATCGGAATGACGGAACTGCTCACAACGACAGAACTCGATACGAAACAACAGGAATATACCGACATCATCCTTGCCAGTTCCGAACAACTGCTCCAGCTCATCAACGACATTCTCGATCTGAGCAGCATCGACGCGGGTAAACTGAAAATGGAAAAAAAAGCCTTCAGCCTGCAGGAACTGCTTGAAGAAACCCTCTCGCGGATCTCCTTCAGGGCGGCAAGCAAGAAGCTCGACATTACTATCGAAAAAGACCCGGACATCGATGCCATACAATACGGCTACCCGGTGCTCCTTCGTCAGACGCTTGCCCACCTGCTTGACAACGCCGTAAAATTCACCTACAACGGCAGAATCATCGTCTCGATACAGAAACTGTCTGAAGACGAATCCGGCCAGCGGCTCAGAATCAGCGTTTCTGATGAAGGAATCGGCATACCGGACGACAAAAAAGACCTGATTTTTCAGCGATTCACCCAGCTCGATCCTTCAGCCACCCGCAAGGAAGGAGGTACAGGTCTCGGACTGACCATCGCAAAACAACTGACCGAACTGATGGGCGGCTCCATCAACGTCATCAGCAGAGAAAAACAAGGCACGCAATTCAACCTCGAAATCACCTTCCCGACAATATCCGAAAAGAACCCCTGCCCCGCCGAAGGCGCCGAAAACGCCACACGGCACCCGGAGACCGAAACCCCCCGGACACAACCTCCCGCCGAACAGACAATACTGCTGGTCGAAGACAATCAGATCAACAAAATGGTCGCGGAAGCGATGATCACCAAACTCGGCTACAAGCTGGACTCTGTAATCAACGGTCTCGAAGCACTCGAAGCTCTCAGAACGAAACGATACTCCCTGGTGCTTATGGATCTTCAGATGCCGGTCATGGACGGATTCGAAACGGCAAAAGCCATCAGAAGCGGCACCTCGGGCGTGCTCGATAAAGATATCGCCATTATCGCCATGACGGCCAACGCCACCGCCGAAGACCAGAACAACTGCATTGCCGTCGGCATGAACGACTACCTTTCAAAACCGGTAACAATCAGAACTATCGATAACACCCTCAGAAAATGGCTGTCGGTACAAAGGTAACGCACCTGAAACTCGAGCTTTAGCCTGCGGCAATCATCCCGACGGCCGACATACCCGCATATATCCGAAAACCTCCATTTATGTAACATTTCCATTCGACGTCCGACTTCGCCGACACAGGCCGAAGACCGAAAACACCCGCTGTAACACTGAAAAACACGATCGTCCTCCTGAACGGCACGCTTCGCTTTCAAAATCCGAAAATTTCACGCCCCCCCGCTCAAGCAAAGACAATCCGCAACCCCACAGACGACCATGCACCCCTTCCGTGCCGGAAACCAGCGACGCAAAAACCTACATTTCGGTGCATTCATGCAGCAGGATACCATTATGTAGGTTTTTCCCCTTCAAAATGACAGCGGCACCGTCATCGGACTCTCCCTTTTCAGCATCGTCAAAAAAAAAAGAAATACTCCTTAATATATTTATATAAAAGGACTTAACCATCACGAACACCTGCCGTACCACAAACAGGATGGGCGGAATGCGTCGTTCTGGCACGTCATTTGCATACTCTTAATCATAATTATTCAGGCAAAACCATATCTCAGTCTGAATATTTTATACAGAACACAATGAAAACCTAAATAAGAACGAAACATGAGAAAAGTCGCGATTTACGGAAAAGGTGGCATCGGCAAGTCAACCACGACACAGAACACCGTTGCCGGTCTTGCGGAAATGGGTAAAAAAGTCATGGTCGTCGGTTGCGACCCGAAAGCAGACTCGACCCGCCTCCTGCTCGGCGGCCTGCAGCAGAAAACCGTACTCGACACCCTGCGGGAAGAGGGAGAAGAAGTTGAACTCGAAGACATCATCAAAGAGGGATACAAAGCGACACGCTGCACCGAATCCGGCGGACCCGAACCCGGCGTCGGATGTGCAGGCCGAGGCATCATCACCTCGGTCAACCTGCTCGAACAGCTCGGCGCTTACGACGACGAATGGGATCTCGACTATGTGTTCTACGACGTGCTCGGCGACGTTGTATGCGGCGGCTTCGCCATGCCGATCCGCGACGGCAAGGCAGAAGAGATCTACATCGTCTGCTCCGGCGAAATGATGGCCATGTACGCGGCAAACAACATCTGCAAAGGCATTCTGAAATATGCCGATGCCGGCGGCGTGCGCCTCGGCGGTCTCATCTGCAACAGCCGCAAGGTCGATAACGAGCGCGAGATGATCGAGGAGCTGGCCCGCAGGATCGGTACCCAGATGATCCACTTCGTACCTCGCGACAACTTCGTCCAGCGCGCGGAAATCAACCGCAAAACCGTCATCGACTACGATCCGACGCACGCCCAGGCCGACGAATACCGCACGCTTGCACGCAAAATCGACGAAAACAAAATGTTCGTCATACCCAAGCCGCTCGAAATCGACGAGCTTGAATCGCTTCTCATAGAATTCGGCATCGCCAACTAATAAACGGAGAACTCGCACATGTTAATGATCAGAACAATCGTAAGGCCTGAAAAAGTACACGACGTCATGCAGGGCCTCCTCGATGCCGGCTACCCGGCAGTAACCAAAATCTCGGTCGTCGGACGCGGCAAACAGCGGGGTCTTCGCGTCGGCGACGTGGTATACGACGAACTGCCCAAAGAGATGCTCTTCGTGGTTGTTCCCGATGCCGACAAGGATTTCGTGATCAGGGCCATTCTCGACAATGCCAAATCCGATGCCGAAGGAAAATTCGGAGACGGCAAAATCTTTGTATCCGCCGTCGAAGAGGTCTACACCATCAGCTCCGGAACGAAGGAAAGCGAGCCGACTCTGGCCGGCAAGGAGGCCTGATGAAAGAGATCATATCAGTCATCCGCATCAACAAGGTGAACGAAACCAAAAAGGCGCTCGTCGATGCAGGCATTCCCGCATTCACGGCAACCGGAAGAGTCATGGGCCGCGGCAAAGGCCAGGTTCACTTCGATATCCTTCAGGGCGCCCAGGCCGGTCATCCGGAAGCCATCGCACAGCTCGGCAACGCACCGCGGCTGGTTGCAAAACGCATTCTGACCGTTGTGGTTCCCGACGAACTGTGCCAGAAGGCCATCGACACCATCATCAGAACCAACCAGACCGGCAAACCCGGAGACGGAAAAATATTTGTCACCCCGATCCTCGACACCATCAGGGTCAGGACCGGAGAGGAAGGCGACGAAGCGCTGAACTAACGAGAACAACTTACAAGGTGTAAACGGAGAGAGTTACATGGAGGCTATGAAACAATATCCAGATCCGTCCAGAATCAGGGAGGAACTGGTACAGAAATACCCGGCTAAGGTCGCAAAAAAACGAACCAAATCGATCGTCATCAACGACCCTGAAACCATACCTGAAGTACAGGCGAACGTCCGAACCGTTCCCGGCATCATCACCCAGCGCGGCTGTTCATACGCAGGCTGCAAAGGCGTTGTGCTCGGACCGACCCGCGACATCGTCAACATCGTACACGGGCCCATCGGCTGCAGTTTTTACGCATGGCTGACCCGTCGCAACCAGACACGGCCGGAAACCCCGGAACATGAAAACTATATCACCTACTGTTTCTCCACCGACATGCAGGAAGAGAACGTGGTATTCGGAGGCGAAAAGAAACTCAAACAGGCAATTCAGGAAGCATACGATCTGTTCCATCCCAAATCCATCGCGATCTTCTCGACCTGTCCCGTCGGTCTGATCGGCGATGACGTGCATGCCGCATCAAAAGAGATGCGCGAAAAACTCGGAGACTGTAACGTCTTCGGCTTCAGCTGCGAAGGCTACCGCGGCGTCAGCCAGTCCGCAGGCCACCACATCGCCAACAACGGCGTGTTCAAGCACATGGTCGGCCGCAACAACGAAGTAAAGGAGGGCAAGTTCAAACTGAACCTGCTCGGAGAATACAACATCGGCGGCGACGCCTTCGAGATCGAACGCATTTTTGAAAAATGCGGCATCACGCTCGTTGCCTCCTTCAGCGGAAACTCCACCGTCGGCCAGCTCGAAAACTCGCACACGGCCGATCTCAACGTTATCATGTGCCACCGCTCCATCAACTACATGGGCGAGATGATGGAAACCAAATACGGTATCCCGTGGATGAAGGTGAACTTCGTCGGAGCCGAATCGACCGCCAAATCGCTGCGCAAGATTGCCGAATACTTCGACGATACCGAACTGAAAGCCCGGGTCGAAGAGGTGATTGCCGAAGAGATGCCGAAAGTAAAGGCAATCATCGACGAAATCCGTCCCCGTACCGAAGGCAAGACCGCCATGCTCTTCGTCGGCGGTTCGCGCGCCCACCACTACCAGGATCTCTTCACCGAGCTTGGCATGACGACGGTAGCCGCAGGATACGAATTCGCTCACCGCGACGACTACGAAGGCCGTCACGTTCTTCCGAACATCAAGATTGACGCCGACAGCAAAAACATCGAAGAACTGAAAGTAACCGCCGATCCCGAGCTCTATCAGCCGAGAAAAACCGAAGCTGAGCTGGAAGCACTGAAAGAAAAAGGGCTCGAAATCAACGGCTACGAGGGCATGATGAAACAGATGATGAAAAAATCGCTCGTCATCGACGACGTCAGCCACTATGAATCCGAAAAGCTGATCGAGATCTACAAACCGGACATTTTCTGCGCCGGCATCAAGGAAAAATATGTGGTCCAGAAAATGGGCGTACCGCTCAAGCAGCTGCACAGCTACGACTACGGCGGACCCTACACCGGTTTTGTCGGCGCAACCAACTTCTACAGGGATATCGACCGCATGGTGAACAACCCCGTCTGGAAGCTGATCAAAGCTCCATGGGAAAAAGCAGGAAACGCAGAAGGCACAGAACTCGAAGCCGCTTACGTGACACAGTAATCAGGAAACAGGAGACTATTGAACCATGTTATTAAGACACACACCAAAAGAGGTTAAAGAGCGCGAAGGACTGACGATCAATCCGGCAAAAACCTGCCAGCCGATCGGAGCCATGTACGCCGCGCTCGGCATTCACGGCTGTCTGCCTCACAGCCATGGCTCCCAGGGCTGCTGCTCCTACCATCGCAGCACCCTGACCCGCCACTACAAGGAACCGGTCATGGCTGCCACCAGCTCGTTCACGGAAGGCGCTTCCGTGTTCGGCGGACAGGCCAACCTGCTCCAGTCGATCGAAACCATCTTTGCGGTCTACGATCCCGACATCATCGCCGTGCACTCAACCTGCCTGTCGGAAACCATCGGCGACGACCTGCAGCAGATCACCAAAAAAGCCAGCGACGACGGAAAAATTCCCGAAGGCAAATACGTGATCTATGCCAGCACCCCGAGCTTCGTCGGCTCGCACGTAACCGGCTACGCCAACATGCTGACCGGCATCGCAGAGCAGTTCGCCCGGTCAACGGGAGAAACGAAAGATCAGATCAACATCATCGCCGGCTGGATGGAACCATCCGACATGCGCGAAATCAAGCGCCTCTCCAAGGAACTCGGAGTGAAGATCGTGCTTTTCCCTGACACCTCCGACGTACTCGACGCGCCGCAGACCGGCAAGCACGTCTTCTACCCGAAAGGCGGCACCACCGTCGAAGAACTCAAAAGTGCCGGCGACAGCAAATGCTCGCTCGCCCTCGGCTGCATAAGCGCCGAACCTGCGGCAATCGGACTCGACAAAAAATGCAAGGTACCGTTCGAAACCGTCGATATGCCCATCGGCCTCAGCGCGACCGACCGCTTCATCATGTCGCTCAGCAAGGCGGCCGACGTCGAGGTTCCGGACGAAATCACCGCGGAAAGGGGCAGGCTCGTCGATGTCATGACCGACATGGAACAGTACTTCTACGGCAAAAAAGTGGCGCTCTTCGGAGATCCCGACCAGCTCATTCCGCTCACCGAATTTCTGCTCGACCTCGGCATGAAACCGGTCCACATCGTCAGCGGCACCCCTGGCATGCGTTTCGAAAAACGCATGAAAGAAATCCTCCAGAGGATTCCCGGGGCAAACTTCAAAAACGGACTCAATGCAGACATGTTCCTGCTTCACCAGTGGATGAAGAACGAGCCGGTCGATCTGCTTATCGGCAACACCTACGGCAAATACATTGCCCGGGACGAGAACATTCCGTTCATCAGGTTCGGCTTCCCGATCCTCGATCGCATCGGCCACAGCTACTTCCCGAACGTCGGATACACCGGTTCGCTCAGACTGATCGAAAAAATCCTCGGCGTCCTTATGGACCGCCAGGATCGCGAAGCTCCCGAAGAGAAGTTCGAACTTGTCATGTAAAAAAGGGACTGAAAGAACAAAAAGACCAAAGGAGCCACTCCCGGCTTTGCCGGGAGTGGCTCCTGATATCTGGAATTACTTATTGAAAAAGGGGTTGGCATCATGAAGGAAGAGATCGGAATCCTTGAAGGAAGACAGCATTCGGTCTTCGAAAAGAACAGCGCCGGGGAGCAGAAGTTTGACATCGCATGCGACAAGACGAGCCTTTCCGGTTCTGTCAGTCAGCGCGCATGCGTCTTCTGCGGCTCCCGCGTGGTGCTCTATCCTGTAGCCGACGCCATCCACATCGTCCATGGCCCGATCGGCTGCGCCGCCTACACCTGGGACATCCGCGGAGCAGTCTCCTCCGGCCCAGAGCTGCACCGGTTGAGCTTCTCGACCGACCTGCAGGAGATGGACGTCATCTACGGCGGAGAGAAAAAACTCTACCGATCACTCATCGAGCTGATCGACCAGTACAAGCCCAATGCCGCTTTCATCTACTCGACCTGCATCATCGGCCTGATCGGCGACGATATCGACGCAGTCTGCAGAAAAGTTGCGCAGGAAAAAGGAATACCGGTCATGCCGGTCCATTCCGAAGGATTCAAAGGCACCAAAATGGACGGCTACAAAGCCGCCTGCTCGGCCCTCATGAAACTGATCGGCACCGGTTCGACCGATGGAATCAGCAAATGCAGCATCAACATCCTCGGCGAATTCAACCTCGCGGGGGAAGCCTGGATCATCCGGGAATATTACGAAAAAATGGGCATCGAAGTGGTAGCCACCATGACCGGCGACGGAAGGATCGACGCAATCAGACGCTCGCACGGCGTATCGCTCAACGTAGTGCAGTGCTCCGGCTCCATGACCAGCCTCGCGAAGGAAATGGAAAAAAAATACGGCATTCCGTACATCCGCGTCTCCTACTTCGGCTTCGAAGACATGTCCAAATCGCTCTACGACGTGGCAGCGCTCTTCCCCGAAAGACCCGAAATCATGGAAAAAGCAAGAGAGATCGTACGCGACGAAATCCGGAAATACTATCCCGAGATGCAGAAATTCAAGAGCGCGCTCTCCGGCAGAAAAGCAGCCATCTACGTCGGCGGAGCATTCAAGACCTTCTCGCTCATCAAGGCCCTGCGCACCATCGGCATGTCGGTCGTACTCGCCGGATCGCAGACAGGCAACAAGGACGACTACCTCCGCCTCAAGGAGATGTGCGACGAAGGCACCGTAATCGTCGACGACTCGAACCCCGTGGAACTCTCCAAGTTCGTGCTTGAAAAAGAGGCCGACCTGCTCATCGGCGGCGTCAAGGAACGCCCGATCGCCTTCAAACTCGGCGTCGGCTTCTGCGACCACAACCACGAGCGGAAAATCCCGCTGGCAGGATTCGTCGGCATGTACAATTTCGCAAAAGAAGTCTATGAATCGGTGATGAGCCCCGTATGGCAGTTCGCTCCGAGAAAAGGAGGTCTCGCATGAAAACAGCAACAATAAACGGCAAAGCCGCCAGTACGGCCAAAACGGCCACGCAGAACGCCTGCAAGCTCTGCAACCCTCTCGGCGCCTGCCTGGCCTTCAGGGGCATAGAAAAATGCGTACCCTTCCTGCACGGTTCGCAAGGGTGCGCCACCTACATCCGCCGCTATCTGATCAGCCACTACAAAGAGCCGATCGACATAGCATCGTCGAACTTCAACGAAGAAACCGCCGTATTCGGCGGCAGCCACAACCTGCAGCTCGGCCTCAAAAACGTCACCCAGCAATACAAACCTGAGGTGATCGGCATCGCAACGACCTGTCTGTCGGAAACCATCGGCGACGACGTCCCCATGATCCTCAAAGAGTACAACGCCGCCATGGGCGATAAAGCGCCGCTGCCGGTCATGATCTTCGCCTCGACGCCCAGCTACAGCGGCACCCATATCGACGGCTTTCATGCCGCGGTACGCTCTGCCGTAGCAACGCTCGCGGAAGCAGGAACGAAAAACAACCTGGTGAACATCTTCCCCGGCATGATATCCCCGGCAGATATCCGCTACCTCAAAGAGATCCTGAACGCATTCGGCATTCCGTTCGTGCTGCTGCCCGACTACTCGCAAACCCTCGACGGTGGACCCTGGGCCGAATACCACCGGATCCCCCCGGGCGGTACCCCGACCCATGCGATCGCAAACACGGGCAGCGCATCGGCAAGCATAGAATTCGGTTCTACCCTTGAAGCGAAAAAATCGGCAGCCGGATACCTCGAAGAAAAGTTCGGCGTACCGCGCCGCCACCTTCCCCTGCCGATCGGCATCAAGGCAAGCGACCGCTTCTTCGCCGAACTCGAACGGCTGACGGAAAAACCCATGCCCGAAATCCACGAAGACGAACGCCGCCGACTTGTCGACGCCTATGCGGACGGCCACAAATACGTCTTCGGCAAAAGGGCGATTCTTTACGGAGAGGAAGACCTCGTCATATCGATGGCCGCCTTCCTGCACGAAATCGGCGTCTTACCGGTGCTCTGCGCCTCAGGCGGCAAGAGCGGGCTCATGAAAAAGCGCCTGCTCGAACTCATACCCGATCTTGAGGATACCGGCATAAAAGTACGCGAAAACGTCGACTTCGTCGATATCGAACACGAGGCCGACGAACTCAGGCCCGACCTCCTCATCGGCAACAGCAAAGGCTTCACCATGTCGAAAAAGCACGAACTGCCGCTCATAAGAATCGGCTTTCCAATCCACGACCGATTCGGCGGGCAGCGGCTGCACCATCTCGGCTACCGCGGCACCCAGGAGCTCTTCGACCGGATCGTCAACACCGTCATCGAAGGGCGGCAGAACTCTTCATCAATCGGCTATACCTATATGTAAACGGGAGGAACCAATGACACTCAACATAAACAACCACCCATGCTTCAACGATTCGTCGCGCCACACCTTCGGACGGATCCACCTCCCGGTTGCGCCGAAATGCAACATCCAGTGCAACTACTGCAACAGGAAATTCGACTGCATGAACGAAAACCGTCCCGGCGTCACCAGCAAGGTGCTCTCCCCCCGGCAGGCTCTCTACTACCTGCAGCACGCCATGGACATCGCGCCGAACATCTCGGTCGTCGGCATAGCCGGACCGGGCGACCCCTTCGCCAACCCTGACGAAACCATGCAAACGCTGCGCCTCGTCAGGGAACACTACCCCGACATGCTGCTCTGCGTAGCCACCAACGGACTCGACCTGATGCCATGGATCGACGAGCTTGCCGAACTGCAGGTCAGCCACGTCACCATCACCATCAACGCCATCGACCCGGACATCGGCGCCGAAATCTATGCATGGGTTCGCCACAAAAAGAAAATGTACCGCGACATCGAAGCAGCGAAACTGCTCATCGGCAACCAGCTCGAAGCCCTGAAACGACTCAAGGAGGTCGGCGTCACGGCAAAAGTGAACACCATCATCCTCCCCGGCATCAACGACCGGCATGTCGTCGATGTCGCCCGCAAGGTCTCGGAACTTGGCGCAGACATCCTGAACTGCCTGCCCTACTACCAGACCACGGAAACCGTCTTTGAAAACATACCCGAACCATCGCCGGTGCTTATCGCCGACATCCAGAAAGCCACGGCCGAATTCCTGCCGCAAATGAAGCACTGCGCCCGCTGCCGTGCCGACGCGGCAGGCATAATCGGCGAACACAACACTGAAGAAATGATGCAGAAACTCACCGAAGCCGCAAATATGCCAAAAAACCCTGAAGAGCACCGCCCCTATATCGCCGTCAGCAGCATGGAAGGCGCGCTCATCAACCAGCACCTCGGCGAAGCCGACCGCTTTCTCGTCTACGGACTCGACCCCGAAACCGGCACCTCCCGGCTGGTCGATTCGCGACCGGCTCCCCTGCCCGGAGGAGGGCAGCAACGCTGGGAAGCGCTTGCCCGCGCGCTCCACGACTGCCGCACCCTGCTTGTCAACGGCGCAGGCGATTCGCCCACCAAAGTACTCAACGCACACGGCATCGACGTACTCGTCATGGAAGGCATCATCGAAGAAGCCGTCGAAGGCATCTTTACCGGCAAAGACCTCAAACACCTGATGCGAAGCAGCCAGATCCACGCCTGCGGAACCGGCTGCACCGGCACCGGCGGAGGCTGCGGGTAAAATAAAGATCAGTCGGATCAGTCCGATCCGACTGATCCGACTGATCTAATAAAAACAACAAAAAAAACACAACCACCATGGACAAACCGAAACACCACATTTTCGTCTGCGCGAGCTTCCGCGCACAGGGAGCGCCGCAGGGCATCTGCCACAAAAAAGAAGCCCTCGGCCTCATCCCCTACCTCGAAAGCGAGCTCTCCGACCGCGGAATGTCGGATGTGGCCGTATCAGCCACGGCATGCCTGAACCTCTGCGAAAAAGGCCCGGTGGTCGTCGTCTATCCCGAAAACTACTGGTACGGCGAAATCGACAGCGAAGACAAGGTCGACGAAATCCTCGACGCGCTCGAAGAGGGCGAAGCCTGTGAAGACCACCTGATCAACTGAACGCCCTGCACAAGAAAAAACGCCTCCTTTCAAGCAGGCGTTTTTCTTTTCCTGTCGCACCGGCAAAATCACGAAACCAGGCCGGTTATTCATGCCCTCATCCCGACTTCCGCATGCTCGCAATCCTGAAAAAAATCGCCCGAAACCGCCACGGAAGCCATTCTTTCACCTGAAACTCTTATTTTGCGCTGACGGCCCGCTAACAACCTTACCAGAACAGTGATGGCAAAATGCGCCAAACAGCAGATGGGGCTTGAAGGCTCAATATGGTTCCAGAAGGCGGAAAACCGCTTTCTCGGCGGCGACCGCATTCTGCTGCTTGAAAAAATCGACGAACTCGGATCGATCAACAGCGCGGCAAAAGCGGTCGGCATCAGCTACAAAACCGCATGGCATCTGGTCAACATGATCAACAACCTTTCCGACAAACCGCTCGTCGATCGCATGACCGGCGGAAAAGGCGGCGGCGGCACGGTACTCACGCGCGAAGGAAAAAACGTCATCGCACAATTCCGCATCGTACAGGAAGAACACCGTAAATTTCTTGAAAATCTTGAAGAACGGCTTGGCGAAACACAAAACCTCTACCGATTCCTGAGGAGGATATCCATGAGAATCAGCGCACGGAACGTTTTTTCCGGTACCATCGAAAATATCACCCTCGGAGCGGTCAATGCCGAAGTCGTGCTTGCACTCCCCAGCGGACCGCGCATCACCTCGGTCATCACCATCGGCGCGGTGCAGAACCTCGGACTCAAAGAGGGCATGAACGCCTACGCCATCATCAAATCCAACTCGGTCATCGTCGGCCGCGACCTGCACGACGCCCGAATCAGCGCCCGGAACATCCTCTGCGGCACAATCAGCAAAATCCTCGAAGGACCGGTCAGCACGGAAATCGACGTGGAAATAGGCGACGGCAACGTCATATCAGCCATTATCACCCACGGAAGCTCCGAAAAACTCGGACTCAGGGAAGGAGAACACGCCTGCGCGCTCTTCAATGCATCGAGCGTCATCCTCGGCGTAAACTGAAAACAACCGGGATTTCCTGTTCAGATAAACTTTTAATTAACACTCGTTATTTCTTTATTACATACAGACTGTATACGCGTCAGACTCGCGCAACAGCACATAACCCCGCCCCAGCGGAACAAAGCAGTTAAATCATTACAAACAGTTTGTTCCATTTTTCATTAACGAAAAAAAACGAGGAGTCCATCATGGCAAAACTCACTGAAAAGCCGGTTATCGCAACAATGACTGCAGCGGAAAAAATCCGCCCGTTTCCGATCAACTGGGATCCTGTTCCCGACTGGGTCCGTCTCGACGATAAAAAACTCGCCGAGTTCGGAAGGCTCCAGATTCAGAGCAAACTCAAAGAGCTCGAACTTGAAAAAGCCAAGCTCGAACAACTTGCAAAACTGATGTGACAGATCGCTCCGGACAGGAGGCGGAAAAAACGCCTCCTCCTGTTCCGATCCCGCCCTCGCTTCAACAATTTTCCGCCATTTTACGCTCCCCTTGGTCATGGATGCAGAACATCGGCATAAAAACGGCATTCTTCTGGTAGGCTATGAAAACCAGGAAAACCTGGGTTTACGCTCCATAATCGCCTCTCTTCGGAAAAACGGCCATAAAGCCGAACTGCAGCCTTTTTTTCCCGGCAGCAACAATGCCGTACTCGAAACCATAGAAAAGCTGAACCCCGACCTTATCGGATTCTCGCTCATCTTTCAGTTCACCCTCGAACACTTTGCCGAGCTTATGCGCTATCTCCGCCGACACGGCGTCACGGCGCACTTCACTGCCGGAGGCCATTTTCCCAGCCTCCGCCCGGCAGAAACACTTGAACTCATTCCCGAACTCGACAGCATCGTACGATTCGAAGGCGAAGAAAGCATCATCGATCTCTACACGAAGCTCGACGAACCGTCCGGGTGGCCGGAAATACAGAGTATCGCCTACCGGAACGGAAACAGCGTCCTACAGACCCCGCTCAGACCGCTCATCGAAAACCTCGACGATATTCCCCCGGTCATTCGCGACGGATCCATCACAACCACAGCCGGCATAAAAACCGCATACATGCTCGCAAGCCGCGGCTGTCATTTCAACTGTTCCTTCTGCAGCATCCGGCAGTTTTACGGCACGGCGCAGGGCAAACTCCGGAGAACGAGATCTCCCCTTCACGTCGCCGAAGAGATGCGCGACCTCTTCACACACAAAAACGTACGTTTTTTCAGTTTTCAGGACGACGATTTCGCAGCACGCTCCCCGGCACAGAAACAATGGATCGGCGAATTCCTCAGGGAACTGCGACACAGCGGCCTCGACGGAAACATCAGATGGAAAATATCCTGCAGGGTTGACGACGTCGAACCGTCGCTCTTTCGGGAAATGGCCTCGCACGGCCTTTTCGCTGTCTATCTCGGCGTCGAATCCGGAAACGAAACGGGCCTGAAAACCCTCAACAAGCAAACAACCGTCGGCAGAAACCTCGAAGCCATCGAAACCCTCAAAGCAATGGATTTTGCCCTCTCCGCAGGTTTCATGCTCTTCGATCCCTCCTCGACATTCCTCACCGTCCGGGAAAACATCAGGTTTCTTGCCGCAACAGGCAGCGACGGTTATTTTCCCGTAAATTTCGGCAAAATGCTCCCATACGCAGGAACACCGATAGAACAGGAACTCAGGCTCCAGGGAAGACTCAAAGGAACGCTGACGCACCCCGACTACGACTTCCCCGATACGGAACTCGACTGGTACGCATTCCTCGTTCAGAAACTCTTCGCAAGACGGAACTTCGGTCAGGACGGAGTGGCAGCGCTGCTTGGCACCGATTTCGAATACCGCCTCGCAGCGGCGTTCGGACTCGACAACTCGCCCGAACGCACAGCCGCCATGAAAAACAACATCGCCCGATCCAACGCCCTTGCGACCCGGACGCTCAGCAGGCTGCTTGACGCCGTCACGACGATGGGCACGCAAACCCTGCTGCGCGAAGAAGAAACAATCCTCTCCATAGCCGACGAACTATGGACCGGCGAAGCCGAAATAACCGCTCAGAACATGAAACTCCGCCGTGACCTCCACGATGCCATCGAAAAGAGCCCCGAAGCCGCATGTTTGCAGCGAAACGAAGATAGCATATCTTAGCAGAAACAGATAGTCAGGCCATACGCCCTGCCGTTCACCATTAATCCGCACGCATTCTTGAGCAGTACAGAAACCGCCATCACCCCTCTTGCCGACCGCTTCGGACGCAGCATCACCTATGCCCGCATCGCCGTCACCAGCGCCTGCAATCTCCGGTGCGCCTACTGCCTGAGCGAAGAGCATCATGAAAGCCCCTCATCCGGCACCCCCATGAGCACCGGCGACATCCGGCATCTCATCGGTGCGCTCGCCCGACTCGGCATCAATAAAATCCGCTTTACCGGCGGCGAACCCCTCCTGCGCGGCGACATCGCCGAACTGGTGGCCGCCGCCAAGCGAACGCCCGGCATCCAGACCGTCAGCCTCACCACCAACGGAGTCCTCCTGCACAGACGCCTCGACGCGCTGCAGGACGCCGGGCTCGATGCGCTCAACCTCAGCATCGACACCCTCGACCGCGACCGCTACCGCGACATAACCCGGCGCGACCTCTTCGACCAGGTGAAAGAAAACCTCGAAACCCTGCTCGAACGCCAGGCCATGCCGGTCAAACTCAACGTCGTCATGATGCGCGGCATCAACAGCGACGAAATCGGACGGTTCATGGAATACGCCCGCACCCATCAGGTCACCGTCAGGTTCATGGAACTCCAGCCGTTCGACGACCACCAGATCTGGCGAACCGGCAGATTCCTCGGCCTCGAAAAAATAAAGGAGCTGCTCACAGAGGCCTGCCCCGACCTTGAAGCCCACCGCGGCGCATCGACCGAATACTTCAGCTTCACCCTTCCCGGCCACAAAGGATCCGCAGCCATCATTCCGGCCTACACCAGAAACTTCTGCAGCGACTGCAACCGCATCCGCATCACGGCCGAAGGCACCGTCATAAGCTGCCTCTACGACAAGCATGGATTGAAACTGCTGCCATTCCTGCGGCGGCAGGCAGGATTCGAAGAAATTGCCTCGCTCTTCATGCAGGCAGCCGCACGGAAACCCGAAAACGGCAGGATGGAAGGAGAAGGAGGAACCCTGCGCACCAGCATGTCCGAAATAGGAGGATGAACCCGCTCAGAGCAACATAACCGGCATACCCGAACGCAGAACGCCCCCCCGCAGCACCCGGCAGAAAACCCCCTCGCGAGGCATGATGCAATCGCCCGTCGCACGCTGGATCGCGCACCCGTCATTGTGGCACTGCTTGCCGATCTGCGTCACCTCGAGCACCGTCCCATCTCCCGCCTGCAGCCGGTCGCCCACAGCGAGCGACAGCACATCGATGCCCCGGGTAACGATATTCTCGGCAAACGCCCCATGATCGAGATCCGGCATTTTTTCACGCATACGATCGATGCTCTCGCCGGCCAGCAGCGAAACCTGCCGATGCCACTCCCCCGCATGAGCATCCCCTTCGATACCCCATTCCGCACGCAGCACGATCTCCTCCACCGCCTGCTTCACCACCCCTTTTTCAGGGCTGACGCACACCGCCTCGATAACTCCCATAACTTCAGCTCGACTGATTCAAAAACATGGTAAAAAACCTTTCAGGCCCAATTAAAGAAATACCCTCTCCACAACCAACGAATCATGAAAAAACCATTAACCGCATTACCTTGTTCTCTGAAGAAAAACAAACCTGAAACAGGCCCACAGCACAGAAAACAAACCACAATGCAATTCGAAACCCTCGCCATACACGACCCTCATACGCCCGATCCGGCCACCGGATCGGTAACGGTACCGATTTACCAGACCTCCACATTCGGCAGGGAAGAACTCGGCCACCGCCCCGAATTCTTCTACTCCAGAATCGGCAACCCAACCCGCCAGGCGCTCGAAACCTCCCTCGCGCTGCTTGAAAACGCCCGATTCGGGCTCGCATTCGCCTCCGGCGCAGCCGCAACCATGGCTGCCCTGCAGATACTCAAGCCCGGCGACCACATCGTTTCCGGCATCGACATCTACGGCGGCACATACAGAATATTCGAACAGCTGCTCCGACCCTGGGGCATCACCATCTCTTATGCCCGGGACGAATCGACGGAAAGCTACGCCCGCTGCCTCACACCCGAAACGAAACTGATCTGGCTCGAAAGCCCCAGCAACCCGCTCCTCAGACTATCCGACATCCGCGCCCTCGCTGAAATCTCCAGAGAAACAAGCATCAGGGTCGCCGTAGACAACACCTTCGCAACGCCCTGCTTCCAGCGCCCCCTCGAACTCGGCGCCGACATCGTCGTACACAGCACCACCAAATACCTCGGAGGCCACAGCGACGTCATCGGCGGCGCCATCGCGCTCAACGACCCGGCACTGCATACCATTATCAAAAACTACCAGGCAGCCGCAGGCGCCATTCCGGGACCATGGGACTGCTGGCTGGTCATGCGAGGCATAAAAACCCTGAAAATCCGCATGAAAGAACACGAAGCCGGCGCCCTTCAACTCGCGCGCATGCTCGAAAGCCATCCGGCTGTCGCAAGGGTCTGGTATCCCGGCCTCCCGTCCCACCCCCAGCACGATCTCGCCAGACGGCAGATGAGCGGATTCAGCGGCATGATCACCATCGCCCTCAAAGGCGGCCTGCCCGCCGTCGAACACCTGCTCCACAGAACGAAGCTCTTCACCCTCGCCGACAGCCTCGGAGGAGTCGAATCGCTCGCAGCCTCGCCCGCAAAAATGACCCTCGGCGCCCTCTCGCCGGAAGAACGCGACAAACGCGGTTGCACCGACAATCTCCTGCGCCTCTCGGTAGGACTCGAACACCCCGACGACCTCGAAGCCGATCTCGACCAGGCCCTTGAAGGGATTCCGGTTTGAATAAACAATGAATCCCGTATATTCACTCAATTCACCATAGACAACCAATGCCCGACCAGCAGAACATGATCACCATCCAGCTCAACGGGGAACCCGGTACGCTGCCCGAAGGCTCGTCGCTCGAAGACCTGCTCGCAATCATCGGCTCAGAAGGCAAAACCATGGCCACCCTGGTAAACGACCTGATCGTCCGCCCCGAAAACCGCGCCGGATGCACCATTCAGGCAGGCGATCGGATTGAACTGCTCATTTTTGCCGGAGGAGGCTGAACGCCAGAAAAAACTTATGGACTCACTGCAGATAGGCACCTATACATTCTCGTCCCGCCTGATACTCGGAACAGGCAAATTCAGCAGCGCACAAGTCATGCTCGAAACCCTCAGGGCATCGGGCACGAAGCTCGTCACCGTAGCGCTCCGACGCTTCAACCGCGAGCGACCGGGCGACGACCTCTTCACGCCGCTCAGCGCCATGGCAGGCATAACCCTCATGCCCAACACCTCCGGAGCCTCCACGGCCGCCGAAGCGGTTCAGGCCGCCCGCATTGCGAGAGAACTTTCAGGAAGTCCCTTTATCAAAGTGGAAATCCACCCCAACCCGCAGCACCTCATGCCCGACCCCATCGAGACCTACGAAGCCTCGAAAATCCTTGCAAAAGAGGGGTTTCTCGTCATGCCCTACATACCGGCCGACCCGGTGCTCGCCAAACGGCTCGAAGAAGCCGGATGCGCATCCGTCATGCCGCTCGGCTCGGCAATCGGCAGCGGACAGGGCCTCGCCACCGCAGAGATGCTCCGCATCATCATCCGCGAAAGCAACATCCCCGTCATCGTCGACGCCGGGCTCCGCTCGCCCTCCGAAGCCGCGCTCGCCATGGAAATGGGATGCTCAGCCGTACTCGTCAACAGCGCAGTAGCCGTTGCCGGCAACCCCCCCGCCATGGCCGAAGCATTCGCGGGAGCAGTAGAAGCCGGACGCAAAGCCTTCAGGGCAGGCATCATGGAAAAAAGCGGCACAGCCGTCGCCACAAGCCCGCTCACCACATTCCTCGGACCGGCATCATGAACGCAACGCTGCCCGAATGGCTGAACCCCTCTCCCGACGAAACCCGCTTCAGGGAGATGCTCTCACCCGAATCCAGCTGGACGCTTGAACGCCTCGCAGCCGAATCCAGAGCCATAACCCTGCGCCGTTTCGGCCGCACCATGACGCTCTACGCGCCGCTCTACCTCTCCAACCACTGTCCGAGCGGCTGCGCCTACTGCGGCTTCGCCTCCGACAGAACAACCCCGCGCCGCCGCCTCGAACAGAACGAACTGCACACGGAACTCGCCGCCATGAAAAACCTTGGCATCAGCGACATCCTGCTGCTCACCGGCGAACGCACCAGAGACGCAGACTTCGACTACCTCCGCCGGTCGGTCGAAACCGCGGCATCGCACATGCAGCGAGTCTCCATCGAAGCCTTTCCCATGAGCACGGAAGAATACCGCGAACTTGCCCGAGCAGGCTGCACCGGCATCACCATCTACCAGGAAACCTACGACCGCGAACGATACGCCCGGCTCCACCGATGGGGCCCCAAAAAAGACTATGCAGAGCGCCTCGACACCCCCTCCCGGGCACTCGAAGGAGGCATAAAAACCGCAGGACTCGGCGTCCTCCTCGGCCTTGCCGACCCGCTCCAGGACGCACTCATGCTCTACCGCCACATCCGCCACCTCGGCAGAACCTGGTGGAGAGCCGGCCTCTCGATCTCCTTTCCGAGAATCCGCCCCCAGACCGGCGGATACCAGCCCCCCTTTTCCGTAAGCGACCATCAGCTCGCCCGCATGATCTTCGCATTCCGCATCGCCCTGCCCGACGTCGAACTTGTGCTCTCCACCCGCGAAAGCCCCGCATTCCGCGACGGCATGGCCGGCCTCGGCATCACCCGCATGAGCATCGCAAGCCGCACCACCGTCGGCGGGTACACCGAACCCGACAACAACAAAAACGGGCAATTCCACATCCACGACGACCGCTCCGCCGAAGAATTCTGCAAAGCGCTCAAAGCAAAACAGATCGAACCCGTCTTCAAAAACTGGGAACACGCCTACAACGGCCCATCCTCCCCGGAACCGGCGCCCCCCGCCACATAAACAAAGAAAGGCTCCATGACGCTCAGCCAGACACAACGCGAACGCTACGCCCGTCACCTCTCCCTGCCCGAAATCGGCACGCAGGGTCAGGAAAAACTGCTGCACTCGAAAATACTCATCGTCGGAGCCGGCGGACTCGGCTCCCCCGCCGCGCTCTATCTCACAGCAGCCGGCATAGGCACCCTCGGACTGGCCGACGGCGACAACGTCGAACCAAGCAACCTCCAGCGCCAGATACTCCACACCACCCAGGCGATTGGAACGCCCAAAGTCTCATCCGCAGCCGAACGGCTGAACGCCCTCAACCCCGACACCCGACTCACCCTGCACCCCTACCACATCAGCGAAACCAACGCCGCCGAACTCATCGCGCGATACGACTTCATCATCGACGCAACCGACAGCTTCCAGGCAAAACGCCTCATCGCCAAAACCTGCGCAAGCGCGCGAAAACCATACTCGCACGCAGGTATCCAGGGCTTTTACGGACAAACCATCACCATCGACCCCGGCAAAACCGCATGCTACGGCTGCATATTCGACCAAACCCCCGCAACCCCGGCCACCGAGCCCGAAGGACCCCTCGGCGTACTGCCCGGCATCATCGGCACCATACAAGCCACCGAAGCCATAAAACACCTCCTCACCATCGGCACCCCCCTCTACAACGCCATCCTCACCTTCGACGCCCTCACCATGCAAATCCGAAAAATCCCCATCAACCGCGACCCCCGCTGCCCCATCTGCGGACAGAATTCAGTGATGAGTGATGAGTAGTAGGGGACGTTGTTTTCCAGCTCAACTCCACGCCCTGAAGAAAGTCTTCTCCCGCGCGAAGCGCGATACTCCCCCCTTATTTCTCTTTTAAAAAACGCAAAACAGTATATCTTTCAGGTTTACACCACGAACGACCTAAACACAAATTTTTCTGCAATGAGTACCTCAGCAAAAGTCTGGATGAACGGCGAGCTCATCGACTGGAAAGACGCCAAAATACATATCCTCTCGCACGTCATTCACTATGGATCCTCCACATTCGAAGGCATCCGCTGCTACGAAACCCGGAACGGTTCCGCCGTCCTCTTCCTCGACGAACACATCAGGCGCCTGCGGGAATCATCAAAAATATACCGCATAGAAGTCCCATACTCCGATCAGGAACTCAAAGACG
This sequence comes from Chlorobium sp., assembly GCF_036528655.1. Taxonomy (GTDB): domain Bacteria; phylum Bacteroidota; class Chlorobiia; order Chlorobiales; family Chlorobiaceae; genus Chlorobium. The sequence continues at coordinate 38,631 of NZ_JAIGND010000015.1, forward strand.
CCGTCATCAGCACCATTCACGCCAACGGACACAAATCCTGCTACATCAGGCCGATCGTCCACCGCGGCCAGGGCGCGCTCGGCGTCAACCCGCACCGCGCAGCCATCGAAGTCGCCATAGCCACCTGGGAATGGGGCTCCTATCTCGGCGAAGACGTGCTTGAAAACGGCGTCGACGTCCGGGTCTCCTCATGGAACCGGCTCGCCCCCAACACCCTGCCATCATGGGCCAAAGCCGGAGGCAACTACCTCAACTCGCAGCTCATCAAAATGGAAGCCCTCGTCGACAACTACGCCGAAGGCATAGCACTCGACGTTCACGGCTACGTCTCCGAAGGCAGCGGCGAAAACATCTTCATCGTCCGCGACGAAGTCATCTTCACGCCCATGTCGGCACAATCCATCCTGCCCGGCTTCACGCGCTACGCCATCATGCACATCGCCAAAGAACTCGGATTCGAGGTTCGCGAAACCCTCATTCCGCGCGAAGCGCTCTACATAGCCGACGAAGTCTTCCTCACCGGCACGGCGGCCGAAATCACACCGGTCAGAAGCATCGACAAATACCCCATCGGGAACGAAAAACGAGGACCGGTCACCGAAATGCTCCAGCAGCACTACCTGAAAATAGTCCACACCGGAGACGACCCATACAACTGGCTCACCTTTATCTGAACCATAGCTGGAGGCAGGCATGAGCTGGAACGCCATAATCGGCCAGAAGCAGCAGATCCGCGTGCTGCAGAAAGCCATTGAAACCGGACGGCTCCCCCATGCCTACCTCTTCGCCGGCCCGGAAGCATCGGGCAAAGAGAGCGTGGCATTTGAACTTGCCCGAACGCTGACCTGCCGCAACTGCAAGGAATCTCCGGCAGAAGGATCATGCGGCACCTGCCCCGACTGCCTGCAGATAGCCGAATTCATGCACCCCAACATCGAATACCTCTTTCCAATCGAAGCCGCGCTGCTCGATGCCGGAGAAACCGCAAAAAAAGAAAACAGAAAATCCGCCGAAGTCAGGGAACGCTACGACGCACTGATAGAAGAAAAAAAGCAGAACCCCTATTTCTCTCCCGCCATGGAACGCTCCATGGGCATCCTCAGCGAGCAGATCGTTGCCCTCCAGCAGAAAGCACTCTACATGCCCGCAGCCGGCAGCCGGAAAATCTTCATCATCTCGCAAGCCGAACGCATGAACCCGACTGCAGCCAACAAGCTCCTCAAACTGCTCGAGGAACCACCCGGCCACGTCATGTTCATCCTCATCTCCTCACGTCCCGAATCGGTGCTTCCCACCATTCGCTCCCGCTGTCAGCTCATCACCTTCAACCGGCCGACTCCGGCGGAACTAGAAACCTGGCTCCGCCAGGCAAAGCCAGACATCTCCCCAAGCGAAACCGGCTTTATAATCAGCTTCTCCCGCGGCAACCTTGCGCTCGCATGGGAACTCATCAAAAGCAAAGGCAGCTCCGAAAACATCCCCGCAATCCAGCTGCGCGACCTCGCCATCGACTACCTCCGGCTTGCGCTCACACCGAACCGCTTTCACGAAGCGCTCGCCAAATGCGAAACCCACGCGAAAAACCTCTCGAAAACCGAACTCTCGCACTTTCTCGGAGCGCTCCTCCTCTTCTTCCAGGACATCAATCACCGCATCCTCAAACCCGGCTACCAGCCCCTCAACAACCCCGATATTGAAACCGCGATCGAACGGTTCGCAAAAAACTTCCCCAACCCCGACTTCCTCGCCATCTCCGCCGCCACCGAAGAAGCCATCCGCGCCATAGACCGCAACGCAAGCCCCCTTCTCGCCCTCTCAGCCTGGACATCGCAGATCAGAGACCTCATCCTCGCAAGGTAAAAGCTAAAAAAGAAACACTCATTTAACCCGGAGTACCGCCCCCACAGGGCTGAATACCCGCAAGCCACCAAACCACGACCCACGTCTCCCGTCTTCAATCCGTGAAAATCCGATTTCAATCAGCGGAAACCGCGTTCTTTCTCTTCATGGCTGAATGGCAAGATAGCTTGATGGCTCAAAGGCGAAAAAACATAACCCGAACTCACCCTTTTCCATCCGTGCCAATCCGTGAAAATCCGTGGGCAAAAATCTTCCTTCCTCCGACTCCTATCTTCTGTCTCCTGACTCCTGATTCCAATCCGAGGGCAACTCTTCCTTCCCCGACTCCTCCCTCCTATAGCATTACCAGGATATTATTTGTATATTTTACAACGGAAAAGAAGCTCCCCGGTGCCTTTACGGATTTCAGAACGATCATGGCCCCCCAGGTACAGAACGTCGTGACACTGCCTCCATATGGAAAAAAAGCTCCTGTCTGCTGAAAATTCGGCAAAAACCGTGCTCGTTGTTGACGACAGCGCCATTTCGCGGACGCTGGTAGTGCATATCATCCAGAAACTCGGCTACCAGACCATCCAGGCCGATAACGGTGACGCATGCATCGAACTGCTCAACACCCGCAGCATCGACCTCCTGCTGCTCGACATTCACATGCCCGGTAAAAACGGCCTCGAAATCCTCGACTACATCCGCGAAAAAAACATGGTGCTTCCCGTCATCATGATATCCGGATCGAGCGACATCGAACAGGCCATCCAATCGCTCAAACTGGGCGCCTACACCTACCTGCTCAAACCCGTCGAACCCGGCAGGCTTGAAATAACGCTGAAAAACGCCCTCAACGAATTCGAACTCCGGCGCAAAGTCAGGCTCTTCTCGGCAGCAATAACAGAAAGCCCATTCGGCGTAGCCATCACAGACCGCAACGGCATCATCGAATACACCAACCCCGGCTTTACGACCATCACCGGATACGCCGAAGACGAAGCCAGAGGCAAAAACATCGGCATACTGAAATCAGGGCGGCAATCCAGAGCGTTCTACAGCAAATTCTGGAAAACCATAGAATCCGGCAGAATCTGGCAGGGAGAAATCGTAAACCGCAGAAAAAACGGCGACCTCTACACCGAACACTGCATCGTCAGCCCGATACCCGATACGAACGGCACCATAACGCACTTCATCAGCATCAAGCAGGACGTCACGCTCCGCAAAAAAGAGCAGGAAGCCCTTGCCGAAAGCGAACAACGCTTCCAGGAACTCGCGGACCTCATCCCCCAGCCACTCTTTGAAACCGATAATAAAGGCAACATTACCTTCGCAAACCATACAGGCCTGGAGCTCTTCGGCTACAGCAAAGATGAAATTCAGAACGATTTCAGCTGCCTCAGGTTATTCGCGCCCGAAGATCAGGAACGGATACGAACCGCGATAGCCAGCTCGATATCGAACACCCCGATAGACAATCACGAATACACAGCCCTGAAAAAAGACGGCTCTACCTTTCCCATCCTCATCTACAGCTCGCCGATCATCCGTAACGGAAAGCCCTCGGGCCTGCGTGGCATCGGGCTCGACATAACAGAACGCAAACGCGGCGAGCTGCAGCTCATGGAGCTCAACCAGACGCTCGAAGAACGGGTCGAAGAACGAACCCGGGAACTCGAAATCACCCATCAGCAGATGGTCCTGCAGGAAAAACTCGCATCCATCGGCCAGCTTGCCGCAGGACTTGCCCACGAAATAAACAACCCCGTCAACTTTCTCAGAATCAACCTCGCATCGCTCAAGGAAGACGTAACCGACCTCCGGCTCCTCCTCGAAGCATACCGCGCCATAATCCGCTCCGCCGAAACCCGGCCGCCATCGCCCGAAGAGCTGCAGAAACTCGAAAAACTCGAAAATCAGCTCTCCATCGACCATCTCCTCGACGACCTTCCCGTCATATTCGACGAATCGGAAAGAGGCTTCGAACGCATCAGCACCATAATCGGCAGCATGAGGAACTTCTCGTTCCGCCACGCCGTCGATCAGCGCGTGCAGTTCGACATCAACAAAGGCATACGCGACACGCTCATCATCGCACGCAACGAATACCGCTACCATGCCGAAATAGAAACCGACCTGCAGGAAATCCCGATGGTCTCCTGCAACCCCGAACAGATCAACCAGGTCTTTCTCAACCTCATCATCAACAGTGCACATGCCATAGCATCGCAGAAACGCGCGAACAAAGGAAACATAACCATTGCCACATCATGCAGCGGTAACGATGTCATCTGCACCGTCTCCGACGACGGTCCCGGCATTCCCCCCGAAACGAGAAGCCGCATCTTCGAACCCTTCTTCACCACAAAAGAACCCGGCAAAGGCACCGGACTCGGCCTGAGCATTTCGTACGACATCATAACCCGCAAACACGGAGGAACGATCTCCGCAACCTGCCCCCCCTCAGGAGGCTCGACATTCACCATAACCCTCCCGCTGAACGCACGCAAAGAAATACACGAACCATGAAAAACCGGGAAGAACTGACCATACTCTTCGTTGACGACGAACCTGACATACTCAGCTCCATCAACCGTTTTCTCAGAAAAGAGACATACAGGAAACTCCTTGCCGAAAACGGCCAGGCGGCGCTCTCCATCATGGACGAAACCCCCGTCGACATCATCGTATCCGATCTTCGCATGCCCGGCATGAGCGGACTCCAGCTCATCAGCGAAATCAAACGGCGAAACCCCGACACCATCCGCATGATGCTCAGCGGCTCGCAGGACATCGACCAGATCATCGAATCCATCAACACCGGTGAAGTCTTCCGCTTCATACCCAAACCCGTCGAACCCGACTCGTTCAGAACCATCATCAACGACGCCATAGACTACTACCGGCTCAGAACTGAACGCCAGGAACTCTTCGACGAACTCTCCAGAAAAAACAGCCAGCTCGTCGAAGCCAACCAGACCCTTCAAAAACTCGCCGCAGATCTCCAACGAAGCGAAGAACAGTTCCGCTCGATGAACGACGCCGCGCACGACGCCGTCTTCATGCTCGACGAAAGCGGCGCCATCGTCTACCGCAACATCGCGGCAGAAAACATCTTCCGCTACAACAGGGCCACGCACGAAAGCCAGCGATTCATCGAACTCGTTCCGCTTCAACCCTCTGAAATCGACCTGCAGTCGCACGCAGCGCCCGACGGCAGCCGAGTACTCGAAACCGAAGGCGTCCGAAGCGACGGCACGACGCTCCCCCTCGAAATCTCGAAAGGCCGCGTCCACCTCGAAAACGGCCCACACAGCGTCATCATCGCGCGAGACATCACCACCCGTATCGAAGAACAGAAAAGCCGGCAGCACTACGAAGAGATGCAGAAAGAACTCGAATCGCAGATCGAAAAAAAGCTGCTGCAGAGCCCCATACCGCTCACGCTCGAAGGCGTCGAAATAAGCCGGCTCATGCAGCCCTCAGGCCATCTCGACGGCGACTTCACGGAATTCATCGTCTACAGCCCGCTGCACGCCGATTTTCTCATAGGCGACGTCATGGGCCACGGCATACAATCGGCACTTGTCGGAGCCGGCCTCAAATCGCTCTTTCTCAAAACCCTGGCACAGCACCGGAACGAAACACACCAGCTGCCCACCCTGCGACAGCTATTCACCCTGGTGCACCAGCGCTGCATCCATGAGCTCATCGAACTCGGCACCTTCGCAACGCTGCTCTCCCTGCGCCTCGACCTCGCAAAGCGGCAATGCACAATGATCGACTGCGGACACAACCCGCTCATCCACCTGCAATCGCGAACCGGCCGCTGCATACTGCGCAAAGGCGAAAACCTCCCTTTAGGCATGAAACAGCACGAAGAATACGGCGAAATATCGTTTACCGTAGAACAAGGCGACCTCCTCGCCCTCTACTCCGACGGCATCACCGAAAGCCTTTCTCCCGAAGGCAACATGTTCGGCATCGAACGGCTCACCTCCCTCATCGAGCATCATGCCGCTCTTTCCGCCGACGGCATCATCGACACGATCACAAAGGAACTGACCAGCTTCCGCAGCTCCGAAAGCTTCGAAGACGACGTCACCTGCATCGTCATCCGCATCAGCGACTGACAACGGCAGAAAGCACCATAACCCCTAAACCACCCCATACGCCAATGTCCCTGACGATACTCATCATCGCAAGCCAGGCCGAACGACGGCTGCCAGCCCCCTTCGGCCGGGATGAAAACCATCTCAGGACAATCTTCGCCGACACTCCCGAGGAAGCGGAAAAACGGATAAAACAGACCCCGCCGAACCTCGTGCTCGCCGTTCTCGACGCCGCAACGCAGACCCCCGACCTCTCCATCCGGCGCATGCTCGAACGCCACCCCTCGGTAAAAATCATGATCTTCTCCGTCTGGCAGGAACTCCTCAACACCTTCCACGCGCTCCAGACGCTCACGCCCCCTCAGCTCAGGAACCTTCTCATCACGCCGGCGCGCCAGAACGGACAACGGAACTCCGCAGCAGACGCAGAACAATTCCACTACGACGGACTGATCGGCGGCAGCAGGGAAATACGGAAGCTCAAAGAGATCATCCTCAAAATCGCCCCGACAATCACCACCGTTCTCCTGCAAGGCGAAAGCGGCACCGGAAAGGAGGTCATAGCGCGCGCCATCCACGCCCACAGCAGCCGCAGCAGCGCAATATTCATGCCGGTTGACTGCGCCGCAATCAACGAAAGCATCATCGAAAGCGAACTCTTCGGCCACACCAGAGGAGCCTTCACCGGCGCCGACCGCAGCACCCTGGGTCTCATCCGCTCATCCGACGGAGGCACCCTCTTTCTCGACGAAATAGCCGAACTTCCGCTCTCGCTCCAGGCAAAACTCCTCAGAACCCTTCAGGAACGCACCGTCAAACCGGTAGGATCGCCCACCCTCTATCCGGTCGATATCCGAATCATAGCAGCCACAAACTGCAACCTCGCAGAAGCCGTAAAAAAAGGAACCTTCCGCCAGGACCTCTACTACAGGCTCAACGCCATCACCATGTACGCCCCGCCCCTGCGAGAACGCATCGGCGACATTCCCCAGCTCTTCACCCACTTCGCCCGCAAATTCGCCGGCGAAGGCTACGCCGAAAAAACGCTTTCCGGCTCCGCGATCGACGCGCTATCGAGCTACGACTGGCCCGGAAACATCAGGGAACTCGAAAACATCGTCAGAAGCGCCCTCACCTTCTCCAGAGGAACCATCATAGAACCCTGCGACCTCTTCATACCGCTCAACCCCGGCCCCGAAACCCAGCCGGCCGCAAAGCCCTCGAGCATGGCCTACCACGAAAAAGAAGCCATCCGCAAAGCCCTCAACCAGACAACCGGAAACCGCCGCGAAGCCGCCCGGCTCCTCGGAATCAGCGAAGCCACCCTCTACCGCCGCATCAAGCTCTACAGTATATGAGCAGCACTTATCAGTAGGGGACGTTGTTTTCCAGCTCAACTATTCCCCCCAAACCACTCATCTCCCCTCTAACATCTCTCCATCCGCGAAAATCTGCTCCTCAATCCGCGGGTGCCGCACTCTCACTCCCCAAAATAACCGAGCCTGAATTGCTCAGCAAAGCTGAACAACTCAGGCGCCAATCCGTGCTGATCCGCTTCCAATCCGCCGGCAACCTCTTCCCCTCAACCCTTCAAGCTCTTCCGTAACCGGCCTGCAATAAGGCTGTTCAACAGCAATTTGAGCTGCAAAACAACGTCCCCAACTGCGTACTCGCAACTCAGCACTCAGCCCCCCTCTCTCCCTGAGAGACCGCAGGAAACGACTCTCGCAACCTGACAGAATCCCGCAACTTTCCCTCGAACGGGAAAAAACCCGAACGGCAATTCCGGCAACGCTTTATGAAAATCAGGGACGTACTGGCACTTTTATTGCGTCAACAACCATAAACAAGCCCCCATGCACCAATCGGCAGGCATCATGCTCAACAAGCCGCCCGGGACCGCCGGCAGAGCCAAAGCCGTCATCCTCGGCAGAAAAGAACAGGTCGGCGACATCTGCAGGCTGCTCGAAAACACCTTCAGCCACGTCACCCTTGCCGAAACGCCCGACGAACTCAACATAACGGGACCCGGCAAAGAACCATTCAGGCTTGCCGTCATGACGGACAGCTTTTCCGAAAAACTCAGCATAGGGCTCCTCGACCGGGTTCGGCAGAAATTCTCCCCCGAAAACATGATCTGCCTCACGCGCGACATCGAAGATGAAAACGAAAAAAAACTCCGTTCGGCAGGACTTATCTTCCTCGGAAGCTACGGAACATTCTTTGCCTTTGCCGACAACATCATCAACCACACCCTGAAGAACGGCGGCAGCAAGACCATGAAACCCGATATAAAAAATGCGCAAAATCTGGAAAAACGCCTCAGAAAACGCAGGGGCGCAGGAAGAAGCTGGAAAACAAGTCTGGCACTCCGCACTGCTTCATCCATATCAGAAATCGCAGCAAGAGCTGTCGAACTCATCGTCGCACTTGGAATAATCATTCCAATATTCATTCCTGTACTGATCATCCGACTCCTCACAAGGCTTCCGGCCGGAAAACCGGTCTTTGCAAAACGCACCGTATATGGCAAAGAAGCCCAACCCATCACCATCCGAACCTTCAGCGGCATCGATGGCCGCATGGCAAACCTGCCGCTCTTCCTCGAACTCCTGACCGGTCGTCTTGCGCTCGCAGGAACCGCAATCAGAGATTGGAACGGTCCCGTTCCCGATGCCGAACAGGCATACCTCAGCATGATCAAACCAGGCATCATCTCCCTCTGGGAGATCCGCAGCACAAGCAAAATCGCCCACGAAGGCCGCCAGGCAATCGAATGGGAATACATCTTCAACAAACGCCCATCCTATGATTTGCTGCTCCTGCTCAGGGCGCTCCCGGCAATGCTCTACAGCGAAACATCCATCGAACCGGAACCGGTTTTCCGGCTGCTCGACCTTGACATCGAAAACATCACCATGCAGGAAGCCGTCTCGCTCATGCAGGCAGGACTCCGCGACAACCGCCAGCAGACCATCTGCTTCGTCAACCCCGACTGCCTGAACAAAATGGCCGGCGACCGCGACTACCACGACGTACTGAAATCCGCCGACAGAATCTTCCCCGACGGCATAGGGCTCATCATTGCCGGCAAACTCCTGCACAGCCCGCTCAAAGAGAACATCAACGGCACCGACATGCTCCCATACCTCTGCAGGATGGCCGCCTCAGAAGGACACTCCATCTATCTGCTCGGCGGAAAACCAGGCATCGCCGAAGCGGCAGCCGAAAAAATCCAGGCAGAATTCGGCGTCGCCATCGCAGGAACCTCCGACGGCTATTTCAACCACGAAACCGAAAGCAGCCGCATCATCGACGACGTGAACCGATCGGGAGCATCGATACTCCTCGTAGCATTCGGTGCCCCTTTACAGGAAAAATGGATCCACCGCCACCGCAGCCAGTTGCGCCCCGCCCTCCTTATGGGCGTCGGCGGACTCTTCGACTTCTACTCCGGCAACATCCGCCGCGCGCCACGCTGGATGCGCGAAATCGGCATCGAATGGATCTACAGAATCATGCAGGAACCAGGGCGGATGTGGAAACGATACGTCATTGGCAACCCGCTTTTCCTTTACCGCGTCATGAAATGGAAACTCGTCACCAGGAGCAGCAACACCTGAACCGCCATGGAACTCGACCCAACCGTACGCAAAGAGCTTATCCGTCAGCTCAGCGGCACCATCAACCCCTCCCTTCTCATGAAAAGGAGGATAAAAGTCGCCCTCTGGGAAACCACCGTCAGCCTCTCCTACCTCATGAAGCGGCTGCTCGACCTCGCCGTCTCCACGGCAGCCATCATCGCCCTCTTTCCGCTCTTCCTCTTCACCGCGCTCGCAATCCGCATCGAAGACCCCGGCCCGGTCTTTTACACCCAGATACGCGTCGGCAAGGACGGACGCCACTTCAGGTTCTACAAATTCCGCTCCATGATCATGAACGCCGATAAAATCAAGGATCAGCTTGCGGCGCAGAACGAATCCGAGGCAGGCGTCATCTTCAAAATGAAAAAAGACCCGCGAATCACCCGCGTCGGAAGAATCATCCGAAAATTCAGCATCGACGAACTGCCCCAGCTCTTTAACGTGCTCAAAGGCGACATGAGCCTCGTCGGGCCGCGTCCGCCGCTCCCCCGGGAAGTTGCCGAATACACCCTCGAACAGCGCAAACGGCTGCACGTCATACCCGGCATAACCTGCCTCTGGCAGGTCAGCGGAAGAAGCGACATTCCCTTCACCGACCAGGTCCGGCTCGACCTCCAGTACATACAAAGCGCCGGCATCCTGAGCGACATCCGTCTTCTCCTGAAAACCATACCCGCTGTCCTTACGGGCAGAGGAGCATACTAAAAAACAACAAACCATGAAATTCAGGCTCGACACCCAAAACGGCATTACCGTCGGCATCGCAGAACTCGAAGGGCGGCTCGACGCATCGGGCAGCGCTCCGCTGCAGAAAGCCTCCGCCGACTGGCAGACGAAAACACCCTTCCTCGTCTTCGACTGCTCCCGACTCGACTTCATCGACAGCAGCGGTCTGGGCGCCATCGTCGGCTGCCTGCGCCGTTCGCTCGAAAACAACGGCGACCTCCGTCTTGCCGGCCTCACGCCCAAAGTCGCCATGGTATTCGATCTCACCAAAGCAAGAAAACTCTTCTCGATTTTCTCAAACGCCGGCGAAGCCGCCGCATCGTTTGGGGCAACTCCGACCGCCATACAAGAACGATGAAAACGCTTATCGCCATAAAAGAGGCCGACTGCGCCTGGATGCGCGAAACCCTCCCCGACACGCATCCCCTGCTCGCGCCCCTGTGCAACAAACCGTTCGTCGAATACCTCATCGACTTCGCAATCCTCGCAGGATGCCGCGAAATCCGCCTGCTCTCAGACGGCCCTCTCTCGCAGATCGAAGAATACTGCAGCAACGGAAGCCGCTGGGGCATCGAACTCACCTACTCGAACCTGCACCCCTCGGACGAAGAGCAGGAGCTGCTCCGCAAAAACCGTAAATTCTGCGACACCGGAAGAACCATCATTCTCAGCGGCTACAATTTCATCGACTACGACAAAACTCTCGACTACCGCAGCCTCGCATCCATCGACTCCGCCGGCGCCATAGCATCCTGCCCCGGAGGAAGCATCACCCTGGCAGGTCCGCCCGAACCCTCCCTGACCGACCAGCCCCTGCCGCCCGTCGGGCTCACCCCCGTCGACGACCTCAAAAGCTACTGCCGCATCGCCATGACAACCCTCGAAACCGGCTCATCCCGCTACGTTCTGCCCGGCTACGGCGGCGAACCCGGCTGTGCCATCGGCAGAAACGTAACCATCTCGAAAACCGCACAAATCCATAAACCCGCAAGCATCGGCAACAACGTCCGCATCCTGCCGGGAGCCGTCATCGGCCCCTCGGCCATCATCGGCAGCAACGTCATCATCGACAAAGGAAGCACCATAAAAGAGAGCATCATCCTCGACAACACCTATATCGGCGAACAACTCGAAATCGAAGGCCGCATCGCATCGAAAAACACCCTCATCGACCCAGAAAGCGGCGTCACGCTGGCCATGCAGGACCCCCACCTGCTTGCCGGCATAAACGGCGGAGCCACCGCCCTGGTACTCTGGAGAAAAATCGTTCACGCCCTTGCCGCAGCCCTGCTTCTCCTGCTGCTCAGCATTCCCTTCGCCATCCTCTACCCCCTGCTCAGGCTCCGGGGCAAATGGCAGGACGGCCACTCAATCCCCAATGCAGGGCTTGCAGAAAGCATCGCATCGGCGCTCTCCCTCGACCGCTACCCGCTGCTTCCCGGCGTCTTGACCGGCAGACTCGCCATCATCGGCAGCAGAACCCACGAAAACCGCGCCGCAAACCATGCCGGCACGGACTGCAGGCCAGCCGTATTCAGCTATGCCGAAACGGAAGCCTGGGCAGCCACTGAGAGCGACGCGGCAATCGTCGAACGCTATCACGCCCTGCACAGCACCCCCCTTGGCGATATCGGCATGACCATACAGGCGCTTATCAACCGAATCCACTACAGGAACCCGACATGACCATCACCGAAACGCTCTCCTCCGGAATAACCATCGTCGAACTCTGCGGCACCATCGACGCCTCGACAGCGCCGGAACTGCAACGGCACCAGGCCATCTCCGACCCGACGCAAACCATCGTCATCGACCTGGCCCGCCTCGACTTTCTCGACAGCAGCGGCCTCGGCGCCATTATCGGCGCCGCGCGCCGGAAAGAGGAATCCGGCGCAAACATGCTGCTCTCCTGCATGAACCAGAAAGTCCGCAGGGTCTTCGACATTACCGGCACCGTCAGGCTCTTCCACATCTTCGACGAAACAGCCGCTGCGATTGACTACGCAACAACGCTCAGGAAAAGCCAATGAACAGCGTCATCACCCTCACCCTGCCAGGCGACATTCGCTTTTCCCGGCTGGCCTCGCAGACGGCATCGAATACCGCAAGCCTCTTCACCGACACCTGCAACGCAGGTGCCGGCAACTGGGAATTCTCCCACGCCTTCGAACTTGCCGTCAGCGAAGCCTTCACCAACGCAGTCAACTACGGCGACAGAATGCAGGGAACCAGGAATATCACCATCACCTTCACTATCGAGCAGCGAAAGCTCACCGTCGCCATACGGGATGCCAACGCCCCCTTCAGCGCCGAAACGCCCGAACCCGACATCGAAACCTATCCCGAGCACGGATACGGGCTCATGCTCATCCGCACCCTCATGGACACCGTCACCATCTGCCGGGAAAACGGCGAAAACGTCATCACCATGACCAAACAGCTCTGAACCCATGATCACCATCGTCATCGTCAGCTACAACACCAGAGACATCCTCCGGAACTGCCTCGAAGCCCTCTACAGAGGAAGCGGCGGCATCGACATGGAAGTCTTCGTCGTCGACAACGACTCCCGCGACGACTCGGCGCAGATGGTCCGCGAAACCTTTCCCCAGGTCCGCCTCATAGCCAACAACGCCAACCTCGGCTTCGCAGCCGCCAACAACCAGGCATTCAGGCAGGCAAAAGGACGCTACATCGTCCTGCTCAACCCCGACGCCTACGTCGGCCCCTCATCGATTTCCAACGCCGTCGCCTTCATGGACAGCAACCCCGGATGCGGACTCTGCGGCGGAAAAATCATCTCTCCGGAAGGCAGGCTCGAACCCTCGGCCCGACGATTTCCCTCGCCCCTCTCCAAACTCCTCACCCTCTCCGGACTGAGCGCGAAGCATCCCGGCTCCCCCATCCTCAACAGGCACGAATTCGGAGGATTCGCGCACGACCACCCGCTCGAAGTCGACTGGGTACCCGGCACATTCACCATCGTCCGGAAAAAAATGCTCGACGAAATCGGAGCATTCGACGAACGCTTCTTCATCTACTACGAAGAAACCGACCTCTGCCTCCGCGCAAAACAAGCTGGTTGGAGCATCTGGTTCATCCCCGACGCCGAAGTCATGCACATCGGCGGCGCCTGCAGCAAAACCCGGAAAGACAAAACCTACGACGAAGGCGCCTCCCAGGTACTCTCCTTCCGCATGCGCAGCGAATGGCTCTACTACCGCAAAAACCACGGCATCATCCTGCTCCTTGCAAGCGCCGGCGTCGAACTCGGCTGGCACGCCCTGCGCTACCTGAAAAACCTCATCCCCTCGCCCGGAGCCGACGCTAAAAAAGCCGCCGCATCGGCCACCATCAGCCAGATCATGCGCTCCCTCAAAGACACCAAACTCGGCACGCTCTCGCCGCAAACCCCCTGGTAAACCCCATGAAACCCTTCGCAAACATACGCCGAGACCTCGAAACCTACCGCGGAGACTGGAGCAGCCAGGGATTCTGGGCCATGGCGGTCTACCGCTTCGGACGCTGGCGCTACACCATTCCCAACGCCATCCTGCGCAAACCCTTCTCGCTCCTCTACAAGCTGCTCTACAAAAGTGTGCAGATACTCACCGGCATCGAGCTCCCCTGCGAAGTGCCCATAGGAAAAAACTTCCGCATCGACCACTTCGGCGGCATCGTCGTCAGCGGTTACGCCAGTTTCGGCGACGACTGCGTCATCCGCAACGGCGTCACCATCGGCCTCAAGAACATCGAAGAAAAAGCCGCCCCGAAAATCGGCAGCAACGTCAACATCGGGGCCGGGGCAAAAGTACTCGGCAACATCACCATCGGCAACAACGTCGACATCGGCGCCAACGCCGTCGTCATCGCCGACGTTCCCGACAACTCCATAGCCGTCGGTATACCCGCACGCATCATCCCGAAAAAAACCGCACCCGAAACCTGAACGAACCAACGCGCCGCCGCTCTCTCAACCTGAGAGAGCAACTGCCCGCAACTTGCTGTTTGAGAGCCGGGGAACAACCCAGGAAAAGCCATATCAGCCAATAATACAACAGGTTAATAATCACCGCCACTCAGGCACGCTTCTTGCATCAATTCAGGACAGCAACACCGGCAACCGCGTCTCCCCCGAATCCTATGCAGCAGAGCAAACCCGGCAGCGGCAACCCCTCATCGCGCCTCGCCCATACCCTTGTGAGCCTGCACGCCATGCTTATCCTGCTGCTCCTCGCATCCTGCAGCAGCATCTCACCGCGCGAAATCACCCTGCCCGTACAACAGCCGGAAAAAGCCTTTAAAGCTGACATACCAAAAAAAATGCAGGAATTCGCCACCCCCTCCGCCGTAAGGGAACTCACCCCGTCCGAACAGTTCCGCTACAGGCTCGGGCCTGGCGATGTAATCAACATCCAGGTATGGCGCCGACCGGAACTATCGCAGGAAAACATCATCGTCTCGCCCGACGGCAACATAGCCGTACCCCGAATAGGCCTCATGAACGTACTCTACCGGACGCCGGCCGAAATTCAGCAGATGGTAACCTCAAAGCTCGAAGTGCTCTACATCAAACCCGAAGTCACCATACGGGTACAGGAATTCCACAACAACAAAGCCTTCGTACTCGGCCGCGTCACCAAACCCGGCGTGATTAACTTTCCCGGCAGAGGTACCCTGCTCGAAGCCCTTGCTCTCGCAGGAGGCCTGCCCTACCACGGAAAAGAGACCTTCCTCACCAAATGCGCCATTATCCGAGGCAACGACACCGTCATCTGGATAGACCTCCAGGACCTCCTGAAAAACGGCAATATGGCACTCAACGCATCGATCATGAACAACGACGTCATCTTCATACCCGAAGCGGAAGACGAAATGGTCTACGTCATGGGAGAGGTCATCACCCCCGGAGCCATCCAGCTCAAAAGCAACATGAACGTACTCAAAGCCATCATGCTGGCCGGCGGCATGAACAAACGCGCAAACCCCGAAAAAATCTTCATCATACGCCAGCAGGACCTCAAAGGAAACGTCATCAGCGTCAATCTTAAACATCTGCTCGAAAAGGGCGACTTCGCAAAAAACTATACCCTCATGCCCGAAGACATCATCTTCGTCAGCCCGGGCGGTATGGCAAAATTCAACTACACCCTCGAAAAACTCGTCCCCGCCCTTCAGGTACTCAATCTCGGCATCGACAACTTCGAATCATTCGGCCTCATGCAGGAGCTGCGTAAAAAGCTTTGGGGACAGGAAGGTTTCGTCAATTCCAGCGAATGACCGCCATCATGCAGAACAACGAAACCGTTAAAAAAAAACTGGCAGGCAACGCCCTGTCAGGCATGGCGGCAACCAGCATCTACCTCGTCACCCGGCTGCTGCTCACCCCCTTCATACTCAGTTATCTCACCCTGACCGAATTCGGCCTCTGGTCGCTCTGCTTCATCATCCTCTCATACGCATCCATGGGAGGATTCGGCGTCAACTCCACCTACATCCGCTACACCGCCCGCTACCGAGCCGAAAACAAAAAAGAAGAAATCAGCCGGCTGCTCTCCACCGGCATCGCCTATATGCTCACATTCTGCATCATCTTCTGCACGGTTCTCATCATCAGCATGCCCCTTGTTCACCGCATTTTTCGCATCGCGGTCGAAGAACAGGCCGCAGCATCAGCCATATTCACCGGCACGGCAATAGTCTTCAGCCTCGAGCTCATACTCGGCGGATTCAGGTTCATCATCGCCGGCATGCACGAAATTGCAAAAGAAAAACAGATCGCAGTCATTGCCGGGCTCGTTGAAGTTATCGCCATCATCATACTGCTGCTCTGGGGATCCGGCATCATGGGGCTTCTCTATGCCTATGCACTGCGAGTAATCCTCGAAACCACCAGCTACCGGAAATACGCAAAAAAACTTATTCCCGAGCTCAGGATATCGACAAAACTTGTAAACCGCGACCACCTCAAACTCTTCTTTATTTTTGGCGGCAAAGTCCAGGTACTCGGAGCAGGAGGCATCTTTCTTACTGCGCTCGACCGGCTTTTCGTTACCGCCGGCCTCGGCCTTGCAGCCGGCGGCATGCTTGAAATCGGACGAAAGCTCCCCTTCACGGCAAAAAAAGTCGCCGAATCGGCATTCGGCCCCTTTCTTCCGGCAGCCTCCCATATCGAAGCGACATGGGAAAAAGAGGTACAAAACGCACCGACCGCGCGAATGCTCGCATACGGCAACATAGCGCTCCTTATGTTCGCTATCGGCCTCACACCATTGCTCTTCCTGCCCTCGGTCGCACAACAGCTGCCCTTTCCGGCAATCCCGGCAGCCATCCTGTCTGCCCTCGCGGCAATCGCGCTGTTCCTCATGCTCCGCTCGAAACAACGGCATGACGAACAGCTTGCAAAAGGAGAACTCCGCCAGCTCTATCTCAACGGTCTTCGCTACACAAATCTCATCAGCACCACCATATTTGCATTTCTGGCAGCCTCCGCTGATTCGCTGATCTTCGCATGGGTCGGACCGCAATACCATGACGCCGTAATCATCATGATCTGCCTCACCATAGCATACGCCTTCCAACTCGCAACCGGCCCGGCAAACATGATCTTCCGCGGCATCGACAGAAACGGCAGGGAATTCGAATACATGATCATGCAGCTCGTCCTCCTGCTCCTCTGGCTCCCGGCAGCCATCGCCTCATACGCACTGACCGGCGCAGCTGCCGCGCTTGCTGCAGGTTCGGCAACCAGCGCCCTCTGTTTCTTCTGGAGAAGCAACTACACCTTCCAGATCACCTTCGCTGAAATCATACGCCATACGCTCATCCCCTCGCTTGCTCCGATCGGGCCTGCTGCGCTCGTCTATACGGCAACAACCATCTTTCCTGCGGAAAACCGCCTTGCGGCCATCACCACCATCACACTCTGCGGTACGCTCTACCTGCTCCTTACCGTCGCCATACTCTGGTTCATAGCGCTCACACAGGACGAAAAACAAAAAGCAGGCGCCCTCTTCCGCCTCTTCCCGATCAGTACAAGCAGGAAAACATGATAAACGAACACCAGGCAAAAGAACCGTTACCCTACGGCAAACCGGCAAAAGCCCTTGACATCAAAGGGTTTATCAACCGATACGGCCTGCTGATCCTTGTCATCGGCTCCTTTCTCTTTACCATAACCCTGCCCCTCGTCCTGCTTATCGGAAAACCGAACTATGAAGTAACGGCGATGATGCGCATAGACCCGGTCATCCCGTCCCTGATAACGAAATCCGAAGACCCGTCCATCATCAACTACTACCAGGACTACGCCCGTACCCAGGCAAAACGGATGATGGAATTCGGCATCCTGAAAAACACGGTCGAAAAACTCACCCCTGACGAAAAAGCCGCCGTTCTGCCAGCGGCGCTCCCCGCCGACAAATGCGCGACGATCCTCGGCTTCATCATCAAGGTCGCCCCCGTAAACGGCACGCACCTCATCGAAATCAAAGCATCCAGCCCTAAAAAAGAAGGACTTGCGCCGCTCATCAACACCTTCATGGACGTCTTTCTCGAAAAAGTCCGCCGTAATACCGAAATGCAGGACAACGAACGACTTGCCTACCTCAATAACAAAAAAAAGGCGCTCACCAACGAAATCATCGCCATCGAAGGCAATCTCGATACGCTCACCAAAGACATCTACACCTCCACCTTTTCGGAAGAATACAATCTTGCAAGCAAAAACAACGAAGAGCTGCAACGCCTCTACGTCCGCATTCTCGGAGACCGACTTATAGCCGAAAACCAGAACAAAGCGACGGAAGCCGCCAATGCTCAGCTTAAGAGCCTCTCGCTCGACCCCATGGTCGAAGAAATCGTCATGAACGACCAGTCGCTCGACTTCACCAGCTCATGGACCTACCAGCAACTCCAGCAGCTCAGAAGTTCCACAGACGGACTGACCGCCAGCAACCCCGACCGCATCTACGTCGAAGAGCGAATGAAAGCAATGCAGAACTACGAAAACAAACTGCAGAACGAAATCCGCAAAAGCGCGCGCACCATTCTCTACGGAAAACGCGATCACGACCTTCGCAAAGAGAGCATCGTCGCAAAACACAATTTTGAAAAAGCCAGAAACACCGAAGAAGAACTGCTCGACATATTCAACAAAAGCAAAACAGAAGCCGTACGCATCTCTCTAGGTATGCACCTCGGCCAATCCCTCGAATTCCGCCTGAAACACAAAAGGGAACTGCTCGACCGTATCGACACCCGCATACACGAACTCGAAGTCGAAGGCAAAGCCCCGCTTCGCATCTCCATCGAATCGGCGGCGCGGGAACCCGATCACCCGGCAGGCTCGAATATCAAGCAACTGCTACTTATTTTCCTTGTCATATCATTCGGCGGCACCGGAAGCATATTCCTTGCATACGACTTCTTCGACAATCGCATCCGCAGGCCCGAAGACATCAGCAACGCATTCGGCTACCCCCCCGCTGGCATCATTCCCGTCGGAAACCCCGAAACGCCCTCTACCCGGATCGTGGCACTCGACCCGGCGCACCAGGCGGCAAAAGCCATCCGAAGCCTCGCCGTAAAACTGCAATGCGAAAAAGAACGGCAGAACGCCTCCGTCATCCTCTTCACGGCAACAGACGCCGGAGCAGGATGCACGACCATCGCCCTGAACACGGCACAGGCGCTATCGACGCTCGTCCCCAACGTACTCTTCATAGAAGCCGACACCGCAAACCCCGCCCTTGCAGACATGGCCGGCATTCCCGCCGGCGGCACAGGCCTGTGCAACATCCTCGCCTCCACCCAGTCCTGGAAAACGGCAATCACCCGATCGCCGGACTTTTCAATGGACGTCATCGCCGCCGGAACGACACCCGAAGGCAACATACCGCAGCAAAGGATCCAAAGCATTCTCCGGGAAGCAACAGAGGACTACGACCTTATCTGCATCGACTCCGCTCCCGTATGCGAAAGCGACCTGACCGAAAACCTTGCGACGCATGCCGACATCATCGTCCTTGTCGCACTGGCAAACAGCACATTCTACCGCGACCTGAGAGCCGCAGCCGAACTCCTCGTACGGCTCGGCGTACCGGCAATCGCGCCCATACTCAATCACGGCGGACGCATACGCTCGCTCAGCATCGACAAACTGCTCGAAAAACAACCCGAATTTCTCAACAAAATCAACACCCGGCAGATCGAAGAATTCGTCAGAAACCTCCCGCCGGCGACCGAGCTCCTCGGCAAAGCAGTCGACACCATCCGGAAAACCGGCACCTTCATACAGAGTACCCTGAAAAAAAGGACAATAAAAAAACCGAAAAACAGCAAATCAAAAAAAGCAAAGTGACGGCAATCGACAAACCAGACACCGCGGCAATGATATCGGCAACAGAACCGGACTGGAGCAGGGAAAAACCGACGCCCGGCCGTTTCGAGCCCGGAAAAAAAATGCTTGCCGCCCTGCGGCGTTACCAGAAATACAGCCGCAGAACAGATCCGTTTTCAAAAACCATCAAAGGCATTGCCGTCCTGCAGCACCGCTTCTGGAGCGCAGTTTCCGGATCCGATATCCCGTTGGACTCCAGCATCGGAGGAGGACTTCTCATCCCCCACCCCAACGGCATCGTCATCCACCCCGAAGCAAAAATCGGACCCAACTGCCTCATCTTTCAGCAGGTCACCATCGGAGCCGTTGACGCAACCGGGGTGCCGGTCATCGAAGGACATGTCGATATCGGCGCAGGAGCCAGAATACTCGGCAACATCACCATCGGCACACACGCCCGCATAGGGGCCAACGCCGTCGTCGTCAACGACATACCTGCCAACGCCACGGCAGTAGGCATTCCGGCAAAAATTCGTCAATAACAGCCTCGAAACACCAACGGCAAAAAAAAGCCAACCAGGCATGACAAACGGAACCGATCGAAAAAAGCAGCTATGCCTCTTCTACGCCGCAGGGCCAGGAGACATCGTAACCACCTTTTCCCACTGGCAGAAAGGAGAAGACGATCCGAATCAGGTTGCCGTCACCTACAGCTCCCTGTTTTTCGACCTCTGCCGCAACCTCGGAGCAAAAGGAGTGGCCATATCATGCTGTCCCCGAAAAGCAAGTATCGCAACCGAACAGTTCATGGTCGAAAACAAACCCAAAAGCCCGCCTGAAAAAGGCATAGCCTTTCATCTCCAGCAGATAAGCTACGTGCGGGAGATAGTCGCACGGGCGGTCGCTGCCGATGCCGACCTGCTCGTCATGGCCGACGCGACAGGGCACTTCTTCCCCCTCCTCTGGTTTGCGCCCGCATCCATGCACCTCATACCATCGCTGCACTGCACACTCTGGCCCGAAAGCAGAAAAGCATCCCTCGTGCAGAAACTCCTTTCCCTGCTCAACCGCAACCTCTTCGGCAACAAGGCCGCGGCCATACTCTGCATCTCCGAAGACGTCCGGCGCCAGCTCCTTGAAATCACCGGCGGAAAAACCGTACCCGTCCACCCTTTCATTCCGCACTACCGGAAAGAGACCTTCGAAAGCATACCGCCGCCGCCGGCATCAAAACCATTCAACCTGCTCTACGCCGGACGGATGGAAACCGCCAAAGGCATCTACGACCTGCTCGACATCGCCAGGATGCTCCGCGAATCCGGCAACACCGGCATAGTACTGCATCTCTGCGGCACCGGACCCGAAGACGACAACCTCAAAAACGCCCTGCGCCAACAAGGCCTCGGCCAGTTCATGCAATTTCACGGCTACTGCGCCCGTCCGGAAATGCTCCGGCACATAGAGCAAAGCCACGCATTCATCGTGCCCACGCGCACCTCCTTCGAAGAAGGCTTCAACAAAGTCGTCGCCGAAGCCATCCTTGCCGGCCGGCCGGTCATCACCTCATCGGTCTGCCCGGCGCTCGAATACGTCAGGGATGCCGTCATCGAAGTTCCGCCCGACAACACCGTCGCCTACTTCGAAGCCGTCGTCCGGCTTGCCTCCTCGCCGCAGCTCTACGAACAGAAACAGCAAGCCTGCGCACAACTGGGCAAACAGTTCTGCGATCCCGAACGCTCCTGGGGAGCCGCGCTCCTGAACATCACAAAGCACCTGCCGCATGGGTAGCGCACCCGGAAATATCATGGTTCCGGTTGCCATGTTCGGCTGGATTCCCATCGTCCTGATCCTCTTTTCGCGGCTCAAGGCACGCACCGCAGCATCCGTCGCATTCGTCGCGGGATGGATGTTCCTACCGGTTGCCGCATTCAATCTCCCCGCCCTGCCCGACTATACCAAAACGACGGCAACCTGCGTCGGCATTCTGCTCGGAGCCTGGATCTTCGACAAACAGCGCTTCTCGGAATTCCGCTTCAGCCCGGCCGATCTGCCGATGCTCGCCTGGTGCACCGCACCCTTCTTCTCCTCGGTATTCAACGACCTCGGCCCCTACGACGGACTATCGCAAACCATGTACCAGAGCATCACCTGGGGACTGCCCTACTATGTCGCAAGAATCTACTTCACCGACACCGGAGCCATGAAAACGCTTGCGCTCGCCATCTTCATCGGCAGCATCGTCTACATCCCATTCTGCTGGTTCGAACTGATCATGAGCCCGCAGCTCCACCGAATGACCTACGGCTTCCATCAGCACAACTTTCTCCAGACTCTCCGCGACGGCGGAGGATTCAGGCCCATGGTCTATATGGACCACGGACTCATGACCTCCATGTGGATGGTGCTCGGCGTCTTTCTCGGCACCTGGCTTCTCTACGCCGGCGAACTCCCCCGGAAAATCCTCTCGGTGCCCACCCGATACCTGCTCATGTTCCTCGCCTTCACAACCATCATGATGCAATCGGTAGGAGCCCTCGTCCTGCTCGTTATCGGCCTCCTGGTCATCTACCTCTCAACCAGAATCAGAAAACCGGTGCTCCTGGCCGTCCTCATAGCGATACCGCACCTCTACGTCGTCACACGAACGACCGGCTACTGGGACGGAACGAACCTCTCAGGCTTCGTAGCCGAAAAATTCAGTGCCGACCGCGCCCAATCGCTCCAGTTTCGCTTCGACAACGAAACCATCCTCATCGATAAAGCCATGCAAGGCACCATTTTCGGATGGGGCGGCTACGGACGCTCGCGAGTCTACGACGACAAGGGAAGAGACATCAGCATAGCCGACGGACTCTGGATTATCACGCTCGGCCAGAACGGTATCTACGGCCTCATGACGCTCATCATCGCCATCCAGATACCCATCATGCTCTTTATCATGCGCATCAGAGCCGACAACTGGAAAAACAGCGACTGGGCGGCACCGGCGGTCATGGCCGTCTTTCTTGCAATCTACATGATCGACAATCTGCTCAACGCCATGATCAACCCCGTCTACATGCTCTTCAGCGGCGGACTTATCAGCATGATGATCAAACAAAAACTTGGCGCGCCCGCGGTTTCACCTGCCGAAACCGCACTAAGCGTTCTGAAAAAAGGCGAAATACAGCTCCCCCGTACCCGGTTCATACCATCGCCGGGCGCGGCGCAATCGCGATTCATAAACTGATAAACAGCAACCACATCCGCAACCGATAATGAATCTTCGGCAACTCATAAAAGCAGAATGGAACAGCGGCAGCAAACTCACGGGATACTGGCTGCTCGGCTTTCTGCTGCTCCTTGCCGGAAGCCTCATCCCCTTCGGTATACCCGGACTCGATACAATAGCCCATATCACACTCTACGCAGTACTCTCCTGCATCCCCATATCGTTTCTCAGCGACCGGAAAGCCGCCTTTCTGGTATCTACGGCCATGAGCTCGCTCGGCTACCTGCTCGAAACCATCCACATGTTCGTCACAAGTGACTCGTTCAATGCCCTTAACGCTCTTGCCAACAACATCGGCATCCTTGCAGGAATAGCCGCAGGATTCATCATCCGGCTCAAGCTGCATTACGAACAACGGTACAACAACGACACAGGCCGGAAGCCATAGGCCGCGCAACATCCCGACAACCACACCATCACCGCAATGAAAACCGCAATACTCTACGCCGGGCTCGCAAACCCCCACGTCGGCTGGCTCGCAATCGACGAACTCGCAGAACTCCTTGCCAGCTACTTTCAGGCCGAACGCCTCTCGCCGAAACTCATTCCGGGCAAATGGCCGGAACGGCTCATTCACCCAGGCAAAACCGCATTCGAACCGCTCCGTACCAGCGGCGGCGACCTGCTGATCGTCATAGCCAGAAACCCGGGAGACCTCGGCATGATCGCCTCCATAGCCGACTGCCGGAAAAAATTCGGCAAAATCTGCGCATTCGTCACCGACTCCTACTTCCATGCCGGATACGTCGGCGAAACCGCCGAATTTGACGCCATAACCGTCACCGCCCACGAAGACATCGCCTACCCCGGAGACCGGTACGGCATACCCGTCCACCAGCTCTACCAAGGCACAGACGCGCTCAACTGGGCACCGCAAAAGCTCCATAACCGCGAAATCGACATCATCGGATTCGGCCGCACACCCCGGAGTTACCACGAATGCTTCACACAACGCTTTCATCCCGCATCATCGCCGCACCTCTACCTCCACTCCCCCCTCGGCAACCTGACCGGGCCAGGCATCCGTCCTGAACGCGGCATGCTCTTCAAACTGCTGCACCGATCCCGCATCTCGCTCGCATTTCACCTCTACGTCGAACCCCAGGGCGACCGGCCACGCTCCATGATGGTAACCAGCCGCTGGCTCGAATCACTTCTCTCAGGCTGCATAGTCGCCGGCAAACGGCCCGTCTCCCGCATGGCCGACGACATGCTCTTCTGGCCCGGAGCGACCACCGAACTATCCGACAACCCCGAAACCGCCGCAGAAGAACTCACGCAACTGCTCTCCCGAAACGACCAACTCGAAGAGCAGCGCCGCATCAACATCCGACAAACCATAACCCACCACGACTGGCGCTTCCGGATAGAAACCTTCTGCACCCTCATGAACATCCCCATCCCCCCGGCGCTGCACCAAGACAAAGCAAAACTGCAGGAACTCGGAGAAAAATATTAAAAGGAGTATCTCTATACGGAGCATAAGCAATCTTCTCTTTCTTCACTCCAAACCAACGGGCGGCAAGCCGCCCGATACTCCCGCGCATACCCAAGCCAGGTATCCAACCCACCACCCAATCCCCCGTCCCCTTCCTCCTGACTCCTATCTCCTAACTCCCCGTCTTCAATCCGTGAAAATCCAATCCCCAATCAGCGGGAACCGCGTTCTTCCTCTTCATGGCTGGATAGCGAGATAGCCCGACAGCTCAATAGCTGAAAAACTCAAAACAACCCCCCGGTCAACCATCCTCCATCAATCCGTGCCAATCCGTGTAAATCCGTGGGCAACATCTTCCTCCCCCCACCTCCCGACATCCATCCCACAATCTTTTCATCCGTGAAAATCCGTTTTCAATCAGCGGGAACCGCGTTCTTCCTCTTCTTGCTGGATAACCCGACACCACAAAAGCCCAAAACCATAACACAACCCCCCCAGACACCACCTCACCCATCAATCCGTGCCAATCCATGTAAATCTGTGGGCAACATCCCCCCTCTTCAATCCCTCCCCAATCCGATTTCAATCAGCGGGAACCGCGCTCTTCCTCTTATGGCTGGATAGCGAGATAGCTCGATAGCTCAATGGCAAGAAAGCATAATCCATAGCGCATAACCCAATCTCGCCCTCTTCAATCCGTGCCAATCCGTGAAAATCCGTGGGCAACCTCCCCTCTTCAATCCTCGTCTCCTCTCTCCTGCCTCCCCATCTTC
>NZ_JAIGND010000016.1:0-7246 GCF_036528655.1 Chlorobium sp.
TTCTGATGCTGACCCGTGTCGACAAGCCCGCCCTGATGAAACGGCTCTTTGAAATCGGTTGCAGCTATTCGGGCCAGATTCTCTCCTTCACGAAAATCCTCGGCCAGCTCCAGGATGCAGGAAACACAACAACACTTGCTCATTATCTGCGCCTGCTCGATACTGCCGGTTTACTGGGAGGTCTGGAAAGGTACAGCCCTGAACTGGTGAGACAGAGAGCCTCCATTCCGAAATTTCAGGTGCATAACACGGCCCTGATCAGCGCACAACAACAGCAGACTTTTCAGGAAATTTCAGCGAATCCTGCGCAATGGGGTCGATGGGTTGAATCGGCTATTGGAGCCCATATCCTCAATCACACCCGTAGCGAGGCAATCAACCTGTATTACTGGCGTCAGGGAAATCATGAGGTGGATTTTGTTCTGGAGTACAAGGGTAAAGTGATCGGTCTTGAAATTAAAAGCGGCCACTCGCAACAAGCTTCAGGCATGGCTGCATTTATGCAGCAATACAAGCCACACAAAGTGCTGCTGATCGGAAATTCGGCGATTCCATGGCAGGAATTTCTTGAACTGGAACCCCTGGATCTGTTTTCCTGAGTCGGTAAAGAGAATTCAGAAGCCGAAAAGAGCAAAAGTCTTGATAGGTCAAGCCTGTCCGGAGTGCCAGTGTGTAGTCGCAGGACTCAGCGACGTCACCATTGCACGAGAAGTTCCCGGAGCTGTCCTGTGACCTTGTCAGGCAAACGGAAAAAGAGAATCCCGCAGGTTCCGCACCTGTTATGATACCGCCGTCTCCTGTCACGAGCAGACATGGGACGGCAGTTCCACCCCTGAAACGGGATGAGCATGCTTATCTTCCGGTTTTTTTGAATATGTACTTCTGTTTGAAGCTGTCACCCGGTATGAGCGTACCGAAATAAATCCCCTCCAGCACCAGACGGCCTTCATCGTCAAACCTGAACGAACCGTTCAGATCGATATCTTTCGGTACGGTGTTGCCATGCTCGGCAGTGAATGTGATCGACCCGGACTGAAGATCGAAGGAAACCGTACCCCAATAATCTTTTCTGATTTCAAACGGTATTGCCGTCACAGAAAAGGTTCTGTCAGGTTTGATGATCAACTCCTCGATATTCCCCCCTTCTTCCTCCCAGTAGCCTGCAAAAGGATTTGCTTTTTTCGTATAGACGTAGAGCGTGTTGTCCCTGACATTCCCTTTTTTCCTGATTTTCGCGCTGATGGTGTAAATCGTGCCATCCTGCACGTCACGGCCGACAACAAGCTGACCGCGTTTCTGATCGATCGTTATGCCTGTTTCGGGAACGACCTGCCATTCAGTCCTGACGTCTACGGAAGTTTCGGCCATCGGGAAAAAATACGGGCTTGTAACGGCTTTTATTTCCAGTTTCAGCGTATCTCCGGGACAGGCATATTGCGGATAAAAATCGTTGATCAGCAGAGCGTCGCGCTGTTCCGCGGTCAACGAAGAGATCGATACGCCGAAACAACTCGCATGACCTAAAAGCAGCAGACAGAGAACAGCAGCCTGACCGAACACCTTTCTCATCAATAACATGGCAAACCTCCATACGTTTATGGTGACATGAACCCGCCATATTCCTCACGATCTGCCAGGAATATCCGGCATAACCCGAGAGCGATCCATGCCCGCTCCACGGATACCGGTCAAGGTCTTCCGGCTTTTTGACCAATCCGGCACGCAAGGGGGTGCAAATGAATATAACTACCAGCTTGACGAAACAGGGCTCTTCTTCGCAGAGCATCGACATGTACCGATTCCGGAACAGATGACCAGAACGATGATATCGCCTGTTGAACGAGACCGAATACCCCGTCAGCATCTTTCGCATGAACGCCGGCAAGCCCTCCGTCCGATTCCGCAAACCATCACTGGATGCAACGTTCCCGGTGCGTCCAGTCTCGCGCCTTCTGGCAGCGCTTCCTCTCCGTTTCAGGTATACGACCGATTACTGACTTACCTCTGTCCCCAAAACCTCCATTCTCCACACCCACCCAAACGTCATAAATCCTCTTCTCAAGCCACAATATCAAAATGCATTGTTTTTTTATATCAAAAAAGCATATTTTGCACTGTATATTTAAATATTCAGTGATACACCCCGCCAATCGGTACACATGCTTCGATTTATTGATAACGATCTTCGGCGCTGGCAGGAAGGAACACGCCGCAAGCCTCTCATCCTGCGAGGCGCGCGTCAGGTCGGCAAAACATGGTCGCTCAAAGAGTTTGGAAACAAACGATTTGCATCTCTTGCTCTTGTTGATTTTGAACGGAATCACTCCCTGCGCAAACTCTTCGATGGCGATCTTACGGCAAGGCGCTTATGCTCGGATCTTGAAGTCATCCTTCAGCAAAAAATCACGCCGGGTAAAACCCTGCTCTTTTTTGATGAAATACAGGCATGTCCCCGAGCGATAACCGCCCTGCGCTATTTTTATGAAGAAATGCCGGAACTGCATGTCGCTGCCGCCGGGTCTCTGCTCGAATTCGCTCTTGACGAAAACTCCTTTCCCGTCGGCAGGGTTCAGTTTCTCAATCTCTATCCGCTCTGTTTCGCTGAATATCTTGAAGCAATCGGCAACGCCCCTGCGGCAGCTGCAGTTCTGGGCAATCCGGCTGAAATATCGCCTGCCGTGCATGACCTTCTGCGCGAGGAGCTGAAACGCTATTTTTTTATCGGGGGAATGCCGGCGGCTGTCAATGCATACCTTGAAAACAACTCTCTGCGCGATGCCTTCGAGGTACAAAAAGAAATTGCAGAGTCCTTCAGGATGGACTTTGCCAAATATACGCCCAGAGTTGACCGCTTCTGTCTCGACTCGGTCTTTACCTCCCTGTCGCAGCATATCGGAAAACAGATTAAATATGCACGCCTCGGCGAGGGATACAGCAACCCGACGCTGAAAAAGGCATTTGACGCCCTGTGCCTGGCTCAGGTAGCCCGAAGGGTTCCCTCTGCAGATCCCTCTGGACTTCCATTGGGGGCGACAGCCTCCGCCAGATCATTCAAGGCGATAATGCTCGACATTGGCTTGATGCGGCACCTGTCGGGTATGCCCAGTGATATCGAGTATGCAAAAAACGACCTGCTCTCCATCTACCGGGGAGCCATGGCGGAACAGTTTGTCGGCCAGGAGATGCTGGTAACCCAACAGGGTGGTCTGTATTACTGGGACAGGCAGGCCAAAAGCAGTTCGGCTGAGGTCGATTATCTGGCGGTTCTGAACGGCAGGATTCATCCTGTTGAGGTAAAAAGCGGCGCTACCGGCAGTTTGAGGAGCCTTCATCTCTTTCTTGCCTCGTACCCGGAGTGTGGCAGGGCACTGGTCTTTTCCGACCGCCCGTATGCCGACCTTCCTGAGCAAAAAATCACGTTCCTGCCGCTTTACAGCACTTTTGCCGTTACAAGAAACGAGTAGCGAAAAAAAATGCCGCTCTCGCTTTCCCCGACCTTGACCCTTGCGGTTACGGATTCGTCCCCGCCTGCAACAGAGCCTTGCTTCTGAAAAGCAGGAATTTAATCACGTGTGTTTATGTAATTGCGAAAGTCCACTAAAACAGGGCCTCGGAGGTCAATTGCTGCTCCCAGCCATGTCGGCGGTGTCGGATTGCTCATCGATGCCAAAAACACCGACGTCGCAACCTGGTGCGCCAGCTACGGGTACTTGCCCTTACCCCAAAAACCGCACTCTTTCTCTTTCTGCCATTCCGGACAATTCGAACAGCATTGGAATCTGCAGAAAAACGGTAAGGCGACGGCTCTCGTCCCTTGCTGCATTGCATCATGAGAAGCCGATATATTGCATTGCATATGCAACGCATAACCGGACATACACCATGAAAAGCGCTACACTGCCATCGCTCCGCGTAGAACCGGAACTCCGCAAAGCTGTCGAAGAGCGCCAACTCGCGGAAGAGGGTATGAACGGAGAGATTGATGCATGGCCGGAATATTGAGGGGTGATATCCGATGGGCCGACCTCAACCTGAAGCGGGGAAATGAGCAATCCGGCCTCCGACCAGTACTGGTTGTAAGCCTACCGGCGAAACGATTTCCATGCGTCCAGAAACTGCTCCAGATGCTTTGATCCCTGGGCTATCTCCTGATGCAGAAGACTTTCCAGCAGACGCTCTTCGTGCACAAACGAATCTTCTGTCAGTCTCCCCGAAAAGTAGGCGGTTCTCAGCCACACCAGATATGTCGAAAGGGCGTCGAACTGGTTGTACTCAACGATTTTTCTGAAGTTCCCGGAGCGCCATAAATCGACTACATCGGCACCATTGATTCCCATTTTACCCGGAATTCCAAGTGACGCAGCCAATTCGTGAAGCGATGGGGTCCCTTTGCCAAAACCACCAATCTCATTCTTCAGATCGATGTTGAAATCGCTGTATCGAGCAAAATAATCAGCTCCCTCCCAGGGTTTTTCCGGACGATGGCAGAAGGTCGGCGCCGTCACCCTGTTTACCAGTGCCCTCTGAAACAGGATAGGCAGGTCGGCATTTAACGAGTTGAACCCCACAAGCTGTGCCCCCAGATTCCCGACAGCTTCCAGGAACTGCCGAATGAGTTTCCCTTCCGACTGCACGCCCTCATGCTGCCCGGGGAGAGAAACGAGCTCAAGACTGACTTTACTGTGCTGCCTTTTCCTGACCACCGCCGCAATTGAAACGATCCTGCAC
Source organism: Chlorobium sp. (assembly GCF_036528655.1). Taxonomy (GTDB): domain Bacteria; phylum Bacteroidota; class Chlorobiia; order Chlorobiales; family Chlorobiaceae; genus Chlorobium. The sequence goes on from NZ_JAIGND010000016.1 coordinate 4,729, forward strand.
ATCACCGTTTTCAGGTATGGACGTGGGTCCTCCGGCGTCGCGCCGCCCTCCCGCCACATGACCTCAAGCACCTCATCATCAGAGGCCGTTTCCGGCAACTTGTAAATGCGCCTGCCTGACATCGGATCAGGAACCCACTCGATATCGAAGACCACAACATTGTCGGCAATAAACTTGTACATGGTAATTCCCCGGAGTCACTCCCCATTTCCAGGGAAGTTGTTTGACAAAACCAGGTTTGTTCAGGCAGCACTGTTTGCCTGAGGTTTTTTGGCATAGAAAACCGTTGCCGGAACCTCTCCGTCAAGCGAGGTATGGCGACGAACGGTGTTATAATCGTTGAACCATTGCTTCAGTCCCTGGTAGAGTTCGTTCATGTAAACATTCGCCAGGCCAGGTACCTCACAAACAATTCGCCCTTTAACTTTTGTTGAGTTTTACAGGTAATCAATATTTTCGCGACTTGCTCACTGACTTCTGCCGTAACTTCCCGGGCAACTTGTATCTTTGACCGGAATGTCGCGGTAAAGAAATCGTTGTGGCGCAGTTCCGGTTCGGTGCCGCCGTGTTCGGCATCCGCCTGGCGGATACGGCTGATGCCGGTTCCGATCTTTTCGATATCCGGTTCAGGAAGTTAAGTCATTTTCGCTATAAAAAATGCTCAAAACTTTATGCCAGCACATCACTATGTTGTTCAAGATGAGATTTTTTGGCAACGGATCAACATCCCGAGGCCTCTCGAATGTGCTTATCTCCGACATCCTGTTCGGGGGAAAACCCAGGGAAATATTGCGTCACGGCTCTTCCGGAAAAATCACCAACGTCACCTCTCCTCCTCTTATGAAAAAGATCGAAGATGTTCTGCGTCGGCCATTCGGCCTGGGTGAAGCACAGGTGTACGGAATCATCCGGTTGTTCAGGGACACTTTTTCGATTGTCAGTCCTGAAAGAGACCTCAGTGTCGTTACCGCCGACCCCGACGATAACCGTATCCTCGAAGCCGCCTCTGCAGCCGGTGCTGACGACATTATCTCCGGCGACACCCATCTGCCCGATCTCGCTGAATGGAACGGCATCCCTGTCCTCACGCCCGACACCTTCCTTCAGAAATTCCTTTCAGCCTGACAAGCCAACCGCAACCTCCAGCACAGTTCCGGAATCAGAATGTAAACGTTAAGGCTACGGGTCTCATTTCCTGCAGCATTGTGCATACCCCAGCCATCAAGGTATGAGGGAGAAATGTTTTACAGGAGAATATTCACGTACGGATGTACGTCGCAAAGTGTTCCTTCTTCCCAAGGATCTTCCTATCCGTAATCATCCTGAAGAATTACAAGCAGGTCTTTGAGGAGTAAAAAAAGATGATACGGATCGGTCGGGCTTGGTTCGAATCCCCAGTTGAGGTACCAGTCACGGGAAACATTATCTTTTGCATGAACCAGAATGGCCCTGATGCCTGCAAGCTCAGCCGCCTGGGCTGTTCGCAACAATGCATCTTTGAGCAGAGCCCGGCCAAGACGTGCGCACTGATACCGGCGATCAACTGCAAGTCTCGCAAGAATCATCACCGGTACCGGATGTCTGGCAAGACCTTTGCTGAGTCGACCGGTTGCCGCTTCCGGTTCAATGCTTCCGACAGCAAGACTGTAAAAGCCTGCAACGCATTCTGTTCCCTGCTCACAACAAACATAGGTCTGGGCACTGTTGGCCTTCTGATTGACCAAGGCAAAACGTTGCAGAAACTGATTCAGGGCATGATTTCCACAATCGAATACCGCAACGTCGTGGGAGGAAGAGAGTTTCTGAACCTGACTGAAACGGGATGCGTTCAATCCAGTACCCCCGGTTCGGTAAGCAATGCTTTCATCCGGTTACCGGGAGCAGACACAGGCCGGTCAAGGAGTTGCTGAAACTGCTGCCACCCGGCATCATCAAGCTCAAACCGGCGACGGTCGGCTAACGTCTGATTAGCCGCGGTTATACCGGCATCAAGCAAAAACTCGCTGACAGTTTTATGACAAGCCCTTGCTGCCTCCTGCAACAGTTGTTTTACCGGCAGATTAGCGCGTACATCAATCCGTTCTGTTTTAAGAGGAGCGTTCATAGCCATTTTTTTCATATTCAATTGACATTTAACTCCAATATAACGTACAGACATTGTCATGACAACAAAATAATCACCGTGATTGTTCAATGATTCATAACCACTATCAGCAATGGCTTTTAAGGCTTTACCATCGTCCCGGATGATCATTTCACTACATTATGCTCCCAAGGTATGCCCACTCAATTCCCCACCCGGCGGGTGGAGAATTACCCTGCTGCTTTGCATTCCCCTGCCATCAAGGTATGAGAGAGAAATGTTTTACAGGAATAATTTGACGTACGGCTCAACGTTATATAGTAATTGAGAATCAGAAGGGAGTAAGAACACTAACATCCTGGTGTTGTAATAAATGGGAGAACAGCTTTTTGTAACCCTATAAAAAGGAGGATGTTATGCTCAGCGAGACAGAGA
>NZ_JAIGND010000003.1:0-312738 GCF_036528655.1 Chlorobium sp.
TTTTCATGATAGCAGAAGATGAATGAAGAAATCTGCTGAAATATACGAATTTCCGGCCTTTTTATGAACGCTAAGTCATTTTATTTATGAAAGATATGTCGCTTTCGAATAAATAGAGATGCCCTTAATACTCTCCCCAAAACAACCCCACCAACAACCATCACCACCGCAACACAAAATGCTGCAAGCGAAACATACCTCCCCTTGTCGAAATCGGAGCGGTCGTAGGTGAAGGTGAGTTGGTGCTCTCCTGCGGGAATGCGGACGCCGCGGATGAGGCCGTTCACTTCGAGGGTGAATGCAGGTCGGCCGTCGAGGATCGCCTGCCAGCGGAGAGGGTAGAAGATTTCGCTTGTGACGAGGAACGCTTCGGAGGGAGCGCTGACTTTCAGGGTCATGCTTTCGGCCGTGCGCTGCATGGCGGTGATGGTGCCTTCGGCGAAGCGTCTGGGGCCCTGCCACTCCGCGCCGTCAACGTACACCGAACGGCAGTTACTGCCGTCCTGAAGCACCTGCGTGAACAGATCGTCGCGGCTGGATAGGCCGGTTACCGTGGTGGCGAACCAGGCTCTCGGGCAGTTTGCTTTCAGGAGGTAGACCCATGCGGGCACGTCGCCGGATACGAGGCGGAGGGTGCCCTGCTTCACCGGTTCGAGGTCCGGATGCTGCACCTCGGCAGGCGAGAGCACGTAGCGGACGTTGAGCATTCTGAGTGCAGCAAGCGAGGAGAGGTTCTCCGTGCGCTGCAGGAACTCCTGGTAATTCCTGAGTTTTGCCGGGTGGTAGCCGCCGACCGACTCGATGCCGGAGAGGGCGAACTTGTTTTCGCCGAAAAGAGGGCCGACGGGGTAAATGCGGAACGGGCCTTTCTGTGAAGCAAGAAAGCTCGTGACGTCGTCAGGCGCAAGTGCGGTTTCAACCTGATGGCGCTGCACGAGTACGGGAGAGCGGAGCGAGGCTTCCGGGGGGCTGATGATCTTCGCGTTGAGAAGCAGCAGGTCGCCGATGGTGAGCACAACGATCACCGAGGCCAGCTTCGAGCCGGAGAGAAACTTCCTCATGCCGGGCCATGCGAGGCCCGCAACGAGCGCCGCAAACAGGCCGGACATCACCACACTGTCCCGGATGCTCTCCCACCGAACCTTGTTTACCATGAAGGCCAGATCGAAGTTTTCCACCGGCGGAGGGGGAAAGATCGAGCGGAAAAAGCCCTCGAACCCTTCGCCGCCGAGCAGGATGAGCACTATCGAAAGGGCGGACACAACGGCAAGCACCTTCAGCGGAATCCGGAGCGACTTTTCGGGCGCGTCGAGCAGCCAGTGCAGGCCGAAACCGGCGAGCAGCGAGAGGTTGAGTTCTGCGACGATGAGCACCATGGAGGGCACCCTGAACCGGCTGAAGAGCGGAGCGAAGTTGTAGAAGAGGTCGAACACCGGGCTGAAGAAACTGCCGAAGGAGATGAGCAGCGCAAGCAGCGTGCTACCGCCGAGAAAGAGCACGAAGGGATCGCGGCGCCGGGCGACGAATCCCGCGAAAGCAAGCAGGAGCACCACGATACCCGCATAGTGCGGGAAGTCGGTGAAGGGCATGAAACCCCAGTAGGTGACGCCCCCGAAACCGTAGAGGCCGGGCACGAAAAAGGTGAGCAGCTCCATCGGGTGCATCGACCACATGGTGGCGTACTCCATTGCGGCTCCGCCTCCTCTGGCCGCTCCCCTGACCGAATATGCGGCATACTCTGATGCGGGCAGATACACTGCAGCCGATATGGCAATGCCTACCACGCAGGCTACTGCGAAAAAACCGGCTTTCTTCAGACTATCTTTCACCGTTTTGTGAGCGGAGACAAGCAGCACCAGGGCAAGCAGCCCTATGAGCAGCCAGGTGTACCAGGCGATCTGCACGTGCGCGCGCTGAAGCTGAAATCCGAGCAGGATCGCAAGCATCCCCGCGTCCAAAAGCTTCGCATGATGAAAAACTCTGAGCGTGCCCCAGAGCACCCACGGCATGTAGGCCGCGGTCATGAGCTGGCTGCCGTGGCCGTGCACGAGCATGGCGGTCATGTAGGGGTTCAGCATGAAGGCCGCGCCGCCGAGAAAGGCCGCGGCATGGTGCAGCCGAAAGGTGCGCAGGAGCGCGTAGCCGCCGAGACCGGCGAAACAGAGGTGCAGGATCTGCGAACCGATATCGCCGAGCGGCAGACGCGAAATGATGAGGTTCGGATAGTAGAGCCCTCCGAGGTAGCTGAACGCTTCGACGGTGGGCATGCCGGCAAAGGTCCATGGCTGCCAGAGCGGATAGTGACCCGATGCGTCGCGCAGACGGTCGAGCGCGATTGAGGAGGCCATCGGCACCAGCGAATCGGGCGCGGAGAGCGTCATCGGCAGGAAGACGAGCTGGTAGTAGAGCGCGAGTGCAAGCAGCAGGTACGCCGCAGCGGCTGCGGCGTAAGGCAGAACCCCGTTCTTCGCGGAGATCCCGCCCAGTGGCGACGCAACCGGCTTTTCCGGCGTTACTCTTTTTGGCTGCTTGGGTTGCTTGGCTGACTTTTCTGGCATTATGATTTGGAACGACGTTAGTACCTATCAATCTACAGGGAACCACTAAAAAGTGTGATGAGCGATCAAAGAATCAAGCTCCATAAAGGAGCGAGAGTATTGAGACGCGGACGGAGTCCCGATAGATCGGGATAAACTACGAAACCGAAGTCCCGAAAGCTTTCGGGATGAGGATTTCGAGCACCGACCAACGCAGCAATTTGTTTGCGCAATAGCTTTTTAGTGCTTCCCTAAAATAAGCTCCCTATCCTCTGCTTCCAACCTGAACAGCAGCGTAAGGGCAAGATAACCGGCAGAAGCGATTACGACGCCGGTGAGCGCCGAAGCCGCCGGACCTAACCCGAGCAGCCACGGCCTGCAAAGCCAGAGCAATATGGCGGTGCCTGCCCCTGCCGCCGCCGGTTTCCAGAGCGCGGCGGAGAAGGAGCTGACGCCGAGCACCCTTGAGACCTGCAGAAGCCTGAGCGCGGAGAGCAACAGCATGGCGCCGAGCGAGGCCGCGGCCGCGCCGGCGGTGCCGTAGAGCGGAATGAGCAGCACGGAGAGCGCTACCTGCACGGCAAGCGCAACGAGCGCGTTCAGAAAGGTGACGCGCCCGTGGCCCGCCATGGAGAGCACGGTTCCGGCGATGCCGCCGAACGACTGAACGAACGCGGCTGCGGCAAGCAGCGCGAGCGCCGGAGCGGAAGCGGAAAATCGGGGCCCGAAAAGCAGCAGCACCGGTTCGGGCAGCACCATCAGAAAGAGCGTGGCGGGAGTGACCAGGAGCACCATCCATCGGGTGACGAGGCGGTAGAGCCGTCCGGTTTCGGCGCTCTCGTCCCCGGCCTGCAGGGCGGCGACGAGCGGGGCGGCGATGCCGGAAAATGCCGGAAGCACGGCCCTGAGCAGCCCCGCGGTGCGCGCGGCGGGCTGGTAGAGGCCGGAGAGCACCGGACCGCCGAGCATGCCGAGCAGAAGAATGTCTAGCCAGTAGGCGATCATGCTCACGAGCGAGACCCCGAGCAGCGGAAAGGCGAAGGCCTTCATCCGGCGATCGGCCGGCGCGCCGAGCACCTCTCTTATGCCGATGCCGGTTTTCAGGCGGAGCTGCCGCCAGATCCAGAGGCAGGAGAGCACGGAGGCCGCCGTATAGGGCACGAGCAGCGCCGGGCCGGGAGCGTCGGCAAATGCGAGCAGCAGCGTGAGGGCGAGCATGGCGACGGGTGCGATGAGCTGCGTGGCCACGATTTTCGGCACGAGGTCGCGGTGCCCCTGCAGCGCATGACCCGCAACCATGGCAACCACGTTGAAGGGTACAGCCACGGCGTAGGAGAGCAGCGCAAAGTGCAGCAGCGTGCCGCCGCCCCCGAGCGGAGCGCTAACGTCAAGCGGAGCGCTGCCAAGCGAAGCGCTACCACCATTAAGCAGCCGGGCGAGCGGTGCGGAGAAGAACATGACGAGCAGAGCCGGAACGAGGCTCATGAAGAGCGCGCTGCGAATGGCGAGCCCCGCTGCGTCCGATGCCTTGCGACCTTCCGCCTGGTAGATGTTGACGTAGCGCACCGCGGCGGCGTCGTAACCCGCCACGCCGAAGGTTTCGACGATCTGCATGACGGCGAGCGCGAGGGCATAGACGCCGAGCGACTCCTCTCCGAGCATGCGGGCGACCGCCAGGTTGAAGGCGAAGCGCACAGCCTGGCCGAAAAGGAATCCGCCGTAGGAGATGCCTGCCTGTCCGGCGATGAGCATGTTCCGGCTTGGGGAGCTGTTCCTGTTCATCCTGCCTCCCTTTCCGATGCGCGAAGCAGCTCGGACTGCATGCGGGCGGCAAGCGCGTCCCAGCTGTGCTCCCTGGCGAAAGCCTGCCGTTCGGCCCTGCGGACGTCGCGGAGCGCTTCGGGCACCATGGCCACGAACTCGCCGGGCGTGCCTGCGATATGGATCACCCCGCGGGCCGCAGCAAGCGCGCTGCAGTAGTCGATGGCCAGCACAGGCACGCCTGCCGCGGCATATTCGTAGAGCTTGTTGGGGTGCGATGCCCTTTTGAGCGGATCGCGGAGCAGCGGCATGAGCGCGAGATCGAACCGCTGCACCCATGCAGGCAGTTCGCGGTAATCAATCCTGCCGAACCAGTGCACGTTCGGCAGTTCAAGAAGCGCCCGGTTCCGATCCTGCCAGGTGCGGTCGTAGGCGGGACCGAGCAGCGCGATCCGGCTGTGCGGGTACGCTGCGGCGGTCTCCTGGAGCAGCTCCGTATCGACCCAGTCCACCGCGCCGGCATAGCCGAGCAGCGGGCCGCCTTCCGCAGCGAACGCGGCAAGCTCGGGCGGCGCATCCGGAAGAGGCGTGGCGAAGTGGTCGTACTCGACGCCGTTGCCGAGTTCGACGCAACGGACGGTTGACGGAATCGGAAGCCTTGCGGTGAGTTCCGGACTGACCGAAAAGACGAGCCCGCACCGTTCAAGGTATCGGGAGAGGTAGTCCGGCAGCCACGAAGGAGAGCCGGGAAAGGCGAGATGGTCGTCGTTGGCGTCGTAGAAGCGAAGAGCGCACGGCATCCGTGCCGCAACCCTTCCCCAGTACACGTTGCTGAGCCCGACGATGCGGTCGCGCGAAGCGAAACCGAGCCTCCGCAGCCAGAAGCGCAGGATGAGCTCCCCCGCTGCGGCAACCGCGTTGCGGAAAAGCGCGACGTCGAGCAGCCGGCCGATGCGGTAGGGAACGGTTTTCAGGAAGGGCACGGTAAGCACGGTGACGTTGCCCCGCGTCACGGGCAGCCAGTGCTCGGGCCTCCCCAGGGCGTACGGTTCGACGAAGAGGATGCGCCAGCGCGACGAAAAACGCTGCAGCAGCCGCTGCTTTCTGGTGGAGAGAAAATCCCACTGGACTTCCGAGAACCAGACGAGGTCTATCTGGTCACGCCTGCCGGAGCTCATGGATCAGCACTTTTTCGTAGAATGCCCGAAGGAACGGTTTAAAACCGGTAAGGTAAAATGGCCACCGGCGAATGCGGAAGATATCGGAACGGATGCTCCTGAACCCGGCCCTCTCGAAGAGAGAATCGAGCTCGGAAGGGCTCATCTCGTGGAAATGGTCAGGGCTTTTAAGCAAGGCGGGTTTGGCCGCCGGCACCGAAACGAAGAGCCGGGCATGGGGCCCTGCAAGCACCCTGCGCACTTCGAGCAGTGCGTGCAGGGGGTTGAAGAGGTGTTCGAGCACCTCGAAGGCGGTCACCACGTCGTAGCTGCCCGAGAGCGGATCGATATCGAGATCGCAACCGGTGCTGGCAAATGGGCAGCCAAAATGCCGTTCGAGGTCGTCGCAGAGCGGGGTGCGGTCGCCGAGATCGAGACCTGACGACACCGCAGTGCTCGCGGGCCGCGAACCTTCGACGAAGCGCAAGGTTTTCTGCCAGCGGATCATGTTCGCTTCGTCGGTGCAGTAGCGCCGGTCGATGATGTTCCTGTACTCTGCCTTCATGATCTGCCGGACGGTTTTCGTGCAAGCGTGTGCAGCAGCGCGCCTGCTGCCTGGGCGACCAGGGCGAACGGGTAGAAAATGAATCCGCTCCACGCCCGGTGCTTTCTCATAAGGTACAGCATTGCCGCGCTTTTCCGCAGAATCTTGCGCGGATGCATGCCGCTGCCGTAGGATGCGGAAACCCGGTGCCACACCCGCGCCGCCGGTTCGCAGACGACAGTGAGGCCGGCTTTCCGAACGCGAAGCGAGAGATCGACATCCTCGGCGTACATGCCGAACCGTTCGTCGAAACCGCCGATCCGCTCAAAATCGAGGCTCCGCATGGCGATGCAGCAGCCGGTGGCGTAGCCGGTCTCTTTGCGGCGGGCGTAAGCCAGGCCGTGCAACTTGCGGATGCCCTCGTGACGCACCAGGCCGAGGCCGAGCCGCACCACTCCGCCTGCGTACCATATCCGGTCGGGATCATCCATATACAATATTTCAGGCACGGCAATGCCTGCTTCGGGATCGTCCCGCAGTACCGCCGTCAGCCTGGCAACGGCGTCCGGCGCGACGACGGTATCGTTGTTGAGGAACACCACGTATTCCGGCCGCCGCTTCATGGCGTGACGGAATCCGGCGTTGTTGCCTCCCGCATAGCCGAAATTGCGGTCGAGCGCGAGCAGCTCCACGCCGGGAAAGCGATCCCTGACCGCGGCGGACGAACCGTCGCTCGAACCGTTATCGACAACAAGCACCCGCAGTTGCTCCGAAAGCAGGGGGTCGAGCGATCCGAGGCAGCGAAGCAGATCGTCCTTGCCGTTCCAGTTCAGGACGATGACCGTGACGAAGAACCGCGCGTTCATGGCTTTGCGACCGACCGGATGAAGTTCGCGGCTTCGCCGGCAAACCGTTCCCACGAGTGGCCTGCTGCGTACTCCCTGACCGATTGCGGCATTGCCGGTCGTCGCGGGTCGCCGAGAAACCCGATCACGGCGGCGGCAAGGGCTTCCGAGGAGATTTCCCCGGCAATCCACCCCGTTCTGCCCTGCTCCACTTCGGCGGCAAGCCCTCCTGCAGATGTGACGATGACCGGCAGGCCGTATCCACAGGCAAGCTGCGCCACCCCGGACTGCGAGGCCTGACGGTAGGGAAGTACCGCGGCGTCGGCTGCGGCGAAGTATCGGGCGGCATCGGCATCGGCAGCATAACCGGGTCTGAAGTCAACGCTCGCGGCTATGCCGAGCTGCCCGATCAGCTCCCTGTAGCCGGATTCGGGTTCGTAGAACTGCCCGGCAACGAGCAGACGGGTATCGGGCCATGCGTCAAGAATGGCTGGCATGGCGCGCAGCAGGAGGTCGAGCCCCTTGTAGCGGCGCACGTAGCCGAAAAAGAGGAGCAGGGGGGCGTCCTGGTCATAACCGAGAAAACGGCGGGCTTCACTTTTTTCAGGCTGTTCAATACCGGAAAACGGAGGATAAACCGGATGGAAGAGCCGGGCGACCGGTTTGGCGTTGCCCGCAGCCGCAAGCGCGCCGGACACTTCGCCGGAAAGCGTGATGTAGCCGTCAGCCGATGCGAAGAGCAGCTTCTGCAGGAATGGCTCGAGCGCGAAGCGTTCATGCGTGGAGAGGTTGTGCAGCAGCACGACAGTCGGAATACCGGAGAGCTTGCGGATGGCGAAAAGCAGCGGGGCGAGCAGGCCGGTCCAGTAGGCGACAAGCAGCACATCGGGGCGTTCGCGCTTGAGGTTGCGAAGCAGGGCGAGCCATGTCAGCGGATTATATAAAACAATAACAGCATCCCCTCCATTTGCAGCACTCCGGTGTTCGGGTACTTCGGGGGAGTGGCCTCGAACGAGAAAGGATGGATAGAGCTTTTTGAAACCGAGAGGTCGTACAGCGTGCCCTTTCGCCTGCAGCTCCCCGGCAAGGAGGCCGCTGAAGCAGGATATCCCACCCTTGAGGGGGAAAAAAGGAGAGATGAAGGCTATACGCAAAATGGAAACGGGATAGAGAAAACCTTACGTGTCCTACTGCTCGCCGAACCCCTGCTCAAAAAAATCCGCAAGCTGGCGCGCTGCCTCTTCGGCATCCTCGCCGTCAAGCTTCAGGGTAAGCTTCGTGCCCTTCGGTGCGGCAAGGCTCATAACGCCGATGATGGACTTCGCGTTGATTTCCACCCCCTGCATTTCAATGAAAAAATCGGACTTGAAACGCGAGGCAAGCTTGACGACGGCTGCCGCCGGCCTGGTATGCAGGCCTGCATTGTTTCTTACGATAACCTCCTGAACGATCACGAATCTCAGCTGTTGAATGGATTATACAATTCCTGTTCTGACCGGCAGTCAGAGTTTTTTGACCATGGCAATCTCATCGCATGCCATGAGTTTCGGACAATGGGTACAGTCGCGCCAGATTTTCTGTGGAAAATACTCTTTTTTAATTTCTGTATATCCAAGACTTCCGAAAAAACCCGGATTCAGCGTCAGAACGAAAACCTCGGCAACTCCTTCCTCCCTGAGGATCTCCTCGGCTTTCTTCACCAGCAGCCGGCCCGTACCTTTACGTTTATGGCGTGCCAGTACCGCCACAGAGCGGATCTCGGCCAACCTTGTATTATAAAAGGCTACAGCGCAGCACCCGATTATTCTGCCCTCGTGTTCGGCGACAAAGAAGTTTCGGATGTTTTCGATCACGTTTTCGGCCGACCGTTCGAGCATGATTCCCTCCCGGGCGTACTCCGCGGTGATCGCCGCAATAGCTCCCGCGTCGGCAAGACGCGCATATCGTACAATAACGGTTTCAGCCTGCGCCACAATCACTCTTCCTCCTCCGCTCTCCTTTCAATATACTTTTTATCGGACTCGTGGGTCGATACCCTCTGCCACAATTCATCCTTCAGCTCTTTGAGACCGCTGCCGGTCACGCTTGATATGGCAAGCACTCTTACGCCCTCTTCGAGCGAAGGCATTGCGAAATCTTCAGGCGCAATGTCCATTTTCGTAATAATGACGATTCGCTGTTTCAGAAGCAGCGCTTCTTCGAACCGTTTCATTTCGCCAAGCAGCGTTTCATATACCGCAACGATATCTTCCGAGTCGGATGCGATCAGGAGCGCGAGCACTTTGGTGCGCTCGATATGGCGGAGGAACTGCAATCCGAGACCCCTCCCTTCGGCGGCGCCCTCGATAATTCCGGGAATATCTGCCATCACGAACGACTTGTAATCCTCGTACCGCACGATGCCGAGGTTCGGCACCAGCGTGGTGAAGGGATAATCGGCGATTTTCGGTTTTGCCGCGCTGAGTACCGATATGAGCGTGGATTTTCCCGCGTTGGGAAACCCGACAAGACCCACGTCGGCCATCAGCTTCAGCTCCATTTCAAGTTCGAGTTCCTCTCCGGTTCCGGGAGGCAGTGCGAACCTCGGCGCCTGGCGCGTGGCCGTAGCGAAATGCTGGTTGCCGCGTCCTCCCCTTCCGCCAGATGCCACAAGCACTTTCTCGTCGTCGACTGTCAGGTCGGCAATGACCTCGCCGGTTGCGGCATTGCGAACAACCGTGCCGCACGGCACGTCGATTACGATATCTTCTCCGTCCTTTCCTGTTTTACGAGCCCCCTGGCCGTGCGCTCCACGGCCTGCCATGTAGTTGCGCTTGTATTTGAAATCAAGCAATGTGGTCAGGTGACTGTTGGTTCTCAGCCATACATGGCCCCCCCTGCCGCCGTCTCCGCCGTCCGGCCCGCCCTTGGGCACAAATTTTTCTCTTCTGAAACTCACGCATCCTTTCCCGCCGTCTCCGGCTTTCACTGAAATGAGCGCGCTGTCAACAAATTTCACTCAATCACCTGCCTTTTTGTAATAATCACAGTCATTCTGTATCGTTACTATGCCCTGATTCGTAACCCAACCATTTCAATCAATGGCAAAAACCGCTGCCGCAGATAAAAACCGGGACAACCTCTCCATCGAAGAGCTGATGTCGCGCCTCGAAGAGATCACCCGGAACATCGAGAATCCGGATACCGGCATCGAACGTTCAATAGCGCTCTATGAGGAGGGACTCGCCATTGCCGGAAAGTGCAGGGATCGGCTGCAGGAAGCCCGGAAGAAAATCGAGGTCATCAACCCCGATATTGCAAAAACCTGGCCGGATAACGCCCGGACAAAGGATCTTTTCGACTCCTGATCTCCTCTCAGGCGTCAAGACGGCTTTTCAGCACATCGTTGACGACCTGCGGATTGGCCTTCCCTTTCATGCGGGCCATGCACTGACCCACAAAAAAGCCGAACAGCTTGGTTTTACCCTCGCGGTAATCGGCGAGCTGCTTCGGGTTTGCTGCAAGGATTTCTTCTACCGTTGCCTCGATGGCCCCGGTATCGGATACCTGGGCAAGTCCTTCCTTCGAAACAATCTCCTCGGCGCTTGCGGCATCGGCCTGCATAAGCTCGAACACCTGCTTGGCAATGGTATTGCTGATAGTCCCCTTTGCGATAAGCGCAATCAGTCCGCCGAGACGCTCCGGGGAAATCGCGAACTCCGAAATATCGAGATACTTTTCCTTGAGGGTTCGCATCACTTCGCCCATCACCCAGTTCGACGCCGTTTTTCCGTCGCCGCATGCGGCAACAGTCCCTTCGAAATAATCGGCCACTTCGCGCTCGACGGTCAGCACTCCGGCATCGTATGCGGGAATGCCATACTCGCTGACAAAGCGCTCCGCACGCACTTCCGGAAACTCCGGCAGTTCCTGACGCATTCTTTCGAGCATCTCCTGATCTACCAGCACCGGCACCAGATCGGGGTCGGGGAAGTATCGGTAGTCGTGCGCGAACTCCTTGCCGCGCATTGACCGGGTCTCGCCCTTGTCGGCATCCCAGAGCCTCGTCTCCTGCACAATCTGTCCTCCGGCTTCGATGACATCGATATGGCGCTGCATTTCGTACTCGATCGCCTTTTCGACGTTCTTGAAGGAGTTCATGTTCTTGATTTCCGTTCGGGTGCCGTACTCCTCGTCTCCGAACAGCCGGACCGAAACGTTGGCGTCGCAGCGAAGGCTGCCTTCCTCCATGTTGCCATCGGAAACGCCGAGATATTTCACGATCTGGCGCAGCTTCTGCAGGTAAGCCGAGGCCTCCTTCGAGGTACGGATATCGGGATAGCTGACGATCTCGAGCAGCGGCACGCCGCAGCGATTGACGTCGATGTAGGTGTCGTCGCCGATGTCGTGGATCGACTTGCCGGCATCCTCTTCGATATGAATGCGGATCAGCCGGATATCGCGGCGCCCTTCGCCGGCATCGATATGCAGCATGCCTTCGGTGCAGATCGGTTCCTCGAACTGCGAAATCTGGTACCCCTTCGGAAGATCGGGGTAGAAATAATTCTTGCGGGCAAGAATCGAGTGCGGCGCAACAGAACAACCCGTTGCAAGGCCAAGTTTTACGGCATCCTCCACCACCCGGCGGTTCAGCACCGGCAAGGCTCCCGGCAGCGCCAGGCAGACCGGGCAGACGTTGCTGTTGGCGGGATTGCCGAAACGAGTCGAACAGCCGCAGAATGCCTTGCTGTTGGTATTGAGCTGACAATGGACCTCCAAGCCCACTACTAATTCGTACTTCATTGCGTCCTGTTCGTCTTTATTTGATAAACCCCGACCTTGCCCGCTTCACGCTGCAATAACGCTGCTCAAAGCGGCTTGTAGCTGAACTTCTGTCCTCCGACGGTGGCTTCCGCCATAACGCCGGCTTTGGGAATGACAAAAATCGCCACGCCGTTTGAGTAATCGGTATTGGTAGCCATACCTGATGTCACCAGTACGGCTGTCGCCTGCGCGTTGAGTTCGTAATTGCCTTTTTTGAAATTGTCAAGGTCGCCCTTGCTCTTGAAAAACACGATCTCCGCAAACGACTGGCCTCCAAGCTGCGGCCCGACGTTCAGCTGGGTTATTTTCGACGTGCCGATGAGCGTATTCAATTCATAGACATATCCGCTGCCGTGAGCTCCCCCGAGCAGGATAAGCCCGCCCTTGTAGACATCGGAAAACACCGCATACCCATATGCGTGCTGGAAAAACCGCTCGAGCTGCGGCGCGTTTCTCCTGAAAAATTCCACAGATTCCCTTGCGTTGTCCTCGATCCTCGGATCCCATCCGGCAAAAGCGCTCTGCATAGCCATTCCGGCAAGCATAAACACAAGCACAACAACCCTCATCATCTTCATAGCGCCACTCCGTTTTTTGTTGCGTTAATAAAATCAAACAATAGAAAACATGCAATGTCATGCAACCTATAATGTATGAATTTCTGCGGAGAAAAGAGAATGGCGGGAGTTGGAGAGAAGAAGAAGAGTTTTGCCCACGGATTGGCACGGATTAACTCGGATTTGCGCCTGCTTTGGTCAGCTTTGCTGCTCAATGCAGGCGCGGTTTTTTGTTGGAAGTGGAAAAGCGCGGTTCCCGCTGATTGAAGCGTGGATTTTCACCGATGGATGACGGGAGTATAGCTCTCTTCAATTTCCTCCGTTTTCGAGCTCGCGCTTCAGGGCTTCGCGCTCGATTTCTAGCCGGCGGATTTCGCGGTTGAGGCGGTCGAGCTCTTCGGGGCTGCTGTCGATTTCGAGCCGAAGACGTGAGGATGCCTCGTCGATCAGGTCGATCGCCTTGTCGGGCAGGAAGCGGTCGGAAATGTAGCGGTTCGAGAGCTCCGCAGCGGCAACCAGGGCGGCGTCCTTGATGCGCACGCCGTGATGGATTTCGTATTTCTCCTTGAGTCCGCGCAGAATGGAAACCGTGTCTTCCACGCTCGGCTGATCGACCAGCACGGTCTGAAAGCGCCGTTCGAGGGCCGCGTCCTTTTCGATATGCTTGCGGTACTCGTCGAGCGTGGTGGCGCCGATACAGCGCAGTTCGCCGCGGGCGAGCGCCGGCTTGAGAATGTTGGCCGCATCCATGGCTCCTTCGGCGGAACCCGCGCCGACAAGCAGATGGATCTCGTCGATGAAAAGAATCACTTCGCCGGCCGCCGACTGCACCTCCTTCACCACGGCCTTGAGGCGCTCCTCGAACTCGCCGCGGAACTTGGCTCCGGCAACGAGCTGGGCAATGTCGAGCGCGGCTATCTGCTTGGTCTTGAGGTTCTCGGGTACATCTCCGGCAACGATCCGCTGTGCGATACCCTCCACCAGCGCGGTTTTGCCGACGCCGGGGTCGCCGATCAGCACCGGATTGTTCTTGGTGCGGCGGCTGAGAATCTGCAGCACCCGCCGGATTTCGTCGTCGCGTCCGATAACCGGATCGAGTTTGCCGCGACGGGCTTCGTCGTTGAGGTTGCGCGAATACTTTTTCAGCGAGTTGTAGGTCTCTTCGGCGGTCTGGCTGGTCACCCTCTGGGAGCCCCTGATGGTGGCAAGCACTTTAAGAATAGCGTCGCGGTTGACGCCTGCGTCCTGCAGCATGCGTGAGACCTTCACGCCGGCTTCGCTCATGGCGATGAAGAGGTGCTCCGAACTGATGTATTCGTCCTTCAGCTTCTCGGCTTCCTTGAGCGCGACGTCGAACACCTTGCCGAGATTCTGCGAAATGTACTGACCCGAAGCCGATGCTCCGGTCACTTTCGGGAGTCGTTCGATTTCCCGGTCGACCGCTGCCGCAAGGTTTTCGAGCGAAGCTTCGAGTTTCTGGGCAATCTGGGCCGCAATGCTGGTACGGTCGCCAAGCATGACGGAGAGAAGATGCTCGGGCTCGATCTGCTGGTGCTGACGGCTTCCTGCAAGGGTTGACGCCGCCTGAAGGGCTTCCTGCGCCTTGACGGTAAATTTATTGGGGTCGAATTGCATGGTTCGTTCCGTTTTTTCTGTTCATCTGCTCAGCTGTTCATTCAGTAAGCTTCGCAGAGCATTTGATTCAATCAGGTAACATCTTTTCTGATAACCGCCTTAAACGGAAAAAAGTTAACGGTTCAGAGCAATCCGGAGAACAAAAGCGTAAAAAAAAACCGCAGGAGTATATGCTACCTGCGGCATAAATTGAGATGTGATTCGCCGTTCATGCCGACGGGGCAGCGCCTGAAGGCGGTTTCGGCAGGTTTTTGATGAAAGCGTTGGCTACAAGCCGCATGATCTCTCCTCCAGTGGCAAGCAGTTCGGCGCTTTTTTCCTGGATATAGCGCTGCGTTGCAACCTGATCCTTGAAATACGCGACGCCGTCGGCATCATAATTCCTGCCGCTCACGTACTCGTCTATCACTTTTTCGGCTTCCGAAAACGGCATATTGAACACCTTGACTCCGAGTTTGGCCCGTTCGATCGGATCAAGGATTTTCTGACCGGTATGCTGCTGCTCCATGGCAATGAGGTTTAGTTATAAACAGATCAAGGCTGCTGTCTGATTCATGAAATGTAAGAAGTTTTTCCAGAAGATACCACATCAGCGAACCATCCTCCTTCCGACCCCGTCCGCCAGCCTCTCTGCGAGAAGCAGAAGCAGGCCGGCGCCGAGCAGATACCGATAGAGAGGAAACCCCTCCACTTGCACCGCTACAGGACGGGATGCTGCAACGATGCTGCTGATTCGTCGGGCAACGTCGTCGCCCTTTGCGTTGCCTTCCGCGATATCGATATAGGTTCCGCCAGAGGTTTCTGCAAGACCCCTGAGGGTTTCGGGGTTAAAGCGGCTTTTCACCACTCCGCCTCCTGCGTCGCGTTTCGCTTCGCCGGGACGACGGAAATCGGGAACAACCGCTTCTCCGGCTCTTCCGACGCCAAGCACAAACAGCCTGATGCCCGAGCGGCCAAGCTGCCGGGCGGCTTCCTCAGCTCCGCCTTCGTGATCCTCGCCGTCGCTCAGGAGCACGATAATCCTCTCTCCGGCGGTTTCCGGCGATCCGGCGCTTCGCTGCGCTCCGGCAAAAAGCTTCGCCGCCTGATCGAAAGCCTTGCCGAACGCGGTACCCTGCTCGTCAACAAGTGCCGGAGAGGCCATATCGACGAGGGCTTCGAAGATTTCGCGATCTGTGGTCAGCGGGCACTGCACCAGAGGCCTGGCGGCAAACAGCAGCAGAGCCTGCCTGCTTTCCGGCAAACGTCCTGAAATTTCAAGCGCGGCCTGTTTTGACCGTTCGAGACGGCTGGGAAAAACGTCTCCGGCCAGCATGCTGTTTGAAACATCGAGCATGAACACCACATCGGCGCTTTTTCGCAATGCCATACGGGTACCGTGGCAGAACCTGGGCCCGGTAAGGGCAAAGAGCAGCAAAGCAATTCCGGCGAACTGCAGTACAAGTCGAGCAAGCTGTCTGCGCCGGTGGCGGCCGCCGTCCGTACGCCCCACGGATAACAGTTCCTGCGCTGCGACACGTCGCATGAACCCGTAACCGAACAGTACGACAAGCGGGATAAGCAGGAGCAGGTAACCGAAATTATCAGGCCAGGCGAAGCACATGGTACGCTGGTGTCAATGTTAAAGCATCTGCAGTCAGGGAATCCTGAGCAGTCTGGTGTTTGCGAGAACTGCCTCTCCGAGCAGCAGCAGGAGTGCAGGAACCAGCAGATACAAAAAAAGCTCCGACTTCCGTTTCGCGATAGGGCTTGAAATCCGGCTTTTTTCCAGCCGGTCTATCTCCCGGAAACTTTCGGACAGCGATGAAAGGCCTCCGGCAAGAAAGTAACGCCCGCCTGATGCACCTGCAACCTGACGAAGCTCCTCCTCGTGAAGTCCTGAAAAGCCCCCTTTCCGGGAACCGGCCCCGACAGTATGAATCGTTATGGCCTGACTTGCGGCAATACCCGCCGCGGTCAGCGGATCGATCGAGCCGGCATTCGATGCTCCGTCGGTCAGCAGGATGATGACCTTCCCGGAGGATTGCGATGCCTTGAGTCTGTTGACGGCAATGAGGATCGCGGTACCTACAGCCGTGCCTTCATCGCGAATGGCTTCGGGCGTAATGGCGTCGAGCAGCATGCCGGCCACCCGGTGGTCGAGCGTCAGGGGACAGAGCGTATAGCCATTTCCTCTGAACACCACAATGCCGATGCGGTCGTTGTTGCGACGAGCTATGAACTCCCTTGCCACCTCTTTCACCGCGTCGAGACGGCTTCTGCCGCCGGCATCCTCCTGCAGCATGGATTCGGATATATCGAGCGCGAGCACCATGTCGATGCCGCTCGATTCGGCAACGCGCTCTTCCACGACAAGGTACGGACCGGTCATGGCGAGTACCCCAAGCAGAAGTGCCCCCCAGCGGAGCCGACTGGTTGCCCGACGCAAAAACAGAGGAATCTCGAAGCCCGCTTCGCGCAGCCGGTCGACGTCGGGAAACAGCAGGGCCGGACTCTTCCCTTTCCGCTCCCGCATGCTGAGCCACCAGGCCGAAAGGGCAAGCGGAGGCAGCAGAAGCAGCCAGAAAAGATCTTCCATCCAGATCCGGGGTATATGCGAAAACCATTCGGACATGTGCGCTGTCTTGCTATATCATATTTGCTGCGTCATTCGGCATCAGGTAAAATGCAAAAAGAATCATTCACACTCCGCCGTTTCCGGGAGAGCGTACGATCTCCCCTGCCTGGCGGATTGAGTTGCGCGACTCTTCCGCCGTGGGGCGGCTGTCGGCGAACTTGACGAGGTCGGCCTGGCGAAGAATACTCATAACGGCCTCGAAGGAAGAGATGCCGAGTTTGCGGAGGTCGCGTTCGATCTCCGGCGTCACGGCTTCGAGGGCCGGGATATGGAAGTGACGTTCGAGGTACTCCCGCATGATGGTGCTGAGTTCTGCATAGCACTCCGAAGGGGGCATGCCGGAGGATAGACGGGCATCAAGCTTGCGGAGCTTCCGGTTGGCGACCTGCGCAGGATCGACCGCTTCGGCGAAGAGACGCACCTTTCGCTTGACGAGAAAGAGCACAAGCAGCACCGCGGCGGCAAAGCCAGGAATGCCGATCAGAACAGAAAGAATAAGCGTAAACGGAAATCCGGGTGCTGTCGGCGGCTTGAGCGGCCGAAGTTCGAGCATATCCTGCGGGGTGAGGGTTTTAACAAAGACTGCGGCCGGACGGAACTCCTGCCGGTCTGAGATCCGGCCCCGGGCGTCAAAAAACACGAGCGTCAATGGGGGAAGCCGCTGCGATCCCGAACCGAAAACAGCAAATTCCAGCTCGATACGCTCTTCGTTTGCCGATGCAGAGAGCGGCTTCGAGCTTTGCTTTCTGCCGATGAGCATGAATGGGCTGAGCGCTGCGGAATCCGGAAGTTCGACGGAAACCGCCGTGCCTGTAAGGTGCTGAACATCTGCGATGCATACAATGCGTTCTCCGGCATAGAGGCTGTCGGCAGAGACCCTCACCGTCACGGTCGGCTGCGCCGCGCGAAGATGCGGCGTAACGACGATCGACAGGAACGCAAGGACGAGCGGAACAATACAGAGCGCAGTGTTCCTCAACCGTTCAATAACGCCTCTCACGGTAGCGGAAAAAGGTGTTGAGTTCGCCGATGAACGAGCGTCCGGTCTCAAGATTGACTGTATCGATTTTCATGCGCATGAGTTTCTGGCGGAGATCGCCTGCCTGGGCGAGCTGCCCGTTGCGAAAGCGCTCAAGCGCATTCGGGCTCCCTGCGTCTATAGTGATGCGGCTGCCGGTTTCGGGGTCTTCGATATCGAGCAGGCCCGTCCGGGGCAGTTCCCGTTCAAGCGGATCGGTGATATGGATAAGAACGAAATCATGGCGCGCGTTGAGCAGTTTCATGCCCCGTTCGTAACCGCTGCCCTGCAGGTCGCTGAGCAGAAAAACGATCGACTGCCGTTTGCGGGTATGAATCACGAAAGAAAGCGCCGCATCGATATCTGTTTTCCGGTGTTGCGGCTGCATCCTGAAAAGAGCTTCGAGTATCTGCAGTACCTGCTGTCGTCCTTTTCCGGGGGGAATGCAGGATTCAACGCGATCGGTGAAGATAACGAGCCCGACCTTGTCGTTGTTCTGGATTGCGCTGAAAGCAAGCACGGCGCCGACCTCGGCAGCCAGGCGCCTTTTGCTTCGGTCTCCGCTGCCGAAAAACATCGAGGCCGAAGCGTCGACGAGAAGCAGCATGCTGCGCTCGCGCTCTTCTGTGAACTGCTTGACGTAGAGGTCGTGCTTCCGGGCAGAGGTATTCCAGTCGATGGTTCGAACATCGTCGCCGTACTGGTATTCGCGAACGCTCTGGAATTCGATGCCCCTGCCTTTGAAAGACGAGTGGTATTCGCCGCTGAAAAGCTCGGAAGCAAGACGCCTCGAGCGGATTTCTACCCGGCGGATGGTTTCCGGAGGTTCGGAATAATCAGGTCGGGTGCGCTGTTTTACCTGCATATCGGCTTATCTGTTTTGGCCGGCGGTTTCTGCCGGAAACCGTACCGGATTGTAACGCGCTCACGGAACCTGCACATGCTGCAGGATATCGCGGATGAAGTCATCGGTACTGATATTATCGGCTTCTGCTTCGTAGCCCGGAATGATCCTGTGACGCAGGGTATCGAAGGCAAGCGATTTGACGTCTTCGGGAGTGATGTAGGCCCGGTGCTGCAGGAACGCATGCGCTTTAGCGGCCAGCAGAAGGAAAATCGACGCCCTTGGCGAAGCTCCGTATTCGATCATGGTCTCAAGTTTCTGAAGCCCGTAAGCGGCGGGGTTTCTCGTGGCGACCACGAGATCGACGATGTAGCGCTGTACCCTCGGATCCACATAGATTCGGTCGATCAGGTTGCGGGCCCTTGCGATGTCGCCGGGCTCCACTACCGGACGGATTTCGGTCAGGGGCAGCGATGACGATGCGAGCTGCATGATTTCGAGCTCCTCTTCGTAACTGGGGTAATCGACAATGACTTTCATCATGAACCGGTCAACCTGCGCTTCGGGAAGGAGATAGGTCCCCTCGTGCTCGATCGGGTTCTGGGTGGCAAGCACCATGAACGGCGAAGGAAGGGGAAATGTAGCGCTGCCGATGGTGACCTGTTTTTCCTGCATGGCTTCAAGCAGCGCCGACTGGACTTTCGCAGGAGAGCGGTTGATCTCGTCGGCAAGAATGACGTTGGCGAACACCGGACCCTGGCGCGGATGGAACTCCATGTCCCCTGGATTGTAAACCATGGTGCCGACGAGGTCTGCCGGAAGCATGTCGGGGGTGAACTGTATGCGGCGGAACTGCAGATTCATGGACGCGGCGAACGATCGGACGATAAGTGTCTTTGCCAGCCCGGGCACGCCTTCGAGCAGAATATGCCCGCCTGCAAGCAACGCGATGAATACCCTGCGGACGACCTCTTTCTGGCCGATGATGCATGAGGATATCTGTTCGGCGGCGCGATCGAGAAATACCGATGACTCCGCTATCTCGCGACCGAGTTCCTCAAGAACTGCTGCATGCTGCATATTCGATCCCCCCTCCCTTTATGATATTGCGGAGCGCCTCTCCCGGTACGGAACCGCTCAGGGCTTTCTGTAAAGCCTCCTGAAACCCAGCACAAGCAGCGCAATGCCCGCAATCAGCGACGGCCATGTGTAGATATCCGGAATGTAGAAACCGCTGTTGAGAATGCCGAATTCGGGCGCCAGAAGAAGAATGAGATCGGCGCCGACGAGGATCATGAGTACACCGGTAAAGCTCACTTTGACCCTCGGTTTGCTATTGTTTGCCGGTTTGTTAGCTTTTGCCATACGTCCAGAGAAAATGGTGCCATGAATATATTAGGTATAGAAACAAGCTGCGATGAAACTTCCGCGGCCGTTCTGCTCGACGGCAGAGTCGGCTCGAATGTCATCAGTTCGCAACGCTGCCACACCGGTTTCGGCGGAGTCGTACCGGAACTCGCCTCAAGGGAGCACGAGCGGATGATCGTCCCCATTGTCGAGAGTGCCGTAACACAAGCCAATATAACGAAAAATGAGCTCGATTGCATAGCGGCGACCGCGGGCCCCGGCCTTATCGGCGCCGTCATGGTTGGCCTGTGTTTCGCCGAAGGAATGGCATTCGCCCTCGGTATTCCGTTCGTGCCGGTCAATCATATCGAGGCCCACATGTTTTCGGCCTTCATACCGGAATCGCCGGTCCATCGCGTACCTGAAGGTCCGTTCATTTCGCTCGTGGTGTCGGGCGGCCATACGCTGCTGTCGCTCGTCCGCGAGGATCTCGGCTACGAGGTGATCGGCAGGACTCTCGACGACGCCGCCGGGGAGGCTTTCGATAAAACCGGCAAGATGCTCGGCCTGGCTTATCCTGCAGGACCGGTTATCGATCGGCTCGCATCAACCGGCGACCCGCACTTTCATGCGTTTCCCAAAGCACTGACATCACAATCACAGACCAGCAAAAGCTACCGGGGCAACTTCGATTTCAGCTTTTCCGGCCTGAAAACATCAGTGCTGACCTGGTTGCAGAAACACCCTGAAGAGTTTGTCGCGGCTCATCTGAACGATGTCGCGGCATCGATCCAGCATGCTATCGTGAGCGTGCTCGTCGAAAAGGCAATCGCCGCCGCACGGCACTTCCAGGTAAGGGCGATTTCCGTGGCCGGCGGCGTAAGCGCAAACTCGGCGCTGAGGCAGGCAATGAAGGAAGCATGCATGCGCCACGGTTTCGATCTCCATATTCCGGGAACCGTCTATTCGACCGACAATGCAGCAATGATCGCTTCGCTTGCCGGACTGATGCTTTCGAAAGGCAAGGTCGGCAATAACCGCTACGATGTCGCGCCTTTTGCAAGCTTTGGCGCCACGACCCGCAAGCCGCATTGAAATAGTCAGCTTAATACCTTACATTACTGTTCGTATATCCATTTTTACACCTTTGACCATCCATTCATGCACGAACTTATTTCAACACTGCTGCTTTTCGCTCCGCCCGCCGGAGGCCAGAATCCAAATCCCTTTATCCAGCTCGTTCCTCTCGTCCTTATTTTCGTCGTTTTCTACTTTTTCATGATCCGTCCACAGCAGAAAAAGCAGAAGGAACGGGAAAAGGTGCTCGACAGTTTAAAAAGAGGCGACCGAATCGTTACCATCGGCGGCATTCATGGTACAGTTGCCGGTATCGATACGGAAAAGAAAACCGTACTCGTGCAGGTAGGCGATAACGTAAAACTGAAGTTCGACCGCACGGCGGTCGCCAATGTAGACAGACAGGAATCGGGAGAGAAACTTACTACTACGAAGGAATAACAAACAAGCATGCAAGAGACAAAGGCTCTACTGGTTTTGGAAAACGGATCCGTCTACAGGGGGACGGCATTCGGCCACATCGGCGAAGCGGCAGGCGAAGTTGTCTTCAATACCTCTCATACAGGCTATCAGGAGATTCTTACCGATCCGTCCTATGCCGGACAGATGGTGGTAATGACCTATCCGCTTATCGGCAATTACGGCATCACCCCCGATGACAACGAATCGTCAAAAGTATGGGCGTCAGCTTTCATCGTGCGCGAAGCCTCGAATATTCACAGCAATTTCGAATCGTCGGGAAGCCTCGACGCTTACCTGAAGCAGGCGAAAGTGATGGGACTCGCCGGTATCGACACCAGAAAGCTGGTTCGGGAAATCCGCGAGAAGGGCGCGATGCGCGGCGTGATCTCGGCGGTTGACCTCAACGAGGAAAACCTGAAAGCGAGAGCTCTTTCCATACCGGAAATGACGGGACAGGATCTGGTGAAAACCGTCACTTCAACTGAAAATTACGTGCTCGACAAACCGGAGGCACGCTATCATGTCGCAGCATTCGACTACGGCATCAAAACCAACATTCTTCGCATCCTTCAAGCCTGCGGGTGCAAGGTTACGGTACTCAATGCCGCGACCCCTGTCGAAGAGGTGCTGAAACTCAATCCGGACGGCGTATTCCTTTCCAACGGTCCCGGCGACCCTTCGGCTGTTGGTTATGCCATCGACACCATCAGGGCGATCGCCGACTATAACCGCACGACAAGGGCGCTTCCGGTCTTCGGCATCTGCCTCGGCCATCAGCTTCTGTCGCTGGCTTTCGGCGCCGAAACCTACAAACTGAAGTTCGGCCACCACGGCAGCAACCACCCTGTCAAGAACATGAAGAGTAAAAGGATAGAAATCACTTCACAGAATCACGGTTTCGCGGTAAAAATGGATTCGCTGCCCGAAGATCTCGAAATGACCCATCTCAACCTTTACGATCATACGGTCGAGGGTGTACGGCACCGTTCGCTGCCCTGCTTCTCGGTGCAGTACCATCCCGAGGCCGCGCCCGGTCCGCACGATTCCCATTACCTCTTCGACCAGTTCACCGAAATGATGGACAAGGCGAAAAACTGAACACAGGAAGTCTTTATAACCAAACAACCTTTCCGAAGAGATGAAAAAAAGACTGTTCACCCCGGGGCCAACCCCTGTGCCTGAAAACGTGATGCTCCGTATGGCTGCGCCCATCATTCATCACAGGAACCCCGAGTTCATGGAAATCCTTACTCGCGTCCATGAGGATCTCAAGTATCTCTTCAGAACGACCCAACCTGTCGTGGTGCTCAGCTGTTCGGGCACCGGGGGCATGGAAGCTGCGGTTTCGAGCGTTTTCAAGCAGGGCGAGAAGGTCATTACCGTCAATGCGGGTAAATTCGGAGAACGCTGGGGACAGCTCGTACGGATTTTTACCGGCAACTGCATCGAGGAAAAGGTGCAGTGGGGCACGGCCATTCAGCCCGAGCGCATGGCCGAGCTTCTGGTGCAGCACCCCGATGCGAGGGGTATCTGTCTTACCCATTCGGAAACATCCACAGGCACGGCCGCAGACATCAGGGCACTTTGCGCGCTTATCCGCGAAAAATCGGATGCGCTGATCCTCGTTGACGGCATCACCGCTATCGGCGCCCATGAGTTCCATTTCGACGACTGGGGCGCGGATATCTGTATCACCGGCTCGCAGAAAGGTCTCATGATGCCTCCGGGCCTCGCGCTTGTCGCCATGTCGGAAAGGGCGCAGGATGTCATCAATGCGCACACCCACAGCCAGCAGTTCTATCTGAGCCTGAAAAAAGCCCTGAAAGCCCATGCCGCCGAAGACACCCCGTTTACTCCTGCGGTATCGCTCGTCATTGGTCTCGACGAGGCACTGCAGATGATCAAGGCTGAAGGCATCGAAAATATCTGGAAACGCCACGAACGCCTTGCTTCGGCATGCCGCCAGGGATGCAGCGCGCTAGGCATGGAACTCTTCAGCAACTCACCATCTTTTGCCGTCACCCCGGTCTGGCTGCCGGAAGGCGTCGACTGGTCGGCGTTCAACAAAGCGCTGAAACAGAAGAACGGCATCACGGTAGCTGCCGGGCAGGACGAGTACAAAGGCAGAATTTTCCGGATATCCCACCTCGGGTTCTACGACGAACTCGACATGCTGACCGTCATCGGTGGTCTGGAACGCGCTCTGAAAGATATCAGCTACCCCTTCGAAACCGGAGCGGGAGTAAGCGCCGTCCAGAAAGCCTTCCTCGGCTGAGAAGGCAAAGCCCTTCTCCCGAAAAAGCCGCCCGAGAGAATGACGGGCGGCTTTTTTATTGCTGCAACTTTTTCCGACTTC
This sequence comes from Chlorobium sp., assembly GCF_036528655.1. Taxonomy (GTDB): domain Bacteria; phylum Bacteroidota; class Chlorobiia; order Chlorobiales; family Chlorobiaceae; genus Chlorobium. The sequence goes on from NZ_JAIGND010000003.1 coordinate 23,561, forward strand.
GGAATTCCCTCTCTATCTTTCGGTAACGAACCGCCCGGATCATGATGCTACTGTTCCTGCACGTCATCCTGCTTGCATCCGCATGGAACCTGCCCCGTGAGTTCCGGGAGTACCGGACGCTGCAGGAGGCTTACATGCTCTATCGTAACGGCGACTTCTCCGGCGCCGAACAACGCTGCAGGCAAATGCTTGCAGAAACTTCCGGACAAAACGGCAGAAAAAGCTTCGCCATTCGCTTCAATCTTGCAGGAACGCTTGCCATGCAGAAAAAGTATCTTCCTGCCCGCACTATCTACCGGAACCTTGCAATGAACCATCATGCGACCGGAGAGATCCGGAATGCGTCGGTTTACAACGAGGGCAATTGCCTCGCCCAGGAGGCGATCGAAGCTGGAAAGAGCGAACGGAAAAGAGACTTTTTCGAACAGGCCCTTCAGCGATATATCGCCGTACTCCGCGATAAGCCCGGCGATATGGACGCACGCATCAATTATGAAATCGTGCTCAGGATGCTTGAAAAACTGAAAACCGGTTCCGGTAGCGAACAGGAGAACAGTCGAGACCGGACAGAAACAGCTTCAACGGCAAACGGAAGGATGAACACTGCGGAGCGTCTGCTCCGGCAGGCGCAGATGCAGGAGAACCGGACGATGCGCCTGGTTCCTTATGCATCGTCCGGAGGCAAGGAAGAACGGTCAGGCGGTAAAGACTGGTAGAGACTCCCATGAATCAGACGAAAAAAGTCCTGCTGGTCTTTCTCCCATCCGAAAGTGGCGTCGACGGCGCGCGGTCCCTTTACGACGAACCTGAAGCCGGCTCCATCCGACAACGGTTCAACCGCACCGTCAGAAGCCTCATCAAGCAGAGCCAGTTCGCCATTCCGCCCCTTGCACTGATGATCCTCGGCTCGGTCGAAGTTCCGGGAGTCGAACAGCAGCTCTGCGATATGCGGTTCGAAGAGTTCCCTTCCCGAAACGAGTGGGATCTCGTGGGTATAAGTGTACAGACCGGCATGGCGCGCAAGGCGTTCGAACTTGCCGACAAACTCAGAAGTCAAGGCATACCGGTAGCGCTCGGAGGCGCCCATGTCACGCTCTTTCCGGATTCGTGCCGTCCCCACGCCGATCTGCTGGTGCACGGTGAAGCCGACGATCTCTGGAAAACGGTGCTTGAGGATCTCAGGGAGGGATCTCTGAAAACCGATTATCGCGCTGACGGATTTCCGGATCTGTCGCTGCCCCGTCCGGTCAGCAAGCGTATGCTTCAGAGAAATCGATACTTTACGACAAACCTCATCCAGACAGGACGGGGGTGCCCTTACAACTGCGATTTCTGCAATGTCCACGTGCTGAACGGTCGATCGCTGAGAAGACGCGCCATCAGCGACATCGTCGCCGAAGTCGGGCGGTTTCTGCAGGACGACAGACGAATATTCTTTTTCGTCGACGACTCCGTCAATGCAGACCCGTCTTACGCCGAAGAGCTTTTCCGGCGGCTGATCCCTTACCGTATCAGCTGGTTTGGTCAGGCGACCACGACACTCGGCCAGCAGCCACGCCTGCTTGAGGTATTCGCAAAATCGGGGTGCCGCGCGCTGCTCGTCGGCATAGAAAGCGTGGAACCGGCAAGCCGGAACGCCCACCGCAAGACCCAGAACAAGGCCGCGGAACTTGCCGCGGCGATCCGGAACATCCGGAACGCAGGAATCAGTCTCTACGGCAGCTTCATTTACGGCCTCGACGGCGACACGCTCGATACGCCTGCGGCCATTCTCGACTTCGTCTCGCGAACAAAGCTCGATGTGCCAGGCATAAACATCCTCCGCCCTACTCCCGGTACCGGAGTGTTCGATCGGCTCAGAGAAGAAGGCCGCCTGCTTTTCGATCCGGAGGACCCTACGGCATTCCGTTACACGTTCGGCCAGGAGATGCTCTACCGGCCGAAAAGAATTCCACTCGACGCATTCGTCGAGAGCTACTCGATGCTGACCCGGCAGCTTTTCTCGCCCGCGCAATCCATCCGGAGAGGCATCGGCGCGCCAAGCGCAAAAGCGGCCGTTCTCTTTTTCAATCTCTTCTACACCCATCTCTACGAACTATCGAGAAACGATCTGAAAAAACAGCTTGCCTCCCGGTTCGGCTGAAAAAACCATTTTGTCGTACGGCAAATTATTCATAAAATTATAGCCAACGATTTTCAGTACCTGACACAACCACACAATCCATAATAACGGAGAACGCCATGAAACGCTTTTTGCCAGTTTTCGCCGCCGGTATGCTCTGCCTTGGCGCATGCGGCCTCGAAAAACCGCCTGCCAAGCTCGAATTTCCGGAATCCAAGGAAGAAGCAGCAGCTCCGGCTGAAGCCGCAGCGCCCGCCGAAGCTCCCGCAGCTGAAACGCCTGCCGATCCCAAACTTGCCGCCGGTAAAACCATATATGAAACAAAAGGATGCAACGGCTGTCACGATGCCGGCATGATGGGCGCTCCGAAACCGGGCGATAAAGCCGCATGGAAAGACCGCATCGCTCAGGGTGTGGATGTGATGACAAAAAAATCGATTGAAGGATATACCGGATCTGCCGGCATGATGCCCGCCAGAGGCGGCAACCCCGACCTGAGCGACGAAGAGGTAGGCAGTGCCGTAGCATACATGGCCGAAATCTCGAAATAAGCCGCTTAAGGCACCGTTTCGGATCTTAACAGAAAACGGAGCGCGTCTCATCGGCGATGCTCCGTTTTTTTATCCACCGGATAACTCATATATGCATAAAAAATCCACGAACGTTTGGAAGGCTGGTTTTTTAATGCTAAAATATCCAGCTTGAGGTTTTTTTGCACAACCGGCACACGACCAAACATCAAAAATCTTTAATTCTTGCAAGGGAGAATTCTATGTCTCGTTTCGTATCTGCTGCTTTCTGCGCGCTGTTTATGATCTCTTTCAGCCTGACCGATGCCAACGCCGCTACCGGCAAAGCTGTTTATGACGCCAACTGCGCCTCATGCCACAAGGACGGCATCATGGGCGCCCCGAAAACCGGCAACAAGCCGGCCTGGACCGCCCGCATCGCCCAGGGAATGAACGTATTGGTCGATAAATCCATCAAGGGTTACCAGGGCAAAAAAGGCATGATGCCACCTAAAGGCGGCAACACGAAACTCTCCAACGCTGACGTGAAACTCGCCGTCGAGTACATGGTCAACCTGAGCAAATAAGCTCTTATCGCTCGCATTGCAGCAAAAGGCGGGAGCACTATCTCCCGCCTTTTGCGTTTAGTCCGCTGCACTCAATACTTTTTATACCGGTATTTCGGAAGGGACTCTTCGCTTCGTATATTCGCCTTCGCACCTCAAGCCAATCATGGAGAACGGATGAACTATTACTCAAGCGAGATGCTCGGTTTCGCTGCCGGCATCATCACCACGCTCGCGCTCCTGCCTCAGGCATTGAAGATCGTCGCAACCCGCCAGACTCGGGACATAAGCCTCGTATGGGCCCTCAGCATGAATATCGGAATCGTGCTCTGGCTCCTCTACGGCCTGTCGAAAAATGACCTGCCGATGATCGCCGCCAACAGCGTTTCGCTCGCCCTGCTCTTCGTCATTCTCCTCTTCAAACTTCGCTACCGGTAGAAGAAACCGCTGCCTCCTGCTGGAAATAGCTGCGAAAAAACGTACATATCGTTACAACCAGTCACCAACAATTCCAGATTTAACGATGAACAGACTCCACACCGGCTTTATCGGCACCGGCAGAATCGCCCGGGCGCTGATCGCAGGACTTGCTGCAAAAGAGAACATGCGGTTATATGGTTTCGATACACTGCCGGCGGCTATCGAAAGCATAACGGCAGCGTACCCCGTCGAAGCCTGTTCTTCCGTCGAAACGCTTGCCGGCAAAGCCGGAGTGATCGTTCTTTCGGTGAAGCCTTACCAGATAGAGGGCGTGCTTGCCGGACTGAAACCGTTTCTTACCGACCGACATCTGCTTCTGAGCGTTGCTGCGGGCATTTCGTCGGAATTCATCAGCCGCCACACCGGCAACAAGGTGAAGGTCATCCGGGTTATGCCCAACACGCCTGCGTTCGCGGGCGAAGGGATGACCGCCCTCTGCAGGGGAACTGCCGCGACTGACGGGGATATAGTTCTTGCCGAAGAGCTGTTCCGGGCTATCGGGAGAACCGTGGTGCTCGATGACGAACGTCTCATGGATGCGGCTACAGCTGTCTCGGGCAGCGGTCCGGCCTACATGTTCCATATCATCTCTTCGCTCGCGGAAGGGGGAGTGCAATGGGGCCTTTCGCGCGAAGATGCCTTGCTCCTCAGTGCGCAGACCATGCTCGGCGCGGCAAAAATGGTACTCTCGGGCAGCAAAAGCCCTGAAGAGCTGATCAGCGATGTCACAACACCCGGCGGCACGACCGAAGCCGGGCTGAAGGTGATGCAGGAGCGGAATATCCGGGAAATCCTTGTCGATACGGTAGCCGCAGCGGCAACCCGCTCGCGGGAACTGATGAAATAGCAATCTGTCGAACCCATGCGGAACCTCCTCCGGCCATTTCCGAGTGTCCTGCTCTTCGTCGCAGCGACGCTCCTGCCTGCCGCAATCCTGGCGGAGACCGTTCGGGAGCCATTTATCCGCGCTGAGGCGACGGCACACAACCCTTTTGCCGGTGAGGAGATCCTGCTTACCTATACCCTCTTTTTCACCGGCGAGGGACCGCAGGTTTCTGATGCGTCGAATCCTTCCCTGAAAGGGTTGTGGTCAGAGGAACTCGACCCGGGGCGATTCGTCAGAAGCCGGAAGGTTACCGTTTCAGGAGCAGTCTGGCGCAGCGCGATCATCAGGCAGTTCAAGCTTTCCGCCATCCGACCCGGACGCTATGTGATCGACGGCTATCGACTGAACTGCCTGATGCCGGCAACTCCGTCGGTTCAGGGAGGCAGAACCCTTACGCTTTCCGCTCCTGCCGTTGTCCTGCAGGCGAGAAAACTGCCGGAACCGGTTCCGGACGGGTTCAGCGGAGCTGTGGGAACCTTTTCCTTTACCCTCAGCGCCGAACCGGCAATCATTAGAGAAGGAGAACCGGTAACGCTGACGGCAAGCGTAAACGGCACAGGAAACCTCCCCTCCCTCATGGCACCCTTGCCGGAAATTTCCCCATCCGTGAGCCGGAGCGTGACATCGACATATCTGTCTCTCGACACTCAGAGAGCCCTCTCTTCCGGCACCCACAAAACGACACTCACCCTCTATCCTGAAGAGGCGGGCACGCTCGACATTGCGTCGGCGCGATTCATCTACTTCGATCCCGCAGCTTGCCGGTACCGGACGGCAGCGTCCGGCCCGATAAAAGTAAGGGTGCTTCCTGTAAGGCGAAAGGAATATTCCGTCTCCGAAACGGAACAGCAATCCGGAATAACGAAAAGTCCGGCAGAAGAGGGTACGCGTATTTTACCATTCGCCGTTTCGCTTGCCGCACTCATGCTCGCTCTGGGAGCGCTCTACACCGCAGGCAGAAAGCGCTCTGAAAACAGACGATCGAAAACCGTAAGCGGCCGGGGAAACCCTGCAACCGGCAGCGAAAGTCCCGACCTGCTCAGGAGCCGCATCTATGCCGCAGTATCCGAACGGGGGGTTGCCAGACCTGAAAGCCTTACGAAAACACAGCTTGCCGACGCTCTCTACAGAACGGGAATCTCAGCAAATACCGCCGAAAGAGTAAAACGGTTGCTCGATCTGATCGACAGGTCGCTGTACAGTCCTTTGAGGCTGAGCGAAGACGAGCTGGTCGGGCTGCAGCGGGAAACCGCCGCAGTCACAAACGAGCTGCGGCAGCCGAAAAGTCCTGCCGGGGAAGAAGGGTACAGGTAACCGGCGTTCCGGGCAGGAGCGGCTCCGTAGAGGGCGGGGAGCCGATAATGGCATTCGCTCCGGTAAGCGAGGTGATCATGTGCGACTCCACTTTTCCGCTCACCCTGCACAGAAGTTTTCCTCCCTCCTCCCGCACCGTTCCGGGAAGAAACCGGTGGCGCTTCCTGTCCGCAGGAAAGGGCTCTTCGAGCTCGGCAGTGACTGCTGCCGGAACCTTCCGACCCTGCATGAGGCAGAGCGCCGGGACCACATATTCGATAAAGCAGGTGATCGCCGAAACCGGATTGCCCGGAAGCGCGAACACCGGACGGCCATCGCCTGTCAGGCCGAAGTAGAGCGGTTTTCCCGGTTTCTGCGCTACCGTCCAGAATCGGGGGGTCACTCCTGCTTCGCGAAGCAGTTCCTGCACATAGTCGTATTCGCCCGTCGATATTCCCCCCGCGGTAACGAGCATATCGCTGCCGGCAAGGGCACGAAAGAGTGTGCCCCGCAGCGCGTCACGATCATCGGGAGCATGCAGCGTCATCGCAGGCTCGATTCCCCATGCGCGAGAGAGCGCTTCCATCATGCTGCGGTTGCAGTTATAGATTTCGGCATCTCCTTCGAGGAGTTCTCCGGGAAGCCTGAGTTCGCTGCCTACCGTGACCAGGGAGATTTTCGGCAGATCGTACGCCATTGTCCCGCCGATACCGAATGCTGCGAGCACGGCAATCGCTCCCGGCGTCAGCACGGTGCCTCTCGGCAGCAGGGATGCCCCCCGGGCAATCTCTTCTCCTGCATACCGAATATTTGCGCCTTTTTTCGGCATGGAAAAGATCGAGACCTCGCTGGTGCCGAATCCGCTGGTCTGTTCGAACGGAATGACCGTATCGGCCCCATCCGGCATAGGCGCTCCGGTCATGATCTGCGCGCAGGTGCCCTGACGCACCCGTTCAACAGGTACTGCCCCGGCGGCAACTTCGGCTATTACCTGCAGGATTACCGGCGTTTCGGACGAGGCCGCTGCAATATCGGCATGACGCAGCGCGAATCCGTCCATTGCGGCATTGGTGAAACGCGGCATCGGAAATGGTGCGGTCAGTTCCTCTGCAAGCACCCTGCCCTGAAGAAGGGAAAGTGGCTGGTAGTGAGCCGGCAGCACGGAAACCGATTCCCTGATGATCATGCGGGCATCTGCTACGGAAATCATCATGCGTGGCCCTCCCCTTTCAGCATGGAAAATGCATGGAACACCGCCGGAACCAGCACTTCGAGCGCATCCGCAGCAGCCCCCGGACTTCCGGGAAGACAAACGAGCAGCGAGTCGCCGATCGTACCTGCGGCAAGCCGCGAAAGCATGGCCGTTTTCGTTTTCCCCTGACCCCAGTTGAAAAGTGCCTGTTCGATCCCGGGAAGCTTTCGGGTGAATTTAGGCTGCAGAGCTTCGACAGTCACATCGCGAGGCCCGAGACCGGTTCCTCCTGACGTTACGATCAGTTCCACGCCTCCGGCGACCCACTCGTCAATGACCGCCTCGATCTCCTCCCTGCAATCAGGAACGATCCGCAGTTCTTCGACCGGGCATCCTGCAGCTTCGAACCCTTCGCGCAGCAGCATCCCCGAACGGTCAAGCCCTTTACCTGCAGCAATGGAGTCGGAAAGCACGAGAATCGAGGTTCTCGGCCTGTACTCCGCGGCATGCTGCTTTTTTCCGCCGGTCTTGGCATCGAGCCTTATGGCGCCAATCTCCATGGTGGTATCGACGGCTTTGCACATATCGTAGATCGTCAGCGCAGCAACGGAAACCGCCGTTAGCGCCTCCATCTCGACTCCGGTGGCCTCCCTCGTTTTCACTGCGGCCATTATGGCAATCCGATCGTCGTGCATGGTAAAGGATATCTCCACCCAGGAAAGGTTGAGCTGGTGACAGAGCGGAATGAGATGCGCGGTCTGCTTTGCCGCCTGGATGCCGGCGAGCTTCGCGGCCGTAAGCACATTGCCTTTGGGAAGGGAGTCCTCACGAAGAAGGCTCAGCGTTTCAGGCCGCATGGAGATGCATCCCGACGCAGATGCGGTGCGCATGGTGCCGGGTTTACGGGAAACGTCGACCATGGCGATATTGCCTCGCTCGTCGAGATGGCTGAATTCCATATTATTGTTCTTTTCGGGTGGCCAGAGTTTATGCGTTCAGCCCGGGAAGCCTCAGCGCCAGTTCGGGATGATCGGTGATGATACCGTCAGCCCCCATACACTTCATGGCGAGCATATCTTCGACGCGGTTGACCGTCCAGGGAATCACGAGCGATCCCTTTGCGTGCAGGGCATCGACCAGTTCAGGGCTCAGAAGTTGAAAATACGGATTCACATAGGCCGGAACAAAACCGGGCTCCCATGGGAAGGGATCGAAATGCGAAAAATCTTCTGCAAGAAGTCCGAAAACGAGATCGTTAGAGCGCCTCCAGACCTCTGTAAGCAGCCTCCTGTCAAAAGACTGTACCCGAACTCTCGATGCCGCCGCACAGTGAGCGATCAGCTCCGAGAAGATATCCGCATAGGGCCCGGGAGCGGGATGCAGCCGTCCGTCGCCTTCAGACCATGATTTGAGTTCGATATTGAATATAACCGGCTGGAATTCGTCAGCATGCCTGCCGGCATCGATTTGCTGCAGGACGTCGGAGAGCAGCGGCCTGACGGCAGGAACCGTCCTCTGTAACGGAAACGACGGATCCGCCATGCCACATTCGAACTGCGCGATCTCGTCATAGTCCATCCGGTAGATCAGGCGCCGCTCTTTTTCAGAGCACCCGAGCGGTTTGCCGTCGGAACCCGCGCACAATGGCCCGCCTATCCAGGGATCATGAGAAACGACAAGACGATGATCCCGGGAAACGACAACATCGAGTTCGATAACCCTGATGCCGAGATCGACCGCTCCCCGGAAAGCAGGAATGGTGTTTTCCGGAAAAAAAGCCCGCGCTCCCCTGTGAGCCTGTATTTCAAACTGCATTGGGTATTTAATAGTGTTTCAGGCCTGGAGAGCAAAAGCCGGCCGGAAGACCGTAATGATCGAGCCTCAGGAACCGCGTTTGCCGGGAGTAAATCTTGCGGGCTTGGACGGCGGCTTTCCTGTCGATTTTCTTTTCTGGACTTTGTTGCCTCGCGAAGCTTTTGGCGTGACAGGCGATTGAAGACTGTTGTAGCCGGGAGAATCGGATGTTTTCTTGCTGCGGTTCTTGTTGAACCTGTTTTTACGATACTTTTTTTCCAGGTCTGCGTAAGGACTTGGCGGATCGGGTGAGGTATTGGGGTTATTAAAATTCGGCTCGTCGATCACCTCATCAACATCATCCAAAACCACGTCGGGATGAACTGTTTTATGCAAAATAATTCAATTTATGTTCAGAAAACCGGGAGTAAGCAATTGTTACCACCCAGGAACGCTTCGAAGGGGACTCTAATTTAAAACTTTATCGATAAAAAACAACAGACTCCTTAAAGAAGCCGACCTTGGCGGTTTTCGTTGGTTGTTGTCGGGAGAAGTCGTAAATTTCAAAGAGTTTACCATTGAATACAAATTCAGGGAACCTCGATTGACCGGCCACGCAAAGCCTTCATGAAAGAAACCCTCTCAAATCGGAGCCCGTTATGGACATTCGTCGCTGGATTCTTGCATTCATCCTTCCCCCCGCAGCCGTCATGAACAAAGAGGCCGGAACCATCATGCTTACCGGTATTCTTACCCTTCTGGGATGGGTACCGGGCGTTGCCGCGGCCGTAATCATGCTCGTACAGGAAAAGATGCAGGCAAGAGTCTGAGATCGGAACCGGTTAAGATAATCCGAATCCGGATAACCCTGCAAAACGTTCCCCGGTGTCTCAAAAGAGATCAGCAGTTCGGCTTTAATACCAGCTCATGCTTTTTCATCCATATGAAATAGCGTTTTCCGGCTTTTCCGGAACCGGAAAAACGACGCTGGCCGCAGCTGTCGTAAAACATCTTTCTGAACGTTTTGCCGTAGGCTGCTACAAGCACGGATGTCACCGTTTCGATTTGGATCGGGAAGGCAAGGACTCGTTCATATTCCGGGATGCCGGCGCTGAAACCGTCATGATTTCCGATCCGGTAAAAAAAGCCGTCATTTCCGGATCGGCGTGGGACGAAATTTCGGAGAGCCGGATATTCCGCTCATGCGACCTGCTCATCGTAGAAGGTCTCAAGGAGCTGCCGCTTCCGAAACTGCTTATGGTAGACAGGGAAAGAAAAATCCTTGACCTGCTCGAAACGGGCGGCATATCCGGGGTCGTCGCACTCGTGGAAACCGGAGATGAACCGAAGGAACTCGAAAAGCGGTTTGACCTGCCGGTTTTTCAGCGCGACGACGTTGCAACCATTACCGCATTCATCGAATCCCGCTTCGGAGCAGAAGTTGCGGCGACTCCTCTCTCAGGACTTATTCTTGCCGGCGGCAGAAGTGCGAGAATGGGTACCGACAAGGCGCTTCTCTGCTACCACGACGAAAATCAGCTCATGCATACCGCAACCCTGCTTCGGCGCCGATGTAAAGAGGTCTTCATATCCTGCCGTCCCGATCAGGAGTCCCGGTATGCCGATCTCGGATTGCCGGTAATCACCGACCGGTATCTCGAAACAGGCCCTCTCGGCGGCCTGCTCTCGGCGCAGCGCCTGTATCCGGAGCGGGCATGGCTGATCGCTGCATGCGACATGCCGTTTATCGATACCGGTCTGCTCGACACCCTCGTCGATAACCGGATGCCTCTGCGCTTCGCAACAGCCTTCCGTCATGCTGAAACCCTGCGTTACGAACCGCTCCTGGCCTGCTACGAGCCGAAATCGCGACAGGAACTTCTCGCGCGACATGCTGAAGGAAACGACTCTCTGAACTCCTTTCTTGCCGGATCGCGAACAGGCGATATTATGCTGCCGGACATCAGCTCGCTCAGAAATATCAACGATCCCGCGGCAGCAGGGGAAGCTCGCAACGCTTGCCGTATTTCCACGAAAGAACCGACATGAACATTCTTGCCGCAATTGATTTTTCCGGCGTCACGGACGATGTCGTCCAGAAGACGCTTACGCTTGCCTCCGCGCTTCAGGCAAAAGTGTTTCTGCTTCACGCCATAGCTCCGGCGACACCGATTTTCGATATTGAAGCGAACATCGATGCCTGGACGCCGGTAGCGAAAATTGCGGAATCCGACCGTCCCGAACTTCCCGCATATGAGCGCCTGCTTGAAATCGCCAGAGCGCTGCAGAACGCCAACCTTGACGTATCGGTAAGCATAGCCCATAACAATGAGGTCGATGCGATTATCGAGGCAGCAGAAACATCCTGCGCCGGCCTCATCGTACTCGGTTCTCACGGCCATGGCGCGTTGTATCACCTGCTTGTCGGCAGCGTCTCCGAAGGAGTGGTACGAAAAGCCTCATGCCCTGTCGTCATCGTCCCCGCACGGAAGCAATGACGAATCTCGCCGTATGGACAAGCAGAAAGGCTGACCCGGCAAGCACGATAATTGCAGCGCCCGAAGCAAGATCGAGCTGGTAGGAAACCCAGAGGCCTGCAAGACTGAAAAGCGCCGAAAGCATCGTGGCAAGCAGCATCATTGCGCCGAGGCTTCGGCAGAATAACCTTGCTATAGCAGCAGGAATGGTCAGCAGCGCGATAACGAGCACAATCCCGACAACCCTCATCAGAATAACGACCGTCAGCGCGATAAGGCAGAGCAGGAGAAGATAGAACAGAGTGGTTTTCACTCCCGAAACCTCTGCATATTCCTCATCGAAGGAAATAGCAAGAAACTCCTTGCTGAAGAGCCAGGTCAAAGCGGCAATGCAAAAATCGAGGATAACGATCATCCAGAGATCATCCGCCGGCACCGTCAGGATATTGCCGAACAGGTAGCTGAAAAGATTAGGAGCATAACCCGGCGTAAGGCCGATAAGAATGACGCCTGCTGCCATGCCGACAGCCCAGAATGCTCCGATCGCGGTATCTTCGGCTACCCTTGCTTTTCGGCTGAGCAGGCCGATGGCGACCGCCGCGAACAGGCTGAAGGGAATCACGCCGAAAAGAGGATTGATGCCGAGATAGTAGCCGAGCCCTATGCCGCCGAAGGCCGTATGGGCGATGCCTCCGCTGATGAATCCGATTTTTTTTACCACCACGTAGCTGCCGATGATGCCGCAGGCTATGCTGGCGAGCAGCGACGCGAACACCGCATTGCGCAAAAACTCGTAAGCGAAGAGGTCTGCGGTCATGGCATCATGGTTTTGAGGTTGGCTGCAGGCCCCTGTCGGCATGGTGCACGAGCAGATCGACCGGATAGGGATAAACCTGTTCGACAGCTCGGCCGCCAGGGAATGAGGATGGAGCCTCTCGCTGGACCATGCTGCAGTTAAGGCAGAGTACACGGCTGACGAAACGGCTGACCGTCCCGGTATCGTGCGTTACCAACAGGATGGTCATGCTTTTGCGCAGACGATCGAGCAGGTCGTAGATGGTGGTTTTCATCTCCGGATCGACGCTTGCCGTCGGTTCATCGAGCAGCAGCAGTTCGGGCTCTCCGGCAAGCGCCCGGGCAATAAGGGTTCTCTGCAACTCGCCTCCCGACAGAGCGCCTATCCTTCGGTTCGCAAGCGAAGAGAGTCCGACGGTACGCAGCGCTTCTGCTGCGGCTTCCCGATCGGCCTTGCTGTAACGCTGAAACGGCGTTTTCAGCGCAATACGCCCCATCAGCACGGCATCCATCACGCTGAGAGGAAAATCGCGGTCGAAAAACAGCCGCTGCGGCACATATCCTGTTCTGCCAGGAGTATTCCCCGGTTCGGCACCAAATACGCTGACGCTGCCGGATGAAGGCTTCTGCAAACCAAGCAGCACCCTCAGCAGGGTGGTTTTTCCCCCGCCGTTCGGGCCGACAACAGCAAGAAAATCACCTTCATCTACCGAAAAGGAGAGATCTCTCAGCACGGCGACCCCACCAAGCTCGACACAAAGACCTTCGCAGCGGATTACTTCATGGTTCATCGCAAAGCCCCGGAAAAAGCATCGGTCGCCTTACGCAGATTGTCCATATAGTCATGGGCGAGCGGATCGACCATCCCTGTCGTACCGCCGATATCCCTTGCGATCGCCTCTGCCTGAACGGTACTGAACTGTGGAGAAACGAAAACCACCCGGATATCGGCTGCTCTGGCTTGTTCGATGACCTGCTGCAGCTGACGCGGGGTAAGCGTTTTACCCTCCTCTTCGGCGGCAATCTGTTTCAGTCCGAATTCGGCAGCATAGTACCCCCAGGCAGGATGAAAGACAAGAAAGCTGCGGTTCCTGACAGAAGCGAGCCGGTTGCGAATCTCGATACGCAGTGCTTCGAGGTCGGAAACAAGTTCATCTGCGTTGGCTGCATATTGTTCCCTGTTGTCAGGATCGGCCTGAATCAGGGCTTTTTCGATATTGCGTGCGATAAGAATGCCGTTTTCAGGAGAAAGCCAGTAGTGAGGATCGAAACGGCCGTGGTGATGATGATCGGCATCTTTACGGAGATCTTCCGCATGGGTGCGTTTTTCATGCGCATGATCTTCATGGTTCACGGCAATAAGCCTCACCCCTTCCGATGCATCGCAGATCTGAAGTTCCGGATTGAGCGAAAGAATGCGAGGTACCCAGTCAAGTTCGAATTCCACCCCGGAACCGGCTTTGACGAACATTGAAGCCCCGGACAATGCCGACATCTGCCTCGGGGTCGGTTCATAGCTGTGCGGATTGCCTCCCGGAGGCACCATGGCCATTACTGCTACCCGGTCGCCGCCGATTCTTTCGACGAAATATGCAAAAGGTACAATGGAGGTGACGACCTGCAGCTGCCGGTTTTCCGGAGTGGTGACGCAGCCGTTCTGGAGCAACAGAAGAATCAGCATAGCCAGAAGGGCAACCGTTCGGTGGATCATGATCGGGTATGGTTCGTTTGCGAAAGACAGGATCCGCAGATCCCTTCGAACTGCATGGCATGGGAAAGCAGCCGATATCCGCCGACCATCATACCATCATGATAGCGGCACTCCTCGATCTCGGAGATACGGCCGCAGGAGATGCAGATGATATGGTGCTGGTGAGGGTTATCAGGATTCGGACAAAGGGCGTAACGGCGCTCCCGTCCGAATCCGGGGATACGGAAAAGAATCCCGCTTTCGGCCAGAGCTTCGAGATTCCGATAAACTCCCGGAAGACCGTTTCTGCCGAACTTCTCCATGAGATGGTCATGTACATCCCTGGGAGAGAGCGGTCTGACGCTGTCTGAAAGAAGCCTCAGAATGGCCAGACGGACCGGCGTTACTTTCAATCCGGCTTTCCTGATTATTTCCGGAGCGTTCCGCATATTTTAAATGGAAATCATTTCCATTTAAAATACAAAAAACATGGAGAAAAAAGCAGACCGGAGGGTGACGACGCTCCGGCCTGCGGAACCGCTTACGGAAGGCGGTTCAGCGAACTGACAATCGCCTTGATGGACGCAAGGCTGATATTCGAATCGATCCCGGCGCCAAAAGAAACCCTGCCATCTGGACACCCTATTCGAATGTATGCCACAGCAAGCGCGCCGGCGCTGTGACCGATCGCATGTTCCGCATAATTCTCGATGGTGAATTCCAGACCGCTGACCTCGACAAACCCTTTCACAAAGGCATCGACCGGACCATTGCCCCTGGCATCCACATGAAACTCCCGGTCTTTCATCTGCACCGTGCATGTGATAATGGTCGCCTCTTCATCGTTACGGTCGGGGTCCTCGTCATCCCAGCTTATATGGCATTTCTTCAGCACGAACGGCTCCTTGAGTTTCACGTACTCCTGGTGAAAGAGATCGTGTATGCGTTCCGGGGAAAGTTCCTCTCCCGTACGGTCGGCAACCGCCTGTACCGCCTCCGCAAAGTCGGGCTGCATCCATTTGGGAATCTGAATACCGTAGTCCTGCTCAAGCACATAAGCCACTCCGCCCTTGCCGGACTGACTGTTGATGCGAACGATCGCCTCATAGTTGCATCCGACGTCCTGCGGATCTATCGGCAGGTAGGGTACGTCCCACGTGCCGTCAGAAGATCCCTTGTGCGCTTTCATCCCCTTGCTGATGGCATCCTGATGTGAACCTGAAAATGCCGTATAGACAAGATCTCCCGCATAGGGATGTCGAGGGTGAACGTCCATGCGGGTGCATTTGTGATAAATTTCGCGAATCTTCGGAAGGTCGGAAAAGTCCAGCTCGGGATCAACGCCTTGAGTAAACAGGTTAAGCGCCATGGTGACGATATCCATGTTGCCGCAACGCTCGCCGTTGCCGAACAGCGCGCCTTCGACACGATCCGCTCCGGCCATAACGGCAAATTCGGCCGTAGCCACGGCGGTACCGCGATCGTTATGAGCATGAACACTGATCAGTACAGCGTCGCGATCCTTTATATGCCGGCAGAACCATTCGATCCGGTCGGCATAGATGTTCGGCCTGGACATTTCGACGGTCGATGGCAGATTGAGTATAATCCTGTTGTCGGCAGATGCCCCCCAGGCATCCATTACGGCATGGCAGACATCGAGAGCATAGTCGAGTTCCGTACCGGTAAAGCTTTCAGGACTGTACTCGAAACGGATACCCGGATTGCCGCTCTCCTCTTTCAGCTTCCTAACGAGTCTGGTGCCCTCCACGGCAATGGCCCTGATCTCATCCTTGTTCTTGCGGAACACGACATCCCGCTGCTGTCTCGATGTCGAATTGTAGAGGTGCACGATCACGCGGCCCGCTCCCTTTACCGATTCGAAAGTCCTGCGGATCAGGTGCTCCCGCGCCTGGGTCAGCACCTGTATGGTCACATCCTCGGGAATGAGATTCTGCTCGACAAGCCGTCGTACGAATGCGAACTCGGTAGCCGATGCCGACGGAAAACCTATCTCTATCTCCTTGAACCCGATGGAAACCAGCAACTGAAACATGGCCACCTTTTCATCGACGCTCATCGGCACCGGAAGAGCCTGATTGCCGTCTCTCAGATCTACGCTGCACCATACCGGCGCTTTGGTGATGGTGTTATCCGGCCACGTTCTGCCGGCAATCTCCACTGCGGGATACGCAGTGTATTTCCGGTAATTCATCCCGTTCTTTTTCATTGGTGCTTTTCCTCTTATTGTGATTATGGTCATATAAACAAAAAAAGCCACCGTCCCCTGAAGGGCGGCGGCTTAAAATCTGTTCCTTTCCAGCGGAAAACGAACTAAAACGCACCTCCTCCAAGAGCCCCCGAGCTCTGAAGTAGCAGGCATAGGCCTATTGTAAGGCTGTTCATGTTCGCTGTAAACATTTTTTCCGATGAAAACGGTTTTCGACGCGATTATTTAATGGACGTAATATAAAAAAATCAACCTGTCAACGCAATTATCAGTATAGAGAACCTGCCATGTTGCTCCACGGTTCCCCGGCAGTTCTCTCAAGCATCCACGCTGACGATTCAGCGATCACCTCGCTGCAACAAGCTCCATGACCGTTCTTCCCCGGTTATCGAACAGGATGAGGCGCCGTCCGGATATATCATAGGATGCTGTAATGCGAAGGGCATCGAGAAAACGCCGCTCCTGTTCCATGATACGCGGCGAACAGGCCATGCGCGTCGTCCCGATCGAACCGAAAGAGAGTCTGCCTCTAAGGCTCGTATAGCTTCCGTTAAGATTGTTGCAGCCGGTCGAACCGCTCACTCGGCCATAGCTGTTAAGAATGATATGAGCATCCATTTTCTGGCCGGGATAGAATGATGCCTTTCTGCCCATAATCTCGACCGCACGCCATGTGGTATTGAATAGACGCGGGCTTTCATCAGGGCGAACTCCGCCCGGCCTGTCGGGCCTTGCGTATTGCACCGTGCATCCCGTCACGGCGAAAAGAAGAATAAGCAACGTTGAATAGAGCGGAAGAATGGCGGCCCTTACGGAAACGTTACGGTTCATGGTCTTTACTGTTCTGGTTTCGGAAATACTCTCTTCTATGGCAAGCGGCACGATTCTATTACCGCCTCACGTCCCATAAAGTTCATCCGGCATTATCCGATCCAGTGTCTGCTGATGCTGCGAAGGCTGACCGCAAAAAGGAGGACACAGAAACCTGCGAGAACGGCGAGGTCGATCTGTACCGGCAGAAGCTGTTCTCCGCCCATGGCATGGCGCAGGATATCGACTCCGTAGGTCAGCGGAAGAAGATACGAAAGGAATTGAAGCGGATCCGGCAGGGAGCTGACCGAAAAAAAAAGGCCGCAGAGAAAAATCATGGGAAATCGTACGAAGTTGGACAGCGTCTGCACCTCGAACACTTCCGTTGCCAATATGGCAAGCAACAGGCTCAGGTAGGTCGAAACGAGCGCCGTCAAGAGGACTGCCGCAGCAACCAGACTCCATGAAACTCCCGAAAGGGAGGAAAAGATTGAACCGAGAGCAACAGGCACCAGCGCATTGAACAAGCCGAAAACAACAGCCCCTGAGGTTTTTGCAAGCATGAGCATCCAGAGCGGTATCGGTGCAAGCAGCAGCCTCTCGAAAGCTTTTGCCTTTTTTTCGAAAGTAACCGCAACGGCAAGCATGGAACTGGTTCCGAAGAGCACGGACAGGGCAATCATACCGGGCAATACCGAAACAAGTGAATGAACGCCCTGACCCGAACGGACGAGGAACATGCCGGTCCAGGCGAACGGGAAAAGCAGTCCCCAGCTCACATTGGGCGGCTTGAGATAGTATGCCTTCATATCTTTGAGTACGATGTTCCAGCAGGCTATCCATCGCTTCATCGGCGTGCCCTCCCCTCTTTTTCCCCCGTCATGGAGCCGGATCCGATACCGGTAACCTCGACAAAAACATCCTCGAGCGACAGTTGCCGTTTCCTGGCTTCGAGTACCTCGACTCCCCGGTCTTCGAGATAGCGCACCACCGATCCGGCTTTAAGCGGTTCGTATGACTCTATCCTGAGTTCGTTTTCTCCCGTCTCGTGAAAATCGAGTCCGGAAAATGCAGCCCGCAGGTCGGCATATGGGACGACAGCGTTGCCGGACACGGTAACCGTCATCGCATGACGGCCCTGCACAGGCTGCAGCAGCCGTTCGAGCCTGTCGGTGCGAACAATTCGTCCGTTGACGATAAATGCGATCCGATCGCACAACCGTTCGGCTTCATCGATGTAATGGGTCGTCAGGAATATCGTGGTTCCTTTACGATTGAGCGCCGCAAGCAAGGAACGGATCATTCGCGAGCTTTCCACATCGATGCCCGAGGTAGGCTCGTCGAGAAAAAGCAGGAGAGGTTCGTGCATGATGGCTGCTGCGATGACAAGACGCCGTTTCATGCCTTTTGAATAACCGGAAAATTTCCGTTCCGCCGATCCGTCGAGTCCGAAAAGATCAAGCAGTTCGTATGCCCTTCTCTGGCGGACATGCTTGCGAAGACCGTAGAGAGCTCCCGAAAAACAGAGATTTTCGAAACCTGTCAGTTCGGGATAGAGGTTGCTCTCATCCGGCACAACGCCGATCAGATGCTGTGCGGCTTTAGGATTCCGGCTGCAGTCGATGCCACCGATCCGGATAGATCCGGCATCCGGACGGGAAAGCCCGGTGAGCATGGAGATGGTGGTTGTCTTTCCTGCGCCGTTCGGACCCAGAAAGCCGAAAAAACCTCCTTCAGCAACATCGACGTCAATGCAGTCAACCGCCCGGACATTCCCGAACAGCTTTACCAGACCATGAGCCCGGATAGCCGATTGAGCCGAAAATTCCATCTCCAGTTACGATTCATCCTTTCTTCGGAACCGTACCCGTTGCCATTGCTCCCGCTTTTTCCCTGATCGTGCGGAACTGCTCGCTGACTGCTTCGATTCTCGACTCCCATACCGGATCGGGTGCGGTCCGTTCGGCTTCGTCGAGAAATGTCAGCAGGGTCGATGTGCAGGCAACAGGATCGAACAGTATCCACTTGGCCGCAATACCGAGAAACAGTGCAAGTATGAAGAGCGCGAACTTGCCGAATGCCCATGACTGAGGCAGAAACAGCGCTACAGCGCCGAAAGGCACCATAAAAAGAACGGTAGTGAGGATGACAAAAATATAGCTTAGGAGGGTCAGGGCGACAGCATTCTTCAACAGGGGTTTCCAGGATTGACAGTAGATGATGATGCCGGATTTTGCCGCATCAAAAACGTTCGGGTTTTTCGTACGGAAGGTCCAGGCAATCACGGACTCGTCGATATAGGTGAGACTGAAGGTCACGATCCGCTGCACGACCGATGCGAGTCCTTCAAGCGCCGGAATGGGCAAAGCCTGCATGATGTTGAACAGGGTGCGGTTGAGCGATACAAGCACTCCTTTTACCAGCTGATCGACAAGTGCGAGCACGCTGACCTCCTTGAAATAACCCATGACCCGTTCTTTGGCCCATGCCGTCTGGGAGATGCCCTGCGGCAACGCGCCATTTTCAACAATTTCCGTAATCAGGGCGATATGCCCTGCCTGCAGCAGATAGAGTACATACTCACGTATGAACCTGAAACCGAATCCACCGGCAAAGAGAGCAAGAAAAAAAAGAACTGCAGCCGCTCCGCCGCCGAAAACGCTGCCGATAAGCGCAAGAATCCCAAGAAAAACGGCAACCGCGCCAACAAGCGCGCCGTAGACCATCGCCCGGTAGAAAAGATACGCGCTGGTACGCATGACGATACCCGCTGCTTTGCCAAGCTGAAGAGCCATAATTGATATCCGCTTTAAGGGTTTGAAGTTCCGGAACCCGCATCATCGTCTGCGCCTTCGGGGTTACCGACGACAGGCTGGCCATTTTCTTCTGGAGGAGGATTCTGTTCGGCCGCTCCGGACGCTGTGCTGTCAGACGATGCAGCCTGTCTGATAAGATAATCGGGCACCCCTGTTACGACCGAATCCACCGCTGTGGTATCGGGAGAGATGGTCATTACCTCTTTGTAGTCGGGGAGCACGACGCCCCTTCTTATCATGATGGCATAGATCCGCCTTGCCCGGTTCCGGACATATCGCGATGGGTTGACCGGAGAATATTTGAGGGGATTGGGGAGAACGGCAGCAAGACGGGCTGCCTGCTGCGGGGAAATACCGGCAGCGCTCACGCCGTAATAGGTACGCGCAGCCTGCTCGATACCGAAAATACCGTCGCCCCATTCCGCCACGTTCACGTAGAGTTCGAGGATCCTGCGTTTCGAAAGCGTTTTCTCGATTCTCCAGGTAAGAATAGCCTCCTTGATCTTGCGGACGGGATTCCTGGAGGGAGAAAGATAAAGATTCTTGGCAAGCTGCTGGCTGATGGTGCTGGCTCCCGACTTGAACTCCCTTGCTTCGATGTTTTTTTCGATGGCCATTTCGATAGCTTCATAATCAAATCCCCGATGCTGCCAGAACTTGTTGTCCTCGGCAATGAGCACCGCCTTGACGAGGTTCGACGAGACCCTGTCGAGCGGTACCCAGCGCTGGCGTACCCGTTTGTCGTCAAGCCCCTCCTGCTTCCACTGTGCCTCGCGATACTCCATAAACGCCGTCATGGAAGGATTTTCGACCGACAGGCGTCCGATATCCGGGTAAAAAAAGTACCGTCCGACATCGACGGCAAAGAACAGCAGGACAATTGCGATAATGTTTCTCAGAAGCTTCATCGCCTGGCGATTAAAAAGGTTAAGCGTACTCTGCCAAACAAGATACCAAATATCCGAAAGATGACACGAGAGAGAGGAAAAATTGTACCGCCTCGAAAAAAAACTTTACCTTTGAACCACTGACAAATTGGTGATGGACTCTGCAAACTTAACGACCCGACCGCAATGAAACGTATTACGATCATAATCATCGCTGTACTTCTCGCTCCTGCGTCAGCTGAAAGCGCATCAACGATTCCGGATGGAAAAGCCGTATTCGAAAGAAACTGCAGCGTCTGCCACTCGGTCAACCCTCCACCCAAAAGCGCTCCGCCCATCGTGCCGATTGCGTCGAGCTATCACCGGCAGTTCGCCTCGAAAACTGCGGGCATCAACCATATGGTGGCGTTCATGAGGTCGCCCACGAAAACCGCTTCGAAAGTTGACCCGGAAGCCATCGCGCGGTTCGGGCTCATGCCAGCGATGAGCCTCGACGAAGGGGAACTCCATGCCGTCGCAGGATGGGTATGGGATCAGTACAGCCCGAATATAAACAAAGGAAAAGGCATGGGAGCGGGCTCCGGAAATGGCAGCGGCAACTGCAAGTAAAAAAACAGCGATACCGAACGCAAAACAAAAAAACAGGGAAGCTTCCCTGTTTTTTTGTTTTGCGGAGAGTCTGACCGGAATTTACCCTGTACCCTTGGGCAGACTCGAACTGCCGACCCACAGTTTAGGAAACTGTTGCTCTATCCACTGAGCTACAAGGGTATGAGCCGTCAATGTAATTTTTTTCGGACAAACATGCAACAAGATGACGTCATGTACGCCCGAACATCCGGTCGAGCTGGTCGAGCATGAGCTTGACGATAACCGGCCTGCCATGTGGGCAGGAGTAAGGTACCCGAGTAGCGAAAAGATTGTCTATGAGAGATCGCATCTCCTCCAGACTGAGTTTCTGGCCTGCCATGATTGCGTTACGGCACGAATAGGATTTGGCAAGATTGTCCCTCTTTTCAAGCCTGAGCTTCGAAGCGTTCTCCTGATAACCGGCGATCATGTCCTGCAGGATGGTAACCTCTGTCCCTGATCGTACGTCCTGCGGAATCCCTTCGATCATGACGGTTCTCGATCCGAAATCGCGAAGATTGAACCCGAGCCGGTAGAGGTCGTCACGGATCTCCTCGAACACCTCGTACTCCCACTGGCGAAGCTCCACCTTCTGAGGAAAAAGCAGCTGCTGCGAATTCGGCACGTTCTGCTCCATGACGTCGAGCGCGCGTTCATAGAGTACCCGTTCATGGGCCACATGCTGATCGATGATCATCATGCCGTTCTTGATCTGGCAGATGATATACTTGTTATGAAGCTGCCAGATTTTCGGCTCGGCAGTAACCGGTTCCGCGGAGCCCTCGTCATCATGAAAACGCGACTGAAGCATTGTGGGCGGCACATCGTCGCCCTGAATCGCCTCCGGCGCTCTGCTCCATTTTTCTTCCGGCTCCCGAAGCGGAAACATTTCAGCCTGGCGCGGTTCCATAGGGTCGCTTCTGCGGTTATCTGAGGGAAGGGAGTTTTCACGGAACCCGCTGTAAAGATCTTGCGTGGTGCCCGCACGGCCTGCCGGTTCATGGTACATGAGCCTCCTGTATAATGCCTCATCGTCCGCACCGGAACTCTCCCCCTGCCGGACCGTCGGGGAAACGAACGCTGCGTCAGGAGAAAAATCGTGGAGCTGGATAGCCCGCCTGATGACCGGATAGAACATGTTTCGCACGTTGCGCTCATCCTCGAACTTCACTTCGAGTTTTGCCGGATGCACATTAACATCGACACGGGAAGGCTCGATGCCGAGAAAGAGCATGGCAAATGGGGCCTGACGTTCCTCGAGCAACTCGCCATAAGCTTGCTGCAATGCCTGAATGAGCATCCTGTTCTGTATGATCCGCCGGTTGATATAAAACAGCTGGTCGAATTTCTGGCGCTTCATCATGCCCGGCTTTCCGATGAATCCGTTGATGGAGAGATAGTCGTTCTCTTCGGTAATGGGTATAAGCCCCTCGGAAAAGCCTTTTCCGAAAAAGTAGTCCAGACGTTCGAAAATATCGGGGCTCCTGAAATGGAACAGTTCTTCGTCGTCGCTGAACATGCGCCACTCGATCTCAGCATAGGCAAGCGACAGTGCCCTGACGGTTTCGAAAATATGACGGAATTCCGTAGCGTTGGATTTCAGGAACTTACGACGGGCCGGAACATTGCAGAAAAGATTCCTTACACTGACTGATGTGCCCACTTCCCCTGCTGTTTCGTTTTCCTCTACGAGAAGACCGCCTTCGTAACGAAATCTGATGGCAAGCGGGTCGGACTCCTGACGTGTCCTGAGTTCGAAATGCGACACCGAGGAAATGCTTGCAAGCGCCTCGCCCCTGAAACCCAGACTCATGAGCGTTTCGAGATCCCGAACATCCGAGAGTTTGCTGGTGGCAAACCTCTCGACGCAAAGCAGCGCGTCCTGGCGGTTCATCCCCGAACCGTTATCGATAATCCTGATCAGTTCCTTTCCGGCGTCCCTGATCATGACGGTTATTTTCGATGCTCCTGCATCTATTGAATTTTCCAGGAGCTCCTTGACAACCGAAGCCGGACGCTGCACGACTTCGCCTGCCGATATTTTATTGGCAACAGAGTCAGGTAATCGTGAAATTTTTGCCATTGAAACTACATTGTAAGAACGTTCTTCTATCGTAAAGGGCCCGGGCCATACCAACCCGGCGCCATTATGCCTGCGGTTCAATCACCGTCGCCGGTCAGGCTCTTCCAGATTTCCCGCAAAGCAGCTTCTGCGAATCGCTGCTTGCACTGCAATCTTGTCCCGTACAAACGAAAAGTGTGCGTTCGCGCAACCACCCCGCCATCCGGCATTTTTCTTGCCAGACCTATACAGAGCGTTCCCGCTGGTTTTTCCGCAGAACCTCCTGAAGGTCCGGCTATACCAGTGGTGGAAACCGCCACATCGGCCCCGCTTCCCCGGAGAGCGCCGAGAACCATCGCTTCGGCTACGGGTTCGCTGACCGCACCGTGCGCTTCGATTATTGAACGGGAAACGCCGAGCAAAGAGATTTTTGCCTCATTGCTGTAGGCCACCATACCTTGAAGGAAATAGGCTGAAGATCCCGGAATATCGGTCAGGCGGCTTGCGATGAGCCCGCCTGTACAGGATTCTGCGGTTGCGATGGTCAGACCTTTTGCGGCAAGCAGACCGCCTATCGTCTCTTCGAGCGATGTTTCGCCGATCGCATAGATATAGCGCCCTGCACGGGCGGCAATGGCTTCGATAACCATTCGGTTATCCTGCTCGACGGCATCCTGCATCGCGCCGGTCGTGCTGACCATGAGATCAACGCCGGCAACATGCGGAAGATAGGCAAGAGTCGTGCCTTCGGGCAGACGGTCTTCGACCGCGGCAAGCAGTTCCGCAAGCAGCGACTCACCTATTCCGACGGTTTTTACCGGAGTATGCAGCATGAAGGAAGTACTACCGGCAGAAAAAAAAGGAAGCACCGTTTCACGCATCATGGCCTGCATCTCCAGAGGCACACCCGGCATCAGCACCAGATATCGGTTGCCGAAACGCTCTCCGCAGGAAAGAATCATGCCTGCTGCAGTCCCGACTGGATTTGGCACAAGAATCGATCCCTCGACCACCGCGGCCTGGTCGCGCAGGTTATCCGGTAACGACCGTCCTCGCGAAGCAAACCATGAAACGAGCATTTCGTATGCCTGCGGATTCTCTTCAATGCCTCTGTTGAGCAGCCTCGCGGCGGCTTTTTTTGTACGGTCGTCTCGGGTCGGCCCAAGCCCACCGGTGGCAAGCACGATATCGGCTCTTGAAAGAGATTCGGAAAACGCTGCGGTGATGGCATCCTCATCGTCGGCGCAAGCGACTATCCTCCGGACAGGAACACCTATTCCTCCAAGTCCGGCGGCTATGTATGCGGCATTCGTATTGACCTTGCCGCCTTTGAGCAGTTCGTCTCCGATGGATACGATTTCAGCAGTCATCATAGGGTTATACAAGATAACTTGCGACCCTCAGTATATCGGCAAAAACGCCGCCTGCCGTAACCTCTGCTCCGGCACCCGGACCACGCACGACGAGCGGCGTATCGAAATACCTGTCGGTAGTGAACACCACCATATTCTCGGAACCGCTAAGACCCGCAAGCGGACTGGCAAGTGGCACATGCTTCACGCCGATGCTGGCCTTGCCGTTTCGGATCTCGCCGGCATAGGAAATGGTCATGCCGTTTTCGCCCGCTTCGCCAATACGTTCGGCATAGAGGTCGTCAACCATCCCGAGACGATCGAGAAACTCACCGACCGGCATATCGCCCCGAAGCTCTTCGGGCACGAGGCTCTCGCATTGTACATCGGTGTACTCCATTGAGTAGCCGAGCTCACGGCCCAATATCAGCACTTTTCGAGCAAAATCCGCACCGGAAAGATCGTCCCTCGGATCGGGTTCCGTATACCCTGCTTCTTTGGCCTTTCTGACGATATCGCTGAAACGTCCTCCCTTGCGAAGTTCGTTGAAAATGTAACTCAGGGTTCCGGACAGCACCCCCTGGATACTGATGATGTTGTCTCCGCTGTTTTTCAGGTCGTTGAGCGTGTTGATGATCGGAAGGCCGGCCCCAACGTTGGTTTCATAGAGAAACCGTGCATTGCTGCCCTTCTGGGCCATCCTGATGCTTTCATAAAGTTCCGCAGGACCAGCCATGCCGAGTTTGTTGGCTGTCACGACGGAAATGTTTGCCTGAAGCAGTTGCGGATAGCACTCGGCAACGGCTCCGCTCGCCGTACAGTCAACGAACACCGTGTTATGCAGGTTTCGCTCCATGAGAAGCCTGATATATCCCTCGATTCCCGCAGATGCGGGAGTACGGGCTTCGAGCGAGATTTCCCAGTGTTCAAGATCGATTCCTCCGTCACACACGGCAATCATCCCGGTGTTGGCAAGCCCGCAGACCAATACGTCAAGATCTTTTTCCTGCCTGAGGTTTAATCGATGCTTTTCTATCTGCCGTATCAGGCTTTTTGCTATCGTTCCGGTACCGGCTATAAAAACATGAATCTTGCGCTGAGAGAGAAAGAACGACTCATGAATGCAGTTAAGCGCCTTGTCTTCGTCCCGGTTGTCGATCACCACGGAAATATTCATTTCGTTGGCACCCTGCGCTACAGCTATCACATTGATGCCGTTTTTGCCGAGCGTCTCGAACAACTGGGCCGATACTCCCGGATGACCCGTCATGTTGTTGCCGACAACGGCGACCATGGCAAGATTGCGTCTGAGCACAAGCGGATCGATCAAACGAGCTGCAGTCTCGGAGGCGAACTCTTCTTCCAGAGCTTTCTTCGCTTTAGCGGCCTGCTGCGGATCGATGGCAAGACTGATCGACTGCTCGGACGAAGCCTGGGATATAAAGATCACGTTGACGGAGCTCCTGGCAAGACAGCTGAAAAGACGCGAGGCGATACCCGGCACTCCTACCATACCGCTCCCGGACAGATTGAGCAATACAACCCTGTTAATTGAACTGAGACCGGTAACCGGATGTTGTTGCGCCTGCTGCCGCTGAACCTCGCGCTCGATTCTGGTGCCCGGAGCATCGGGATTGAACGAATTTTTTATCAGTACAGGAATGGACGCCTTCATTGCCGGTTGAATGGCGTACGGATGAAGTATCTTGGCTCCCGCATGCGACAACTCCATGGCTTCGGCGTAACTGATGAACGGAAGAACCCTCGCATCCCTGACCCGTCTTGGATCTGCGCTGAAAAACCCGTCGACATCGGTCCAGATCAGTATCTCTTCGGCGCCGAGAGCCGCGCCGATCAGCGAAGCCGTATAATCTGATCCGCCCCGGCCCAGCGTTGTTGTCGTGCCGTCAGGCGCCGCGGCAATATAGCCCGTGACAACGGGAATCGCTCCGTCTGCTCCCATCCGCTCCCTTACCTTCAGGGATGTTTCCCCAGTATTGACTTTCGCGTTGCAATAGTTCGTATCGGTTACGATCAACTCGCGTGCGTCGATATAAACGGCAGGCATACCCTGCGTATTCAGGTAACCTGCAACAATACGGGCAGAGAGCCGCTCCCCGAAACTGAGCAGGAGGGCTGTGCTTTTTTCAGACAGCTCCCTCAAAAGAAAAACTCCGTGCACGAGGTCGTACAGTTCTATAAGATCCTTGCCAGTAAGAGTCGAAATACCTCCGTCGTTGCCGCCCGGAAACAGGTCCATGAAAACACGTTCATGCATCTGACGGATGTCGTCGAGAATCTGACGGTAGTTCTCGCGCCCGGCACTTGCAGCTGCTGCGGCTTCAAGCAAAAGGTCAGTTACCCGGTAGATAGCCGATACGACGACTACCGGCGGACGATCCTCTGCCGATGCGTCAGCAATGATTCCGGCAACTTTTCTGATCCTTGCGGCGGAGCCCAGAGAGCTGCCCCCGAACTTGTATATCTTCATGCTGGAGTTAACGCATTAATAAAAGACTTTCTGCTTCACGATGGACTTATGAAATAAACATCATTTCCCTGTAGAGGTCAACACCCCCTGCGCGAAAAACCATCCGCCTGTAAAAAAAAAGCGCCCGTTCGGGCGCTTTGAATCGACATATGCTGAAAACCGTCAAGGGAATCAGCTCTTGAGAGCGTCGGCGCCGGCGACGATTTCACTCAACTCTTTGGTAATCGCGGCCTGACGGGCACGATTATAACTGATATTGAGTGTGCGCAACAACTCTTTGGCGTTCTCTGTCGCAGAATCCATCGCAGACATCCGGGCTGCCTGCTCGGCGGCATTGGATTCGAGCATCACCCGCCAAACCTGAGTGTTGAGGTGCTTCGGCACAAGTTCGTCAATGATTGCCGATGGAGAAGGTTCATAAATGTAATCGCTGCTGCTCTCCTTGCCAGCGCCCGTTGCGGCGGCGATGGGAAGCAGTTCTTCTGCCTTGAGCACAGGAGCGAGCACGCTCTTGAACTCGTTGTACACCACAACCACCCGATCAACCTCGCCTTTCAGGTACATGGCCGACGCCGTCTCGGCGATTTCCTTTGCAATGCTGAAATCGAGATTCTGGAAAATGCCGGGGTAACCTTTGACGATGTTGAATCCTCTTTTCCGGAAGTAATCGAAACCCCGCGTCCCTGCACAGATCATGCAGACTCCGCCGTTCCTGTACTGAGCCGCATAATCCTCGGTTGCGATCTTCTGCGCAAGTTTGATGATGTTGGTGTTGAACGCGCCGCATAGCCCCCTGTCGGCCGTAATGAGCACCACCAGCACTTTTTTCACCTCCGGACGGCCCGACAGCAGGGGATTGAGCGATGTATCAACCTTGGCCGAAAGCGATGCAAGCATCTCCTTAAGCTTGCCGGCGTAAGGCCTGGCCATGATAGCCCTGTCCTGAGCCCTGCGAAGCTTGGCGGCCGCAACCATTTTCATGGCCTTGGTTACCTGCTGCGTGGATTTCACCCCCTTGATTCGTACACGTATATCCTTTAATGTAGGCATGTATTAGGGTCTGTTAATAAATTAAGCCTTGACTTTCTGATTGAAAGAGCTGACGAACTTCTCGGCGGCGTCTTTCAGCTTTTTGGCCGTATCGGCTTCGAGCGTACCGGTTTCGGCGATGGTTTTCAGGATTTCGGGCTGTTTGATCTCGAGCATGCTGAGGAACTCCTCCTCGAAACGGCGGATGTTCGAAACCTCGACGGCATCGAGCAGACCCTGGGTACCAAGGAAGATAATGGCAACCTGTTTCTCGACCTGCATCGGCACATACTGGCCCTGCTTGAGAATCTCAACGAGACGGGCGCCTCTGTCGAGCTGCGCTTTTGTGGTCTTGTCAAGATCGGAACCGAACTTCGAGAAAGCCTCGAGTTCGCGGAACTGGGCAAGGTCGAGCCGAAGGGTCCCGGCTACTTTTTTCATGGCCTTGATCTGTGCGGCGCCGCCAACGCGGGAAACAGAAATACCGACGTTGATTGCAGGCCTCTGACCCGAGTTGAAGAGGTTCGACTCAAGAAAGATCTGACCGTCGGTGATGGAAATGACATTGGTCGGAATGTATGCCGAAACGTCACCGGCCTGGGTCTCGATAACCGGCAGTGCGGTAAGGCTGCCTCCGCCTTTGACCATCGATCTGAGTGCATCGGGAAGATCGTTCATCTTCCTGGCGACTTCTATATCGTCGGTGATTTTTGCGGCTCTTTCAAGCAGACGGGAGTGCAGATAGAATACGTCTCCAGGATATGCCTCGCGTCCAGGGGGACGGCGGAGCAGCAGGGAAAGCTGACGGTAAGCGACAGCCTGTTTTGAAAGGTCATCGTAGACGACCAGCGCATGGCGTCCGGTATCGCGGAAATATTCGCCGAGAGCGGCACCTGCGAACGGAGCGATGAACTGAAGCGGCGCAGGATCGGAAGCTGTTGCGGAGATGACTGTCGTATACTCCATTGCGCCGTATTTCTCAAGCGTATTGACGACCTGGGCCACCGTGGAGCCTTTCAGGCCGACGGCCACGTAAATGCAGTAGACACCTTTGCCTTTCTGGTTGATGATGGTATCGAGCGCAACGGCGGTCTTGCCAGTCTGGCGGTCGCCGATGATCAGCTCGCGCTGGCCGCGGCCGATCGGAATCATGGAATCGATAGCTTTAAGACCTGTCTGCAGCGGTTCATGAACCGATTTCCGGAAAATGACGCCAGGCGCCCTGCGTTCGAGGGGAAGACGGATATCCGTATCGATCGACCCTTTCCCGTCAATCGGCTCGCCGAGCGGATTGATGACCCTTCCGAGCATAGCTTCACCGACAGGAATCGAAGCGAGAATTCCCGTTCTTTTGACCGTATCGCCTTCCTTCACCGTGTTGGACTCACCGAACAATACACAGCCGACGTTGTCTTCCTCAAGGTTGAGCGCCATGCCCGTCACCTTGTTTGGAAAATCGAGAAGTTCACCTGCTGCAACCTGCGATAAACCGTACACGCGAGCAATACCGTCACCAACCTGCAGCACTGTTCCCACATCATAGACTTCCGCCTCGGACTCAAAACCGGCAAGCTGCTTGCGAAGTATGGATGAAACCTCATCAGGCCTGACTGTTGTAGACATATCTTATTCGCTTGGTTATTTGTTTTTTAAGAAAAGAGAAAGATTCTGCTTACCTTCTTTAGAAATCAGACTTGGCCGTTTACCTTTCAAAAAATAAAAGCCAAATTTAACGAAAAGCTTTTAGTTATTCAAATTCTCTATATAATTTGATGGTACTGCTTGCAGAGGCATATGCGATTCTGCCGGGTACGGCCGCGCTACGCAGGGATCAACAAGACAAAGAGAAAGCACAGCACACGGTATGAAAACGGTCAGGGGATTCGCTTCGGCAACAGTCGGCAACGTTGCCTGCGGTTTTGATGTACTTGGATTTGCCATAACCGAACCCGGCGACGAGGTTACACTTACCCTTTCAGACGAAAAGCGGTCTCACTGCCCCGTTTCGATCACCGGCATTTCGGGAGACGGCGGCGCGCTGCCTCTCGATCCGAGAAAGAACACGTCGAGTTTCGTGGTGCTGAAGTTTCTCGAACATATCCGCGCACACAAAGGTATCGACTTTTCAGGCCATATCGAGCTCGAGCTTAAAAAGAACCTTCCCCTCAGCAGCGGCATGGGCAGCAGCGCGGCAAGCGGTGCGGCCGCGCTTGTTGCGGCAAACGAACTTCTGGGCCACCCCTGCTCGAAAATGGAGCTTGTGCATTTCGCAATCGAGGGCGAACGGGTCGCATGCGGATCCGCACATGCTGACAATGCCGCCCCGTCAATCCTCGGCAATTTTGTCCTGATCCGCAGCTATACGCCACTCGACCTCATTACCATTCCGCCGCCGAAAGATCTCTACTGCACGCTTGTGCATCCTCACACCGAGCTTCGCACATCATTTGCACGCTCGGTTCTGCCTCAGGCTATCCCTCTGAAAACTGCCATACAGCAATGGGGAAACGTAGGGGCCCTGGTCGCAGGCCTGCTCACCTCGGACTACGACCTCATCGGAAGATCCCTCGTCGATGTTGTTGCTGAACCGAAACGCGCACCGCTCATTCCCGGATTTTTCGAGGTCAAGCGTGCGGCTATCGACGCAGGCGCTCTCGGGTGCAGCATCGCGGGTTCCGGTCCGTCCCTGTTTGCATTCTCGTCTTCGGAAAAAACCGCAAGGGAAGCAGGCAACGCCATGCGGCACGCATTCCTCTCGTCGCCGGCCAAACTCGCATCCGATATGTGGGTATCCCCTATCTGCAGCGAAGGCGCGAAGATTCTGTCATAACTTCATCCTCCACACCGTTCTTATGATCTATTTCAGCACCAATAAATCCTCAACACCGGTTACCATAAAAAAAGCCACGCTCGAAGGCCTTGCCCCTGACGGAGGGCTTTACGTGCCATCGGAAATCCCCCGATTCTCCGCGCCGGAAATGCAGCTGCTCGAAGAGGGAGATTTCAGCGATATCGCTTTCGCCATCGCAAAAAAATTCATAGGCGCGGAAATGCCTCTCGACTGTCTTGGCGACATGATCGACAGTTGCTATCCGTTCGACACCCCTCTGGTGAGGCTTTCGGAGAATACCTTCATCGAAGAGCTGTTTTCGGGACCGACCCTTGCGTTCAAGGACTACGGGGCGAGATTTCTTGCCCGCCTGACCGGATACTTCGCCTCGGAGGATAACAGACTCATCACGGTACTTGTTGCCACATCCGGAGATACGGGCAGCGCGGTAGCCTGCGGTTTCCAGGGCATCCCCAATACGAGAGTGGTGCTGCTCTACCCTTCCGGAAAGGTAAGCCGCCTTCAGGAACAGCAGCTCACCACCGCCGGCGGCAATGTACATGCCCTCGAGGTTCGGGGCGATTTCGACGACTGCCAGAGGCTTGTCAAGCAGGCTTTCGTCGATCCGGACCTGAAAGAGCGGCTCACGCTGACCTCGGCCAACTCGATCAATATCTCGCGACTGATTCCGCAGTCTTTCTATTACGCCTGGGCATCTTTACGCCTGAAATCGGCATACGGCATAGAAAACCCTGTATTCTCGGTGCCGAGCGGCAACTACGGTAACCTGACGGCAGGCATCCTCGCCCGGCTTATGGGGTTCCCGATCGGCCACTTTATAGCCGCCTCGAACGCCAACGACAGCGTCACGCGGTACCTCGAGGAAGGTCGTTACGAACCCAGACCGACCGTGACGACGCTGTCTACAGCCATGGATGTCGGCAACCCGAGCAATTTTGCGCGACTTCGCCACCTTTACAACAACGACTGCCATGCCATGGCCGGCGACATCACCGGCATCTCCGTCTCCGACGAAGCCACGAAGGAGACGATCCGGAACGTGTTCAGGCAGTACGGTTATGTTCTCGACCCGCATACGGCCGTCGGCTTCAGGGCGCTTGAAACCTATCGCGCCGCAGGCGGAAACAAGGCCGCAGGCATCGTGCTGTCCACCGCCCATCCCGCAAAGTTCCTCGAGGTCATCGAAGATGTTCTCGACATGAAGGTCGATATACCCGAACGGCTTTCCGCCGTGCTTGAAAAAGAGAAGCGGGCTACCCTGATCGGCGCCGAATACGATGATCTTGCGGATTTCCTGAAACATATCGACCGGTAACGAAAAGAATCTCTCAATGAGCCCGCGTACGCTGCTTTTTTTTCTGGTTATCATACCCGTCATGCTCGTCGGTATGTCGATTGCGCTCGTAGTGAGTTTTTTCGAGCATTCAGGCGATTTTTTCTCACGGATGGCATCATGGTGGGGACGTTTCTCGGCAAGGATCTTCGGCATCGACATCGAAGTGACCGGCGAGGACAACTACCGTGCCGGCGATAGCTATCTGGTGGTCAGCAACCATGCAGGCATGGCTGACATTCCGCTGCTTCTGGGCGCCATGAAGCTGAACCTCCGGTTCGTAGCAAAAGAGGAACTCGGCAGGATACCGGTATTCGGATGGACGCTGAAACGCTCCGGTTACGTCATGATCAAGCGCGGCCAGAACCGCGAAGCGCTGAAAAGCCTGCTTGCCGCGGCCGATGTGCTTAAAAGCGGCCGGTCGGTGCACATTTTCCCCGAAGGAACCCGGTCGGAAACCGGAAAACTGCTCCCCTTCAAGCGAGGAGCCTTCCTGGTGGCAATGAAAGGGGGGGTCCCGCTGCTGCCGGTCACCATTATCGGCAGCAACCGCATAACGCCGAAAAAAAGTCTCCGGATACAGAGGGGAGCCGTACGCATAGTCATCGGCAAGCCACTCGAACCATCCCGGTTCCCGAATGCCGAAACGCTTCTGGAGGCATCGTACCGCGAGATTGCCTCTAATCTCGAACGATACGGCGGAACTCAGAACTGACGATAGAGATTTACCATTTCCATAGCCGTCATTGCCGCATCGAATCCTTTGTTGCCGGCTTTCGTACCTGCCCTTTCGATCGCCTGCTCAAGATTTTCCGTTGTCAGTACGCCGAACGATACGGGAACCATGGTATCGAGCGATACCTGGGCGATGCCTTTTGTTGCTTCGGCCGCAATCACATCGAAATGAGGAGTGGAACCCCTGATGATAACGCCGAGAGCAATAACCGCATCGGCGGTGCCGCTGATCGCTACTTTTTTCGACACCATAGGCAGTTCGAATGCGCCGGGGCAGCGGTAAATCGTGATATCCTCCTGACGTCCTCCATGACGCAGAATACAGTCCACCGCTCCATCAACGAGCTTCTGGCCGATGAAATCGTTAAAACGCGAAACGACCAGCGCGAAGCGGATTCCTGCAGCGCTGAGGGCACCTTCAATCTGTTTTATCTGCATAATTACGTTATAAATAAGTTAAAGCGTCATTTGTTGGGCGTGCGATACCCGAGCAGCCGTTCTACAAGATCGATAATAACATGGCCTATGGTGATGTGGCACTCCTGTACCCTGTCAGCCGATCCGGAATGTTGAACGATAATCGAAAGATCGGCCGCATCCTTCATTATTCCTCCGTCTCCTCCAAGCAGGGCGAGGGTTTTCATTCCGTTTTCCCTGGCAAACTGCAACGCATGAAGCACGCTGCGACTATTGCCGCTCGTCGAAAGGCCGAGAATCGCATCGCCATCATTGCCGTAGGCCTCGACGAGCCGACGAAACACCTCGTCATAACCGAGATCGTTAGCCCCGGCAGTCAGGGCCGTGGTGTCGGCATTGAGCGCGATGGCCGGCAGTGCCGGGCGTTCGACGCCGCTCATGTAGCGGATGGTCAGCTCGGTAGCCAGATGCTGCGCATCGGCGGCGCTGCCGCCGTTGCCGCACAGCAACAGCTTTCCGCCCTCTTCGAAGGTCGTTGCGATCAGGCGGGCCATAGCCACGATAACGGCACTGTTCTGCCTGGCCACATTCTCTTTGAGCCTTGCGCTGTAAAGCATGGTATCGAGCACGACCTCCTCATACGGAGTGCGGTCGGCGAGTCCGGACGAGCATCTGCATTTGCGTATCATAGCAGACAGTTTAACAAATCAGTGAGTTCAAAAGCAAACAATAAAGCGAAAAAACGAAGCCCGGAAACTGTGCCGCGGATGCAACCCGGCCGGATTAACGGAACTTTTTCCGTCTTGAACCTTTTTAAAAGATCAGGGGAAAAGTTCCTTCAATCGATCGCCACCGTACCGGCATGCTCTGATTCATGCGGAAATCCGGCAGGCAAGAGAAGCACATGAAGCATCTGCGAGTGAACATGAAAAAGATTCTTGTATCTACAGACTTTTCGCCCCATGCTCTCGCGGCTTTCGATGCCGCAGTCTCATTATCGCGAAGAACAGGGGCATCCGTTCATCTCTGTCATGTCGTAGAGGTTCCGGATTCCGCCGGCATGCAGAACAGCCTCTCACGCCATAAGACTTACGGCTCCGAAACCCTGGTTTCAGCAGACGAAAGGCTGAGAAACCTCGTAAAAAGCGAATCCTACAGTGATACCGGCGCTACCTGCTCCATCGATTTCGGCATTCCCTTCAAATGCGTCTGCGAAAAAGCCGAAAAGGAATCGTACGATCTTATCGTAACGGGAAGTCGCGGCATGGGCCGACTTGAAACGATCGTATTCGGCTCGACAGTGCAGAAGATTGTCAGCCATGCCCACTGTCCGGTACTGATCATTCATGAAAACACCACCAGTTTCGCACCATCGCATATCGTATTCGGAACATGCGCTCCGGCCCTGCAGGTATGCGGCGAAGAGACGCTTCGACTGTTCGCTTCAGTATATAACGCAATGGTACACTTCGTCCGGGTTTCAACGAAAACTCATTTCGAAACGTCACGACAATCGAAGGCCCTGATGGCTGCCCTGGCCGAAACCATCGGATTGCAGCAATACACCGTCAGTTGCTACAACGACGAAAGCATAGAGGAGGGCTTGCTGCATTTCGCAGAAGACTCCGGCGCAGAGCTGATCTTCATGCCCACGCATGGCAGAACCGGGCTTCGGCATCTCCTGAGAAAAAACGTAGCCGGAACGGTAGCGAAGAGATCGGACATTCCGGTACTGACCTGCAGGATAGCGGACGGGTGAGTGTTGCCCGCCTAACGAGGGCTGCTGACAAGCAGTCCGCCGCAGTACCGGCAATAGATCGAATCGTCGTCATGCCGGGCAATAGGGCAGTTCGGGCAGAATTTTTTCTGACCCCGCTTTTTCTGCATTGAGGTCATTTCAGCTGAAACGATTCCGGTAGGAACGGCGATAATGCTGTAACCAACGATCATCAGGATCGCTGCAAGGAATCGACCCAAAACCGTCTGCGGCGAGATATCGCCGTAACCTACGGTAGTCACGGTCACGATTGCCCAGTAAATGCCCTCGGGAATGCTGCGGAAGCCGTTTTCCGGACCTTCTATCATGTACATGAGGGAACCCACGATACATACCATCACCAGCACAAAGAACAGGAACACCATGATTTTCCGGCCCGAAGCCCGTATGGAAGCCGTCACGAAATCGGCTTCCTTCACAAAGGTCACAAGCTTGAGGAGCCTGAAAATCCTCAACACCCGGAAAAACCGCATGACCAGGAAGTACTGGGCGCCCGGCATGAACACACTGAAATAGGTCGGCAGTATGGACAGCAGGTCGATGATCCCGAAAAAGCTTCGGGCATAACGCAATCGGGACGAGGCAACGTAAAGGCGGAGCAGATACTCGACGGTAAAAATCAGCGTGAATCCCCATTCAAGCATGAGGAGTTCTCTCCCGTAAGCTCGATGAAGCGGCTCGACGCTGTCGAGCATGACAACCAGCACACTCAGCGTAATCGCTCCTATCAATCCAAGATCGAAGAGTTTTGACGGGACGGTATTGCTGTCGAAAATGATATGCCGGGCGATATCTCTGAACGTTCTTTTTTCCGCCATAATCCTCGCATCCGTTATGATTTGGCAAACCGGCGCTGACTGGCAGCCTTTGTTTCCTGAACATAAACAAAAAACTCCGCCTGACGAGCAGCATCAGACGGAGTTCAGTAAAGATGAAAACAGAAGCGGTACTTAGTGATATTTTGCGCTCTCTTCCTTGACGAATTCTACAAGCAGCTTCAGGTTCGCCGGATCGACGTCAGGAAGGATGCCGTGTCCAA
Source organism: Chlorobium sp. (assembly GCF_036528655.1). Lineage (GTDB taxonomy): Bacteria > Bacteroidota > Chlorobiia > Chlorobiales > Chlorobiaceae > Chlorobium. Next base: position 59,824 of record NZ_JAIGND010000003.1, read on the forward strand.
GATTGAAGACGTGGCCCGAGGTCGCGGTATGCTGACCGAACTGCTTCAGGATTTTTGCAGCTTCGGATCTTATTTTTTCCGGGGTTCCGTAGAGCACCGTAGGATCCATATTGCCCTGCAGGGCAACGCGGTCGTTCAGCTCCTTGCGAGCCTTTGCGATATCGATGCCCCAGCCGAGCCCCATGGCGTCGCAGCCGGTATCGGCAATATCGGAGAGCATGGTATTGCAGTCCTTGGAGAAAACGATGACCGGAATATCCGGATACTTGGCCTTGACTGCCTGCACATTCTCCTTGATGTACGGCAGCGCGAACTCACGGTAATCGTCCTCGGAAAGCGCGCTTGCCCATGAATCGAAAATCTGGATCGCATCCGCACCTGCTTCGACCTGCTTCAGAAGATAGGCACTGATCGTTTCAGTGATCTTTCTGAGAAGCTGATGGGCCATCTGAGGCTCGCGATACATCATTTTTTTGGCAAAAGCGTAGTTCTTTGAACCCCCGCCTTCCACGGCATAGGTGAAAAGCGTCCATGCGGCACCGGAAAAACCGATGAGCGGCACGCGGTTGTCGAGCTCCTTCTTGGTGAGACGCAGCGCATCCATGACATAACCGAGCTTTTCGTCGATATCGGGAACGATAAGCTTGTCGATATCTGCCTGACTGCGGATAACCGGTGAAAGTTTGATGCCTTTCGTCTCGATTATCTCGACGTTCATGCCCATGGCTTCGTTGATCACAAGAATGTCGGAAAAGATGATCGCAGCATCGACACCCATCAGGTCAACGGGCTGAATGGTTACTTCGGCAGCCAGCTCAGGAGTTTTGCACAGTGTGAGAAAGTCGGTTTTTTCCCTGACAGCCCGGTACTCCGGCAGATAGCGACCTGCCTGTCTCATCACCCAGATTGGCGTACGCGAACATGGCTGACGCTTCAATGCCCGAAGAAAAAGATCATTTTTGAGCATGCAATGCAATAGTTGAAAGGTTATAAAAACAGATGTATCCGCTCAAGCAACCGGAACTGCCTGCCTCGGTCGTTTTTTTCAAAGTGCAAAGCTACATTTTTTTAGCCTTATTTGAAAACGGTAGTGATAAACCGCATAGCCGGCACGGATCAAAAACACCACCGCTCCGCTCAGCTCACAATGTGTCTCTTGATGCCAAGCTGTTTTTCTGAATAGCCGAGGGCCAGTCCCACCATTTCCGACAGATGAAAAACAGGAATCGAGCTGCGGACGCTGGCCTGCCGGAGGGCTTTGGCCTGATAACCGTCAAGCACGGTATGGCAGAGCGGGCATGGTGTGACGATGAAATCCGCCTTGATATCGATAGCCTCTTTAAGCGCTTCGGCGGCCACATTGAGCGACTCTTCTTCGGCAACCAGCAGCGTATGGAATCCGCAGCAGCGGTTTTTATGTTCATATGGCATGGCTGTACCTCCGAGCGCTTCGATCAGCATGTCAAGCGTACTTGGTTCAAGCGGATCGTCTTTTCCGAGCACGGTCGATGGACGGAGAATATGGCAACCGTAGAACGGTGCTATCCGGTAATTTTTCAGCGGCACCCTGACTTTCTCCCTGATGGCTTCGAATCCCACGTCATCGGCAAGCACCCAGAGCAGATGGCGCACATTCGACGTACCCTTGTACTCGAGACCATCCTTCTTCAGAATATCGTTGACTTCGCTGCGCAACTCCGGAGATTCGTCGAGTTTTTTCTTCGCAGTGCGAATGGTCATCAGGCAGGTGTTGCAGGATACGATCAGGTCGAGACCGAGCTTTTCGGCCAGAGCGATATTGCGTGCATTGACCAGCGCAAAATGCTTCGGACTGACATAATCAAGGTTGCTGCCGCCGCAACAGGTGCTTTCATGGAGCTTCACCATCTCGATGTCGAGATCCTTCTGCCAGAGATCGATGGAACGGTCCACCTCTTTGGTCATGGACTCGTTGATACAGCTCAGGTAATAGGCATACCTCTTCATACTGCGATTCTCCACGGTTATTTTTTATGAGACTTCTGTTCCGCCCTGACATGCTCCGTCATCTCCCTGAACATCTCCCTGAATTTTTTAATGCCTTTTGCCGGCTTGACAAGAGGGGGGGGAGGCGGCGTCCTGCGCTTCATGATCATCTTCATAGCCATGGGCAGCAGATTCTGCAATGTCCAGGCCATACCGTTCGTACGGATGGGCAACGTTGCCTCGACAAGCTTGCCTTTCTTCTCGATATCCGCCATGAATGCCTCAGCATGCTTGGCTCCGCTGGAGTCCTTGACGCCCCGGACTTCGAGAGCGTCCTCCCTGATGCCGTGAATGGCGTCCATGATGGGAATATGCTTCACGCAGGTCTCCTGACAGCGGTAGCAGTGCGTGCAGTCCCATACGCCATGATCTTTCACCAGCTCGCCAAGTCGGGTATCATGAATGGAGTCGCGGCTGTCGACGTTCATCCGATAGGATTTGAGCAGTATGGCCGGAGATACGTACTCCTTGTGGGCACGAAGGATCGTACATTCCGAAACGCAGGAAGCGCAGAGAATACAGTCCGTAGCCTTGTCGTATTTCTGGAACTCCTCTTCCGAAACCAGGAACTCCTTGATGCCCATCCGGGATTCGGGCATGCTTGAAACGACCCAGTTCGAGTAATGTTTCATTTTGTCTACCAGAGGATCCATATCGACTATGAGATCCTTGATGAGCGGCATATTGCGCAGCGGCTCGATCCTGATTACGCCCGACTCCTTGCACCTGTCAAGCTCATCCCATACCTGGGTTGTGCAGGCCAGTTTCGAAATTCCGTTGATGCGCATTCCGCATGAACCGCAGATGCCTGCCTGGCAGAATGCCCTGAAACTCACCGAAGCATCGACATGCTCCTTGATGTAGTTGAGAGCACGCAGTACCGTGATACCTTTTTCAACCTGTATGGTATAGTCGTCAAAGTACGGTTTGCCGTCCACCTGCGGATTGAAACGGTGCACCCTGAGGGTAATATCTCTTTTCTGTTCAGTATGCGTTTCTTTATCTCCTGTCATATCGGGTAGTTGTTAATAGGTTCTTTCCTGCAGTTCATACCTGCCCATGGTCACCGGCTTCTCACCCAGCTTCACGCGATCGCCGTCTATGGTAGCTACGGTATGCTTGTGCCACTTCTCATCGTCCCTCTGCGGAAAATCGGTGCGCGTATGCGATCCGCGACTCTCCTCCCGCGCAAGAGCTCCCGCCGCGACCGTTTCGGCAAGATCGAGCATATTTTTAAGTTCGAGCACCTGCATGAGATTGGTATTGAACACGTCGCTCATATCGTTTACGCGAACATGCCTGAAACGCTCCTGAAGCTCCCGGAGATCGGCGACGCCTTTTCTGATCTTCGACGCTTCGCGGTAGATGCCGACATTCTGCCCAAGCGTCTGTCCAAGCTCCTCGCGCAGAATTCCGTAGCGTTCGAAATGGCCGGAAGGCTGCATGTAGCTGCGCAACCGCGCTTCAGTATCAGCTATCTCGTCGGCAGTAATCGGCGACGGTTCGAATTTTCCCGCCTCTTCCGCAGCCGTATGTCCGGCAATGCGGCCGAACACGAGAATATCGAGCAGCGAATTGCCGCCGAGCCTGTTGGCTCCGTGCACGGACACGCAGGCACATTCGCCTGCCGCATAGACACCATCCATGACGGTTCTGCCATAGTTGTCGGTATCGATGCCACCCATCGAATAGTGTGCGGTGGGCCTGACGGGAATGGGCTCATCGATCGGATCGACGCCTTCGAAGTACATCGACATCTCACGGATCTGCGGAAGCCTCGACCTGATGAGGTCTGCGCCGAGATGGGTAAGATCGAGATGCACATATTTGCCTGCCGGACTGTCGAATCCGCGCCCCTGAAGAATCTCCGTCTCTATGGAACGTGATACGAGGTCCCGGGGCCCAAGCTCCATCTTTTCAGGCGCATACCTCGACATGAACCGTTCACCGAGCGCATTGATGAGATAGCCCCCCTCTCCGCGCGCGCCTTCGGTAACGAGAAGCCCGCTCTTGCGCAGCCCTGTAGGGTGAAACTGCACGAACTCCATATCTTTCAGAGGAATTCCGGCCCGGTACGCGATTGCCTGACCGTCGCCGGTGTTTCCGGCGGCATTACTTGACCGGTTCCAGTACATCTTGGCGTATCCACCAGTTGCGAAAAGCACCGTCCGTGCAGGAAAAGCCTCTATCTTGCCGGTTTTCATGTTCATGGCGATCAGACCCTTCATGCGGCTGTCATGAAGAGAGAGCTGGAGCGCAAAATATTCGTTGAAGAAAAAAACGCCTTTTTTGAGGCACTGTTCGTAGAGCGTCTGGAGGATGGTATGGCCGGTCTTGTCGGCACAGTAACAGCAGCGGGGACGTCCCGCGCCGCCGAAAGGCCGCTGGGCGATCGTATTGTCCTCGAGCCTCGACCACGGCGTACCGATATTGTCAAGTTCCCGGATGATCTTCGGGGCTTCGGAACAGAGTATATCCACTGCATCCTGATCGGCAAGGTAGTCGCTGCCCTTGATCGTATCGAATATGTGCAGTTCAACCGTGTCGTCCTTGGCCTTATTTGCAAGAGCGGCATTGGCTCCCCCCTGGGCTGCCGATGTATGCGATCGGTTCGGGTAGACTTTCGATAGCACGGCAATATTGAGCGCCGGATTGGTTTTCATGGCCTCCATCGCCGCATACAATCCGGCGCCTCCGCCTCCGACGATAACAATATCAAATGGTTTCATACGTTCTTATCGCGTTATGAAGCTGTAAAACAGATTCAGTGAATGTAAGAAGGGCAGCAAACGGCAGTACCCTGCAGATTGAATGGGTGTCTCTTGAATAAAAGAGGAGAGACTGATCGATGAACGGGCGCTTACAACGCTATATGGTCGTCGTGGACGGGAAGTTCTTCGACTGCCTGAAGCACATCGGTCATGTTCAGTACGCCGATAACCTTGTTGTTTTCCATAACGGTAAGACGCCGGACATTGGTACGCTTCATAAGCCGGAGAGCGTACTTGACCCGGAGAGCGGGATTTATGCTGATGATAGGCTTGCTCATAATATGGAACACCGGAGTATTCCAGGGGTCGCGGTGCACGTCTTCGCCCGGATCGATCACTTTTTCGAGAATATCCTTCTCGGTGACGATACCGTAACAGTCGTCTTCGTTACGGGGCTCGACAACCAGGCCGCTTTGCTGGGTACGCTTCATGATCTGCAAGGCTTCGGCAACCGTACAGCTGCCCTTGATCGTCTGAAAATCCTTCTGCATCAAGGATGATACCGGTAGAGTCCGAAGTGTTATAAGCTGATCCATAGCAAATTCCTCTGATTTGAAAAAAGGACAAAGCGCCCACTGTTATTGGAAAAAAGGCAACTCACGATGAGTGCCCCTACTATATCTGAAAAGTCTGAAAAAGGAAGGATGGCCCTGCGCAATCGAAAGCGCAAAAAAAGCAACTTATGAATATAAAAATCGTCCGGAATGAACCAAAAATTATTTTATGCCGTGCGCTTTTTTGTAGTCCGCCCAGTTGCGTTTGAGCGAGAGGAACGAAATGAAGTCCGGCTGAAGCAGAAAGGGATTCGAAGAAGCTTCTGCGGCAAGCGTCGAAAACTGCTTCAACCCGTAGTCGTGCCCGGGATAAACAATGGTATCCGGCGGAAGTTCGCGCAGAAGACGATGCAGGGCATCATATTCCAGACGGGCTGCGTCATCGGAAACCGTACCTCCTACCTTGCCAATGAAAAGCGTGTCGCCGGTGAACAGCGCATTCCCGGAAAAAAGACAGATGGAGTCGGGCGTATGGCCGGGAGTATGGATGATATGAAGAGAGGATGCGCCAACAGGAAAAACCGCGCCGTCCTCGACCCTGATGCCCGTGACCGGGCAGATATCTCCGAAAAGCAGAGGTCTGATGCCTGTCAGGCGGCTGATTTCCGCGTTGCCGTTTATATGATCCTCATGGCCATGCGTGCAGAATATGTAGCGGATGACCCCACCTTCGGCCTCGGCATGACGGACGATCGAGGCGGGATCATAGGATGGATCGACGACGAACGCATCCCTTGTCGCTGCATCAACGGCAAGGTAGCAGAAATTTCGGTCGCCTCCTGTACGGAACTGTGTAACCTGCATGGATCCCTCAGATGATTTTTTCCACGTTCATGACAAAGGCCCTTGCCGGAAAACCGGGTTCAATGGCAATGGGATTGGTTTCAAGCTCCCGGATGATAGCATCAGCCTTGCCGTCATCGAGTATGGCAAAACAAAGCGAAGAATATGAGCCGACCCCCTTGTCGGAAGGCCACCACGACTGAGGAGTCACCCCCTTGTCGCAATAGCATCCCTTTATGGACATATTGCTGAACATCAGCACCTCGAATTTCCTGAAAAGCTCCCTTACCTGCGGACGAGTCTCTTCATGCCCCATTATCGCCAGAAACTTCATGGTTACCCTCCGGATTACTGTTGCTTGATGGTCTTTTTTTCGTAACTCTTTCTTTCTATCATATAATAGGTCAGAGGAACGACGCCAAGCGTAAGAATCGTCGACAGTAACGCTCCCCACATCAGCGATATGGCAAGTCCCTGGAAAATCGGATCGAAAAGAATGACGATCGCCCCTATCACAACGGTGCCTGCCGTAAGAATAATGGGCCTGGTTCGTACCGCAACGGATTCGACCACCGCCTGCTTGAGTTCCACCCCTTCCTGAATCCTCAGCTGGATGAAATCAATGAGCAGCACCGAGTTTCGCACCATGATGCCGGCAAGGGCGATCATGCCGATCATACTGGTGGCCGTGAAGAATGCCCCGTGAATGAAATGGCCGGGAACGATACCGACAAGACTCAGAGGTATGGCTATCATCATGACGATGGGAGTCCTGAACGACTGGAACCATCCCACAATCAGAAGATAGATGATAACAAGTACTATGGCAAACGCCGTACCGAGATCCCTGAACACTTCGAAGGTTATCTGCCATTCGCCGTCCCACTTGAGGGCAAGTTGATCCTCCGAGTCAGGAATTGACGTATAGAGCGGCGTGATCGAATAGCCGCCGGGCGTCTTCAGTTGCATGATCTTCTTGTCGAGTTCGAGCATGGCATAAACCGGGCTTTCGGTAATGCCCGCAACGTCAGCCGTTACATAGACGACCCTATGGAGGTCCTTTCGGTAGACGCTCTTGTCCTGAACCTTTTCCTTTATGGTCACAAGTTCGGAAAGAGGAATCATCTGTCCGGCACGAAGCCTCGATGTCAGACTGCCCATGCCCTGCGACTGGACGAATATTCCTGAAAGATCCTTCAGTGAAGTTCTGTCGGCGCGCGGCAGACGCAATTGTATCGAAACAGGTTCGCGGGCTTCTTCGTCATGCAGAAGGCCGACCTCAACCCCATCGAGCGACATGCGCAGTGTCTGAACGATCTGTTCGGTGGTAACACCTCTGAATGCCGCCCGCTGTTTATCGACAACGAGGTCGTAAACCTGCTGGTCTTCCTCTACGAGCCAGTCCACATCAACAACTCCGGGTGTTTCGCCGAAAATTTTCTTCACTTCTTCAGCCAGAGCGATCTGCTCTTTCAGCGAAGGGCCATAAATTTCGGCCACGAGAGTCGACAGAACCGGAGGTCCCGGAGGAATTTCGACAACTTTGGCGTTGGCCCCGTGCCGGGCGGCAATCTTCTGCACTTCGGGCCGAACTCGCTTGGCGATATCATGGCTCTGCAGCTTGCGCTGCTCTTTGGGGACGAGGTTCACCTGGATATCCGCCATATTCGGGCTCTGGCGCAGGTAGTAGTGCCTGACAAGGCCGTTGAAATTGATCGGAGCGTTCGTGCCGGCATAGTACTGGTAGTTCTCCACTTCAGGAACGGTACTGAGGTATGCGCTTATCTCCTTGGCAACCATTGCCGTCTTCTCGAGCGCACTGCCCTCTGGCATATCGATGATCACCTGGAACTCGCTCTTGTTGTCGAACGGAAGCATTTTCAGCTGAACCATTTTGAGCGGAATCATCAGTATGGAACCGGCAAGCAGAAGACCGACAAACAGAAAGGCACCCCACGCCATCAGCCTGTTGTTGAGAAACGGCATCAGAATTTTTTCATAGAACCGGAAATACAGGGACTTCCTGATATCGTACTCCTCCCCTGCGTGCCCGTCTTCGGCTTTAAGCAGACGGTAAGACAGCCAGGGCGTTGCTATGAGCGCGACGAAAAGCGAAAAAATCATGGCCAGCGAGGCCCCGATAGGCATCGGACTCATATACGGCCCCATCAGGCCCGACACAAAAACCATGGGCAGCACCGAAGCGATAACGGTCAGCGTCGCGAGGATGGTCGGATTGCCGACCTCGCTGATAGCAGCAAGCGAAGCCTGGAGTTTCGGCATCCTGCGCATCGAAAGATGACGGTGAATATTCTCGGCTATGATGATGGAGTCGTCGACAACGATACCTGTAACGAAAATAAGAGCGAACAAAGTCACCCTGTTCAGGGTATAGTCGAAAAGATAATAGACCAGAAGAGTGAGGGCAAAGGTTATCGGCACCGAGGCGAAGACAACCAGACCGCCTCTCCATCCGAGGAAAAGGGCGACAACAACCGTAACGGCAACCACTGCACCTATGAGATGTTCGAGCAGGGTGAAGACTTTCTCCGAAGCCGTCTCTCCGTAATTTCTGGTTTCGGTAACGGTCACTGTGGCAGGAATCACCGAGCCCTTCATTCCCTCCAGGCGAGCAATGACCTTTTCGGCAAGTGCAGTTGCATCAGTGCCTTTCCGTTTTGCAACGGTCAGGGTAACGGCAGGATACTCGCCGGACTCGTTCTCTGCAGATGCAGCCCCCCAGCCGAAAAACGTATAGTTGCCGACCTCTTCAGGCCCATCGGTAATGGAGGCTACATCCCGAAGGTAGACCGGCGAAGCTCCGTAAACGCCGACAACGATGCTGCCGACATCTTCGGCGCTATCGAGGAAGCGTCCCGACCTGACGATGATCTCCTCATTCATCTGCCTGAAATCTCCTGCGGTCAGCTGGACGTTAGCCGCCTGTACCTGCCTGGCGATCTGGAGAGGAGTGACATTGTACCGGGAAAGCCTCTCTTTGTCGAGCAGCACGCGTATCTGCCTTTTCTGGCCTCCCTTTATCTCGACATCGCCGATATTTTCGACTTTTTTGATCTGTTCTGCAGCATGCAGAGCAATACGCCTGAGCTCGTACGGATCTTTGCTCCTGCTCCAGAAGGTGAGGTTCAGCACAGGAACGTCATCGATCGCCACCTTTTTCATCAACGGCATCTGAACGCCCTGCGGCATCCTGTCCATATTTTTCATAAGTGCGGTCCAGAGCTTGACCATACTCTCTTCCGTATCGGCGCCGACGTCGTAACGAACCGTAACGAGCGACATATCAGTCATCGAGGTGGAATAAACATAATCCACGCCGGGTATTTCCGTAAGCGAACGCTCGAACGTCTTGGACACCCGCTCTTCCACCTCCCCGGGCTGCGCTCCCGGGTAAGGGATAAAGATATCGACCATAGGAACCACGATCTGCGGCTCCTCCTCCCTTGGCGTCATGAAAGTCGCGATGATGCCGACCATAAGTGCCGCCACCATCAGAAGCGGCGTAATCTTCGAATTGATGAACTGCCTGGCGAGCCTGCCTGCTATACCTTCATTCATTGGTCTGAACCTTCTTTGTTTCTTGAAACTGCTATTCTACGATCATACCTTCCCGAAGCTCCGGGCGGTAGCGCCCGACAACCTTTTCGCCTTCATCAAGACCGCTGATAACAACCAGCGATCCGTTACTTGCATGACCCGTGGCGATCCATCGTTCAGAAATCCTGCCGCTGGCGTCGACTACATAGACGCCGGTGAGCGGCCCTTTGCTGAAAACAGCCTCCTTCGGCACAATCAGCACAGCGCCTGAAGCATCCGAACCTTTCTCGATGCTTACGATGCTCTGAACCGCAACCGGAGTCGGCGATGGTGCGCTGCCGGCAGCAGGCTTCGGATCCTCTCTGCCGCACCCGGTGAGCAGGCCTGGAACCAGGGCTATAATAAAAAGAATGGTCGGTCTGATGCCCATACTGGAAAATCTCCATCTGGTAAGTTGACTGGATGCCTGACAGGCGGTTACCTGCCCGAGAAATAATCGAGTTCACTCCTTGCTATGCAGTAATCGTGCCTGGCCTGGTTGAGGCGAAGCTTTGCATAGGTATAGGCGCCCTCGCGCATCAGCAGTTCGAAGGTCATGGCCATACCGGTTTTGAACTGCTCATTGATATAATCGAGACTGACTCTGGCCTCGGTGAGCGCCTGCTGCGCAACGGCGATTCTCGCTTTGGCAGTTTTCATTTCGCGAGCGGCTTTCCTGATTTCCGCAAGGCTTCCGTTTTTAGCCGCTTCGTAAGAGTACCTCGCTTCAAGTTCCATAGCTTTGGCTTCCCGGATCTTTCCTTCAGAAGCCATACCATCGAATATATCCCACTGCACGTTTACTCCCATTGCCCAGCTTGAACCTCCACTGAAAATATTGTCGCTGTGCAGATCGGTACGGAAAAACCCGTTCACCCGCGGAAGCCGCGATGCGCGCGCCATATCCTCCTGCTGCTCTGCGACTTCCCGGAAAGCCTGCATGGCCATGAGGTCTCCCCGGCTCTCGGGAACACGCGCTTCATCGACATCGGGAGCACCCTTGCCGATCACGAAATCCCCGGTCGGAATGACCGCAACATCCTGTTCAAGGTTAAGCATCGCCCGCAACGCATCTGTAGCATTCCGCGCCGCATCATGCAGCATAAGCTTCTGCTCGTTGAGTTCCGCAAGCCTGACCTCGGTCGAGAGCTTGTCGGATTTCGGCAGAAGACCAACATTGTATGCCTTGCCAGCCTCCCGGCTGTGCGCCTGCATGGCAACGATCGACTGCTCTATGGACTCGATATTCTTCCTTGCAAGGATAAGCCCGTAATAAACCTTGCTGACCTGCAGCGCAATCGACTCTTCAGTCCTCGAAGCCATGAACTCCTGCGCCTTTTTCGCCGTCGAGGCAACCTTGCGCCCTATTGCCGCATCTGCATTGTAGATCGGCTGCATCACCTGAAGCGAGGTATTGAAATCGTTTATCGTTGACGCGTCATTGAGTTTTGCAGCGTCGAAATCGGTATTCAGTATGCTGTTCTGCTGCAGCTTGAACACCAGCGCCGCGCCGGGATCGTTCGTCACCACTGCGGTTTCCGAAAGCGTCACTTTCGGCAGGTACGACTGGCGGGTCTGCATGATCTTCGCATCAGCCTGATCTACCCTGCTGCGGGCAGCCTTGATGGTATAATTATTCTCTCGGGCCATGTGCAAAGCCTCGTCGAGCGAAAGCCTGACGGTCCTGTTGCCGGCAACCGCGCCGGCCGGAGCGGAGAGCGCTCCGAAAAGGCAGATACCGGCCAATGCCTGGTATAGCTTCATGGTATTCTACTGTTTTGAAATGAGTTTGAGAATCTTCCCCACGTTTTCCGACTCGTTATGACTCATGCACTCCTTGAGGCTTCTTTCGAGCACAAGCGAATAGGTCTTGTCAAGCGCGGCTTTCGCTGCCTGGAACTGAATAATGACCTTATCGCAACCCTCCCCTCCGTCGATCATCCTGACAAGTGCCTCGACCTGTCCGGCAACCTTCTTGAGTCTCAGAATCACATCATCCATATGCATCCGGGATTTAGAAATAATAACGATTTCGCCCCGACCTTTCTGATACCTATACGGGGTTGGGGTATAGAAGGTATACAAAAAAAGGAAAAAAGCAAAATCCGGAATCGTTCAGCGCTTTCCGCCCTGTACGGCAAGTTCGGCATCCGAGCAGCAGAGATCGGCCTGTACCTGGCAGAGCATGCTTTCGGTAGCCTGCTGCATGATCTGCGACATGATGGCTTCGCTCATGAATTTCAGGATGCCCTCGGGCATCATGTTGAGCGGGAAGGTGAGAGTAAAATCGAGAGCTATATCGGTTTCAAAATGCACTTCGGTTTTCCCTTCTTCAAGATGGTAGAGACAGATCCGGGTATTGGCCTTTCCGACGAAGGTATGATTGTTATCTATATCGAGCTGCGGAACCTCTTTCGCATTGACCCATCTGATGCATCTGGCCGCTGCGGCAGAATAGCCTTGTGCGCCATGAAGCGCAGGTGAAGGAGAGTGATGATCGAGCGGCTCTTCATGCTGTTCGACAAAAAATATGGCGGTAATAGGATTGTTTCTCGGGTCCTTCACCTGAAAAACCCACTGGAACAGACCAAGCTCCTTAAGATGAAGAACATTGGTGCAATACGGATTGCACCTGATGATTTTGGTATGATCTCCGAAATATAACGTGGACTCATGCAGACATGACTCCAGAATCACCTTTGCCTTGCTTTTTCCAACAACCTCCATAACTGATCAATCGGATAAAATGACGGATAAGAATTTCCTGTTTTGAAACAGTAACGCTATTTCAAGAGTTCCCAACGAAATGCCGAAAACATGGGGACGGTATCGGTCGATGCGTCATGCCCTTTCGATTTACAGGATTTTTGTTATAATTCACTCAATTCCAGCAGCCGCAGGCCGCCTTCATCCGAATCACGCAACTAATTATCATGCAGGAATCATTCAACTACACAACAATCGTGGCTCCCGTTGCATTTTTCATCAGCGGCATTTTTTTAGTGCTGCTCCTGAACAGGTTCATCGGAAAAAATTCGGGCCCGAAAAATGCGGGATAGGCCGCATCAAACGCCGCGACCTGATCATCCGCAAAGCCACGCCGTTTACCGACGTTCTAACCCATTGATCTTTCAAGGTTTCCTGCCTTTTTTTTATTTGCTCATCATTGGAAAATTAATTAGTTTCAGGGAAACGTAACAGGGCGATGTCGTTTACGGATATTTTCCCTTAAAACATTTTCCAAAACACAAACCATACAACATCATGTCAAACGGATCAAACATCGATGTGCAGGGCGCCGTCAACAACCTTGTTGAAACCGCCGGCAAGCTTTTTCAGCTGCAGCTCGACCTCATGAACAACAGCCTGAAAGTGATCACCAACGTTGCAGAGCCTCTCGCTAAAACCGCAACCGACCTGATCGGCAACCTTGCCAACACTGCCACACAGGTGCTGCAGAGCGTTTCCTCGGCTATCGCACCGAAGAAATAAGCAAGCGCTTAACACTTGAAGCACCTTATTCCATATCGGGATAAGGTGCTTTTTTTTTGTCATGAATGGCCGCCCGGATTGAGGCGATACTGCTGATCGGTCACGGCTTGACGCTTTATTGACAATGTTCATTATGGACGTCACTATAGAAGAGAACATCCGCAGCTTTTTCAAACCCGAAGAACGGCTGCAGCTCGCGATAACACCGGTACAGGGTGACGCATCAACGCGCCGCTACTACCGAATCCTCCGGCAGGAAGGCAGCATGATCGCCTGTCATGATCCGCTGCTTAAGGAATGCGCCGGCATTTCAGAGTACCCGTTTCTTGTTATGCACGATCTCCTTGCCGCGCATAACCTGCCCGTTCCGGCAGTGCTTGCCGTCGATGCACGAAAAAGCCTGCTCCTGCTCGAAGATTGCGGAACGATCCAGCTTCAGGATCTGGCAGACGTTTCGGGCCGAGAAGCTGTTGCCGATCTCTATCGCGATATTATCGACGCTCTCGTCCGCATCCAGTCGATTACGGGAGAGGCTGGAAAAGTACCGTTCAATCTTGCTTTCGACAGGGAAAAGCTGATGCTGGAATTCGATTTTTTCATCGAGCACGCCCTGCTGAATTATTTTTCCGGGTCATTCGACCGCAACGATGCGAGCCTGCTTCGCATCGAGTTCGAATCGATTACGGACATACTTGTCAAACCGGAACAGTTCGTGCTCAATCATCGCGATTTTCACAGCCGTAACATCATGATCCGGGACGGCAGACCGGTCATCATAGATTTTCAGGATGCCAGGATGGGTCTGGCGCAATACGATGCGGTTTCCCTTATCCGCGATTCATACGTCACCCTGGACAGGGTGCTTTCCGAAGAGTTGAAAACTCTCCACTACCGCGCACTTGCGGACAGGAATTGCATTACAACGAGCTTCGACGAGTATCTCTACCTGTTCGACCTTATGGCCTTCCAGAGAAACATCAAAGCCATCGGCACCTTCTGCTACCAGACCGCCGTATTGAATAAAACGCAGTACGAACACTCTATTGCTCCGACACTGGCCTATCTTCCCGATTATATCGCACAAAGAGCTGAACTGAAAAAAGCAGGCAAGCTCCTCATGCCGCTTATAGACGCACGACAGATCCGATGAAAGCATTCGTCCTTGCCGCCGGCTTCGGTACCAGGCTCAGCCCCTTCACTCTCCATCTGCCCAAACCGCTGATGCCGTTGCTGAACGTACCGGCCATTCTGTACACATTCGCGCTGCTCAAAGAAGCCGGCATTACCGAGATCATCTGTAACATCCACCATCATGCCTCGGAAATCCGCAGCAGCATGGAATCGTTCGCACTCGAAGGGCTCGCCGTATCATTTTCGGAAGAAAAAACCATACTCGGCACAGGCGGAGGCCTAAAAAAATGCGAACGACTGCTCGATGAGGGAGATTTTCTCCTTATAAACAGCGATATCGTCACCAATATCGACTTTGCATCGTTCATAAACCGCCACCGGGAATCTGGTCTGTCAGGCACTCTCGCTCTCTATGAAACGCCCGAGGCCGCGACTATAGGCAACGTGGGGGTCAAAAACGGCCAGGTCATGGATTTTCGGAACATGCGCAACACCGGTCTCGACTCTTCCCTTATCTACACCGGAACGGCCATCCTGAGTCCGGAAATATTCCGTCACCTGAAAGAAGAGTTTTCAAGCATCGTCGATACGGGATTTACCGGACTGATCGAGCACGGCGGACTCGGCGCCTTCAGACATACCGGTTCGTGGATTGACATCGGAACACCCTGGAACTATCTCAATGCCAACACCGGCCTGAATATGCTTCCGGAAAGGCTTTCTCCAGGAATACGCGACATCATCGGTATCGAACCACATCGCATTTCCGCGGATGCGTCGATCTCGCCTTCTGCAACTGTCGTCAGATCGGTAGCAGGACCCGGCTGCATTATCGGCAAGGGCGCTGTCGTTGTAAACACGGTTCTGCTTCCCGGTGCGCTGGTCGAGGAAGGAGAACTCCTCAGCAACTGCATCCGGGACCGGCATCACAGCGTCTTTCTCCCGCAATAACAGGAAAACCGGCTTTCACCATGGTAGCAACAGGCCTCGATATACTCCTCGATAACATCGATCGTTTCCGGAATCGGGCTGTCGGCATGATCGTCAACCAGACATCGGTCACCCCGGACCTCCGGTACTCATGGGACGTGCTCCGCAAAAAAGGGTTGAACATAAGGAAAATCTTCTCTCCCGAACACGGTCTCTTCGCAACTGAACAGGACCAGATCGCCGTCGGGCATCAGCCGATACCGGATATCGAACTGGTAAGCCTCTACGGCAATTCCTCCGATACCCTCATCCCCGACAGCACTGCACTCGACGATCTCGACCTGATACTTTTCGATATCCAGGACGTCGGTTCCCGATATTATACCTATGTCAATACGCTTGCCCTTTTCATGGAAGCGGCAGTCGGCAGGGATCTTGAAATCATGGTGCTCGACCGCCCGAACCCGCTTGGAGGCTCGACCGTGGAGGGGCCGATGCTCGATATGGAGTATCGCTCCTTCGTCGGGATCTTTCCCGTTCCGGTGCGACACGGCATGACTCCCGGCGAACTTGCGCTGCTTTACCGCGACTGGAAAAAGCTCGATATCAGACTCACCGTCCTTTCGATGCAGGGATGGAACCGCTCCATGCTTTTTCCTGAAACCGGACTTCCCTGGGTGCTGCCATCGCCGAACATGCCGACTGTTGAAACTGCCGCAGTCTATCCCGGCATGTGCCTCTTCGAAGGACTGAACGTATCGGAGGGACGGGGATCAACCACGCCGTTCCAGCTCTTCGGAGCACCGTTCATCAACCCGTACCATCTGCTTGAAGCGTGCATGGCGACGGAATTCAAAGGACTTTATCTACGGCCAACATGGTTCAAACCCACATTCCATAAATTTCGGGGAGAGACGATCGGAGGCCTCTGGCTGCATATAGCCGACCATGGACAATTCCGTCCGTTTGCAGCCGCAGTCGCACTGACCGTTGCGCTCCGTCATCTCTATCCCGGCGATCTGCAGTTTCTCGGAGGGGTCTACGAATTCAACGACACCATACCGGCATTCGACCTGCTTGCCGGAAACGGCGCTATCCGCCAGGCGATAGTCGACGGTCAAGAAGCATCCTCAATCATCGCTTCCTGGCAGCAGGACGAAACGGCGTTCCTGACCTCCAAAGAACAGTATCATCTCTACCGCTAACGGCATCAACCGAGATTATCCATGCAGGCACCCGACATTGCGATCATCGTCTTATTCCTGGCCGCCAACATTATTTTTGGGCTCTGGCAGGCCAGAAGCAACAGAAACACCGGGGACTACTTCCTCGGCGGCCAAAAGCTGCCATGGATCGTAGCCATGCTCTCGATCGTCGCCACGGAAACCTCGGTACTTACCTTCGTCAGCGTGCCTGGCCTTGCCTACCGGGGAGACTGGACGTTCCTGCAGCTCCCGCTCGGCTACATTTTCGGAAGATTGCTTGTGAGCATCCTGCTCCTGCCGGTTTATTTCAAACAGGGCGTCACCTCTATCTATGAAGTGATCGGCACCAGGTTCGGCACCGGTATGCAGAAACTCGCATCGGTTATTTTTCTCGTCACAAGAATCCTTGGCGACGGAGTACGCTTCCTCGCCACAGGGGTTGTCGTTCAGGTCGTTACAGGATGGTCATTGCCTCTCTCGGTCATGATCATCGGCATCGTCACGCTGGTCTACACCATCTCCGGAGGACTGAAAACCGTAGTCTGGCTCGACAGCATCCAGTTCGGACTCTATCTTCTTGGCGGATTCGTCACCATTATCTTTATTCTTCTGCACCTCGAGTCCGGCATGCCGGAAATCCTTGCTGCGCTTGCCGAATCCGGAAAGCTCACCATGCTCGACACCGGGGGAAACATCTTCTTCAACCCCATGAGCTTCGGCAGCGCATTCATCGGCGGCATATTCCTGTCGTTTGCCTCTCACGGCATCGACTACATGATGGTGCAACGGGCGCTTGGCTGCGGCGATCTCTGTTCAGCGCGAAAGGCTCTGATCGGCAGCGGATTATTCGTTTTTTTTCAGTTCATGATTTTTCTGCTTGCAGGTTCGCTGATCTACCTGTTCATGCAGGAAGTTCCGCAGGAAAAAGACCGCGAATTCGCGAACTTCATCGTCAATTACCTGCCTTCCGGACTTAAGGGTATCCTGCTTGCCGGCATACTCTCTGCAGCCATGTCGACGATCTCCTCATCGATCAACTCACTTGCGGCATCTACAGTCACCGACCTGCTTGGAGGCAAGGCGTCGCTCGGTATGTCGAAAATCATCAGCGCAGGCTGGGCGGTTGTGCTCATCTGCATCGCACTCATGTTCGACGAAAGCGACAACGCCATCATCATGATGGGACTGGAAATCGCATCGTTCACTTACGGCGGGCTGCTGGGACTTTTCCTGCTTTCCAGAACAAAACGAAACTATCATCCGGCGAGCCTTGCCTTCGGACTGCTTGCAAGCATGGCCATCGTATTCGTGCTCAAGCTCTACGGCATTGCATGGACATGGTATATTCTCATAGCAGTCTTGATCAACATCCTTGCGACGCTTGCTGCCGATCTTCTGACTATCAGAATAAAGAGCGGCAAGGCATGACGAAAAAACCCTTTGACCTGGCTGATTATTTTCATACCTTCCTTTAAATGCACAGAAACGCCTTACCAAATCATTTGAAAGAAAGAAACCATGGCTAACTATTCAGGAGCATTTGTTCAGGGCGCAGAAGCATATGGAAGATTTCTGGAAGTATTCATCGACGGACACTGGTGGGTGGTTGGCGACGCCCTTGAAAATATCGGAAAAACAACCAAACGTCTCGGCGCCAATGCCTATCCACATCTCTATGGGGGAGGAACATCCGCGGGTCTTCGCGGATCGTCTCCCGATGTATCCGGATACGCGGTGCCTCAAAAGGAAATAACGAGCCGCTTCGACGACTGAAAATCTCACTGTATGTGAGTTCCTTGCCATCATCTTAACAAAGCCCTCCTGAAAACAGGAGGGCTTTTCTTATTTTCTTCAGCCTGCAAGTTTCTCATAATAACCTTCAAGGCTTTCCTGAGGCTCTTCCTCCTCATTGATCACCTCGAAGGTCTTGTTTTTCGCTTTCCGGTTCCAGAGAGAAAGCACAAGCAACTCCGCTACATCGGCGCGGTTTGTCGACCCGTTCCACAGCCTGTCGCCCTGCTCGACATGAAGCCTGAACTTCAGAGGATCGCCATCTTTCAATCCTCCTGGACGTACGATGGTGTAACTCCTTCCCTCTTTCGCAAAAACCTCCCTTACATGCTCTTCGCCGGCATACTTCATTGAAAGCACTCCCGCAAAAAGATTGAGCGGGTGATACCACTTCGTTACGGCAATGGAACTGACAAGTCCGAAATGCCTGACACCTGCTTTTGCCGCCTCGTCCGCAAGACGTATCACGCCGTCTCTATCGACTTCCGAAGGAGAGGCCTCTCCTGAAACAGAGCTTGAACCAAGAGCGGATATAACCGCATCACATCCGTTTACGGCAGCCGCCACTTCTTCAGTGTTCTGCACATGGCCGGTAACAACCTCAACCGAATCGCCGAACCGGGCCGCCTTTTCTGCCGATCTTACGAGAACCCGAACCGGAATACCGTAATGCTGAAGACGCTTTACCACCCATTGCCCTGTTTTTCCTGTCGCACCGGCAACAAGGACTTTTCCTGTATATAACGACTCTTTTTTCATGATCAGCAACTCCGGATATACTTTCACATTCTTTTATTTTAAATATGTATAAATAATGAACCTGCTCATGACGAAGAAAGTTTCCCTTATTAAAGGCATTTTCATTACTTTTCACATAAAGCTCGCTCTTATGTCTGCGGTTTATCCTTTTCATCACCTCGCAGCCTGCCCTTGAGTGCCCGGCACACGGAACGGCCTGCAACAATCGCATGTCCCGGAATGAACAAGTACCGATCGGTTTTAAGCATCTTCCTGCTCGCAGCAAGCTGCGGCAGCGCATCAACAGGCTACGCGGCCGACCCCGAGGCGCTACGGATGCTCATGAACAAGCGCGGCGAATGGGTAGCGCTTCGGCAGTCGAATCCATCGCTTTTCGTTGACCTGAAAAAAGCGAAACTTGACGACGCGAACCTCAAGGGAGCGAACCTGAGCAATGTATCGCTCGTACGAGCGGAACTGAGCGGAGCAAACCTCGACAAGGCGAATCTGCAACGCTCTGATCTGTCCATGGCATTCATAAAAAAAGCCGACCTGAAAGAAACTGATCTCGACGAATCGACGCTCGTCAAGGCCAATCTGAAAAACTCCTTCATGAAAGGAGCATCCTTACGGAAAGCAAATCTTCAGGGCGCGAACCTGCGATGGGCCATTCTGGAAAATGCCGACCTCTCCCAGGCAAATCTTTCGGGCACAGTACTGTTCGAAACCAGTCTGCAGAACGCCAATCTGAAAGGCTCGAACTTCAAGGGGGCCACCTTTCTCGATAAGGCCGACCTGAACGGAGCCCTTGTATCGAACAATACCATAACTCCGTCCGGAGAAAAAGCCTCCGGAAGCTGGGCATCGATTCGCAATGCACGCTTCGTACGCGAACCCGAATCGGCGCCTCCCGTCTATGCCGTGCATCCCGAACCTGTTTTTCTGACGGCGCCTGCACCTCAAAACCCCGAACAAACTGTAAAGCCCGCAAGTCAGAATCGGGCAAAACAGCAGGAACTGCTGGTAGCAGATGTGGAATCCTGGAACGACATGCGGCAACAGAACCCGGAAATGCCTGTTGTCCTTAAAGCAGAGAAGCTTGAAGATGCTGAACTCAAAGGGGTAAATCTCAAAAAGGCCGCAATGGCAGGATCTGACTTCGAGGATGCCAACCTTGACGATGCGGTTATGGAGGATGGCGACTTCAGCGGATCGAATTTCCAGAAAGCCGATATGAAGGGGGCGAAACTGCACGGCGCAAAGCTGCATAAAGCGAACTTCGACCGGGCCTTTCTGAAAGGAGCTGATCTCAGCGGCACGGATCTGACAGGGGCAAACCTTTATGGCGCAATGCTCTCAGAGGCAAATCTGCGGGGAGCGAACCTTACCGGAGCGTCGCTTTTCGATGCGGACCTTGAAGAAGCCGACCTCTCGGGCGCGGTGCTCAAAGATACCTCCATGATGGACGCCAATCTGAACAATGCCGTGATCACCCCGGAAACCGTTCTGCCGTCCGGAAAAACGGCTACTGCCGACTGGGCGGTTCAGAGAGGAGCGATTTTCAGAAAACCCTGATACACGCAAAGCGGCTCGAAAGAGAACCTGGTATCGATATCCGGAACTCTCATGCCGCCTACCGAAACAGGCAAACACGGTACAGTATGGCAAACATCCTCGTTTCGAGTTACTACAGCAGATGGGACCTGGCCGAACACGAAGGCCGCATAGCCTTCTACGACTCCGATAACCAGTTGATCGACAACCGGGTATTCAGGGAGCCGGCGGAATTTCAGGTTGTTATCAGCATGCTTCGCCACGACACCCCTCTCTGGTATGACACGCAGGCCTGCCATCTTCGAGCGGGAACAGAACCCGCAGGAGAGAGTGACGAGAACTGATGACGGGTTCAGTTAACGTTGTCTTTCCGTATCCGGAAGCTGCGGAAACCGCTTGCGATATACAAAATGCTGGAATATATCAGCTTTCCGGATATTGGGGTCGGAAGCCTCGAGAAGATGTTTTTTTCCTGTACGCGTCGTAACTTCGATCTTTCCGTCGCTATGCACCCGTATCACTTTCCAGAACTTATCAACCACGTAATGGTACTCCTCGCCATGCGCAAGAGGATATACCTGCTTCGCCCTCGGTCCAGGGCAAAAAGAACTTTTCGGTTTATGGTAAACGATGGCATCGCCGACCCTGAACTGCAGCATCTCGACCTCCTTCCGGTGTAATAACCGGGTTCTGAAATTGAACGGCTAAACGCTCAATTTACAATTAACAATTGCAAATTGAAAAACTTTTTTTTCTCGGAATAAGACCGAAAATGAATCCTGCCTCGCACAGAACGTCACTGCCGCTCCTCAAATCGTATCAACAGCCTGTCGCCATCGATTTCCGCCCCGGCGGTCTGAAGGGTTGCAAGCACCTGCGGAAGCACCAGATTTCTTCGGTGATTGCCTATCCGGATACTGAGCTCATCACCGCTTTTGCTCAGATGTATCTGCTCTCCGGGAATTCCCGGCAGGTAGAGTTCAAGTGAGAATCCTTTCGGAACAGGCTTGACCTCGAAGGTTGCGTGCCTGTAGTACACCTGCGCAGGGTCTTCGTCATTGTAGAGATATTTTTTCAGTTTTTCGAGTGTTTCAAGACCGCATATTTCGCGGGAGTAAAGGGGAACCTCCTTAACCGGCAACGGGCTGAAATTATCGATGATTTCCCGGCGGTAGATCTGCTGACTCTCTTTCCAGAAGGTGAAATACGGATCGGTGACCTCAGGCGGAATGATTCTGTTTGCGATCACGAGATCGACGGAAATATTATACAGGCTCAGGTAGGCATAAGCACGAAGAGATTCCTTGATCACCATTTTTTCCGGATTGGTTACCAGCCTCACCGATGTCACCGTATTGTCGGTAAGTATCCTGCCAAGGGCCTCAATTTTTTCGTAGAACTCGTATGGCACATTCATAAGCTCCCTGTCGGGTAGAGAAAAACCTGCAAGCGGTCTGAAGAGCGGCTCGACCAGGGGACGAAGAAAGAGCGCAACTTTTTCCATAGGCTTGTACAACCTGCGCATATACCAGCCACTCACCTCCGGAATGCTTAAAAGCCGCAATGCGGTTCCCGTAGGAGCGGAATCGATGATGAGTACATCGTAATTTCCTTCACGGTGATGGCGAAAAACCCGTACCAGCCCGAAAATCTCATCCATACCCGGCAGGATTGCAAGTTCTTCTGCCTGAACGGCATCGAGCCCCCTTGCCTGAAGCACTTCGGTAATATACCGCTTTACAGTCCCCCAGTTCTGTTCGAGCTCCTGCAACACATCGAGTTCGGCGCCATACAGTTTATCGCAAACCGGTTTTGCTTCATGCCCGAGAGGCATATCGAAACTGTCTGCGAGGGAATGGGCGGGATCGGTGCTCAGCACAAGCGTTTTATAACCGAGCTCGGCACAACGAAGGCCGGTTGCCGCAGCCATCGAAGTCTTTCCGACCCCTCCTTTGCCGGTCATGAGAATAAGCCTCATAAATACCCCTGAAACCATTTAAGTTCATGCAGGATGCCTTGTGGAGTTATAACCGGAGGGCTCGTTTACGTCCGCCCCCGCTCCTCCTTGCCGCTCATAGGACATAACATCGAAAGCTATGGCCGCTATGGAGCCGTCTCCTGAAGAATTTTCACGGAAAGAGAATCGCCGAGATCTGCTGCCCTCTTAAAATCCTCTTTTGCTCCGGCACCGTCTCCCAGTTTTTTTTTGGCTATGCCCCGATTGTAATATGCTTCTGCATTATCCGGCAGAACGGAAATAACGCTGGTCATATCCGCGACGGCACCACTGAAATCCCCAAGAGCTGCCCTGGCGTAGGCCCGGTTGTTATATGCCTCAACCAGTCCTGCATTCAGAATCAATGCTTTATCGTAATCTGCTATTGCTCCCCTGAAATCGCCGGAGACAACCAGAGCATTGCCCCGATTGTACCATGCCGCATCATATCGCTGGTCACGCTCGAGCGCAAGCGAATAATCCCTGATTGCACCTTGCAGGTCGCCGGCCATACTTCTGGCAAGCCCCCTGTTGTTGTAGGCGCCGGCAAGTCGGGGATTGAGTTCGATTGCCCGGGTATAATCGGCAATAGCTCCGTTGTAATCACCAAGCCCTGATCTGGCTGTCCCTCGATTGTTATAGAATTCGGGAACCGTCGGATCAAGCGATATGGCCAACGAAATATCCTCGACCGCACCCTTGAAATCCCCAAGCGCCGCACGCGCGAATCCCCTGTTGTTGTAAGCGCCCAGCAGGGAAGGATCGATTTTGATAGCCCTTGAGTAATCGTTTATCGCACCCGCGATATCGCCTCCGAGAGACTTTGCCAATCCCCTGTTATAATACGCCCCGGCATTACCCGGATCAAGCATTAGAGCCTTGCTGAAATCATCGATCGCCTCTTTTACTCGTCCCTGGCTACCCTGTTCGATACCGGACTCTATATAATCCTGTACCGTCTGGGCATATCCCGTCGCAACACCGAACAATGCAAGCAGAACGGCGAAAACGGCTCCCTTCTGAATAATATTCATTCTATATTAATATTAACCCTGAGCAATTCCGCCACACATACTTCGGCATAGTAACGAACCGTGAAGAAGAAACATACGCCTTTCTCATCGAAAAGCTGTTCCGCATAGCCGGAAAGCAATGCAATAAGCGGACTTAGCGCATTATTTGCATATTTAATAAATTATTCCCTATCTTTAACGTTGTAGAGTCACCGGATAACTAATGAATTTTTATTCAACACACCTGTTCTTCCTTGTCGAAGTTGTTTAAGGGACAGTGTTCTAAACCTTAGCATTATGAGACATAAAAATCGTTTTTTCTCACTTTCACTCCTGACTGCGCTGACCGGGTTCATATTCTCAGCCTGCCTGACAATCATGCCCGCCTCAGTTCTAACAAAACTTACTGACGCAACGTTTCTCCCGGTAGCACTTGCTTCCTCCGGAAACGAAACAAATGCCCCCGACAGCTTCATGCTCGTCTCCGAAGGCAAAGCATCATATTATGCGAGCCAGTTTCACGGAAGGAAAACGGCAAACGGCGAAACATTCAACATGAACGAACTGACCGCCGCACATCGTACGCTGCCTTTCGGAACATGGGTAAGAGTCACCAACATGCGAAACGGAAAAGATGTTATCGTGCGCATCAACGATCGCGGGCCATTCATCAAAGGACGCGTCATCGATTTATCCAAACAGGCGGCTAAGGAGCTCGGCATGATGAAAGCCGGAACCGCCAATGTACGTGTAGAAGCTATCGACCCTTCGTCAGAAGAGCACCCGGGCTGATCGTTCATTATCAGTCTTTCCTCTCGCTTTACGGAAAGCCGGAGCTGCGCAAACAGGAACAACCCCTGAAGTGCGCGGCATCCGGCAGCCTGACGCAGAACAGCAATCAGAATCGATCATGAAGTTCTCCGGACTTGCAGTATCAGCACTGATTACAGCAATCTTTATTGCCTGTGGAAATTCCGTTAATGCAACAGCCGCTGAAAGCGCGGCCTCAGGAACAGTATTTCACGCCGATGAAGGCCGGGCGTCGTATTATGCCGACAGCTTCCACGGAAAAAGAACGGCAAACGGAGAAACATTCCGCCTGCAGGAATACACTGCGGCCCACCGCTCTCTCCCTTTCGGAACAGCCGTCAGGGTAACCAATCTTGACAACGGCAGAAATGTAATGGTTCGGATCAACGACCGAGGGCCGCATCTGAAAAACCGGATCATCGATCTCTCTCCTGCCGCAGCCAGGGAAATCGGCATTTTCGGCAAGGGGACGGCACGCGTACGCATCGAGTCGCTGAACTGAATCACCCGTTTTTTCTGAAAACCATCACCAACGCAGAGGAATCTTCAGGATTGAACGCCCTTCCGTCGAATCCGCCGCTGACGCGTTCTGAAGTAAAACCCGCATCTTCGTAAAGCCGGCAATATTGGGCGGAAGTCGCCGGATAAAGCGGAAATTGTTCGATGAAAAGCGTCGAATCCCCTTTCACGAGCGAAAACCCGAACAATACCTGCTCTCCTGATATGGCGGAGTATCGGCGATGAAAGGTTGTCTGGCCGTCATCGAGTACTTTTACAGGAAACACGAACTCTTCTCGTCCGACAATGGCCTCCCGGTTCACCACCTGAAACACCCAGCAACCGCCCGGAGAAAGAAGCGCGTACACTGACGCCGCAAACCGTGAACGCTTATCCGGAAGCAGATGCGAAAGCACGTTGCCTATGGAATAAACCATCATGAACGGCCCTTCCAGACTCCCGACTTCTGCCATATCCATGCAGCGAAACGACGCATCGGGACAGGACGACGAGGCCACTTCGATCATACGGCTGTCGAGGTCGAGCCCACAGGCGGCATACCCCTGGCGCGCAAACCGGCAGCAGTAATGCCCCGGACCGCAACCGATATCGAGCACCGCACTGCCTCGCTGCCCGGCATACCCCTTCAGAAAGGAAAACACATCTTCCCTGAAAGGAAAAACCTGTTCGTAACATGTGGCGAATTCAGAGTAGAACGACATAACACGGTTCCGGCTGACGGTTAAATGATAATGCCGACTTGCATCAACGTTGCGGCAAACATGTACATGAAAGAAAGATCGGCTGAGTAAAAAAGAAGGTTCTGAAGCAGGAAATTATATGCAGATAACCGGAAAAGAGCCCGCGTTCACCCCATTACTTATTTTGAAAAGCGGGCTCCCGTTACCGGAATCGTCGCTATTGCTCTGACTTGATCATTTCAATATCGAGAACAATGTCCACCTCGTTGCCGATCGTCACACCGCCAGCATCGAGAGCCTTGTTCCATGTAATGCCGAAATCCTGCCTGTTGATCCGGGCTGTCGCCGTGGTACCTCGCCTTGTCTTGCCCCAGGCGTCACGGATTTCCCGGGAAAACGGATCGACATTCAGCACGACATCCCTGGTCGTTCCATGCATGGTCAGGTTACCCGTTACTTTCAGCCTGCCGTCGGCAGTCCTGCTCCATTTCTTCGAAACGAACGTGATGTTCGGATATTTTGCAACATCGAAAAAATCCGCTCCGCGCAGATGGTCGTCGCGCTTCTGCACATTCGTATTGATCGACGAAGCGTCGATTGTCGCCGAAACCCTGGAAGCCGTGATATCCCGGTCGTCGAGATCGACCATTCCGCTGAAGCGCGCAAAACTGCCCTTGACGTTGGAAACCATCAGGTGCTTCACCGAAAACCCGACGTTCGAATGGTCCTGATCGATCTTCCAGGTCGAAGCCAGGGCAAAATCCGGTATCATAAGCGCGATACCGAGCGCGCAAATCCTCACCAACCTTTTCATAGTGCTGCATGTTTTGATTATCGGGACATCTGTTTTTCCGGAGAGGATCCGGAAAGGGTAGAATATTGTTAACGATAGTTAATAATCAGAGAAACCCCAAGGGAAAAAAGGAATGTCAATCAGGGACATAAAGGAAAAAAATATCTCTATTGGAGAATCTTAAGCTCTTTTGGTCTTTTTGGTCCATTTTTGTCCCTTACCCATTACTTTCCGATGCAGAACCGATCGAAAATCATGTTGAGCACCTCCTCGCTGACCACCTTGCCGGTGATCTCGCCGACGTAGTCGAGGGCCGAGCGGAGTTCGAAGGCGATGAGTTCGATGCCGGCGTAGGCACCGAGCAGTTCGAGGGCGTTCTGGATAGAATCGCCTGCGTTGCGAAGCGTGACGTAGTGGCGGAGGCTGGTGACGAGAACGCTGGCCTCGTGCAGCTTGTCGAGCCCTTCGACCATGCTGCTCATCTGTTTCAGAAGAGTTTCTATTCCCTCTCCCTGCTTCGCCGAGAGGCCCGTGACGTCGCAGCCGGTCTCTTCCTGAATCATGCGGATGCGCGCTTCGGCATCCGGGTCAAGATCGGTCTTGTTGGCGATGACTATAAGTTTAGCCTGTCCGTAGGTGTCGCGGAATTCGCGCACAACCTCCGCTTCCTGCAGATAATCAGGCTTGCTCAGGTCGAGCATGTAGAGAATCAGGTCTGCCTCGCTGATCTTTCTGTAACTCCTGCCGATGCCTTCCCGTTCGATCTCTTCGTCCGATTCCCGCAGCCCTGCGGTGTCGGTGAGGCGGAACATGGTCTTTTCGTGCACGAAACACTCTTCGATGTAGTCGCGGGTTGTGCCGGGCATGTGGCTCACGATGGCCCGCTCCTCGCCGAGCAGGGTATTGAGCAGGGTGGATTTTCCGGCGTTTGGCTTGCCGACGATCACGGTGGCGACCCCTTCGCTGAGGAGGCGTCCGTGCTGGTAGGAGTCCACGAGTTTCTGCACCTCCTCCTGAAGCTGCAGAAGCTGTTCTTTAAGCTCTCCGCGGCTCTGGAATTCCACATCTTCCTCGCTGAAGTCGAGTTCGAGTTCGAGCAGGGCGCAGGATTCGAGCAACCTCTGGCGCAACTGGTCGAGCTTGAGTGAGAGGTTGCCCCGCATCTGGTTAACTGCCGTACGGTAGGCGGATTCGGATCGCGCATGGATCATCTCCCCGATCGCCTCGGCCTGCAGCAGATCGATGCGTCCGTTCAGGAATGCCCTGCGGGTGAACTCGCCCGGTTCCGCCGGTCGGCATCCCGCTTCGTAGAGCGCCTGCAGCAGGTGGCGCACGACTACCGGCCCTCCGTGGCAGCTGAACTCCACCATATCTTCGCGCGTAAAGGAGCCGGGCGATCGGAAAACCAGCGCGACCACCTCGTCGACCAGCCCGTCGCGATCGTAGACCCTGCCGAAATGCGCAACGAAGCCTTTGGAATCACCGAACCGGAAATCGGGGTCTCCGGCTTTCCTGAACACCTTTCCGGCAATATCGAGCGCCCCCCGGCCGCTCACGCGGATAACGGCAAGCGCGCCTATACCTACAGGGGTTGCTATGGCCGCTATCGGATCTTCCTGGATGACGGGTTGCTGATGCTGGTCTGGCATGGCGCTATGGTGGTGGGTGGTGAAAAAAGTTACAACGGGCGAACGACGATCTGATCGACAAGAATGTCGTCGGACAATTCGACAGTCTGGACGATGATCCTTGCGATCTGGTTCGGGTCCATGCGTTTCGGTGACGATATGCCTGCTCGGTCGAAAAAGGCGGTATCGGTGGAGCCGGGATTGATTGCACATACGCGGATGCCGTACTCGCGAAGCTCCTCCATGAGTGCCTCGGAAAAGCCGTTCAGACCGAATTTCGAGGCGCAGTAAGCCGTTCCGCCCTTGAATCCCCGCTTGCCTGCGACGGAAGAGACGTTCACGATAGTGCCGGAACGCTGCAGCTTCATCTGCGGTACGACCTCGCGAGTACAGAGAAAGGCTGCGGTCAGGTTGACGCCGATAACCGCTGCCCATGCTTCCGTCGTGAGCGTATCGATGTTGCCAAAAAGACCTGAGCCGGCATTGTTCACAAGCAGATCGATCTGCGAGGCTCCCTCCCGGATGGAGCGGAATGCATGCGAAATATCGCCGACAAGGGAGAGATCGGTCCGGATCCAGCGGAAGCTCTCATGCGAAAGCGTCGGCTCCCTGCGGCAGAGACCGTAGACTACTGCGCCTTTTTCAAGCAGAGTTTCGGAGATGCAGAGGCCGATTCCGGAACTCGCTCCGGTAACAACTGCGATACGGTTCTGGAGGTTCATGCCGGAATATGGTTGAATGTGACGGAAATCCGCTCTGACAATACAGCAGAAATATAGAGAAGAAATGGTAACTTTGGCACACAACTGACGGCAAATGACTGACCAGAGCAAAACCATGACCCAATCCATCGAATCGCTGAAAGCATCCATCCTGAATCCCGAATGCCGCGACCTCTGCGACCGTTTCCGGCGCGTGGTCAACCTGGTCAAGGTTTTACGCAGTGAGTGTCCATGGGACCGAAAACAGACAAAAGAGTCGCTGGCTCACCTGCTTCTGGAGGAGAGCTACGAACTGATTCACGCCATCGACGAAGGCGACGAAAGCGAACTGAAAAAAGAGCTTGGCGACCTTTTTCTGCACATCTGTTTCCAGGTTGTGCTTGCCGAAGAAGCGAACTCGTTCAAGTTCGAAGAGGTGTTCGACGCACTGTGCGAAAAGCTCATCAGCCGCCATCCCCACGTGTTCGGCAAAACCGTGGCTGAAACCGAACAGGCTGTGCTGAAGAACTGGGAGACGCTGAAAATGAAGGAAGGTCGTAAAAGCCTGCTCGACGGCGTTCCGAAAGCGATGTCGGAACTGCTTCGCGCTTACCGGGTGCAGAAAAAAGTTGCCGGAGTCGGCTTCGACTGGAAAACAGGCGACGAGGTGCTCGACAAACTTGCTGAAGAGATCGCCGAGCTGAAGAACGCAAAAACGTCAGAAGAGCGCGAGGACGAGTTCGGCGACCTGCTCTTCACCATCGTCAACTACAGCCGCTTCATCGGCGTGAACCCCGAGGATTCGCTCCGAAAGGCTACCGGCAAGTTCATGTCGCGTTTTGCCGTCCTGGAGCATGAGGTGCAGGCCTCGGGCCGCCCCTGGGAGGAATACAGTTCGGCAGATCTCGACGAGCTGTGGAACAAGGCGAAGAACGCTGATCGCTGAACTGCCCCAGAAACTCCCCCGCTCGCCGGAAATACTCCTCGTTTGCGCCGTGGCTGCCGGTGAAGGTAACGGCGCGACATGGCACTCCGGCATCGGCGAGCCTCGAAACATCACGCATGAATGCCGCTTCGGCAAAAAGCGGATCGCGTCTGCCGCGTGCGAAATGAACAAGTCCCATCCTGCCGAGCCCATCAAGTTCAGGTGGAATATCGCCGCCGAGCAGCATCACTGCGCAGACAGCGTGACGACCGAGTACGGCAGCGCGACTGGCCATGGCGGCCCCCTGGGAAAAGCCGTGCAGCACGAGCGGACCCGACGATCCGCAATGCCGCATCGCTTCGTCGAGGACCGCATCGACATAAGCCGCGTTCTCGACGATGCGCAGATCCCTCTGGTGTGAGGTCATCCAGCTTGCGCCGGACGCCCCTTTGGCGTTACGGAAACGATGGAGCGCTTCTATGGAGCAGAGAGACCAACCGGATGAACCGGCAATGGAGACAAGCCTCGTCATTTCGTCTTCAGCAGTTTCGCCGTATCCGTGGAACCCTGCAAACAGTGGCGCTGTAGCGGTTCCACTTGACGGACGGAACAGGTAACGCCCGTGAACGGCGGTTTGAAGAAGATGTATGGAAACATCGTTCATGGCGGAAGGTAAAAATCGTCGTCTGAGCGACAGACTGCGCGCACAGCCGCTCAGACGACGGTATAGCCGTGTTACGACTCGATAAGCTTCAGAATGCCGCGCATGGGAATGGCTGCCCAGTCGGGCCTGTTGTTCAGTTCGTAGTTCAACTCGTACACCGCCTTGTTCATGAGATACCCTCGCAACAGATGCTCGCGCTGCGCGGCCTCTTCGGGGATGATCTCATACCCTTTGGCCGCGCTGAAGTACGCGTCCACGAAATGCTGACCCACATAGTAGCTCCACCGTTCGGCCCACGGCTGAAGACGCAATACGTCCTCCTGCCGGATAACCGGATTGTTCTGCATGAGCACATTGAACGCCGCGTAATCGAACGAACGCATCATGCCGGCAACGTCGCGGAAAACCGAACGCTTGATCTTGCGCTCTGAGAGCGGCCGGGCCGGCTCGCCTTCAAAGTCTATGATCACGAAATCGTTGCCTGTATAGAGCACCTGACCGAGGTGATAATCGCCGTGAATGCGCACCTTGAGCGTATCAATCTTCTCTTCCCTGATAGGATCGAACTGCTGCAGAATCTTCTTCTGACCGGCAATGAGCTGTATGGCCAATTCAGCGCTCTCCCCGGTCATCGAACCCACTATCTCCTTCAGAAGAATCATGGCCCGCTTCACCTGCTCGCACATCGCCTGGTAGATGGAACGCTGGTAGAGGGTGGTGAATGGTTCGGGAGCAAACTCGAACTGATCGGTGATCGATGCAAGGGCGATATGCATCCCTGCCGTACGTTCGGCAAGCGTTTCAACCATGCCGAGCCATGTGCCGCCTATCAGCTCCTGCATGGCAGGCGGAATTGCAACCGGATTGCCGCTGAGCCCGGGAAGAGGGGGCAGCTCCATGCCGCACTGCATTTTCGAAAGTACATCTTCGTAATATCGCTGCACATAATCGAGCGACAGTTTCCATGCGTCCCCTTCATTGCGGACATAGTTCTGAAGGATACCGATGGAGTAACGGTTAGTCCGGTTCTGGACGTAGTCGAGCGTGCCGAGATAGTCGGGAAGATGCCTGAAAGTCGTTTTCTCCGTCAGAGCACGGCACATTTCAACTTCCGGGGAGATCCCCGTTTCGATTTTCCTGTAGAGTTTAAGACAGAGATCGTTCCGGTAGCGGACAGATGTATTGCTCTGTTCGTTGCCAAGCAGCTTCGGCTCGGACAAGGACGGCTCATCGAAACAGAACGCGTCGAACGCCTTGCCTTTAACGCCGCTGACGTTGCCGAGCTTGCCTTTCCATTCCGCGCAGCCTGTAACAAGATGGAAGAGATGTCCGAGAAAGCTCTGTTCATAAGTAGCGTCGCACAGGTACCCCTCTTCCTCGCCGATAGCGATTCTGGCGATCACACGCTTGTAGAAGTTATCGTCGCTCCGGCTTACCGAGGCTTCGGGCACGAAACAGACCGGCAGCTGGTAGCGTTCGTTCTCGCCGCTGGAGTAACTCACTTCCGTTATCAGCAGCTTGGCCCGATCCATACCCTCGACCGGAATGGTATCGACAATCGCGATGCGGATGATGGTTCTGGCCTTGCCGCCGAACCAGCGGCTGCAGGCGAAATAGTCGGGCAGTATGCGGGCTTCGAGATTCTCGCGGTTCTTTCCCGTGAAAAGACTCTGCCAGCGGGCAGGTTTGGCAAACGGCCTGTCGAGATAGTGCCGGCCTTCCGCTTCGCTGCTCTCCCGCACAAGCCTGAGCCAGAAGTAACCATAAGCTCCGAGCGCCACCATATACGGAGTCTGGCGGATTTTAGGAAACCGGTTAAGGCTGAACACCTCTTCAGGCACACATCCCTGATACTTCGACAGATCTATCGTCACAGCCTGTGCGTTTCGCGAAAGGTTGATGACGGCAAGCATGGTTTCGTCTTCGAAGGTGCGGGTAAAAATAAGCACTTTCGGGTTACTGACTTCGAGGAATTCGATGTTACCCCGGCTGAGCGATTTGTAGCGGCGCGCCGTCGATATGACATGGCGCATCCACCAGAGCAGCGAGTTCACGTTGCTCTCCTGCACCTCGACGTTCACCGCCTCGTAATGGTATTCGGGATCGATGATGACGGGCAGGAGAAGCTGCTGGGGATTGGCGCGCGAAAAGCCCGCGTTACGGTCCGAGTTCCACTGCATGGGAGTACGGACGCCGTCGCGGTCGCCAAGGTAGTAGTTGTCGCCCATGCCGATCTCGTCGCCGTAATAGAGCACGGGCGTTCCGGGAAGCGAAAGCAGCATGATATTCATCAGCTCGATGCGCCTCCGGTCGTTGGACATGAGCGGGGCAAGCCTGCGGCGGATGCCGAGGTTGATGCGGGCCTTCGGGTCGTTGGCATAAACGCGGCGCATGTAATCGCGCTCCTCGTCGGTCACCATCTCGAGCGTCAGCTCGTCGTGGTTGCGCAGAAAGGATGCCCACTGACAGCTTTCTGGAATTTCAGGGGTCTGGTCAAGAATGTCGAGAATCGGAAAGCGATCCTCGGTCGCAAGCGCCATATACATCCTCGGCATGAGCGGAAAATGGAAGTTCATATGGCACATGTCGCCCTTGCCCAGGTAAGCCGCGGAATCCTCCGGCCACTGGTTCGCTTCGGCAAGCAGCATCCGGTTGGGATACTTCTCATCCACATGCCTGCGCAGCTTGCGCAGGAACTCGAAGGTCTGCGGCAGGTTCTCGCAGTTGGTGCCTTCGGCCTCGTACAGGTAGGGCACGGCATCGAGGCGCAGACCATCGACGCCCATGCCGAGCCAGAAGTCGAGCACATCGAAGAGCGCCTTGTGTACCGCCGGGTTCTCGAAGTTCAGGTCTGGCTGGTGATGGAAGAACCGGTGCCAGAAATACTGTCCGGCAACCGGATCGTAGGTCCAGTTCGATGCCTCGAAATCCTGGAAAATAATGCGGGTTTCGCCGTACTTGTCCGGAGTATCGTTCCAGACGTAAAAATCACGTTCCGGAGAACCTTTCGGGGCGCGACGCGCCCGCTGGAACCATGAGTGCTGGTCGGAAGTGTGGTTCACCACCAGCTCGGTGATCACCTTGAGGCCCCGCTGATGGGCTTCGTCGAGAAACTCCCTGAAATCGGCGATCGTGCCGTAATCGGGGTTGACGGTCATATAATCGGCGATATCGTAGCCGTCGTCGCGGAGAGGAGAAGGGTAGAACGGAAGCAGCCAGATGGCGGTTACTCCAAGGCTTTCAAGATAGCCGAGCTTCTGGCGCAGGCCCTGGAAATCGCCGATGCCGTCGTTGTTGCTGTCGGCAAAAGTCTTGACATGCGCTTCGTAAATGATGGCGTCTTTGTACCAGAGCGGTTCGGGTTGATACATGGTTGATTCGTTAAAATCTGAAAATTTGATAATTGAAGAAATAACAAGTTCTCTCGTCACGACGTGAAACTCACCCTGAATATATGGGCAGGCATCACCGCCGGGTTCAGTTCGACGTAGTTCCACTCGCCGTGCCAATCGTAGCTCCTGCCGCCGAGCAGTTCTTCCACCCTGTAGTTGCTGTCGGAGGCGATACCGAACCGTTCGAGAGGAAAACGCAGCCATCCGCCCTGCGTGTTGGAATGATCGAGATTGACCACGCAGAGAATGATGTTCCGTTCATCCACGGAATGCTTGACGTACCCGATAAGCCAGTCGTGCTCGTGGTTAGCCGACGAATCGATGCGCACGAAAGTTATGTTCGAGGTCTGCTGCAATGCCGGATTCTCTTTTCTGATGCGGTTGACAAGCGCGATTTCCGCCCTGATGTTGCCGGGCCTGTCGAGATCCCAGCGTTTGATTTCGTACTTCTCCGAATCGAGGTACTCTTCCTTGCCCGGTGCGACGGGCAAATGCTCGCACAACTCGAAAGCCGGCCCGTACATGCCGTAGTTGGACGACATCGTAGCGGCAAGCACAAGACGAATGATGAATTTCGAGCGCCCTCCGGTCTGCAGCTCCTCATGCAGGATGTCAGGAGTGTTCGGCCAGAAGTTCGGACGCATGTAATACTTCAGCGGTGCCGAACTCAGCTCCCCGAGATACTCCTGCAGCTCCCATTTTGTATTGCGCCAGGTGAAATAGCTGTACGACTGCGTAAACCCTGTTTTCGCAAGCCGCTCCATCAGACGGGGACGGGTAAACGCTTCGGCAAGAAAGACGGTTTCGGGATGCTCTGCCTGAATGGTCGCAATGACCCATTCCCAGAAAGGAAATGCCTTGGTATGCGGGTTGTCCACTCTGAAAATGGTAACGCCGCTTTCGATCCAGAAAAGAAAAATGCTCCGCAGCTCTATCCAGAGATTCCGCCAGTCGGGCGTCTCGAAATCGATCGGCAGGATATCCTCGTACCGTTTCGGCGGGTTCTCGGCGAACTGCACGGTTCCGTCCGGCCGCCATTTGAACCACTGCGGATGCTCCCTTACATACGGATGGTCCGGCGAACACTGGAACGCGATGTCGAGCGCCACGGAAATGCCGTGACGTTCCGCCTCGGCAACGAAAGCGCGAAAATCCCCGATGGTGCCGAGTTCCGGATGCACCGATTTATGTCCGCCCTCCGGACTTCCGATAGCCCAGCAGCTGCCAGGTTCTTCGGGCGCCGCAACAAGCGCGTTGTTCTTTCCTTTCCGTTTTGTGACCCCTATCGGATGGATGGGGGGCAGATAGATGACATCGAAGCCCATGCCGGCAATGCGCGGCAGAAGATCCATGCACTCAAGGAAGGTTCCGTGAACTCCCGGCTCGCGCCCCCATGAACGGGGAAAAAATTCGTACCAGGTGCTGAATCCGGCTTTCGGGGTTTCGACCACATACCCGAGAACCCGGTCATACATGGTAGCGCAGGACTTGTCGGGATAACGGGCCATAAGTGTATCGAGTCCAGGCTCCATGGCCGCCTCGACTGCCGCATCCTGCTCCCCGGCAATCACCCGTTCCGCATATGCAGCAAGAAAACGCGCGTCATCGCCTTCAGCCCGTCCTGCGGCTTTCTCAATAAAGGCGGCTCCGATTCGCAGATCGAGCGAAACGTCCTGACCGGCTTCGACCTTTTTGACAAGCCCTTTCTTCCAGGTAAGGAAATGGTCGACCCAGGCTTCGATGGTATACTCGTACCGACCCGGTTTTCCGACCGTAAAAGAACCTTCCCAGCGGTCGTTGGCTTTGGGAAGCATAGGAAACCGCTTCCAGTCCGCATCTCCCTGCGACCTGCGGCAAAGCTCGGCGGAAACGGTATCGGCCCCATCGACAAAAATCGTCGCCTCGACCCTCAGCAACTCGCCTTCCACGCATTTGACCGGATATATTCCCCCATCGAGTTCGGGAGAGACCTGTTCGACGATAACCCTCTGTCGGCCGTCAAAAACAGCGGGAAGCAGATGCGGAAGCGCATGGCGGAATGTGTTGTTCATAATCGGATACTCAGGTTGGCAGACCGGATGGTACGGAACAGGCGGATTATGCCCCGTTTCCGGCAGCATTGTTCCAGCCTGATAGTTTTGAATGGAAAATATGAAGTTTTCGGCAGTATCGATAACAGTTTGCTCTATAGCCGCTGTTTGATTTCTCCGAAAAATAAATTTCCTTAGTTTTGCATTGTGATATGGGCACTTCGGAACACTCCGCAAGGCATATCACCGGAAAACCGACAGCATAACAGTAACCACGGATAAATAACGAACCATGTTCGAACCGCAAAAAGAACGACTGCAGGCCATACTGGAACGCCTGGAACAGTTACGGGGGTATCTTTGACGTCGATGAACGCAAGGAAAAAATCGACGATCTCGAAAAAATAACCGCCGATCCGGCATTCTGGAACGACCAGCAGCAAGCCAATAAAATCCTCAGGGAACTCAACGGGCACAAATCCTGGACCGAAGCGTACGACAAGCTTGACGCCGAAGCGAAAACATGCGCGGAGGAGCTTGAAATCGCCACGGAACTTGAGGATGATTCCTTTGCGGACGAACTCGCCGGCATCATAGCGAAACTCGACGAGGAGATCGGCAGACTCGAGTTCAGAAACATGCTCTCCAGCAAGGACGATCCCGGCAACGCCATGATCATCATCCACGCAGGCGCGGGTGGAACCGAAGCCCAGGACTGGGCAGAAATGCTCTACCGCATGTACATGCGCTGGGCCGAACGCAAAGGGTTCAAGGTGTTCACCGACGACTACCAGGAAGGGGACGGAGCAGGCATCAAAACCGCAACGCTTGAAATCATAGGCCCTTATGCCTACGGTTACATGAAAGCGGAAAACGGCGTTCACCGCCTCGTCAGGGTATCGCCTTACGACTCGAACGCACGGCGCCACACATCCTTCGCCAGCGTCTTCACCTACCCGGAAGCCCCGCCAGACGTCGAAATCGAGGTCAGAAAGGAGGATCTCGAACTATCGACCTTCCGCAGCGGCGGCAAAGGAGGACAGAACGTCAACAAGGTTGAAACCGCCGTACGCATCAAGCACGTACCCTCGGGCATCGTGGTCTCATGCCAGGAGGAGCGTTCGCAGTTCCAGAATCGCGAACGCGCCATGAAAATGCTCATGGCCCAGCTCTACCAGCGGCAGCGCGAAGAAGAAGAATCGAAGAAACGCGAGATCGAAGGCAAGAAAAAGAAAATCGAATGGGGCAGCCAGATCCGCAGCTACGTGCTTGACGACCGCCGCATCAAGGATCATCGCACCAACTACGAGCGCTTCGATGTAGAAACCGTGCTTGATGGCGACCTTGACGATTTCATGGAAAAATACCTTTCGGAATTCAGCGACTGAGCCGCAGGAATATACCCATGCGAATCGGCCTCATCAGCGACATCCATTTCGGCCTTGAAGAAGAACCCGCGGCAGCCTCCCCTGCCGCCGCGGAACTTCGTTCCTGCTTGAGCCATTTCAACCGTTGCCGGCCCGATTTCGTGCTGCAGCTCGGAGACCTCATCAACGGCAGCGACAACGCGGCTGCTGACGAACTTCGGCTTGCCTGCAGGATATTTGACACCTGCAAAGGCACTATCCGGCATGTGATCGGCAACCACGATCTTGCCGTACCGCGCGACGAACTGCTCCTGACGCTCGGTCTGCAATGCGCATACTACCGGTTCACTGCCGGTTCATACAGATTCATCGTTCTCGACGGTATGGATATATCTGTACATAACGAACCGGAAACCCCCTCCGACTGGGATATATTCGACAAAGCGCTTGCCGAACCATCCATGCACGACTATTGCGGAGCAGTGGGAGAACGGCAGAGGGAGTGGCTCTGCAGCTCCCTGCAGGCGGCGTCGGATAACGGCGAACCGGTCATTGTGGTCTGCCACTTTCCCCTGCACCCGGCAACGACCGACCCGAAACATGGCCTGCTCTGGAACCACAGGGAAATCAGGGAGATTCTTGCCGCATACCCGGCGGTCAAGGCCTCTCTCGGAGGCCACTTCCATCATGGCGGCCATACACTGGAGAATGGCATGCACTACATAGTGCTTCCGGCATTCATCAACCGCACGGAGCACCCGGGATACGCCTGTGCAGTCGCCGAGCTTCACCCCGACCGTCTGGTCATCAGCGGAAACGACAACGCTGTCCTGTACAATCTTGCATTAACCTGAACGCTTTCTGCCATGCGCGCGATCAGCTTACTCCTTTTAATCCTTGTCACCATAACCTTGCGGCATCCCGAAGCGCAAGCGTACGAGGAACCCTTGCAGGTCGATGTCCGGGAATCCGAAAGACAACAGGGGCAGTTTTTCACGGTCAGCGTAACCGGCAGTTCCGGCCAGCCGACGCTCTGGTTCATGGAACGGAGCTTCGCCATGTTCCGTCAGCCGGACAGCTCCTGGCGGGCGCTGGTGCCGGTCGAAAATCTCACCAACCCCGGAAGCTACGCACTTCTGGTGCGAACCGCATCCTTCGAGAGGAATATCCCCGTCCGGGTGACACCAAACAACCGTAAAATCCAGCATATCAGGCTCAATCCGACCAAAAAGGGAATAAGGGCCACCGAAACCGAAAAAACAAGGGTAAAAGCCGCGCTGCAGATCCAGACCACCGAAAAGCTCCACTCGGGAGTATTTCTGCGCCCTGCTCCAGGAAGAGTAAGCAGTCTCTTCGGACTGAAACGTTCCTATAACGGAGGACCGGTTACGAGCTATCATAAAGGCATCGACATCTCGGCGCCCCAGGGCACGCCCGTCAGAAGCACGGCTGCTGGCAGGGTTGTACTCGCTGGAACGGTCGCCGAAGGATTCCATCTGCACGGCAACACGGTCGTCATCGACCATGGCCAGGGGCTCACCGCCATTTACATGCACCTCCACACCATAGCCGTCAAAGAGGAACAAATCATCGACAAAGGAGCA
The DNA here is from genome assembly GCF_036528655.1 of Chlorobium sp. Taxonomy (GTDB): domain Bacteria; phylum Bacteroidota; class Chlorobiia; order Chlorobiales; family Chlorobiaceae; genus Chlorobium. The sequence goes on from NZ_JAIGND010000003.1 coordinate 98,517, forward strand.
GTGATCGGCACTGTCGGCCATACCGGCATATCAACCGCCCCCCATCTCCACTGGGGCACCTACCTTTACGGCACCAGCGTCGATCCGCTGCTGTTCCTTGACCATGAATACTGAACCGACGCTTTTCGGCATCAGCCGGATCCGGCCATAAACCCGTCCTATGACCACCTGAAAAAGATGGCATTGAAACGTCAGAAAATCAGGTTACATTGGAGATACGAACGCATACAACCCTGAAGTCGCACTTCATCAGCAGGGAGAGGCTTTGCCATGGGCACAGGCAACGACCGGCAACGTATCGGAAAACATGGCGCCCCGGCCCTCCCGGCCAACAGGCGCGCCAGAATATGCAAGACAGATCTTACACCCCGCCTTCATTTCCGGTTACATAACGTCATAACAACAGGAGGATAGCAATCATGGCATTGAATCTGCTGGAACTCGTCACCACCGGCCTCATGGGTGAACACGCCGGAAAAATCGCATCACTTCTCGGAGAAGAACGTTCAACGGTTACAGGCAGCCTCGGCGCAGTATCCGCATCTGTCCTTGCCGGCATCATCAACAAAGCGTCGACAACCGGCGGCGGACTTGACCTGTTGACGAAAATCAGGACAGGCAATCTTGACGACAGTTTCCTCAACACATTCGGCTCGAAGCTTTCCGGCGGAAAACGCACGGAAGACCTCCTGAAAACCGGCAGCGCACTGGTACCATTCCTCTTCGGCAGCAAACAGGAGCAGCTCTGCAAAGTCCTCGCTGCATCGACCGGCCTTGCAAAAACCTCGATACCCTCCCTGACGGGCATGATCGCTCTGTTCGTCATGAGCATCATCGGCAAACAGGCCGCATCGGACAACCTCGATTCCGAAGGCCTCGTACATATGCTGAACGCCCAGATATTCTCCGTGCAGCAGGCGGCACCTGCAGCACTCGCGCCAGTGCTCGGCCTGGTCAGCCTCTCGCAGCTTGGAGGCATGCCGCCATCCTTACCGACCGGCATTCCGGGCAATCCCGCCTCGTTCGCTAAAAGTCTCTGGCCTTTTCTTCTCGGCATAATCGCACTCGGCCTTTTCATGAAAACCTGCAGCCACCCTCAGGTAAAGGAGACTCCTCCTCCGGCAGCGGAGGTTGCTCCGGATACCGCAGCGGCAGCTCCGGATACCGCGACTGTCGCGCCTGACTCCGCCGCTGTCGCGGCAGACTCGCTCGGCGCCTTCGGCGAGTATGAACTGCCGAACGGCGTGAAGCTGAACATTCCGGAATTCGGCATAGAAAGGAAGCTGATTGCCTTCATCGAGGATGCGACGAAACCGGTCGGCAAAGAAACCTGGTACTCGTTCGATCGGCTCCTCTTCGATACCGGCAAGGCAACCCTGAAACCCGAATCGCAGGAACAGCTCGGCAATCTCAACGAAATCCTCAAGGCATTCCCCAATGTAGCGCTGAAATTCGGAGGCTACACGGATAATATCGGCGATCCTCAGGCAAACCTCGCGCTTTCAAAGGAACGCGCAGAAGCGGTGATGGCCGAAATCGTCAAGCTCGGCATCGACAACTCAAGACTCGAAGCCGAGGGTTACGGCGACCAGTTCCCGATTGCCGACAATGCAACGGAAGAAGGAAGACAGAAAAACAGGAGGGTCGATTGCAGGGTCACGAAAAAATGACCGAAATCATGTAATGAACAAGAGGCTCTCTCGGAAGCAAAACCAGGACAGCCTCTTGTTTCCGATCAACAATCTTTTCCGAAAAAAGAAACCCGGAAAACAGCCATTTCCCTTATAATAGAGTCCATCCTGAACGAAGAGCGGATTTTCCAGCCCGCCATTCAATAGCAAATTCAGGCATAATCAAGAATTTCTGCAGTCAATACGATTGACCGCCTGTTTATTCTGTCGGTCACATAATCCGGTCGAGCACGTCTACGATGCGCGCGGCGGCGGCTCCGTCCCATTTTTCCGGAATTTTCGAGCGTCCTGGCATGTGGGCGTGATCATCAACATGCAGGATGTCGTGGACACGGGAGAGAATTTCTTCCTCGTCCTCGCCGACAAGCACGTTGGTTCCTGTTTCGATGGTGGATGGACGGCTGCTCGATTCCGACATGGTGAGGCAAGGCACGTTCATGACCGTCGCTTCGGATTGCAGTTCGTCGGCATCGGTAATAAGCAGCGAAGAGTCTTTCAGAAGACGCAGTTGAGCGGTATAGCCCTGGGGATCCACCATCCGAAGGCCGGAGAGCGCTGCAAACGCTTCGTAGAGACCGAATCGCTTCATCGCGGCTTCCATGCTTTGAGTGAGCGGCATGAGCACAACGATCTGGCCGGTTATTTCCGCAAGCAGACGCAGCAGCATATCGAGGTACTGCTTCTCGATACACTGCTCGTGACGGTTAAGCAGAAGAAGGGCATATTTTTTCGGTTCAACGCCGAGATCGGAAGTAACGGTAAGCCTGTTGGCATCCTGCATAAGACCCACAAGGCTGTCGATGGTGAGGTTTCCTGCAAAGTGGAGCTGCTCTTCGGCGATGCCTTCGTTGATGAGGTTATACTCGCCACTGTGTTCGCTCACGAAATGGAAATCCGCAACGGTATCGATCAGCATACGATTAATTTCGGCATACTCCCTGCGGTCGTAACTGCGAAGACCGGCATCGACAGGAGCTACGGCTATACCGAGCTTTGCCGCAGTAACGGCAGCGGCCATCGCGGCGCTGTCGCTGCCGCAGATCATGACGAGATCAGGAGCTTCGGTCACGATGATTTTTTCAAGCCCGGTCATCGCCGATGCGGTTTCCTCCGCAGCGGTTCCCTCGGACAGGGATAGGCTCTGCAGATCGGACTCCAAACCGAAAGCGCCGGCAACGCCGTCCATAAGCAACCGTACTCCTGACTCGAGAACCGCAACGGGAACCGGACGGTAGCCTCCTCGCTTTTTGAGTTCCTGGTAGAGCGGAGCGAGCATCAGGGAACCTTGCCGTCCGCCTGCTATGAGAAGTATGGTTTTCATCGCTGAAAAGCTTTAGTACATTATAGAGCTGAAGTGCAGGTTCGAATTACGGAACGACCATCCGACAATATCCATGACAAAGGCCTTTCGATCCGTTTCCCTCTTCGCCGCCTTGCTGCTGCTCCTGACGGCGATGTCCTTTCCGGTTCATAATACATTGCAGGCGGAAAAAAAGAAAATTATTCTCCTGAACGCCGACGCCATCGAGGGAGGCGAAACAGTATCGGGCGATGCTCGACAGTCCTACCGTTCGGCAGTCGGCAACGTACGTTTCCTGCACGGAACGGTTACGCTCTCCTGCGACCGCGCAACGGAGTTCGAATCAGAAAATAAAGTCGTGCTTTCGGGAAACATCGTCATCACAGACAATGACATTGAAATCCGCGCAGACAATGGCGTCTATTTCCCCGAAAACGAGCAGGGAGAACTGACCGGCAACGTACGAGGCCGGATGCGCGACGGCGGTATTATGGCAAGAGCCCGGAAAGCCGTGCTGGAAAACAGGGAAAACCGGCTATGGCTCTATGACGAAGCCATCGCGTGGGGAAAAAACGAGCAGCTCAGCGGCGACATCATCATGGTTCACACAAAAAAACGGACAGGAAAAGAGAGCCGGTACGTTGACGAGGTACAGGTTCACCGGAACGCGCTGCTTGCCGCACGCGACACGCTTTCGACATCCCCCGTACTCTATAACCAGCTGAGCGGCAATCGTATGGTCATCACGATGGACGACAGGGCGAAACTCTCGGACGTAACCGTGACCGGGCAGGCAGAGAGCCTCTACCATCTCTACGATGAGGAAGGCCGGCCTTCCGGCATCAATTACTCCAGCGGAAACTCGATCCGGATGTTCTTCGTGGAGGGCAAGCTCGACAGGGCTAAAGTAACGGGTAATGTGGAGGGCCGGCAATATCCCGAAGGGTACCGGGGAAACCCGAAGGTCAATCTGCAGAGATTTGTGTGGAGAGAACGGGAGCGGCCTTTTTGACGATGTGCCGGAAAAAAGCCCCCCATCCGGGCTGAAGGGAGGCTCAACTGATATTTATCCGGAAAAGAGCTTATTTCGCGAAAGGACAGGTACCTGTTGAACAGCCTCCGGCTGGAGCGGAAGAGGAGGATGTCGGGGCCTTGCTGCCGCAATAGTCTGTACCGTAGAAACCCGATCCCTTGAGTACGAATCCGCCAGATGCGCTGATAACCCGTTCAAGGGTCTCCTTTTCGCATTTCGGGCAGGTTGTAAGGGCGTTCTCGGTCATTTTCTGGAACACTTCAAGTTCGTTTCCGCAGCTCGAACAACGGTATTGGTAGGTTGGCATATCTTGTTCTCCTTATATGGTATATATCGTTCATCCGGAAAACCGGCAGAAGCAACTATGCGTTTCATGATTAAAAGGAAACTGCTGCTTCACCTGTTTTACGTCTGCATCACTGATTAATTGGGAATTCTGCCGTAAGCGGCAGAGGCTTCCGTATATAACTATATTTCCAGAATTATAAAAGTTCCTGCCGTGATTGTAAAAACACGCGCCGTAGTGCTCAGGGAGACAAAATTCAGAGATCAATCGAAAATCTGCACGCTCTTCACCCGCGACTTCGGCAGGGTGCCGGTTATCCTGAAAGGTGCGAGAAATCCAAAAAGCCGTCTTTCAGGAAAGTTCAGTCCCGGCAGCGTACTCGATATCGTGCTCTACAGGAAAACCAATCGGGAGGTGCAGCTGGTAAGCGACGGCAGCGTGGTGCACAGCCCGCTTGCCACCGAACCGAATCTGGAACGGTTCGCTACGATGTACCGTATGGTGGATCTCGTCGCCTATGCGGTCGATGGCGAGGAGAAAAACCTGCCGCTGTTTTCGCTGCTCGAAACAGCGCTGGAAAAGCTCTACAGGACGGAAAGGCGCTTCGAACTTCTCCTCGCATGGTTCCTGCTGCGGTTTGTCTCTCTTCTGGGATTCGAACCATCGATAACAAGATGCGTCTGCAGCGGAGAGGAAATCGCTCCGGCAATCAGGGCAATGAACCTTCAGGAACTGGTGTTCGTGATGAACCCCGGCGGCATCGCCATTCCCGCTGCCGCAACCGGACGGACCCAACAGGAACGAAGAATTCCGTCAGATGCATTCCGCCTGCTCCTGGCCATTGCCGACACCCCGCTGCAGCAACTGGACAGCGTACAGGCAGACGAAGACCAGACCGCAATGCTTGCCTCGATGCTCCAGGAATACTGTGCCCTGCATCTGGAACGCGCCCCCCGTACAAGAAATCTTGACGTCGTCACACAAATGCTCTCTAAATAACGCCATTACTACCAGCCTGTTTTTATATCTCACAGAGGATTTCTATCTTGCGGAATAATTATTTTTTGCCGCACCATGCGTCTGTTTCCGTTCGTCCTGTTTCATCAAATCCAAAATCCAATTGCCCGACATGCCTCAGCTAACCAGATCAGCAGAGCTCTTTGAGCTTGCCAAGAAGTTTATTCCCGGCGGCGTGAATTCCCCGGTACGTGCATTCAAGTCCGTCGGCGGCACGCCGATATACATGGCAAAAGGCGAAGGTGCCTACATGACCGACGTGGACGGCAACACCTATCTGGATTATGTAGGATCCTGGGGGCCGTTCATCCTCGGCAGCATGCATCCCCGGCTGACCGCCGCTATCGAATACACCCTGCGCAACATCGGAACCAGTTTCGGCACCCCGATTGAGATGGAAATCGAGATTGCAGAACTGCTGTGCAAGATCGTTCCGTCGCTCGAGATGGTCCGCATGGTGAACAGCGGCACCGAAGCCACCATGTCGGCTGTTCGCCTTGCCCGCGGATATACCGGCAAGGATAAAATCATCAAGTTCGAAGGATGCTACCACGGCCACGGTGACAGCTTCCTCATCAAGGCAGGCTCCGGTGTCCTGACGCTCGGCGCTCCCGACAGCCCAGGCGTCACCAAAGGCACGGCAAACGACACGCTCAACGCCACCTACAACGACATCGAATCGGTCAAAGTGCTCGTCAACGAGAACAAAGGCCAGGTCGCAGCAATCATCATCGAGCCGGTCGCAGGCAACACCGGCGTCATCCCGGCAAAGAAAGAATTCCTCGTTGCTCTGCGCGAGCTTTGCGACCAGGAAGGCATCGTCCTGATCTTCGACGAGGTGATGTGCGGCTTCCGCGTAGCACTCGGCGGCGCACAGGAGCTGTATGGCGTAACTCCCGACCTCACAACCATGGGAAAAATTATCGGCGGCGGCCTCCCTGTAGGAGCGTTCGGCGGCAAGCGCCAGATCATGGAAAACGTCGCCCCGCTCGGCGCGGTCTACCAGGCAGGCACCCTGTCGGGCAACCCGCTTGCCCTGACTGCCGGGCTCGAAACCCTGAAAATCCTCATCGAAGAGAATCCATACCCGGAACTCGAAAGGAAAGCGGCATTCCTCGAAGCCGGTTTCAGGGACAACATGCAGAAACTCGGCCTGAACTACGTGCAGAACCGCGTAGGCTCGATGGCCTGCCTCTTCTTCACCGAAACCCCTGTTGTTGATTACAAGAGCGCCATCACCGCAGACTCTGCAAAATACGGCAAGTACTTCCACTCCATGCTCGACCAGGGCATTTACCTCGCCCCGTCGCAGTTCGAGGCCATGTTCACCAGTTACGTGCATTCGGACGAGGATCTGGAAAAGACCGTCAAGGCGAACTACAACGCACTCGTCGCCGCACACCAGTAAGCTGCGAGAAAACTGAAACGCACAAAGGGCTGCCGAAATGGCGGCCCTTTTTATTATACCCGTTCAGGGATAAGCCAGCTACACGTTCGATCAAGGACTCTACGCCGTACAATTCGAGGCTCTAAAGGCCATAGATGAAAGATTACAAATCAACAAGGCCCGGTATCATATCCGCTCAAATCGCAGTCGAGCGACCAGATTAATATCTTTGCGGTGTGCACATTGTGCCGCAGGCCGAAGGAAAGATAGCCGCGAAAAACGGTCGCTCCGGCCATGCCTCGTTCAAGGGCTTCGCTGACCATCAGCTCGAAAAGGGGGCGATGGTGCAGCTTTTCCTGCTCGCCGACAAAGACACGTAACAGTTCCGATTCGATGAAGTGCATCATGACCAGAGTTTAGCTGTTGCCATACCGGTGTAGAGCGCAAGAAACCCTCCGGCAACGCTCCCGGCAAGATAGAGAGCCATGTAGAGCACCTGTCCATCCTGGATCAGGGCACTGTTCTCGTACATGAAGGAAGAAAATGTTGTAAATCCACCGCAGAAACCCGTTGCAAGTAAAAGTCGCATCTCCGGAGAAACAAGCGTGGTGGAGACTGCAAGCTCGCTCAATAACCCGATGAGAAAGCTGCCGAGCAGATTGACCGTAAAGGTTGCAAAAGGAAAACCCGTACCGGAAAACGGTACCGCAAGCGCCACGATATAACGGACCACAGAACCAACGAATCCCCCGGCACCGACCAGCAACAGGTTTCGAACCGACATGTTACCGGTCATGACCGCAGGTCTGCCGCTCCTCGATGCGCTTGTGCGCGCAGCACATTTCGTCGAGAATTCCGAGCAGGGTGTTGAAAATGCCGAGACAGATGATGGTCGGCGCCCAGAGCCCGATAAAAATGGCAATCAGTTCATGGTTCGGCGATGTGCCGAAAATGAAAATATAGATCGAGAGCAGAATGGAAAATCCTGCGCCAATGAAGTAATAGAGTGATTTCATAGAAACATCCGCTAATGGTTAGTAGTCAAATGTACTGATTCGCCTGTCAAGAAAAAAACCGCGACACCTGCCGAAAAGAGTCTGTCCTTCTCCTTCCGATACGCTCTCACGGCCTGCCGATGCCGAAAAAAACATCAAAACATATAAAAGGATATAACAATCGTTATTCGCAAGAAAACGTATAAAAAAACACAAGAGCGATAACAATTGTTATCGCTCATATATAACAAAACAATAATAACCCGGCACAGAAACAATATCTCCATATCAATACAAGGTCATTGATCTTATAAACCATATACTCATAAAGCAATATCTATAAAACCAATAAGCTATTTAAAAAAAACAACATACAAACACAGCAAGAGAAATATTTTTACATTGCATGATGTTGTTCGAACAATTATATTTATGCTTCATATAACATCATTTAATCTCCGCAAGCCGTCTCGGCCACAAAGGTTTCCATTCGGAAAACCATTACTTTTCAGGCACGGGAAACTGTATTGCCGAAGCCTTACAGGTAAGGCATTTACGTTGCTTGTCCGATGCAGCACTCACTGAAATCGCCATTGCAATTCCAAGTCGGGCACAAATCCGCAAAATAATTTCTACGCGGCGGAGTGAGGCTGGTTATACCAACTTGCAGTTCCAGTATTTCGTCAACCATCAGTAAGGAGCCCATCATATGAGCCATGGCCAGAACTTCAGCCGCCGGGACTTCATAAAGATATCTTCTATTTTCCTTGCAGGATCCGCCGCTGTGACAACCGCCACCGGACATGCGTTCTCCGGTGCGGACGATCAGGTCGGCGATGAGGGCAGCAGAGTGGTTTATTCGTTTTGCGAACACTGTTTCTGGCGGTGCGGCATTGCCGCTCATGTCCGGGACGGAAAGGTTTACAAGATCACCGGTTCGGAACATCATCCTCTCAGTCAGGGCAAGCTCTGCCCGAGAGGTACCGGAGGAACGGGTCTGCTCTACGATCCTGACCGCCTTGCTCACCCGCTTATCCGCGAAACGAAAGGAGGGCGGCAGTTTTATCGCAAGGCTTCGTGGGAAGAAGCCATTTCCCTTGTAGCCGAAAAACTATGGAACATCAAGGAAGAGCACGGCCCGGGAGCGCTTGCCATGCTGCATCACGGATACGGCGTCTCGTTCTTCAAGAACATGTTCTCGCAGATCGGCGTGAACAAGTATGCGAAACCTTCATACGACCTCTGCTGCGGCCCTGCCCGGCAGGCCTCGGTACTGACCTACGGCTATCCGAGCGATACGCCCGAAGGATTCGATATGAAGAATAGCAAGTACATGATATTCTTCGGCACCCACTTCGGCGAGAACATGCACAATACCGCAGTTCAGGAAATATCCGACGGCATCCGCAACGGCGCGAAGATCGTTGTGTTCGATCCCCGATTCTCCACCCTTGCAGGAAAGGCCGAGCACTGGCTACCCATCAAGCCGGGAACCGATATCGCCATGATGCAGGGGCTCATGCATGTGCTTATCAGCGAAAACCTTTACGACAAGGCGTTCGTCGAAGCTCATACGGTAGGCTTCGACGAGCTCCGGGATTCAGTAATGGAGATGACCCCTGAAAAAGTTGCGGAAATCACAGAAATTCCTGCAGATGCCATCCGCACGATAGCCAGAGAATATGCCTTTCATGCCCCTGCGGCCTTCGTGCACAGCGGAAGGCGCACCAACTGGTACGGAGACGCGCTGCAACGGATCAGAGCCATCCATATCCTCAACGCGCTGGTTGGCAACTTCTGGATGCCTGGAGGCGTCGTCGCATTCAAGAAGTTCCCGCTCGTTCAGCCGCCGGCCGCACATGAACATCCGGCCTATGAAAAAGAGGCTTACAGCAAATATCCGTTTTTCCCGCAGGACGAACCGTCCAATACCATCACTTCGCACGAAATCATCGAGGATACCATCGCCGGCAATATCAAGGGTCTGCTGATCTACGGCGTAAACCTGCCGGAGACCATGACCCTCGGACGGGACAAGGCCATCGAAGCTATGAAGAAAGCCGAATTCGTGGTCGCCGTCGATGTGCTGCCGGCAGAAGTGACCGGCTATGCCGACGTGGTGCTTCCCGAGTGCACCTATCTCGAGAGGTACGACGACCTCGACAACGGCCGAGCCTTCCGTACCCCGTTCGTGGCGCTGCGGCAGCCTGCGGTCGCCCCTATGTACGATTCCAAACCGGGCAATGAAATCGCAAAAATGATAACCGAAAAATGGGGCATTCATGGAGCCTTCCCGCCGAGCGTTGAAAAGGGTCTCGACAGGAAACTCAAACTGGTCGGCAGTTCCCTTGCGGAGATCAGAAAAAAAGGCGTGCTGGTGATGCCGGAAACCGATCTCTACCGGAAACCTGGCGAATCGCTGAACCTGAAAACTCCGAGCGGCAAGGTCGAACTGGCTTCGGCCCAGCTCAAGGCAGCAGGGTTCGACGCCGTACCGAAATACGTACCCCAGCCGGAAGCTCCGGCAGGATTCTACCGGATGCTGACGGGACGCAAGCCGATGCTTACCTTCGGGCGTACGGCGAACAACCGATTCCTCGGGGATCTCGCAACAGCAAAAGAGAACGAAGTCTGGGTCAACAACCGGATTGCAGAAAAGCACAGCCTGCAGAACGGCGAATATGTGCACCTCAAGAACCAGAACGGCGTGGTTTCGGAATTCCCGGTGAAGGTGAAGGTCACCCAGCGGATCCGTACCGATGCGGTATACATGGTGCACGGTTTCGGCCACACTTCGGCAAAACTCACCTGGGCCTATAAACGAGGCGCTTCACATAATCAGCTCATATCGAGAACCGATATCGATCCAGCTATGGGTGGCGTCGGGTTCCAGAACAATTTCGTGACATTCATAAAGGAGGCATAACGCGTGAGTAACAAGAAAAACTATGGAATGGTCATCGACACCAGGGTCTGTGTCGGCTGTTCAGCCTGTGTCTATGCCTGCAAGCAGGAGAACCATGTGCCGGAAGGATACTGCCGCGACTGGGTTGTGCAGGAGACTGGAGGTGAGTACCCGAAACTTACCATGGAGAACCGTTCGGAGCGCTGCCAGCATTGCGACAACGCCCCCTGCGTCACCTACTGCCCGACCAGGGCGTCCCACTATGCCGAAGACGGTACGGTCCAGGTCAACAGGTCGCTCTGTACCGGTTGCAAAGCATGCATGGCTGCCTGCCCCTATGATGCCCGCTTCGTACACCCTGAAGGATTCGTGGACAAGTGCTCGCTCTGCCAGCACCGTATCGAACAGGGCATGGAAACCGCCTGCGTTTCCATCTGCCCGACCGGCAGCCTGAATCTGGTCGATTTCAACAATATGGACCAGAAAGCAAAACAGTTATTGAGCGGTAAGGTCGTTTACCGCCAGAAAGAACATGCAGGAACGGAACCGAGCCTGCACTGGATTTCCGCAAGCAATAAACCCGGAGCGTAACTATGTTGGCAACTGCAGTAAACGAGATCGTCTCGACGAAACTCAATCCGAATGTGGTACCCCATCTGCACATCTGGGAGTGGCACATACCTCTCTACCTCTTTCTCGGCGGCATTGCCGGCGGGCTGCTCGTGATCACCTCGATCATGATCGTCCTTAAGCGCAAGTTCGGCATCGGACCCCGTGACGAGGGCAACGGATGTCCCTGCCTTGCCGTGAGGATCGGTTCGATTCTCTCGCCGACCCTGCTTGGCATCGGCATGCTCTTTCTCTTTCTCGACCTTGCCCATCCGCTCTATGTATGGGCATTCTACACCACCGTCCAGCCCACTTCGCCCATGTCGGCCGGAAGCTGGATTCTCATCGCGTTTTTCCCGCTCGCCATTCTGCAGGCAATGCTCGTGAACAAACGTCAGCTTCGCGATTTCAATATCGAGATCGTCAACAAGGTGATCGACTGGACGGAAAATCACATGACCATGGTAGCGCTGGTAAACGCCCATATCGGAGTAGGAATCGGCATCTATACCGGCATCCTGCTTTCGTTCTTCTCTGCCCGCCCCCTCTGGTCGAGCTCGATCCTCGGCATGCTGTTTCTCGTATCTGGTATTTCCGCTGCAGCCGCGCTCATGCTGCTGCTTGCCCCCAAAGATGAAAAACCGGTCTACAGCATGATCGACGCAAACGCCATCTGGATAGAGATCATGACGGTAGGCCTCTTCGTACTCGGCGGCCTTACCGGTTCTGCCAACAGCCACGGTGCCATGATGCACCTGATCACCGGCGACGTCAACCTTGCCGGAATGTCCTATATGTTCTGGTTCTGGGGGATTTTCGTGGCAGCTGGCCTCGTTGTTCCGCTTCTGCTCGAGTTCCTCGAAGCGGCAGGCGTACATATCAGGTTTCCAAACGTCGCGCCGGTCATGGTGCTTCTCGGAGGTCTGGTGTTACGGTTTCTGATCGTCTTTGCAGGCCAGACCTACCATACCTTCGTTTAGGATTTCCTTTACTGTAACGAAAAAGAGCCCCTGAAACCGGGGCTCTTTTTCGTTACAGTGCAGCCATAAACCGCATTCGATCATACAATTCACCAATTAATTCTTAACCGGTACGGAGCGGCACCTCCCCTCGGATCGTAGATCCGAACTATTGCCGTATAATTGTTGGAACTTCTCGGCTGCTGACGCACATATGCGCTGCCCCGCCCTCTGATCTTTTCCAGTCGAACATACTCTGTCCGCCTCGGAAGCCGGCCGTCGAAATCGTAACGCTGATTCTCCACGCGCCGTCCGGAAACAACCCTCGCTCTGACTGAACGTCCCTGAATATAGAGATCGACTTTATCGTCTACACGGCCTCTCCATACGAGAGAACCTCGCCAGTCATCCTGATTATCCCATCTGGCTTCTGCCGGCGCGCTCAGGAAAAGTGTTCCCGCCGCCAGAATAACACCAGGCAATAAACGAACAAGTGATTTCATGTTGGTCGTAAGAGTTTGTGGATTATGAGAATAAATGGATAAGCCGAAACTCGATATTTCCGTCAACACACAACATCAACAATACGCGGTTTCTATCGCAGATGAAGTATAAAAAAAATGCCTGAATTCCCATAGGGGGAAAACAGGCATTACAGAAACACAAATAATAGCGGAATACTGACGAAACACAGAATATTCAGGACGTTTTTTCGTGGTGAACGGCTTTGAGAATCTTGATGTTCAGCACGACAAAGCGCCAGAGCTGGTAGATCCTGCAGCGCATCAGAAATTTGTCAAACGATGTTGGCCTCATGGTTATCGCATTTTGTCATTGATTGAATTCGTTTCTTAACCGGTCATTCAGGTATGAACTGCCAGCCGATACGGCCTCTGAACTTGTGCATGAAGGTGGTTTCCACCATCTGCTTGAGCCATGCGCCTGAAATACCGCGCTCCACCTTTGTGACGAACATATCTCGCCCCTCCTTGTTATCGTAGCGCGAATGGTCGGGTACGATAGGATAAATGATCATCACGATAGCCGAACCGTTCCAGAGAGATTTTCCATTCGAGGCAATACAGACTGCAAGCATTTCGGACATGCGTTCGCGGTGGGTCATGCGGCCGGTCCTGATCATATCGATCACGTTGAATGCTACTACCCTGCCGATTACTCCGGAGATCATGCCGGTTCTCGGCGCTCCCGGAGTAATGACCGTGCCATTTCTGGTCGTATGAGGCGCAGAAATCGGACCTGGAGGCGCAAAAGCGATACCGGCAGAAAAGATGTTTTTGTATGTCGGATTGTAGTACTGGGCCGGCCATGCGTTTGCGTTTTTAACAAGATCTTCATATGGCAGACCGTAGATACCGTCGGCAAAAACAAACCCGCCAGGATTGCACACTTTCGAGGAAATATCCTGCCCGTCTTTATCGAAAAACTTGAAAGTAACGCCGCGCGACTGGGGAATAAGCATGGCGAAATCGTAATCGGTCTCCCCGTAGTTCCCTTCGAAATCCTCCCAGTAGACTTTCTTTGCATCGACCTCTTTAACGCCTCTGCGTACCGCTTTTCCGATACCGAACTCATCCATCGCGTCCTCGATGAGATCGCCTCCCTTTGCAATTCTGCCTCCTTTTGTAACGACGTTTATGCCGCCCACGCCGAAATCGCCGATTTCAGGCTCGTTGGTAAGGTAGACAAGTTCGGCCTTGTCCCTTATACCCCTTTCGGAAAGATCGTGATGAATATTGGTGATATACTCGAAGGCCGCGCCCTGGCATGCCGCAAGCGGATGGCCGGTTCCGATCACAAGTTTCTGGCGCTCTCCGCGCTTCATGCGCTCCACCGACTGCAGATAGGCATCACGCGCCTGAATGGCGGTATCGTAATGGCAGATAGACTGGGTGAATTTTTTCGGTCCGAGGCCCGGCGTTGCATCGTAATTCATATGCGCACCGGTCGCGATGATCAGGTAGTCGTATTCGAGGCTTGCCGGACCGGCATTGTTTGCCTGATCGAGGACAATGTAGTTCTCATCGGGATGCACCGCAGTTACCGACCCCTGAACGAAGTTCACATTGAATTTGTCGTAGATCGGCTTTAACTTGAAGATAGTGTGTTCCGGCTTCACGGCATCTATGCCGAGCCAGACCCATGAAGGCACGAAGCCGAAATAATCGAATTTGTGGACAACCGTTATTTCGTGTTCCCGACCTATCGCATCGCCAAGGTACATCGCCGCAGTATGGCCCGCGAAACCGGCACCTATAATAACAACCTTTGCCATAGTGTTGCTCCCGTTATACTTGTTTTTATTGCAGCCCCCTCGGGCTTCATGAAAAGAACACGCAAAATTAATACCAAAATGCCATATAGCCAAGCAGTTATACAAGAATATTGAGCATATGCTATATTTTAACACGTACCATACACGCCTTTGGCGAGATATACCTGTAGTTGCGTTCCCGCAAAATCCAGCTTTATTTATACAACCACAAATTAACATTAAATAGCGAAACAGGCACCATGAACCTGCAACAGAAAAAAAGAATCGCTGCTATAGACTATGGAACGAAGCGCATCGGACTTGCATGGAGCGACCCTCTCGGACTCTTTGCCCAGCCTGCCGGCACATGCGCACATGACGAACTGTTCGCAAAACTCTCGGCAATGGTTGACGAAGGAGAAATCGGCATCATCCTGGTAGGATATCCGCTCAACGACGATGGAACGGAAAACACCATGACCAGAGTTGTAGACCGGTTCATCGACGATCTCGGTGTCGCCTTCCCCTCGGTGCCGATTCAACGGGTAAACGAACACCGCTCTTCGCGCGATGCAATGCGGATTCTTGCCGAATCAGGCATAAGCCGCAAAGAACGTCAGAAAAAAGGGCGCCTTGACAGCGCGGCGGCATGTGTTATTCTGCGGGAATATCTCGATTCGCACCGCTGAAGTCAGACTCAGAGGGTTTTTATTTTGCCGTTTTTGCCGAGGCTTCCGTATTTTAGCTGTTTACATACCCGATCATCAACCAATATCGATCCATGAGCAACCCTTCCTTGCTTGACGTGTTCAAGTCTACCGGCGCCCTGCTTGAAGGCCATTTCCGGTTAACCTCAGGCCGCCACAGCAATACCTATTTCCAGTGTGCAAAAGTGCTGCAGCATCCCGAACACCTCTCGCAGATCTGTAGCCTTATAGCGGAGCATTTCAGGGGTGCCGGAATCGACACCGTAATATCGCCGGCCATCGGAGGCATTGTGGTAGGCACTGAGGTCGGACGTCAGCTCGGAGTGAAAACGATCTTTGCCGAACGCAAGGACGGAGCCATGACCATCCGCCGCGGATTCGGCATTGCTGAAGGTGAACGGGTGCTGGTAATCGAGGATGTCATCACGACCGGCGGTTCGGTAGCCGAAGTAATCGCGCTCATCGAAGCGGTCGGAGCAAAACTCGCAGGAGTGGGATCGGTGGTAGACCGCAGCAGCGGCAAGGTTCGGCTCGCCGAAAACCAGTTCTCGGTACTGGCCATGGACGTAGTCAGCTACGATCCCGAAGAGTGCCCGCTCTGCAAGGCCGGAATACCGATTGAAGCGCCGGGAAGCAGAACCATCCGGCAGAACTGAAGCGCCGGACCCGTGCAACCCGTTATCAGGACAATATCGTTCGTCGGCCTGGGGCTGATCGGCGCTTCAATGATGCTGGCGTTCAGGCAGGCGCATCCCGAGGGAGACGAGCCCCTTTTCCTGAAAGGATACGATCCCTTGTTCAGCGAAGAGGAGCGTCAGGAAGTTCTCGACAGCGGACTCGACCGTTTTGAAACCGACAAAACCGATCTCTATGACGCCGACCTGATCATTCTCTCGGCGCCCGTAAAGGTCAACATCGCCCTGCTCGACGAGATCAAGGCATTAGCCAGCTCGGCGGTGCTGGTCACAGACGTTTCGAGCACCAAGTCCATGATAGCAGAAAAAGCGCGTGATCTCTGCATCCCGTTCATCGGCATGCATCCTATGGCCGGAAGAGAACAGCAGGGTTTCCGGGCTGCAAGCGCCGAACTGCTGCAGGGAAAAACCCTCATCCTCTGCGATAACGGCAACTTTCTCGATGAACCGAAAGGCAGGGCATTGTCGGCACTGCTCACTGCGGCCGGCTGCAGAACGATGATCATGGACCCTGCAAAACATGACAGAATCGTGGCAAATATCAGCCACCTTCCTCAACTGATTTCCACGCTGCTCGTCAACCACTGCGAAAAGAACATCGCCGCCTCGGGTCCGGGTTTCGCCACGCTGGCGAGGCTTTCCGGCAGTTCATGGGAAATCTGGAACGATATCGTACAGACGAACAGCGCCAATATAGCCGATGAACTTGAACGGTTCGCCGCCGAACTGGAAGTACTTGCCGAAGAGGTGAGGCGCCTTGACACACAGACCATTTCGTCGAGATTCAGCAATGCAAACAGGTTGTACCAAACCCTCAAGGAGCTCCACAAATAATGAAATTCGGCATCGTCGTCAACACGGAGCGCAGGGAAGCGCTGGTTCTGGCCAAGGAACTGACCGGCTGGCTCGACCGGCACAAGGCAGGATATGTTCTGGAATCCCTTTCCGCAGAAAAACTCGGCATCGGACCTTCGGCAAAAATAGACGATCTCAACCGGCTTTGCGACGTCTTCATATCGCTCGGCGGCGACGGAACCCTCCTCTTCACATCGCACTATTCCGAAACGAAACCGGTTATCGGTATCAACGTCGGGCACCTCGGATTCCTCACAGAGTTCAGCCAGGCCGAGATGTTCCCTGCCGTGGAAAAAGTGCTTGGAGGAACCTACTCGATTCACAACCGATCCCAGCTTGAAGCCGTCACGACGATCGACGGCCGCGAGCAGAGGCTGCGCGCACTGAATGACGTAGTAATCGAAAAGGGAACCTACCCGCGTATTCCTACCTTCGTCATCCGCCTTGACGGAGAGCTGCTGGGTTCGTACCGGGCTGACGGCATCATCATCGCTACATCGACCGGCTCCACCGCATATTCCATGTCAGCAGGGGGCCCGATCATCGCTCCCAAATCATGCGTGTTCGTCATTACGCCAATCTGCCCGCATATGCTGACGGTCAGGCCGATCGTCATCAGCGACGAAAAGATTATCGACGTATCGGTCGATGCGCAGACAGGAGAGTTTCCGTTGAACTGCGACGGACGCATCACCAAAATGCTGCTGCCGCAGGAGACGGTAACGGTTAAGAAATCAGATACGCTCATCAATCTCGTCGCCAACGAAAGCAGAGATTACTGTGAAATTCTGCGCACAAAACTGCTCTGGGGCCGCGAGCATAACTCCGGTCAGTAAACAAGCATCCGAATGCACCCCGCAAAAACCGCTTCATGAGCCACCCTGTCAGCCCTGCAGTCCTCCGCCATATTCTCGGCATACCGGAACGGACTCCTCTTTCCATCGATGCCATGTGTGCCGATCTCCGGTGCATGCTCTATCCCGCCACCGCGATAACGGCAAGGCTCGAACGGTTCTCGCTTGCTCTCGTCCGGGCAATGCGGACGCTTGGCATATCGACAGAGACATATGGCGAAACATCGCTTGTAAACGGTCGGTTCATCCCCGGTACGGTCATCCTCGCACCCGGCATCTTTCATGACGGAGAACTTGCCATAAACCGGGTTTCGACGCTCTATAACAATATCATCGTCGGCATCTACGACGAACCGCCGCCGCTTGAACCAAATGCGACGGCCCAGGAGAGGCTGGACGCCATTGTCCGGCGTCTGGCCCGGGATATGGTGCATATCCTGATCTACGTGACTGAAACATCTTGGACCATATGCACCATGAACGGCGGAGTTGCTACCTTCGATACTCCGCATCCCGCCAGAAAAGACGTGCGCGACACCCTGGTTCCGAAACTGACGGCTCAGGTGGTTCCGCCAAAACCGGAGGATTTCGACTTGCGTTCAGGCGAACTGCACCTTAAAAGTCCGGAGTACACGGCGGCTGCCGGTGACTTTCTTGCCTGCAGCCGATGCTGGTCTTCAAACAGCTGTCTCCTTACTCATACATCGACCGACGGGCTGGAATACCGCAATGATTTTTACCGGAAAATCGTGGCTCGATATCTCGACAAGCGCAGCGGCATGAGCTACGGATTTTTTGCAAAACAACTGCCGGTCGCCGTCCAGCCGGCAAAACCGGCCGGCGAAACCGTTCAGGGATGGGTACCGGTCAGAATCGCGGGTCGGACAATGCTCGTCCCTGTGCCGGACGTACGGGTGCTCACAACCCGGTCGGGATGCCGGAAGCACGCGCTGAATTGCGAAACCGACCTTGTCGAAATCGGAATTGAACAGGGAAAAGCATACATCAAGACACCTTCGGAGCTTCCGGAGGGTACCGGCAGCCGGCCATCGTTCGATACCTTCACCATCCTCGCCCACGCGCTTGGCAATGCATTCATCGCGTCCATTCTGAAAACCCTGAAGCCGGGAGCGCTTTTTCCCGATGAACTTGAAAAAAACGGGGCATCTATGACCCATTGGCATGCTTACCCCGACAGTTCTATCCTGCCGGCAGGATACTTCATGCACGGCCAGAGCAATCCGCCGGTCTCCTGCTCGACGCCCCAGTCGGCGGCATACAGCCTGTTCGGGAAAATCGAGGCGCTCGAACATGCGCTCTTATCCGGAAAAGCGTATCAGGGCGATGTGCATGTCGAACCGCACCACGGCACGAACATCGTGGGAGTTCTCAGTCTCGAGGAGACCGCCCGGTTTCTGAACGGGCATGTTCCGCAAGGGACGATCCCGGAAACCTCTTCAGAAAGAAAAAAATAAAC
Source organism: Chlorobium sp. (assembly GCF_036528655.1). Taxonomy (GTDB): domain Bacteria; phylum Bacteroidota; class Chlorobiia; order Chlorobiales; family Chlorobiaceae; genus Chlorobium. The sequence goes on from NZ_JAIGND010000003.1 coordinate 117,559, forward strand.
GCGGACCTACCCTTCGGTCTCCTGATCGCTGTAAACCCACTTTCCCTGCTGCTGCAGCACCATTTCGACAATTTCCCGGATACACCCCTTGCCGCCTTCGTAAGCGGAGATATAGCCCACGCGGTTCCGGAGATAGTCTGCCCCGTCTATCGGCGTTGCGGGAAAACCCACCCTCTCGAGCAGGGGAAGATCGGCAATATCGTCACCGATATAGGCACATGCTTCATCCTCGATACCGTACTGCCGAAGGAAGGCTTCATAGGCATCGGGAAGACTCGATGACCCGAGATAGATGCCGGTCACGCCGAGCGATTCAAGGAGGGGGCGGAATCCTGCCGCATCCCGATCCGAGAGCACGGCAATCTGCAGACCCTGGCCGATTGCGGCCCGGATAGCGGAAGCGTCCCGATTGGAAATGGAGACAATCTCGCCTCCGTTGCCGTCGAAGGTCATTCGCGGGCCGTTCAGGACGCCGTCAACCGGAAAGATGACGGCCCTGACGGCCTGCAGTGCCTGCTGGATCTTCGATGATGGATCGGCCAGCGAAGGCTCCATGCCGAAATACTGAAAACCTGACAAAACGTTCTTCCTGTTTTAACGTGAATGAATCGACTGCATGCACTGAGAAAGCCGCTGCAGTTCGTTGACGACGGCGGCAAAATCGCCGAGAGGAATCTGGGTCGCCGCATCGGAAAGCGCCGACAGAGGATCCGGATGCACTTCGAAAAAAAGTCCGTTCACTCCCGCAGCCACGGCAGCTCGCGCGAGCGGAAGCAGGTAGCGGCGCTCTCCTCCCGAAACTCCGTTGCCGGCCCCGGGGAGCTGCAGACTGTGGGTTGCATCGTACACCACAGGATATCCGGTCTCAGCCATCTGCGGAATTCCCCGGAAATCAACCACGAGGTTGTGATAACCGAAACTGGAGCCGCGTTCCGTCAGCATGATCCTGCTGTTGCCGGTAGCGGCAACCTTCGCCGCGGCATGAGCCATATCGCCGGGCGCCATAAACTGACCTTTCTTGATATTGACTGGCAGCCCGCTGCGGCCGGCGGCCACCAGCAGATCGGTCTGACGGGACAGAAATGCGGGTATCTGGAGCACGTCGACAAAGGGCGCCGTACGTTCGACCTCAGCCACCTCGTGAACATCGGTCAGTACAGGCATGCCGAACCGCTCTCTGACCTCTGCAAGAATATCGAGAGCCTCGTTGTCCCCTATACCGGTAAATGACGATACTGACGAGCGGTTAGCCTTGCGGTAGGAGCCCTTGAATATGAAGCGCACACCTCCCTCGGCGGAAATGCGCCGCAACTCCCCTGCCACGTCGAGAGCCATCTCGCGGCTCTCGATGACGCATGGACCGGCAATAAAAAAAAGAGAACCTTCCGTTGGCATGTCAATAGTGCCGATTGAGAACTTTTGCACGGTGTTACCGGTTATTTTACTGATAGTTACCTTTACCCCCAAATGAGGGAAACGAAATTTTCGACTGACGTTAAATTTACAACATTATTTATTATTAGCATCCGGTAATCAAACAAGAGAAAAAACATGAGTACCGCAGATACAAAACAGCGCCTCCAGGAAATAGAAAAGCAGCTTGCCGGGCTTGTAGAAGAACAGACCAGAGTGAAAGCCCAGTGGGAAAGCGAAAAAGAGCTGATACGTGGATCGCGCGACCTGAAGTCCGAACTCGAACAGCTGAGAGTGCAGGCTGAAGAACATGAACGGCAGGGCGACTACGGCAAGGTTGCTGAAATCCGTTATGGCAGCATTGCACGCATCGAACGCGACATAGAGGAAAACCGCAGAAAAATCGAGGAGAAACAGGCCGCGGGCGACCTCATCATGAAAGAGGAGATCGATGCCGAGGATATCGCCGACATCGTCTCCCGATGGACCGGCATACCGGTCAGCAAAATGCTTCAGTCGGAAAGGCAGAAACTGCTCGGCATCGAAGATGAACTGCACAAACGGGTGATCGGGCAGTACGAGGCTGTCAGCGCGGTCAGTGAGGCAGTAAAGCGATCGCGCGCCGGCATGGGAGACGAAAAGCGGCCTATCGGCTCCTTTATTTTTCTCGGTCCGACAGGCGTTGGAAAAACCGAGCTTGCACGCACCCTTGCGGAATACCTGTTCGACGACGAGGATTCGCTTATAAGAATCGACATGAGCGAATATATGGAGTCGCACAATGTGAGCCGGCTCGTGGGCGCCCCTCCCGGTTACGTCGGCTATGAAGAGGGCGGACAGCTCACCGAAGCCGTAAGAAGAAAACCATTCTCGGTGGTACTGCTCGACGAGATCGAAAAAGCGCATCCCGACGTCTTCAATATCCTGCTGCAGATTCTCGATGACGGCCGGCTGACCGACAGCAAGGGCCGTACGGTGAATTTCAAGAACACCATCATTATCATGACGAGCAACATCGGAGCCCATCTGATCCAGTCGGAAATGGAAAAAATGGACGGCACCAGCCGGGATGCCGTACTCTCCGGTCTGCACGACAAGCTCTTCCAGCTGCTCAAGCAGCAGGTACGCCCCGAGTTCCTGAACAGGATCGACGAGATCATCCTCTTCACTCCTCTATCCAGAGAAGACCTTCGCCATATAGTGCAGGTACAGTTCAACCGCATCAGGGCAACGGCCATGCGCCAGCGCATTTCGATGGAGATAACTCCTGAAGCTCTCGACTGGCTTGCCGATGCGGGATTCGATCCGGCTTTCGGAGCCCGTCCGCTCAAACGCGTGATGCAGAGAAAAATCACCAACAGACTCTCGGAGATGATCCTCTCCGGCACGGTTCAGGAGGGCGACAATGTACTTGTCCGCTTGACGGAAGGCGAACTGCAGATCACCAGAAATGCGGGAGTAGCATGAAACCGCCAACCGTTCTGGCTGCACTGCTGCTGCTCACCCTCTTTCCCGGTCAGACCCTCCAGGCCTCCGCCCGGGCGGACAGCCTCTCCATCAAAATCGGCCAGATGCTCATGATCGGCTTCCGGGGCATGACCGTCGACGATGCTCCGGAAATCGTCGGGGATATCCGCTCACGCCATATAGGCGGGGTAGTGCTGTTCGATTACGATATGCCCCTGAAATCACCGGTAAGAAACATCGGAAGCCGGGAACAGCTCTCGAAGCTGACAACAGGCCTGCAGCAATTGTCGGACATCCCGCTCTTCATCGCAATAGATCAGGAAGGCGGAAAAGTGAACCGGCTGAAAGCATCGAAAGGCTTTCCGCAATCGGTTTCCGCGGCACACCTCGGAATGCTCGACAACCCCGACAGCACCGAAGCCGCTGCAAGGAAGACCGCGGCGACAATGAAGTCGATGTGCATGAACATGAACCTCGCTCCGGTACTCGATCTGAACGTCAATCCGGACAACCCGGTCATCGGCAGGCTCGGCCGCAGCTACTCCGCCGATCCGGCAATTGTCGCACGGCACGCCATGCTGACGGCAGCAGCGTTCCGCGAAGAGGGAATCATTCCGGTATTCAAGCATTTTCCCGGACACGGCAGTTCTGAAACCGATACCCACAAGGATTTCACGGACGTTACCGGAAGCTGGACTGAAAAAGAGCTTGAACCTTACCGGGCCATGATAGATGCCGGTTACAACGATGCCGTCATGACCGCACACGTATTCAACCGGAAGCTCGACAGCCGCTTTCCGGCAACACTCTCGAAAAAGGTTCTGGACGATCGCCTCCGACAGCAACTCGGATTTGGTGGTGTGATCCTCAGCGACGACATGCAGATGCAGGCCATTGCAGGTCATTACGGGCTTGAGAAAGCTGTTCGGCTTGCCGTGGAAGCCGGCGTTGATATCCTTCTCTTCGGCAACAATACGGCCTACGATCCTGACATAGCTGAAAAAGCATCGTCGATCCTGCACCGTCTGGTTAAGGAGGGAACCATCAGCAAAGCCCGCATCGATCGATCATATCACCGGATCATGAAACTCAAGGAACGCTTTATATACTACTGCAAATGAAAACCCTCTACCTCGTCAGACACGCCAAATCAAGCTGGGACAACCTGCAACTCAGTGATTTCGAACGAACCCTGAACGATCGCGGAATGGAATCAGCTCCGCTCATGGCTGAACGGCTTAAAAAGAAACATATCGTTCCCGGCATAATGGTGTCGAGCCCCGCAATCCGGGCGATCACAACGGCAGGCATATTCGCCGGCATCCTCGGTTATCCGGAAAAGGCGATTGTTCAGAACATGGATATCTATACCGGCAACACCTCGGATCTTCTCAGGATAGTTCGTGCGCTTCCCGACAGTTGCCAGTCGGCGATGCTGTTCGGACACAATCCTGTCATGACGGAATTCTCGAACCTGCTTACGGGAGAGCATCTCGAAAACATGGTCACCTGCGGAGTGATGCGGATCGATATGGGAGAAAGCTGGAAAGAGACCGGAGAACGAACAGGAAAAGGGGTATGGTACGACTACCCTAAAAAAAAGGATTGAGGCGATTAATAGATCTCCGTCTTCGGCTCGCGGGTCATCAGGTCGAGGGTTGCCTGCAGAACCGGTTTCTTCTCGAAGAGCATCTCGCAGACCGCCTGGGTTATAGGCATTTCGACGCCGCAGGTTCGGCTCAGTTCGTAGACAGATTTCGAGGTAAGAACACCTTCGGCAACCATATCCATATGACTCACCACATCGTCGAGCGAACGACCCTTACCGATCTCTTCGCCGACATAGCGATTGCGGCTGTGCCGACTCAGGCAGGTAACAACAAGATCGCCGATGCCCGAAAGCCCCGAAACCGTTACCGGATCGCCGCCCAGTCGCTCGCAAAGCCTCGATATTTCAGCGAGGCCTCGGGTGATGATGGCAGCCTTCGCATTATCGCCATAACCGATACCGTCCGAAATACCCGCAGCTATGGCGATGACGTTCTTCACCGAACCGGCAATTTCAACCCCGACGATGTCGGTGTTGGTATAAACACGAAACATGCTGGTGCGGAACGCGTCCTGAACCTTTTCGGCCGTTTCCTGAGAGGAAGAGGAAGCTACAACCGTGGTCGGCAACTCCCTTGAAACCTCTTCTGCATGACTCGGCCCGTAAAGTGCGGAAACCTGTGCAGGAACGAGTTCCGGCAGCGTTTCAAGCAGCACCTCCGACATGCGTTTCCCTGTCCGCAATTCGATACCCTTGGCGACGTTCACGATGATGCGTCCCTGCATGGAAATCCCTCTGAGCTGTTCGGCGGTTTCGCGAAGAGCCTGGGAAGGCACGGCCGTCACGATCATGGAGGCCGGAGTTACCGCATCGATGATCGAATCCGTGACCCTGAGATTTGCAGGAAATGCGACGCCTTCAAGGTATCGGCGATTTTCGCGCTCGGCGGAGAGCTGCCGTGCGAATTCAGGTCGATGGGCCCACAACGAGACTCTGTGGCCTTTTCTTGCCAGAAGCACGGCAAGCGTCGTACCCCAGCTTCCTGCGCCAAGAACGGCAATATTGATAAAATCCCCGGAAACGGTCACGAATGTTTACCGAAAGTTACCCGATTCTCGGTGCCGGCCAGCAGCCTCCTGATGTTGGCGCGATGGGTATAGAGAATCCCGAGGGCTACGATCAGACCGAAAATCAGCAGATGGTAGTCGAGACTGTCATGGAAAGAAACCGGGGCGCCGAACAGCCTGATATAGTAATCCAGACCGCTTCCAAGCTCGAAAATATACTTGCGTACGGCGATGATCAGCGGAAACGCGACCGCTGCAAGCATAGATGCCACCGAAACATAACGGGAGATATAGATGGTCAGAAGAAAAACGCCGATCACCATCAGCATGCTGACGGGAGCTATACCGATGAGCATACCGGCCGCAGTGCTGACACCCTTGCCTCCCTTGAAGCCGGCGAAAACCGTGAAAACATGACCGACCACTGCGCTCATTCCGGCAACCAGTCGCAAGGCGACTTCATTCATATCAGGAAAAACATCGATGGGATAATGGCGAAAAAAAGCGACCACGGAGACGGCGGCAACGACGCCCTTGAAGATATCGATCAGCGTGACCGAAAGGCCTGCTTTCCAGCCAAGTACCCTGAAGGCGTTCGTCCCTCCGGCGTTACCGCTGCCGAACTTCCTCACATCGATGCCTTTGAGCATTTTTCCCGCCATGATGCTGGTAGGAATGGATCCGATAATGTAGCTCACTGCTATAATGGCAAATAACGTCAGCATAGCGTATTGGTTAATTATTGCGCGGCAAGATCCGGGAATCGCTCCCTGACGCTTCCGGAACCCCCGTCAGCTTTGATCCGATACCGCTCACGATAAGGAATAATGCCTTTTTCTGCGAAAAATGGCAAAAAGCATCATGTTCTGGTAACTGAACCTATAATGTATGCAATTTCACCCTTTGATTTCAAATAGTCCATGATTCCTGCTGCCCCTTCCCGGCGAATCACCATCACGAGACCGATGCCGAGATTGAAGGTCCGGCGCATGTCCTCTTCAGGAACATCCCCCTCTTTCCGGATGATATCGAAAATGGCCGGTTCGGGCCATGAAGACCAGTCAACCGAAAGATCGAGCCCCTTCGGAACGATACGCATGGTGTTGCCTGTCAGACCTCCGCCGGTGATGTGAGAGAGGCCCCTGACATCGGTATTGCCCGACAGCGGAGCGATAACCTGCAGATAGCTGCGGTGAACCTTGAGCAGCTCTTCGCCGACAGTGCCTTCGAGCCCTGCAAAACGCTCGCGCATCCTGCCCTCGAACACTTTGCGGGCAAGCGAATATCCGTTGGTATGCAAGCCTGTCGACGGCAGCCCGATAAGTACGTCACCCTCCTCGATCGTCGATCCGTTCACGATTTTAGCGTGATCGACCACGCCCACGATCGTACCGGCAAGATCGAAATCGGCTTCGTCGTATACGCCGGGCATCTCTGCTGTCTCTCCTCCGATAAGCGCGCAGCCGTTCTCCCTGCAGGCGTTCACCATCCCGGTAACCACCCCCGCCGCTATGTCGGGTGAGAGCCTGCCGCAGGCATAGTAATCGAGGAAAAAGAGCGGTTTGGCTCCGCAAACAAGGATATCGTTCACGCAGTGATTCACCAGACACGAACCGACCGTATCGTAGATACCAAGTTCGATGGCGATTTTAAGCTTGGTGCCTACGCCGTCGATGCTGCTGACCAGTACCGGTTTGCTGTATCCTGAAAAATCCGGCTGATAAAAACCGCCGAAAGCGCCGATATCGGTTATGACTCCCGGGGTAAAGGTCTGGCGCACCTGGGGTTTGATCAGGCGAACGAACTCTTCTCCCGCTCTGATATCCACTCCGGCTTTCTTGTAATCCATGATGGCGTGTTCTGTTTTTTTATGCGTTTTTATCCATATCATTGAAATCGTTGCACTCCGGCGACACCCTACGGGATCCCTGCGGGCTTTTCAAAAATACCGGCAGTCTCTTCGCCCGAAAAGAACTCGTGATGCAGGGTATTGACCGCCTCGTTGACATCCTGCTCCTGAACGACAAAACCAACGTTGATCTCGGATGAACCCTGTGAAATCATTCGGAGGTTGACGTTCCGGAGCGAACTGAAAATTCTTCCGGCAACGCCTTTCGACATCCGGAGATTATCGCCTACCACGCTGACCGTGGCTACTGCATGCTCAATATCGACCTGGCCCAAAGCCTTCAATTCCTGGAGCAGCTCGTCGCCGAATGATTTGTCGTCGACCGTCACCGAAACCGACACCTCGCTTGACGAAATCATCTCTATGGAGACCCCGTGACGCGAAAACGCGCCGAAAAGCTCGGTCATGAATCCGTAGCGCCCAAGCATGCGATTGGAACGGATGTTGATGATGCACTGGCCTTTCTTGACGGCGATCGACTTGACAAGCCCTCCATAGCTCATGCCGGCAAGCCGCTCGGGGTCGTCGGTAATGAGCGTTCCTTTCGCGTCGGGATGCCAGGTATTGAGCACCCAGACCGGAATATTCTTCTCCACCGCGGGAGCGATGGTATCGGGATGAAGCACTTTAGCGCCGAGATAGGCGAGCTCTGCGGCTTCGCTGAACGTCATGACCCGGATGCTGCGAGCTTCGGGCACAATCCTCGGATCGCAAGTCATCACACCGTCGACATCGGTCCATATCTGTATGGCGTTGTCGCCGAGCCATGCGCCGAGCAGCGCCGCAGTAAGGTCGGATCCACCCCGTCCGAGCGTGGTGGTGCGACCGGCTTCAGTCGCGCCTATATATCCCTGCGTGACCACGATGGTACCCGCTTCGAGCAGCGGCCTGATGATGGCTGCGGTATTAGACTCGCAAACCGGAGTGATCGGTCTGGCGGCTCCGAAATTGTCATCGGTTATCATCACCCTGCGGACATCCACCCACTCTGCCTGGTACCCCTGCTCTATCATGGCAGCGGAAAACACGGTAGTCGAAAGCAGTTCGCCGAAAGAGCAGAACATGTCTTTCGACCGTTCGGTCAGTTCTCCGACGATATCGACGCCCCGTGCAAGCATTTCGAGCTTCGACACATATCCATCGACCTTCGCGGCAAGCTCCGGTTTGGCCGCCTGATCCGTTATCAGTTCTTCGATAAGCGAAAGATGGTGCGCCCGAACCTCCCCTGCAAGCATAAGCGCTTCGTCAATATCGCTACGGCCGGCGGCATCGGCCAGCCGGACGAGTTTGTTCGTAATTCCGCTGCATGCGCTGAGCACCACGAGCGGCGTTCCGTTCCGTTGTTCACGAACGACAAGATCTATTGCCTGCTGCATCGCCCTTGCGTTACCTACAGAGGTTCCGCCGAATTTCATAACCGCCATAACCTGCAAACAGTAAAGGATTAAGTTTTCTTATTGCCGAAGTTTTCGCTTATTTGCAATCATCACCCGTCGGTGCTTTTCCGGATAAACGTCACCCTCCATCCGGAAGAAAACAGAACAGCCGTTTTATGACACAAAACCTCGGCCGGTTGAACGGATCTTCATTGAAACGCCACTATTACGGTAACCTGCGGACAACGTTCCTTTTCACGCTGCTGCTGGCGACGTTTGCCGGATGCAGCACCGTCTCCACAGGCTCCCGCTACGATCCGGACTGCAAATATAGCTTAAAAAAGAGAAAAACACATATACCGAGAATCGTTCCGGGCTCCCCTGTCCCGGTGACGGAAGAGCTTCCGGTCAAGGTGCCGGAGCGTTCTGTCCGACAGATGTTTTCATCTGTCATGGAGCGGTTCGGTACAACATACCTGCGGGGCGGCAGATCGCTCGACGGCTTCGATTGCTCGGGCTTTGTTCAGTACATTTACGAGGAATCCTTCCAGCTCCTCATGCCGAGAACATCTGCCGACATGGCATCGCTCGGCCAGGTTGTTCCCCGCAGAAAACTCCGGCCGGGAGATCTCGTTTTTTTCAGTAACGGAGGCAGAACCATCGACCATGTTGGCATCTATATGGGCGATAACAGTTTCGCCCATGTATCGACAAGCCGCGGCGTACGCATCGACCGGCTTGATTCCCGTTATTACGATCAGCGGTTCGCATGCGCGGCCCGCATCATCATGCCGGACTGAGCGCAAAAGGCCCCCAGACCGACACGCCTCGTAATTTTTCCCTATATTGACCGCCTGAGCATATAATCAAAAAAACCGGTTATCGATTCCACCATCATGCTGCCGACAGGAACACACAACTATATCGAACTCGCCATAACGATCGCACCGGCCCTTTTCGAACCCTATATAGCCATTCTTTCTGAAGAAGGCATCGAATACTTCCTCGAAGATGACGACCGCCTGCTCGCATACCTCCCCGAAACCCTGTGGAACGAGGATAAGGAGCTTGCCGTGCGCAACCTGCTCGAAGAGACTTTCGGCAGCGTACCGCCCTACAGGGCGAGCTTCATGGCCGACAGAAACTGGAACGCCGAATGGGAGGCCCACCTGCAGCCGATCGAAATTTCAGACCGGTTCCTGATCGTTCAGAAAAACAAGGAGGTCTCTCCGAAACCGGGGCAGATCGTCATCGAGATCAACCCTAAAATGTCGTTCGGCACCGGTTACCACGCCACCACCCGTCTCATGCTTCGGCAGATGGAGAATCTCGACCTGCAGGATCGAAAAATAATGGATATAGGCACAGGAACCGGCGTGCTGGCCATCGCCGCCCGAAAACTCGGAAACCGGCATCCCATCCTCGCTTTCGACAATAATGCATGGGCCGCAGAAAACGCGGTTGAAAATGCTGAAGAAAACGATGCGGCAGATATCCGCATAGAACTGATAGATGCAGAAGAGGAACTGGTAAAAAACCTCCGTGAAGGTTATGACCTGATCCTGGCGAACATCAATAAAAACGTGATCGACCGGATACTGCCTGTCATTAGAAACTATGCCTCGGAAGCGGACGTACTGCTGTCGGGAATCCTCGTGTACGATGAGCCCTGGCTGAAAAAACTCCTGAAGCGGCTCGGCTACGTCAACATAAAGACCATATACGAGGATGAGTGGCTATCGAGCCTTGTGCGTGCGGAAACCGCTTCGAAATCCTGAGCTGTTCCATCCATGAGACGTGCATCCTGCATCGATATCGGCACCAACACAGCCCTTCTGCTTATTGCAGACCTTGAACCTGAAAGCGGCTCCATCATTCCCCTGCTGCACCGGCAGACCATAGTCCGGCTGGGCGAGGGAGTCGATGAACGGAAACTGATCTCCGCAGAAGCAATACGGCGTCTTGCCGCCTGCATGGAGGAATACCGCCGACTGTCCGAAGAACATGGCGCAGAAGCGATCATCGCCTGCGGCACCAGCGCCCTGCGCGATGCTGCAAACCGTGACGAGGTTATCGGAGACATCGGCCAGAAAACCGGTATCGGAATCACATGCATCTCCGGCGAAGAAGAAGCCGAGCTTACATTCTTCGGAGCGGTTGCAGGAATGAGCGAGCTGCCTGAAAGCTTTCTTGTCATCGACATCGGCGGAGGAAGCACGGAAATCTCCATGGGAAGCATCAACTGCCTGGAAGAGAGCATCAGTATGGATATCGGCTCGGTAAGGCTTACCGAACGTTTTTTCAGGGCGCAACCCCCTTCTGCTGACGAGTTCGAAGCCGCAAGGAATGAGATCAACAGGGTGCTGACAGGATGCATCATACCGTTCTTCGAAGCCAGGGAATCGGTTTACGGGGTTGCCGGCACGCTTACGACGCTTGCGCAGGTCAGCCAGGGGCTGAACGGATTCGATGCAGCGAAGGTGCAGAACTACAGGCTTTCCTATGCAGAGGTGAATCGGCTGCTCGCACGTTTCGGCAGTTGTTCGCTCGAAGAGATCGTCGCCGAGGGAATTCCCGAAGGACGCGCCGACGTCATCACCATGGGGACGCTCATTCTGCACCAGTTCATGCGACTGCTCGGCGTAACTGAAGTGAGGGTCAGCATACAGGGGCTGCGTTTCGGGCTTGCGCAGAAAGAGCTGCTCCGCCTGCGGCAGCCTTGACGCCGTAGACGCAGACCGGCTCGCCGTCGCTATCCCTTGTAAAAAAAAGATAGCGGCTGTCGCTCTCCCTGAGCCGGAACTTTCTGCGTATCTCTTCCGATTGAAGCGGAAAATCACGACGCTGAAGAGCCGCTTCCGTAATATCGTGCCGCCGGAGAAACTTCCTGAAGGTTTTAGGCCTGTATCGCTCGACGGCCATAACACGGAAGACTCGGCCGGGAAAATCGGCAATAAGCACGTCGGCGGTAAGATAATCGACGCTTCCGTTCACGAACGACAATCCGAGATCAAGAGCGAGCTTTCCGGCAAGACCGGCCCTGATGACTGCAGCATCAGGTTCGTAGAAATATGTTTGCACCTGGTGCGACACCGCTCTTTCTTCCGTTCCGGTTCCCGATATTGCAAGCTCGACAGCACCATCTTTCGAGAGCAGCACGGCCGTTCGCAGCACGCCATGATCGTTCGGCTCGCCCCGCTCAAGCAGCAGCAGCGATTCCCTGCACTCTCCGTCAACAGATACTACGCGTATTTCCGAGAGCGACGGCAAGTCCCTCCTCAACCCGCTCGGTTCGAGAGCCGGAGAAGCCTTTATCATCACTCTCGGTGCCTTGGAAAGCAGCAGGTCATGAGCGGCCGTGACGTCAGGGCTCGCCGCAACGAGGCCGACGGAACGCCGCCCGCTCTCCCTTCGGGCAGGATCGACGAAAATCCATTCGAAGTGGTTATCGGGAAACAAATGCAGCATAGAGAGACTCTCTCCATGCAGAATTTCCACATTGGTGAGATCGAGCTTGCGAAAATTGTTCGCGGCAAGTTCCGCAAGCACCGGATCGCGCTCGCAATACACCACGCAGCGAAACACCTTTGAAAAAAAGATGGTATCGACGCCAAGCCCTCCGCTAAGATCAATCACTCTCTCTCCGCTCATAATCGAAGCCTTGTATGCCGCCGCAGCTTCGCCCGATGCCTGTTCGAGAGCAAGAGAAGCGTAGAGTAACCCCTTCAGCGAGAGCATCGGTATTTTTTTCGCCGCCTTCCTGCGGCAGGCGAGCTGTTCGGCGATCGCCCTTGCGGGAATATCCTCGCGGCCCTGAAACCGCATGGCAAAATCGGCAGGGTCATCGGAACCGTGTTCTTCGAGCAGGGCGAGATTTTCCGGCAGCAGCAATTGCCGGAGTTCATCGAGAGTCATTTCCCTGTCGTCCCTGCCTTCTTGCAATGTTCCTCGACAAGTTTCCGACGAAGCACCTTGCCTACCGTGGATTTCGGGAGCGCTTCGATGAATTCCACGTGCCGGGGAATCTTGTAGGCGGCAAGGTCCTTGCGGCAATAGTCGCAGAGTTCATCTGCAGCGAGCGTGTGGCCCGAGCGCAGCACGACCCATGCCTTGACCGCCTCAACCTTGTAAGCATCGGGAACTCCGGCAACGCTTACCTCCTGCACGGCGGGATGGCGGGCGATCACCTCCTCGACATCTCTGGGCCATACCTGGAAACCGCCGGGTTTGATGACATCTTTTTTACGATCGACGATAAAAAGATAGCCGTCCTCGTCGAGATAACCGAGATCGCCCGTATAGAGCCATCCATCCCGTAAGACAAGAGCAGTCTCCTCAGGATTCTGCCAGTACTCTTTCATAAGCTGGGGTGCGCGCATGAGCACCTCGCCGACCTCTCCGGAACCAAGTGCCCCGGTTCCGGTCTCCTGATCGACGATACGAACCTCTACATCGGGCACGGGAATTCCGACCGAGCCCGGCTTATAGGTTCCGAGAATGGGCGTGAAGGTCGAAGCGAGAGTGGTTTCGGTAAGGCTGTAAGCGTCGATGATCCTTCCTCCTGTCAACTCTTCGAAACTGCGCTTGGTTTCCTGCATGAGCGGAGCGGCTCCCGAGACGCAGAGTTTGATGGATTGCATGACTCCCCGCCGCTTCTTCACCACCGGATGGTTGAGCAGCGCGGTAAAAAGCGTCGGAACGCCGGGAAGGACAGCTGGCCGAAGAGTTCGGATCGAGTGCAGCAGGTCGTCGAGATCGCGCGGGTTCGGTATCAGAACAAGAGGGTATCCGCCCATCAGGGCCGCCGGCATGATCCCGGCCTGACCATAGACGTGGAACAGCGGCATGTTTAGAATAATGGAATCTTTCCCTTTTTCGAGGATCACGCTGAACCATGCTGCAATCTGCATGCCTGATATGACAAGACTGCTGTGGGTACTCACGGCACATTTCGGGTTTCCGGTCGTACCACCGGAAAAAAGGAAGAGCGCAGGGGCCTCGCGGCTGACCGGCATGGGCCGGGCTTCTGCTCCGACATGCCGCCGGACAAGATCCTGCAGCTGAAAATCTCCTTTATGCAGTTCGATGCGATGGCCATCCTTCTTTTCCTTCAGCAATGTGAACAGCAGGCTTTTCAGGGGAGGCAGATACTCCTTGATGCTCGTAGCTATCACCCTCCTGAGCCGGGTATCCGGACTGACCGCTCTGATCTTGCCGTAAAAACTGCTGAGCACGATAACGGTTTCCGCTCCGCATTCGTTGAGCGCGTAAGCAAGCTCGTTTTCCGTATAGAGCGGGTTCAGCGGCACGACGATCGCGCCTGTTTTCCAGACAGCGAGTTCGCCGATGATCATCTGCGGAGAATTGGGCATGAGCATTGCCACTCTGTCGCCGGGCGCAACGCCAAGCTCTTTGAGCGATTCGGCCAGAGCATTGCTCTCCCTCTCGATCAACCCGTAGGAGAGCTCACGGCCCTTGAAGTGCATGGCCGGCGTCTCCGGATGTTCCGATGCCCTCTTGCGTACGATATCGACAAGCGTCTGTTCCGGATAGGGCTCAAGCGTATGGGGAACTCCTTTATCGTAATGATGGATCCAGGGTCTGGCAATAGTCATGACAATTGCGTCTTGCGTTGGTAAAACGGCATAAAAATCTCAGTTTACGCACTCTGCAGGGATAAATCAAAAATGTGAACCGTATTCCCCCGCAATATCGCAGACAGCGGTTGTCAGCAGCTCAAGATCTCCCGTGCCGATGATGAAAGGCGGCATCAGATAGACCAGCCTGCCGAAAGGACGTACCCAGACACCTTTTTCGACGAATCGTTTCTGGATTTCGCTCATATCGACTTGGCGTTTCAGTTCGACGACCCCTATAGCGCCAAGCACGCGGACATCGGCGACGCCGTCGAACCCGCGACAGGGTTCTAGCCCCTCCTGCAGCTGCCGCTCGATGCGAAGCACCCTATCCTGCCATCCCGATCCGAGCAGGAGCCGGATGCTTGCGACGGCAACGGCACAGGCGAGAGGATTGGCCATGAAGGTCGGACCGTGCATGAACACCCCGGCCTGGCCGGAACAGACCTTTTCGGCAACATCTTCAGTTGCAAGCGTCGCGGCAAGAGTCATGTACCCGCCGGTCAGCGCCTTGCCGAGGCAGAGGATATCGGGCGCCACCCCGGCATGTTCGAGCGCGAATAGTTTTCCCGTACGCCCGAAACCTGTTGCGATTTCATCGAAAATCAGAAGCACGCCGTGCAGGTCGCAAAGCTGGCGCAGCCGACGCAGGTAGTTCGGAGAGTAAAACCGCATGCCTCCGGCACCCTGTACCACAGGTTCGATGATCACGGCGGCAAGTTCGTCGGCATGTCGTTCGAGCTTCAGTCGCAGATCGGCGATATGCTCTTCGCTGCAGATATCGGAAAAACCGCACTGCGGCGCTTCGGCAAAGTACTGTTCAGGAAGAACACCCCGGAAAAGACGGTGCATGCCTGTTTCGGGATCGCAGACCGACATGGCTCCGAACGTATCTCCATGATAGCCGGAACGAACGGTCAGCATCCGCTTCTTCCGGAAATTGCCAAGTCCGGCCCAGTACTGGATCGCCATTTTCAGGGCGACCTCCACCGCTACCGATCCGGAATCGCAGAAAAACACCCGGTCAAGCGGTTCAGGGGTAATCCCCAGAAGTTCTCTGGCCAGCGTGACCGCTGGTTGATGGGTAAGACCTCCGAACATGACGTGGCTCATGCTTTCGAGCTGCTCACGCACCGCACGATTGAGTTCGGGATGATTGTATCCGTGGATTGCCGCCCACCAGGATGACATGCCGTCCACGAGCTTGCGTCCGTCTTCGAGCTCGATATGCACCCCGCTGGCGCCTTTTACCGGATAGACCGGCAATGGCCCGGTAATCGAAGTATAGGGGTGCCAGATATGAGCGCGGTCGAAATCGAGATCGATTGTATTCATGCAATGAAATGGTCTCTGGTTTTTCAGCCGTCTGCGAGTCCGAACATCTCCGCCGAGCCGGCCTCAAGCCCTGATTCGTCAAGCGTGGCTATCGGTGCGGAACTGCCGTAGCGTTTAAGAAAATTGAGAATCGTCCCGAAGGCATCGTCTCCGATCGTCCGGTCGGCTTCCCGAAACCGGTTGAAAACAATCCCCTTGAGTGAAATTCCCCGCTTCAGGCAGGCTTCGATGGAAAGCAGGGTGTGATTGATGCTGCCGAGTCGCGAGGATGTCACCAGCAGCAGCGGGTAACCTGCATCGCGGATATAATCGGCAAGCAGCAGGTCGCCATTGAGCGGCACCAGCAGTCCTCCCGCACCTTCGAGCAGAATGGTGCCATAACGCTGCTGGAGCCTGAAAGTTGCCCGTCTGATGGCTATCGGGTCGATTGAGCGGCTCTCCAGTCTTGCCGCAAGATGGGGGGATGCCGGATACTCGAACACATAGGGCGAAGTGATCCCGTCGATGTCTTCCTGCATCAGTCCGATGCCCATGAGCCGCCGGTGCTCGACGATGTCTTCGGCAACCCTGCCGGAACATCCGGTCTGCACAAGTTTCTGGGTTATGACCCGTACCCCGCGATCGAGCAAAGCCCTTGCAAGCAGTCCTGTCGCGACGGTTTTCCCCGTTCCGGTGTCGATGCCGGAAACCGCAATTACTTTTCCTTTCATGGTAACATCTTCCTGAAACAGCAGTAGACCGGATGATAGGTAAGGTATACCCCTTCTTCACAGGCGTATGCCTCCTGATATCGACGAAGGAAGCGCAGGTAGCGGCCTTTCGTCCAGGTGCGCCGGGCTATGCCGTTAACGCCTGTTTTCCTGATATGATGCAGCATGGATACCGGTGAATCGAATGCCACCCGGCGATGTTCCTCTTTAAACACGATCGGCTCCAGATAACGACTTCCAAGAGCTTCCAGATCGGAAAGTTCCGGATAGCTGAGCCCCTCATCCTCAAGTGCCGCTATTTCGAGCATGTTCAGGCTGCTGAACGTGCTGAATGCAAGCAGGCCTCCCGGCTTCAGACAACCGGCAATCTTCATGAAAAAACCGTCGAGATCCGTCAGCCACTGCACCGTGGCATTCGAAACCACAAGATCGAGTTCTCCGGGCAGCTTTTCGAGCGTTTCGATATCGCCCGGAAGAAATTCAAACCGGGCATGCCCCTGCAGCACGGCTTCGCGAGCTATGTAGCCTCGGCTCTCGGCGACAATATCATTGGCAATGTACGTGTCGATGTCAGAACGGCTGAGCAGCGCCCCGGTCAGCGCTCCGGTTCCTGCTCCGACTTCGAAAACACGTCCGAAACTGCGTGACGGAACTGCGGCACAGACCATGTCGGCAAGCACAATAGCCATCTCGCGCTGAACGACGGCATGCTCGCGGTATGAGCCAAGCGCTTTTGCGAACCGCTCGCGAACAAGCCTCTTGTCTATTCCCTGCCGCATGCAAGCACCTCTTCCATACCGGCAAGATGAAAAAACGGGTAGTGAGGCATATCGGCAATCACCGTCTGCCGATAGCCTTTCCATGCGGAAAACTGTCTGGATGCGGGAAAGATCATGTCCCTGCCGCCGATAATGACGTGGTCGTACCTGAACCTTTCCCGCCCCTCGCCAGCCGTCAGCCTCCCGGAAAATGCAGCCAGTTCCTGCTGCTGGCAGAGAGCTGTCCGTTCGGGCTGAACCGAAAGAAAGTGCGTCAGAACCTCTCCGCCTCCGCACATCCTGCGGTTGAACCGAAGCCGGTTTCCGTCGTTGTAGGTATCGAGCGTAGCCTGAAACACCTCGGGATCGATCCCCTTTTCGCGATCGACGGGCCAGAGCGTCCCGTTCACCGCCACGGCATGGGAAACGGGAGGAAGCTCCGCATGGGCCGCCGACCAGACGCCGAAAGACCAGGCGACAACTGTACGCTTGCGGTACGAACACAAGGCATCGTATGTCGTCGCGTCTATCTCCCCGGTTCGGTAGTCATGGAACGCCAGGATGTCATACGCAGCCGATGCGTGAGATAGCGAAAGATGATCGGCGATCCGTCGGTCCATCCCCCAGCCGGCAAAGAAAAGCAGCGCCTCTCCGGCACCCTGCCGGATGATCCATTCGGCAATCATACCATCCCCGCCTTTATGATATCGGGAATATAGCCGATATCGTCCCACTGCAGGTTCGCTCTGAGGGAAAACCGGATTCGCGCCCGGTTTTCAGGAACGGTCGGAGGCCTGACAGCCATGCCGAGCACACCGCCGTTTCGCAGCTTTTCGGCGAGACTGACCGCGCTGTCGTTGCTGCCGGTGATGACCGGGATGATATGGCTCTCACCCGGCACCTCGAACCCCGCCTCTTTAAGCCGCCCGCGGAGCGTGGCTGCAATCCGCTGCAGGTGGCCCCTTTCGACCTGCATCTCCGTCTGTTTCCGGAGAGTCATGAAGCTCCAGGCAAGTACCGCCGGCGGCAGGGCCGTGGTAAATATGAACGAGCGCATGGTATTGACCAGGTAATCGCGAAGGACGGTATCCATCACGGCATAAGCCCCTGTCGAAGCGAAGGATTTGCCGAAAGTGCCGATGATAATATCGATATCGGCAACGGTTCCGGTTGACTCGCAAAGGCCAAGTCCCTTCTCACCCAACACGCCGGCGCCATGGGCTTCATCGACAATGAGCACTGCGCCGTAGCGTTTCCTGAGTTCCACGAGCTTCCGGAGATCGGCAAAATCGCCATCCATGCTGAATACCGATTCGGTCACGATGAACGTGTGCCTGTAACGACCCTTCGTCCCTTCAAGCAGCTCTTCGAGATGTGCGGTATCGTTATGTCGGTAACGCTGATGCGCCGCTCCGGAAATACCGGTACCGTCGATGATGCTTGCATGGTTGAGCCTGTCGGAAAGAATGAGGTCGCTGCGTCCCGCAAGAGCCGGAAGGATTCCTACGTTGGCGTGGTAACCGCTGTTGAAGACCAATGAGGCCTCTCTGCCGTAGAGCCGTTCAAGTTCCCGCTCGAGCTGATCGTACCAGCGATGGTTTCCGGTAAGAAGTCGGGAAGACGAACTGGTCATGGCGAATCCCTGTTCCCTGCAGGCATCACTGAAGGAACCGCGAAGAAAACGATCTTCAGCGAGACCGAGATAGTCGTTCGATGACAGGTTCAGGCGAGGCTCTCCTGCGACATAAATATTCTTTCCGCTCCGTTCCCCGATATCGGGAAGCACGCGAAGCCTGTTGTCACGGCGAAGCGCATCGAGCCTGCCATGGATAAACGCATGAAACTCCACGATTAGGACGCCCTCCCGCCGAACTGCGCAAGCTGGTTGACGAAAGCCCTGTCGGTGCAGACATCCCTGCCTCTCGTTGTCAGATATCCTCCGGTCAGAAAACCATTCGCTCCGGAAAGCATGAGGAGCCCCTGAAAATCCTTCATCACGGTCTCTCGCCCTGCAGCGAACTTAATGATTTTTCGGGGATGGACGAGGCGGCAAATCGCGAAGGTCTTGACGATATCGGCAAGACCGGTCGCCGGAGCTGCTTCGAGCGGCGTGCCGTCGATCGGCACCAGCACGTTGAGAGGAATGACCGCAACGTCAAGATCCGCAAGGGCAAAGATCATGCCGATGCGCTCAATCATACTCTCGCCGACGCCGATTATACCGCCGCAGCAGACCGGTATACCGTATTTCGCGAGCAGCCTGACCGTAGCGATGCGCTCCTCGACTGTATGGGTATCGGCGATCAGTTCTCCGTAACGTGACGGGTCAACCTGGATATTGATATTGTAATGAGCAATCCCGTGCTCCGCAAGTGCGGCTGCGGTCTCCTCGCCGAGCACGCCGAGCGATGCGCAGACGTTAAGTCCCGGCAGTTCGCGCCGCAACCGGTCGATCATGGAAATGATCCTGCGGAATTCCGGCGTAGGTTTAAGGTACCCGTATCCGCTTGTCACGATGCCGAAATGCCGCACTCCCTGAGCAAAGGTCTCCGCCGCCTGTTCCACTGCCGCGTCTTCGGAGGCAAGGTCGTAAATATCGATCTTCGCGCTGTTATGGCGCGACTGGGCACAGAACCGGCAGTTCTCTCCGCACTCCCCTGATTTGGCGTTCATGATGGAACAGGTATGGAGATCTCCGGACTCTCCTGCATAACGAAGACGCACCTTATGCGCCAGGGAAGCGAGATCGAGCACCGCATCTCCCGGAATGCCGGCAAGCTCGATAGCGCTCTCCCGGTCGAGAGGCTCACCGGTCTCAAGTACCCGGTATGCCTTGATGACAGCCTGATGTATAATGGTACTCATAAATGGTTATGTTAATCTGTTCACATGGTATACGCACTGGAAAGCGATGCCTCTCCGGATGATATCGGCCTTACGGTGCCGTCGACCATACCGAGCAGCAGTTCCCCTCCGGGAGCAATACCTTTCACCGTCCCTGTAATCT
Source organism: Chlorobium sp. (assembly GCF_036528655.1). Lineage (GTDB taxonomy): Bacteria > Bacteroidota > Chlorobiia > Chlorobiales > Chlorobiaceae > Chlorobium. The sequence continues at coordinate 137,786 of NZ_JAIGND010000003.1, forward strand.
GCCGGGTCAGCTGGTCAACAATCACATCCCTTCCCTGCAGAAGCGAATACCGCTCAAGATAGGGCAGGATAAACCCGAGATCATCTTCGCGGAGCCATTGCAGGTAGAGTTCCTCGAACCGGTTCAGCACTCCTGCCAGCAGCTCCGGTCGGCACAGAGAAGAACCGCATTCACGACGCAGAGAGGTCGCCCGGTCAAGCAGATCGGGAGCAAACTCCCCCTGGTTGACGTTAATGCCGATCCCCACGACAACGAAATGCGTTGTGTCGGGATCGGCCTGCATTTCGCACAGCACTCCGCAGAGTTTTTTGCCTCCGACGACAATATCGTTCGGCCATTTTATTCGCGCGTCGATACCGGAAAGAGTCTCGACGAGGGCCCGATGAATCGCGGCTGCCGAAAGCAGGGTTATCTGCGGAACCCGATACGAAGCCACAGGAGGACGAAGAATAACGGAAAAATAAAGGTTCTGACCTGCAGGGGAAACCCAGCTCCTGCCGAGACGCCCCCTTCCGGCGCTCTGGAAATCCGCAGTGACGACGCTTCCCTCCGGCGCTCCCGCTACCGCAAGATGTTTAGCCTCAAGATTGGTCGAGTCCGTCTCCTTCCGGTAGTGAACGATGCGGCCTGCAAACCCGGTGTTCAGAAAAAGCGCGACCTCCGCCGACACCGGAGCACCGGAAAGAGCGAGCAGTCTGTATCCCGAACCGGTAACGGCGTCGATCCGGCAGCCGCTCAGGCGTAGCTGCCGGATATGCTTCCATACAGCGCTTCTGGTAATACCGAACTCCCGGCAAAGCTGCTCTCCGGAAAGATAGCCATCCGCCGAATGAAGACGGGCAAGAATGCCGGAAGTCAGACCGCTCATAAAAACACCCTTTTAATAACCCGATACACCTTGATTGCCCCCCGAGGGCTTCCTGTTGTCAACCTGAATTTATGTGCCGGTTTACAACTATCCAACAAAAAAGCGCTATTGAAATCAATAGCGCCATCATATCCATAGAGAGCCTCGGTTATTTACCAATTGCGGCAAGCTGTTCCCGCTCGTAGTTCTTGCGGTAGCTTTCAATACCCTGGAATATTCTGTATGCGATCTTCGTCTGTTCCTGGCGATCACGCAGAACCCGCTCCTCTTCTGCATTCGACAGATAACCCGCTTCGACAAGAATGCTCGGCATGGAGGGAGTCCAGAGTACCATGAAGCCGGCCTGACGCACCCCTCTTCCGTTCGTGCTGTCCGATCTGCCGATCCGGTTCTGAACCTCGACGGCAAGATCGGCCGACTGTTTTGCAAACGCACTCTGCGCCATGCTGCTCATGATGAGATACTCGGCCGAAAACCCCTTGTAGCGCTCCTTGTAATCGCTCTCTTTTGTAATGACGGAGTTTTCGAACATGGCCACTTCAAGAGCGTCCTTGCTTTTATGCGGTCCGAGAATATAGACTTCGGATCCCTTTATATGATTTTTTTTATTCGCATTGCAATGCAAGCTGACGAACAGCTTGCCGCCGTTCCTGTTGGCGATTTTACCCCGTTCGTGGAGCGGAATGAACCGGTCGTCCTTTCTGGTATAGACAACCCGCACATCCGGCCATTTCTGAGCAATGAGGTTGCCGAGATCCCTGACGATGTTGAGCACCACATCCTTCTCCCGGGTTCCCCTTACGCCTATCGCGCCGGGATCGTGGCCCCCGTGACCCGCATCGAGCACGATGGTATTGAGCCTCCATTTCTCGACATCGCTGTTGAGCACGCTTGCGATCTGCCGCTCCTTCTCTTTCATCCGGATATCTTTCACGTCTGCCTCGCTCATGATATAGACGAGATAACGGTTGTTCGGCTCATCACGCTGAAAATCGACGGTCTTTATCCTGTACCCTTCCGTATCGAGGTCTATTGCGAACTGCAGCTCCCCGCCGGAAGGAGAGATCGGCGTAACGGATTTCACCAGTCCTCCGCTGAACAGCTTCGTCAGGGCATCGACATCGCACGACGCATTCTGCAACGTTAAATATGCCCTGCCGTTCGCATCGGGCTTCTTTACCCTGGCCCTGACGGACTTGCCCGATGCGGCGAACATGACAACCGCACCGTTCGCCTTGTTCTCGATATTGACGCCTTTGATCACGGTACCCGGCTCAACGGGAATATGCTTTCTGTCTTCTGTTGCGGCCTGAATTTCTCCGGGTCTTAAGGATCCGACATAACCAACCGAGTCGCCGAGCCGCGTGCCCCAGAGCCATGCGGTCATGATGCCCGAAGAATAGTCGTACACGACGTCCTTGTCGAGCCAGAGCGTGAAAAGCCTGCAGGCATGAAGCACCGGCAGGAAAAGCCTTCCGTCCCTGAGTACAGGGGCGGACTGAAGCTGTACGATGCGTTTCATGCGCTGGGCATCCTTCGGAACGAACATCGCGAAATTATTGTCGCTCCTCAACTGGCAGCTGCTTCCCGGAGATGCATCGGTCTCCTCCATCAGGAGAACCCCGGACTCCTGCCGTGAACTGAGACGGAGCGCACGCGCGAACGACTCGATATCGACTAACAGGCCGCTGTCGGTCCTCAGAGCGATCACCTTGATGGTATAGCCCTCTTCGTTTCCCGTCGATACCCGGAGAGGAACCGTGGTATCTTCTGCGCGGGTGAAAGATGGCGAGGCATGCGCGATCATCGGAATCAACGAACCAAGCATTATCAGGAGCGCTGCAAGGGCAGTGCAGGAACGATAATAAAAAAGTGTCATAATATGATCAGCTTGTTGCTGTACAGTAACAGTTTGTAATAATAACATATAATTGTGTTCTTTCCGACAACGGCGACACTTGCGGACTCAGGATCGGGAGGCGCAATGAGAGAGAAATTTGTTTTTTGGCAACCAACACCTATCTTTTTTCAAATTTCAGGGCACCTCGACGGCCCGCAGGCAGACGGCACATTCTCGGATAACCTCCTTTTCAGCAGGGATCGATCAATGGCATCAAAAACACCGGCTCTTTCAGCCAAGAACAGAACCCTTATTGTCGTTGAGTCCCCGTCAAAGGCGAAAACCATCAACAAGTACCTCGGCGACCGCTACACGGTGTTCGCTTCCGTCGGGCACATCAAGGACCTGCCGAAACGGGAGATCGGCCTTGATTTCGATCATCACTACGAACCCCGGTATGAAATAATCGCCGGAAAGGAAAAAGTTGTCCGCCAGCTCAAGAAACTCGCATCTGAAGCTGACGCGATCATGATCGCAACCGACCCTGATCGCGAAGGTGAGGCCATCGCCTGGCATATCGCAAACGAAATCGATGCGCACGGCAAACCGGTCTACCGGGTACTCTTCAACGAAATCACCAAAAACGCCATCCTCGCGGCTATCAGGGAACCTCGCCAGATCGACTACCGCCTCGTACGCTCGCAGCAGACCCGGCAGGGGCTCGACAAAATCGTAGGCTACAAAATCAGTCCGTTCCTCTGGAATGTCGTGCTGCGGGGGCTTTCTGCAGGAAGGGTTCAGTCGGTAGCCCTGCGGCTCATCTGCGAACGCGAAGAGGAGATCAGCCGGTTCGAAGTACAGGAGTACTGGACGATTTCCGCCGATTTCTTGACCGGCAAAGGGGATTCGTTCCGCAGCAGGCTGATAAGATATAACGGCGGCAAGCCCGAACTCTCCTCGCAGGAACAGGCCGAAGCCATTGCCGCACTTGCAGAAAAACGGCTCTACGCCGTCGGGGATATCTCCACGAAAACCCAGTTGCGAAAACCTCCGCTGCCGTTCACAACCTCGCTCCTGCAGCAGGCTGCATCGAACCAGCTCGGTTTCGGTTCGCAGAAAACCATGCGCATTGCCCAGCAGCTCTACGAAGGCATCGATCTCGGCCGAGAAGGCGCTACCGGCCTGATCACATACATGAGAACCGATTCGACGCGTATCGGAACTGAAGCCGTTGCCGAAGCCCACAGCTATATCCGTGCCTCTTTCGGAAATGACTACACCGGCGGAAACACCGCCGCCAGATCATCGAAAAACGCACAGGATGCCCATGAAGCCATCAGGCCGACCTCGGTTGCGCGAACGCCGGAATCGCTCCGGAACTATCTCTCCGGCGATCAGTACCGGCTCTATGAACTCATCTGGAAACGACTTATAGCGGCAATGATGGCCCCTGCAAAAATCGAGCAGACAAAGGTCGATGTCGAGGACCGGGAAAAGCAGCTCGTCTTCCGCGCCAACGGCAGCAGGGTGCTCTTCCCCGGTTTCATGCGGGTATACGACGACCAGCAGGAACTCGATTACGAAGCAAGAACCTCCACAAAAGATGAAGACGCCGAAAAAGAGCAGCTCGTAAGAATTCCCGAGGGCCTGGCCGTACTTGACGCGCTCAGCCTTGGCGGCATGGACCGCAAACAAAGCTTCACCCGGCCTCCGGCAAGATACAGCGAGGCCACGCTGGTCAAGGATCTCGACAACTACGGTATCGGCCGCCCATCGACCTATGCCTCGATTTTCTCGACGCTTCAGGAGCGCCGCTACGTGGAACTGCAGAAAAAGAAAATCATCCCGACCGAGCTTGGAAAAGACGTCTCGCTGATACTTGTCGCCAATTTTCCCGATATTTTCAACGTACGCTTTACCGCGTTCATGGAAGACGAACTCGACAAGGTCGCTGCCGGAGAGGATGAGTACGAACAGGTGCTCGACAGCTTTTACCGACCGCTGGAGACCGCTCTCGGCCTGAGGAAAAACGATCCGCTCATTCCTCAGAACTCCGCTGCTGAATTATGCGATAAATGCGGCGAAGGGCACATGATCATCAAATGGACGGCAAGCGGCAAATTTCTCGGCTGCTCACGCTACCCTTCCTGCAAGAACATCAAGCCCATCAGTTCCACGAAACCTAAAGCCAGGCAGACCGGCATCAAATGCCCCTCCTGCGAAGAGGGCCAGATGCTCCTTCGCGACGGAAGGCTTGGGCCTTTCCTTGCCTGCTCCGGGTACCCGAAATGCAATACCCTGCTGAACCTCAGCAAGCAGCGCCATATCGAACCGCTCAAAACCCCTCCGGTACTGACCGATCTGCCATGTCCCAAATGCGGAGCGCCGCTCTATCTCAGAAGCGGAAAACGGGGGTTATGGCTCGGGTGCTCGAAATTCCCGAAATGCCGGGGACGCCTGGCATGGAACTCTCTCGACCCGGCACTGCAGCAGCACTGGGAATCGGTGATGGCCGAGCATCGCAAGGCGCATCCCGACGTCGTTATCCTCATGACAGACGGCAGCAAGACGCCAATGAACCTTCCCGTCGAAGACATCATCACGCAGGCTGAAAATGCCGGCCTCGTCAACCCTGTAACCGAAGAGCCGGCCGAGGTCACAGCATAAGGAGAGCCGCGCGATAGGTAATGAATGAAAACACCCAGGCGAGTGCAAGCACAAAAACCGAGTAGAGCAGAACAGGTTTCCACTGCCCTATCTCTTTTTTCATGACGCCGACCGCCGCAACGCAGGGAATATAGAGAAGTACGAAAACCATGAGGCTGAGCGCGGTAGCGCGGCTGAAAGCCGGATCGTTTTTCAGAATCGTTGCGAGTTCGGCCGAGGACTCGTCGGTCTCTCCGAGAGCATAGATCGTACCCATGGTCGATACCACGACCTCTTTTGCCGCAAGCCCGGTGACCAGCGCTATTCCGATTCGCCAGTCGAACCCGAGCGGCGCTATGGCCGGTTCGATAACTTTGCCCAACCTGCCGGCTATGGAGTGCTGCAGTTGTTCCGACTGCGTCCTGTACTCCAGCTCATCGAGAGCCTCCTTCTTTTCGGCCGGCGAGCCGGCATCTGTTTCGATGCGGGCGCGTTCCGCTTCAGCAGCGCTGTCGATCGCCGCGCTGTGCGGATAGTTGCTGACGGCCCAGATAATGATGACTGCCATAAGAATAAGCGTTCCGGCTTTCTTAACATACATCATAGCCTTGATCCTCGCCTGAAACAGCACCGACCGCAAGGTAGGCCACCGGTAGGGGGGAAGTTCCATCACGAATGGTTCGGAATCGCTTTTCAGCACGGTTGATTTCAGGAGCTTCGCCACGAGGAGAGCTATGACCACCCCGAACAGATAGATAGAAAACAACACGTTGGCGGCAACGTCCGGAGGAAAGAACGCTCCGGCAAGCAGCACATAGACCGGAAGCTTGGCGCCGCAGCTCATGAAGGGAATAACGAAAATGGTGGCAAGACGGTCCGTCGGGCTTTTGAGCGTCCGCGTTGCCATGATGGCCGGAATGGAACATCCGAATCCCGTAATCATGGGAATGAACGACTTGCCGTGCAGGCCGAACCGGTGCATCACCTTGTCGATTACAAACGCCGCCCTGGCCATATACCCCGACGCTTCGAGAAAGGAAAGACCGATGAAAAGCAGCACGATATTGGGAAGAAACACCAGTACGCTGCCTACGCCGGCAATGATGCCGTCTATGACGATCGAACGGAGGGTGGGATGCGGAAGAAGCGGTTCTACAGCGCCGGCAAACGCGCCGAACAGAAACTCGAGCATGTCCATGAGCGGGGTGCCGAGCGTAAAGGTGATCTGAAAAATCCCCCAGACCACAAGCAGAAAAACCGGAAGGCCAAGCGCCCTGTTGAGCACCACCATGTCGATATAGTCCGTCAGCGTCGATTTCCTTGATTCGGAAACCCTTACGCACTCTTTTACTGCGCCCCTGATAAACGCGTAACGATCCTCGGTGATCAGCATTTCAGGATCCGAATCGAACAGCTTCGCCGATGAACGGAGAGCATCCTGCAGGGCAAGCTCGACTTTCACCCATACAGGATACTGCTGTACCTGATGATAGACCTCGCGGTCGTTCTCAAGCAGTTTGATGGCAAGCCAGCGCACTTCGACGCCGACAAACTCCATTTCCCGCTTCAGAAACCCTGCGACGGTATCGACCCATTCCTCCACTTCCGGCCTGAACGACAATTTGTTCTTCTGTATTTCAATATCTTTTTCATACACCCTCACGATATGCGCCAGAAGGGAATCCATACCGGTTTTCTTCTTTGCCGAGGTAGGAACGATATGGCACCCGAGAAGGCGCTGAAGCTGCTTGACGTCGATCGACATTCCCTTGTCCTCGACCTCATCAATCATGTTGAGTGCAACAAGAAAATCGACATTCATCTCCATGAGCTGTGTGGTGAGCTGCAGGTTCCGCTCGAGATTCGGAGCTTCGAGCACGTTGACCACAACATCGGGCCGCTCGTCTATAAGGTAACGGCGGGTAACCAGCTCTTCGGGAGAGTATGGGGTGAGGGAGTATATGCCCGGAAGATCGACAAACCGTATCCGGTAGGCTCCGTAGTCAAGATAGCCCTCGTGTTTCTCTATGGTAACGCCCGAAAAATTGCCGACCTTCTGGTGAGAACCGGTCAGAACATTGAAAAGAGACGACTTGCCACAATTAGGATTGCCGGCAAGCGCCACGCTGATCTCCTTCACGTTCATCATTGCGAGCCTCCGCGGAAGGAGCGGCTCCCGTTCTCGCCCGACATCGGAACGCCGTCTCCTGCCTGGCCGGTTTTGCGCACCGATATGCCCTCGGCTTCACTTTTTCTGAGGCTCAGGTACATCCCCTTGAAATAAATCTCCATAGGATCTCCAAGCGGAGCGACGCGCAGCACCTTGAAGCGCGTTCCGCTGATGAGCCCCATATCGAGCAGCCGGCGACGCACAGCCTGGTCCGCCTTTACCCCTGTAACCTCGGCCTTGTCGCCGACCTGCAGCTCCGACATTTTCATACCGCTTGTCCCGATAAAATACATGACAGATTATTTAACTGGATTGAATGTAAATAACTGCCATGGAACAGAAAAAATTCTTGCCGTTTTTTTTCAGCCAATAAACTGCAAGCCCATTATGCCCGGACCAGACGGCGAAGCACCGTCTGGAGGATCCCTCCGTTCCGGAAATAATCAGCCTCGGGCAATGTATCGATGCGTGACCGCATGGAAAACCGCTTCACCTCGCCGGTTCCGGGCGAACGGGCCGTCACCTGCACGATCGCGCCCGGCACAAGACAGCCCTCAGCAGGGATATCGAATAGTTCAGACCCCTCAAGACCGAGCGAGTCGGCATCGTCTTCGCCGCAGAACTCAAGGGGAAGCACGCCCATGCCGACCAGATTCGAACGGTGGATCCGTTCGAAACTCCGGGCAAGCACCGCACGAACTCCAAGCAGCAGTGTGCCCTTGGCCGCCCAGTCACGGCTGCTCCCCATGCCGTAATCGCGACCTGCCAGGATGACAAGAGGAACACCCCCGCTTCGGTAACGCATGGCTGCATCGTAGATGGTCATGATCTCGTGCCCGGTTTCGTCAGAAGAAAACCATGTCGTATACCCTCCTTCGATTCCTGGAGCCATACGGTTGCGAATCCGGATATTGCCGAACGTACCGCGGATCATCACCTCATGATTCCCCCTGCGCGAGCCGAAACTGTTGAACCTGTCCGGAGATATCCCCAAACTCTGCAGATAGAGCCCTGCCGGCTGCGTTGCCCTGATCGCTCCTGCCGGACTGATGTGATCGGTCGTAACGGAATCTCCGAATACTGCAAGTACCCGTGCCCCCTCTATTGGCTTCGGCAAAGTGGGTTCGATTGTCATCCCCTCGAAAAAGGGCGGCTTCCTGATATATGATGACGACGGATTCCATGCATATCGGGTTCCCCCTGCCACCGTGATTTCCCGCCACGCTGCCGTTCCCTGAAAAACGTCGCGATATCGGGAGATGAACTGATCTTTTGATACAAACCGCACGACGACATCGGCGATCTCTTCATCCGCCGGCCAGAGATCCCTGAAATAAACCGGTTCGCCCATATCGTCGTATCCAATCGGTTCGACGGTTAGATCGATATCGATAGTTCCGGCAATCGCATACGCCACGACCAGCGGCGGACTGGCAAGATAGTTGGCCTTCACCTGCGGATGAATCCGCCCCTCGAAATTCCTGTTTCCGGAAAGCACCGAGGCAGCGACGATGCCCCTTCTTTCGATATCGTCCGAAACGGCCTGCGGCAGCGGTCCGGAATTTCCGATACAGGTTGTGCACCCGTATCCGACCGTCGCAAACCCGAGAGCGTCGAGATCGGCGGAGAGACCTGATGCGTCGAGATAGTCGGTAACGACCCGGGATCCCGGCGCAAGCGACGTCTTGACCCACGGCCTTGACCGGAGCCCCCGCTTCAGGGCGGCACGAGCCACAAGACCGGCAGCGACCATGACCGCGGGATTGCTCGTATTGGTGCACGAGGTGATCGCGGCGATCACGACCGCCCCGTGTCCCGGCAGAACCGGCGAATCGCAACCTGTCCGTTCGTCGCCGTGACCGCAGCCGCTGCCGGCAATGCCTTCGTTTTCCATCTCGGGAGCGCCGTTATCCACTTGGGCGGCATCGAAAAAAACGGCGGATTCCTTACGCCAGAGGGAAGCGACAGAGGCGAGCGGCACCCTGTCCTGGGGCCGTTTCGGGCCGGCAAGAGAGGGCTCGATGGACGAGAGATCGAGATCGAAAACCCTTGAAAAAACTGGATCGTTATTCTCTTCCCTCCAGAGTCCCTGCTCTCTGCAATAGCGTTCGGCAAGCTCGGCCGCCGCATCGCGCCCTGTCATCTTCAGGTATTCGACGGTAACGCCGTCAACAGGAAAAAAACCCATGGTCGCGCCGTATTCCGGAGCCATATTGGCTATTGTAGCCCGATCCGGCAGCGAAAGGCTTGCGAGGCCTGACCCGAAAAACTCGATAAAATCGTTTACGACGCCGATCCTGCGCAGCATCGCCGTTACGCTCAGCACCAGATCGGTGGCAGTCACCCCTTCCCGCAGGACGCCCGAAACGCGCACGCCGGTAACCCTCGGAACAGAAATGGAGATCGGCTGGCCAAGCATAACCGCTTCCGCTTCGATGCCTCCGACGCCCCATCCGGCAACGCCAAGGGCATTGATCATGGTGGTATGACTGTCAGTACCTACCAGCGAATCCGGGAATGCCATGCCCTCCCGAACTGAAACCACGCCCGAAAGATATTCGATATTGACCTGATGCACGATTCCGGTGCCCGGAGGCACTACCCTCAGGTTCCGGAAGGCGCTCTGTCCCCATTTGAGGAATTCGTAACGTTCGCGATTACGGGCGAACTCGAGCGCAAGGTTGTCGTCAAATGCCCCGGCATCTGCGAAAAAATCCACCTGAACCGAATGATCTATCACCAGATCGCAGGGAACAAGCGGATCGATCCGTTGCGGATCGGCGCCAAGCTCCTCGCACGCATCGCGAAGCGCGGCAAGATCGACGATCGAGGGAACACCGGTAAAATCCTGAAGAAGTACCCGCGCAGGCCTGAAGGCGATATCGGCAGAACCTGCCGTTCCGGGCGTCCATAATGCAAGACGGCGAACATCTTCTTCTGTAACGAGATATCCGTCGCAACCCCGAAGCGCAGCCTCAAGCAGTATTTTCAGCGATTTCGGAAGACGGCCTATGCCGTTGAAGCCGCTATCGGCAAGTGCATGCAACGAAAAAAACGAAACCGGCCCCGCGGGAGTCAGGAGCGTCCGTATGTATTCGGCAGGATCGACAGAACTCATCGCACATGCTGTTTATCGACAGTTCGCAGAAAAAAAACAGCTCAGCCGTGGATGGAAGCCTCACCGGGAAACGGCGGCCAGCCCATCCGGCGGCCGCCTGTCAGATGGCCGTGGATATGAAAGACGCTCTGCAAGGCATCCGGGCCATTGTTGAATACCAGCCTGTAACCTGAATCAAGGACTCCGGTTATTTCGGCAACTTGCCGGGCTGCCAGCAGGATATGCCCGGCTATATCGAGATCTTCAGGCTGCAGATCGCTGAGAGAAGCTATATGCCTGACTGGAATGATCAGCACATGCTGCGGAGCCGCCGGAGCAATATCCCTGAAAGCCAGGACATGTTCGTTGCGATAAACCACCGTCGCGGGAATCTCTCCCCGGACAATGCGACAGAAAAGGCATTCGGGATTATGAAAAGTCGTATTCATCGATGATCAGTCATGATTGCAGAACTGTTGCGGTCGTGAACCCGGCGCTACTGCTTTTTTTCCTGCGAAACGGCAAGTGAAAGCGCCTTGTTGTCTCCCATGAGAAATACCGTGACCGCTCCATTTGTCGCCTGAATCGTCCCCCCCGACCCCTCAGCCGACGTCACCGTGGTCAGGGTCGTCTCAAAACCGGCTTTTTTCAGGAGCGCGTCGTACTCCCTGAGGGCGTTGGCAGAAACCTTTTCGATCGTAACGGACCATCCGTCAGATTCGGGGGTCTCCGTTCTGGTGGCCATCATGATGGTGCCATAGGCAAACCTGGGAACGACGGAAGGCATGTCGTCAGGCCAGGTCGCCTTATCCTGCGTAATTTCGAATTTTTTTCCCTCGGATTCGATAGAAACCCTGCCGGATCCGGTATTCAGCTCGACATCACTTCCGGTTGAGTGCTCTATCACTTTTTCGAGGATCACGTCTTCAGCTTTCTTCTGGCAGGAAGCAAGCAAAACGAAGGAACCCGCAAGAAGCAGAGGCAGGATGCCCTTATGGAAAACGGTGGATTTGATCATGAGTGGACAATTCGGAATTAGAGTGCCATGCAGCCTTTGAAACATCACCCTATCAATGTACATAATTGCACAAAAAAGAAAGAAGAGCAGGCTTCAGGCCTGCTCTTCCGCCCCGCGCGATACCATAGCTCCCTCCTCTTTTTCGGTCAGGGTCTCCAGGCGGGATGCAAGCACCTTGTCGATGCGCTTGCCGTCGAGATCGATAACTTCAAGCCGCCAGCCCTCCCACTCCGTCACGTCGCCGGTATCCGGCATCCTGCCCAGCAGCCACATCAGGAGACCGCTCAATGTATGGTAGAGCCCCTTATCCTCTTCGGGCACGCTCTTCAGATCGAGAGTATCCTTCAATTCCGGCACAGGAATCATGCCGTCAAGCAGCCAGGAACCGTCTTCGCGCTCTACAGCCCACGAATCCTCGAGGTTCCGGGGAACGAACTCGCCGGTCACGGCTTCAAGCAGATCCTGAAGGGTGACCAGTCCCTGAATTTCGCCGTACTCATCCACGACAAACACCATCTGCGTGCCCGACAATCTGAAATGTTCGAGCAGTTCCATGCCGGTAAGGGTTTCGGGAACATAGACGCACGGCTGCAATTGGGCGCTGAAGTCGGTTAGTCCTCCTTTCAGCGTCTGGGCAAGCAGTTGCTTGGCGTTGACCACGCCGAGCAGGGAGTGCAGACCTCCCTGACAGACCGGAAAACGGGAATGTTCCGAACCAGTCACCCTTTCGATGTTCACTTCAACAGGCAGGGCCGTATCGAGAAAAACGATATCGGCTCTCGGAACCATCAGGGTGCCAAGCTGACGATCGTCGAGCCGGAATACGTTGCGCACCATCTCGTGCTCCTGCTGCTCGATGATGCCGGCCTCGGAACCCTCTTCGAGCATGGCATGGATCTCCTCCTCGGTCACGCTCGGCAAAGTCAGCGGGTTCTTGCCGAGCAGCCGCAGAATGGTATCGGTGGAAACGGAGAGCAGGCGAACGAACGGTTTGGTAATGGTGGCAAGAGCGAGCATGGGACGCGACACGATGCGGGCTACCCCTTCGGGGTTGAACTGACCGAGCCGCTTGGGAACCAGCTCTCCGATAACGATGGTCGTATAGGTTATGATGACAACGATCAGCACCATCGAGAGAATGCCGCTGATCTCGGAATCCATTCCCAGCGAATTGAGCCAGAGTGACAATGGCCCGGCAAGTGCGCTTTCGCCGACGATACCGCTGAGAATACCGATCGATGTGATGCCGATCTGGATTGTCGAAAGAAATTTGGTCGGCTGCTGGCCGAGCTTGAGGGCGACTTCAGCCGATTTATCGCCTTCGCTGGTGAGTTTCTGGAGACGTGAACGCTTTGCGGTAACAAGAGCGATCTCCGACATGGCGAACATGCCGTTAAGAACAATCAGTAATAACAGAAATATTATTTCCATACATTGGAATTTGAACCCTCGGACGTCCGCACTGCCTTATGAGTTGCAGAGCGTTCAATGCTACGATGTTTCGCCGTCGGAATTCTGATTGACAAAATTTTTACAGTTAACGATACTCTGCCGAGATTATCGGCTGCTCAATTAAACGCACGTATGCAGATCGAACATAGTACGATTCCGGCAAAACTGCCGCACATCCGGACGATGCGGCAAAACCTGCTTCCTTAACCTGATCGTAAAACATGTTAACCCGCATACGGATAAAAAGATTCATTATAATCATTTCTCCTGACGTTATGCGTCATTATAACTTGAAAAAATCTTTTGACCCCCTATTTTAAGCATATGCCAGAATAACAGCAAAAACACACGAAAATCCATGATCTCCAGAAATCCCATCTCCGACGCTGTTGCGCTGCTCCTGCTTCTGCTTGTAGCCGCCTGCAGCGGAGGAAAACCGAAGTCCGTGACCGACATCGACGGAAACACCTACGCAGCCGTCTCCATCGGCAACCGGATCTGGACCGCCGGGAATCTGAACGTCGCCCGTTACCGCAACGGCGATCCGATTCCCGAAGTACGCGACCCCGAAGAGTGGTCGAAACTGACGACCGGGGCATGGTGCCAGTATGAAAACATCGAAGAAAACGGAATAACATACGGACGCCTCTACAACTGGTATGCGGTAAACGATCCGAGAGGATTGGCGCCTGAAGGATGGCGCGTGGCGACCGACGAGGACTGGGCCGCGCTCTCCGAAGCCCTTGGAGGCGAAAAGGTCGCCGGTGGACGCATCAAGGCAGCTCGTCTCTGGCAGCAGCCGGATGGCGAAGCGGGGAAAAGCGGATTCGAACTGCTGCCGGCAGGCGCGCGGCGGGATACTGACGGCGCCTTCGTACTGCAGGGTGAGTACAGCAGGCTCTGGTCGTCAACGGAAACAGATTCCATCCGCGCCTGGGGACGCGCGGCAGGCCATTTCGATTCCGCTCTGCGCCGCGGACAGGCGCACAAGCGCCTGGGATTCGCGGTGCGCTGCGTGAAGGAGTAGACTCCCTCAGATCGAATCCCTGATGACTCGCTCCTTTCGGGAAAAAAGTTTTGCCGCAAGAAATTCCCGGTTCATACGTGCGATGGTCGTAACGGATATTCCTTTCGGGCACTCGACTTCGCATGCGTAGCTGTTGCTGCAGTTACCGAATCCCAGACGGTCCATTTCGGAAACCATCTTCCTGACGCGCGCGGCGGCCTCCACCTTTCCCTGCGGCAGAAGCGCCAGATGCGAAACCTTGGCCGCGGTGAACAGCATGGCCGCGGCATTCGGGCATGCCGCCACACAGGCTCCGCAGCCGATACACGCTGCCGCATCGAAAGCCTCGTCGGCATCCTCTTTCGGCACCGGAATGGTATTGGCATCGGGAATGCCGCCGGAATTGACCGATATATAACCACCGGCCTGAATGATCCTGTCAAGCGAGCTCCGGTCTACCACCAGATCCCTGATTACGGGAAAGGCTTTCGCCCTCCACGGCTCTATATTGATCACATCCCCGTCGCCGAACGAACGCATATGCAGCTGGCAGGTTGTCACCCCCCGAACCGGACCGTGCGGGCGGCCATTGATATAGAGGCTGCAGGTTCCGCAGATACCCTCCCTGCAGTCGTGATCGAACGACACGGGCTCTTCGCCCCGTTCGATCAGCTGCTGGTTGAGCACGTCGAGCATTTCAAAAAAAGAGATGTCGGGCGAAATGCCGCTTACCTGATAGGTAACCATTGCGCCGCGCTCCGTTGCGTTCTGCTGCCGCCAGATCCTGAGCGTGAAATTCATAACCTGTTGTTTATTTATAGGAGCGTTGTGAGGGCCATACCACGTCGAATTGGAGATCCTCCCTGTGCATAGTTGCCGGTTCGTTCCGCCCCCTGTACTCCCAGGCCGAAACAAATGAAAACTCCGGATCATTTCGCAGCGCTTCGCCGTCCGCGGTCTGGTACTCCTCCCTGAAATGTCCCCCGCACGACTCTTCGCGCTGCAGGGCGTCACGCACCATCAGTTCACCGAGCTCGAGAAAATCCGCAACTCTCCATGCTTTTTCGAGTTCCGGGTTATACTCTTCAAGCCCTCCGGGAATCCGGACGTTCCTGTGATACTCTTCGCGCAACTGCGGAATTTCCGTGAGCGCCTGCTCCAGCCCGCTTCTGTTGCGCGCCATACCGCAAAATTCCCACATGAGCCGGCCCAGCTGGCGGTGATAATGGTCTACCGACCGGGTACCTCCGGTATTCTTCAGTCGAGCCAGCCTCTCCCTGACCTGCTCCGCTGCAAGCGTGAACTCCGCGCCGTCGGGATCGAACCGCGGAGTATGGATTTCGGAGGCAAGATAGTTGCCGATTGTCGCAGGAAGGATGAAATAGCCGTCTGCAAGCCCCTGCATGAGCGCCGATGCGCCAAGACGGTTGGCGCCGTGATCGGAGAAATTGCACTCTCCTATCGCATAAAGGCCCGGAACCGTTGTCATCAGTTCGTAATCGACCCAGAGGCCTCCCATGGTATAGTGTACCGCAGGATAGATCATCATCGGAGTCTCATACGGATTCGCGGCAACTATCTGCTCATACATCTGGAACAGATTGCCGTAATTCGCTTCGATCGCATCCCTTCCCTTCCGTCTGATGGCGTCGGAAAAATCGAGGAAAACCGCCACTCCGGTACTGCTGACGCCATACCCGGCATCGCACCGCTCCTTGGCGGCTCTCGAAGCGACGTCCCTCGGCACGAGATTCCCGAAAGCGGGATATCGCCGCTCGAGATAATAATCGCGATCCTTCTCCGCAATATCCGACGGCTCGATCTCTTTCGAGCGAAGCTTTTCGACATCCTTCTTGTAAGCCGGTACCCAAATCCGGCCGTCATTTCGAAGGCTTTCGCTCATCAGGGTCAGCTTCGACTGAAACTCGCCATGAACCGGAATGCAGGTAGGATGAATCTGGGTAAATGCAGGATTCGAGAACATCGCGCCCCGTTTGTAGGCGCTCCAGGCCGGCGTAACGTTGGAACCCATGGCATTGGTGGAGAGGAAGAAAACGTTCCCGTAACCGCCGCTGGCAAGCACCACTGCGTGAGCCGCATGACGCTCTATGGCTCCGGTAACGAGATTGCGCGCAACGATCCCGCGCGCCTTGCCCTCAACAATAACGATATCGAGCACATCGCGCCTGTTATAGAGAGTGACGTTCCCCGCCTCAATCTGCCGGCTCAGGGCGCTGTAAGCCCCCAGGAGCAGCTGCTGACCCGTCTGGCCCCTTGCATAGAATGTTCTCGAAACCTGGGCCCCGCCGAACGAGCGGTTGGCCAGCAGACCGCCGTACTCCCTGGCGAAAGGCACCCCCTGCGCCACAGAGAGATCGATGATCTGATTGCTGACCTCGGCAAGACGGTAGACATTCGCCTCGCGGGAACGGTAGTCGCCGCCCTTGATGGTATCGTAGAACAGGCGGTAGATGCTGTCGCCGTCGTTGGGATAGTTTTTCGCCGCATTGATTCCGCCCTGCGCAGCGATGCTGTGCGCGCGCCGCGGGGTATCCTGATAACAGAACACCTTCACGTTATAGCCGAGCTGGCCGAGCGTCGCCGCGGCGGAGGCCCCGGCAAGCCCGGTTCCCACAACGATGACGTCGAGCTTACGCTTGTTGTTCGGGTTGACCAGCTTTGCTGTCGAGCGGTAGGAGGTCCATTTTTCTGCTATCGGTCCTTCCGGAATTCCGGCATTGAGGCGCTTCATGAAATAAGGGTTTTCAGCAATTGTTAACCTATCTGAAAAGGAGAAAATAGAGGGGAATCACCATAAAACCGAGCGATATCGCAACAGAATAGATGGTGCCCGCAAGCTTGACCGCGCCCATATACCGGGAGTGGTTCCAGCCCATGGTCTGAAATGCCGACTGTATCGCGTGATTGAGATGGAAACCGAGCGGTATGAAGCTGAACATGTAGAAGAGCGCGTACCATGTACTGGAGAAAAGATGCAGGGTCATCGCATAAAAGTCGTGAGCATCGATCCCCTCGGGAGGCGGTACAAGACCGATCTTGACGAAGTAATAGTCGGAAAAATGCAGGGCAAGAAAAAGCAGTACGACAATACCGCTATGCATCATGTATTTGGAGAGGAAAGAGGTCTCCGTGCGGTTTCCGACTTCGTAACCGGCAGGTCGGGATGCACGGTTCTTGCCGGAAACGAGAAATCCGGTGAAAATATGTATGAGAAACCCGGCCATCAGAACGATTTCAAATATCCTGATCAGGGGATTCGTCCCCATGAATGCCGCCGCTTCTGAAAAAGATCGCCCACCGTCAGCCTTGAGAAGCAACAGATTGATGCCGAGATGCACGCCGAGAAACGTAACCAGAAACAGGCCGGCAAGCGCCATCGCCACTTTTGAGGCAATCGACGAATACTGCAATAACTTGTTCATACATAAAGGATTCAGTGCAATGGTAAAGAACAGGCGCCGGCAACTATCCGGCGGTGAAAAGTACTATCATCTTTTGAAATTGCAAAACAAATCCGCTGTTTGCCCGACGATTGCGATTGCGCGCACCGGGGATGCTTCGGCGCCTTCGAGTTTCAGCGGCAAAGAGCAGAACAGAAACCGGCGCCCGGCAAGCTCTTCGGGAATATCAAGGTTTTCAATGATGAGAATATTCCTTTCAAGAAAAATCCGGTGTACCGGCAATGCGGCTGAATCGGCGGCATCAACGGACATCATGTCGACGCCGACCCCCTTGAGACCGAAATCGGCCAGCCACTCTGCGGCCACGAGATCAAGAACGGGATAGCCTGAAAGATATGCCTCCGTTCCCCAGTATCGCCCCCATCCGGAACGGATCAGCAGGAACTCGCTCCGCTCTGCAAGCGCGGCATAAGGGCGAAGAAGATCGCCGCTGATGAGCGATCCGCAATGACCTGATACATCGATGACCGCCGCAGGACCGATGAACTGTTCGGCAGAAAAGCCATCAAGCGAGTTGCCATGATGAAACAGATGAAGGGGAAGATCGACGTGGGTTCCGGTATGCGAGGAAAACGTCAGCTGCCGTTCGCTGAAACCGTGCTCCCCTATGGTGCACAGCGGCACGGAATCCGGCGGCGGGGTACCGGGATAGCACGACATGCCGGGACCAAGCGTCCGGGTGAGGTCCACAACACGCTCTGCCGGAGAACACTTCTCCGGCGTTCCTGACGGTTCTCTGCACATCACGTCAGATGCTTCTGCCGACTGTCCGGACGGATATATGAAAAAGATTTACCCATCAATGAATGCCGCCGAAAAACTTCATAAACTGTACCCGTTCGTAAACGGCAGGATTGCCGGTACGCGCCATGCTCATCTTGCCGACCAGATCGTCCACCGAAGAGAACATGTGCCGCTCCATATACTGCTCCAGTTCCGAAACCATATTTCCAATCTCTCCAAGTCCTTTCCGGTAAAGAACTGAGGCAATCTCGACGGCTCTTGCACCGGCCAGAAGCTGCTTGATGAGCGCATTGCCGTCATGCACGCCAGTCGATGCTGCCAGGTCGCACTTCACCCTTCCCGACAGAATGGCGATCCAGCGCAGCGAATGGTAGAGATCGGCAGGCGAACTGAACACCCCGCTGGCCGTCACGTCGAAGGTTTCGATATCGAAATCGGGAGAAAAAAAACGGTTGAACAGCACCAGGCCACCGATGCCGGTACCCGACAACTTCAGGGCTTCACCTGCGAGACTGGAAAAATAGCTGCTAATTTTGGCGGCAACGGGAATCCGCACCGACCTCGACACCGTTTCGAGCACATCCACGTAAACCTGCTCGTTCTCTGCGCCGCTTCTGCAGGGATCGGAAGGCAGCACGAAAATGTTGATTTCCAGCCCGTCAGCGCCTGCCCGCTCGATCTCGGCAGCAAACGCAGTCCATTCTCCATGCGTAACGCAGTTGATGCTGGCGATAACCGGGATATCGACGGAATCCTTGCACTGCCTGACGAGATCGAGATAGGCCGACAGAGCATTGCCTCTGGTATATTCCCGGATATAATCCTCAGCCTGCGCATAGTAATAATCCTGAGCATTCGCGGCCTCGGAAAAGCCGGATTCAAGCTGAATCTGCTCTTCGAAGAGCGATTTCAGCACTACGGCACCGGCTCCGTGAGCGGCGGCTGCCTTGACGTTTTCGAGGGTTCCTGTCAGCCCCGAACTTGCCACGATAACAGGATTACGGAGCTTCAGCCCCATCCATGTCGTTGAAATATCTGCCATAAGTGATTGCCAAAGGTTGCTTTTCTGCACAGCGAAAAACCGCTCCGTCTTGTTTTCTCCAGTAAAGCTAACAAAGAAACTCCTTACTTGCACAGGAAAACAGCGCAGTTCGGCGAGAGTTCCTTCTGGCTGCCCCGCAGGAATTATTGCCGCAGCTTCGCTGTTGCTGCTTTGAAAAAGCATACCATTATGAACATCTCGCACGTCATTGTCATCAACCGCCCGGTAAAGGAGGTCGCAGCATACCTGTCCGATATAGCCAACGACAGCGTCTGGCAGGAAGATGTGCTCGAATCGGCCGTTACGACCTCCGGCCCTGTCGGCAAGGGAACCGCAGGATTCGAAGTTCGATCTATCATGGGCTTTCCCATGCGCACTGAATGGATCGTAACATCCTATGAACCCGAAAAACTGCTCTGTTTCGAGAGTACTGCAAGCGCGTTTCCGTACGAAGGCGCCATGGAGTTTTCGGCTGTCGATGGCGGCACCCGGCTGACCTATGCGTTTTCAACCAAAACCGAAGGCCTGGCTTCACTTTTCGATCCGCTTATGAAGCTGTTTTTCGGCTTCAGGTTCAGGGCTAACCTCGACAATCTCAAAAGGATTCTCGAAACATCCTGAGGCGAATTCGCCGTTTTATCAGTTACCGCCGTTCGCCAAACCGCGCAAGCCGAATCAGCTTTCCGGCTATGCCGGTATTGTCGTAGTAACCGCCAAACGCCTCTGAACCGACCCCCGCAGCGAACACCTGTACAGGAACCGCCGTATGCGCATTGCTGGCCCATCCGATCCCCGCCTTCGCATTCAGCATCGCCGTAACGGCGGAAGCGAATCCCGCCGCGCTGCCGGAAGCCGCCGAGCCCGCCGCTCCTTTCGCAGAACCGCCTCGATATGCCTTGCTCAGGACAGTCCTCTCTTCGCCCGAAAGCACAAGAGAAGAGTCAGCCGACGCGTCGCCGAGTCCGAAGTAGACCTTAACGCTGTCGAGCGCCATCGAAAAAGAAACGTTGCGGCTCGCCTGCCACCCAGCAACCTTCCGGGTGAATCTTTCAAGCGAAACCTTCTGGCGGCGCAGCAGCGATATTCTGCTATCGTACCCGCGCCTGCCGTTGCCGAGCGAAAGCCCTCCGCATTCGTGATCGGCCGTCACCACAATGAGCGTCTCGTCCGGATGGCTTCGGGAAAAAGCCTCGGCTTCCCTGACCGCATCGTCGAAAGCGACAACGTCATGGGCAGCCGCTGCGGCATCGTTGGCATGACACGCCCAGTCGATCTTTCCTCCCTCCACCATCATGAAAAACCCATTCGGATTGTCGAGCAGGCGGATCCCCTCCCTTGTGAACTCCGCAAGTGAAATATCCTGCTCCTTCCTGTCCATCTCGAAACTCATGGCAGCCTTGCCGTCATAACCGGTATATGCCCAGCACTTCTTACCCGGCTGCACTGAGCGAAGAGACGAACGATCTGAAACCACCCGGTATCCGGAGCTCCTCATGAGAGTCGGTATATCCGTCCGGTTAACGCTCCCGTTGAGTCGGTTCTGCAAAAAATCCCCTTCGGCAAAACCACCTCCGAAATAATCGAAACCGCTTGAAGCCATCTGAGCGGCTATATCGTAGTAGTTGCTTCTTTTGGCATTGTGCGAAAAAAAGCATGCCGGCGTCGCATTGTCGATGCCGACGCTCGAGACGATGCCCACCCGCATGCCGTCGCGCCTGGCCAACTCGGCTACCGTGCGCAGCGTATCCCGGTGGTTGCTCTTCATTGAGATAGTCCCGACGGAAGTCTTGCTGCCTGTCGCCAGCGCCGTTCCGGCAGCGCCGGAATCGGTGATGTAACGGTCTTCGGCATGGGTCGTAATCGTACCGAGAACCGGAAATCCGGTCATCGCCAGCGTACTGGAGGAGTCAAGCACTGCGCCGGAAAGACCGACCTGCGCAGGGCCCATGCCGTCGCCTATAAAGAGAAATATGTACTTCGGCACAGGGAACCGGCCTTCTGCGGGCGCCTGCGCCACCCTGCCGTCGGCACAGGCCGCCGTCGACAGAAAAAGGACGAACATGAGAAAAGTCAGGGTGAGGGAAAGGGGTTTTCTTCCGGACAGCAGAGGCATGGTAAGCTCCTTCGACAGGATTGCTGAAAAGTAAAAAAGGCGACACCGCAGCGCATAATGTGTCGCCCTGTACTTTTTGAAGATAGGAAACGCAACCGGTTCCGTTTGTTACGGGTACGTTACAAGAGTAGCGCCCTTACGCAATCCGTCCATCAGTAGAGCCAGGAAAACCCGGCGACGATCGCATTTGAATTCAGACCGTCATTTGAACGATCAGCAAGACCGGCATGCGAGATATGCCTGAAGCGATACCCTGCGAAAAGCGCTTTTCCGGGAGCGAACCGGTACTGCAGGCCCGCACCGAACTGGTCAAGAAAATTGAATCCAGCCGCACCCTGCTCCCTGGTGTCAATACTGTAATACATGGGAGCCACGCTTGCCTCGACAAACAGATCGACGGGAGATGCGACTTCATGCAGGTAACGCACGCCGAAACCGCAGCCGGCCTCGACTCCGTCGTCAGGCCCGGAAACAATATTGACGAAGGGCTCGAGCGTCAGCTGCAGAGTGCTTCTGCTGCTTCTGATGCCGAACAGTCCATTGGCGTTGAAACCGATCCGAACGAAAGCGGGGTAGATAGTCATATCCTTGTCATCCCCCTTCAGTGAACCCCAGGCATAACCCGAACCTATACCGGTTTCGTTTAGATAGACGGCCGGTTTGCCTCCATCAGGCAAGCTTTCGGCAGCGGCATGGCAGAAGGGAACGGACATCGCAAATACAAAGACAAAAAACAGGGGGCACAAAAAAGCACTGTAATTTTTCATGATATTTTCTGGTATTAATGGTTAACAATTACTGAGCGGCCGAAGCCGGCCTCTGACAAAATCCACGACCGCCTGCATCGCGCGATTCCTCTCGCAGTCGCAGAAGATCTGGTGCTCCGACCGATCCAGCCAGACGATCCGCTTCCGGTTCGGCGACGTACTGACGCGTTCATAGAGCATATCCGCGGTTTCGGCCAGCACGGTCGTTTCACTCCTGTTATGCAGAATCAGCAGCGGCACATGAACATCGGCAAGCAGCGGCTCGGTCATGCCAATAAGCCTGAACAGAGAGAGAATGGCATCGGTCGGAGCCCAGTCGTACTGGCCGGGGCAACGGAGAACATCCTCTCCGGCATAGACTGGCCTGATCTCCCATTTCCTGACTATCGAGGAGAGCGGCTCGGCAATGAAATGCAGCGGACGCCCCGGAGCCAGAAGGGACGAAAGTCTCAGGGCCGGAGCGGCAAGCACAAGGGAATCGACGATCGCCGGGTAAGCACTGACAAGCTGCAATGCAAGCAGCGCTCCCATGCTGTGACCGACGACAACGATCTTTTCTGCCTCTGCCGACATCTCCTGCAACGCTCGTGAAACATCGTCGATCCACTGCCTGCAGGATACTCCCCTGAGCGATTCGGGAGAGAGTTCTCCGTGCCCGGTCAGCAGCGGCATGGCGACCGGCAGCCCCAGGGACTTCAGCGGGCCTTCAAGAATGGCAAGGCTATCCGGAGTCGCGGTGAACCCGTGAATGAGAATGACGCCGATAGCTGCTCGCTGATGGTGTTCTGGCATAATGATTACGGAAATAGATGCCTGATGCGGTTATGTCCGGCATCGGAATCGCATTGAAATCAAAACGGTGAATATAAGCCGAGTGCGGGAATATTCCTGTCAATTGGCTATTTTTCAGGAGAGCCGTCTGAGTTGTTGCACACATACGATCATTCATGGCAAGACGTTCAGCAAACAAAAATTGACGCTGATAATGACACACCGGTTGATTTTTACCCTGATGATGGCTGTTGTTCTGAGCCTCGCTTCCTGTTCGACAAGCAGGGGGCCGATCTCCCCCGGAGCAACGGGAAGCCTGATTTCCCCTGAAGATGCCTACAGGCTCGGAAAGCTCAAGAATAAACCCTATTTCATCGACGGCAAGCTCTACGTTCCGATGGATTACCGGGAATCGCTCGGTTATCAGGAAACCGGCCACGCCTCATGGTACGGACAGGAAACCCTCGACCAGCACAACAACCAGCCGACCGCGTACGGCGAAATTTTCCGCCCCGACAGGCCAAGCGCAGCGCACAAATATCTTCCCCTGCCCGCAGTCGTCAGGGTCACGAACCTCGAAAACAACGCATCCATCATCGTGCGCGTCAACGACCGGGGACCTTTCATCGGAAACCGGGTGATCGACCTCTCCGCCGAAGCTGCCAAACAGCTCGGTTTCTACAACAAAGGCACCGCGAGGGTCAAGCTCGAAGTGTTATCGAAATAACAAGGGACTGGAGCATGAACACACCCATTCATCTCTTGTAGAATTTCCTGAACTCCGCCGAAGGCTCCCTGTCTGTATAGATGTAAACCGCATTCCCGATCGGGTCAATTACCGAAAAGCCGCGATCTCCCCACGGATGGTCCTCGATCGGCATGACGGCCTCAGTCATGCGACGATATTCGGCGTCCACGTCATCCACCCTGAAATTGAGCATCACGCCCTGACCTCCGAACTCCGGCATGCCCTCCTGCGGCTGCATGAACTGCATCGTCGGCCCGTCGCTGCCAATGCGCAGATTCACGTACCACCCGCAGTCGAATATCGCTTGCGCCGAGAAATGGCGCTCGTAGAAATCACGGCAGGCATCGACATTGGTTGTCACGAAACAGGTTGAAAGTTCGCTTGTTTTCATAGTGCCTTGAGTTTACAAGATCAGCTGAAAGACCTGCTCAGCCATGAAAGGCCAGTTGATGTTAACGCTGCCCCGCGAAAAGAGCCCGTCGAAAGAGTGCGTCATTATTTATGTTTCTGTGTGACCGGCTTTGCTGATTCTGATCCGGTACGAATTTCGAATTTTTTCAATCAGCCTGATTTCAAGACCGGACTCGGAATCGACGTAACGGCTTTTGCCCTGCACATCAAACGCGGCGCCAAGCAAAGTGCTGACATCAGGATTTGCATCGACCAGACGAACCGGAGCCTCTCCGTTCCGGCATTCGTCGATGCCGTCATCGGCTTTCATGATCAGCACGCCGTGTCCTGGCAGAACACTATCATATAAACCGACGGGCTGGCGATTTTCGACAAGAATATACCGACTCGCCGTAATCCTTATCCGAATCGCCAGTATCTCCGATTTGCCATCAGTCAAAGGTCCAAGCAATACCTCGGCAGGCAGGGATAATGGGTCAACATCCCTTATTTTTTCCCGAGGGAACCAGCCCAATCGAAGCCTGGTCCACGAAGAAATGCCCGGAGGAGGAATATTCGGCCGATACAGGTGACAGGACATCGGATCCCAGTACCCCATATTGATCAGGCTATGCTCGAACCCGGTTTGTCTTGTTGGATATCGCTCCTGCAGATCATGGTCGTAGAGGCAGGGAACTGCCCTCTTGCCGTTCACGACGCCGCCCCAAACGTGAGCAATGTCATGGAACAGGGTGCCGACATGAGCGTTCGAGGTAAAGATAGCAACGCCATTGGGTACGACCTGCCCTCGACGTTTTGTTCTAAAAACAAGCTCGCGTGACCAACCAAGCATCCCGGGATAGCCACATAGACCGACCATTCCGTACTCCTGCATAGACGCACGCATGAAAATCACCACGTAATCGTAGAGGGAAAATACGTAACCATCATCTGCAGCGTCGATAGCGTCCTGTATGAGCTTGTATACCCTGGATCTGTCGACCTTGAGATTGGCGGGTGAGATCGAGTAATTCGATACCGGATCAGGAAGCAGAAGCCAGTTGGTAAAGTCGAACTCGGCACACGCATTTCCTTATGACATTTCATGGATATAGGTACTCAGTTTACGGAATCGCTCAGTGACGATGCCTTCCGTAACAGCATGCGAGAGCCCCGGAAAATCAGCCAGAATAACCAGACCTCGTCGCTTGGGGCAATATGCCGGTTCCGCAAACAGAAAAGAGGGAAGTTGAACTATTCCAAGGGCAAGAACTCCTGCAAGAAACTTTCTTCGGGTAAAAATCACCATAATTGCACCTCCTGCTGCATCATGCCAGAATCAAACCGTGATATGGGCTTTCATCCTTGAAACTTAAAGGATAACATGCGCAAAACGTCGAGCAAATCAGGAACGCGTCAAGTACAGCCAGGGATAACGCCACACCCGATCACTCGCTGTGGCCGCGTGCCATGAACGCCTCATGGAACGCAACACAGCCCTGAGGAACACGGCCATCGAACGAAAGCGCGAAAAACGCCTCCGGAGGCACTCCTTCAAAAACAAGCCCCTCAGGATTCACGAACCCGAATTTGCGGTAATACTCCGGATGCCCTACGAGGCAGCAGCCATGCGCGCCGAGATCTTTAAGCTTCGAAAGCCCTTCCCCGATCAGAGCCTTGCCGATGCCCTGCCGCTGCAGTTCCGGTTCCACCGAAACCGGCCCGAGGCCGTACCAGCCTGCACTGCCGTCCGACATTGTCACAGGAGAAAACGCAATATGGCCGACAATCCTGCCATCGAGCTCCGCCACAAGCGATACCGCAAGAGCTCCGGCATCGCGCAATGCATCGATCACGAACTGCTCGGTATGATCGCTGATCTCCAGCGTGCTGAATGCCTCGACGGTAAGGTCGAATATTCGTTGCCCGTCGCCGGACTCCTCGTTTCTGATGGTGATTTCAGTGTTCATTGGTTTTCATCTGTCGGTTTTCATTGCCGCAATATAAGAAAACGCCCCCTGCCTTTGCCGATGAAGAACAGTTATATCAGGAATGTACTTCGGTGAAATGCTTCCGGAGTGATCGAGCGAATCATCGATGAAACGGCTCATTCTGATCCGCAAGTTTACGTAATTGCGAGCGTCCCCTCTTTTACGGAGATCGTCGCAGAGGGGGGCTATGCTGACGCTTTGCGCCGCTCGAACGCCTTCACCAGCTCCATGATCGCGAGCACAACCAGGGCGAACGCGATGCACAAACCGATATTCGCGCCGCTCAGGCTGACGGCGGAAAAGAAGGTCTGGACGCCGGGCGTGTAGACGACGAACAGCTGCAACGCCACGACGGCGACAATCATGCCCATCAGCACCCTGTTCGTACTGAGCGGCTGCTTCCAGAACGGTTCAAGGAACGAACGCGAGCTGAGTGCGCGGCCAACCTGCATCATCGCGAGAGCCGTGAACATGAGCGTTCCCCACATCAGCACCTTGGGGTCATTGAACAGTGCGCTTCGATCCGCCTCGTCCTTGATCAGCAGCAGATTCGGAAGGTCGAGCTGCTGCCACTGCAGATAACCCACAGCGAGGAGCAACAGCCCGATCGCGGGGCCTATAATGGCGATGTGACGACCCACAACGCGGGAAAAGATGCTCTCCTGCGGCGAATACGGCGGCCGCTGCATGGTGTTCTTTTCCGCAGCCTCCATCCCCATGCCGAGACCAAGCAGGCCGTCGGTGAGCAGATTGGAGAACAGGATCTGAATCGGTTTGAGCATCACGGCAAGCCCGATCAGCGGCGAAAACGCCACGATGATCACCTTGGCAATGTTGCCCGAAATCGAAAACATGACGAAGCGTCTGAGGTTATCGTACACCACGCGTCCCTCTTCGATCGCGGCAACAATGGTGGCGAAGTTGTCGTCAAGCAGCACCATGTCCGCCGCCTCTTTCGATACGTCCGTGCCGGTGATGCCCATCGCCACACCGATGTCGGCGCGCTTGAGGGCCGGCGCGTCATTCACCCCGTCTCCGGTCATGGCGACGATGTTGCCCAGCTCCTGCAGGGCGCCGACGATGCGAAGCTTGTGCTCAGGCGAAACGCGTGCGAAGCAGTTCGTGTTGTCCTCCCTGAGAGCCTTCTTCAGGTGCTCGTCGCTCATCTTCTCAAGCTCGACGCCGGTGACGACCCGCCCGTCGGGCGTGGTTATTCCAAGATCGGCGGCGATGTAACGGGCCGTATCCGGGTGGTCGCCGGTGATCATGATCGTGCGGATACCTGCCGTCCTGCACCTGGCCACCGCATCCTTCGCCTCTGGTCGGGCCGGGTCGATCATGCCGACCAGTCCCAGAAACACGAGCTCGCGCTCCATCGTGCCGGGATGTTCGATCTCCGGCAGATCCGGGAGACCACGGTAACCGACACCCAGCACGCGAATGCCGTTCGAGGCCATCTTGCTGTTTGCGGCATGGATCCCTGCACGATCGTCGTCGGTCATGGGCCGCACCTGTCCGCCGCTGAAGACGCGGTCGCAGATCGCCAGCATGTTGTCAGCCGCGCCTTTGGTGAATGCCGCATACGGGCAGCCGCCCAGGCCTGCCGTCATGTCGGTAAGCATGGCCGGCATCGAACCGCCCTCCGGCAGCCGGTGTATGGTCGTCATGAGCTTGCGGTCGGAATCGAACGGAATCTCGGCCACACGCGGCAGCTCCGTCTCAAGATCGGATCGCCCGAGGCTGTAGCGGAACGCCGCCACTGCCAGCGCCACCTCGGTGGGATCTCCGACTCCGGTTTCGCCGTCGGGGTTCAGCACCGCATCGCAACAGAGCCCGGCGCCCGCCACCAGCGCCGCGAGCGCCGACTGGCCGTCTTCGATATCGTAGTGCCTCGAGCGCGTATCAGGTTCCACCCGCTGATCGAGGGTTTCAAGCGCCGTCACGGTCATCCTGTTCTGGGTGAGGGTACCGGTCTTGTCGCTGCAGATGACCGTCACCGAACCCAGCGTCTCGACAGCCGGCAGCTTCCGGATAAGCGCCTTGCGCCTGACCATCTTCTGGGCGCCGATCGCCAGCGAGAAGGTCTGCACCGCCGGAAGTCCCTCGGGAACGATCGCGACCGAAATCGCGATTGCGATAATCAGCACCTCGGCCCATGTCCTGCCCTCGATGTAGACGCCGGTAAGGGCTACAACCGCAGCAACGACCAGGGCAATGACCGCAAGGGTCTTGCCGAGCCTGTCCAGTTTTTTCTGAAGCGGCGTCTCCTCGTGCCGGACATTCTGGATCATCGAGGCTATCTTGCCCAGCTCGGTGCACATTCCGGTTTCAACCACCAGCGCCTCGCCCCGTCCGTAGCTGGCAAAGGTGCCCATGTAACCCATATTCTTCCGGTCGCCGAGCGAAAGATCTTCCTCCCCGATGGCTCCCGGAAACTTCTCGATCGGTTCCGATTCTCCCGTAAGAGCGGCCTCCTGGATGCGCAGGTTCACGCTCTCGACAATCCGGCAGTCGGCCGGCACAACGCTTCCCGTCTCAAGCTTCACGAGGTCACCAGGAACGAGGTCGCGTGCGCTCATCTCCTGCACCAGCCCGTCGCGCACCACCCTGACGGTGGGGGACGACATCTGCTTCAGGGCCGCGATGGCTTTCTGTGCGCGGTACTCCTGCATCACGCCAAGCACCACGAACAGCACCACGATCGAAAAAATCGCGATGGCGTCGATCGGAGGACCGCCGCCCCCCTTGAAAAGCAGCGCCAGCACGCCCGCGATCAGCAGAATCACAATCATCACCGAGCTGACCTGCTCCCACAGAATGTGCCAGACGGTGCGTCCCCCGTTTTCCTGAAGCTCGTTCGGACCGTACCGTTCACGGCGGGAATTTGCCTCTGCGGTAGTGATCCCCCCCTGCGACAGGCCGAGCCGGTCGAGCGCGGTCTCAATCGTCAGCGTGTGCCAGGGCTTGCCATCGAGAGCACTGGTATCAGGACGTCCGGGGATTTCAGTGGGCATAGAATCGGGTTGCATTTCGGACAAACGAAATCGTTTCATACTCTCCGCCGGACAAATCATGGCTGCTCATATCTTCATAAGCGCCAAACGCCTCGGCTTTCCCGTCACTCCCGAATATCGCAGCATTTCTTTTTCATAAACCGCCGACATCTCCTTGTCTGCATATATCCGGCGCTGACGGGCTCAATAATGATATGCATTTGCATATACAGCACGAAAGAGAAAAAGGTTTCCTGATAGCCAAAAGCACCATCATTTGCATTGGCTGTTCCTGTAAGCGGCATCGACATACTGCTCGAGAAACTTTCCCGTAATGTCAGCTGCCGAAACCAGCCTGATGTGCCGCCGCAGCTTCCCGCCGCCTTCCAGCACGCCGTGCGGATCATCAAGATCGCACCCGCGTCCGAACTCCACGCTGACATGCTCCCTGTATGCGAACACCCCGCAGAACTGAGCCACGCCCGAAAACATGAATCCGCCATACATCACCCGCTCCGAAGCATCCGGCACCAAGCGATAAATCGCCTGACGAACTGCCTGAACCAGTTCGTACCGCTCCGGGTTCGTTATCTGCAACTCCTGCAGCAGACGGGATACGTTGACGTCGGTCATGGTAATCTGTGTTTTTCAGGAATGGCTCTTCACGTATTCGTAAACCGCCAGCAATCGGTCGAACCCCTTCTGCATCAACATCTTCGCCTCCTGCAAATCAGACGGGACACTGCTCCATATCCAGGTATAGATCGTCAGATGCGGAGAAACCGGCATTTCTTTCTCGATGCCGCTGCTCGACAGGGTCACCAACTGCTTTGCCCTTCCTCTGTAATTTTTTTCTGCTGCAAGACATGAGGAGGCATCAATGAGCATTTCTTTCAAAAGGACATCCGTCAAACCGTCTAAAAGAATCCCTGAATGCTTGATGATATTTTCCTTTATAGGAGGTCGTCCTCCGGAAGGAATCCAGGCCTCTCGATAAAAATCAATATGTATTTTATCCTTTTCGACGGGCAGACTTGGCAAACCCGGATGCTCAAGTTCATGCTCGATAAATCGCGCAATGGGCCAGCCATCATACTTCATGCCTTCGAGATTCACGCCAAGCCTTGCTTTACCCGGACGATCCTTGAAAACAGCTACATTCCACTGAACGCCTTCATATCCATCGCTGATCCCATCATAAGATTTGGTTTTACTGCCAAACGACCGGCCCTGAATCCCAAGCAGGGTTCTGAATGAATCGACTGCGTAATCAAGCGCCATGTTCTTCATTTCCGTTGAATTTATCATGCGTTATTTCCGGGAATCACCGAAGCCCATGTTTCAAGTGACTGTGCAAACCTTTGAGAAACCACATCCTTGTGGCCTTTTACAACCTCTGCAAAGTCCTTGAAGGTGATAACCGATACCTTGTCTTCATGACTGAGATCAGGCTTATGTTCACGACAATCATTCGGCTGAACATAGACAATATGAATTTCCGAGGGTGAACCTAGGTACGTTATCTCTCGTATCAATTCATTCAACCCCTGCAGGTTCGACCTGTTCATAACAACCCGCATCTGATCTGGTATAGAAACCATGCCTGCTTTTTCAAGAAGATCGAACAAGTGGAAATATTTGCGCTTAGCTGCAGTTGCCATAAATATCTTCTTCAGGCCATCAGTCAGTCGCTCTAATCCCTCTTTTTTTGCCTTGCACAGGTAGATATCCTGACTACCACGCCGTGACGCATCATCAGTTTTCAGTTCGACAAGAAAGACCCGATCTCCGTCCTCTGAAAAAGCGACATAATCGATTTTGTATGATTTATCCGTAGGCTTATCCGGGCAAATGGTATTGATATGAACAGGAAACTCCGGGACAAGAACATCCTTCACCGGAAAACTGAAATGCTTTTCAAGAACTTCGGGGAGATACAGTGAGAAGAAGATATCGGTGCGTCTTTCAAGCTGATAATTCGGCAGATGTCTCCAGGCATCCATACGACCAAAAAAAATGTCGATGTTTTTCATGAGTTATTTGTGGTTGTTATCCCGCCTCGGCGTAAACCCCCGCATCGCGTTCGGGATAGGATTCGTAGACATGTTCGAATACGGCGGAGCATTTCTGCCGGTAGATTTCCGGCGTATAGGCTCGGGGTAAACCTTGGTCGAGGGCATCCTCGATGGTGAGCTTCAGCCTGGAGCGGGCCTCTGTTTTTTGCCGCCAGTTCAGCACAAGGAGACCCTTGATCTTGACGAGCAGTTCGCGGGCAACCTTTTTCACTTCGCTGCGTTCATCGGTATTGAGTTCCGGTGCCGGACGGGTGAGAATGTCGAAAATAACCAGCTCCTCCTCGTTCATATTTTCCCGAACATGGCGCTGCTCCTCATCGCTCAGGCTGAGCGACAGCTTGAGGAGTTCGTCAAAGAGATCTTCGATGCTCCTGCTGCCTGCATTGTAGCTTGCAATCAATTCTTCGAACTTCCCGGCAAAGTCCGCCCTTGTGCGATTGAGGCGAATCATGTTTTCCAGCTTGGCGTTAATCGCGGCCTTGAGTATTTCCAGATCGGTGTTCCTGTGCTTCGATTGCCTGAACCGATCAGAGAGCGCCTTGAAATTGATTTTCGAGAGATCGAGTACCGGCGGCCCGGATTCGCGGATGGCGTGACCGGTAATGGATTCGTCGAGCAATCTGCCGATTCCCTGCATGATTGTGGAAATATCCGGCGCAACGGGATTCAGCTTCCCCCGTATCGCTTCAGCAATTGCCGCAATACACGCAACCCTCTCCGAAAAAGTAATCGCAGCTGGATCGGGCTTTACCGCCTGGTAGAGCGTACGGACAAGACGTTCATGGCCGAAAAACTCCCGTCGCAGGGTGTCACCAATCAGGGCGTTTACCGCATCCTCGATTCGCTGCAGCCGCTCCATGCCTGAAACCGCATCTTCGATTCCGGCAAGATGCACCCCATGCTCCATGCAGAAGGCTGTTGCCAGCTCGACCGTCTTGCGTAATTCTTCGACAAGCGCCTCTTTCCCCCTCACAGGATTATGACCGCCCTTCCCTGCCCCGTAGATAGCCAGCGCCTTTTCAAGCGAGGCGAACACATTCGCGTAATCCACAATCATGCCGCTGTGCTTGCCGGGAAAAACGCGGTTTGCCCGCGCTATGGTCTGCATGAGCGTATGGTTGCGCATAGGTTTGTCGAGATAGACCGTCGAACAGCTCGGCGCGTCAAAACCGGTAAGCCACATGGCGCAAACAAACACGATTCTCAGCGGATCGTCGCTGTCCTTGAACTTCTCATCCAGAGCCGGCTGCGACTCAACCATGCGCTTGCGGTGCTTCACTATATCGAGGCCAATCTGCTGCATCTGTCCGATTTCGTTCTGGCCGGGAGAAACGATCACGGCCATGTCGGTGCTCTCAAGCACCTGAAGCCGCTCCTGCAGTTCCCCTCTTCTTTCAGACGAAAGATCATAACGGACAAGCTGCTGCCGGACAAGCCCCGTCTCTTCCATCCAGAACCGTTGCATTTTGTCGTACATCCTGATTGCGGTGGCCTTGTCGATAGAGACCACCATCGCCTTGCCGATGAACCCCCGTCCGAGAAAATGCCGCACAATATCCTTTGCAACGGTCTCAAGCCGGTCGTCGCGCGTCAGCAGATGATACTGTCGGTTCAGCTCCCGCTCAAGCTTCGATTCCTGATCGGGATCGAGTTCGGCATCCTCGATAAGCCGGTAGATATCGTCGTTCAGGTCGGGATTGACCAGTTGCAGCTCGGGCGTACGGTTCTCATAGAAAAGCGGAACCGTAGCTCCGTCCTCGACGGACTGCTGGAAATCGTAAATGGATACGTAATCGCCGAAAACCTCTTTGGTGCGCTCCTCTCCGGCAATGAGCGGCGTACCGGTAAAGGCGAGAAACATGGCATTGGGAAGAGCCGAGCGCATATTCAGCGCCAGCGTGTCGTACTGGCTGCGGTGCGCCTCGTCTGTCAAAACAATAATATCCGCCCTGTCACTCAGCACTGGCATGATTCCATTGTTACCCGCACCCGGTGTTTCGGAACAGATTCCCTCCCCCCCTCTACCTTTGGGAGAGGGACGGGGTGAGGGTGTTTCGGAACGAAACTTATGAATCAGCGTAAAGACGTAGCGGTGATTGCCCCGCAGCAGTTGCCGGAGATGATCGCCGCTCGAAGCGTGGCATGCATCGCCTTCAGCCTTGCTTACGGCACCGGCAGCCTTGAAGGTTTTTGCTATCTGCTCGTCAAGCTCAATACGGTCGGTCACCACCACGAAGGTCCAGTTGCCCGCAACCTTTCGAAGCACCTTCTGTGCAAAAAAGACCATCGAAAAACTCTTGCCGCTTCCCTGTGTCTGCCAGAACACACCAATACCATTAGGTCTTGGTGAGTTCCCCTCACCCCCGGCCCCTCTCCCAGTGGTAGAGGGGTACGGCAATGATTCACCAATTTCATTCGGTCTTGGTGTGTTCCCCTCACCCCCGGCCCCTCTCCCAGTGGTAGAGGGGTACGACAATGCTGCACCAATCACTTTCTGTACTGGTGTGTTCCCCTCACCCCCGGCCCCTCTCACAGCGGTAGAGGGGGGCGACAATGCTGCCTTGATTTGATTCAGAAACTCTGCCGGGTTATTCAATACCAACTGATTCTCAAACCGAATAACGGTATAACCAAGAGAACGCAAATATGCATCCCGCTGTGAATCCTTCGCAACCACCTCCGGCGAACGATGAACGTCACCATCAACTTCGACAACAAGTTTATGCTCTGAACAAAAGAAATCTGCAATATAATTTCCGATCTGGTGTTGACGACGAAACTTCAGCCCCTCGAACCGATGGTCACGCAAAAGCTCCCATACGATATCCTCTGCCGGTGTCTGCTGCTGCCGTAATTCCCTCGCGCGTTCAACCAGTCCCGAATAATAAAAACCACCACGATATTGCCCCTCTACCTCTGGGAGAGGGGTTGGGGTGAGGGTGGCGGGAGTTGCATATTCTTTACGAATCCTGAGTAAAGACGCAATTGCCGCATTGACTCCGAGAAACTGGTGGTTCTGTCCGATGATCTTCACCAGCCCGCTTTTACTCCGCCCCTCTACCCCTGGGAGAGGGGTTGGGGTGAGGGTGGCGGGATTTGCAAATCCCGCCTTATGCTCCGAAAAAAGCGTGAAGTTCTCAACGAGGTCAAGAAAACGACTGCGGTCGCACGTGCCGCGAAGCATCACCTCAAGCGAGACCCTGCGGGGCTCGTTTTCCCGCTCAATGCGCTTCCACTCGAAGAACCGTTCCCAATCAGCAGTGAGCGAACCAACCCGGCTTTCCGTACCGTTCGAAGCGATAAGCAGCGCATTGTACCAGAAAAGCGAAGGAATCTGCTCCTTGTAGTGCCTGAGATTCTCGTCGAAAGCCGTCCGGGCAGGCACACCCGGCTTTTTCAGCTCGATCACCACCAGCGGCAGCCCGTTCACAAACCCTACCAGATCAGGGCGGCAGGTGTAGAGCTGTCCCGTAACGCTGAATTGACTCACCAGCAGAAAATCGTTGTTCTCCGGATGCTCCCAATCAACAACTCTCACACGGACAATCTTCTGCCCTCCATATTTCTGTAGCGAATCGTTATTTCCTGCCCTTCTCCCAAAGGTAGATGGAGGTGGTTCTGCACCCTCGCCCTCTGGGAGAGGGAAACCTGGTGAGGGTTCGGTGTCAACAACGCTGACGCGAATCCCCTCCTTGAGCAGCAGATAGATTTCGCGATTCGCTGCCTCCAGAAGCATGGCTGAACGGTCGCGAGTCAATTCATCCATTGCCGAGGTGATTGCCTCGGGCGGCAGCGCAGGGTTCAACCGCTCCAACACCGCACCCAACCGTGACGCCAGAACCACCTCCCCCTTCGTCTCCCGCCCTAATGATATCCGGGAATCTCCATTACCCTCGCCCTCCGGGAGAGGGTGGCCAAAGTGGCCGAAGGAGGGTTCGGCAACGCCGAATGTCTCATCCAACGCCGACACCGTCGTCCAGCCAAGCTCCGCAAACAACCCGATAGCAGGCTGCTCGACAAGCTGGTCTTCGGTGTAAGGGTGGCTGGTCATTATTCAGGACTCCTTGTCAGATTTTTCAATCATGGCGCGACCGGCTGCGGTCGTAACATATCGCTGCTTCGGACTTCGGGGTTTATCGGGAACGGTGCGTTCCAGTAACCCGGCGGAAAGAAGCGGTTGAAGGTAGTGCTGATAGAAATGCTCTCGATTTTTGATCTTTGCGACTTCTTGCAGCACACCACGTGTCTTTGCTTCTCCTTCAGCCAGGTTAAGAATAGCTATCACTTGCGGGGTACATGCGGGGTACATGTCGGGTACATGTGCGGTACATGTCGGGTGCATGTCGGGTACATGTCGGATACCTTGCTCTGACGCCTCATGAATCGGACGAAACAGTGCGGTAAAAAAGTTGCCTGCAATAAACTCCGGTTCAGGATATCCCATCTCCCTTGCTCCATCGCGCATCCGCCGGATTCCGGTTCCAGCCTTCTCGATAAATGCAATACGATGCAACAGATCGGCAATGAGGGGATTACGGCGAATGCTTTTGCTTCCAAGATCCTCCGGAAGCATTCCTTTCGGAAGCGTACCGGGACTTGACACCTCAATGCGATCATCGTAAATCTCCACAAAAACATTGCCCCCCTCGATAAACCAGTCGCGGTGCATCACTGCATTGGTCAGCGCTTCCCGCAGGGCGGCAACCGGATATTGCGGAATCTCCTCACGCTGGAGCTTCTCGATCCGGTAGGCTGTGCGTGTGTTACGTTCAATAAAGCGCAAGCTCTCTTCGATATCGGCAACAATCCCTCCGGCAAAATCCTTGCGATCAAGAACATGCAGCTTGACTGTCCCCTTGAAAAGCAGGCAGGTGACGTAAGCGTGATTGAAAAAACGCCTCGGCTCACGGGCAAAAAAGAGCACTCCGGCATTACGAAAGAGAAGTTTTCCGCCTGAACGCTCAGCTGCTTCAATGTTTACAAGAATATCCTCCACGGGGCTGCGCTGTGAAATAGAACTTTTTTGCAGCCACTCCCTGAATTTAACGGAATCAAAATCCTCCGGATAGCGAAAGGCTGGACAAGGAGAAAGATCGAACCTTACTGCCCCTCCCTGCCGGAACATATCCCGAATCTCCTCACGCGAGAGCTTTTGGGTGACAGCTCCCTGCCGCAGAAAAAAGCCTTCGCTGCACTGCACCGGCTTTGCATCACTTTCAAGAACCGTCACCACCGATACCATGCTTATATGCTGCAACAGAATCTGCACCGGAGGATCACAGTTCCGGGCAATATCCTGAATTCGCGCCCGCAACACGTTTGTATCAGCAATCCCCTTAACCGAACCGTTATCCCGCACACCAAGCAGAATCCGACCGCCTGCCGTGTTGGCAAAAGCCACCAATTCACGGGCGAATGATCCAGAGATACCCTCCTTGTACTCAAGCATCACCCCCTCACCCTCCTGGAGCAGGATATCAAGATCAGCGGCTTTCATATAGCAATCTCCCCGGATATACGTTTCGGTAGCAGCAACACCTCAAGCGCAGACATCATCGCACAGCCAAGCTTCGCAAACAACCCAATAGAGGGCTGCTCGACAAGTTGCTCTTCTGTGAAGGGGTGGTTGCTCATGTGATGGCAGTTGTTAATTCGTTCATCTCAGAAAACCATTCAACGCCTTGAAAACAGCCTCAAACTTATCATACGATTGTATAACCTCTGGAGCCTCACCATCAAGAAGTTCTGGATGACGAAGCAAATATTCAGCAGGAACATAATGTCCAAAGTTCGGGATCTCTCCTGGCAATGTCCTGCACACTGCCTCCACCTGTTTGACTACTCGGGGTGTCCCATTACCAGCACTCTCAGCCTTCTTTACGGTGATGGCTTGGATCTTACTCAACCCTAACGCTTTGTTTACCAGTGCGCAATAAAACGTTGCATCGAATAAATCCTCGACGTCACTTTCAGTTTTCCCTGTAAAATCCGCAGCTGTAAGAACTCGTTCTGTTTTCAATATCTGACTTTGCCGAAGCCGTTCAACTTTTGCTTTGTCACCTGAACCATAATCGCAAAACACTGCAATATTTAGGCTGTTTCCTGAAAATAAAGAAGCAAATGACATAACCTTATCTAACCCACCAGTGGGACAGATAGTCCATCGATTATCCAAGCCCGTTCGTCCTCTTGCTTCCAACGCTCTCGATACAACTTGGAAATAGACTATATCTGAAGGACCTTCGACCAACAGACAATTCTGCCCTATAAAAAGAGATTGCGTTATCTCATAGCCAAGATGTGCCTGCAACGGAAACAAAGTGTCCTTATCTACAGACAAAACATCAGCAGAAACCTTGGTTCCTTTCACAATAGGACGGCGGGGGTCAGTGTATTCAACAACATCCTCAACAACACGTACATCTGCGAGTCGTTGTGCTGGCACCATAAAAGGTGAGTGTGTCGTGTAAATGACTTGATGTTCAGGAAGAATCCGGCTTTCGATATAACGGAGAAGATCCGACTGAGCCTTGCCATGCAGCGTTAGTCCTGGCTCGTCAAGCAAGATGATGACGTTTCCCGTATTCTTCTTTAGTTGTTTGAACTGTGATAAAAAAGAAAAGAACCAAACAAACCCAGCGCTACGCTCTGATAACGGCACAGATACTCGGTGATTTTTATTCTCAATTCTGACCTTTGCAACCATTCCACTATTGAATGGCGGAGAATCTTGCACTCGGCCTTCGTTCAGCTCTATCTTAACGGCAAGGGCTTCATTCTGGCTCCAGAACTCAAAGATTTCATCCGTAATATCATTAGATGCTCCTTCACATTGAGCCACTAAATCCTCAAATTTGGTGGCATCTCGCAGTTCTTCGATCGTAGTTCCAGCATATTCGAGGAAATCTAAAAAGATACGATCACCGATACTCACCGTATTTTGCTGCTTATCAGTAGCTAACTTGTTCAAAGATACCTCTCCTGACATTCGCTCAAAATGAGAAGTATAGAAGAATTTCGGCTTACGATCTTCAAGCAGGTCTATTGCAGCTCGCACAGCAGACCCATCCGGAAATTCATTCAACGCCTGCAAAAGCGCTTCTTGTGGAGCTGATCTTTCAACCTCTTCCGTCAAAATATCTAACGCATCTTTTGTCTTTTCTGCATTACAGAGTATACCCTTGTCCTTTGCGTTCAATCCATATTTTACCTCTAAAGCTGCAATATATTTTTTCTCTTCAATGGAGATCTCCCAAATATTTTCATTACGCCCAATAAAACTGGTAATTACAACCTCTCTGCTTTTAAGAACTCCTGAACAGAGCAACTCTTCTAAAGCTGCAATATCTTCATCTTCAAGTGACCAAACTGTTCTAGCCACAGGCGACTCACCGTTGCGGTGTCTTTCATCGAACTTGCTTAAGTATCGACGAGGATAGTCACGTGTCCGATCATATGCAAAATCATCTGTCGGACTGACTCCATGAATAGCTTTGAGAATAGCAGTTTTTCCAGCCTCGTTTTTCCCGACAAGACAGGTTATCTCGCCAATATCAAATACCTCGCTATCCTCCACAGATCGAAAGTTGGTCACTTGTAGTTTGACTAATTTCATATAGTCCTCCAATACGGATGGTTGTTAGGATTAAACACTTTTAGGATGAAAGTACATGATATATCAAGGTCAATTCATGGAGTAGTCCCCTTGGTTAGCAATTCGTCACGAACAAAGCACCCGATAGCATCTAAAACAAGCTCAATCGTTTTGTCGCAGTGCTGTATGAAATTGTCAGACATAAAGAAAATCCAGGGATTGTCATTATGTGTAGCGACTGAAAACCAATCTTTTGGCCATCCTTCGTTTTGAATTCTCTTTGCAAAGCGTTCACGTTCCTCGACCGGCCATTCAAACCCATGATGGAACATGCTGTTGCGGTATGCGAACAAGGCGGAAAGCACAGTTTTCAAGTCTGAAGAAAATCGCTCCAATAGTCCAATGGCATCCGACAACTGGAAAATTCCTTTAACAATGTCTTTGCGTATCCGACCTTTCTCAACAATAAAATGGCAGTCCCACTGATTGCCATGAGCTTCATTCCAGCGTTCATGGGTTTTACACGGTTGTGTCGCCGGATAAAACTTTATTCCAATAGATTGAAAGCATTGATAGAAAATTGTCTCAATCAGAGGTGCGAGCATTCCAACGGCAGACATACTATGAGCAGCATCTTGATACGTCGAATAAAATATTTTATCATCCCTTTCATCACTGGCCCGATCCGCTGCAACTCCTTTTAAATGTCTTGAGTGCTTCTCCAGCAGTTCGATCTCATCAATAGTGGATTTATCCGCATTACGGTTACGGTCCAAGAGTCCTCTGATAGCTATAAGCTGAGAATCAATATCAAAGTCAACCTCAAGTATGTAAGTGATATAATCCCGAGGCTCAAGGGAATTTATCAAACATTTGACCAGCTTAGAGTTATCGGTTTGTTCAGTCATTATTCATAACAATTTGACCTGACAGCAGACGCGAGAGTAACAGGTCACGCGTTCGGCGGAGATTTTGAATTTGGCGTTGGAATGCGAGAGCCTGTTCGATCATCGGTGTTGCAACGTCTTCAAAACGGCGAACCAGTTTGGCTGATGGATGAAGAAACTCGATTGTTTTGAAAACACCTCGACTAATTTCTTTGAAGGTCGCACCAGATGCCATTCGCTGAAACTTTGTCACATTCTCCTTCAGCCAATGGAAAAGGAAAAACCGAAAGACACGATCGTTCGGCAAGCAAATGATAAAACCTTGGTTCGTACAAGCTTCGTGTGTGTTAATGGCGATAGCGCCAATTGTGGCTCGACTCGTGAGCATTACGCTACCCGCCGGGAACAAACGCGCAGAGCTTTGGGCCAAACCAAGCTTGGTAATGTGATCGCGAGAATCGTCCATGAACATCGAACCTGCACCAGTCAGATCACTGGGCGAAAACCATTGGATTGCTCCACCGTCCCAATATTCCTGCTGTTTCCGTGATGGAGTGCCACCGCCGAATATCTCAAACGAATCCGCGACAGTCTTTACCTCCCACCCCTGCGGAATGTCGCCAAGGGAAGAGGGGACGAGCGGATGGTTTTCGTGGCCGGGAAAGCGGAAGTGAACGAACCATTCGCGGTAGAGCGAACGGGCCATCTCCTCCAGAATCCTGATTCGTCGCTGACTGTTCTCGATCAGTTCGTCGTAGGCCGACAGGATACCCGCAATCCGCCGTTGCAACGGAAGCGGAGGAACTTGAATTTCAGTTTCGTTGAGAATCGTCAGTGTCAAAAACTTTGTTGCAGCCCCAGTTGAAAAACTACGCAATTCTGAGAGCTTTGGCCGGAGTGAGTAATAAAGAAACTTTGTAGTCAGCTCTTCCGTGTTCTTCGGCTTGACGATATACGTCCGCTGATATGCATCAAACTTTCCGTTAAAGTATTTCAGCGGGTAAATGCCATTCGCGTTATTCCCAGCAAGCAACACACACTCGGTATCGAAACTATAGGTATTCGTACGCAGAGTTTCCTGTGAGCAAGTGAAAAATGGATAGTCACCATCAGGAACGGCGGCATTTGAATCCAGCTTGCCTGTTTTGAATACAACCAACTCACCAAGCTTCCTTGTTTGCCACTCGTTTACCATCATATCGCATCCAGAATCTCCGCCATCTGACAAGAATTCCTTGTGAGTTGCTTCACACAATTCGTTCATCATCCCGCATTCAGAATCTTCGTCACCTTGCAAGCAACACATTGTTTTAGTTGGCGCCTCAGCGCATTGCAAATTTTCAACAGTCATTCCCATCACTCCTCTGCTGAGTCTTTCAAGCCGTCAGGATTCTTCAACGACTTCTTTTCCTCGGAGGCCAGACGGCGCTCAACCTTCTTTACATCTTCGGCTGGCGGCAACGATTCCGGACGGATGCCCCGTTCGAGCAGGGTTTTCCGCACTGCCTTGTTGTTGGTGATGTGTTCCGTGGAAATTTGCCCTTCACTTTTCATCCCGTGTTCGCGTGCATTGAAAATGGTAATCTCCGTGGCAAAATCTTTGGCTTTCAGGATGATGGTGGGCGCAAAATCGGCCAGAGGGCGTTTATCCGGCACATTCCACGAAGCTTTCATGGCCTGTGTGCTTTTACCAAAAAGAGCCTGGTCCCCCTTGCTGCGGATCAAAGCGAAATTCTCGGTACTTCCGGTCTGCTCGAAGATCACGCCCGACAACTCCTTTTCCGTTGCGCTGAGCTTTTTTCGGGCGGATACTCTTTCGGCTTCCAGTAATCGCTGCTCGATGATTTCAGCGCGACGTGTCTGGATGGCAAAATAGGTCTGGGCAAAAGCGATTTCAGGCTTCTTCGGATCGCCATTCTGAGCAATGAGATAGCAGGCATAGCGAGTGAGCATGATATCCGATACCTCCTTGGTCGCACCCTTTGGCATCTGGATCGTTTTGCCGACGTCGGCAAAATGATCCGAGACCTTGTGGCCAGAGAGTTCGCAAGCAGTTTTTGCTTTTGAGACAACACTGACAAAGTTATCCCACTTGGTATAGCCAAGCAAATGCTGAAGATCACGGGCCAGCCAATATTCCACTGCTCCTTCGACCTTCCGGGCGTGCGCCTCAAATGTTGTCGTGAGTGTTTGTATCAGTTCAGTTTTCATGATTCAAGAATTTGAGTGACGTTTGCGGCAATCGTTATTACATCTTCGTGCAGCAGGTCTCTCCATCGGCAGTTGTAAAGAAATCCTTCACAACTGAATGCGCTACAAATACACTTTTTTCCGAACTATTAAGTATTTCTGAATAGTTGCCATATAAGCCTGAAATCCGCAACTGTCAAGGATTCCTTGACAGTTGCCTCACGCAATTCGCTCATGGTCAGGTCTCCAAAATTTGCGCCACGTTTCCGGCAATCGTTGCCTCCAGTTCACGCGCCTGCGCATTCAGGAGTTCCAGCTCCTCATTCAGCGTTTCGAGTTGCGCCTTGAAATCCTCGTCGCTGACGGCTTCGCCTGCAGTTACCCCAACGTAGCGGCCGGGATTGAGCGACCAGCCCTGCGCCTCTATTTCCTTTAATGTGGCGGCCTTGCATAAGCCGGGAATATCG
The DNA here is from genome assembly GCF_036528655.1 of Chlorobium sp. Lineage (GTDB taxonomy): Bacteria > Bacteroidota > Chlorobiia > Chlorobiales > Chlorobiaceae > Chlorobium. The sequence goes on from NZ_JAIGND010000003.1 coordinate 180,137, forward strand.
CGGTAGGCGATATTCCCGGCACCCTCATGCTTTACAGCACCCTCATCCCCGGCCCTTCTCCCAAAGGTAGAAGGGAGTTTTTCAATTTCATCACTTGATCCGTATGGAGCGGGGGATTCGGCGGCCAGTGCGTGGGCAGAATGCCCCTCCTGCCCGTTCAAGCCTGCCGGGTCAGAACTTTTGGCAGCGAAAACCTCTTCGATCTTCTCGCGAGCTTCGTCGCCACCCAGCGTGTAGTCGAGCACTTCGCCGCGCCAGAGACGGACAAGGTTGGCCATAAAGCCAATCTGCCCGGGCGTCCAGTCGCGATGCGCCCTGTCAACCTGCCGGTAGATGTGCCGTGCATCGATAAACAGCACCGTATCCGCCCGGTTCGGACAATTCCCTCCCCCTTCGCGCTCTGTGAAAATGCTTCTGGATGAGAGCGCATATTCTTCTCCCCCTTCTACCTTTGGGAGAAGGGACGGGGATGAGGGTGGCGAAAGCCTTGCTTTCGCCTTATCGAAAAACCAAAGCGTGCAGGGCAGCGTGACGGTGTAGAACATGTTTGGCCCTACTGCGACCATTACGTCCACCGCACGGCTTTCGATAAGCTGGCGACGGATTTCCTGCTCCGAGGAGCGGGCGTCGGAAGCCGAGTTCGCCATGACGAAACCGGCTCTCCCCTTTTCGTTCAGTGCCGAGTAGAAAAGCTGTATCCAGAGATAGTTCGCGTTGTCGGTTCGCGGAAGACCGAAAGGAAAGCGTCGTCCCGGACCGACCGAATCTTTCAGGCGTTCCTTGTCAACGGCGTTAACATTGAACGGCGGATTTGCCAGCACAAAATCAAAATTCCCCGTTGCATCATGCGGATCGTCGTAGTAGCTGTTCACGTTGCCGCCATGCATGATACGGCCTTCAAGCCCGTGCACCGCAAGGTTCAGGCGGCAGAGCCTTCCCGTCTCGTCGGTCTTCTCGATGCCGTGGATGGAGAGTTCGGCCGAAGGGTTCTGTTTATGTTCGGAGACAAAGCGGGCCGAGGAGACGAACATGCCGCCGGAACCGCATGCGGGGTCGAGAATGCGCCCGTGATATGGCTCGATCGCTTCGGTCAGGAGACGAACGATGCTGACGGGCGTATAGAACTCTCCCCCCCGCCCTGCCCTTCGCTCATTGCGAATTCGCCGAGAAAGTACTCGTAGATGCGTCCGAACGCATCGTAATCCATCGAAGCGGGAATCTCCGACACCTTTTTCAGCAACTGCTTCAGAAGCGGGCTGTCAAACAGGTAGTAGGTCTTCGGCAGCACACCGGCAAGCTGCGGGTTGTGCTTCTCGATGTCGCGCATGGCTTCGTTGACCATCACGCCGATGTTCTCGGCTTCCGGACGGTTGAGCAGATAACCGAACCGCGCTTCTGGCGAAAGGTAGAGCACTCCTTCGGCATGATAGGCCGCCGGATCGTCCACACGACTCCCTCGACGGGAACTGCTCTTTGCCGATTCAAGCTCAGCCCTCCGGGCGGCGAACCGAACGTCGGCAAAGAGCAGGAAAATAAGCCCGAGAACGGGTGCGGAATACTCCTGGGCCTTGAGGCCGGAGTTCGCCCGAAGCTGGTCGGCGGCATCCCACAAGCGCTTTTCGAGTGCGGCGGTGGCGGTATCTTTTTCGGAAGGTGCGATCCAGTGCATGGTTACTGCTTGACTCTCGGGGCTAAATGAATAAAATAAAGAGTAATATACAGCTAACCGGCTCAGGATTGCAATGAAACATGCCCGATTATCTCTTGCTGCAGGCAAAAAAGAGGGATAGAAATGAAAGACTATTACAGGAAGACTTATCACCAGACAGATGCCTGTAATCTTCAATCGCATCATGAACGACGAAGCCTTCAAGACGTTCATAGCGCAGAAACTGATGCATAACGTCGTTGAAAACATCAACCGGCAGGTGGGGTAACGGCCTTTTTTTCAAGCTTGCGCCTGAAGTCGGACTCGGCATCGAGAAAGGAGATCATGGTATCGCTTACGTTTGTAAGCCGGGCCAGATCGGCACGATGAAAAGCACATTTCGAAACACTCTGCGTCAATTTCCGGGATGCTTCAATGATCCATGAGGTTCTGAAGGCTTAGACACCTGTTGAATACTCTATCATCACTCTGGAATGTGAGAACTCATCCAAGCTGTATTCTGGCATGGCGCAGCATCTCGAAGGTGTTTGTCCATGGTACTTCAAATGCCTCACAGATAATCGGTATCGGTATTTTTTTCTTCGTGGCCGGGTTGGCGCTCTCAAGCGTAACAACCACGCAGCGATTGACAAATGCATAAGCAACCAGCCATGGATCGGCATGCTCGTAACGCGCGAAATCCTGTTTCACTGCTGAGGTATAGCCGTTCTGCTCCTGAGACCAGGTTATGATTTTGATATACTTCTCTAAAACCTCGGGAGTCCCGGTTTTGAAAAAATAATGTGCAAAAGTGTGATTGACCCATGAAACCAGTTCATCGTTACCCCTGTTGATTTCGGCATGCACTCTGTCAATACTTCTGAGGTCGCCATCTCCTGCTTTTCGGTCTAAAGCTGACCAGAAGCCGGGAGCAATATCGAAGGCATAATACTGGCGAGCGGCGGTCATCAGGACGTTCGAATCGAGAAGAAAAGGTTGAGCGGAGTTCATACGCTTCTCCCGAATATCTTTTGTGCGTACTCCTGGAAGGTATTCTTCTTCAGACCGGTCAACCGCCATGCATCAGTATACAGCGTCGTTCCAGCTTGGACCGATCGGGTCAGCAAATCGCCGAACCTGTTGCCTATACGAAGGTTTAGATTTGCATAATAATTACCACCAGAGTCATCTTCAGCTTTTTTATGAGCAATCCTGAGTTCATTTTGCTGCCATTCATTGTAGAATCTGAAGAATTCTGCACGAACAATAAACCCCATATCAAGCAATCGCCGTGCCGCCACGATTTCACTGACCTTGAAGCGTTTAGCAAGTAACTGAAAAGCGTTATCTCTCCCACGAACCTGCGGCCAGAATTCCGCAAGAACGGTAGAAGGGACAAGAAATTCTGCCGCTATGAGGTTGCAGGCCCGTTCGTTATCATTGTCTGCAGGCTGCAAATCCCGCAAATCGAAGGCTGCACTGACGCCAATCCAAATGTGGGCAAGCTCATGCGCAAGAGTGAACATTCGCGCAGCTTTTCCATCCACACCATTGAGGAACACAAGTGGAGCATAATCGTCAACGAGCACAAAACCGCGGAATTCCTGCGGATCGAGTTTCCGATGCGTGTTGTTCTCGACGATCCCGTTGGACATGACCAGGATACCGGCATTTTCGACTTTTCCAATCAACGCTCTCAAAGCCTCACCCCAGTTTGGCTGATTCGCTGCCCAGCTTTCGTCGATACCAAGAACAGCCCTGATATTTCGGGCAATTTCGGCAGGCTCATTGTCAATCCGGCGGGAACCCACAAATGGCAGACGGTCATGCCCTTCAGCGATAAGATACTCTCTCATCCAGACCTGCCTGCGTTGCATTGCCTGGATGGTATCGATCAGTTCGGGACTTAACCCGGATCCGGATTCAGCCGAAACTGTCCGGAAATTGGCGACAGGCAGTTGCTCGACAGGAGGCTTCTGCAAAAGGAGATAGCCAAAAGGCACGGCAGCCGCTTTCGCAAAATCCTGCAATTGCCGGAAAGTCGGCAATGCATCCCCGTCCCGCCAGCCGGATAGCTTCGGAAATTTCCGTTCCAGACTTTCTCTTCGCCGGGAACGGTCTAACGCCCATTCAAGGACTTGTGCGTTGACAGCGACTTTCATTGTTCAATAAAACTGTAATCGTATCTGGATTATCTCTATCAATAACCAAATGTATGCATCAATGATCAGATGCGGGAACAAGAAATTCATTTTCGCACAGATTACCGTATAAATACAAAACATCAAACGGAAAAGCCGATTGCGGCAACGCGTTCATTACTGAATCCCATTTTCTGGCAGATGGTGGATTCCTGGGACATTTCCGGTTAATTTCCTTATGGGAACAAACTAAGCCGCCAAATGCTTTAGAGACACAGATGCGGGTTACAAGCATATGAAAATAATCCGAAAAACAGCGACTATGGAAAAGAATATGGGACAGGTTGACCGGGCCCTGAGGGCGGTCATAGGCATCATTGTGATCGTGCTCGGAGCAGTTAATCAGAACTGGCTGGGTGCGATCGGACTGATTCCCCTGCTGACGGCAGGCGTTGGCTTCTGCCCACTTTACAAGCTGCTTGGCATCAAAACCTGCAGCGAGTGCTGAGCAGCGGACTCCTTCGTTTCGGTCGATAACCCTCAGAGGGCTGCATCTGACAGGCATAATCCGCCCGGAGCAACGGGATTCCCCTCGCTGATCCGGCTACAAAAAAAGCCGGAAATGCGGGGCATTCCGGCTTGAAGGGAAATACGGGTGTCGCAACAAGCTACTTTTTCATCACGGCAGCATCTTCCATGAACTTCTTCAGCCCGGCGTCGGTGAGCGGGTGGTTGGCGAGCTGTCTGATGACGCCGTAGGGAATGGTGGCGATATCGGCGCCCATCATGGCGGCGGTCACCACGTGCTGCGGATGGCGGACGCTGGCCACGATAACTTCGGTCATGAATCCGTAGTTTTCGTAGATAGTGACGATCTGCTCGACGAGAGACATTCCGTCGGTGCTGATGTCGTCGAGCCTGCCTACGAAGGGGCTGACGTAATCGGCTCCTGCCTTGGCGGCAAGCAGCGCCTGGTTCGGCGAGAAGACGAGCGTTGCGTTGGTTTTGATGCCGCAGGCGGAGAAGTGGCGGATGGCTTTGAGCCCGTCGATGGTGAGCGGGCATTTGACCACTACGTTCTCGTGGATCGAGGCAAGGTCTTCGCCTTCGGCCATCATCTCTTCGGCCTTGAGGCAGGTTACCTCGGCGCTGACCGGGCCGTCGACGATCTCGCAGATGCGCCGGATGTGCGCCTTGAAGTCGTTGTAGGTGAAGTTCGACGGGTCGCCGACTATTTTCGCTATAAGCGAAGGATTTGTGGTGACGCCGTCCAGCACGCCGAGTTCGGCTGCTGAACGGATTTCGTCGAGGTTGGCGGTATCGATGAAGAATTTCATGCGTCCCCTTTACTGTGTTACGTTAGGCGCCTACGCTCTGCTTGTCGAGCATGGCATTGAAGTTCTTCGCTTCGCGGCCTTCCCAGTTGCGTTTGTGATAGGCGTAGCCTGCGATGAGCGGCATGGCCACGGTTGCTTCGGCAAAGACCATCTGCTCGTAGACGGTATCGACCTTTCCCCATGAGCTGGCCTCCTTGAGGGTGGAACCCGAAAGAGCGCCGTCACGTTCGTCGGCAACGGTGATCTGCACCGCGTAGGTGTGCATGGAGACCTCCTCGTAGCCGAGCACTTCGGCAGCGACCACGATGTCCTGCGTGAAGTTCTTCGGCACGCCTCCGCCGATCATGAAGATACCGGTCCTGTCGTTCTCGATCTTGACTTTGGTGAGCTCACGGAAATCCTTCACGGAGTCGATGGCCACGTGGTTATCGGGGTTGTGCCACTGGTGGAACACCAGACCGAAACCGGCGGAGCAGTCGCTGAATGCAGGACAGAAGATCGGCACGCCTTTTTCGTATGCTTTGTAGACAATGGAGTTTTTGTCGAGGTTGTTTGCCTCGATGTATTTAGCCATCTCGATGATGAACTCGCGCGAGGAGTATACGCCGGGCTGCATGGAGTCGGCGATCTTGCCCATGGTTTCGTCGCAGACACGCAGGTCGTCTTCGTCGATGTAGGTGTCGTAGATGCGATCGACGTGCATGTCGCGCAGGATGGCGTCGTCGATGAACGGGGTGCCTTTATAGTGTTTGAAGCCGAGCGCTTCGAAAAAGTCCTGATCGACGATATTGGCGCCGGTGGATACGATGGCGTCAACCATGTGGTTGTCGATCATGTCGATGATGACCTGTTTGAGGCCTGCGCTGATGAGCGAACCGGCAAGCGTGAGGATGACGGCGCACTCCCTGTCCTGCTGCATGAGATCGAGGATGGAGGCTGCTCGGGCAAGGTTGCGTGCCTGGAATGCGGTATCGGCCATCTGGTCGATAAGCGGTACTATATTGAGCTGTTTTATGTCGATATGCCTGACCGGCGCGTTGAGCAGTTCCTCTTTTCTGATTCCTTGTTCCATTGTTAGCCTTCCGTGCGGTTATTTTTTTTCAAAAAAAAAGAGAGCAAGCTTACTATATCACACATTCGAATTACCGGATGCTGCTTCCTTCCGGACCTGACATGGTTGGGCAACCGAATGTTGTATAGGACTTACTCTCTGAATATAGATGTTTGCGAGTTCTTTTCCTGTTAAGAAACCGAAACAAGTTGCCTAATATAGCGCAACGAAAACAAAAAACAAACAAAAGCTTTTTTCTTTATCGCGGCTGTTATAACTTCGTAATCTTTTATGACTAACGGAAAGCCACTGCCACCGCGCCGCCACGGGCAGTTTTTCATCAGGCAATACCGGCGGCGGATAACTTTATTATGGGCACTCTTCGCATTTTAAGCGGGATGCGGCCGACCGGCAAGCTGCACCTCGGACACTACACAGGAGCTCTCGAAAACTGGGTTCACCTGCAGAATCAGCTCTCAGACGACGGATCGAAGGTTTACGAAACCTGCTTCCTCATCGCCGACTACCATATCCTCAGCACTTCGCTCGATACGTCGGAAGCTTACCGGCACTCAATGGATATGCTGCTCGACTGGCTTGCCGCTGGTATCGATCCTGATAAAAGTCCGGTCTTCCGCCAGTCCCAGGTGAAGGAACACTCCGAGCTGTTCCTGATTTTTTCGATGCTGATCACATCCGCTCGGCTCGAACGCAATCCCACGCTTAAAGAGCAGGTGCGCGACCTGAACATGGAGTCGATGACCTACGGCCACCTCGGCTATCCGGTACTTCAGGCAGCGGACATCCTGCTCTACAAGGGCAACGTGGTGCCGGTGGGGGAGGATCAGATTCCGCACGTTGAAATCACCCGCGAGATCGCGCGGAAGTTCAATTATCACTTTCCGCATCCGGCGATAGGGGAGGTGTTCCCGGAACCGGAGCCGAAGATCACCAAGTTTTCGCGCCTTGTCGGACTTGACGGAAAGGCGAAGATGTCGAAGTCGCTCGGTAACACGGTGCTGCTTTCAGATTCCCCGGATGAGGTATTCGCTAAAGTGCGTAACGCCGTAACCGATACACTGAAGCTTCGCAGAAACGATCCGGGACGGCCTGAGGTGTGTACGGTGTTCAGCTATCATAAACGGTTCACCGCTCCGGATGAGGTCGCGGCGATCGAGGCAGAGTGCCGATCGGGAGCCCTCGGTTGCGTTGACTGCAAAAAGCGGTGCGCAGTTTCGATTTCGGCCGAACTGGAGCCGCTGCTCGAAAAGCGTCGCTATTACGAAGAGAGAATGGATCTTGTAAGGGATATCCTTCTTGAAGGCGAAAAGAAAGCTCGGGCGCTTGCGGCTCATACCATACAGGAAGTGAGAACCGCAATGATGCTTGGATGAAAACACGACGGATGAACGAACCCGGTAAGGAGAGAATGGAAAAACGAGAAGACCGATACGCATTTATTTTCGATATGGACGGCGTGCTGACCGACAATATGACGTTTCACGCGCAGTCGTGGGTCGAGCTGTTCAGGGACTTCGGTCTCGAAGGGATGGATCCCCAACGCTATCTTGTTGAAACCGCCGGCATGAAGGGGCACGATGTGCTCCGTTACTTCCTCGATCCTCATATCAGCGCCGCCGAGGCCGACCGGCTGACGGAACTGAAGGATTTTCTCTACCGGGTCAACTCCCGGAACCTTATTAAGCCGTTGCCGGGTCTGCACGGTTTTCTGAAACGAGCAGGCAATGCCGGCATCCGGCTTGGCGTCGGAACCGGCTCCGGCGCAAAAAACACGGAGTATGTGCTCGGACTGCTGAAAACCGAACATCTCTTTCAGGCCGTCGTCGGAGCGCATCAGGTCAGGAAAGGCAAACCCGCTCCGGATATTTTCCTCAGGGTCGCTGAACTGCTTGACGCTGATCCTCAGCGCTGCATCGTTTTCGAAGATGCGCTTCCGGGCATAGAGGCAGCATCCAGAGCCGGCATGCAGTGCGTAGCCCTCACCACAACAAACAGCCGCGATGCTTTCGAAGCGTTCGACAATGTCATCGATATAATCGAAGATTTCCGGAATGCCGAGCCCGCAGCGATGCTTGCCCGGCTGCAGGAATCTCGTACCGCAATCCTATAATTCATTTCGATGCAAGAATTTCTCCTTCCCGCCATTCAGAAGGCTCTGCTGGCGGCATCAATTACTACCGGCAAGCAGGTGCAGATCGAAAAGCCTGCCGACAGAAAAAACGGCGACTACTCGACCAATATCGCGCTGATGCTTTCCAAAGAGTGCCGCCGGAATCCGAGGGATCTGGCGACGGAACTGATCGGGCATATTGCATTTCCCGAAGGTACCGTCGAGAAGATGGAGATTGCCGGCCCCGGGTTCATCAACTTCTTCCTTGCGCCAACCTTCATCATGCAGTCGGTCGAGCATGTAATCCTCGAAGGAAGCGGTTACGGATCGTCGTGCGCGGGCAAGGGAAAGACAGCAATCGTCGAATATGTGAGCGCAAATCCCACGGGGCCGCTCACCATAGGAAGAGGCAGGGGAGGTGTGCTTGGCGACTGCATTGCGAATCTTCTTGCAGCCCAGGGGTACCTGGTCACCCGAGAGTACTACTTCAACGATGCGGGCCGCCAGATGCAGATTCTCGGAGAATCGGTGCGCTATCGTTATCTCGAACTGTGCGGCCGCGAGGTTGCATTTCCAGAAACGCACTATCAGGGTGACTATATCAGGGATATCGCCGAAGTGCTCTTCATGGAACATGCAGAGTCTCTTGCGGATATCACCACAAACACCGTCTTCAAGGATACCGCGGAGGCGATCATTTTCAATTCGATCCGCAGAACGCTCGAACGCATCGATATCCGGCACGACTCTTTCTTCAACGAGCACACGCTTTATACCGCTGCGGAGCATGAAACGTCTGCCAACCAGCGGGTGCTCGATCTGCTCGACGAAAAAGGGTTCATCGGAAGATACGACGGGGCAACCTGGTTTCTGACCACAAACCTCGGCCAGGATAAGGACAAGGTCCTCGTGAAGTCTACCGGCGAACCCAGTTACCGGCTGCCGGATATCGCCTACCACCTCGACAAGTATCGCCGCGGATTCGACCTCATCGTGAACGTTTTCGGCGCGGATCATATCGACGAGTATCCGGACGTGATCGAGGCGCTGCGCATTCTCGGCCACGATACCGGCCGTATCAGGGTCGCCATCAACCAGTTCGTGACCATGACGGTCAATGGCGAAACGGTCAAGATGTCCACGAGAAAAGGAAACGCAGACCTGCTCGATGAACTTATTGACGATGTGGGACCGGATGCTACCCGGCTTTTCTTTATCATGCGCAGTAAGGATTCGCACCTGAACTTCGATATCGAACTGGCCAAAAAACAGTCGAAAGACAATCCTGTATTCTATCTGCAGTACGCACATGCCCGCATCTGCAGCCTTTTGCGACTGGCTGCAGAGGAAATCGGGTTCAGGCCGGACGGAACCGGATACCACCTGATGCAGGCTCTTTCGCTTGAACCTGAAATCCAGCTCGGGTTCGCCCTGCTCGATTACCCGGAAGTCATCAGATCGTCAGTCCGGATGCTCGAACCTCAGAAAATGGTGGAGTACCTGCACACGGTTGCGGAGCTCTACCACAAGTTCTACCAGGAGTGTCCTATCCTCAAGGCGGAGCCGGAAATCCGCACAGCAAGGCTATTCCTGTCGGTAGCGACCCGTCAGGTATTGAGGAACGGTTTCGGGATACTGGGGATTTCGGCGCCGGAATCGATGTGACGGCTTCTGGCGCCATGCCCTCAGACGCTTCCGTAAAGCCCGTGTTCGGCGATGTAATGCCTGATGGACGAAGGAACGAGGCCGGTGACCTTACGACCGGCTGCTATGGCCTCGCGGATCTGCGTCGAGGAAACCGGATAGTCGAAATCGATGAAACGAACCGCACCCTCGGTAAAAGCATCCGACTGCGCATGCGAAGCCTCAGCGCCGCCTGAACGGCCGAAAACTGCGAGATTGCAGAGCGAGGGAAGGCTTTCCCACGATTTCCATGTGGTTATCTCACGGTAACTGTCTTCTCCTATGAGCAGCGTCAAGCGCTCATGCGGATAGATCGATCTGACGTAGCGCACAAGATCGACCGTATAGGATGGCTGTTTTTTTTCGAGTTCCCACCCGCTTACCTCCGCGACGATGCCGACGCCGGCAAGCTCACCGGCAAGCAGTCGTGCCATTTTTTTTCGATGGACGTCGGCAGCTGCGTATCGGCGTTTGAACGGGTTGTTCGATACTGAAATCAGGAACCTGTCCGGATGCAGCAACTCTGCGGCGAAAAGACAGAGGGCGAGATGCGCATTATGGGGCGGGTCGAACGACCCGCCGTAGAGTACCACATGCAAGGGAATCGAAAAAATCAGGCGTTGCTGAAATTCTTCATTATCCGGTCGCGGGTATCCTGCATTTCCGACTGGCTGTCAGGGTAGAGCTGCAGATACCTGTCGAGCGCCTGGTTTGCCTCAAACCATTTTTTTCGCTTGACGAGCACATCGATTTTCCCTTTCCATGCCTGTTCAGGGTAGCTGGTATCAGGGTAACGTCTTATAACCTCATCGAAATAGATGCCTGCAGCCTTGTACTTTTTGAGCTGGATATACTGCCGGGCGATGAAGTAGGCGTTTTTGGCCAGCTTGTCGCGAAGAGTTTTGATCGCATTTTCTGCATATCCCTGAGACTGCCCGCTTTTGAGTTCCTCCTGCGCAATGGAGTAGCGCTCCTGGTATGACTGGTTATCCGGATTGACTTTCAGAAGCTCGCGGTACATCTCAACATCGGAAGCAATCTGGGACGAATCTCTGCCGGGATAGCTCTCGAGATAAACTGCAAACTCCCGAATTGCCTTGACCGTGTGTTCGTGATCGAGTTCGAAATGCCTGGAAAGCCGTTCATGCGACATGGCAAGCTGGAACTGGGCCTGACGCGCGAACGGAGAATTCGGAACCTGTTGCATCAGTCTCGTATACATGTCTATTGCAAGCAGGTACTGTTCCGACTTGAAATACGACTGTGCAAGAAGATAAAGCACGTCATCTTCCAGAGACGTCGCTCTTGAAGTGAATATAACCGGTTCAAGCTCAAGGGCGGCATCGTTGTAATCTTCTTTATTGTAATACTCGGCGGCTTTGGCGTAACGGCCTTCAACCGAACCTGAGGCGTCGAGCGATACTTTCGATGAAGAACACCCTGAGATAAAAAGCATGCAGGCAGGAACAAGCATCAGCAATGAGCGCAGGATCGATCTGGTACGCGGCATGGTATTGACTCCGTTGGACCGTTGAATTGGTGGTAAAAAAAACATAATACGAAACAAAATAAAGAACTGGAACTCAAGCGGACGTTTCAGTAGCTCCCGGAAACGAATCGGGCCCGTAAACAATGCATTCAATGTACAACCTCCCTTTGTGATTATCAATCCGTAGCTGTTTTTTAGTTTTTTCACCCCAAAGACCAAGTCTTGCTGACATGATCCTCAGAGGCGGAGGTTTGCCTGACCTGGCCCGGCACAGTATATTCGATGATCGAGGAGTTGCGGAGGTAACAGAGGTGCGCAGGACCGAAGCAATCCTGATCCTGCGCAAAAGAAGCTATATATCAGAAGGTAAAGAGCTTTATACCTTCTTCGCGAAGATTTTCGGCGACTACGGGAGGCTTCGCTACACTGACGCCATTAATGAGATCGGTTTCGGCCTTTCCCTTGTTCGGAAGATAGAGTGGACAAACCTCGACCTTGACACCTTTTGCGATGAGATCCTGAAGCATCATCTGAGGAGATTTATTCATAGGCTTCATCAGGATCTGTCGGCTGTTTTTTATCGCCAGATCGCCTCCGGGCCCGCAGAGCAGAATCTGAAGTCGTTTACCCTGCGCAACTGTCTGTGTCGATAGCACCAGCGCCATCATCTGGGTCATAGGCTCTGCCTCGGTAATAACGACAAACAATCCTCTGGTCGTTTCGACCGAAGTTGCAGATACAGGTGCAGCAACAGGCTTCGGCTCAGCTGCTCCTGCACGGGAGGGCAGCAATGCGGCGCCAAGCAAGGCTATCGTAAGGAACTTTTTTTTCATGCAGGTCATCTCGTCTCCGTTTTATCGAATATGGTTGAAAAAAGCATCGGTACTCATCTTCGCAGCAAAAAAGCAGGTTGAGTTATGAACATACAATGCCCTGTAATATAGGCATGAAAAGGCACCCAGGCAATAGTTCACAATTATTACACTACACAAAAAAGCAGGTTTCGCATAAGAAAAAGGAGAGAAAACCGGGAAAAAGAGTTACGACGGAAGCGAGTGTGGAGCTTAGGGGAGTCGAACCCCTGACCTTCTCATTGCGAACGAGACGCTCTACCAACTGAGCTAAAGCCCCCTTGAACCATATTGCAGGCACTGACCCGCATTGCCGTAATATCTGAAAAAACGGGCAAAAAAAATAGCCCGTAATCATTACGGGCTATTTACCGTCTTTTATCGGTATATCATGACTATATTTTTCCGGAACTCAGGGATTGCCTCAGCAACTGAAGCTGGTGCTTCACGCTGCCGTCAAGAATGGTGTCGCCGATCTTTATCGTAACGCCGCCAAGCAATTCCTCTCTGAGAGTCATCTTTGCACGGACTTTCTTGCCGGTAAACATCGAAAGCTGATTGACGAGATCTTTGGATTGTTCTTCGCTGAGTTTTACCGCACTGCTGACGTCAATATTGATTACCCCATTCCTTTCATCAAGGAGCGTCCGGAATTCGGTAATGATTTCCGGAAGAAGGCCGGCACGCTTTTTCCTGGCAAGCAGTTTAAGAAAAATCATCAGTCTATCGTCGGCGATATCCTTGAACACTGCTTCGAGAATATGCGATTTCTTGTCGCCGTTGATAAGCGGACTGCGAAGTACATGAACGAGATCGCGAGAGTGATCGAGCGTCTCCTTGATGGCGCCAAGCGCCTCAGTGGCCTGATCGAGAAACCTGCCTTCTTCAGCCGCGGAAAGGAGCGCCGATGCGTAGCGTCTGCTTGCAATTACACTTGACATGTCCTAAGGAATTTTCAATTACGTTTTGATGCGAGATCCTGAATCATGCTTTCCACGATTTTCTTCTGCGTGTCGGCATCGAGGCTGGATTTGATGATTTTTTCGGCGCCCATTACAGCAAGATCCGCCACCTCGTTTCTCAGAACATCAAGTGCGCGGTGTTTTTCCTGTTCAATCTCTTCTTTCGCCGCAGTGATCATTTTTTTTGCTTCGGCCTGAGCTTTTTCAGTCATTTCTGCACGAAGCTTTTCTCCGAACTCCTTGCCTTCACGGATGATCTTTTCCGCTTCGGCATCGGCTTTTGCAAGCATTTCCCTGTTTTTGCGAAGTATTGACTCAGCTTCATCCTTTGCATTGTGCGCGCGATCGATGGCGGACTGAATTCCTTTTTCCCTTTCTTCCAGCGCGTTGATGATAGGTCCCCAGGCCAGTTTTTTCAGAATGAGCAGTACGAGGACAAATGTTACCGCGGTCCAGAAGATAAGCCCCGGGTTAGGGCTCAAAAGACCACCACTGAGAAGTATGACTCCCGACGTTAGCATGAACACTGTTCCTTTAACGGGTTGATAAAATCCGATTGCGGCCTGGCAGGGCCGGCCGCAATCGGGATATGTTCTGATTAAAGCGTTGAGACAGGCTCTGCTTATTTAAGGGCAAGCAGAACGCAGATAACCTCGCCGAACAGCGCGACACCTTCGATAAGCGCGGCTGCGATAATCATTGTCGTACGAATCTCCGAAGTAGCTTCCGGCTGGCGGGCTGTGCCCTCTGCTGCGGCTGCTGCAATGTTACCGATACCAAGACCTGCGCCGATAACGGCAAGACCTGCGCCGAGACCGGCACCCAAGTATCCTAAACCTTCCATCGTGTAATTACCTCCGATTAATTATTGAATGTTACAAAAAGAAAATTATGAGCAGTGTAAAAACCTGTCGCTCATGGAAACGCCCTGCATCAAGCGCTTCCGGAGCGTCGCCGCGTCTCAGTGATGAGCGACTCCGGCCTCATGCTCGTCATGGCCTTCATGAACGGTTGCAAGACCGATGAACAGCGCGGAAAGCATGGTAAAAATAAACGCCTGGAGAAACGCAACAAAGATTTCAAGCAGGTAGATGAATATAGAAAACGGAACCGATACGGCAACAGCCACAATGTAGCTTTTCAGGATGAAACTGATGAATATGAGGCTGAGAATAACGATATGGCCGGCGGTCATATTTGCAAAAAGTCGGACGGTAAGAGCGAACGGCTTGGTAAAGAGCCCGATGATTTCGATTGGAATCATGATGATCCAGAGTGACCAGTGGGTTCCCGCAGTAAGGTGCGCAAGGTACCCCTTGACGCCATGTGCTTTAAGCGCTGCCGTCTGGGTAATGAAAAAGGTGAATACCGCAAGGGTAAGCGTTACATTGATATTACCGGTCGGCGTCGCTCCATATGGCACCAGGCCGAGGAGATTACAGAGCAGAATGAAAAAGAATACCGTAAGAAGATAGGGCAGAAATTTTTCGAATCCGGGACCGATATTCGACTTTGCGACATCGAGCCTTATAAAATCGACCAGAGCCTCCATCGCATTGGCAAGGCCTTTCGGGGCATTTTTCGCCGTCATCTTCCTGTAGGCTCCGCCGACGGAACCGAATACAAGCAGGACGATGGCTGCGGCAATCCACATTATAACCACATGCTTCGTAATCGAAATGTCAAAACCGCCTACCACGATTTTCGGCAGGTGAACTTCGCCGAAAGGCTCAAAAGCATAAACGTTGCTGTCGAGGATATGGTGCATGATAACGTCGCCGGGCTTGTCGCTGTACCCACCTTGCTCCCCGTGCGCATCGCCCTCTCCATGGGCTGCAGCAGCTTCAGCCACAGCAGGCGCTCCGTGCATCGGGGCTTCGCCGGGCGAGGCTAACACTGTGTTACCGGCATTCATCAGAAGCGGTATGGTTAGCGCAAGTACTTTGAGAAACGCTCTGGCCTCTTTAACGATTACCGGTTTCATGCAATATTCTTTTTCTGTTTGTTTTTCTTTTGATATCCAAGTATCTCGACTATGACATAGATGCAGTAGAATGCAAAAAAAGACAAAACGAAGTCGTAATCAGACACATAATTTCCGACAAGAATAACTCCGACGAGCAGCATCATCACAAGCAGGCGAACAGTCAATCCCCCGAAGACAACCTTGTTGAACGACGACGAATCCCTTTCGAACGCGTACTCAAAAAGAAGATATCCTGAAAGGGTGTTCACGAATATCATCACCCACGCAATGAAAACCGACTTAAGGTCGATTGTACCCGGAGCGACCCCCCAGATAATTACCCCCCATAAAATGACGGTCAAGATACATAACTTTATCAGAAAATCAAATAAAGGTTTCATGGCGGCTTATCTCTCATGTTATTAAGTAATAAATACGTCCTATCCTTGTTTTTTTCGGTTCGCTATCTTCAGCGTTTTCATAAGCACAAGAACCATCCCGGCCATTCCCATGAAAACTCCTGCGATCAGCAGAAAAGGAGATGTACCGAACTGCCCATCCGCCCAGTAACCTGCAAAGACAAAAAAAACGAATCCCGCGGCAATCTGGATTCCAAGTCCCAGATAATCAGAAAGCGCCCTGAGCGAGCTCCCGAACTGATTCTGATAGCGCTCATCCTCCGGATGTTTTTTCATGGGGGTTCCCGTTTTACGCCGCATCTCATATACCGATATTGCGCTCAACATCACAAATAAATCTCCTGAATCCTGCCTCATTCATGAAAAAAACTATTTTCATACATGCAGCAGTCTCCCGCATGGCATTATAACGCTTTATTGCCATTCTATGAAACACGAACCCAGCATGTCAAGGATAGAGTACGTCGTTCCGGAATTGTTCGCCGATATCGAAAACCTCGTGGCCCTGCAAACCACCCGCAGGGGGGGCATAAGTCCGGTGCCTTTCGACGGACTTAATCTCGGAAGAAATACCGCGGACAGCCCGGCGAATATCAAAGAAAACACCCTGAAGCTCTGTGGGCTTCTCGGCATAAAACCAGAACAGCTTGCGAGCTCCGACCAGGTTCACGGCACAGAGATCCTGCACGCCATCTCTCCAGGCTTCTTTTCGGGATATGACGCGCTTGTCACGAATGAAAAAGATATCTTCCTGTGCATTTTTACCGCCGATTGCTACCCCGTACTGCTCTGCGACACGCAAACCATGGCCGTAGCGGCAATTCACTCCGGATGGAAAGGCGCTGCCGGAGGAATTGTCACTAAAACTGTTCTGTTCATGCAGAAGCAGTTCGGAACGGCCCCGGAAAATCTGCTTGCCTGGATCGGCACGGGAATCGCACAGTCCGCTTACGAGGTCGATGCCGCAGTTGCCGACGCTTTCAATTCCGAGCATCTCGCACCTTCCCTTCGGCAGACCGGAAAGTTCAATCTCGATCTGGCCGGCGCCAATCGCAGGCAACTGCTCGACGCAGGAATTCCCCAATCGAGGATCGAATGTTCCGCATTCTGCTCTTCGGCCGATGCGGGACTTTTCTACTCCTATCGGCGCGACGCGGGCATAACCGGCAGGATGGCAAGCATCATCGGCGTCACGACCGGCAGGAACCGGCAGAATCAAGGGCGATAAGCACCGTCCCTATACGCGTCTCAAGCTCGCGAACACGCGCAAGCTCTTCTGTCGAAAGCCCTGCGGCTATCACGTCGTAGTTGGAGAACGACAGAATGGTTTTACCGAGATCCTCTTCAAGTTTGCGGATTTCGCCGATCTGCTCAGGCGTGAGTTTAGATAGACTCGAAAGCATACCGCCTCCTCTCCCGTTTATGGTTTCTGCAGACATGGGTGATATGATGCATCACTTGATAATAACACATTGTACAGACTCCTTGCAGTTGTTTCATAAGCCTATTTAGGCTAAATTAGTTTTCGGGACAA
Organism: Chlorobium sp.; assembly: GCF_036528655.1. Lineage (GTDB taxonomy): Bacteria > Bacteroidota > Chlorobiia > Chlorobiales > Chlorobiaceae > Chlorobium. The sequence goes on from NZ_JAIGND010000003.1 coordinate 197,349, forward strand.
AATAGGCTTCGGCTTCTCCGTACCATTCATTTTCTTAAACTCTTTAGCCTCATCCGTACATGAACGACATCGAGTTACTGAAACAAAACCACAGGGCAAACGACATTATTTTCAAAGGGCTTGTGGAATTCGGCTGTTTCAAGGCAGCTCTTGAACTTGACCTCTTTACTCAGCTTGGTGATGGGGCGAAAGACACGGAAACCCTCGCAACCGCAACCGGTTCGGTTCCGCCAAGACTCGGCATGCTGCTCGAAGCGCTCAGGCAGATGGGAGTCACCTGCGAAGATAACGGCTACTGGAGCCTCACGCCGTTCGCGCAAGCGATGTTCGTGCCCGATGCAGATCAGCCGAACCTTTATATGATTCCTGTGGCAAAAGCCATGGCACACCTTTCCGATGCATTTTATTTCAGATTGGCCGACGCGGTGAAAGGGCAGCTCGATTTCAAGGGAGAAGTTCCCTATCCGCCGGTAACTCGTGAGGATAACTGGTATTTCGAAGAGATCCACCGCAGCAATGCCCATTTTGCCATCAAGCTTCTGCTCGAAGAGGCCGACCTGTCCGGTGTAAAAACGATCGTGGACGTCGGCGGTGGTATCGGCGATATTTCTGCAGCGCTCCTGCAGAAATTCACGAACCTGCAATCAACGATCCTCAACCTGCCCGGCGCAATCGAGCTTGTCAATGAAAATGCCGCCGAAAAAGGGGTGGGCGACCGCCTCAGAGGCGCCGCGGTCGATATATACAGGGAGAACTATCCCCAGGCCGACGCCGTCATGTTCTGCAGAATTCTCTATTCGGCAAATGAACAGCTCACCGGCATGATGTGCCGGAAAGCATATGACGCGCTTCCTGCCGGCGGCAAAGTGCTCATTCTCGACATGATCATCGACGACCCGGAAAATCCGAATTTCGATTATCTGAGCCACTATATTCTCGGTGCAGGAATGCCGTTCTCCGTGCTCGGATTCAAACCGCAGAATGCTTACAGGGACATCCTCGAGAAAATCGGTTTCAGCGACGTGCGCATCGTCAGGAAATACGACCACCTTCTCTGCGAGGCCGTCAAGCCCGCATAAGCCGAGCGAGCCCCATCCGGTAAACAAGAGAAGGCTGCCCCCGGGCAGCCTTCTCTTGTTGTTGTCGAATCTTCGACCCTCACACCTCGCAGCTGCTCTTCTGTCCGTACAAATCGCGGGCGCTGCGACAGATTTCCTCCCGGAAGTCGGGATGGGCTATGGAGGCTAACGCTTCGGCTCGCTGGCGCAGGTTCTTGCCATGCAGGTTCACGATGCCGTATTCTGTAACGACGTAATGGACATGGGCTCTCGTTGTTACGACCCCTGCTCCGGGTTTGAGATGAGGCACAATCCGGGAAGCCCCTTTTCTCGTGGTGGAGGGCAGAGCTATGATCGGCTTACCGCCTTCGGAAAGCGCTGCGCCCCTGATGAAATCCATCTGGCCGCCTACGCCGGAAAAAAAGCGCTGTCCTATCGAATCAGCGCAGACCTGACCGCTCATATCGATCTCCAGAGCGCTGTTGATCGCCGTGACTTTCGGATTTTTGCGGATCTCCTTCGTGTCGTTGACATAGTCGGAAGGAAGCATTTCAACAAGCGGGTTGTCATCGACGAAATCATACAGCCGCCGGGTGCCTACAAGGAAGCTGGCGACCACGATCTCTTTGTGAGTCTTCTTTTTCCTGCCGGTAATAACACCTTTTTCGATGAGTTCGACAACGCCGTCAGAAAACATTTCGGTGTGAATACCAAGGTCACGATGAGAACCGAGCGCCGCAAGCGTTGCGTCGGGAATAGCCCCTATGCCCATCTGCAGCGTGGCGCCATCCTCTACGATCGAAGCGATATGGCGCCCGATGCTTTGTTCGGCTCCCGTCAGTTCATGCCTCGGCGTTTCGGGAAGAGGATCTTCCACTGCGACCATCGCATGAATCTTGCTGATATGGAGCAGGCCTTCGCCGTGCGTTCTCGGCATGAGCGGATTGACCTGCGCAATAACGTGGCGGGCATTGTGCACCGCGGCAAGCGAAGCATCGACAGATACTCCCAGAGAGCAGTATCCGTGACGGTCGGGAGGCGAGACGTGAACAAGCGCGACATCAAGAGGAAGAATCCTGTTATGAAACATCGAGGGGACATCGCTGAGGAATATCGGCATGGCATCGGCATCGCCCTGCTGAACCGCATTACGGACGTTTTTTCCGACGAAAAAGGCATTCAGCCTGAAACTATCCCTGTATTCAGGTCTTACATATGGAGCGTCACCCTCTGTATGGAGGCTCACGATTTCGACGCCCCTCAAATCCCCGGCACGGCCGACCATGGCTTCTATCAGGCGTTGCGGGGTAGCCGCCGCCGTATGAAGAAAAACCCTGTCTCCCGAACGAATAATTGAAACCGCCTCCTCTACTGAAAGCATCCGGTTTCCCATAATGTGTACTCCTTTTACGATGAAGCGCAGCTGTCAGCTGCCGTTGTTTTTCCTGCGAAGATAAGCCGGAAGATCCGTCGATCCCTTCTGTATCTGGTCTTCCTGTTCTTCGATACTCCGGGAGAAATGGCCTCCGTTTTCTGTATTCTGTTCCGCGCGCGTTTTGTTTCCGACCTCAAGAGGATCGTGAATGGATATCTGGCGTCTGACATAGGTCGGAATCCGCAGGTCCTCTTCCTGCCTTTCGGGCAGACCGGTCACCACCGACCTTACGGCTGTATGAGGAAAATGCCCATGGCGCTGCTCTGTATACTTCGGAGCCTGCTGTTCCTTCTCAGTTCCGGCAGATCCAGGGGAATCTTTTCGCCTGAATCCGGTAACGATGACCGTAACCCGGATCTCTCCGGAAATCTGCAGCTCATCGACGTATCCGTTGATGATTTTAGCCTCGCTGCCGACCTGTTCTTCGATGAAGTTCATTGCGTCGGTCATATCCCGCATGGTTACCTCACCGGTGATATTGACAAGCACCCCTTTTGCTCCCCTGACCGAAACTCCGTCGAGCAAGGGGCTGTTGAGCGCATCCGAGGCCGCCTTAAGCGCCCTCCGCTCTCCGGCTGCGGCAGCGGAACCCATTACGGCATCCCCGGCTCCGGACATGATGCTTTTGACATCGGCGAAATCCACGTTGACATGGCCATGTCTTGTAATGATATCGGAGATCCCCTTGGCCGCACGGTACAGCACGTCGTTGGCCATATTGAATGCTTCGGTTGCACTGATGCCGTCTTCGGCGATGCTGAGAATCTTTTCGTTCTCGACTACTATCAGGGTATCTATGAATTTGCGAAGTTCGTTGATTCCTCCGTCGGCGATGCGCGCTTTGACCTGGCCTTCGAAATTGAATGGCCGGGTCACGACCCCTATGGTAAGAATGCCCATGTTTCTGGCAATTGAGGCAATAACCGGCGCCGCGCCCGTTCCCGTGCCTTTGCCCATTCCTGCGGCAATAAACACAAGATCGGCGCCTTTCAACTGCGCAGCTATGATATCCCTGTCGTCCTCGGCAGCCTGCCTGCCTTTGGACGGATCGGCTCCAGCGCCAAGTCCGCTTGTGGCTTTCTTGCCTATCTGCACCCGTATCGGCGCCTTCGAATTCAGAAGCGCCTGCCGGTCGGTATTGAAAACGATATACTCGGCTCCGCTGATTTTCCGGTCAATCATGTTGTTTACCGCGTTGCCGCCGCAACCGCCGACGCCTACAATCCTGATGGTAACCCCTTTTCCCTGATCGCCCTCGAACAGTCCCGGGTCCAGTTCAAATGCCATGTTTTCGTTCCTGATTATTCATTCATGCGCCTCAAGCGGCGCCGGTTATAGTTCGCTCCAGAATTTTTTCAGCCGGTCGACGATCTTGGCTCCCGACGAATTGGACTGCGACGAATCCGGCGCCGTCTCGGAATCGTGCAGAGGCTCTTCCGCTTCGGATATTGTGCCGGCTGCAGGTGTGCCCTGAATGACGTGCACGGCTTCGGATTCTTCGAAAAGCGTGTTCTGGAGCGAGTGCGCGACAAGCCCCATGACCGTTGCGTACATGGGATTGTTGACCGAACCTTTTATGCCTCCCGACACCCCTTCAGGATACCCGATACGGACATCGAGCCCGAGCACATCCCTCGCAAGCTCCTCCGTACCCGGCATGAGGGCGCCTCCGCCGGTGATGATCGCTCCGGCGTTGAGAAATTCATAATATCCCGACCGTTTGATGGAATCCCGCACCAGTTCGAAGATCTCGATCATCCTGGCCTCGATGATCATGGTCAGAGAACTTTTCGGGAACGACTTCTGCGGACGGCCCTCGATACCCGGAATGAGAATGGTTTCATCCTCTCCGAGCAACTTGCTGTATGCGTTTCCATGCCGGATTTTCAGCTCTTCGGCAACTTCGTGAAGAGCCTTGACCCCATGCGCGACATCGTGCGTAACATCGTTTGCCGCAACCTTGATGACTTCGGAGTACCTGATCGCGCCATCGATATAGATGGCCACCTCGGTTGTGCCTCCACCGATATCGACAACCACGACGCCACTCTTTTTTTCGCTCTCTTTCATCACCGCGATACCTGAGGCGACAGGCTCGAAGGTCAGGGCGCCGACTTCAAGACCGGCTTTTTCAATGCACTGCTTGATGTTGCGGATCTTCGTGCGAAGCCCCACCACAATATAGGCGCTGCCGCGCATGGTGGTTCCCGCCATGCCGATAGGATCGAGCACTCCTTCCTGATCATCGACGATGAACTCCTGCGGGATCACATGGATGATTTCGTGATCGATATCGAGATACTTGATGTTGGTTTTGGCTTTTTCAAGAAAACGGCGAACATCCGACTCGTTGACTATGCCGGTCTGGTTGACGCTGATTTCGGAATTGCTGTGGATGCAGTTCACATGCGCTCCCGAAATACCGACATTAACCCCTCTGATCCGTATCGAGGACTCCCGTTCAGCATCAGCTACGGCCGCCTTGATGGCATCGACAGTCTTGTTGATATTGACGACCGTCGCCCGCTGCAGGCCCTCCGAATTTGAGCGCCCTTTACCGAGAACGTTGAGCTTTCCAATCTCGTCCTTTTCAGCAACGACAACGCAAACCTTGGTCGTTCCGATATCAAGTCCCACTGCTATATTGCTTTTCAGCATGATCGTCTATACTTGCATGATTGTCACAGGACAACATCCTGCCGCATCTGTCTGGCAAGAGTATCCAACGTAAATATCCTGTCCCTGAACCTCAGATCGACAGACTCGAACGCGTCCGTACCTTTCTTCGATACTACCTTTTGCCAGAATATCTCGAATTTTTTCAACTTTTCCTTAAAGTTCCCGTCACTGCCGACAACAAACCTGGCGGATGAACCGGCAGCCCGGCAGAACGTCAGACCGTCCGGCTGAAGATGGATTTCCCGGATCAGAAGCCTCGCATAGTCAGATTCCCGCAGAGCTTCGGCAAGGCTCATGACTACCGCACTGTCCCTTTCGGCAAGTCGCTCAGGCGCGTTTCTGCCCTTCACCGTACGTCCGATACCAAACACGCCGATCAGAGTGCCGAAACGGGAGGAGACCCGAGGTGTTTCCGGCAGGAGAACGCCTTCGGTATCGATAATCATGTTTCTGTTGCGGTAAACCGTCCGCGCCAGAGGCTCCCTCTCCGTAACTTTCACCCTGATGATTCCGTTCAATTCTCGGGCAATTGAAACCCTCCTGACATAAGAAACAGCGAGAAGTTTCGATTCGATCGCCCCGGTATCGAGATTCTGAAGATTCTTTCCGAGGTAGCCGTTCAGTACTTCAGAAAGCTCATTTCGAGGAACGATGTCCGCTCCTTCTATGACAATTTCCCTTACGGCTACCTCCTGCTTCCAGTTGGACGCATAGAAGGCGAGACCGGCAAGAGCGGCAAATACAAGCAGGAGAATGACAAGCACCGCTTTCCAGTTCCCGCCGCTGTCCCCCGGAAGCCGACCGGCGTTACCTTCGCTTCCGGAGGAAACGGAAGAACTATCCGGAACCTTAGAGTCCTCGTTATGTTCGGAATCAGAGATCTGCATGGCTCAATTCGGTAATCTGATCAAGGCGGGTATACCACAACCAACACAACAGCCTGAAAGAGTCTGACGTTTCAGCCGAAATACAAATAAAAGGAAAATATCCCGTTCACCTGCTGCCAAGCTCGCGGGCAAGTCTGGTCGCCATATGGGTAATGTCTCCCGCTCCCATGAAAAGGAGCATTGTGTCCTCATTGCAGCACTCCCCGAGCGCGACGTAAAGATCGTCCTTTCCCCCGATAAACACGGCCTGCCTCCCTCCGGCTTTCCTTACTGCTGCTGCCACCATCTCACCGTTCACTCCGGGAAAATCTTCCGCCTTTTCGCGGGAGGGATAGATATCGGCGATATAAATCGCATCCGCATGGGAAAGAGCCCAACCGTATTCGTCGGCAAACTCCTGCGTTCTCGAATAGAGATGGGGCTGAAAAACCGCAACGATCCGAGAATCCTTCCATCCGCTGCGGGCGGCTTTAACGGCCGCCTTGACTTCGGAGGGATGGTGCGCGTAATCGTCGACGATCATAAGTCCTTTTACGTCCTCGTATTTTATCTGGAAACGCCTTCTCATGCCGCTGTACATTCCAAGGCCGGCAATAAGTTTTTCCGGTGCGATGTCGAGTTCGAGGCCGGTTGAAAATGCCGCAAGCGCGTTGAGTACGTTGTGCCGACCCGGAACCTGCAGCTTCACCCCCTCGTAACGGCTTCCGAAAGCCCTTACGATGAACGAGGAATGGTTCCGCTCCAGCTGAATGTCCGTCGCCATAACATCAGCAGGCTCATCGATTCCGAACGTAGTCACTCGCCGGTTGAGCCTCGGGATGATCCGTCTGATTTCAGGCCAGTCTGCACAGCAGATCACCCTGCCGTAAAACGGCACCTTGTCGGCAAAGGCCACAAAGGCGTTCTTCAGTTCGTCGAGCGAGCCATAGGTATCCATATGCTCCGATTCAAGGCTGTTGACGACGGCAATAGTAGGAGTAAGTTTGAGGAACGCCCTGTCGTATTCATCGGCCTCTATGACCATATACTTTCCGTCGCCGACAACCGTACTTCCTTTCAGATAGTCTGAAACTCCTCCGATCATGACGGTAGGCGACTCGCCCGACTCGATCAGCATGGTGGCGACCATAGCCGTCGTGGTGGTTTTGCCATGGGTACCTGAAATGCATATACCCGACTTGTATCGCATCAGTTCTCCAAGCATCTCATCCCGCTTGATGACTGGAATGCCGGCTTTTTCAGCAGCGGTTATTTCCGCATTATCACTTATCCTGACCGCCGAAGAGAATACTACCACGTCGGCGTTTTCGATATGCTCTGAGCTGTGCCCATGATAGACAACCGCGCCGTGCTCGGCAAGCTTGTCGGTTACCTCTCCGGTCTGCAGATCCGAACCGCTGACGCTGAAACCTGATTTGAGAAGCAGTTCAGCAATCGCGCTCATACCGGCACCGCCAATTCCAACAATATGCACCCTTCGGGTTTTTCCGAGTTCCATGTTACAATCCGGTTACTGTTTTGCAAGTTGAATAATGCGCCCTGCAAGCTGCCTTGCCGCATCGGGATGCGCAAGCGAGTTGCAGGAAGCCGTCATGGAGGCGAGCCGCCCGGAATCATGGAGAAGATCCAGCACAATCTGCCTGGCTCCCGGAGTATCAAGCCGGCTGTCGTCGATAAGCATTGCGGCACCGGTACCTACAAGCGCTTTTGCGTTGAATCGCTGATGGTCTCCGGTAGCATGGGGGTAGGGTACAAGCACCGAGGGCTTCCCCATATTGGTCAGCTCGGCGATAGTCGATGCTCCGGCCCTGCACACGACAAGATCGGAAACCGCATAAGCATCGCCCATATGTTCTATATAGGGACCGATCCAGAGTCTCCCGGAAGGTTTGACCTGTCGACTGATGCGCTCATAGTCCAGAGAGCCCGTCTGCCAGACAAGATTGGCGCCCGAAGTGAACTCCCCGAACCATTGGAGCATGGCATTGTTGATGGACCGGGCCCCGCGGCTGCCGCCGAAAACAAGAAGAGTCGGCAGCGGCTCCATGAGGCCGAAACGCCTGAGGGCATCCTCCCTGCTTACAGGGGGAAATGAACGGGCCGGGTTTCCCGTAACGAAAACCCCCTTTTTTCTCCTGATATAAGCTCCTGCCTCGGTAAACGAAAGATGCACTTCGCGGGCAAGCAGAGAAAGCAGTTTCGTAGTCACGCCGGGAAACGCGTTCTGTTCCTGTATCAGCGTTCTGCGCCCCAGAAGCTGGGCGGCAAGAAGCACGGGAGCGCTCACAAACCCGCCGGTACCGACGACGACGTCCGGCTTTTCCCTTGCTATGATCGATGCGGCAGAAAAGAGCGCGGCGGCGAAATCCGCAAGCACCGCGACATTGCTCAAAAGCGCCTGAAGCGATCCGCCCCGCTTCAGTCCCCTGACCGGAAGCAGGTGCAGCCTGTAACCGAGACGCGGCACCTCTGTCGCCTCGATGCCGTTTTTCGTCCCAGCAAACGATACCGATGCTTCCGGCACTATTTTCAGCAACTCGCTTGCCATGGCGACAGCAGGGTAGAGATGGCCGCCGGTACCTCCGCCTGCGAAAAGAATATTCAAGAAAGCCCTCCTTCCGGTTTTTCCGTGCCTGATTCAGATTCCCGCCTCCGCTTCCTGGATCTCGATATGCTGATCAGAATGCCGACTCCGAGCGAATTGAATACCAGCGCCGTCCCGCCGTAACTTATAAACGGCAATGCCACGCCTGTAGTCGGAAGCAGATGCGTTGCAACGGCGATGTTGACGAAGGCGAAAAGCACGATTGCGATGGTGATGCCTGTTGCGACGTACTTCCCGAAATTATCCGGCGCATGCTTTGCGATAACAAGTCCGCAGCCGAGAAATGCCGAAAAAAGAAAAAGCACGAACAGTGCGCCTATAAACCCGTACTCCTCGCCTATAACGACAAAGACGAAATCGTTGTAGGAGAGCGGCAGGTAGAGCTCCCGCTGTTTGCTGGCTCCGATGCCAAGTCCGAAAAGCCCTCCGTTACCGAGCCCGATAAGTGCCTGGAGCACCTGGTAACTCATCCCTTTCTCGTCCCCGCTGAAAAAAGAAACCAGCCTTGCCATCCGGTAAGGCGCTATCATGGCATAAACAGCTCCGACGGGAATAATCAGACCGGCAGTCGCAAGAAGATAGCGGATGTTGACCCCCCCAATGAACATCATGATGAACCCGATCAGGGCGATAAGCGAAGCCGTGCTGAAGTTCGGCTCGAGCGCGATAAGAAAAACAACCGTAATCAGGATAACGACAAGCGGCAGATAGGTGTTATGCAGATCCTTGATATATGCCTGCTTTTCGCTTATCAGACGGGAGAAATGAAAAATCAGCGCATATTTTGCAACATCGGACACCTGAAACTTCAAAGGCCCGTACCCGATCCACCGGGCGGCACCGGATATGACGCCTACAACCTTCAGTACCAGCAGGAGGGAGAGCAGAAAAATGCTGAAAAAAAGAAAAAGCTTGCTGACTTTATAGAATATATGATAATCGATCCGGGCAAAGAACACGATAGTGAATATACCGATAACGGAAAAGAAGAGTTGCCGCCAGAGAAAGTATTCCGAACTGGAGTACTTGTTTTCCGCCCATCCGGCGCCACTGCTGTAGACGATCACGATTCCGATGCAGATAAGCAGGGAAACGATCAGCAGCATCAGCTTGCCGGCTATGACCTCCCCGGAGGTATTCCCCCTGTAAGGCCGGTCGATAGTTGGGGAACCGGCCGGTCCGACGCCGACAGTCATGATGTAAGCCCTTGTATAATATGCTTGAAAAGCCTTCCTCGCTCCTCGAAGTTCGAAAACATATCAAAGCTTGCGCATCCGGGAGAAAAAAGTACCGTATCGCCGCGGCCTGCGGCTTTGTCTGCCAGTTCGACCGCCTCTTCAAGCGTTTCGGCCGGAAGCGTCTGCGTGACACCTTCAAATGCCCGGCATATTTTTTCTTTCGACTCGCCGATGGCAATTATGGCCGCAACCTTGCTGCGTACGACATCGGCAAGTATGGAATAGTCGTTGCCCTTGTCCCGTCCTCCCGCTATCAGCACAAGCCTGCCGGGTACCGCGTTGAGCGCCTGAAGCAACGCATTGACATTGGTTGCCTTCGAATCGTTGATCCAGTCGACTCCATCGAGGGAACGTACGAGCTCCTGCCGGTGCTCGACCCCGGTAAATCCGGATAACGCCGTCCGGACGGCATCCCTGTCTATACCAAGGGATAGAGCTGCGGCGGTTGCCGCCAGCGCGTTGTATATATTGTGCCTGCCCCGGAAACTGCTTTTAAGAAACTCGTCGCCGGCGACGACCGGATATGATACGCCTCCTTGCCAGTGCAGAATCATGCCTTCGTCGAAAGAAAACCCTTCTTCGGAAGCGTACCGGACTGCATCCGCGCCTATACCGAAGGGGATGAGCCGGAAGGGATATGCGCCGTCTCCTTTGCCGAAATGCTCCCTGAGCAGCGGGTCGTCGATATTGTAGCAAAGGGCATCCGGCGCCTTCTGCTGACGGCAGATCCTGTATTTCGCCTCGGCATACTCCCGTATGTCTCCATGATACCGGTCAAGATGGTCGGGAGTTATATTGGTGATGACCGATACGGCTGGATGAAAACTCACGCACCCTTCAAGCTGGTAGCTGCTCAGCTCGATGACGGCAAGATCATCCGGTGCGAGTGACGTGACGACAGAGGAGAATGGCACCCCGATATTTCCGGCGCTGACGGCCCGGTATCCCCGCGCATTTCCTTCGGCTTCGGCGATTCGGTACAGGAGCGTCGCAGTAGTGGTTTTTCCGTCGGTACCGGTAATGCCGGCCATTCTCGCCCTGCAGAACCATGAGGCCGCTTCGATCTCGCTGAAAAGAGGAATTCCTTTATCGAGCACCATGCGGACCACGTCCGACTCGCGAGGAATTCCCGGACTTACGACTGCAAGATCGGCATCGCAGAGACGCTCGGTATGTCCTCTGTCTTCATACTCGACTCCGAGTCCTGACAAAAGCGATTTTTCGTCGTCGGACAACTGCCCGAGTTCGCTCACGTAAACGCTGGCTCCTTTTACAGAAAGCAGCCCGGCCGCAGCCATGCCGCTCCTTTTTGCGCCGATAACCGATATTTTTTTTCCGTTTACCTCCATAGTGCGCTGATGCTACCTGAGTTTCAATGTCATGAGACTTGCAAGAAAGAACAGAACGGTGATAATCCAGAACCGGATAACTATTTTCTGTTCGGGCCAGCCCTTCAACTGGAAATGATGATGCAGCGGGGCCATGAGAAAAATCCTGCGTCCCTGACCGAAACGCATTTTCGTATATTTGAAGTACAGCACCTGCAGGGAAACCGACAGGGTTTCGATAAAGAATATTCCAGCCAGCACAGGAAGAAGCAGTTCCTGTTTGATCAGCAGCGCAATAACTGCAATGGCGCTTCCGAGAGCAAGCGATCCCGTGTCGCCCATGAACACCTCAGCAGGATTCGAATTGAACCAGAGAAATCCTACGCAGGCCATAACTATGGCCATACTCACAACGGCAATTTCACCGCCGCCGGGAATAAAGGGAATCTTCAGATACGATGCATAGACGGCATTGCCGGCAAGATAGGCGAAACCGCCGAGCGCGAAAACCACGATAGCCGAACTTCCAGAGGCAAGACCGTCGAGACCGTCGGTAAGATTCACGGCGTTGGAGACCGCCGTGATGATGAAAATCACCACAGGAATATAGAAAATGCCGTAATCGATCGTGAGATTTTTAAAGAACGGCACAGTCGTGGTCGAACGCAGCACCGAAAATGCCGGATCGAACCATGTATAAAAACCGATGAAAAGACCGAGAGCTATCTGCCCGATGAGCTTGTACCTCGGAGAGAGCCCCCCCTTAACCTTGAGCACTGCCTTCATGTAATCGTCAAGAAAACCTATGGCTCCCATCCAGAAAACCGCAAGCATGATCAGCCATACGTGCGGATCGTCGAAACGCGCCCACAGAAAGACCGATATCTCGATAGCGATGATGATGAGCAGGCCGCCCATGGTCGGAATGTCCTTCTTTTTCCTGTGTTCCGGCGGCGCTTCCTCTTTTACAGGCTCGATAATGCGTCCTTTGAGGTACCTGATGAACCAGGGGCCGAAAACGAGACAGATAAGAAGTGCCGTTACGGCAGCAGCGCTTGCCCTGAAGGTGATAAACTCGATAACGCCGAGGCCGGGCGGATCATAAGCGTCGTTTAAGTATTTAAGGATATAATACAGCATTCAGGCTGAAACGTTGATTATTGAGATATTCTTTCGATACACAGCGCATTTGCCGTCTCATCAAGCCGCATGCCCCTCGATCCCTTGAAAAGCACGGCGTCTCCGGGAACCACCATATCGATGAGCGCTTTCGACAGCTCTTCGCGACTTGCATAGTGGCCGTATGCGCGCGTCTCGTTTCCCGACAGATACCCGCGGGCCAGATCGCCGAATGTCAGAAGCAGGTCGATCGTGCTCTGCTGAATATACCTGCCGATCTTTTCATGTTCAAGTTCTCCGCAATCCCCAAGTTCGAGCATATCGCCGAGTACAGCTATTTTTCTGCCGGGGCACGACAACTCGTCGAGAAGGTCGATGGCGTAACGTACCGAATCAGGGTTGGCATTGTAGGTATCGTTGATGACGGTAACGCCTCCCGCTTCCCGGTATTCCATGCGTTTCCATCCGGACGGAGGCTGCAGGTTTTGAAGTCCATCCCTGATGCAGGCCAGGGAGAGCCCGAAATACGACCCGACCGCAGCAGCAGCAAGCGCATTGATAACGTTATGGCGGCCTGTCAGCCGCAGGGTGACGGAGAGACGATCCCCTCCGGAACAGAGGAAAAACATCGGCCGGCCATGTGCGTCAAGACCGATCTCTTCGGCATACGGCACCTGTTCGCTGTGTTCGTCGAGACCGTAGAGCACCCTGCGCTGAAGGCCTTCGGCTGCTTTTTTCAGCCGGGTATCTCCGGTATTGACAAAACAAACCCCTCCATTGCTGTCGAGATAGTCGTAAAGCCTGGTTTCTGCGGCGGCAACCCCGTCGAGATCGTGCAGAAACTCCAGATGCTCATGGCCGATATTGGTAAGCAGGCCATGAGTCGGCCTTGCGATGGAGGCAAGCAGCTCCATTTCCCCGGGGTGGTTTATTCCCATCTCCACGACGGCGATCCCGGTATCCCGTTTCATCTGAAGCAGGGTAAGAGGAACGCCGAGATGATTGTTCAGATTACCTTTGCTCATATGCACCCGGAAACCGGTTGCAAGAACCGATGCGATCAGTTCCTTTGTGGTTGTCTTTCCGTTGCTTCCGCCGATACCCAACACAGGCACGTCGAAGGTGCCGCGATAAGCCGAAGCAAGCTGCTGAAGCCCTCTGACAGTATCGGCAACAACCAGATAGTTCCGCTTCCCCATACCCGCTTCCAGCGGATGCGACGCATACCACTCCTTCGACACTACCGCCCATGAAGCCCCTTTCGAAAAAACCTCGTCAATATAGCGGTGCCCGTCTGTCTTTTCCCCCCGTAGAGCGACAAAGACATCTGCGCCCTTAACCTCGCGAGAGTCGATGACAACAGACGGCTCCTGCATCTGCGGCACATCCCCGCCGGCATCTTCCGATACGATTTCCCCGATCTGTCTCAGATCGGCTTCACCAAGAACGCCTTTCATACGGATTGATTTGTCGTTACGTCGTCCACCCCCTCCCGGAAACACTCCCTGAGCGTCTCCTGATCTGAGAAATAATGCTTTTCGCCGGCTATTTCCTGACTGGTTTCATGACCTTTTCCTGCCACAAGCAGCACATCGCCAGGCCGAAGTGATGCGGTAGCCTCGCGGATCGCAGCTGCCCGGTCGACGATGCGTTTGTAACCGCTGCCGCTCATGCCGCTCTCGATATCATCAAGAATCTCTTCCGGATCTTCGTTTCTTGGATTGTCGGATGTCAGATAGGAGTAATCGGCGATTTCGGATGCGATCCTGCCCATAAGCGGACGTTTCATCCTGTCGCGATTTCCGCCGCATCCGAAAACCACGACAAGACGGGATGACGGACGGACGAGTTCCCGGATCGTACCGAGAGCCTTTTCAAGTGCGTCCGGAGTATGCGCGTAATCCACGAAAGCGCATCGGCCGGCGTTTGCGTCCAGGACTCGCTCCATTCTTCCCGGAACGCTGAAGGGTGTCTTCAATGCCTCGGTAACCGCGCCGGACGACATGCCCATGCCCGAAACGGCGGCGGCGGCTTCGAGAAGATTCATGACGTTATATCTGCCCGGAAGTTCGGTTCGCACCTCTGCTGAAACATCCGGAAAATTCAGGCGGATTGTCGTGGCGGCAGGGGAAATCTCCTGAACGGAAGCGGAAAACCGTTTTGCGCACTGCAGATTCCGATGTAATTCCGGCTCCATGGAGCAGCAGAACCGTCGCTCCTGCGGCACCCTTTCCGCCATGAGAGCCCCATAAGAATCGTCTCCGTTAATGACGGCATAACCATCCGGCTCGAGTTGGTCGAACAGCAGTTGTTTTGCCCGGGCGTATTCCTCCATGGTATGATGAAAGTCGAGGTGATCCATGCTCAGATTGGTGAACACCGCGCTCCTGAACCTGAGGCCGTAAACCCTGTCAAGCACAAGGGCATGCGAAGAAACTTCCATGACCGCAGCCTTGCACCCCTCCTGAAGCATGGCGGCGAAAAGCGCCTGCAGCTCATGCGCTTCGGGCGTAGTACGTTCGAGCAGAATATCCCGTGAACGCATCCGGCAGAGCCCGGTACCGATATAGGCGGCGGGAATCCCGCCGGCATTGAGAAGTCCGGTTATCAGCCGGGCAGTGGTGGTTTTTCCGTTGGTGCCGGTTACGCCGATAAGGAAAAGTTTTTCGGATGCCTGACCGTAAAAAACTTTTGCTGCTTCTGCAAGCGCTTTTCGCGTATCGGCCACCCGTATGAAAAGCACTCCGGGAGCGGGCTGCACAGGCGGCTTTTCGCAGATTATCGCGATCGCGCCTTTGAGAACTGCGGCGTCGATGAACCGATGGCCATCGGAAACAAACCCCGGAATCGCCGCGAACAGCGAACCGCTGACGACCTCCCGCGAATCGGCGGTGATCGCTGTGACCGACAGCCCGTCCGGATAGGGACCTGAACAATCGAGGTGCCTGACCTGAGAGAGAAGGTCGGAAAGCCTGACCGGCAAGACCGGTTGTGAAAAAGAAATTCCCTTTATCATAATATGGCCCGCTGCCTGACCGCGGAAGAAAGTTTGACCCTAACTATCCCTGACCTGTCTATTTTCATGCCGGGACGGACGCTCTGGGCCCTCACAACGCCGTCCGAGGCACCGCTCGATTCCATTTCAAGCCCGAGCCATTTAAGAAGGCGTCGGGCATCGTCGCCCTTCAGTCCTTTGAGATCCGGAACGGCGACGGTTGTCGTCGAATCGATAGCCGCCTGCTCGGGAGACTTGAAACCGAGGTTTTTCTGCAGCTCTTCGGAACAGGCAAGAATCCTCGAAGATATTTTCGAAAAAAACGGAGCGGCGACAGTTGCCGCATAATAAGCTTTCTGTGGCTCCTCGACCAGCACGATGAGGGCATACCTTGGTGCTTCGACAGGAAAATAACCGACAAAGGAGGAGACATAGACGGCATTCGCGTAGGAACCTCCGGTCGCCCTCCTTGCCGTTCCGGTTTTTCCGGCAACGCTCATGCCTGGAATTGCTGCGCTTCTTGCGGTACCGCTGTCTACGACCGCCTTGAAATACTCCTTTCCGAGATACCTTGCAGTCTCGGGCTCGACAACCTTTCTTACCGCTTCCGGCTGATTCTCGACGACGATACGCCCGGCCGCATCGGTAATGCTCTTGAGAACAAAAGGCCTCATGAGCACACCGTCATTGGCTATCGCCGCATAGGCCTGCAGTATCTGCAAGGGAGTTGCCATAACCTGATAGCCGTATCCCATCCAGGGAAGCGTTGTCTTGTCCCACTTGCTCAGCGGCCTGACCCTGCCCGACGACTCCCCGACCAGGCCGATGCCGGTTTTTGAGCCGAATCCGAAATTCTTCGTATAGGCATGGAATTGCGCCCTGCCGGTTTCCATCGCGGTTTTGGCCGCCACCACGTTGCTCGAGTGCATGAGCGCCTCCCGGAAAGTGAGATCTCCGTAAGGCTCATGATCCCTGATCCTCAGACCGAACAACGGCAGCACGCCATTATTGGCATATACCCTGTCTTCCGCTTTTCGGCCGAGCACTTCGGTGGCGGTTGCCGCCATGACGATCTTGAAGGTCGACCCCGGCTCGAAACTGTCCGTAACGGCGCGATTTCGGGATTTTTCCGGAGTCCATGTCGCCCTCCGATTGAGATCGAAAGTTGGAATATTTGCCATTGCGAGCACTTCTCCGGTTCGCACGTCAATAACGATGCCTGTTGCCGCATTCGCCTGGGACGTAGCGACAGCTTCGGCAAGCTCGTCCTCGACAATACTCTGGATATCGGCATCGAGCGTCAGTTGAACCGTATTGCCTTTTACTGGATCGAGCTGCAGGGCATCTGGAGCCGGGTAGCGCTTTCCGGTTGCCGACCTCTGGTAGACCCTCGACCCGTCCCGTCCCTTCAGATAGCGATCGAACTGCATCTCGATACCGCTGATGCCGCTGTTGCGGTTGTCGGTTACGCCGATTACCTGTGCTGCGACATTGAGATAGTAACGCTGCTGTTCCCGGTCGAACCAGACGCCGGGAATTTTTTTCTGCATGAGCGGCAAAGCCTGTACGGCAGAAATCTTGCGGCCAAGAACGGCAAGCCGCTTGCCTCTTCTGAGTTTTTTAAGGTATTCCCGACGGCTTTTGCCGAGATGCGCGGAAAAAAGCCGGGCTACCTCGGCAGAGTTATCGAATGTTTTCTGTTCGCCGGTTTTCCTGTCTATCACGGCCTTTCCTTTTTCGTCGAAAAGCGGAGTATTCCTTACGATCTGCGGGTCTGCATAAAAAGAAATCGTTTCGACGGTTTCTGCAAGCATCCTCCCGTGACGGTCGAGAATGACCCCTCGCTGCGCATGTTCGGTAACAAGCCTGATATACTGTTTTTCAGCCTTATCCTGATACTTTTTAACATTGACAATCTGAATGTTCAGCAGCATGGCGATAATGCCGACAAGAAAAAGCAGAAAACAAAGCACCACCAGGCCAAGACGCTTTCCGAACTCCGCATCCGGAGTTTTTTGCGGTATCTCGTTTTCACTCATTTGGCAACATGCTCACAAGATTGACGCTTATATTACGGCACAATTTCGACTGCAGGAACGCTTGACGCCTGCAGGCCGAGACGCTCCGCCTGCAATGCGATATTGTGAATGCCCTGCAATTCGTTCACCTTGAGTTCCTGGGAGGTAATGACGCTCGAACTCATTGCTATCTGCTCTCTGAGCGTTTCGTTCGCAAGGGCAAGTTTCTGTATCGCTATGGTATTGTAAATCTGAAACAGAAGAATGCCGGTTACCGGCAGAAGGTATAAAAAAGTCCTTAAACGCAGGAGATCCGAAAGCCGGAAACCGAACGCCCGGCTTAAGAGTTCTTTCACGCCCCCGTCTCCCTTGCCGGTAGGAGCCTGCATTTCGGAAAAACGGGCAACCCCTTCGCCGCCTGCGTCGATCATCCGCGCCGACCCCGATCTTTCCCTTTCATCATGATGATCTGTCTTGCGAATATGCATGAGGTCGAAAGCCCTCCCCGACAGATGGGGCGAAAAACCATTTTCAGCATTATGTGAGATCAACGGCCTCTCCTTCTGCAAGTTTTTCGAGAATCCGGAGCCTGGCGCTCCGGGCCCTCGGATTCGACGATATTTCCTGTGCTCCTGCTGTAACAGGTTTTCTGGTTACGACCCGGAACTCCGCTTTTCTGACAGGCTCCCTGAGCCCTACCCCTCTGGGCCCCCAATCGCTGCGAGCCCTGTCGGCGAAAAAGCATTTGACCATCCGGTCCTCGAGAGAATGGTAACTGATGATCGCAAGCCGTCCACCCGGGATGAGCATTGATGCGCTTTCTTCAAGAGCACCGGCAAGTACGTCGAGCTCATGGTTAACCTCGATCCTGACAGCCTGGAAAATCCGTGAAAGCGTTCTGATGACCCGGTCCGGCCTCGGCTCCCTCTGACGGATAAGTCCCGCCAGCGTCTCGGTTCGCAGAATCGGGCCCTGCCGATCCCGATACTCCACAATATCGCGGGCGATGCTTCGGCTTCGAGGTTCTTCGCCGTAACGGAAAAAAAGATTCGCGAGCTCCCGTTCGTTCATGGTATTGACTATATCCGCGGCGCTTCGGGCGGCTTCGGGATCCATGCGCATATCGAGAGGACCATGCTGCAGATAGCTGAATCCCCGTTCGGGAGAATCGATCTGCGCCGATGATACACCAAGATCGAGCAGTATGCCTGCTACCGATGGAGCCATACGCCTATCCCGGCATACCCTGAGCACAATCGAACGAAGATCCCCGAAATTGCCTTTAACCAGAACGATATTGCCTTCACACAATGCAAGGCGTTTTCGTGCCGCCTCGAGCGCACGATCATCCTGATCTATACCGATAAGGAGCGACTGCCCGCCGAAACCTTTCCTGAACAATTCTTCAAGAATTGTCCGGGAGTGTCCTCCTCCGCCCAGAGTACCGTCAACATAGACTCCCGGCATTCTCACCAGCAGGTCCGGTATTTCAGCAGCAAGAACCGGTTCATGATATCCTTTTGCGTCCATGATCCTTAAAAAAATCTCCCGGCAAGAAGAGAAAACCGTTCGGCATTCCCCTGCAGCAATGCCTTGAGCCTTCCCGGCTCCCAGATTACCAGTTTGGTATCAGCTCCCATAATAAGAGCGTCTTTCGCAATTCCCGCGTGATCGAGGCTCTCCCGCGAAAGAGCGATCCTGCCCTGCCGGTCAACGGCTACTATATCGAGACTTTCGTAGAGCATGGTTTTCAGAAGCCGTTCATCCGGATTGAAATCCGAAAGACCGACCAGAGAACGCTTCATCTGCTGCCAGATTTCCGGCTCGTAGAGTTCCAGCGATCCATCTGGCGCTTTCATCAGATAAAGATATATTCCCGATGCAGATGTCGCGGGAAAAAAATCTCTGCGGAAACGGACCGGAATCATCAGACGGCCCTTTTCATCGAGAGCATGCAGCTCTTTACCGATAAATCCAGCCATTAATACCTGTTCCCGGAAAAGATTAGATATATGTAAACGAAAGCAGCCGGTACTGACAGGCCTCGAACATGTGTAAAAAGTAAACGGAAAAAAGGAAAACGCTCCCACATTTTACCATTTTGTCCCACAAAAAATGTATGTAAAAAGGTTACAGCAAACAAATAGTTATCTCTTTTACACATCGGATTTTTTCACCGGTGGTCTTTGCCACACTGAACAGCATGTTGAATACCGAAATCATCATTGACGGATACAACCTCCTGCATAAGCTCTTTCCTGCGGGCGGCGGCTCCTCACTCGAACAGTGCCGGAAGAAAACCGAAGCCCTGCTTGAACGCTACAGAAAAAAAGCGAAATGCTCTGTCACCATTGTTTACGACGGTGGCGGAATCCGCGATACAGCCGCTGGAGCCGCCGTTCTGATCGTTTATACCGCTTCGTCAAAAAGCGCCGACAGATGGATCATAGATTATGTAAAATCATTGAACACAAGCAGAAAAATGGTTACTATTGTAAGTTCGGACCGGGAGGTATGCCTTTATGGAAAAGCATATGGGGCCGAATGCCTTACCTCGGAGGAGTTCATTACGCTGCTTGACCCTGAAAATATAAAGGGGAGCCCGGGATGTTCGGCCTCTGGCCGAAAATACAGCGACAGGATTCTTGATGACAGGGAGGTCGAGCAATGGAAACTCCTGTTCGAACGGGGAAAACGCTGATCGGCAGCGCTTGTCAGTCTGTCCCGCAAAGGCCTCCTTGAAACGTATATCTCTAAAAAACGCATGTTATCTAACAAGCATGTCTGAAAGCACTCTCGGAAATAGCGGGCATTGGCGGGAACTGGAAGAATGGAGAAAAAAAATCGACGATATTGACCGGCAGTTGGCAGCCCTCCTCTGCGAAAGGCTTCAGTGCGCCCGGAATATCAGCGTTCTCAAAGCGAGAATCGGCGAACAGGTGCTCCAGCCCGAAAGGGAAAAAGAGGTTCTCAGCAACGTCATCAGTCAGGCAGACTCGGAGCAGAAAATCAGCGCACTGAAAAGAGTCTACCTCAGCATCCTCGAGGAATCCCGACTTTTTCAGCATGAACAGAACTGCGGGCACAAGCATACCTGACCCGGAAAACCGGCATGTCAAATCATGGCATCATTATCCAGACCGTTCGGAACATTGTTCGCCGCCCTTCTGCTCATGGCAGCGGCTGCATTTTGCGGGATGCTATTTATTCCGGGCCTCAATACCGCAGACCGCCCGACCGGCTTCACCGTTCACAGAGGAATGGGTTTTATGGAGATTGCCGGCGAAATGCAGCGCAAGGGCGCAATCAGAAACCAATGGCAGACCATCATTGCAGGAAGAGCGATCCCGGGGCTGCACAACATAAAACCCGGACGCTACACGGTTCCTCCCGGTTTGTCGAATTACCGGCTGCTACGCTACCTGTATACGCATCCGCAGGATGAAGTGCGGGTCACCATTCCTGAAGGCCTTGAACTGCGCGAAATTGCCCGACTGCTCTCATCGAAACTCGACATGGATTCGGCAGGATTCATGGCCGCAGTGCGCGACCCCGCGTTTCTCGGAAACAACGGGATAAGTGACAGCAGCGCAGAAGGATACCTTTTCCCGGGCACATACAATTTCGCATGGTCGGATACCCCGAAAGAAGCCGCGGGATTTCTTGTAAGGCAATTCAGAAAATTCTATTCCGACAGTCTGAAATCCATTGCCGCATCAAAAGGGTTCACAGAAAAATCACTGCTGACACTGGCTTCGATCGTCGAGGCCGAAACGCCTCTCGATGAAGAAAAGCCTGTCGTCGCCAGCGTTTATCTGAACCGCCTGAAAAAAAACATGCGCCTCCAGGCGGATCCGACGGTTCAGTACGCGCTCGGCGGAGAGTACCGGCTTCTTTACTACAAGGATCTTGCCGTCGACTCGCCCTATAACACCTACCTCCACCCCGGACTGCCTCCCGGTCCGATTTGCAATCCCGGCGCAGCATCGATCAAGGCTGTGCTGAATCCTGCCGAGACCGGCTATCTCTACTTCGTCGCGACCGGAAAAGGTGGGCACTATTTCGCATCGACACTTGCAGGACACGCCGAAAACGTCAGGAAATACCGGGAGGCCAGGAAAAGCGCTACAGAATGAACCATAACCGTTACTGATGCATCGTTCCTTTTCCAAAAGAGAAATACATTATATTAAGTACCGAGAGAGAATGATACGTTTTATAACAAACCATAATGAACAATGCAGAAAAAGACCTTGTCCGACGTAGCCATCCAGGGTAAGCGGGTATTGATGCGCGTCGATTTCAACGTTCCCCTCGATGCGGAAAAAAACGTTACAGACGACAAACGAATAGTTGAAGCCCTCCCTTCGATCAGGAAAGTGCTGGAAAATGGCGGGCGACTGATCCTCATGTCGCATCTCGGCAGGCCGAAAGGCAAGCCCAATGTCGAATTCTCGCTTGCTCCAGCAGCGACAAGGCTCTCCACCCTTCTCGACTGTCCGGTAACAATGGCAGCCGACTGCATCGGAACGGAAGTCATGCAGCAGGTTCTCGCCCTTCAGGACGGCGAAGTGATCATGCTTGAAAATCTCAGATTCCATCCGGAAGAGGAGGCCAACGATCCTGATTTCGCACGCGAACTCGCTTCGCTGGGGGAGATTTATGTGAACGACGCCTTCGGCACCGCCCACAGGGCACATGCTTCAACGGAGGGTATCACCCGGTACATGCAGACCGCTGTTGCCGGATATCTGATAGAAAAAGAGCTGAAATATCTCGGTAAAGCTCTCCAGGAACCCGAAAGACCCTTCGTGGCGATCCTCGGCGGATCGAAAATCTCAGGAAAAATAGATGTTCTCGAAAATCTTTTCAACAAAGTTGATACCGTTCTCGTAGGCGGCGCGATGGTCTTTACCTTTTTCAAGGCACAGGGACTGGCGATCGGCAACTCCCTCGTTGAAGACAACAAACTCGAACTGGCACTGAATCTCATAGAACAGGCAAAACAGAAAAACATCAGATTGCTGCTTCCCGTCGATGTCATTGCAGCAGATGAAATCTCCGCGGCTGCCGAATGCAATGCTGTATCTATTGAAACCATTCCGGATGGTATGATCGGAGTGGATATCGGCCCTGAAACCGCCTCGATATATCGCCATGAAATTCTTGGAGCAAGAACCGTGCTCTGGAACGGACCGATGGGGGTATTCGAAATCGACCGCTTCGCCGAAGGAACCATAGCCATTGCAGAAGCCATGGCCGAAGCGACCGCCTCAGGGGCTACCACCATCATCGGAGGAGGTGATTCCGCAGCAGCCGTAGCAAAGGCCGGACTTGCGGAGCAGATGACCCATATCTCCACCGGCGGCGGAGCAAGTCTCGAATTTCTGGAAGGAAAGGAACTTCCCGGAATTGCCGCGCTGAACGACTGACCGGCTGGTTTCGTTAAACAATCAAGTATAAACAGGAGAGCCAAAAGCGACCGCCACATGAGTTATTATAATCAGCCATACAGCCCCGGGGGGTTCCAGCTCATGCCTCCTGCGATAAAAACCATACTGATGGCGAACATTGCGATATTTCTGTTGCAGATTATCATGCAGAACTCATCGCTCGGCGGTCTGCTCACTGCTGCAGGGGCGCTATGGCCGATTGCATCGCATAACCAGGACGGTCTCTCTTTCCAGATATGGCAGCCTGTCACCTACATGTTCCTCCATGGCGGCTTCGGCCATCTCTTCTTCAACATGTTCGCATTATGGATTTTCGGCGCCGAACTTGAGAACTACTGGGGTACAAAGCAGTTCACCATCTATTATTTCGTATGCGGCGTCGGAGCGGCCCTCATCAATCTCCTTACCACCATCGGCGATCCATATCCGACCGTCGGCGCCTCCGGCGCCATTTACGGAGTGCTTATCGCTTTCGGCATGATGTTTCCCGAGCGGTACATCTTCCTGTATTTCCTGTTTCCTGTCAAGGCAAAGTATTTCGTCGCAGGGTATGCCTTCATCGAATTCATGTCAGGACTGGGCAGCAGGGCAATGGGAAGCGGCAGCAACATCGCTCACTTTGCCCATCTTGGAGGCATGATTATCGGGTTTCTGTACATCACTCTCCGAAGGCAGGGCTGGACATTGCCGAAATGGCCGATAAAGTCGCCCTCTACCGGAAAACGATCTGAGCGGAAGCAGGCTTCGATCCGCCGCATCGATGAAGGCAATGCGGCATCAGTATCTGAAGCAGAGATCGACGCCATTCTCGACAAAATATCGAAGAACGGCTATGAATCGCTTACCGGAGAGGAAAAGCGGAAACTGCTGAAAGCAGGCGGGAAATGACATCATGAAGGAAAAGAACCGTCTTTTCGATTCAGCCGGAAAAAAAGCCGCCAGCGTGCTGAAAGATCCGGAAAAAACGAAAAAGCTGCTTGATACAGCTTTCAGGCGTTCTTCATCCGCAAATCATACATCGCCTTTTTTTTCGATCAGCAAAAAAATACAGGCAGCAATCCGCATGATGCGCGCCTATATCCAGAAAGAGTATACCGACATCCCGTGGCAGAGCATCATCGCCCTGACTGCGGCATTGATCTATTTCGTCTGGCCGCTGGACGCAATTGCGGATTTCATACCTCTTATGGGTTTTGCCGACGATGCGGCCATTCTTTCAGCCGTGCTTGCCTCCATCAATCAGGATCTTGAACGGTTTCTTTCGTGGGAAAACAGCGTCGCAAAAGCTGCTGATGAAGCCCGTCCTGACGTCATCGATGCGGTGTTCGAGGAGATAAAGAAAGAGGGCAAAAGCTCATAGCAGACTCTGTGGATAGACTCGTTCCAGCCGGCAAGAGCTGCTGGACAGCTCTACGAACACTCCGGTTTACGATGGAAAATACCTCTCCCGTAGCATCCATACCGCTTTCATCATCAACTGTTCGCCATCGAAAACGATCTGTCGCCTCTGCTTGTCGTTGCGCTGCTTCAGGTAGCTCGTAACGTTCATCCGGCGTATGGACTGCACAACGAACCTCCTTCTTTGAGGAATATCCATGATCCGGAGAGCAAACTGAAATGCTTGTGCCGATGAAACAGTTCCCGTTCATTCAGCTCCTCCCGGCTGAACGTTCAACCAGGCCAGACATAGTCAGGAGATTGCACCAGAGCATCGAACTCCCTTTCCCGTTCTTCTGCCCTGACATACTGCCGAAGCCAGCCTCTGAAGGTTTCGTACAGTGTGGAATGCTCACGCTGCGCTTTTTCCCTCGCCTTGCGAATCAGCTTCTCTTATGCACGCTTCTTGAGCATTTCGACCTGGATTTCCTATGGAAATATGATTACCCCGCCCTCTCGAAACAAGCGACGCTTTCGACGTGAACCGTGTTCGGAAACATATCGACCGGCTGGATCGATACCAGGCGGTAGCCGTTCAGTGAAAGGTCCCTGCCGTCGCGGGCAAGATTCGATGGGTTGCAGCTCACATATACGATTCGCCTTGCTCCGAGTCTGATCATCGTTTCCAGCGCTTTGGGGTGCATGCCGGCTCTTGGGGGATCGGTTACGATAACTCCGGGCGAGTCGTAACGGGCAAGCTGCTGCAGCAGAGCATGAAAATCTTTCAGGTCGGCCTGGAAAAAGTCTGCGTTTGTAATGCCGTTTTTTGAAGCATTCATAGCAGCATCCCTGAGCGAGCTTTCGACCACCTCGATTCCCACAGCCTGCCGGCAGTGCCTGGCCAGATAGAGCGTTATGGTCCCCGTACCGCAGTAGAGGTCGTAGACGGTATCGTCGGCTCGCAGACCCGCGACTCTGATGATCTCGTCGTAGAGAACTTCAGCCTGCCTGGTGTTGGTCTGGAAAAACGAATTCGCAGATACCCTGAAATCGAGCGATCCCAAGCTCTCAGTTAATGAACCGGTGCCCAGAATCGTATACTCATACTCGCCAGTCGATACAGTATTTTTTTTAGCCGTGACATTGTTCACCACCGTCAGTCGCTCTTCGGGAAGAGCCGCTGCAAGAAAATCCGCATATTGCTTCATGAGCTGTGCGTCATGCCACGACGTGACAATGTTGACCATGATTTCTCCGCTATGCATGCTTGATCGCAGCATGAGGTTGCGCAAATACCCTTCGTGAGCCTTAACCGCATAGGGGGCAAGACGATGCTCCAGGGCGAACAGACGGGTAAGGCGAAGCAGGTCGTTCATCCGTTCGGTCGCAAGATAGCAGTAATCGATATCCAGCACTTTCTCGAAATTGCCGGACGCATGAAACCCGAGAGCGAAATCCTTCGGTCTGTCCAGTTGCTCAAGCGGGAGTTCTTCCGGCAGAAGATAGCGGACGCTCGAACATGAAAACTCAACCTTGTTGCGGTAATGAACGGGCGAACGTGCCGGCAGAACCTGCTCTACAGGAGGATCGACAAACCCGCCTATATGCTCGAGATCGTCAGCGACCTTTTTCTTTTTATAGCGAAGCTGCGCCTCGTAGGTTATATGCATGAGCTTGCAGCCGCCGCATACTCCGAAATATCCGCACTGCGGCTCCACCCTGTCCGCAGAGGGCTCGACAACCTGAAGCGCCTGAGCGTCGATATAACGCTGCTTGACCCTTCTGACCAGCGCCCGCACGCGGTCGCCCGGAGCCAGCATGCCGCTTACCATAACGCCCATGCCGTTTTCAAGACGACCGAAACACCGGTCTTTATCGGCGAAATCGGTGATAGTCAGCTCGAAGATATCGCCTTTTTTCAAGATTGAGCTTTCCATACGCTGTACGTTTCATGTTTCATGTCCTGCGACAAGCAGGGCGGCGCCGAAAACACCGGCACTGTCACCAAGCCGTGGTTTCAGCAGAGGCACCATTAACTTTTGGCTGAACAGACCGTCTTCGATAATGCCCCGGGTCTCTTCAGAATAGAGCGAATCGATATTTCCGACGCCTCCGCCGATGATGCAGCAGTGAGGATCGAGAATATTGAGTACGGCTGCAAGGGCTGCGCCGAAATAACCGCTCAGGCGCCGGATGGTCGCTTCCGCGGCAGAGTCTTCAGCGGCCATGCCGGCGATCTCCATCAAAGGTTTTGAAGAACCCGTCAGAGACCGGTAATATCCTTCAAGCGCAGGTCCCGAAATAACCGTCTCGACGCATCCTCTTTTGCCGCAGTAACAAGGTTCGCCGTCCGGAACGAGAACGTTATGGCCCCACTCTCCCGCAATCCCGTGAGCTCCTGTCAGCACCCTGCCGCCCGAAACGATACCGCCTCCCACGCCGGTACCGATAATCATGCCGAATGCAGTCCGTCCGCCTCCTTCGCACATGATATCCCTTCCGGCTCCCAGCAGCGACTCAGCAAGAACGAAACAGTTCGCATCGTTGGCAATAACCGTTTCCCTCCTCAGAAGATACTCCAGATCGCCTTTCAGGTCACGACCGTTGAGGCAGCGCGTATTGGAATTGCTCATGCTGCATGAAGCTTCCTCATATCTTCCGGGAGTACCTATACCGATACGCGGCGGTAAAGGAAACCCCGTCTCTTCCGAAAGCTCTTCAAGCAAGCCGACAATCCTTCGGAGAATACGTTCATAACCGGAATCCGCTCCGGTGGGAATCCTTCTGCGAATCAGCTGGTTCATATTTCGGTCTGTTATGACCGCCTCGATCTTCGTTCCGCCGAGATCGACTCCCCAGTACCGTTCGTTCATGTATCGGAAAATCCTTTCCTGATCAGCAAAGGCTGCAAGACGTTCTTGAACGCCCAGGAACACAGCAAATACGCAAGCAGGCCGCTGGCACAACCGATTGCGAAGCCTGCGAGCACATCTCCGGGATAATGCACGCCGACATATATTCTTGAATATCCCACAAGAAAAGCGTAGCCGGCCATCAGAAAAACCATTATCCTCTCAACCCGCTCCCCGCGACCGAACACTATCCAGAAAACCGAAGCAACTGCCGCTGAATTGGCCGCATGTGAGGACGCGAACGAATAAGAACGTGACTGGTCAATCAGCAAACGGCATCCATCGATAACGAAGCAGGGGCGGGTTCGCTGAACCAACGGTTTAAGAATGCCGGATGCCGTGTAATCAGCAATGCCGATGGCAAGCAACCCTATGGCAATAACGGCAATGCCGCTGCGCCCTTTTCTGATAAAAATAAACAGCGCAGCGAGCAGAAACAGATGTGATGAAAGCTTGAACATGGTAAGAAATACCATGAGGTCATCGAGAGCAGGATGTATCATATACGAGTTTACCCACAGGAAAACCCGGGCATCAATCTCGTCGACCATATCCATAAACGGTCACTTTTTAACGCGGCCCTTCTGTTTTTTCGGAGCAGCAGCTGCAATCGCGGCGTCAAGCGCGGCTTTCGGCACATCATCGGAAGAGGTCGTGGAATTGATGTAGAACTGCTGGGCAACGCTGAATACATTGAACATCAGGTAATAGAGACCGAGACCCGCCGGGAGGTTATTGAAAAAGAGCAGCATCATAGCGGGAAATACATAGAGCATGACCTTCATCTGCTCGTTGCTCTGGGCTGTCGGCGTGATTTTCTGCTGCACGAAAACCGTAACGGCCATCAGTATCGGAAAAACGGCTATATGATCTCCATAAACCGGAATGCTGAAACCGAAATCGAAAATAGAATCCGGCACCGAAAGATCTTTTGCCCAGAGAAAACCGTGATGTCGCAGTTCGATCGATGAACGGAACACATAGAACATCGCAAAAAGCAGCGGCATCTGAAGTAATACCGGGAGACAGCCTCCCAGAGGATTAACTCCGGCTTCCTTGTATATTCTGCCCAGTTCGCTCTGCAGCTTTGCCGGATTATCCTTGTACTTTTCCTGAAGATCCTTAAGCGCCGGCTGCAAAGCCGCCATTTTTTTCATAGACTTCGTTGAAGCCATGGTGAGCGGATAGGTGACCAGTTTGATCAGCAAGGCGAAAATGATAATGATAACGCCGTAATTGCTGATAAACCCGTTCATCCAGTTAAAGACAGGCAGAATAATGAATTCGGCAAAAGGCCTGGTCAGCCAATCCCAGCCGAAATCCATGATCTTTTCAAGATCTGCGTCGAGCTTCTTGACGGTATTGTAATCGAGAGGACCGATGTAGAGACTGTAACGGTTTTCGGATACGTTATCCGATGAAGGCACCGCCATTTTCAGCGAGGCAAGATACTCCTCGAAATGGCCCCCCTGGCGTTTACCCTCAAGATAAATTCCTTCCGTTTTGCTTTCGGGTATCAGGGCCGCAGTGAAATATTTGTTCCGAACGGCAACCCAGCCGGCTTCGCCCGACTGCTCTTCGCGATAAGTCTCATTATCCTTGGATGCGTCGATCTTCACGAAACTTCCTCCGAGATAGCCGCCTGCAAGTGCATTGTGCGATTCATCCTCGCGGTTTTTTTCGGAGTATGTCAGTCCGCCGTCCCATTGCAGCTGATACTCGTTCCCGGCAAGCGCGTTGTTGAATCCGGTAAGCTTCACATCGTAATCGATCTTATAGCTGTTCCCGGAAAAACGGTAGGTAATCTCGATAGCCTGAGATGGACCGATGTCGAGCCTGTAACGCACCGAGGAACTCTCACCTCTTTTGAGATTAATCTTCGAGCCGCTGACGATTGACTTGAAATAGAGATCTCTCGTATCGATTTTCTTTCCGTCATTACTCAGAAAAAGCAGGGAAAGCGCTCCTTTACGTGCATTGCTGACAAGATCGAACGGCTGAAGTTTCCCGTCAAGGTGCTTTTTAAGCACGACAGACCTGATCGTAGCGCC
Source organism: Chlorobium sp. (assembly GCF_036528655.1). Taxonomy (GTDB): domain Bacteria; phylum Bacteroidota; class Chlorobiia; order Chlorobiales; family Chlorobiaceae; genus Chlorobium. Next base: position 226,504 of record NZ_JAIGND010000003.1, read on the forward strand.
TTTCGATGAAAGCGTGATTTTCATTAGATCGTTTTCAACGGTCATCAGCTCAGCTTCGCCGGCAGATGCATCGGCAAAAACTCCGAAAGCGTCCGAGGGCTGTTCGGGTGCAGGTATGCCCGGCGATTCCTGCTCCGTTTCAGGACTCTTCCTGCCGTTTTCGGCAAGAGGCGTCTTCGTTTCCGGCGACATGAACTGCAGCCAGACAATCATGATCAAAGCTATCAGCGCAAGACCCGTCACTGAATTTCTATCCATTATCGCCTTCTTTTAAGTTGTTCAGTGTTCTACCGGGTTTCAACGGCACCGGATCATAACCGCCTTTTGAAAAAGGATTGCAGCGAAGCACTCGCCAGATTGTCAGCCACGATGCGTAGAAAAAATTGTGCTCCGCATACGCATCGAGCGCATACTGCGAACAGGTGGGATAATATCTGCAGGACGGACCGAGCAATGGGGACAGAAATGCGCGATAAAACCTGATAAGAGCAACAGGCACCAGATTCAGGATCTCACCCAGCGACATGCTTTTCACAATTTGCATCTTCATTCGTAACGAAAACAGCCTCTGCGAACCGAAAGCCACATCGAATCCGCAATATGCTTTCAACTGTTCAGGATAGTAAACAATAATCTGCTTATTTCCCTTCGTAAAACATCCAGGGAAGGCAAGTCGCGTCCGGATCCTCTATAGATGATTGCCAGACAGAGCGTTTTAGAAATACGCGGGTCGCAACCTGTCGTCCGCTTATCAGTCAGCAGGTGCTTTTCGAGCCGGTACGCCTCTTTGAGGAGCCGCCTGACCCTGTTTCGCGACACCGCATCCCTGACCTTTTTTCTGCCCACGGCAAAAAGAACGGCTGCGGGCACTCTTCTGTGTTCGGCACCTGTTTCGAGATGCCCGTAAACAATTGTAACATACTCGCCATTCAGTTTTTTCCTGATTCTGAAAAGAGCCGCAATAAATTGTTCTTTCCTCAGTATTTCATGCTTGCGCAGCGAATTGACTGACACAATCAATCAGAAGGTAAAAAACAGCCGCTTTTATATGCGATCTTAGTCAGTTGGCTTCGCATGACGAAATTATCTCGATGCAGTGCCCATCTCGCTGCTGACCGTCAGGCGATGACGTCCCTTTGCCCTTCTTGAAGCAAGCACTTTCCGTCCGTTCTTGGTCGACATTCTCAGTCTGAACCCGTGCTTGTTTCTTCTTTTTCTATTACTTGGCTGAAATGTTCTTTTCATCTCGCTTTACTCCGGACTTTTTGGATAATGTAAAAATTCTGGGCATACAATGTAGCATATGACGGGAATATATACAAGAGATCGATCATAACAGATTACACCGCACGGAACCCCCCGGGAACCTGTCAACAATGTTGATAACTTGTTGACAAAAAAAACACCTCACCCGCAAACCCAAAACACAAAAGCATCAACACCTGTCCACAAGTGTGGACAATACATGCCTGAAAATCATCTAAAACTTTATAAGATAATCAGATAATGTGTTGATAACAAATACCCTCAAACCCCGCAGATCATGATGGTTTTTCAACAGGCAGATTGTTATTTATCCACTTAAAACAGTAACTTGCAAACATTTGATGTGGATAATTTCGCTCTCTGCTCCACATTGATTACAATCAATTCGCATCCATGACTGACTCGAGATCCACCGCACAGACGGAAAACGTATCGCAAAAACACCTGAAAAGCTCCTCACTTGAACATCAGGTCTGGACATCATGCCTTGATGCTATCAGGGAAAAAATTAATCCTCTCGCATTCAAGACATGGTTTATACCCATTAAACCCGTCGGCTTTTCAGGAAACGAACTCACTATCGAGGTTCCCAGTCAGTTTTTTTACGAATGGATAGAAGAAAACTACTCATCGTACCTTAAACAGGCCCTCAAGGATGTCATCGGTCCTGATGCCAAGCGCATGTACTCGATCGTGATGGACAAGTCACAGGGCCAGCCGGTCACTATTGAACTGCCTCACCAGAATTCCGTTCCGGAACAATGTCTCCCGATAAAACAGGAATCTGCCTCTACAGCGGCAGCCCGCCAGGATTTCGAAAGAAACCTTATGCGTTTCGAAACTCACCTGAACACAAAATACACCTTCGATACGCTCATTAGAGGCGATTGCAACTCTCTGGCTTTCGCAGCATCCAAATCCGTTGCCAAGCATCCGGGCGAAAATGCTTTTAACCCGCTTGTTATCTATGGCGGCGTCGGTCTTGGAAAAACACATATGATCCAGGCAATCGGAAACAGCGTCAGATCCAACTGCCTCTCGGAAAAGGTACTGTATGTATCAAGTGAAAAATTTGCAATCGATTTTGTCAATGCCATTCAGAACGGAAAAATTCAGGAGTTTTCAGCGTTTTACCGTACCATCGACGTATTGATAATCGACGATATCCAGTTTTTTGCCGGTAAAGAGAAAACACAGGAGGAGATATTTCACATCTTCAATACGCTTCACCAATCAAACAAGCAGATTATTCTTTCTGCGGATCGACCGATCAAGGAAATAAAAGGAATTGAGGATCGATTGATATCTCGCTTCAACTGGGGACTGTCAGCAGACATACAACCGCCGGATTATGAAACGCGTAAGGCCATCATTCTCAGCAAATTACACCAGAGTGGAGTAAATCTGGATGATACGGTCATTGAGTTCATAGCAACAAATGTAACTGAAAACGTCAGGGAACTTGAAGGATGTATCGTCAAACTTCTTGCCGCTCAATCTCTCGACCATCAGGAAATCGATCTGCAGTTCACTAAATCGACCCTTAAAGACATTATCCGGCATACTACCAAACAACTGACTCTCGATACGATAGAAAAGGCTGTATGCTCTTTCTATAATATTACTCCAAATGATCTGAAAGGTAAATCGAAAAAGAAGGAGATAGCCGCAGGAAGACAGATGGCCATGTATCTGGCAAAACTCCTTACAGACTCTTCACTGAAAACGATCGGACTTCATTTCGGAGGCCGGGACCACTCAACGGTCATTCATGCGCTCAATACCATTGAAAAACGCGCCGAAGGCGTAAGCGATGAAAGAAAAAAAATTGAAGAACTGAAAAAAAGGATTGAGATTCTCTCCATGTAATCCACCGAGACCGTGTATAACCTGTTGAAAACATGTTAAGCGCACCTTGGCAAACCGCCACTTATCAACACACTATTGAAACGTCCTACAACCATTCACAATCGACGAACAGAAACCATCCATTCAATACACAGGTTACCAACAGCGATTTCAATCTGATTTATTCCGATAAATCCATAAAATATAATATAATAACGGATCCGGACAGTGACTTGTCAAGAAATCCACAGGACATACAACAACAACAACACATTTTAAATAAAAAATAGATAAAGAGTAAGATGATGCAATTCACCTCAACAATACGTCACCTGCAGGATGGCGTCGGAAAGGTATCCCTGGCAATTCCCGCAAAGACAATCGATCCAAGGTATGACAATGTCCATTTAAGCATCGAAAACGGTAAGCTAACACTTTTCGCTACGGACGGTGAAATTTCTGTAACCGCAATGTGCGGTGTAGAAACGACCGATTCCGGCAATATCGGAATAAAGGCAAAAACACTTCAGGAATTTCTCAGGAGCATGTATGATACCCCTGTAACATTTACGATAAATCGTCAGGAGATCAGCGATCATGGAATGGTTTCAATTAAGACCGATAAGGGACGTTATACAATACCATGCATGTTTGAGAACAAACAGGAAAAAAACGAAAAGGCATATGACATAACGCTTGAGCTGAAAACGTCGGAATTACTTGACCTTATTCATAAAACGATATTCGCCTGCAGTGTCGACGGCATGAGGCCAGCAATGATGGGCGTGCTCTTCGAAATAGAAGAAAACAGAATTACGGGCGTGGCAACAGACGGGCACAGACTCGTACGCTGCAGAAAACCTATTGATACTCAGGTGCAGGAAAAACAGAAAATTGTCGTACCAGCACGAGTTCTTTCAATTCTTCAGAAACTTGCACAATCAGATATCGTGACGATGTCCATCGATGAAGAACGACGTTCTGTCAGATTCAGCATGGAAAACGTAGTACTCGACGCTGCCCTTATCGTTGAGCCCTATCCCAATTATGAAGCCGTCATACCTGTTGAACATGACAAGAAAATGCTGGCCGAAAGGACAGATATTTACGATTCTGTTCGAAGAGTGGGGAGATTTTCAAGCATCGGTGATATAAAAGTTGAAGTCGAGGGAGAAAAAACAATAATTATGGCTGAAAATACCAATGAGGGGGAATCAGCTCAGGAGGAAATCAGCTGTAATTTTACAGGTGATCCTATCATTATAGGATTCAATGCCAAATTCATAGAAGCGGCGTTATCACATATTGACGAAAAGGAGATTGTTATAGAGATGAAAAGTCCTACAACTGCAGTAATTTTCAAACCCTCAGAACAAAAGGAACAGGAAGACCTGATCATTCTTGTCATGCCTGTTCGCATCAATAATTGACAGGAGATCGTCGTTCTTGATAATACGGCAGATACAGTTTGTACAATTCAGGAATCATACCGCCCTCGCATTCGAACCGGAAAATGGCATTAATCTGGTTTTCGGTTCGAATGGTACCGGTAAAACATCTATTCTCGAAGGTATTCATTACTGCTGTCTTACAAAAGGCTTTATAAGTAGTTACGACATGGAATGCGTAACATCCGGGTCATCTTTTTTTCTTGTTCGCGGGAAATTTGAAGCTGATAACAAATCCGAAATAAGCGTAAAAATTACTTACAGCAAGGATTACGGCAAGCAAGTGAGTGTCAATGGTACGAATATATCTTCTTTTTCAGATCATATAGGTACCTTACCCTGCCTGACGTTTTCTCCTGCAGATACCTCTATCGTTAACGGTGCTCCATCAGAAAGAAGACGAATGCTCGATAACGCAATTTGTCAGACAGATTCAATATACCTCGATTCCCTCATTCATTACCGACGTCTGCTGCAGCAGAGAAACGCACTATTAACAACAAGAGACAATCAACTGAAGGATTATTCGATGCTCGATGTTCTGACGGAACAGCTCGCCGAGAAAGCCGTTCTTATAGTTCAGAAAAGGCAGGCTTTTCTGCTGAGTATCATGCCTGAACTGCTAAGGATGCATGGTATAATATCAGGTGGAGAATATCCGTCGATAACATACAGGTGTTCTTTTTATAATGGTGATACCGCTGATTTGATGAAAGAAAAGATGTATTATCAATTTCTGAAGTACCTTAAAGAAAGAAGAAATGAGGAAATAACAAGGGGTCAGACAGCAGCAGGACCTCACAGAGACGATATTCACTTTTTCATGAAAGAAAAAGACGTAAAAAAGTATGCTTCGCAGGGACAGAAAAGAACGTTTATTATTTCGTTGAAACTGGCTCTTTACGAGTACTTTAAAGAAAAAAAAGAAGAAAAACCAATTTGCCTCTTCGATGATATTTTCAGCGAACTTGATAAAGAACGGGCTGGGGCATTATTATCCATTATGAAACAGTGCGGACAGACTATTATTACATCAACTGAAAGGCTGAAGGATTCATGTATTAATGCTGTAAATATTCATGACCTTTCACCGAGGGAAAAACTTCGTGAAGAGTAAATCACCAAGAAGGCTCGATGCCATAGTCAATGAGGTATGCAGAGGACTTGGTATGGAAGATGAAAGGACACAGTACAGGGTATTGAAAATATGGAGTGAAATTGCAGGAGACATTATAGATGACATAACAGTGGCAGAGAGACTCACTGAAGGCCGATTATATATACGGGTTAAAAATTCCGCATGGAGAATGGAATTGAATTTCAGAAAAAAAGAACTCGCAGAAAAAATGAATAAAATTCTGGGCAAGGAAAAGATACAGGATATTATTTTCAGATGAAGTTTCCGGCGCCGTCTGAACCAGGTTACTTCATGGAAATCAACAGCGCCGGAAAAAAAGAAAAGCAGATTGACTAAATGTTACAGCTCAACTGATACATCTCTATCATTCTGTCTGCAAACGATTTACCAAATGTTATGCATTCTTCAAATTCAGGCTCATGAGGCTGGAATTTGATTCTCACGTTTTTATCGAAAACATTCAGTTTAAGAAGAGAAAAGTTTGTTTCGATCATCTTCACACCCTCACCGCTCCAACCGAAAGAACCGAATGCAGCAGCAAGTTTGCCTTTGTCGCGTATGGGGTTGATAGCAGCGAACAGCTGGTAGATCTGCGGCAATATGTTCTGATTGATAGTTGGAGAACCAACGATGATTCCTGAACAATGGGCTATCTTATCTTCGAGTTTTGAAAAATGAATATTTTCAACGTCACATATATCTATCGTGAAATCACACGACTGTCGAAGTCCATCGGCAATTTTGTGGGCAAGTAGAGCTGTGTTTTCATAAGCAGATACGTACGCTATGAGAATATTCTTCTCGTTCGGAAGAGCGATTGCATTAGATGCGTAACGATGAGAAAGATCAACGTATTTTTTCCAGTGAGTGCGAAGAATCGGCCCATGACCAGGACAGATCACCTGTATATCAAGAGGTTTGATCTTATCGATGGCCTGCAGCATATATTTACTGAATGGCCTTAGAATTGCATCGAAATAATAGGTGAAAGCGTCATCGAAATCACCTACAAGATCGTCGTACATCTCCTCATGGGAGAAATGAGAACCGAAAGAATCGCAGGTGAACAGAACACGGTCTTCTTCAAGCCAGGTATATATGGTATCGGGCCAATGAAGGTTTGGAGCGCCGATGAAATGCAGAGTCTTGTTGCCCAGGTCAAGGGAATCGCCATTTTTGACCACAAGATGCCTGAAGTCATGACCAGTCTGATCGCGCAGGAACTTGATTGCATTTCCACTACCCACCACAGTAGCATTCGGAGCAACGCTCAGAAGGTTATGAACGTTGCCTGAATGATCTGGTTCCGTATGATCAACAATAATGTAATCGATTTCTGAAGGATCTGTAACCTGTTTTAATTTATCAAGATAAGATGGCCAGAACTTGGCTTTTGTCGTTTCGACTACGGTCTTTTTATCAGCATTTATGAAATAGGAGTTGTATGTTGTTCCATACTTCGTTTCCATGACAATGTCGAAAGTGATAAGACCCGGATCAAGTACACCAATCCATGTTACGTCATCCGTAACAGCAAGTATTCTATTATCGCTCATAAAGTAGTATTTGAATGTTTTGAAAAAGTCAAAATATCATAAACAAAATACATAATACACCTGCACATAGTTCCATAAAATGAAAAAGAGCATTCAGGTTATCAAATCATTATTGAATACGTCTGATGAGGTAATACGCGTTTCCTTTATCAGTTCAATACCTTCAGGAGAAAAAGCAAAAAGAGTGTCGGCAGAAAAGATCGTACTGAAATCCTGGGGTTTGAAAAACGGAAGAAACTTCTGACAGTATTCATCGAGTCTTTTAAGATAAAAAGCTGTATTGTCGTCCGGTTTTTCTGGATCCCAATCAGAAGCAAGGCGTCCTTTGTCGATAAATGAAGATGAATTGCCGGAACCGCTTATATAGTAGGTGATCCTGTCGCCCTTCGAAAAAGGATTGCCCGATTTAAGAGCAAGTTCATATGTAACAGATTTTGAACGTTTTCCGGTTCTGACATCTTCAAGATACTGTTCAAGCGATGATTTCAGGGTTTCGGTTCTCGAAAACTCTGTGATGTCCAATCTGTGATCCTGTATTTTATGACGATATTCCATAAACAGATCATGAATACCACTGATATCTTCAGAAAGAAGTTTCTTGAAACCCTGTTTAATGAAATCCCTTCCGAATTTTTCACCGCTTCTGCTCGTAAGGGAAGATCCTTTAATGGTCATGACGCCATCATAATCAAGAAGAGCATAATTTTTCTTCAGGTACGAAATCATTTTTTTAAATCTTCCGTCATAACCGATATTGATGCCTTCAGGCATATGTGAAGATACTTCGCTGACCAGTTTTCTCTCTTCCTCTTCGCTGCATATAAGTGCCGGAGGAATAAAAAGAATACCGTCTGTATCAACTTCAATGACACGACTCCCGCGAGATTCGAACTCGGCAATCATTTTTTTCGCGATACTCTGCCCTGTAGAGGTTACCCTGTCTGCTTCTGAATAATCATTGAATATTCCGCCCTGAAAGCCAAGGTAACCGTACATGGCGTTGATAAGAATTTTGAAAGAAGATTGCATAGCATCATAATTTCCACAAAGAGCGGAGCTGCCATTATTTTTGTGCAACACGCTGAGTTCTTTTGCTCTGAAGCGGAGGTCTTTAAGATCATGAAGAACTACGGGAAAAACCCGAAGAGAGTCGCTTTTAGGGCATATATTGAAAGATAGCATGATAGAAGGATAAAGGGACTCAACGTCAGCATACACAACTGGTCCGAGAATACCCTTGAGAAAAACTTCCGTATATCCTCCCATGAACTGCTGCCCGGATGAGGGTTTAGGAATGGAATGTTTCTGACGTAGATATTCACGAACGAACAGCGATTCGATTTTTGCTGCCGGTCCGATCCGCGATGTCATTCCATACGTGTAGGGAATCATCTGAGTTGTATAGAAATTGCTTCCCGAAAGTATACCGGAAAGATCTCGCGTTTCGATTACATCGTCAAGCGCATAGTCAAGCAGTTTTTCATAGTCATTATCCCAGGTGGATGCGATATCCTTGTAATCTATATAGGTTCTTTCCTGAGCGGCAATACCGAAATGTCTGGCAACTGCTTTCAGTCCGTAACTCTGCATGGAACGTCTCGATACGTCAAAATTCTGAACAAGAAAAAGAGTATCGACAACATGACGTCCAGGAATATCGAAATAAGGAAAATCGATTGTACGTTCAGCAAAACGGATGCTTGATGGATAGCTTCTCGGAATCATGCCATCCCTTCCTATGGAGAACGATACTCCATGATGCTCGCAACGACGCTGCAGATAGGGAAGATCGAAACTGAAGATATTATGACCTTCTATGACATCAGGATTCCTGAGGGTAATTGTTTTGACGACACGCTCCAGAAGATCTTTTTCTGAACTTGTTTTTGAATGCAGCGCCTCTTTCCAGCCAAAGTTGTCAGAAAGGGATACAATGATGATTTCATCGGAATATCTATCCTGCTTGTCATTGCCGCGGTTATCAGGCCTGTAATATGTTTCAATATCAAGCTGAAGTCGATGCAGATCTTCGAAGAGCATCCCCTTGAAAAGGGTTTTGCCTGTCTGTAGTAAATATTGTGATACACCGTCACCTTTATTGTATGTAAGAGGGCTGTTTCCTGAAAGATCTGTTCCGGCTCTGTCTTTTGATTCCGAGTCTGATTTCGTATTGATGAAGTCGAGAGCGGAACGATACATTTTCCAGCTGTCGAAAATAGCGAGATATTGATAGAAGTTGGAGCCATGAAGTTTCACAAGCCAGAACTTCTTCTGGTTTTCCGGAACAAAGCCGTCAAGAACGGCGCCATCAGAAAGAAAGAAGAATGGATAAAATGGATCGTCGCGAAAATGCACGGAATCACCGTTACGGAAAAACAGTCTGATATGGCTGTCCGAGCGCTGATAAGCGCCAACTATGCACTCCTCTTTATCTTTCCCGAAAAGGAGCGTGTTATCGATGATGTCATGAATTAGATTGTCCATGAACAAATACAGATGAAAATGAAATGATAACTGCGATGTTTCACGTGAAACATAACAGATGGGTCAGCGACCAAGTTTTACCATCAGCACTGAAATATCGGCGGGTGAAACGCCAAGTATTCTTGATGCCTGGCCAATAGTTTCAGGACGGTGTTTCAACAACTTTTCCCTGCCTTCGCTTGAAAGGCCGTGAACGGATTCGAAAGGAAATGCCGGTGGTATATGCAGGGACTCCATGCGGGATATTCTTTCGGAAAGAAGCATGTCCCGTTTCAGGTAACCCTCGTATTTAATATCGATCTCAACCTGTTCGAATACAAGCGGATCAGAAGAAAAACAAAACATCATTTCTTTGAACAGCGGAGAGCATCCGAAAAGAAGACAGAAGTTTATTCCGTGTCTTTTCAGGAGCGTTGAGGCGGAAAGTGAAGAATTAATTGTCTGAATGCCATGCTTGGCAAGATGATCGTTTATGATATCAGGAGAAAAAGAGAACGATGAGGCGGCTTTTTTTACTTGTTCGATTGCATCGGATTTTCTTGAGCAGGCATACATGGCAGAATCCGAAACAAGACCGGCGTCATGGCCTAACTTGCTGAGACGGAGATCCGCATTATCGTGTCGGAGATGGAGGCGATGCTCCGCAGATGAGGTGAACATTCTGTACGGTTCATCCGTTTCCTTGGTGATCAGATCATCTATAAGCACACCTATATATGCATCAGAACGTTTAAGAAGCAGCGGGTCGCGGTTTCTGAGTTTAAGTGATGCGTTGATTCCGGCCATAAGACCTTGAGCAGCTGCTTCCTCATAGCCCGAAGTGCCGTTTATCTGTCCGGCGAAATAAAGATTTTCAACAATTTTCGTTTCAAGCGTTCTTCCGATCTGATAGGGGAAGAAATAATCATATTCTATTGCATAGCCCGGACGTATAATTCTGACTTCTTCAAGACCGGGGATGGTCTGCAGCGCATTCTTCTGAATATCTTCAGGAAGAGATGTGGAAAAGCCGTTAACATACATTTCATTGGTATCGTATCCTTCCGGTTCAAGAAAGATGTGATGATTGTCCTTGTGTGAAAAACGGTTGATTTTGTCCTCTATGGACGGACAGTAACGAGGACCTGTGCCCTGAACCTTTCCGGTAAAGAGTGGTGATCGGTCGAAACCTGTCCTGAGTATGGCGTGCGTTTCGGGAGTTGTTCTGGTAAGATAACAGCTGAGCTGATTGATTGAGGAAAGCGACCCGGTAGAAAAAGAAAATGGAACGGGATCTGAATCTCCGTATTGTTCTTCAACGCGCGAATAATCGACGCTTCTTTTATCGATACGGGGAGGAGTGCCTGTTTTAAGACGCCCATATCTGAACCCCATATCGGAAAGATTTTCAGTAAGACCATGGACAGGCGGTTCTGCAATGGTTCTGCCGCCAGGATAATGAGTCATTCCAATGTGGATAAGACCATTGAGAAAAGTACCGCAGGTAAGAATAACTGCTTTCGAACGGATACATGTACCTGTTGAAATATATACACCTTCAGCTTTCCCTCGGATGGCGTGAATCGCCGTAACAGTGTCCTGAAGAAGGTCGATATTTCGTTCAAGTTCGATGACCTTTCGCATATAGAGCGAGTAGCGTGTTCGATCTGCCTGGGCTCTGGGTGATCGCATCGCAGGGCCTTTGCTCGTATTGAGCATGCGAAACTGGATTCCTGTATTATCGATAGCTTTACCCATTTCTCCCCCCAGAGCATCGATTTCTCTCGTTATCTGGCCTTTGGCAACACCACCGATAGCGGGGTTGCATGACATTCTTGCCAGTGCGGTAAGATCGGAACTGACGAGCAGGCAAGACAATCCTGATCTTGCCGCCGCAAGTGCGGCTTCGCAGCCGGCATGTCCTCCGCCTGCAATAATAATATCATACATGAAGAGTGCCTTTGTGTTTCACGTGAAACATAACTGGTTTATGCAATAAGCTGATAGTTCTCCGTTTGAAAGAAATCAGGCGCATTCCTGCTGAGTAAATAATATGATGGCGTATATATATAGTAATGAGTACTGTTCGTGCCATTGTTTATTGAACAGTATACGCTGATTGTCTCAATACACGGAGGGAATTGTTATTATTAAAGTACAATAACGATTTCGGATCAATCAGATCGGATTTGCGGCAATAAAAATATTTGCATCGATGCAGAGAATTTTATATAATCATATAGTTATATAAATGTAAGGCTTCCGGATTAGATGGAATAAATTAACCTGATTTTTTTGATCATTCTATGAATAGAAGAGCGTTTCTCGAACGAACCGCAGCGGTTGCTTTGCTCGCCTTCTTGCGGCCAGCTGATGTCATGGCAACATGGAACGTCAGGAATTTTCAGCAGGTTCCCCTTGAAAAGGCTTTGATGGATGTTCTTGGCACGAAAGATCTGGTGCGGACTGGAAGAATCACTATTACAGCTCCTGCTGCAGCCTCAGATGCATCGGCGGTGCCTGTTGAAATAGATTCCGATATAAAAGGTGATGCGATCTATCTTTTTGTGGAAAAGAATATAACTCCTCTTGTTTTCAGTTGTTCGCTGCATGAAGGAGCTCTTGCTTATTTCTCTCTTAATGTGAAAATGAAAGAAAGTTCACTGCTTTATGCGGTGGTAAGGGAAAGCGGCAAATACTATATGGCTTCGGTGCAAGTAAATGTATCGGCGGAAGCCTGCTGAAGTCTTGTTATCAACAATACGTGGTACAGCAATATGAGAGTTCTCGCAACAGAAAGTGCCGGAATCGTTTCGGTAAAAATGATCATTCCTCACCCGAACGAGTCCGGTACTCGAAAGGATGATTCTGGTAACGTAGTTCCTGCCTATTTCGTAAAAGAGGGCAGTGTAATGCTCAACGGAAAGCCTCTGCTTGATCTGCAGCTCGGCCCGTCAGTTTCTAAAGATCCATTTATTCAGTTCAGATTTGCGGGGAAAAAGGGAGATAAACTCGCACTCCGCTTTATTGACAGCAGCAATCAGGAGTTTTCGTCTGAAGTCTCCGTTGTCTGATTTTCAGATGCACGATTGCCTTCATGCTGCCGGATATTCAAGCAGTACCTTTTCCAATTCTATCAATAAGGAGAATATTATCATGCAGGTTACCATCAGATCGTTGCTGACCGCCTGTCTTGTATTTTCAGTCCTGCTCTTTGCGGGAACTGATGCCTCTGCTGCGGCAAAAAAGGTTCAGAAGAAGAAAACGGCCGAAGTTTGTGTCGTCGATCCCCGGGGAGAGATTCTGGCGTTATCGTGCGCATCATGTCACGGAACAGATGGAAAAAGCGTCGGCATAATACCATCATTTTACGGCAAATCGCCTGAGTACCTTGAAGCTGCACTAAAAGATTTCAAATCGGGAACCCGCTATTCAACCGTAATGATCAGGCATGCGAAGGGGTATACCGATGAGGAGATCAGGCTTATAGCAGAATATTTCGGAACAGTATGGCAGAACAACAAATAACGGGGGAACAGGAAAATGAATCATAACATTTCGCGCAGAGACTTCAATAAACTGCTTGTTTCCGGCGTTGCCGGTTCTGCTCTGGGAATTTTCGGCATGGCAAAGCCTGCATTCGCTGCCCAGACCCGTATTGTTGTTATTGGCGGCGGATTCGGTGGGGCATCGGCTGCAAAATATCTTAAAAAGCTGGATCCTTCGCTTTCAGTCACACTTATCGAGCCAAAAGCGACCTTCTACACCTGTCCATTCAGCAATTGGGTACTCGGCGGGCTGAAAAATATGGAGGATATCGGTCAGACATACGCGCTGCTCAGGAGCAAATACGGCGTCAATGTGATTGCCGATCTGGCTACCGGCATCGATGCGGTAAAAAGCACCGTTACGCTCAAGAGCGGGAAGGTTATCAATTACGACCGTCTGATAGTATCTCCCGGTATCGATTTCAAATACGGAGCAATAGAGGGTTACAGCGAAAGCGTTGCGAACTCTTCAATGCCGCATGCCTATGAAGCCGGACCTCAGACGGTTCTTCTCCAAAAACAGCTGCTTGCCATGAAGGACGGCGGCAGGGTGCTTATATGTCCACCGGGAAATCCGTTCAGATGTCCTCCCGGACCCTATGAGAGGGCAAGCCTCATTGCGCATTACCTGAAAGAGAAAAAACCGAAATCCAAGATCCTGATCCTTGACGCAAAAGACAAATTTTCGAAGCAGGGGCTTTTCAAGAAAGGATGGGACAGGCTCTATCCCGGAATGATCGAGTGGCGTTCTTCTGTTACAGGAGGCAAGATCACCAAAGTAGATGCGGCTTCGAAAAGCGTTACGACCGATTTCGGTGTCGAGAAAGGCGACGTCATCAATCTCATTCCTCCGCAGCAGGCAGGCAAAATCGCATTCGATGCAGGTTTGACCGATGCTTCCGGATGGTGTCCCGTTAATCCGATAACGTTCGAGTCAACCATTCATCCGGGAATTCACGTTATCGGCGATGCCGTTATTGCGGGCGCAATGCCGAAATCCGGTTTTGCCGCAAGCAGTCAGGGAAAAGTGGTTGCCGCCTCGATTATCCGGTTATGCCAGGGTAAGGTTCCTGCGCCGCCTTCGCTCGTCAATACCTGCTACAGCCTTATCGGTCCCGGTTACGGCGTTTCGGTAGCCGGCGTGTACAAGCTGACATCTGCAGGTATAGTGGAAATCCCCGGATCCGGTGGTCTTACTCCCATGGACGCCGATGACGATCATCTCAATGAGGAAGCGATGTTTGCTCGCGGCTGGTACAATAATATCGTTCAGGACATCTGGGGATAGCGTTCGTTTTATCCTGAAAAAGCCCGGCTCGCACCGGGCTTTTTTATTGCCTGCTGCGTAATGTGCATTCAATGGTGAAGGGTGCGGGAGGGACGATTGTTAATCACTACCCCGTTTTATATATTGGCTGAATTATTTACATCGCGCGAAAAGATATATCTCATAATGAAAAACAAGCCCTTCAATCTTTTTCTGATTGTTCTGGTAACCGTTGTTTCTCTATGGTCGCTCTGGCCGACCTGGAAAGACTACTCGCTCTCAAAACAGCTCGACAGCTATGCCTCGGCCGAAGACAGCCTGAAATTCAGTCTGAGCCACCGCGAAGAAATTGAAAATGCCCGTAAAAAAAGCCTCAAGCTCGGTCTTGATCTCAAAGGAGGCATGCATCTGGTTATGGAAGTCGACCAGGTAGATCTATTCGAGCAGAAGGCATGGAACAAGGATGCGAAATTCAATGAAATAATGGAGAGGGTTCGTCGGGGAGCCGCATCGAGCAATGCAAATGTTATCGATCTGATCGTCTCGGAATTCAGGAAAGAAAATATCCGCCTGAGCCGTTATTTTTACGATATACGGAACAGTGACAGCGAAATAACCGACAAACTCCGCAAAGAATCGGAAGATGCTCTGACAAGAGCAAGGGAGATTATCCGTAACCGTATCGATCAGTACGGCGTTGCGGAGCCGGTCATCACGACACAGGGCAACCGGAGGCTCATTATCGAGCTTGCAGGTATCGCCGACGAAAACAGAGTCAGAAACCTGCTTAAGGGGACAGCAAAACTTGAATTCAAGCTCTTGCGCGAACCTGACGTGCTCATCAGGGTGCTTGACAAGCTGAATTCATCGCTCGTTGCCCAACGGGCGCTTTCTTCCGATGTGCCCGATACCTCGGGGGCCGCACCTCAGGCGGTTTCGCAGAACGGATCGGGAGGACCGCTTAACGACGTGCTGACGGTCATGGACAATGGCAGCGTTTACGTTCGTGAAGATTCACGAGATTTCGTCACAAAGCTATTCAGGCGGAGCGATATCAAGGCTCTTGTGCCTCAGGACAGCGAACTGCTGCTTGCCGCCAGGCCCGATCAGCTGCAGGACGGACAGAACTACTATCCGGTCTTTCTTCTCAGGAAAACTGCTGAACTGACCGGCGGCGTCATTACCGAGGCCAAAGCCACCTTCAGCGCCGAGGGCGCTCAGCCTGAGGTGCTCATGGAGATGAACTCGGAGGGAACGGCCAAGTGGGCGCGTATTACCGGAGCCAATATCGGCAAACGCATCGCTATCGTTCTTGATGGCGCGGTCTACAGCGCTCCTGTGGTACAGTCGAAAATTCCGAACGGCAATTCGGTAATCAACGGAATCGAGAGCGTCGAAGAGGCAAAAGACCTTGAAATCGTTCTTAAGGCAGGAGCATTGCCCGCTCCTGTCCGTATCATCGAGGAGCGGACGGTAGGCCCTTCGCTCGGAGCCGATTACATCAGGGCCGGAATGTTTTCTCTGATATCGGGTTTTCTTGCCGTGTCCATGTTCATGCTTGTCTATTACAGGATGGCCGGTGTTGCCGCTAATGCGGCCGTTGTGCTCAATATTCTCGTTGTGCTGTCGGTGCTTGCCGGATTCAGTGCGTCGCTTTCTTTACCGGGTATTGCCGGCATCGTCCTGACCATCGGTATGGCTGTCGATGCCAACGTGCTTATCTACGAACGTATCAGAGAGGAACTCGCAGAAGGCAAATCTATCGTTTCGGCAGTGACTGCCGGTTACGACAAGGCGTTCTCGTCAATACTCGACTCGCATGTCACCACGCTGGCGTCGGCATATCTGCTCTATACCTTCGGTATCGGCCCCATACAGGGTTTTGCCGTTACGCTGATGATCGGTACTGCAGCCAGTCTCTTCACTGCCATAGTGGTGACAAAGGAGATTTTCTTTTTCATGCTTTCGAAAAACATGCTTTCTGCCAGAAGTTTCGGTTAAACAATCAATGTTTCGCTATTCATGAGGATTTTTCACAAAACGACTATCGACTTCCTTAAATACCGTAAGATCGCCTATGGTATATCCGTCGTTCTAATTGTCGCCGGTATGGTATCGCTTCTTTTCAAGGGACTCAACTACGGCATCGATTTCCGGGGCGGTTCGGAAGTTGTCGTAAGGTTTGAAAAAGACATCGACGTAAGCAGGGTAAGGGGGGTGCTCAAGGAGGCTGGCGTTTCAGGAACGCTGAAACAGTACGGCATGGATCGTTCGTTTTTGCTCAGCACCGTCTTCAGCGGCGAAACCAACGAGCTGAAGTCGCTGATCGACAACGCAGTAAGGGACAGATTGCCTGACAACGCGCATGAAATCGTGCGTATTGAATCCGTCGGACCCACTATCGCATCCGATCTTAAGTGGGCGGCGCTCAAGGCGCTGCTTGCAGCTCTTGCGGCCATTCTGCTCTATGTAGGCATCCGGTTCGAGTTTAAGTTCGCGACGGCGGGCGTCATAGCGATTTTTCATGACGTGCTCATAGTACTGGGACTGTTCAGTATTCTGGGAGGCATATTTTCGTTTATGCCCCTCGAAATGGATCAGAGCATCATTGCCGCGTTCCTGACGGTTGCCGGTTATTCCATCACCGATACGGTTGTCGTTTACGACCGTATCAGGGAGCGTATCCGTGGCCGCAAGCCTTCGGAGTATGAGGAAATTATCAACCAGAGCCTGAACCAGACGCTCAGCAGAACGATCATCACCTCCGGAACAACGTTGCTGACGGTTCTCGTTCTTTTCATATTTGCCGGTCCTGCAATCCGGGGATTCGCTTTCGCTGTTTTTGCCGGTATTCTGATTGGTACCTACTCGTCCGTTTTTGTGGCGGCTCCGATCGTCTACGACTGGCTGCGAGTGACGAAATCGACGGTGAAGCTCAGAGGCGGCAGCGCTTCGTAGGAAAGGCGCACAGACAAGAAAACAATATCAAGCAAGAGGAGTGTTCAGCATGAAAAAAGTGATGGTGTCGGTTTATACATTTTTGTTCTTATGCGCGGTCGGTCTTTCCCCTGTATCGGCAAAAACTGTCGATCGCATTGTTGCCGTTGTAGGCAGCGAGGTCGTTTTCAGTTCCGAACTCGACGAAAGGGTTATGATGACCCGTATGCAGTTTCCTGAACTGAAAGACGACGGAAGCCTGCGCGGGAAAGTGCTGAATTCCATTATAGACCAGAAAGTCATCCTTGCGAAAGCGAGGATAGACAGCACCGGCATCGACGAAAGCGCGCTCGATGGCCTTGTTGCCGAGAGGATGAAGCTGCTTGCATCCCGATTTTCTTCAAAAGAGGAAATGGAGTCTAGATTCGGCAAGAGTTCTCTCATGATCCGTAAGGAACTTCGCCAGGAAATCAAAAACCAGCAGCTAGTCGAATCGCTCCGAAGAAAGAAACTCTCCGGCGTTTCCGTGACCCATGAGGAAACGATTGCGTTTTATGATGCCAATAAAGAAAGGCTTCCGATCGTTCCCGAAGGCGTTTCCGTATCGCAGATTTTAAGGTACCCGGATGTTACTGCGGAGAGCAGGGCTCGATCGAAAGCGTTGATCGAAAACGTGCAGGCTGAACTGAAAGGAGGCGCGGATTTCGCCGCCCTTGCAAAAAAATATTCCCAGGACCCTGGTTCAGCGCCTCTTGGCGGCGATCTCGGGTTCGTTCAGAGGGGAGAGTTGATCCAGAGTTTTGAGGATGCTGCATATGCGCTGAAGGAGGGCCAGGTGTCGGGGATTGTCGAAACCCGTTACGGATTTCATCTTATACAGCTGCTGGACCGCGAGGTCAATTCCCTGCATGTTCGTCATATCCTCATCGGATTCGACCGTTCGAAGAGCGATGAGGCCGGAACGATCTCCCTGCTGCGTTCGATCAGGTCCGACGTGCTTTCAGGCAAAGCTCCGTTTGCCGACATGGCCAGAAAGTATTCAGAGGATCCGGTTTCGGCGAAGCTTGGGGGAGCCGTTCTTTCGTCAGCTTCAATGAAAACCGTATTTCCTCTTTCTACGCTCCGTTCGCCGCTAAAGGAGATTATCGGTACTCTTAAAAAGAGCGGAGACATCAGTGAGCCGGTAAAGATCGAGCCTCCTCAGGGAGAGCCGTTTTATGCGATATTCCAGCTGAACGACAAAATTTCAGCACACCGGCTCAATCCTGCGCAGGACTATGTCCAGCTTGAATCGCTGGCGCTCGAAAGCAAGAAACAGCAGGTTTACGAGGCCTGGGTACAGGAGTTGCGCAGGGAGATAACCATCCGGAAATCAGACATCTAATCTCCGGACGTATCTCGCGTTTTTTTCAATGAATTCTCTTCTGGGCTCTACCTTGTCGCCCATCAGCGTGGAAAATATCTGATCCGCTTCGCGGGCATTTTCCACGCTGACCTGCAGAAGCGATCGATGGGCTGGATCCATTGTCGTGCTCCAGAGCTGTTCGGGGTTCATTTCTCCGAGGCCTTTGTAGCGCTGAATATTCACATTGGCTTTTCCCTTCTGCATTTTCTTCATCGCTTCGATTATGCCGTTCCGTTCGTCGTCATCCCACGCATATTGCTGGTCCTTGCCGGATTTGACGAGGTAGAGCGGTGGCTGTGCGATGAATACTTTTCCGGCTTCAATCAGCGAACGCATATAGCGGAAGAAAAATGTCAGCAGCAGCGTTCTTATATGGGCGCCGTCAACATCTGCATCGGTCATGATGATGATTTTTCCGTAACGCAGCTTTTCGGCGGAGAACTCCTCCTCTCCGAAACTTGTGCCGAGGGCGAGGATAATAGTCTTTATCTCCTCGTTTTCCAGCATTTTATGCAGACGCGCCTTCTCGACATTGAGGATTTTTCCCTTGAGCGGCAGGATGGCCTGGAAACTGCGGTCCCTGCCCTGCTTTGCGCTGCCGCCTGCTGAATCGCCTTCGACGATGTAAAGCTCGCAGTGCTCTGGATCGTTTATCGAGCAGTCTGCAAGTTTTCCTGGTAGGCCGGAGCTCTCAAGAACCGACTTGCGCCGGGTGAGTTCCTTTGCTTTTCTGGCGGCTTCGCGAGAGAGAGCTGCCCCCTTGACTTTCTCGATAATGAGCTTCAGTACGTTGGGATTGCTTTCAATGAACTCTGCGAGCTGTTCGTTGACGATGCTCTCCACGATGCTCTGAGTTTCGGAATTGCCGAGTTTCGTTTTTGTCTGTCCCTCGAACTGCGGTTCTGCAACCTTGACAGAGATAACAGCGGTCAGACCCTCCTTGAAATCGTCGCCGGTAAGGGTGATTTTCAGGTTTTTCAGGAGATCGTTCTTCTGGGCGTAAGCATTAAGGGTACGGGTCAACGCCTTCCTGAAGCCGGTCACGTGCGTGCCGCCTTCGTGGGTATTGATGTTGTTGACGTAGCTGAAGACGTTTTCCTGATAGGAGTCGTTGTACTGCAGCGCTATCTCGACGATTGTCGAATCCCTCTCTCCGTAGACGTAAACAGGCTCTTTCAGAAGGTTTACCCTGTTGTGATCGGTAAACTGCACGAATTCCTTGAGGCCGCCTTCATAATGAAATTCCTCCTGCGATCCTTCGGCGTCCTGAACGACGATCCGGAGGTTTTTGTTCAGGAATGCGAGCTCCCGCATACGGTCGATAATGATATCCTTCCGGAACTCCGTGGTTTTGAATATCTGATGATCCGGCTTGAACGTGGTTTTCGTGCCGCACTGGTCGGAAGTGCCGGTTTCCCTGACATCTCCCTGAGGAACGCCTCGTTCATACCTCTGGAAGAACGTTTTGCCGTTCCGGTATACTTCGACCTCGCACCATTCCGAAAGGGCGTTTACGACCGAGGCGCCGACTCCGTGAAGGCCTCCCGAGACTTTATATGCCCCCTTGTCGAATTTTCCTCCTGCTCCGATGAGGGTCATCACCAGTTCGAGAGCGGATTTCTTCTTTTCCGGATGGATATCGACGGGAATGCCCCGTCCGCGGTCTATCACCGTGACCGAGCCGTCGGTATTGAGAGAAACGAAGATATAATCGTTATAGCCGCCGAGGGTTTCGTCGATCGAGTTGTCGACTATTTCGTAGATAAGATGGTGCAACCCCCTGCTGTGTATATCGCCGATATACATGGCAGGTCTCATGCGTACGTGTTCGATGCCGTCAAGGATCTGGATGTTCGTTGCTGCGTAGGAAGACGGGGTCTGTGTACCGGTATCAGGCATAATTCACCAAAAATAACTGAGTGGACAAAATAAACCTCAAGATAACAAAATAAGGGAATTTGAGCGCCATTCAGAGCGCATGCGCTCTCAACGGGTTTCTTCCCAGAACGCATCGATGAAATGTTCTATGGAAACCGCTGCCGGGTGCATGTCGTCAAACGGTCCTGCCAGAACGGCAATGACATCGAACCGGCAATCCGGTTCCCTGTTCTCGACCGTAAGCAGGTATGATTTTGCCGCTTTGATGATCTCCTTCTGTTTTTGAGGAGTTACCGCTTCTAACGGATGACCCTTTTCAAGTGAGCCTCTGGTTTTTACTTCGATGAAACAGAGCGTGCCTCTGTCGATGGCAATGATGTCGATTTCATTGCGTCGGGCGCGGTAATTCCTCTCAACGATGCGGTATCCCTTTCTGATCAGGTACTCCGCTGCAAGCTGCTCGCCCTGCCGCCCAAGCGAATGTGGATCGAAATTCCCTGTCATGGAATGGGTTATTTTTCGCCGAGTTGTTTCAACCGGAAGCTGTTGCGGTGAATACTGCTTCTGCCGAATGCGGCAATAGCTTCGATATGCTGGCCGGTAGGGTATCCGAAATGGCGGTCGAATCCGTATTGCGGGAATTGCAGGCTGTATTCCCTCATGATGGCGTCCCTGCATGTTTTTGCAAGTACCGATGCCGCCGCTATCGAATAGACCTTCGAATCCCCTTTGACGATGGTTTCGAAAGGAATCGGCAGCGCCGGTCTGAACCGGTTGCCGTCGACGAGCAGAATATCAGGAAGTGATGGGAGTTGTTCGACCGCTCTGTTCATTGCCAGCATGGTCGCCTGGAAGATATTAATGCTGTCGATGATATCGGATCCGATAACGGCAACGGCCCAGCATTCCGCAGTGGCTTTGATTTCGGATGCAAGGGTTTCCCGGAGAGAATGAGAGAGTTTTTTCGAGTCGTCGAGCCGCGAAAGGATTCCGTCTTCAGGAATGAACCATCGCGGAAATACTACAGCGGCAGCTACGACGGGTCCTGCAAGCGGGCCTCTTCCGGCTTCGTCGATGCCGCAAATCCTGAACGCGTTCTGCCACAACTGAAGTTCGTAATCTGTTGTCATGGTTCGCGGGATTGCTCCGTTATTGTTGTATCTCCTGAAATATAGCGTAAATCCTCAAGAACCCGGCAGGCTGAGGCTCTTGCCGGCCCGAAAGGATCTCAATTACCGTTTCCTGCTAATATTTCTTATCTTGTTTGTTGGCCTGTAAACCGGTTGTGCCGGCGTGTCCGCATTGAAAAATGCGTGGTTGATGCATGGAAGGCTTTGGCCACTGCATACCGCAGGTTTTCCCGGCTTCCATGGCTGTGCATGAGAAATCGGGGTGATTCCTCATACGGTCTTCAGGAAAAAGAATTGAAACCCGTGGGCCGCACAATATGCGCGTACTTCCGGAAATGCGCTGCAGTCCGACAGGGCGTGCGGCACATAAGGAAACTGTAAATAAGGGGAAGGAAATACCCCTGTTTTTGCCATTTATAACAGAGTTTACGCATGAAGAAGAGTATGAACAAACAGCTCCTCATGAACAAGATCGGCGATGAGATACAGGTTGCGCTTGTCGAAGAAGGCCGACTTGCGGAGCTGACTATCGAGCGTCCCGAAAGCCGGCGAAGTATCGGCGACATCTACCTCGGCCGGGTGCACAAGGTTGTCGAGGGACTGAAGGCCGCCTTCGTCGATATCGGCCAGAAATCTGACGGGTTTCTTCATTTTTCCGATGTCGGCACGACCAGCGAGGATTATCGGGCCCTGATAGAGGATGATGACGACGACGAAAACGGCGGAGGGGATGATGCAGAGGATGGTGACGACGCGGTTCCTGCTGCCGGCAGCGCAGAAGGAGCGGGATCTGTCCAGTCTGCCAGAGCCCAGCAGCGGACAGCGGGAAAAAAGGCCCCGGCGACCGAAGAGGAAAAGGCGGCAAAAAGACAGTCCTATACCCAGATGATAGCTGGAAAGCTCAAGCCGAACGATTCCATACTGGTTCAGGTCATCAAGGAGCCTATCAGCAACAAGGGCTCCCGGCTTACCTCCGATATCACCATAGCGGGACGCTTCATGGTGCTTCTTCCTTTCGGAGGAGGTCAGGTAGCGGTTTCCCGCAGGGTTGTCGTGAGAAAAGAGCGTGCCCGGCTGAAAAAACTTGTGCGTTCCATGCTGCCCGAAGGTTTCGGAGCTATCATCCGCACCGTTGCCGAACACCAGGAGGAGTCTCTCCTTAAGCAGGATCTTGAAAAACTCCTCGCCAAGTGGGTGCAGATCGAGGAAAAACTCAAGGACGCGACGCCGCCCCAGCTCATTTTCAAGGAGGATACCATTATTTCCAGCGTGCTCCGCGATTCTCTCACTTCCGACGTGACCGAGATTGTAGCCAACTCGCCGGGCATCTACAAAGAGACGCTGAACTACATCCAGTGGGCGGCGCCGGAGATGGAAAAAAACGTCTCGCTCTATCAGGGCAAGCTGCCGCTGTTCGAAGGCTACAATATCGCCAAGGATGTAGAATCCATTTTTTCACGCAAGGTGTGGCTGAAATCCGGAGGTTACATAATCATCGAGCATACCGAAGCCATGGTGGTCGTAGACGTCAACAGCGGCCGCTATGCAGCCAAACGGGAGCAGGAAGAGAACTCCCTGAAAACCAATCTTGAAGCCGCTCGGGAAATTGTGCGCCAGCTCAGGCTTCGCGACATAGGCGGCATTATCGTGGTGGATTTTATCGATATGCTCGACCAGAAGAATGCGAAAAAAGTCTATGATTCCATGCGTACTGAACTGCGAAACGACCGGGCGAAATCCAACATTCTGCCGATGTCCGATTTCGGCATCATGCAGATCACCCGCGAGCGCATCAGGCCGAGCCTCATGCAGCGCATGGGCGACCAGTGCCCCGCTTGCGGCGGCACAGGCGTCGTGCAGGCGCGTTTCACCACGATCAACCAGATAGAACGCTGGCTGCGCAAGTACGCGCTGCAGCAGAATATGAAATTTCAGCAGCTCGACCTCTATGTCAGCCCAACGGTTGCCGAACCGCTGAAGAATACCGATATGAAAACCGAACTGAAATGGTTCCTGCAGCATATGGTTTTTGTCCGGGTGAAGCCTGACGAGAGCCTGCGAAGCGACGATTTCCGTTTTTACAACCGCAGGAACAATAAAGATATTACGGCCGAATACGGCGATCTCTAACCTATAGAGCCATCAAGCAATGTCAGCATACGAACAGTTGAAAAAAGATATTATTTCGCTTTCATCGGCAAATGCAGCTGAGCTTGCCCTGAATCCCGATGCCCGAAGAGTTTTCGGAGAGTTCAAGCAGATGCTCAATAACGGCAGCATCAGAGCCGCAGAGAAGTCAGGAGGAGCGTGGACGGTCAATGCGTGGGTCAAGCAGGGTATACTTGTCGGCATGCGTCTTGGCAAGCTTACAGCGGGAAGCGTTCAGCCGGAGGGTAAACTCGGAGGCTTTGCCTATATCGACAAGGATACCTGGCCGCTTAAATCGATTACTCTCGAAGACAACGTACGTATCGTTCCCGGAGGCTCGTCGGTACGGGACGGTTCCTATCTGGCACCATCGGTGGTGATGATGCCTCCTGCCTATGTCAACGTCGGCGCTTATGTCGATGCCGGCACCATGATAGATTCACACGCTCTTGTCGGCAGCTGCGCTCAGATCGGGAGGAATGTGCATCTCTCTGCGGGCGTACAGGTCGGGGGGGTGCTCGAACCGGTAGGGGCCATGCCGGTCATAATCGAGGACGATGTGATGGTCGGGGGCAATTGCGGTATCTATGAAGGCACTATCGTTCAGGAGCGCGCCGTCATCGGCACCGGGGTTATCCTGAACGGTTCAACGCCGGTATACGATCTTGTCCACGGCACGATTCACCGCAAAAGCGCGGACGTTCCGCTCGTCATTCCGTCAGGCGCTGTCGTCATCGCCGGATCGAGAGCACTTAAAGGCGCATTCGCCTCCGAGCACGGGCTTTCGCTCTATACGCCTGTCATCGTCAAATATCGCGATGAAAAAACCGACAGCGCCACTGCGCTCGAACAGGCGCTTCGTTAGTTTTTACAGCATCCGCAAGGATGCCTCCCAGGCCGCGCGGCCGATATCGACCGCGTGCGCCTGTAACGGTAAGCGTCGATTATAACAAGATGTTGCGCAATGAACATACAGCCATTTATCAAGCGGGTTTCAGCAGCTCTTTTCACAGTCGTCCTTGCCGGTTCGCTCTCGGTAGCATCCCTTTCCCTGCTTGCCGCTTCCAGAGGCACGCCCGGCAATGATTTCTCTGAAATAGCCGAAAGCATAGATCTGTTCGGCGATATCTACCGCGAACTGTCCGAGAACTATGTCGAGCCGCTTGATGTGAGAGCCCTGATGTATGCGGCTATTGACGGTATGCTCGGAGTTCTTGACCCCTATACCGTATTTCTTGACGAAACCCAGTCCGAAGAGCTTGGTGAAATAACCAGCGGTAAGTATACCGGAATAGGGCTTAGTATGACCAGGTTCGAAGACGCCGTCTATGTCACCTCGGTGCTCGAAGGCTATCCTGCCTGGAAGGCGGGCATACGTACCGGCGACAGGATCACGCGCGTTGACGGAAAACCGCTTGCCGGCAGAAACATTGATCAGGTGCGGGAGCTTATGAAAGGCGCTACCGGAAGCCGTTTTTCCATGAATATAGAACGCGAAGGCGGCAGAGGTCCGGGGACGGTATCGCTCGTGCGCGAAGAGGTGAGAGTGAGTACCGTCAGCTATTCGGAAATTATCGGACGTACCGGTTATCTTCAGCTGGGAAGTTTCTCCAGCCACTCGTCCGGCGATATGCGTCAGGCCGTCGAGAAGCTTCTTCGCGAAGCCGCAGATCGATCCCTTCCCCTGAACGGTCTTATTATCGATCTGCGCGGTAATCCGGGCGGTTTGCTGACAGCGGCGGTGGATATTTCATCCTTGTTTGTCGGAAAAGGCAGCACCGTGGTGACCATTCGGGGAAAAAAGCCCGAATCCGAAAAGATCTACCGCACAGAACAGCCTCCTCTGGTTCCGGCATTGCCAGTTGCGGTGCTCATCGACAAAGAGAGCGCTTCCGCATCCGAAATCGTATCCGGCGCCATTCAGGATCTCGATCGCGGAATCGTGCTTGGAGAACGTTCTTTCGGCAAAGGCCTTGTACAGTCGGTACTCAGGCTGCCCTACGACAACACCCTGAAACTTACTACGGCTAAATACTATACCCCATCGGGACGTCTCATACAGAAACCGCATGGCGACACTCGCGCATCGAGGAGCGTGCTGAAAAAGAACGGAGAGAGAAAGCCTCTGCCGGTTTATTACACCGCAGGGAAACGCAAGGTATACGGCGGAGGCGGCATTACCCCCGATGTGATCGTGGCTGCTCCGGAACGCTCGGCTTATGAGCAGGAACTTCTCCGGAAAGGGATGATATTTCTTTTTGCCTCGCGATATCGTGCCTCGCATGCAGGTTCTTCAGCCGATTCATCAGATAGCGCGGGTCTGCTGAAATCGTTCAGCGAATTTCTCGGCGAAAAGCGGTTTTCTTACACTTCCGCATCCGAACGAAATTTTCAGGAGCTTGAAAAACAGATTGCCGAAGAACTGAATGGTCAAAAGGCGGGTACTCCCGGAAGTCTTGAAGGACTGAAACGGGAACTGCTGCAGATGAAAAACAACCTGACCGCCCTGCAGAGCGACCGGATTTTCCGATTGATCACTATCGAAATCATGCGGCACGGCAACGAAACCATTTCGAGAAAAGCCGAACTCGACGACGATCCTGTCGTGCAGAAGGCGCTTGCCCTCTTTGCCGACCCGAAAGCCTATTCAGGAATGCTTCGTCCCTGAACCCCGGAACCGGATTTCAATAGTCCTTCATATTGGCGGGTCTGGCGGTGGATGCCGATTACGATCATGAGATTACTGATGGTGAGCAGGCTCTCGGCCGATCCGTGAAGCAGGTCGTCATGCGACAGAGAGTGAAATTCTCGAATCTCTGTAGCCATGTACATGAAGAATACCGTCACGGATATAAATACCAGAACGAACCAGAATCCGGCAACGGTGAGCCCCGAAAAAACCGATGGGTCTTTTTTTCGCACCTTCAGGAGCAGTACCAGGAATGTCAGATATACCACGCTTGAAATCTGCAGGATAGCGTCGAAAACGTCTTCTCCCATGTAAGACTGGGGTTTGCCGGCGATCATCAGAGTTCCGAATCCGGCCATCATGCCCGATGCGAGGTTTGAGGTTCCGCTGGTTTTCAGGATCTGCATCGTTGCCCAGAGCAGCGAGATGCTGCCGAACAGATTGATGGTTTCAGACATGTCCAGAAGCAGCGGAACGCTGTCCGTTGTGACATGATAGGCAAGCACGAAAAAACTGCCGATCCAGTGCGGAAGCATCGAGAGTCCGAAAAGGCGGATATCCTTTCTTCCCGTTATTCTCCCATAGCGATACATCATGAACGCTGCAACACCCCATTCAAGAGAGGAAGAAATATGGATGAACCAGTTCGGCAGCGAAAGCAGCCCGAGCAGGTCAAGATTCATTTGCTATTCCTGAAAAGCTCTCCTCCTGATGGTCAGCTGCCCTTGATCAGGTGGTAGATATTCTTTGAAAAAATCTTCATCTGCACGCTCCACGGAGCCGGCACCATTTTTTTATAGAGGTATGAGTCGAAGGTGATTCGCTGCACGTCGTCGTCGGCGCAGATCGCCACAAAACTCTCTCTGAGTCTGTCGTTGCGGTAATAGACACTTTGCAGCACCTCGAGACCGAAAAAAATCGGAGCATAGAGCTTGCGGAATCCTTTCTCGTAAAGGTCGAGCGGATCGCCGTTCCTGATATGGCCGATCATTGCCTGAGCTGCCAGTTTTCCCGAGCGCATGGCGAAAAAGATTCCCTCTCCGTTTGCCGGCGTAACCAGTCCCGCGGCGTCTCCGACAAGTATTGCCCGATCCCCTGTGAAAGAACGCCTCGGTTTCATGGGAATTTTCGCGGCTTCGTCGAGATAGGGACTTTCGATAATGCCGATTTTCTCGATGAAGCGCCTTTGCAGAGCCCGGATGTTATGCTTTCTGTCTTCCGTACCGGTGCCTATAGCGAGGTGGTCCGCTTTTGGAAATATCCAGCCGTAAAAATCGGGAGAGACTTCACCGTCAAACCATATTTCCACGATATCGCTGAACTTCTCGATTGCCGGCGTGTACCGGAACCGCTGCTGCATGGCGATCACCTTCAGTTCGTTGGGGGGAAAGCGCAGTTCGTCGGCGGTTTTCGAGTTCGCTCCATCGGCTCCGATGATGTAGTCGGCCTCAAAAGGAGGCAGTTTGTCGCCGAGGGTATGGATCACGAATCTGTTCCCCCTCCGCTCAATGGAACTCATCAGCCCCTCGAGAACGTCGCTGCCGGCCTTGCGGGCTTCATGGCGAAGATAGCTGTCGAACCGTTCACGGCATACCATGCCGACATAACCGTTCGGCATATGCATGCCGATCACCCTGCCTTTAGGGGAGCGAGCGCGCATGTGCGAAAGCTTTTTTTCCACAAGTTCGGACGGCAGGCCGAACTCTTCGATAAGCCCGAGAGGGATTGCTCCCCCGCATGGTTTGACATTATCGAGGTTCCGTTCCAGGAGAACCGTGCCGAGTCCGGCTTCTGCCAGTATTCTCGATGCAACGGCTCCAGACGGGCCTCCTCCTATTACTGCGACGTCGTAACGCATGGTTTCACATTGAACAGTATTCGTTAACTGATGACTGTCAGACAAGTTTTTCTGCAAGGAACATCCTGGCTCTCTCCATCGGGATCCGTTCCTGCTCCGCGCTGTTCCGGTAGCGCACGGTAACGGTCTGATCTTCGAGGCTCTGGTGGTCTACGGTAAAGCAGAACGGGGTGCCTATCTCGTCCTGGCGGCGGTAACGCTTTCCGATCGATGCTGCATCGTCATACTGCACCATGAAGGCAGCAGACAGATCGCTGCGGAACCTTTCGGCTTTTTCGCCCATGTCTCCTTTCTTCATGAGCGGCAGCACTGCTGCTTTCACCGGGGCGACTTTCGGCGAAAGCTTCAGCATGACCCGGGGCTCGCCGTCCACCACATCCTCGTTGTACGCATCTGAAAGCAGTGCCAGGAAAAGCCGGTCGCAACCCGACGATGTTTCAACCACATAGGGGAGGTAGCGCTCGCCGGTGGTCTGGTCGATATACTCCATGTTTTTGCCGGAATACTGCTGGTGCTGGCTCAGGTCGAAATCGGTTCGCGAATGGATCCCCTCGATCTCCTCAATGCCGAACGGGAACTCGAACTTGATATCGTATGCGAGGTCCGCATAGTGAGCCAGTTTGTCGTGCTTGTACCAGTGCAGTTTTCCGGGGGTAATGCCGAGCTCGGAGATATACCAGTTGAAACGCTCCTCGCGCCAGGCCTCGAATGCTTCGATCTGCGTGCCGGGCTTCACGAAGTACTGCATCTCCATCTGTTCGAATTCCACCATGCGGAAAATGAAGTTGCCCTTCACGATCTCGTTGCGGAACGCCTTGCCTATCTGCGCGATGCCGAACGGCACCTTCATGCGCGACGATTCCCGGACGTTGTGGAAGTTGACGAAAATGCCTTGTGCTGTTTCTGGGCGAAGGTAGACGATGCCCGACGTGTCGGCGACGGCTCCCATGTTGCACTGAAACATCAGGTTGAACTGGCGCACTTCGGTCCAGTCGCCTGAGCCGGTGTCCGGAGCCTTGATCGCTTCGGCAACGATCAGTTCGTAAAGCGCCCTGTTCGGGTCAGGCGCGCCGGAGGCGGCTTCATAGACGGTCTGAACCTGTTCGGCTCTCTCGCTTTTCCCTTCTTTTCGAAGTTTTTCGATATGGTTTTCGATAAGGTGATCCGCCCGATAGCGTCGCTTGGTCGTGCGGTCGTCGATCATCGGATCGTTGAAGCTTGCTACATGGCCGGATGCTTCCCATACGGTCGGATTCATCATGATCGACGCATCGATACCCACGATGTTCGCATGGCTGCGGGTCATCGAGTTCCACCAGAGATCCTTGATATTCTTTTTCATTTCGCTGCCGAGAGGGCCGTAATCGAAGCAGGAGGAGAGTCCCCCGTAAATTTCCGATGACGGGAAGATGAATCCGCGTCGTTTGGCCAGCGAAACCAGTTTATGCATCACTTTATCGGGCGGCAGGTTCACGTTCTGCACGCGTGTCTCCTCGGAATTGCTCATGGTCGTTCGTGAAAAGTGGTAAAATTCATCCGGTGCCCCGGTTTCAGGTAAATAAAACAAAGAATATAACAAACAAAGGGGGATTAATCAGTGGGCGACATTCCCCGGCTCCTGAAGCCGGAAGCTGTCGTATCTGCGGCAGGTATGTTATATTATACGCATAACGGTATCATACGAAGTATCGAGCGCATTTGCGGCGTCAAATTCATAAGTTCGCCCCATGATTGACAGGCATCGAAATTCCATTATCGAAGCGGGGCTCAGGAGCGCCGACGCGATGATGATGGACGAGGACAAAATCTGGTCGATATACAGCGACGATAAGGTCGATATCGGCGAGCGGCTCGCAAAAATCATAAGAACGCTCAGCGTTGCCAATCCGCTGAATAAACCGCTGAGGGCGCTCTCCATAGGTTCCAGTACGGAACCGCAGTTCCGCATCCTCGAGACGGCTTTTCGCGGGGGTCTCTACCTGTTCGATATAGACACGGAGGCCATGGCCATAGTCAGTGATAGGGCCATCAGGCAGCATACCGCTCATGTCAGGGCGATTACCGGGAATTACATGGAGGTTTTTTCGGATCCTGTGGAGGTCGAGCGCTTTTTTAACGATACCCTTAAGAGGAGGAAACTCGATCTGATAGCCCTTCATCATTCGCTCTACTATTGCGAGGCCGCGGCCTGGACGAAGCTGTTCGAATACATCTGCGGAAGCCTGCTCGCCCGTAAAAGCGCACTGCATGCGGTTCTCATGGCCGCTTCAAGCAGCAACAGGATGACGACGACATGGCTCTACAACCACTTTGCGGGTAAGTATTTCGGAGTGCACAACGATCAGAGCCTGACGACGCTTAAAAAGCACATCGAGAAGCTGCCTTCATTTCGTAACGACCAGATTCTTATCGATACAAGCCGGGTGCGATTTTTCGTTGACGACTTCGGGAAATTCATGAAAGTCGTCTGGATGATCATGCTCTATCCAGGCGTTCACCGGTACGACGCCCGACAGAAAGAGGAGATCGTGGAATTTGTCTACGACACATTCTGGAGCGCACGGCAACCGCTTATACAGATGCAGCATCATCTTGTCGTATACCGGGGCATCGGTTTCAGAGGCCTGATCTGAAAGAGGGGGGGGTTATCCGGTCTGGATTTCGGTTGTAAGGGATATTTCCTCCAGTACAGCGCTGACATAGATGCATCGTTCGATACTGCCTGTAAATACGATGGCCAATCCTCTTGAGTGAACTTCCCACGTGATTTTTTCGGCTTTCGACCGGCTGCAGTTAATCGCTTTTATGATCTGAAAGATCACTTCGTCGAATGAGTGGTCTTCATCATTGAAGAGTACGACCCGGTAAGCATCGAGCGGGGACGTTCCGGCAGTTATTTCATCCCTGAGCGTTTCGGGAGTTTCTGATGCTTCGATCCAGTGACTGAACATGGCTCTGGTAAGTAATCTTCGATCTGTTTCGTCGTTCTGATACTATACGATTTTGCCGGTTATCCGCCAACTGCAGGCTCGATTGCCATAAGATTGAATGATGCGCCGGAAACCTCCATCCGGCAACGGACCCCGACAGGGAGGGTCATGAGATTACTGATATGTCCGTATGAGAGTCCGCGCATAACGGGAACGCAGCTTTCCGTATGCGCAGTGTAGTAGTTGAAAACTTTCTCAAGACGGGCATCGTCCGCGCTTGCTCCCGGTTCATGACTGAACTGTCCGAACAGGATTCCCCGGCAGTCGGCAAGCAATCCGGCATTTGCAAGGTGGGACAGCATCCGGTCTATTCTGTATGCCGGTTCGTTGATATCTTCAACAAAAAGCAGGGTATCGCCGAACGGAGGCATGTAGGGAGTGCCGATCATTGATGAAAGCACGGAGAGGTTGCCGCCGATTAGCCGTCCTTCGGCCGCCCCACCTCTGATACAGGTAACTGCGTGGCTTTCATGGTTCCTGAACGTCCGGGCATACGACGGCGATGTCAGCACTCCCCAGAAATGTTCTTCGGTATATGGCGAAGGGCCGTGCAGTTCGGTGGCAAGCATCGGTCCGGAAAAACTGATCAGGCCTGTTTGCGAAAAGACGGCCAGAGAGAGGGCCGTGATATCGGAATAGCCGACAAGAATTTTAGGATTTTCGGCAATGAGACGGTAGTCGATTTTTTTAAGCAATCTCGATGCTCCGGCGCCGCCGCGCAGACAGATGATCGCCCTGACCTCAGGATCCTTGAACATCCCGTGCAGATCATGCAGCTTTTCTTCGTCGGCAATTGCCGGATCTGTATCTATACGGTTCAGGTGAACGGAGGGTTTGACCCGGTAACCGTTTTTTTCAATATAGGTTACCGCCTGCTGGATTTTTTCGGGGTAAGCGCTGTGTGAAGATGGAGAGATGAGCCCGATGGTGTCTCCCCTGCGCAGGGCTTTCGGTACAAGCGTTCTCATTTGAAGTGAAAAAAAATCAGCAGCGCAGCGGCTGCTGATTTCTTCAGGAAAGGTATTGAATCAGGCGATATTCTCTGTAAGAAGAATCGCCTTGTTTCCGCTTACTTCAAAAAATCCGTCTCTGATAGCAAAGCTTTTCTCGCTTTTATCGGCAAGTACGAGCCTGACTTTGCCTTGTTTCAGCGCGGCAAGCAGCGGGGCATGATTTTTCATGACCTGAAAAAGACCGTCAAGTCCCGGTGCCGTAACGCTGGAAATCTCTCCGGAAAAGAAGAGCTGCTGGGGCGTTACGATGTCAATATCAAACCCTTTGTCGGAATTCGCCATGGTTAATCAGTGGTTATTACAGGGTTTTAGCTTTCTCGACAGCTTCTTCGATCGTGCCTACCAGGTAAAATGCGGCTTCCGGCAGATTGTCGTGTTTTCCGGCGATGATCTCCTTGAAGGCTTTGATTGTATCTTCAAGCTTTACATACTTGCCGGAAAGACCGGTGAATGCTTCCGCAACGAAAAACGGCTGCGAAAGGAAACGCTGAACTTTTCTCGCCCTTGAAACCACCAGTTTGTCTTCGTCGCTGAGTTCGTCCATACCGAGAATCGCGATAATGTCCTGAAGATCCTTATAGCGCTGCAGGATCTGTTTGACTGCCTGTGCGGTATTGTAATGATCGGCGCCGACGATATTCGGGTCGAGAATTCGGGAAGTCGAATCAAGAGGATCCACCGCAGGGTAGATGCCGAGTTCGGCAATGGAGCGCGAAAGCACGGTCGTTGCGTCGAGGTGCGTGAATGCCGTTGCCGGAGCCGGGTCGGTAAGGTCATCGGCAGGCACATAGATAGCCTGAACCGAAGTGACGGAGCCTTTCTTTGTCGAGGTAATCCTGTCCTGAAGTTCGCCCATTTCCGTAGCAAGCGTAGGCTGGTATCCTACGGCGCTCGGCATGCGTCCGAGAAGAGCCGATACTTCGGAACCTGCCTGAGTGAAGCGGAAAATGTTGTCGATGAAGAGCAGCACGTCGCGGTTCTCCTCGTCGCGGAAGTACTCTGCGATGCTCAGGCCTGTCAGGGCAACTCGCTGACGGGCGCCGGGAGGTTCGTTCATCTGTCCGAACACCAGTGCGGTTTTATCGATAACACCGGACTCCATCATCTCATGCCAGAGATCGTTTCCTTCGCGGGTCCGCTCGCCGACGCCGGCAAAAACGCTGTAGCCGGACTGCTGCTTGGCGATATTGTTGATGAGCTCCATGATGAGCACTGTCTTGCCCACACCCGCGCCGCCGAAAAGGCCGGTTTTGCCGCCTCGCGAGTAAGGCTCGAGAAGGTCGATCACCTTGATGCCGGTTTCGAACATCTCGGCTCTGGTCGACAGTTCGTCGAATTTAGGTGCCGTGCGGTGGATCGAATAGGTTTTAACGCAGTTGACCGCTCCTTTGCCGTCGATGGGATCGCCGACCACGTTGAGCATCCGTCCGAGCACTTCAGGGCCGACAGGAGCCTGGATTGGCCTTCCGGTGTTGACGACGCTCAGTCCTCTGACGAGGCCGTCTGTGCTCTCCATCGCGACGGTACGAACGCGCTCTTCTCCGAGATGCTGCTGGGTTTCGAGCACAAGCTTGGAGCCGTCGGGCCGGGTAATGGTCAGGGCATCTAAAATCGACGGAAGTTGTCCCTCGGGAAAATCTACGTCAACGACAGGGCCGATGATCTGGGAAATCTTACCTTCTTGCATAGTGACAGTGTGGATAGGATTTTTATGGTGAAATCAAACGTTACGTTTATCCGGATCTTTATTCGGCAGCGTATCTGTCGCTTGTATTGCAGCTTCGCTTCTGAAGTTTCACGCTTAACCGGATGCGAGCCACCTGCGGGACTCGAACCCACGACCTACTATTTACGAAACAGTTGCTCTACCAACTGAGCTAAGGTGGCGTTAGCTTGCCAAAAATAAAGCCGAAATATAGTTGATTCGCCGATGAATAGCAAAGATATAATAAGGGATGCCGATAGTCTTTTAAAAACGCGCAGGAATAGTATGTTAAAAGGCGTCCGATACCTATATTTGCATTTTTAACGGATTACAAACGATACGATGATGATGAAAAGCTTGAACTACTCTGTCGGAAAAGCGGTCGCAGGCAAAGCTCTTGCCGTGGCAGCCCTTATGGTTCTGGTAACTGTCGGCGCGGCATATGCAGTTCCTTCAGCAATTGCCCCGTCATTCTCCGGAACCGGTCTTGACGGTCGTCAGATTTCTTCCCGGCAACTTTCCGGAAAAGCCTATATCGTGAATTTTTTCGCTTCCTGGTGTCCTCCCTGCAGAGCGGAAATCCCGGACATGGTGGAGCTGCAGAAAGCTTATAATGCCAAAGGCTTCACATTCGTCGGCGTAGCGGTCAACGAAAACGACGAGTCGATGAGGAAATTCATGAAGATGAACGGAATAACCTATCCCGTCATGATGGCCGACCAGCAACTCGTGAGCGCATATGGCCGGTTTATCGAAGGTGGCCTTCGATCAATTCCGACATCCTTCGTCGTCAACAGGTCAGGGAAAATTATCCGGGTGGTTCCGGGAGCAAGAAGCCGGGCCGATTTCGAGAAAATGATCATCGAGGCTCTGAAGCCGGCAGCCAAAACCCTCAAATAACCTGACGGGAATGATCCCCACCAATCCGGATCCCGGTAAAGCACAACAGCGCTTAAAGCCGGTTTTACATAGATGTTATCATGCATGTCCGCAGTACGGGTCGACTGCGGACTTTTTTTTTAATTCTCTATAATAAGGACGATCATGAGCACAGTGCAGATTAATCCCCCGGATTTTGTGAAAAATCCCAAACTGCTCCAGTGGGTACAGGAAACGGCAGATCTCTGCAGGCCGGATTCCGTTTACTGGTGCGACGGGAGTCAGGAAGAGTACGACAGGCTCTGCCAGCAGATGGTAGAGAGCGGCACCTTCATCAGGCTTTCCGACGAAAAGCGTCCGAACAGTTTCCTCTGTCGTTCGGATCCGAGCGATGTGGCGCGCGTAGAGGACAGAACCTACATCTGCAGCATCCGTCGTCAGGATGCGGGACCGACCAACAACTGGGTGGCCCCCAAAGAGATGAAAGAGACCCTGCGCGGACTTTTCGACGGATGCATGCAGGGCCGCACCATGTACATCATTCCCTTCAGCATGGGTCCTCTTGGATCGCCTATTGCACACATCGGTATCGAGATAACCGATTCGCCCTATGTTGTTACGAACATGCGCATCATGACCCGAATGGGTAGCAAGGTGCTTGAAATCCTCGGCGACAGCACAGATTACGTTCCCTGCCTGCACTCGGTTGGCGCTCCGCTTCAGCCCGGACAGCAGGATGTTCCCTGGCCATGCAACGACAGGAAATATATCGTGCACTTTCCTGAAGAACGATCCATTATTTCTTTCGGAAGCGGTTACGGCGGCAATGCACTGCTCGGCAAAAAGTGCTTTGCGCTTCGTATCGCTTCTTCGATGGCTCGCGATGAAGGATGGCTTGCCGAACACATGCTTATCCTCGGTGTGGAATCTCCCGAAGGCGAGAAGACCTATGTTGCGGCGGCGTTCCCGAGCGCCTGCGGCAAAACCAATTTCGCCATGCTGATTCCTCCGCAGGGTTTCGAAGGCTGGAAAGTTACAACAATCGGTGACGACATCGCCTGGATCAAGCGTGCGGAAGACGGACGTCTCTACGCCATCAACCCCGAGTACGGCTTTTTCGGCGTTGCTCCCGGAACATCGGAGAAATCGAATCCCAATGCTATGGCAACGCTGGAGCGGAACTGCATCTTCACCAATGTCGCGATGACGCTTGACGGTGACGTATGGTGGGAAGAGATGACCGATACGCCTCCATCGGAGCTGATCGACTGGCAGGGCAATCCCTGGTCTCCGGGTTGCGGCCGTCCGGCAGCGCATCCCAATGCCAGGTTCACCTCTCCGGCGAGCCAGTGTCCTTCACTCGATGCGGACTGGGAAAATCCTGCCGGAGTGCCTGTCAGTGCCTTCATTTTCGGCGGCCGTCGTGGCGATACCGTACCGCTTGTTTATCAGTCTGCCAACTGGAACTCAGGTGTTTATCTCGCAGCAACCATGGGCTCCGAAAAAACTGCGGCCGCGGCCGGCAAGATCGGCGACGTTCGTCGCGATCCTTTTGCCATGCTTCCTTTCTGCGGCTACCATATGGGTGATTATTTCAATCACTGGCTGCATGTCGGCAGAACACTTTCCGAGTTGCCGAGGATATTCGGTGTCAACTGGTTCCGCAAAGACGAGAACGGCAAGTTCCTCTGGCCGGGATTCGGCGAGAACATGCGGGTGCTCAAATGGATCGTGGACCGAGTTCATGGCAGGGCCGGCGCCGTCGAGAGCCCTCTGGGCTGGATGCCGAAGTACGAGGCGCTCGAATGGGAAGGGCTGGAATCGATGACTCCCGAGAAGTTTTCGAAGCTCATGTCGGTTGACCGTGAGGCATGGAAACGGGAACTGCTCTCTCACGAGGAGCTTTTCGAAAAGATCTACGATCGCCTTCCGAAAGAGTTTTCCCATATTCGCGAACTCATGCTTTCAACGCTCTGGATGTCGCCGGAGCACTGGTCGCTGGCTCCCGAGCGATACTCTGCGGAACACTGAGGCGTCTGGCGTTCCATAGCTGATTCGTCATATGCGCAGGAGATCTTTCTCCTGCGCATTTTTTTTCGTTTTACTTTCTTCAGCCTGCCGTTATCAGACAGATCGTCCTTTGCGGCGGCATTTTTGCCTGGGTTTCCGAAGTGAGCGCTGCCAATAGGGATGGTCTCGATATCAGCCATGGTCAGTTAAACAGGTCGCTGAACTTCACGCATGAACTGTAATACCGGGCAGGACAGGGTGCACGAAATGTTATTCAGGCGGAATAAATAATCAAGGCGATAGAGGAAATAATGACGGAATGCGTCGATGCAAAGAACCGTTGTCGGCGTGAGGGTTGAGTTTAGAAGCAGAGAACAGGCGCGCTTGCATCAATAGGGTTATCGTTGACAATCATCGACAGAAAGGGCTCCGCTGAGGAGCCCTTTCTGTCGTATGCGGGGAATGAACGTTTCAGTTATCGTCAAGCGTGAAGCCGATTTTGACGGTAACCTGCCAGTAAGCGATTTTCTGATCTTCGACATGGCATCGTGTTTCGACGATTTCCACCCACCGGATATGTCGGATGCTTTCTGCGGCTTTTGCGACCGCATTGTTGACGGCATCCTCGATGCTGGTCTGCGATGATCCGACGATCTCGATTTTTTTATAGATGTGAGCGCTCATGCTTGCTATGGTTTACATGGTTGTTGATCGTATCGTGCGATTTGCGCCGAAGGCGCATAACCCGCAATGATACAGGAAAATAGGTATCTGCATGGGAAAAATTCCCGTTCCCGCCGTTTTTTTTGAGCAGCGACGATCCGAAAACGGTTGTTATTACGGATTAAGATTATGATATAAAGTCAGTTAACGGATATCCCCCCGGGAATAAAAAAAGTTCCCTGACTGCAGATATAATTTGGGAGTCTGCTCGTCATGTGTTATTATATAACCATTCAGTTATATAATAATATACTTGTTTCGGGATTTCTTGTGAAAAGATCCGGAGCGGTACGCAGGTCCCCGCGCTTTCAGTCGATTCGCGATGATGCCGTAAGGCGTCGATACCGTTGAGGAAAGGCTGCCGATGCAGTGCCGGGGAATGGATTTCTGCATATGGGGTGTTTTTTCGCTCCAAATGCAATTCGGTCGGGATGGATTCCTGCCGGAGATGCAGGCGTTTGATTCTTCGGGTTTCGAGCCTTGAGAGGAGAAGGTTTGATGCCCGATCGTAATCGGATTATCCAGCATTCCCATCCCGACCTTGATATTCAGAGATGGCGGAGCTTCCTTCAGGAGGCTTGCCGCCGTTTGTTTTCTCAATCAGATCGGATCAGTTCATGAACTACGGTTTCGTTATCGATGCCCGGAAATGTATCGGATGCCATGCTTGCACGGTTGCCTGCAAATCCGAAAACGAGGTGCCTCTCGGAGTGAACCGCACCTGGGTGAAGTATGTGGAGAAAGGCACGTTCCCCGATACACGGCGCTATTTCACCGTACTGCGATGCAACCACTGCGCGGAGCCTCCCTGTGTGGATATCTGTCCCGTCGAGGCGCTGCAGAAGCGCCCGGACGGCATCGTGGACTTCGACGGTCGCCGCTGCATTGGCTGCAAGGCATGTGCCCAGGCCTGTCCTTATAACGCGCTGTACATCGATCCGGATACCCATACCTCAGCCAAATGCAATTACTGCGCGCATCGCAAGGAGGTAGGTCTTCAGCCTGCGTGCGTAACGGTATGTCCCCAGCAGGCTATCGTTTCGGGAGATCTCGACGACCCGTCAGGCAAGATTGCCGCGCTGGTCGCCGGCGAACAGACCGTTGTGCGCAAGCCCGAGAAAGGGACATCGCCGAAGCTCTACTACATCAACGGAGACGGGGCCTCGCTGGATCCTCTGCAGGCTCCTCTTCAGGAGGAATATCACTGGAGCGCGCAGTCCAGAGGCGTGGGCCATTTCGCCGGAAAGGGCAAAGGCGCTCCGGGCATTGAAAAACCGGCGCATGCGGCTCCGAAAGCCGGACCGAAAGTCCGCCGGGTATACGATATCCCCTCGAAAGGAGCGGTCTGGGGCTGGGAAGTTCCTGCCTATGTAACCGCAAAGGCGGTTTCGTCGGGCGTATTCCTTGTCTTCTTTGCATTGCTCGCGATTTTCCGGCAGCAGCTTCCGGCTTCCCTCGAATGGGGCGCATGGTCGTTGTCTCTCGTGTTTCTCGCTCTGACAGGCGGGTTCCTTATCAAGGATCTCGATCGTCCCGACCGTTTTTCTTCAGTCATGCTGCGACCGCAGTTCGGTTCCTGGCTGGTACGAGGCGGCCTTACCATAACCGGATACGGCGCGTTTCTCGCGCTCTGGGGCGGCGCGAAGTTTCTGCAGCTTCCCCTGATTGAAACCGTCGCGCTTTGGGGCGGCGCGCTCTTCGCTCTTGTGACGGCCATCTATACGGCATTCCTTTTCGGCGCGGCCAAGGGTCGCGATTTCTGGCAGAGCCCCATGCTGCTCCTGCACATGCTTCTTAACTCCCTGCTCGCCGGCGGTTCTGCCCTGCTGCTGCTCGGGCTTGGAACCGGAGTCTCTCCGGAGCTTTCGGGCCTGCTTCGCCAGATGCTCGTCGTCGGTTTCGGTCTGCATATCGCAGTCATGCTGATCGAGCTGTACGGCAAACACCCTTCGGTAGCTGCTGAGCGCGCAGCCGAAATCATTCGCGAGGGAAGCCTGAAAAACCAGTTCTGGGCAGGCAGTTTTATTGCCGGAAACCTGCTGCCGCTTATTCTGACGATCACGGCGTCGGATCCTGCGATGCTTGCCCTTGCCGCGCTTCTCGGGCTCTCGGGCGTGTTCTATACAGAAAAAGTCTGGGTTCAGGCCCCTCAGAGAATTCCCTTAAGCTAACCATGTGCCGGAGTACGTTATGAGCTATACCCACAAACCGACAGTTATAGAAGCAATTGCTGAAAAACTTCATCTTGTTCCCGATCTGCACAAGGAGGGAGATGGCCGAAAGGCTATGCGCGCCGCCGAAGATGGCGCCGAAATAAGCTGCCCGCCTCCGTCTCAATGGGACAACTGGGTCGAGTACGATTCGAAAAGCTGGCCGGAACGAAAGGCGAAAGAGTATATGCTGGTGCCGACCGCATGCTTCAACTGTGAAGCCGGCTGCGGTCTGCTGGCCTATGTCGACAAGGAGACCATGGAGATAAGAAAGCTGATGGGCAATCCGCACCATCCGGCAAGTCGCGGAAGGAACTGTGCGAAAGGTCCGGCAACGCTGAACCAGATTCAGGATACCGACCGCGTGCTCTACCCGATGAAGAGGGCCGGCAAGCGAGGAGACGGCAAATGGGAGCGGGTCAGCTGGGACAGTGTACTCGACGATATTGCCGGGCGTATGCGAAAAGCGATCATGGAAGGCCGCAACAACGAAATATCCTACCATGTCGGACGTCCGGGCAATGACGGCTTCATGGAGTGGATCCTTCGGGCATGGAACGTGGACGGGCACAACAGTCACACCAACGTCTGTTCGTCAGGCGCGCGTTTCGGTTACGCCATTTGGGAAGGATTCGATCGTCCCTCTCCCGACCACGCCAACGCGAAATTCATTCTGCTGGTAAGCGCGCATCTTGAATCGGGTCACTATTTCAACCCGCATGCGCAGCGTATCATAGAGGCCCGCATGAAAGGCGCAAAGCTCGCCGTACTCGATCCGCGCCTTTCCAACACGGCAAGCATGTCCGACTACTGGATGCCGAGCTATCCCGGCAGCGAGCCGGCCGTACTGCTCGCCATGGCGAAAGTGATCATCGACGAGGGGCTCTACAATCGAGATTATCTGGAAAACTGGGTGAACTGGCAGGCCTACCTGCAGGAGGAATATCCCGGAACGCCGGCGACCTTCGAAAACTTCATCGAAGGACTGAAGAAGGAGTACGCGCACTACACTCCCGAGTACGCATCGAAAGAGAGCGGCGTAGACGCAGCCATGATCGTCGATGTCGCCCGTAAAATCGGCGCGGCAGGAACGCAGTTTTCCACGCACGTCTGGCGCAGCGCAAGCAGCGGCAATCTCGGAGGCTGGGCGGTATCGCGTACGCTGCACTTCCTGAACGTGCTGACCGGCAGCGTCGGTACGCCGGGAGGCACATCGCCAAGCGCATGGAACAAGTTCAAACCGCACGTGCATGCCGAGCCGAAGCCCCAGACCTTCTGGAATCCGCTTCACATGCCGAACGAATATCCGCTCGCGCACTTTGAAATGAGCTTCCTGCTTCCCCACTTTCTGAAAGAAGGCCGGGGCAAACTCGACGTCTACTTTACCAGGGTTTTCAACCCTGTCTGGACCTACCCCGACGGTTTCTCGTGGATCGAAGCGCTGGAGGACGAATCGAAAATCGGCCTGCACGCGGCGCTTACCCCCACCTGGAGCGAAACAGCATACTTCGCTGACTACGTGCTGCCGATGGGCCATTCCGCCGAAAGGCACGACATAATCAGTTATGAAACCCATGCGGGCAAGTGGATCGCATTCCGCCAGCCTGTGCTGCGCACAGCCTTGAGGCGGATGGGCAAACCGGTCAGATATACATGGGAAGCCAATCCCGGCGAAGTTTGGGAAGAGGACGAGTTCTGGATCGAACTGACCTGGCGCATCGACCCCGACGGAAGTCTCGGCATCCGCCAGTACTGCATGTCTCCGTATCGCCCCGGAGAGAAGATCACCATCGAGGAGTACTACCGCTACATTTTCGAGCATACCGCAGGCCTGCCCGAAGCCGCAGCCGCCGAGGGGCTCACCGCTTTCGACTACATGCAGAAGTACGGCGCTTTCGAAGTCGAGAGCAACGTTTATAACGTTCATGAGAAAGCTGTTCCCTCCGCCGACCTCGAAGGCGCTTCGGTAGATCCCGAGAACGGGCTGATCGTCAAAAACGGCAAAGGCGTCGGCGTCGAAGTCGGCGGCAAGGCATGCTCCGGTTTTCCGACCCCTTCGAAGAAGCAGGAGTTCTGGTCGAAAACCATGGTGGAGTGGAAATGGCCCGAATACCGCATGCCGGCATACATCAAGAGCCACATTCACCAGGAGACCATGAATCGCAGTAACGGCGAGTTCGTGCTGGTGCCGACCTTCCGGCTTCCTGTACTGATTCATTCCCGTTCGGGCAACGCCAAATGGCTGGCCGAAATCGCTCATCGCAATCCGGTCTGGATCAATGCCGCGGATGCTGCTTCGCTTGGAATCGAAAACGGCGAGCTGATAAGGGTTAACACCGACATAGGCTTTTTCGTCAACCAGGCCTGGGTGACAGAAGGGATACGACCCGGCGTGTTAGCCTGTTCGCACCATATCGGGCGCTGGCGCAGGCAGCAGGACCCGGAGGCCAACCGCTGGGCGGCCAATCGGGTCAACATCTCCAAAGAGGGCAAAGGAAAATGGAAGATGCGCGTCGAAGAGAATATTCAGCCCTACGAAAGCAGCGATGCCGATTCGTCGAGGATTTTCTGGTCGGATGGCGGCGTGCACCAGAACATAACCTTTCCGGTCCATCCCGACCCGATAAGCGGAATGCACTGCTGGCACCAGAAGGTACGTATCGGGAAAGCCCGGGAGGGAGACCGTTACGGCGACGTCTTCGTCGATACCGACCGCTCTTTCGAGATCTACAAGGAGTGGCTCGCCATGACGAGGCCTGCGCCCGGTCCCAACGGCCTGCGTCGTCCGCTATGGCTTAACCGCCCATTCAGGCCCGACGAGAAGACCTATTATATTGCATAGTAACGATAGAATGCGGCCGCCGGAATTTCCGTCCGGCGGCCGAGGCTGATATGACCCTGACAACCTTTTGACAGTATGGCCGATGACAAAAGCGGACGGTAATAATATTCGGTGGTTCATTGCCGCCGTTCTGCTGACAGCCATACCTTTTTTTCTTTCTCCTGAAGCTGTCGCCGCTCCGTTACAGGCAGGCGCCGAAACCGCATGGTGGATCTGGGTGCTGCTGCTCTTCGTTTTTTCGTTTTTTCTCGGAATCGTCTCCGTACTTGCCGGCGTCGGAGGCGGAGTGCTTTTCGTGCCGATCGTCGGCAGTTTCTTTCCCTTCCATCTCGATTTTGTCCGCGGAGCGGGTCTGCTTGTCGCGCTTTCAGGCGCGCTTTCGGCAGGACCCTCCCTTCTCAGAAAAGGACTTGCGGATCTCAAGCTCAGCCTGCCACTTTCGCTGATCGGTTCGATAAGCTCAATCGCCGGAGCGATCGTCGGTCTTACGATGTCGGCAGACAGCGTGCAGCTGCTTCTTGGCATTGCCATCATCGCTATTGCGGCGATCATGATGAAAGGCGGTAAATCGGGATATCCTGAAGTCGCTAAACAGGATAGTATATCAAGGGCTCTGGGCATCTCGGGCAGTTACTACGAACCGACAATCGAAAAGATCGTCGACTGGAAGGTGCATCGTACTCCGCTGGGTCTTGTGCTGTTTTTTTTTATCGGCTTCATCGGCGGCATGTTCGGCATGGGTGCCGGATGGGCCAATGTGCCGGTGCTCAACCTGCTTATGGGAGCGCCTCTGAAGATTGCCGTCGCAACGAGCGGTCTGGTTCTTTCGATGAACGGAGCGGCAGCCGCATGGATCTATATCTATAAGGGGGCCGTGCTTCCCCTGATAGCCGTTCCCGCGGTAGGCGGCGTGATGCTCGGTTCGAAGATAGGCGCAAGAATACTCTCGAAAGTCAACACCGGTTCTGTCCGCATCGTTGTGATCATCATGATGGTTATCGCCGGACTTCGTTCCATAACAAAAGGACTGGGATTATGAACAGCAATGCAGGTCAGCAGAAACCGGAGATAAACAGGGTTCAGCTTGTCTACGCATCGGTACTCGACATCGTTTCGCATGCAGGTATGACGCTGATAGCCGCAGGATTTCTTGCCTATGTTTTCAGGCTGCTGCCGCTGACGGTATCAATCGAAGACATCGCTTCTCACTGGCATCTCAGGGCAAGCGACATGAACAATATCCTGTCGGTGCCCACGGGGTGGGCATGGACGCAGGATCCGATGCACGGCGATGTGCTCAGTTTCATATCGATCGTGTTTCTTGCCATGGCAGCAATGATCTGTCTTGTTGCCGTCATTCCTGTTTTTCTCGGCGAGAAGAACCGTACGTATGCCCTGATTGCCTTGCTTCAGGTTATTGTTCTTGCCGCTGCGGTTCTCGGTATCGTTTCCTGACAAATATTCCGTCGATCGATGGGAAAAACGACAGGAAATGCTTGCTTCTTTCCTTTCTTGTTATTATAATTATATAATTGATTGGTTATATAGTTTAGTTTCGCGGCTTCGTCGCGACATCTTACCCAGAAAAATAACATTTAAACACAACAGGAGGCTCCATGTCAGAAATTACTGCCAACCGTACGCTCGACTGCTCCGGAATGAACTGTCCGCTGCCTATTCTCAAGACAAAGAAAGAGATCGACCAGATGCAGAGCGGAGAAGTGCTGAAAATGATATCGACCGATTCCGGTTCGGCAAACGACATGTCTTCATGGTCGAACAGAACCGGGCACAAGATCGTCGGCAGCTCTGTCGAAGGCGGTTCCTACACATTCTATATCCAGAAATCCTGAACGGAGACACCACGATGGCAGATACCAAGAAACTTGCGATCATCGCATCCAAAGGCACGCTCGACTGGGCGTACCCGCCATTCATCCTTGCCTCCGCGGCGGCCGCCATGGATATGGAC
Organism: Chlorobium sp.; assembly: GCF_036528655.1. GTDB lineage: Bacteria > Bacteroidota > Chlorobiia > Chlorobiales > Chlorobiaceae > Chlorobium. The sequence continues at coordinate 271,427 of NZ_JAIGND010000003.1, forward strand.
GCCATGGTGTTCTTCACCTTTTACGGCCTTCCCTTGCTGAAAAAGGATCTCGACCTTAAGGTCACTCCGGTAGGCAATCCTGCCATGCCGATGAAGATGCCTTTCGGCAGCAAGGATTTCCAGAACATCAACTGGTCGATTCCCAACCTGATTTCCGGCAACGTGCCCGGTTTCGACAGCATGGCCACCATGCTCATGAAGGAGACCTTCAAAAAGAAAGGTGTAGCCACCATCGAAGAGCTCCGCGAAATGTGCATCGAGAGCGGCGTGCGCTTCGTCGCTTGCCAGATGACCATGGAGGTGTTCGGTTTCGAAAGGAAGGACTTCATAGACGGAGTGGAATATGCCGGTGCGGCCATGTATCTCGAACATGCGGCAGAAGCCGATATCTCGCTTTTCATCTGAATCGCTGAAAATTGCCGGTACCGGCCGTTACGCCGGCTTATTATTCCTGCCAATCAATCATCCTGCATGATAAGGAGTTTCTGTCATGAAAATCGCAGTCAGCGGAAAAGGCGGCGTAGGCAAAACCACGATCAGTTCCATGATCGTTTGCGCTCTTGCTGCTCGAGGCAAGCCGGTGCTTGCAATCGATGCCGATCCGAACGGCAGTCTTGCCGAAGCTCTCGGTTACGATCAGGAAAAAGAGGGGCGGATCATACCGCTCATCGAGCGGAAACAGCTGATCGAAGAGCGTACCGGATCCGTACCCGGCAATATGGGCGGTTATTTCGTGCTCAATCCGAGAGCTGATGATCTTGTCGAAAAATTTTCGGTGGAAGTCAACGGAACGAGAGTCATGGTGATGGGCGGCCTGAAAGAGGCGCTCACAGGATGTTACTGTTCCGAGAACGCGCTTCTCCGATCGTTTCTGAGGCATCTCATGGTCGAAAGAGACGAGTGGGTGATTCTCGATATGGAAGCCGGATTCGAGCATCTGACCAGAGGTACGGCCCAGTCGGTCGATATTCTGCTTGTCGTTGTCGAGCCCGGAGCCCGTTCGATAAACACGGCAAAAAAAATAACAGCCCTTGCCCGCCAGGCAGGCATACCGCAAATCGGCTATATCGTCAACAAAGTATATGACGTTGACCGGATCGGTGATATAGCAGCCCTGCTCGGTTCGGATGATATACTTGCGGAGATTCCCTTTGACGCTCAGGCAATTGATGCTGATCTGAAAGGAGCTGTCCCGTATGCCGCATGTCCCGTAATGACCTTTCATATCAACATGCTCATTGATGGTTTCGGTTGTTAACAATTGTTATTTTTCTTTTGTTTTTAATTTATTCTTCAGTTAAATTATATGAGCTGATGTTTATATAGTTTATCTCTCCCGTTTCTCGGGATCTCCTCCTTATACAATCGGTTTTCGCCTTTTCGTCATGCATACCCAGGATATTCGTCGTGAGGCGAGTGTTTGCCGTCCGGTATAGTGTCCGGCCATATTTTCGTCAGACAGAACAATTGTCAGCGCAGCGCTCTCTACCATTCAGATGCCGGTTTGCCATCCACGTTGCATCTCTTTTCGAAAAAGCCCGTAACCACATGTAACCGAAAATAAAGGAGGTCGTCATGAGCCAGGAGAAAAACGCGCCTACCCGCAGGGATTTTCTTAAAACTTCCGCAGTAGGACTCAGCGCCATGCTTGCCGGATACCCGCTGCTTCAGGGTTGTTCAAAAGACCCGGAACAAGGCGGCAGCACCTCAGCCGGAAAATCCGCATCAAAAAAAGTCACCAGCTGTTATCTGCCTATTACCGATGCCACCCCGATTGTCCTTGCGCATGAACTTGGCTACTACAAGGAGCTTGGCCTTGAGTCCGAGAAGCCGGTACTGATCCGGGGGTGGGCTCCGATGGCCGAAGCGTTCATGGCCGGGCGGTTCAATCTCACCCACCTTCTCGCGCCGATCCCGATCTACATGCGCTACAGCAAGAAATTTCCGGTCAAGGTCGTTGCCTGGGATCACATCAACGGCTCGGCAATAACGGTTGGCAAGGATAGCGGCATCAACTCCTATGCCGACCTTGGCGGCAAGCAGATAGCCATTCCTTACTGGTACTCCATGCATAACATCATCATACAGATGATAGCCCGCGAATACGGTATCGAGACCGTCATCCAGAGCAAGAGTGCCCCTCTTTCCAATAAGCAGATGAATCTCTTCGTCATGGCGCCTCCGGACATGCCGACGGCAATGGCATCCAGGGCCATCGACGGCTATATCGTTGCCGAGCCGTTCAATGCGGCAGGAGAACTCCTTGCAAACGGAAAAATCGTCCGCTTTACCGGCGACGTATGGAAAGACCATCCCTGCTGCGTAGCTGTTATGAATGAAAAGGACCTCGAAGATCGCGAGTGGTCGCACAAGGTTATTCAGGCCCTTGTCAAAGCCGAACTCTGGGCCTTGAACAATCCCGAGCAGGCCGCGCACATTCTTTCGAAAGACGGAGCGCAGTACCTTCCGCTTCCGGAGAAAATCGTCAAGCGGGCAATGATGAAGTACGATCTTGAAACCTATGGCGCGAGCGGCGGCACGGGCGCTATCCAGCATCCCGAATGGCAGGCAAAACGCCTATCCTACGCGCCATATCAGTTCGAGTCTGCCACGCGGCATATCGTGGAAATGATGAAGCTGACGAAAATGGAAGGCGACGTCAGTTTTCTGCAGTCTCTTGATCCTCTGAAGGTGCACAAAGAGCTGATGTATACCGCAGGAGTCGAGGCTGCGGCAGCGGAACTCGGCGGCCTCGCCCTGTTTGCCGGCGTCGATGCGAAGATGCCGACTGTCAGGGAAGAACTCATCAAGGTATAAGAAGAGGCGGCTCTTCGCTTCGCTCCGGCGATTTGCCTCTCCCGGCGCAGATTTCCGCAATCGAAAGGATCATCTCCGGCACGTTTCGGCGCGCCGGCGGGATTCGTGCTGCTTTTTCCCGGCATTTACCCGAAAACCATTTTTCCCGAGGTTATGGCAAAACAAAACGACACCCGTCAAAAAAACAGTAACGGGCTCATGGCCCTTGTCGCCGACAGAAGCTTTTATGTGCTCGGCGTTATCCTTTTCATGATCGTATGGCAGATCGCCGCCTCGCTCAAGCTTTTCGGCGCCGATTTCAGCGAGGCGTTTTCCCCTCTGGCGGCAATTCTGGCTCTCATCGAGATGATTAAAAACGGCGAACTCATCCACCACGCGCTGCCGAGCCTGCGCCGGGTGCTCGTGAGCCTGTCGCTTGCCGTCGTGGTCGCCCTTCCCATAGGGGTGCTGGTGGGCTATTTCAGGAGAATCGAGCAGCTGACCTACGTTGTTTTCCAGTTCATGCGCATGATTTCGCCTCTTGCGTGGATGCCGATAGCCATTATCATATTCGGCGTCGGCGACGTATCCGTCGTCTTTCTGCTCTGGCTTGTAGCCATCTGGCCGCTGATCCTCAACACTTCGCATGGCGCCGGCAGGGTCAGCCCGCTCTGGGTTAACATGGCAAAAACCATGGGCGCGCTCGACATGGGTATTCTGCGCAAGGTCATCATACCGGCCGCTGTTCCCGATATGTTGACCGGCCTGCGGCTTGCCGTAGGCGTGAGCTGGATCATTCTCGTACCGGCTGAAATGCTCGGGGTGTCTGACGGACTGGGGTATTTCATTCTCGATACCCGCGACCGTTTCCGTTACGACCAGCTCATGGCGACCATCATGGTCATCGGCATGATCGGCTATCTGCTCGATTCTGCAAACAGATGGCTTATCAGCAAGTTTTCGTGGAAGATCTAACCTGCCGGGAGACAACTATGACAACAGAAAGTCCAGTACTCATCAGCCTCAGGCAGGTGAGTAAAACCTACAGAAAAAACGGCAGGGAGTTTCATGCACTCCGGGACTGCTCATTCGACGTCATGAAAAATGAATTCCTTGTTATCGTAGGCCCGACCGGATGCGGAAAATCAACCCTGCTGAACCTTATGGCCGGGCTTGATTTTCCCACCTCGGGAACGATACTGCTCGAAGGGGAACCCGTTACCGGTCCCGGCGCTGACCGCGGAGTGATATTTCAGGAGTATGCCCTGCTTCCATGGCGAAGCGTGCTGAAGAACGTCGAACTTGGTTTCGAATTCAGGAAGAACGGAATGAACCAAAGGGAGAGAGAGGACGAAGCCATGAAGTACCTCGATATGGTCGGGCTCGGCTATGCGGTGAAAAAGCATCCTGGCGAACTGTCGGGCGGCATGAAGCGCAGAGCTTCGCTTGCCATGATCCTTGCCATAAAGCCGGTGATTCTGCTCATGGACGGAGCGTTCAACGCGCTGGACTCGAAAACGAAAATGACCATGCATCAGGAGATAACCCGCATATGGGAGACAGAAAAAAACACGGTTGTTTTCGTTACCTCCGATCTGGACGAGGCGGTCAAACTGGCAGACAGGATTGTCGTGCTTAACCGCGATGGGTCGATAGCGTCCGTTCTCCGGAACGAACTGCCCCGGCCCCGTCTCGGCAGCGCCGCCCGCGATCTCGATTTCCACCATCGTTTCATCGGGTTCCGCGAAACGGTCATGAATGTCATTAAAAAGGATGCGGGTCTTAGAACCTGCGCAATCAGTTAACATCCAGGACTATCAGGACATGATCACATCAATGAACGGCACAGATCAGGCGGGGAAACCGCTGCTTGAACTTCGGGATGTCTCGAAAACCTTCATGAAGGACGGCGCAGAATTCCGGGTGCTCGAAAAAGTCAACCTCAGCATCAGCGAAGGCGAGTTCGTCTGCATCCTCGGACCGACCGGATGCGGTAAGTCGGTAACGCTGCAGATCGTTGCCGGACTTCTCGAACAGTCTTCGGGCAGCGTTATTCTCGACGGAAAAGAAGAGCACGGTCCCGGACCGCACAAGGGGATGGTCTTTCAGGAGTATGCGCTTCTTCCCTGGAGGAGCGTTGTCGAAAATGTCGAACTCGGTCTTGAACTGAAAGGAATCGGCAAACAAGAGCGGAGGAAGATTGCCGAGGAACAGCTTGAGCTTGTGGGCCTTAAAGGATCCGAAGCAAGAATGGTGCACGAAATATCAGGAGGGATGCGTCAGCGAGCTGCCATCGCAAGAGCATTGGCAAACCGACCGAAAATTCTTCTGATGGACGAGCCGTTCGAGGCGCTCGACGCGCTCACCAAGGAGGAGATGCAGATCCAGATTCTCAAGGCATGGGAAAAAACCCGCACCACCATCTTTTTCGTAACCCACGATGTGGACGAAGCGATTTTTCTCTCTGACAAGCTCTGCGTCATGGATATCAACCCCGGCAGGGTGAAGAAAATCATTACCAACACCCTGCCACGTCCCCGACATGAACTGGTCTGCCGCACCGACCGGGAGTTCGGTGCGATTCGCGATCAGATTATCCAGCTCTATTCGTCGCTCAAGGACGAGGATCTCGATCTGGTATTTTAACGGATAACGTCACCCATACTGCCATGAGAATACATACTGAGAGGAACCGCCGCTTGACAGCCGCTTTTCTGGGCGGCGCGCTCATGCTCTCCGCAGCCCTTTCCGGCTGTTCCGGGAACACCCCCTCTGAGAGCCCGACAGAAAAAACCCGAGAACGGCAGGCCTCTGCCGCAGAACATCAGCTCGACGGCCTGCGCCTCTATCTCGGGTACTGCTTCATCTGTCACGGCCAGACCGGAAGAGGCGACGGACCTTATGCCGCATCTCTTTCGGCACTTCCTGCGGACCTTACCGACAAGGGATATTTCGACAGGAAAACCGACAGGGAAATCTATGACTTTATCAGCAAGGGAGGAATTGCTCATGGCAAATCCATCCATATGCGTCCTTTCGGCATGCAGCTGACGCGACAGCAGATCATGGATATTGTGGCCTATGTCCGTGTGCTGAACGAGGAGCGCCCTGTCGAGCTTGAGAAAAAATCCGGGAATACCGCTGACGATATCTACGGGATGTCCTGCATCATGTGCCACGGTCGTGACGGAGAGGGTGACGGCGAAATATCGAGAAAGCTCGGTATCGCAATCCGTCCTCTCGGCAGCGATGCCGTACAGGCCATGAGCGACAAGGAGATGAACGCCATAATCTCAGGAGGCATAACCGATACCTCGAGACAGAGCGCCCGGTATATGCCCGCCTGGAGCAACAGTCTTACCGATGAACAGATCCGGCAGCTTGTCGCTTATATCCGGGCTCTGGCGAAACCCTGAATTTCCCGGGGTACAATGAGGATCTGCCGATCTGCACTGAATCATTAAAACAGCAAGGTATCATGACCGACGAAAAAAACTATCGTTACGATGACGAACTGACCGGTTCCCGCAACGCCCCACACTATGAACCGGGCATGCCGATGAAAGACCGGATCAGGCTGGTGCACAGGCTCAACTACAGCAAGGAAGAGGTTATAAAGCATACCGCCAACAAAGCTGTCGCGGAGATGGTGGAGCATATGGATCGTGCCGGAATCAGCAACACCTTTGACCGCTTTCTGCAGCAGCATCCTCAGTGCGGTTACGGCCTGACCGGCGCTTGCTGCGCGTTCTGTTCCTACGGTCCTTGCCGGGTGACGGAAAAAGCCCCTCTCTCGGTCTGCGGCAAGGATGTCGATCTTATAGTGGCAGGCAATGCCGTGCGCCGCCTTGCCTCCGGCATGGCGGCGCACGGCGCGCATGCCCGGGAGGTTTTTATCGCGCTGAAAGCTGCGGGAGAAGGGACGGCGCCGATTCCGGTCAGGTGCCCGGAGAAGGCGTTGGCAGTTGCCAGGACGCTCGGCTTCGATATCGAAGAAAAAAGTGTGGAGCAGCTCTGCGTCGAGATCGCAGACCGTTTCATAGACGATCTGCAGCGTTCGCTGCCGAAGCGGCACGACACCATTTTTTCCCTTGCCCAGAAGGAGCGTTCGTCGCTCTGGGAGAAGCTCGGCGTCATTCCCATAAGCGCCTATCACGAATGTTTCGAGGTGAACAATCTCACAAGCCACGGGACCGATTCCGATTTCGAGAGCCACATGCAGGCCTTCATGCGGGCGGTAGTGGCCTATGCGATGACGACCGTAGTATCGACTTCGCTTGCAACCGATATCGTGTACGGGTTGCCGCAGCGCTCGAAGCTCAACGTGAACCTTGGCAGTATACAGCAAGAGGGGTGCATCAACATCGGCATCAATGGCCATGCGCCCATGGTGGCATTCGCCATCTGCGATATCGTCGGTACGCCGAAAATCATGGAAAAGGTCAAAGCTGCCGGTGCCGGGGATATAAAACTCTACGGGATGTGCTGTACCGGCGGAGAGTTCGTCGAACGTGACCTCGGCATTCCGCTCGTAGCCATGGCTTCGTCGGCAGAGATGGCTGTGGCAACCGGCGCGTTCGAGGCTATTGTAGTCGATCAGCAGGATGTGCTTCCTGGCATGATGCCTGTCGCCAGGCGCTTCCATACCAAGGTGATCACCACCTCCCCTTCAGGACGGAAGGAAGGGGCCATTGTGCTGGAACTTGACTACTATCTGAAGAATCTCGATAAAATCTATGAACTTGCCGAACAGATTCTCGACATCGCCATCGACAACTATCGCAACAGGGATGCCCAAAAGGTACACATACCGGATATCAGGGCCAAGGTAGAGCTCGGGTTCAGTGTCGAGGAGGTTGCCCGGTTGTTCGACGGATCGATGCCGGAAAAAAAGATTCATGGCCTGGCGCGCCTCCTCCGGGAGGGAAAGCTCAGGGGCGTCGTCAATTTCGGCTCCTGCGGCAATGTTCGGGGTGCGGTATTCGAGCGAAACCAGGTCATCATTGCCCGCCAGCTCATCAAGAACGATGTATTGGTCACAGCTCACGGATGTTCCGGCATGGGGCTTCTGTTCGCGGGTCTGGCACATCCTGATGCTTCGAAGCTCTGCGGTCCCGGGTTGCGGGAGGTGGTCGAAAGCCTTGATATTCCCCCCGCGCTGCATGTCGGGGCGTGCACCGACAGCACGCGGGCAAGCCAGATCATGGCCTATACCGCCAACGCTGCCGGTCAGGCGAACCCTGCCATGCCTTTTGCCATGGTGGCCGCCGATCCTGCAGCCGAAAAAACCATGGGCGCTCGCTTCGCTTTCGTGATGAACGGCATCGAAACCTATTCATGCGTGCAGGATAACACCCTTGCGTCCGACCGTTTTATCGACTACGTCAGCAACCGGATGCGCTGCATGGTTGGCGCTGCGCTTAACTGGAACCCCGATCCTTACCGTACCGCCGAGGATATACTGCGGATGCTCGACGCTAAAAGGAGTGCGCTTGGCTGGCCTGTGCGGGATTACCTGATCGGCACCAGAGAAGAGATCGAGGATCGGATTCCCGATACCGTCGAAATTGGTAAATCCTTCTGTAAAAACAACTGAACATGGTTTAAGGAAAGGCCGGCAGATTGAACGATACATCGTAAAGCCGTTCGCTTGCCTTTAGAAGAATCTTCAGCATGCATGCTTCCTCGGAAGAACAGCATGACCCCCGAAATCACCGGGATGCGGTGTATGCTTCTAACGAACATGAGCGGTTGAGCTGGTATGAGGAGCGACCGCAGGCCTCGCTCGACATGATAGATGCGGCAGGGTATCGGCCCGGACAGCCCGATAACAGATGTCGGCGGCGGAGCCTTGCTGCCTTGAGAATCTCTGCGGCATGCAGGGACCGCCGACATTACCGTACTCGATTTTTCCCGGAAAGCGCCTGCTGGGCGGAATTCCATTTCTTTGTAGATCATATTAACTGATTGCCGGATTTTTTTCTTTGTGTATCAGTTATATAGTTATATAATGCGGGTGAGGGGGTGTGTTTTCGAAAGGAAGTTCGGAAACAAGTTCGGCTGTCAGTATTTATTCTGGTTCAGTATGGTGTAGTGAGGTATAGGGCGTACAGCAGCGTGTAACGATATAATTGGAATAAGCCATGAGAGGCAAATGCAGCAGTTTGGAGCAAGCTGAGTCGGGTTGCCGACGTGTGTGGTCTGGAGAGAGCGTGAACCGGAGGGATTATGGCGCCTGATAACAAATCGCCTTTTTTTTACCGGTGCGCTCTCAATAAAGCTCATCCGGGGAGCGAAGAACGGGACCAGATTCATGAAGCGGGGCGTGACGATAGCGTTGGTCCCCTTTCGGGAGATTGTTGCGAAGAATGCATGAGATCTGCATCAGGCAAAGGATTGCAGGGTGCTTCGCACGACGGGAGCAGCTCGCTGAACCCCTGAGGCACATAATAAGTTTTCGCCGCGAGGCGCGTTTTCATCGATCATCTGAAAATCTGCCGTTTTTTTTGCTGGCAGATAACATGAACGGCCAAATTATTCTTCGTTTTTCTTCCCGTTCCCTCCATAATTCCGAAAGTTCTTCTGCTGCCGGAGAGACAGGATCGATACCGTTTTTCCCGATATATCGCGTGACGGCAGACCAGGTACGCATATGGCCGACCAGTTCGCCGAGCGTCCAGTCGGCAGTCATGGCCAGTTCCGGAACTTCCAGTTTTTCGAAAGGAAGCGGTATCGTTTTTCTTCCGGCAGCGGTACGGTTCCACTCTTCTGGCCACCATTCGGCGAGCGTCATCGAGGCGAACTTCCTGACAAGAGCGTTAATCTGTTCGTCCTCAATCGAAAGAGGACCGTATGTCCATACGGCAAGGACGCCTCCGGGCACGAGAATCCGTTCCGCTTCGCTGAAAAAATGCTCTATATCGAACCAGTGCAATGCCTGCGCAACCGTTATCAGGTCAACCGATCCGTCGTCGAGTCCCGATTTTTCGGCAGGCGCGGCAGAGTAGGTTATGCCGGGATGCGGTATTGCTGCAGCGATCTGTTCAGGGCTGGCATCGGTAGCAATGACTTGTTTGAAGCGGGAGGCAAGTCCGATTGCTGCATGGCCTGTTCCAGTCGCGCAGTCCCATGCGAGGTTTCGTCCGGGAGCGACTGATGCCAGCCAGTCGAACAGATCTGCCGGGTAAGCCGGGCGGTACCGGGCATACTGTTTCGATACGCTCGAAAAATGATCGTGAAAGGATGCCCGCTCGCTCGCCGTCATGGCGTTCTTCCGTTATGGCCGGCATCGCACCAGCGTATGATGCAGGATATGAACTGTCTGCCGTAACGCTGCAGTTTGACCTCTCCGACGCCGGTAACCGCAAGCATGGACTCCTCATCCTTTGGAAGCAGCGAAGCCATATCTCGAAGAGACCGGTCGGAAAATACCACGTAAGGGGGGACGCCCTGCTCGTCGGCTATCTGTTTGCGCAGCGAACGCAGCAATTCGAAAAGTTCTTCGTTTTCCTGCGGCGCTGCGAACGCAAGGGCGCTTTTCTGCCGTTTGGTTTCAACGACCTCCGCCATTTCGATTTCCGTTTCGTTCTTCAGCACGCGCGAAGCTTCCGGCAGAAGATAGAGAGCCGGGTAGAGCCCATCTGCCCTCGATACGATTTTTCGCGCAAGCAGTTCGTCAACGAGCCGCTTCCAGAACGTCTTCGATTTTCCCTTTCCTGCGCCATAGGTTTTCAGCCGGTCGTGGCCGAAATCGAGCACTTTTCTGTTTGTGCTGCCGGTAACGATATCGATGATATGCGATGCTCCGAACCGTTGGTCGGTTCGCACTATCGCCGAAAGCAGCATCTGCGCCTCTCGGGTGCAATTAATGGTTTTATGCGATCCTGTGCAGACGTCGCAGTTGCCGCAGTTCTCTTCCGGATAGGTTTCCCCGAAATAGTCCAGAAGGCTTCTGCGACGGCATACCGACGAGGATGCGAACGAAACCACTTTCGAAAACGCAGCGAGTGCTCTTGCATGCTCCGCTTCGTCTGCGACGCTGTCAATGAAGAATCGTACTTTAGGGATGTCTCCGTGCGAAAAGAGCATGATGCACTGGGCCGGTTCGCCGTCGCGGCCCGCCCGGCCTGTCTCCTGATAGTAGTTTTCCATGCTTTTCGGCAAGTCTGCATGAACGACGAACCGGATATTCGATTTATCTATGCCCATACCGAAGGCGATGGTTGCCACGATCACATCGACCTCGTCGCGGATGAACGCCTCCTGGTTGCGTATCCGTTCCTCGTCGCCAAGGCCGGCATGATAAGGAAGGGCCCGGAACCCTTTCGAGCGGAGCATCGCAGCGGTGTCGCTGACGCTTTTGCGGCTGGTGCGATAGATGATGCCGGCCTTGCCGCGATTGGCTTTGAGGATCGAGACGAGCTGTTCTGCCGCATTTTCCTTGAAGCGGATATCGTAGAACAGGTTTGTCCGGTCGAACGAAGCCCGCACGACAAGCGGATCGCGAAGGCCGAGCCGCCTCTGTATGTCGTCCTGAACCCTGTGGGTAGCCGTAGCCGTAAATGCGGCAACCGGGACATTCGGGAACATGGCGACCAGCCTTGAAAGCGAGAGATAATCCGGTCGGAAATCGTGTCCCCATTCCGAAATGCAATGTGCCTCGTCGATCACCGCCAGAGATATACGTGCCCTGGCGGCAATATCCCGGAACCGTTCGAGCGCGAAACGCTCCGGGGCGACATAGAGCAGGTCGAGCGCATCCGAATGCAGCTGCCTCTGAACATCGTCCTGTTCGGCCGGAGAAAGCGAGCTGTTCAGGAATGCGGCGCGGATGCCGTTTGAGCGCGCGCCGTCAACCTGATCCTTCATCAGCGCGATCAGGGGGCTGACCACAAGGCAGGTCCCCGGCAGCATCACGGCCGGAAGCTGGTAGCAGAGAGATTTTCCCCCTCCGGTAGGCATGATGGCGAAAACATCCCTGTTTTCAAGGATTGCCCTGACGATCCGTTCCTGGTCGCGGCGAAACCCGCCGAAGCCGAAAACCCGCCGGAGGGTTTCTGTGAGCATGGGGGCTGAAAAGGCTGGTTCTTTCGCGTTTTTCACTATGTCTGCCTGTCGGAGTTGTTTTGTGTGTATTCCTGAAAAATACCTTAATTTGATGGTGAAGATGGTCAAGAAAAATATCATAAACAATAATGGAGGCGGCAATGAAACACAGCATATTCCTGAGGAACGCTCTGACAGGGCTGTTGTTCTTTTTCAGCGTTACATCCCTGGCATCCGCCGAGACATTTACGTTTCTGGGTCCATCCGGGGGACAGGGAGGCAACTATTTCTCCGATAAGCAGACCGGGGGATTACGGGTAACAGAGGTGAGGGTTCGGTCAGGGGCGTTCATCGATGCCATCCAGTTTGTCTATAAAAATGTCATTGACCAGGAGATTGCCGGTCAGCAGCATGGCGGCAATGGAGGAAATCCCAGTGTGTTCAAACTTCAGCAGGGAGAGTATATTACCAGAATTACCGGAAAACACGGGGATTTTATCGATTCCTTTCAGCTTGTCACTAATTACGGCCGTATAAAAGGGTGGGGCGGAACCGGCGGTTCTTCGCACTATACCTACAGCGCGCCTCCCGGATCCTCCATTTTCGGCCTGTTCGGCCGTTCCGGGGTTTATGTTGACGCTGTGGGTGTTATTCTTTCAACGAAATAAAAACGATGTCGGGTTTTATTTCCCGAAAAACTGTCTGAACGTTGCGACAAGCGGGATGATATAGAGCTCCGCGATGATCAGGTTCAGAAGGGCGTTCTGCCAGAGGCCGTATGCCAGCGAGACGGATGTGTCGAGCGAAAACCACAATGCGACCGAATAAGCGACGGAACGCCATCCCTCCGGATTTCCGCTCCGGAACGGTCCGTACAGCACGCCGAGCAGCGCGACGCCCCAGCCGGCCATCACCGAACCAAGCACGCCGTGCGTAAAGGTTATGTAGCCCGATGCGCTTTCCCCGAACGACGTGTAATGGTCCGTTACGTTATAAAAGAGCAGGCTGAAAAACCTGTTCATCACATCCGGCAGAACGACCATGGCGATACCGGCGACGATGACGCCCCAGCTCGAAACGACCATCCACTTCCACCAGAAAAGCTTGACGCCCGGACGGCGCCGGGTTGTGCCCTGACGAGGTTTCATCGATAACCATTTTACGAAGTGTTCAGGCAAAACATTCATTCCGTAAAAGGTACGATGAAAAAACGGCAATGCCAGAGCGCCTTTTGTCTATGCGTCGGAGGGTTATGCCCATGATGCTGAATTCTTTTTGATTTTCGGATTTACAGTGTAAATTTACACTGTAAACTAAAATTGATCCTATGGCCAGACCTTCCAGAGCATCGCAGCAGCCCAATCTCGGCGAGTCGATCAAGGAAGCCGCATGGCGGCAGATAACCGAATCCGGCGCGTCGTCCCTCTCTCTTCGCAGCATCGCCCGAGAGCTCGGCATCACGGCGCCGGCAATCTACAACTATTTTTCAGACCGCGATGCGCTGGTGACGGCGCTGATCGTCGACGCCTATGCATCCTTCGGCGACTGCCAGCACGAAGCCCGCGAATCGCATGCCGGACCGGGCAGAGAGCTCCACCGGCTGCGGGCTACCGGTATAGCTTACCGCAAGTGGGCGATCGATCATCCGCACCGCTACCTGCTCATTTTCGGCAATCCCGTGCCGGGATACGAGCCACCCATGCAGGAACTTCTGCCGGTCATGATGCGCTCTCTCGACGCGCTTCTGGAAACCGTTGGAGAGCTGCATGCCCTCGGGCGGCTCGATGTCGAAGGCGTACCGCTTCCTTCGCTCGAACCGGGCCACCGTTTTTCCGTGCTCATGGAAACCGCAGACGAAGCCATGCTCTCCGTTTACGCCGTCGCCATGGCCATCTGGAGCCGGGTTCACGGGCTTGTATCGCTCGAAATAACCGGTCAGCTGCCCCCGTTCGCCGAGGGCGGGGCGGCGCTCTATCTTTTCGAGCTCGATGCCGTCTGCCGTCAATTCGTCCTGCCGACGGACGTGACTGCTGATGCCGCTCGATTTTCCAGCAACGATTAACCGGAGAATGCCATGAAAAAAACCATTATCGCGGGTCTTGCAGGAGGCATGGCCATGAATGCCGCCATGCTGCTGACCTTCCGTACGCTCGGATTCGGGTGGGACGGCAAAGGGATACTGCTTGCCTCGCCCATGCAGAGCCATAAGCTTATCGCTGTCTGGACCGAGATTGAACCCCTTCCGCTTGTCGTCACTTCGCCCCTGCCCATCATTCTCGGGCTGTTGCTTTTCGCCGTCGGCCATGCGTTCATCTACCGCTCGATAGCCGTCGCCTGGCCGGCGGGGTTCCTGCCGAGAGCGATAAGAATGTCGGGCCTGATCTTTTTCATGACCTATCTTTTCTGGGAGTTCTTCACGCCCTTCAATCAGTTCGGAGAACCGCTGCCGCTCATCGCTCTCGAACTCTCCTTCTGGGCCGTCATTGCGGCAGCCGAAGGAGCGGCCATCGCATGGGTAATGGAAAGGAGCCCGTTATGAAGGCGCTGATTTTCGACGGTTCGCCCGAAGGCGATCCGTCGGGTGGCAGGATTGCCGGAGAACTGGTTCCGATTCTTGAGGCAAAAGGATACGAAACCGAACACATCATTCTCAGAGAGAAATCAATCGGCAACTGCAACGGATGTTTCGGGTGCTGGCTGAAAACCCCGGGAATCTGCGTAATAGACGACGACAACCGCGAGCTGTCGGAAAAATTCGTTCAGAGCGATCTGCTGATCATGCTCACGCCGGTAACCTTCGGAGGGTATTCTCCGGAACTGAAACGGATGCTCGATCATTTCATCGCCAATGTTTCCCCTTTTTTTACGACAATCGACGGAGAATCGCATCACCGTAAACGATACGCGGCCTACCCCGACCTGCTGGCGATCGGATGGCTCGATCAGCCTGACGAGCGTCAGACGGCGATTTTCCGGCATCTTGTCATGCGAAATTCGATCAACTTTTATTCCGCGAAAGCCGGTTGCGGCGTTATCTGCCGTACCGAAGGGACTGAAGCCATCCGTCAGACGCTGGCAGAACTGCTTCGGGGGCTCGAAACGGGCTCGCAAGTCCGGATGGAGCTTCCGGATGCAGGTACTGCTTCCGGAACGGACGATCCTCCCCGTAAAGCCCTGCTTCTGGTTGGCAGCCCCCGCATGGAGAAAAGCTCGTCGGCATCGATCGGCGGTTATCTTCTCGAAGAGCTGGAAACCAGGGGAGTTGCGACGCAAACCGTTCATATCCACAAAGCAGTGCGCGATAAGCGAAGACTTTCGGGGCTGCTCGAGGCCGTCGATAGCGCCGATCTCTGCATACTGGCCTTTCCGCTCTATATCGACAGCATTCCCGAACCGGTTATTGCCCTCATGCGGATGATCCGGGAGCGCAGAAGGGAGAGATTTTCCCGATGCGGATTGGCCGCCATTATAAACTGCGGTTTCATCGAGTCGCATCACAACGACGCCGCGCTTGCGATTTGTGCCGAGTTCGCCGGCGAATCGGCATTCGCATGGATGGGAGGCATTTCGATCGGGGGCGGCGAAGGACTGGTTCATGGCCGACCGCTCCGGCAACTCGGAGGGCCGGCAATTCCCTGCAGAACCGCTCTCGACTGCGTCGCCGAAGCCCTTGCGGCAGGCGATCCGGTTCCCGAAGATGCATGCCGACGGCTTGCCCGACCGTTCGTTCCGGCCTGGATTTACCGGCTGGTCGGCACCTGGAACTGGAAAAAACAGGCTCGTCGTAGCGGAGTCAGCCAGAGACTCGGCGATCGTCCGTTGCTGGCCGACTGAAAATTACCAATATTGAACAGACGCGTTGTTCCGGCGGACATGATATCAGCGTCGATGACCCGGCGATGAATATCCGCCAGATCGCAAAACGGAACGACAAGGAGCCTATGGAGGTTCCTGGAGTTGTGTTCAGGTAAACGGTTTTCCCGTTCCTTTGGCGTTCATGACCGTATGAACGGGATGTGCTGGTTATTGAGGCACTTATTTTCTCGTAACGATAACGGCAATACACCAATAAATTACAAGGAGGAATCACATGGCTACTATTCGTACAGATTTCGACGGGTACAAAATCTGGTATTACAGCGGGCATCCCTACGAGGCTCTTGTCTACGTGTATAACGGTACGAAGTATGTGGGACGAATCGTCTTTTTTAAAGATGGCGTCGCTGTCCCGCCCAATGCCAGCTATCCGGAGCCCTCGATACACTATCCATTGAGCAGGTTCGATGATGTGATGAATATCCTTCGCCAGGAAAAACCCCTCTATCTGCACCTGAATCTCGACAACAAGATCGGCACGGTTGCAACGAGCGATATAGAGCCAGTTGGCGAGGAAGAGGGTGTCTGACCGCTGAAAAAGTCGATGCATGAAGCCCCGATTTTTCGGGGCTTTTCTTGTATGCGCATGATTCGTAACCGGATCGATAGCGTCCGAACGGTTAAAAGAAGGTTAATCCGTCAATTTCCGTTTTTCGAAAGAGGGCACGGTTGGCATGATTTGCATTATTTGGTCTTTGTTTTGATCTATCGGGAAGAGCGTAACAGCTTTTCGCTCTAATGGCGTCACATCTTCGAAGATTGATTTATTTGCAAACCAACAGAACAGTGCCATTTATTATGAGTACAACGATGCGATCATGGGCCACTCCTCTGGCAATAGGCAGTTTCATTATCCTTGCCGTTACCGGCATTCTCATGTTTTTCAAGATCGAAGGCGGCTACATCAAACCGGTGCACGAGTGGCTGAGCTGGCTGATGGTTGCCGGCGTAGTTCTGCACACCGTCGCCAACTGGAAAATATTTGTCGGATACTTCTCGAAAATTCCTGCAGTCTCCATTATCTCGGTCGGCCTGGTCGTCACCGCCCTTGCGGTGTTCATGCCCGCATCACAGGAGGGTGGCAATCCAAAGGCGAAGATGATGAAGGCCATCCAGTCGGCAAGGCTTGAAACGGTTGCCGAACTTGCAGGCAAAGAGAGCGGCGACGTTGTTACGGCGCTCGCAGAAAAAGGCATTGCTGTGGACGATCCCGGCATGTCGATCCGCGAGATCGCAAAACTGAACGACAAGGAAGCAATGGAAGTGCTTGGGCTGGTTTTCAGATGAGGAGCATGTCCGGTACGTTGCGGTCCGTCATGTTCATGCCAGAGGCTTATGCCAGACGTTCATGCTCTCGATGCCGCCCGAAATACCGGTGTTGTTAACCAGAGTGCCGCCGAATGCGTAGCCTGATCGAGCGAAGGTGAGGTTCATGCCTGGAGAGAGGGCACGGGCAATGGTATATGCCGTCCCGAAGCCCTCCTTTCGCATTTCCCGCTCCATTGTCATAAGCAGCAAAAGAGAGAGGCTTCTGCCCCGCCGCTCCGGCAGCGTAGCGAAATCGGTCATTTCGACATTTCGGTTTTCCCTGTCCATTTCAGAGGAGGCAAGGGCGACCAGTCTATTTTTATCTCGAACGCCGAAATACTCGATATGGCTCAGCATGGTTTCCTGCAGATATGCCGGCTGATCGATCGGAAAAGGGTATGACGGAAAGACCTTCCGGTAGATTTCGCTCATTTCCATCGCGTCGGCTGGTCTGCACCGGATGATCTGACAGGAACCGGGCGCCGGATCATGCCGGTGTTCCGCCGCCGCCTGTCGCGCAAGTTCAAGAATGCGCGCAATCGCAGAGGCCTCGGCGGTACAGGCTCTCGCATCATCGAAAAAGCGGGCCATGAAGAACGCCGTCTCCCCATTCCGGTAAAACCCCGGAATTTCCGCCTCCCTGCGGTACCCCAATTCGAAAAAGGAAGCGGCGGCGGCTTCCGGGATTTTGGCGATTATTTTCGTATACCCCTTCCGAATCGCAAGCTCCGCCAGTCGAGCGGCAAGCAGTCCGGGTTCCGACGCGCCGGCATGCATGACATAAATGCGGTCGCTTTGCGGGCCATGCTGGATCGTTGCGCCGTAAAAGGGTTCAATCAGGTCTCTCTGCATGGGTTTGCAATGATTGTGCGTTGTCTGAAAACGCAATGAGCCATCCAGTGCAGGGCTCATTATGCATGGTTATTCCGTCGGCGGTGTCTGTCGTTGGAAACCGGTACGAGCGAAATAGTGTCGTCGTGGTCCGAAAGGAGCTTGTCGATGCCGATGGAGCGGGAGTCGTCTGCATCTTCGATATTAAGCAGCAGATCGCACGATGCGCAATTACGGTCGCAGAAGGTCTGTTCGTAAGAATCAGGTTCTTTGTAGGTGGTGATCACCCCCTCATAATTTCGCAGCACAACCTTGTTGGTTGACCAGGATATCAGATAGTTCGGCATGACGGGAATCTTGCCTCCGCCGCCAGGCGCGTCGATCACGTAGGTCGGTACGCAGAAGCCGCTGGTATGGCCGATGAGGCTTTCGAGAATTTCTATGCCTTTCCCCACCGGCGTCCTGAAATGCGATAACCCTTCCGAAAGGTCGCACTGGTACAGGTAATAAGGTCGCACGCGGTTGCGCGCGAGTTTGTGCATCAGCGCCTTCATAATCCGAGGGCAGTCATTGACGCCCGAAAGCAGTACGGTCTGGTTGCCCAGCGGAACGCCTGCGTTGGCAAGGGCGGCCAGCGCATTACGGGAACTCTGGGTGATCTCTCTGGGGTGGTTGAAGTGGGTGTTGACCCAGACCGGCTGATGCTTCTTCAGGATGGAGGTAAGCCCTTTGGTGATGCGCGAAGGCAACACCACCGGCGTTCGGGTTCCGATGCGGATGATTTCCACATGCCTGATGCTTCGCAGTTCTCCGAGAATCCAGTCGAGGGTATTGTCGGAAAGAAGAAACGGATCACCTCCGCTCAGCAGCACATCGCGTACCTGCGGGGTTTTCCGGATATAGTCCATACCCGCACTGATTGCCGATCGCGACGGAATGGTGTCTTCATCGCCGACTTTGCGCTTGCGCGTACAGTGCCGACAGTACATGGGACAGGTATTGCTGACCAGCAGCAGCACGCGGTCCGGGTATCGGTGGGTAATGCAGGGGGCCGGGCTGTCCTCGTCTTCATGCAGAGGATCTGCCATATCGCCCTGCATGATTTCCAGTTCTCTCGGCGACGGTACGCTCTGCAGAAAAACAGGGTCGTTTTCCAGGTTTTCAGTATCGATCAGCGAAAGATAGTAGGGGGTGATGGACATCGGGAACTTGTTGGCTGTCTGGCCGAAACTCAGTCGCTGTTCCGGAGAGAGTTCAATACCGAGAAGGGTTTCGAAGGTCGTAAGATCGCGGATACTGTGGCGCATCTGCCATGTCCAGCTTTTCCACTGCTCAGATCCGGCATTGCCGTCAATGGAGCGTAAAATCTTTTGCTGTTGAGCTGATAAGGTCATCATAAGCGGGCATTGTTTTCGGATTGGCGGCCATTTCGGGAGCTGCAGACGCAATAGTGTCGGCAAGCTTGATGAGCAGTTCGCCGAGCAGCACCTGTTCATGCTGCGAGAAGCGGTTGAACGCCTGTGAATAGAGATCGCGCATCAGTTCCGGAACGCTGTCGAGCAGCGCTTTTCCAGCATCGGTAATGTCGAGGTTCACCTTTCTCTGGTCCAGCGTCGAACGGGTTCTTCTGACCAGAGCCCTCGATTCCAGGCGGTCGACGATGCCGTTCATGGTGCTCATGCTCAGATTCAGGTTTTCTGCCAGCGACGAAAGCGTGAACGGACTGCCCGAGGCCAGCATATGCAGTGCGAGCATCTGTGGCGAGGTGATGTTCCATTTACGGTAAAGCTGCCGGGAGTGTACGTCCAGCGCCCTGATAATGCGACGCAATGCCCGAAAGCTGCTGATGTTAATGTTGCTATCCGAAATGGTGACCTGCTGCATGGCCGGGATAAAAAAGTTATTGCCTATTCTTTCTGTACGTATAATTAGTATACGAAATAATATGCGCAATACCTCCCATTACTGGGGATGCCCCTGTAAGCGATTGTTTCGATGTGTGTTACGATATGCTGCCAGCTATGGACGTCCGCAAAATCCAATGTGTGTCGTATCTCGTCATGCGCTATGTCGAAACGGCGCGTCAGTACGGGATTCCAGTGGCGGTAACACATTCGTTGATGGGTTGTTGTCAATAAGTTTACGCAATTGCGAGCGTCCCGTAATTCCGTAATTCCCGTACGTAATTCCCGTAATTCCGTACGTAATTCCGTAATTCTTTCCCCTGATATCGATCGACTAATACGCCGGTATTGCGACTCGGTAAAGTCTGAAGACAGGGCTCTAGGAACCCTCTTGATGATTGTCTTGTTATTGTACTTGAAAATGCAAATGCGCACGGAAGTTTTTTCGCCGATAACGCATTTGAAAAACATGTAAATGATAAGCCAATATCGATGCAGTATAAAGACGTAAACATGGAGGCCGCAAAACGGATTGCTCTGGTCGCTCACGACAACAAAAAGGCGGATCTTCTTGCCTGGGCGAAGTTTAACTGCGATCTGCTCGAACATCACACGCTCTATGCAACGGGAACCACCGGAAGCGTTTTCGAGAGAGAACTCGGCCTTACGGTGCACAAACTCATGAGCGGGCCTCTCGGCGGCGACCAGCAAATCGGTGCAAAAATCGCCGGAAGCGAAATTGATTTTCTGATTTTTTTCTGGGATCCGCTGGAACCGCAACCGCACGATCCCGACGTTAAGGCGCTTTTGCGCATGGCTGTGGTCTGGAACATCCCGACGGCCTGCAATCGCGCGACAGCCGATTTCATGATATCCTCTCCCCTGATGGACAGAGACTATAACCGGCAGGTTCCGGATTACGATTTCCACACAAACCGCCTCAAGCAGCCGGGCTCCTGAAGGTAGTAATAAACAACGCGAGTAAGTAAGTTTAGTAAGTTTAGGGACGTTCGCAATTGCATAAACTAACGCGAAGCAATTCTTCCCTCGCATCGAAGGGAACCGTATCGTTGCCGATGACGAGAACCGGAAAATATCGTTTTGTGCAGGTCTTGCGGGATTGCTTGATAATCTGGAGCGGGGCATCTGTCCCCTGATTTCCCTTCC
Source organism: Chlorobium sp. (assembly GCF_036528655.1). GTDB lineage: Bacteria > Bacteroidota > Chlorobiia > Chlorobiales > Chlorobiaceae > Chlorobium. The sequence goes on from NZ_JAIGND010000003.1 coordinate 292,354, forward strand.
ATGTTCTTCAAAATCGAAGGAGGATATATCAATCCGGTGCACGAGTGGCTGAGCTGGCTGATGGTTGCGGGTGCGGTATTGCACACCATCGCCAACTGGAAAGTATTCGTCTCCTGCTTTTCGAAAATACCTGCGGTATCCATCATCTCTGTCGGCGTCGTTGTCAAGGCGCTTGCGGTGTTCATGCCCGCATCCAGGGAGGGAGGCAATCCAAAGGCGAAGATGATGCGCGCCATCCAGTCGGCAAGGCTTGAAACGGTCGCCGAACTTGCCGGCAAAGAGAGCGACGAAATCGTCACCACCCTTGCCGGAAAGGGCATCAAGGTTGACGATCCGTCCATGACCGTTCGCGAGATCGCAAAACGGAACGACAAGGAAGCAGTGGAGGTACCTGGACTGGTGTTCAGGTGAGCGGATTTTATCTTTACTGCACAAAAGCCGGGACGATGCCCGGCTTTTGTCTTTTTATGAGGTTTTTCGACTTCTCGAAAAGCCGATTGGTTTCGCCAGGGAACGCTCCAAATCGTCCCGATCAGAGTCCGATGGCATGGAAAAGGAGCGGCAGGGCACAAAGCCCGATGGCAATATTGGTCGCCCCGCACATTTTCGTGATGATTGCGTTCGGCTTGTACCAGGTAAAAGGCAGCAGAAACGTCAGCACATTGATGAGCACCAGCACGATGCCTAACGGCCAGATTTTGCCGAGAAGGAATGCCTTGTAGCTGAACACCGCAGTCATGAAAAAGATGCCGATAAAAAAGTGCGCATAGACCTTTTTATCGCCGGGATTGTAGAAATGCATCGCTACGACAACCCAGAACAGCCCGTAGGTTGCAAAAATGGTTCCGATATAGATCCGGGATTCGGGAGGCATGCCGACATCGAACAGGTAGAGAGAGAGAGCGGTGAAAATCTGCGCGACACCGCCGAACCAGAGGGCGACGTTAGCGAGATTTTTTTCCAGCTTCTCGTGGTCGGTTTCTCCGTCGATACCCAGTCCCAGCTGTTCGAGACCGAATACCCAAACGGTTACCATAAGACCGAATACGCCGATCGCTTCCGGATTTACTGCATTCATCGGAATGTTGCTCCTTTCTGTTAATGATTGGTAGTGTACTGCTTCCGCATCGATCACAATTGTTATCAATGCGGAGGGCGGAATCTACGTTTTTAAACAGAAAAGCGAAGACGGTTTTTCATTGCCTTGTCCGGCCGGCTTTGAGCGTGAGCGGCCATGCAACCGTTCTTCTGGAGGCATCGTTCCAGTGCAGAACGAGCCTTTTTTCCAGGCCGGCAACGGGATCGCGACCGTTTTTGCCGATAAACCGGCTGACGGCGGACCAGGTTCGTATGTAGCCGAGCAGTTCTTCCTTAGTCCATGAAACGCTCATGCCGAATGCCGGGCTTTTCAGTTCGGTCATCGGCAGTTCAATGCCTGCATAACCGGAGTCCGCCATCGACCGTTCTTCAGGCCAGTATGGTCCCATCTCGTCGTGATAGAACTCCCTTACGATATCTCCGGTTTCCGGTCCTTCCACCGCAACAGGTCCGTATGTCCATACGGCAAGCACCCCGCCAGGGACAAGCACCCTCTCCGCTTCCCTGAAGAACCGCCCGATATCGAGCCAGTGCAGTGCCTGCGCAACCGTAACCAGATCGACGCTTCCTGTTTGTATTTCCGAAGCTTCGGCCGTTACAATCCGGTATTCGATACGGGGATGCAATGCGGCGGCCGCGATCTGTTCCCGGCTGGCATCGGTTGCCGTGACGCGCCCGAAATGCCGGGCAAGACCAAGAGCCGCCTGTCCGGTGCCGGTCGCGCAGTCCCATGCGTGGCGTCGTGCCGGCGCAACCGATGCCAGCCACCTGAAGAGCGTTTCCGGGTACGAAGGGCGACAGGCGGCATAGTTTGCCGATACTCCGGAAAAGTGGTCGTGGAATTGAGGGCGGGATCCCTCCTGGGGCGATGTGCGGCTATTCATGGTGACGATCGTTTTTTGACTTTCTTCTGCTTACGGTCTGAGCGAGCCACCGTTGAGGAAGTCCGGAAACATAGCGGTGTGTCGCTGTAAACGGAAAAGAGGTGTTTTTGAGTACCGTTGCAGGATGACCTGGCTCAGAAGGGCATTCTGCCGTGCGTTGTCAGCCAGGAATATTTTCTTTTCGCCGGTCGCGGTTTCAGTTTCCCCTGCATTACAACTTATTCATGACAGAACGCACCCTCGAAATACGATGATTTTGATGGCATGTGAACCCCGCAGACCCCAACGTTCATAACCCATGGAAACCCCAGCCTGAAGCAGGAGTCCGGGATGTTCTCAACTGCCTCAACAAAAGCAATATAATTTTTGCATGGCAGCGAAAAGAACCCCATAGTTGCCGATGACGAAGCTGGGCGATTCTGGATTCGCGCAAGGATGGATATGGTCTGTTGAATGGCATGATGTGCAAAAATGCATCAGCGGGGACGATCCGTCCGTGACCATTCGCCAGATCGCCAAAGAGAACCAGAAGAAAGAGATGGAGGTGCTCGGGCTGGTGTTCAGATGAGCAGCAGCTATCCAGTACGCTTAAAGCCGGGCATCGTCCCGGCTTTTTTATTTCGATTACTGCCGCTGATCGGCAATTTTTTCTGCTATGTAATTTATGTATACTTATGGTATAGAAAAGGTGTGAGAGCTGTGCTATGAAATTCGAATTCGACCCTGAAAAAAGCCGGCAGAACAAAGAGAAACACGGTATCGATTTTCTTGAAGCCCAGTTGCTCTGGAAGGACGAAGCGCTTGTTGAAATCCCGGCAAAAACGATTGATGAACCCCGGTTTATTGTTATCGGCAGGATTTCAGGCAGATGCTGGTCCGGGGTCATAACATACATAAGCGAAACCATAAGAATAATTTCAGTAAGGAGATCCCGATCAGAGGAGGTAAAGATCTATGAAGACGAAGGAATTTGATAAAGCGTTTGATCAAGGAAAGGATGTTACCGTTTACCTTGATTTGGGTAAGGTCAGACGCGTAAAACAGCAGCATAAACGGGTGAATGTCGATTTTCCGGTCTGGATGATCGACTCGCTCGATAAAGAGGCAACACGTCTTGGCGTTTCGCGACAGTCCGTGATAAAGGTCTGGCTTGCCGAACGGCTTCAGCAACAGAAGTGACGAACCGCCCTGATTCCGGCGTTACGCACTACTATCGATATCGGTTCGATAGTTCATATGCGAAGTTCCTTGCCGACGCCTGACAGGAAGATGAGGCTTATTGTCAAGGAGATCGTGCTTCCGGTGCTGTAATAGAAATTCTGAAAGTCTACTCCTGTCCTTATGCTCTCCAGAAACTCTACGGTCGGAATGATGTTATGGGGATTAAAACTGCGGCTACAACGGAGGCTTTGCTGGATGTAATCGACGACTTCAGTGCCAGAGTCGGGAAGAGCATCTCTCTCATACATCGACAACCGGGCATCGTCCCGGTTTTTTTTGTGAGGCAGAAATAAAACCACAAGGATTACTTTCCCGTGGCAATGAATTGCCATTTTCCGTTCTGTTCCGGCAAAATCCGGAAAAATATCTATACTTCTTTCATTCGATCTATAAAGGGGGATCTCGAAAAAGTGTCGTGAGCGCCCGGAGATTTCAAGCTCCTTAAGGAGCGCGAGTATAAAAGCACGGACGGAGTCCCGATAGATCGGGATAAACTGCAAAACCGGAGTCCCGACAAGTCGGGATGAGGATTTCGATCCCGACTTGTCGGGACAACGCAATAATCCGGGTGCGGAATAACTTTTTCAAGGTGCCCTAAACAAAATCCGAGCCGTTGAAAACCCGTCACACCATAATAGAAGGTGACAGCAGGCAGATGAATCTGCTGCCTGACAGTTCGGTGCACCTTGTCATCACTTCTCCTCCTTATTGGCAACTCAAGGACTACGGGACGGAGAACCAGATCGGATTTCACGACAGCTATGAGAGCTACATCAACAATCTGAATCTTGTCTGGAGCGAGTGCGAACGGGTGCTGCATCCCGGCTGCAGGCTCTGCATCAACATCGGCGACCAGTTTGCCCGTTCGGTGTATTACGGCCGGTACAAGGTTATCCCGATCCGTACGGAGATCATCAGGTTCTGCGAGACTATCGGTTTCGACTATATGGGCGCGGTGATCTGGCAGAAGGTGACCACAACCAACACTACTGGCGGGGCTTCCATTATGGGAAGCTTCCCGTATCCGCGCAACGGCATTCTCAAGCTCGATTATGAGTTCATTCTCCTGTTCAAAAAGCCGGGAGATGCGCCCAAGCCGGCAAAAGAGCAGAAAGAGCGCTCCGCCATGAGCACCGAAGAGTGGAACACCTGTTTCTCCGGACACTGGAACTTTGCCGGAGCAAAGCAGGATGGCCACATCGCCGTGTTTCCGGAAGAGCTTCCGCATCGTCTGATCAGGATGTTCGCTTTCGTCGGCGAAACGGTGCTCGATCCGTTCATGGGCAGCGGGACGACCAGTCTTGCGGCAAAAAACCTCGACAGGAACTCGGTTGGCTACGAAATCAATCCCGAGTTTATCGGGATAGCAAGAGAGAAACTCAATTCCAACCAGACGGATTTTGCCGGAACGGAGTATGTTTTTCAGCACGATACCCTGAATGGGGATATTTCCGAAATGATCGAGCGTCTTCCTTATCGTTTTCAAGACCCCCACAAACTCGACAAGAAAATCGACCCGCGAAAGCTGACGTTCGGATCAAGAGTAGAAAAGGGTAGCGGGGCAAAACAGGAAGAGACGTTTATCGTCAGGGAGATTCTAAGCCCCGAGATGGTCAGATTGTCCAACGGCCTGACGGTGAGGCTGATCGGAGTGAAGGAAGAACCTTTTACGCGGGAAAAAGCTGTCGGGTATCTCGTTGACAAGATCAAGGGAAAACGGATTTTCATGAAGTACGACAGCATGAAATACGATGAAAAAAACAACCTGCTCTGTTACCTCTATCTGGAAAACAGGACATTTGTCAACGCACATCTGATCAGGAGTGGTTTAGTCGGGATTGACGGCAGCTACGATTATAAATACCGGAGCAAATTTCAAACTTTTTCCGAACAGGTCAATGGCTAAAGAATGGATACTGAACAGCGCGATGAACCGCTTTCAGTTGAATTTTAAAAGGAATGTTGGCCCTACCTCTGAATCCATCAGGAAATGCGCCCCAAAAACGCTCGATGAGTGGCGTGAGTACTATTTTTTGCATGTCAAGCCGGAAGAGCAGCTCGAGGAATTGGGCAGGAAGCTCTATGTGAAAATAACGGAGGTTATCCAGGCGGAAGTTGCGGATGTGACGGAAGAGGATTGCATAAACTATATGAAGCTGCTTGTTATCGATCGTACGTTTGACGGTTACATGACGGAAATCCAGACCGTGTATGGGCAGCTTGAGCATATTCTTGGGGTGAAAATCGAACCTGCTCCAGATGAATGGGACCGCTTGTTCAATGTCGATTTTTTCATCAAGGTCGGAGAGAAGTTTATCGGTCTTCAGATCAAACCGATCACGTCCGGTGGTGGCAGCGCGCAACTGCCGGAAATACACAAGGAAAAAGGGTTGCAGGAAGAGACGCACAGGAAGTTTACCAAGAAATTCGGGGGGAGGGTGTTTTACATCTACTCCTGTAAAAGTGGAGAGAAAAAAGAGATATACAATACGGAAGTTATCGAAGAGATCAGACGGGAGATAAGTCAGTTTATTTAGTGCCAAAATGAGGTTATGCAAGTTCCCGAATGCCCAGTGATTTCAGATAGTCGAAAGTTGTATCGTAATATGCAGGGTTTCTTGTTGGGTCATCGCGATTACCTTCTGGAACGAAAATAACCATGCCTTGTCGTGCACGGGTGAGTAGAACTCGGTAGGCGTTTTTCTGGTACTGTTTTCTTGACAAGCTTTTAATTCTTTGCCATTTGTTGCCCCTGAAAGAATAATGTTCCCAGCCATGGTCTCCGAGGCGGAAATCCCCATCCCATGATACGCAAGCCCAGTCAAGTTCAAGGCCCTGTACATGGAATTCGGTTGCCACTTCTTCGAGGTAGTATGATGAACGGACATCGTCTTTACCGTCAAGAAACCATTTTACATGGTTAATGGGGCATCTAACATCGATTGCCAAAGGCTTAAGTCGTTCAGCTTGGGACGAGACGATCATACCGTAACGCTCTGAACCGCTTGCGTGCTCTTTTAGCCATGCTTTTGCATGGTATAGATTTCTGGTGAGCACGATTGGATACCGCTCTTGAAGTTGCCGGTAGAGTTCTTTTGCTTCAGCTACTTCGCAATCGAGTATTGTTTTGACGAACCGTGATACGGTATCAGCACGGAATGACCGCATTGAGACGGCAAGATGCAGGTCTTCACTGTAATGGACGTTGGTTCTGCTTTTGATGGATTGTATTTTCTCGCCAGCTTCGTATTCGCTTTCAGTCAGTGCTGGGGAGATATAAATGTGCCAGTCGGGATAACTATTACTGATTGCTTCTATCCATGCGCTAATGCCAGCTTCTCCTGTATTTATTTCCTGACCACCACCTACGAGACAAACGATGACAGCCCAGTCCTTTCTTCGGTCCATGCAGGAGATCAGGTATTCTGGTTCTGATTCGGAAAAATTATCAACTCCTTTTTTCATCCTCATAAAGAGAGCGGTCTGTTCTCGGTTCCATGCGCGTTGAGCTTCGTCAAACAGAGCAACGTGTTCAACCGGTGGTTGATCGTCGTTTTTCAGACAGTCGTCTCGGAAGTGATGTACATTCTGAATGAAAGCTTTGACCCGTGCCAGTGCTTCGCCTTTCTTGAGCTTTTTCCCGTGCTGCAATTTTTCTCGCAGAATGGTGTCTCGTGCCAGTGCTTCCCGAAGGATGTCTACCAGAGGTTTATTTCCAGAAAGAAAAACACTGTAAAGTTCGCTTTCCTTGTCGCTATATCTGGTGGCGATGTTAAGTCCAACGAGCGTTTTTCCTGCTCCGGGTACGCCAGTAACGAAGCAGATGGCCTTTTCCTTGCGATCCCTTGCTTGGTCAATGATACGAAAAAGCTGCTCTGATGTTTGGGCGAGGTTGATGGCTCCAGCATCATTTCGGGAGATATCTCCAACACCATGTCCAGCATAAAGCGCTCGAGCAGCTTCGATGATTGTTGGGGTTGGACGGTACGGTGAGGTTTCCCAGATTTTAGGGTTAAGCGGCTTTGCCGGAAATGAGCGGACTATTTGATGCAGTGCGACTGCAAGGTCATATTGATTGGTACAGACTGGGTTGTAGAGGTCGTGAATCCTTGGGTGCCGCTGCAGTTCCATTTCTCTTGTTGGCGCATTTGTAGCTACCAGCATGGGAATAACCGTAAGATTGTGGCTGGCTTCGTGAAAATATTTCAGGTCGATGGCGTAGTCATATGCTTGGTCGATATCTGCCAGGAGGTAGTGACTGGCATCGATCTTAAATTCTATTGCAATGACGATGCCGTTAATGAGCAGTACAGCATCTATCCGTCTACCCATACGCGGGATGTCGAATTCGAGGTGTAGATAGCCGTTGATGTTTTGTAGGGATTTGCGGAGAATACCGATCTCCTTTAGCCAAGCGATCTTTTGGGTCGGAAGATCAGCAAATGTACTGTTCATGGCTAACTTGCCGATGATCTGATTATCGGGAGTTGATTGGAACTCCTCGAAGCTAGCGGTGTACCAAGAGCGTGTCATGAAAAGCGGTTAAATTTCTGAAAGAGAATCCAGCGGGTCAAATGTCTTCCAGCCATCTTGACTACACTTTTCGATATTCTCCACGAATGCTCCGATCGTTCGTGACTGCAGCTCAATGTCCACACGGGAAGCATCAAGGACTTCGACTGAGCGATACTCATGAAAGCAGTGATCATCGGTGTTGACCGAATCCTCATCTTCGAAAAGAAAGATTTCAGGGATCCCTGCTTGTTTGGCGTTGAACAGGCTCCCCATGTCAAAACACTTTTCCAGTCTCTTTTGTATTTCGTCGAGTTTCAACCCATCCGGGTTTTCAAAATCGACTGAGCCCCAGCGTTTGTAATTTCCGCCGTCACGGTAGAGGTAGTTGAATCTTACGAGTTTTTGCATAATTGTCAGCGGCCGTAGGATTGCATGCTGGAGGTTTTGTTCAACGGATGATCGTAATGTTGAAGTATAGAGATAAGTTGCGTAATTGACAAGGGCGCTGGGACAGGATGGGGTTAGAGGGCAGTTTTCTAACTTCCACCCGCTGAAGTCGTTTCCGATTCTCCAAGCCAGTAACATGCCAGCGGGGCGGGGATTATGAGCGCCTGAATGCTGTTATCGCCGGTGAGCGGGATGACGCCGAAATCCTCCATGTTTCTGGTGATGACGCAGGATTTGCCTGTCGAAGCAGGCGCGATGCGGCATTTCAAACAGCACAGGGAAGTAGAGATGCGGGTTTGCTGATCTCCGGGGCCGGACGATTGAGGACGTTCGGTTCAGAGCTCGATGTACTCTCCGCCCTGCAGCGAGTAACGCCTGAGGTTCAGGGGTTCGTCCTGGTCGAGGCGGATGGCGAGGGCGGTTGCATAGCCGCAGATGTAGTCGAATACCGGGGTGATGCAGGTGAAGGTATAGTTATCGCCGAATGGCATCCGGAAACGGTTCATCCGGTAGTATGTCGCCACATCGAAAGCGACGAGTCCCTGTTCGCAAGGCCAGCCGCTGGCTTTGATCAGTGCTTCCTTGAGATTCCATATCCGAATGAATGCGCCGTGTTTTTCCCAGCTGGGCAGGTTCATGATGACGGCGTATTCCTCGGCGCAGAAGTGGTTCCGGGCAAGTTCTTCGATACCTTCTACCGTGCGTATCTTTTCGATGGCGATCCCTGTTTCGGGATGCCCGGAGAATGCAAAGACGATCTGATTGCCGCTGTAGGAGAGATTGAACCAGATCCCGGAGTTTTCGGGGGATGCGATGAACGGTTTTCCGACAGGGGTGCTTGAGAAGCGCAACTCCGAAGGGTCAATGCCGAGGCTTGTTCCCAGAAGGGTTCTGAGTATTCCCCGTCGGGCAATGAAATGTTCCCGATCGCCGGTCACGCGGTACCCCTCCGCTCTTGTTTTTTCGTCGTCCGAGAGGGTTTTGTAGAGTTCCGTTTCGGGCAGTCCATGGATGTTTGTGTCGGTATGGATGAGTGTGACGGACTCTTTTGCAATGATCATCGGTTGACGACTCCTGTTATCGTGTAAGGTGATTTATTTCAATAAGGTATTGTTCTCTTTCGTTGCCTGCAAACAATGGAGCAAAACAGGAACGCCCCGGTGCGATGCCGGGGCGTTCCTGCTGTGTTGCTTTTTCTGATTACTTCCTCAGGTACTGGAAGCTTGGGTCGGGGCGACCAACGAAGCATGAGCGGGTGAAGCCGTACTTTTTGATGATGGCGAAGGCTTGTCTGGCTTCGTCTTCCTTGCCTTCGAAATCGAAGACCCAGTGGCTTCCGTCGACGATCTTCCAGCGTCCGCCGATGTTTTTGACTTCGATTGTATTCGGGTTGAATGCAACGCAGTCCTCTCCGGGCATCGCACCCTGCGGCGCCCTGCCGTTAACCAGCAGGTACTGGAAGCTTGGATCCGGGCGTCCGACGAAGCACGAGCTGTTCATCCGGTAGCGCTTGATGATTGTCAGCGCTTTAAGGGCTTCCATTCGTTTATCGCCGAAATTGAACATCAGGTGATCGCCGTCTACTATCGTCCAGCGTCCGTCGATGTTTTTCACGGTGGCGGTTGCCGGGTTGAACGGAATGCAGTCCTCCTGGATCGCTGGCAGCGTACCTATTGGCCCTATCGGGCCGATTGGGGCTATTGGGCCGACGATCAGCTGCTTGTTGAAGGTGTATGATGCGCTGTAGTTCGAGCGCCCGCTGCCGTCGGTGAATCGGGTATAGACGTCGGCGCGGAGGCGGTTACTGCCGAGAGGCTTGACGATGACCTGCGTCTGGCTGAATCCGGTCGTAAAGATCGCCGAAACGGTATTGGCGTTCTGTTCGAGATTGGAGGATACGCCGGAGGCGTAAGCATAGGCACTCACTTCGCCCCAGTCGCAGTCCTGCGGGTGGCATTTGCCCCAGGCGCGCATTTTGAGCGAGTTCGCGTTTCCGGAGATGGTCAGTTTCGTGACGCCTCCGGTGTTGGGGTCGCTGTTTTTCCATGTGCCGGTAAACTGGCTGACGGCCGCGTAGCTCAGCGATTGACAAAGGAAAAGCACGATCGCAAGCAGTGTCGGGATGGTGATTCTTTTCATGTCGCTTCCTGTTAAAAAGTGGCGGGGATGTTGAATAATATTAACTGCACGGAAAAGTTAGCCATTCATATGCTAAAAAACAAAGTTGAGAGGAGGCCTGCTTCATGGGCTTATATCTTCTTGGCTCAATACCGATTCTTTTCCTACTTTTCTGACGGTAAGCAGTATGATCCGAAAGAGGGAAATGACAAGGTCAATCAATGAACGAGCAAGCTGACGAATCGATAAACGGTAAAGGCAATTCCGCTGCGGAGCAGAACCCGACTACCCTTAAAGAGAGGGCGCTTTCGGCATTTCCTGCTTTCAGGAGCCGGAATTTCCGGTTGTATTTTGTCGGTCAGATCGTTTCCATGATCGGCACCTGGTTGCAGATGGTGGCTCAGGGGTGGCTGGTGCTGGAGATGACCGGTTCGGCGTTTCAGGTCGGGGTTACGGCTGCGGCCTCATCGCTGCCGACCCTTTTCCTTTCTCTTATCGGCGGCGTGATCGTCGACCGGTATAATCGCAAGACCATATTGCTCTGGACGCAGGGAGCCTCGATGCTGCTTGCGTTCGTGCTGGGCATTTTCACGCTGACCGGTGCCGTGACGGTGCCGATCATCATTGCGCTGGCTTTTCTGCTCGGCTGTGTCGCCGCGGTGGCTACTCCGGCGATCCAGGCCTTTCTGAGCGAAATGGTGGAGCGGGATCAGCTTCATTCGGCTGTGGCGCTCAACGCGGCCATTTTTAATGCTTCGAGGGTGATCGGTCCGGCGATTGCCGGCCTCATGATCGCCTGGATCGGCACCGGGGGGGCCTTTATGGCTAACGGTCTGAGCTATGTGGCGGTGATCGCTGCTCTTCTGGCCATTCATACGGCGCCTCCCCGCGCGAAACCGCTTGTGCACCAGCCCCCGTTGCAGTCGATCCGCGACGGCATCATCTACACGTGGGAACATCCGCTGATCCGCACCATTGTGCTGTTTGTTTCGGTTGTGTCGATATTCGGCTGGTCGTTCATGTCGATGCTGCCGGTTGTGGCCAAGCAGACTTTCGGGATGGGTTCCGACGGCATGGGGTACCTCTTTTCGGCTTTCGGGCTCGGCTCGCTTTCGGGAACGTTTCTGGTTTCGATGTCGTCGGGCAGGATCCGCAGCAGCGCCATGGTTATCGGCGGCATTCTCACCTTTTCGCTTGCGCTTACGGCGTTTACCTTTGCTTCGGATGCGCATCTTGCGCTCGGGTTTCTATTCATCGCCGGCATCGGCATGCTATCGGCCTTTGCCACCATGACCGCCACGGTGCAGCGCCTCGTGGAGGACCGTTACCGGGGTCGGGTTATGAGCATCTACCTGATGGTGCTGATGGGGTTCATGCCGCTGGGCAACCTGCAGGTAGGTTTTCTTTCCGAGCAGTTCGGTACGGCGATAGCCATTCGCATCGGCAGCATCGTCGTGCTGCTGGCAACAGCCCTTCTTTTCAGCTATCGTAAGGAGATTCAGTCGGCGTGGCATGAGTACCGCGAAGATAGAGGCGAGTAGCGGCAATGCACTTGCAGGCACGAACGAAGCGGCGCCGGAAAGCCTTTGTTGCGCTGATCGGCAGCCGCTTCGGCTTGTTTGCCGGAGTCAGTCCGTTTTGTCGCTGAACCGGATAACCCTTCCGTATCTGTCGAAGACGCACGTGCCCCTGAGGTAGCCTGCCGCGACGAGAACCCTGTAGTTTCCGTTTTCTTCGTTATAGCTCGAACGGACAGGAGTTGCGCTGCCGCGGGGGAGGTTCCAGTATCGCTCGGCTTCTTCGGTGGCTCTGTACATCATATTCGAATCGGCAACATGTCGCCCCGGCTCCCAGCGGTTGCTCTGATTGTGGCTGATTCGCAGCTCGCGTTCGTCCTTGCCTGCTCTGTATCCGTCACGATAAGCCTCTGTGCGGTTGTAATTGTTACGACGGGCATCGTGCAGGCCGTCGCGGTAACCGCGATCGAATTCGGCACTGTCCCGAGGATCGTCGTATCCGCTGCCGTTTTCATAGTGGCCGTGATGGTGCGCCGCGCTTACAGCCAGACCGATAATTGCGGCTGCAGCCACCGCTGCGGCGACCGCCCTGGTGTTTTTGCCGTCCGCTGCCTTTGCCGGGGCAGGTATGACCAATGCGCAGGACAAGGCAATGACGGCCGGCATCTGAAAGGTTTTTCCGAATCGCATAGATCCTCCTGTAATGGAAATTGAAAAATTTTGCATGCGTAATGACGGAACATCGAGAGCGTCTGGAGCGTTCACGGTTAAAAATATCATTGACTCTAATGCATCGAACGACGATTCTCCTGTTTATAACGACCGTGGTGCTATTTGCCTGCAGCGCCGGGCAGCCGCCGTCGAAATTCTCATCATCTGAAGCCATGAACGAGCATAGCGTCTCGAATCCCTACTACTCCCGGACCGATACCACGAAGCTCGATCTGCCCGATTCCGTATGGAAAAAGGTACTCTCTCCGGAGGTATACGAGGTGGCGCGCAAGGCAGGTACCGAGCGGGCATTCACCGGGAAACTATGGGATTTCGAGGGGCGGGGTACTTATTACTGCGTGGCGTGCGGCAATGCACTGTTCCGTTCGGATGCGAAGTTCGCCAGTACCTGCGGCTGGCCGAGTTTTTTCGAGACCGTGCGTCCGGGCAGCGTTGAGTACCGTACCGATATGTCGTTCGGTATGGAGCGTACCGAAGTGCTCTGCGGACGATGCGGCGCGCATCTCGGACACGTGTTCGACGACGGACCGCCCCCGACCGGCAAGCGGTTCTGCATGAATTCGATAGTGCTCGATTTCGAGCCGGATACGGCAGCGGGTCAGTGAGCCGACGAGAGGTCGGCCTTCTCCCCTTTTTTCAGCCTGATGAACAGGAGCAGCGGCATAGAGAGGGCGAAGAGCGCTGCGATGAGCATGAAGGCGTCCATGTAGGCGAGGTGGTAGCTCTGTGCCGTAACGGTGCCTTCGAGCGCTTTGAGGGCGGCATGTTCCGCTTCGACCGGCGAGAGAAGGCGCGTTTCGGCTGCCCGCCGGATGCCTTCGAGGCGTTCGATGGCGGCAGGGTCGTAGGGCGAGAGGCTGCCGAGCATGTCTGCCCGGTGCGCGGCCACGCGCTTTGCGATATAGGTGTTGGTGAGCGCGATACCGAACGATCCGCCGAGCTGGCGCACCATATTGTTGAGGCCGGTGGCCTGGCCGATATCCTTGCCGTGCAGGCCGGAGACGGCGAGCATGGTCACAGGAATGAAAATGAAGCCGAGCGCTACACCGCGAAGCAGCAGTATCCAGAAAAAGTTTTCTGCGCCCGACTGCATGGTCTGCTGGCCCAGCTCCCAGCAGAAAAGGGCGAAGGCCCCCATCCCGACGGTCATGAGTATTTTCGGCGACGCGCCGCGCTGCAGTGCGATGCCGAGCGGCATCGAAATCACTCCCGTTACGAGTGCGCTGGGGAAAAGCACGAGTCCTGTAAGCACGGCCGTGAATCCGAGCAGGTGCTGCACGAAGACCGGAAAGACGAAGAGCGATCCGTAGAGGCCGTAGCCGACGATGAACGTGAGTACGGCTGCGATGGCGAGGTTGTGGCTTCGGGCCAGCACCCTGAGATCGACTGCGGGCTCTTCCGTCCGCAGTTCCCACCAGACGAAGAGCAGCAGCGAGACGACGGCGATGAGGGTGAACCAGGTGATGTAGGAGGTTTCGAACCAGTCCTTGGATTCGCCCCGTTCGAGGATGAACTGCAGCGATCCGATACCGACGGCAAGAAGGCCGATGCCGGTCCAGTCGATTCTGGTGACCTTGTGCACGGTTTTGGGTTCGCGGATGAAGGCGAATGAAGACCATGCGGCAAGCAGACCGATAGGAATGTTCACGAAGAAGCACCACTCCCAGCTTAAATAGTCTACGAGATAGCCTCCGAGCAGCGGGCCGATGGTCGGTCCGAGGACGAGGCCCATGGAGAAGATGCCTGTGGCCTTGCCGCGGTCTTCGGGGGGATAGGTTTCGTAGAGAATCGCCTGGGAGGTCGGAAGCAGCGCGCCGCCGCCTATGCCCTGCAGAAAGCGGAAGAAGACCAGCGCCCAGATGTCGGTGGCAAGGCCGCAGAGGAGGGACGCCACGGTGAAGAGCAGGATGGAGCCGATGTAGTAGGTGCGTCGTCCAAGCAGGTTGCCGAGGAATCCGGAGAGCGGAATGACGATGACGTTGGCGATGGCGTAGCTGGTGACCACCCAGGCGACGTCTTCGATGCTTGCGCCGAGGTTGCCGCTGATCTGGGTGATGGCCACGTTGACGATGGTGGTGTCGATCAGCTCGAGCATTGCCGAAACGATAACCGTGAGGGTGATGATAACCCTCCTTGCTCCGGTTTCGTAGATGTGTCCGCCTGCCTGCAGCGAGGCCGCCGTTGCCGTTCCGCTCATTTTACCCTGACTTCGACGATAACGTTCATCCCTGCTGCGAGTTTGTATTCTCTGCCGGGTTTTTCGCTGAAGACGATTTTGACCGGTACGCGCTGCGCTACCTTGACGAAGTTGCCGCTGGCATTATCGGGAGGCAGCAGCGAGAATCTGGCTCCGGTTCCCGCAGAAATGGATTCGATTCTGCCCTCGAACTCCTTGCCGGGATATGCGTCAACCCTGATGGTGACCGGCTGGCCGGGCCGGATGTTTTCGAGCTGCGTCTCCTTGAAGTTCGCCACCACCCAGAGGTCGCTGCTGCCGACGAGCGCGATGAGCTGCTGGCCGGGGGCGACGTACTGGCCGGGCTGTACGTTCTTTTTCGATACATGGCCGGCCGCCGGGGCTGTTATTGCGGTATAGGAGAGCTGCAACTCTGCGTTTTCAAGTTCCGCCTGCCGGATGCCGACCTGCGCTTCGGCCGCTTTCCGCTGACTTTCGGCGGCGGCGTACTGAGCCGAGGCCGATGTTGCCGCTGCCCGTATCGCATCGAATTCGGATGGCGATATGACATCCTGGCGCCGGAGGTTTTCGCTCCGCCGGAGGTCGGCATTGAGCCGGTTTCCGCTTGCTGCGGCCGCAAGAGCGGCTTCCCTTGCGGCTGCAACCGAAGCTTTCGCGTTTTCAAGCGCCGCTGCGGCAATGGCTTTTTTTACTTCGTAATCTGCAGGATCCAGAAGAACAAGGGTGTCCCCTTTTGCCGCCTGCTGATTGTCCCTGACCAGTACCTGCTGCACGCGACCGGGTACCCGCGAGATCACCGGATAGATATCGCCTTCGATCTGGGCGTTGTCGGTCTCTTCGTACAGGAATGAGTGGTAAAGCGTCCTGCCGCCCCAGAACAGCGCGCCGAGGACGACGACCGCAGCTATGACGAGCCGCAGCGGATTCGATGCTTTCGGAGATTCTTTTGCTGTCGCAGTTGCGCTGTTACCGATTTCTTGTTCTGCCATTATGCTGATTGTTATCTTCTTGTCGTTCGAGGTTGATCCGCTATGAAACCTGCGTTATCCGTTCCATTCGCGACTGTGCGTCGGAATCCGGTTCGGGCGATTTATAGATGACGACCGCGCAGGATGCTCTTCGCATGACGGTTTCGGCCGTGCTGCCCATGAGCAGTCTTGTGAATGCCATGCTTCCGTGCGATCCGAGCACGAGCAGATCGGCATGAAGCTCCTCGGCATAGGAAAGAATTTCGGTTGCCGGGTCGCCATACCGGACCGTGAACAGCGCGCTGCCTCCCCGGCTGGCAAGGATGTCGCTGTAGCGCGAAAATGCGTGCAGATGCTTTTTCAGCAGGCAGTCGCTGTTGCTTTCTTCAGGTTCGACGTACAGGAGCGTCAGTTCCGTGCCGCCATGCTGCAGATCGGCCGCATAGGCGACTACCTGGTCGGAAAGCGCTGAAAAGTCCACTGCGCAGACTATGCTTTTGAGCTGATTTTCCATTGTGTTTACCAGAAGGTCTCCCCGGTTGCCCGTTTGAGGGCATAATTGTTCATAAGGTAGTCGTATGCCGCCTGAAGTCTTGCCAGTTCTGCCTGAGCAAGCGCTGCTTCGGTATCGAGCAGGTCGAGTGTCGTTGCCACGCCGTTTTCGTACCGGGCACGGGCATGTTCGGCGGCAAGTCTTGCCTGTTCAACCTGCGACTGCGTTGTAAGGATGTTCTCGCGAGACGTTTCAAATGCATGCAGACTCTCTTCGACATCGTTTTTTATCTGCTGTTCCGCATCGATCCTTCGCTGAGCGGCGGCACGCAGCAGCGCAGCTGCTTCCTGGCGTTCTGCGGAGGTACGGAATCCAGTGAAAATCGGCAGTTCGACGTGGATGCCGGCTGCGAAGTTTTCGCGGATTTCGTCGATATCCGGCTGGTAACCGTTGGCTATACCCCACGAAGCGCTTGCGCTGACCACCGGGAGCCCCTGTTTCATGGCTATGTCGCGGTTCGCCCTGGCCGACTGTTCCTGTTCGGCGGCAAGCTTCGATTCGGAGCGCCTCTGCAGTGCTGCGGCGACAAGCGAAGCTTCGTCGGAGAACGAAGGACGTACGTCGAACGATCCTTTCAGCTCGAGCGGGTCGTTGACGGCCAGCCCCGTCAGACGGTGCAGGGTGAGTTCGTGACGGCGGAGCTGGTGCTGCAGCGAGAGCTTTTTCGACCGGGCGGCCTGAATGCGCACGTCTGTCGAGAGTACGTCGAATCGGGTTGCGGTTCCGGCCTGATAGCGTTTCGATGTGTGGTCAAGAGCTTTCTGCAGCGCCGTTATCTCTTTATCCTGAACCCGGATGCTTTCGCGAAGGAAAAGGATGCCGTAAAAAAGCTCTACCGTCCGGTAGGAGATATCGCGCTCTGCGATGTCGAGCGAATGAGCGGCTGCGTTCCTGCCGGAGCGGGCGATATCGACTGTTTTGCCCCGTTTGCCGAAATCGAGCAGGGTCGCTCTGGCGGTCACTTTCGCCTCGTAGTTGTCGTTCGGCATGAACTGTACAGGCTCGCTTCCGCCGAAACCCATTTCGGAGACCGGGTCGATATACGTGTATCCTGCGCCGGCGGTTATCTGCGGGTAGTAGGCGCTTCTGCTCTGTCTGATTCGTGCTTCGGCAGCCGTGACCTCCTCGGCGGCGGCTTTCAGCGACGGATTTTTTTCTTGTACCATCCGGATTGTTTCATCCAGCGTCAGCGGAGCGGCTGCCCCCTGAAGAGGCAGGGCTGCGAGCAGCAGCGCGGCAGCGGTTCCTGCCTTGCGTAGCAGCGTTTTCTTCATCGGTTCGTCTGTATGGAAATGATGTCCGGCACTTGTCGGACTGTCTGCTTTTTCTTGATTAAGCAATTACTGTGCCAGAAATATGTTGTCCTGCCTGAGATTCGGCAATGCCTGTTATTAAGCAGGTTCGGACACAACGTTCAGTTCCCTGCTGTTGTTGTTTTTCTGAGAAAATCAGAATATTCTGTTTAGTGTGTTCTTAATTTTAAGGAAATTATTGTTTGCCATATGCAGGGCGAATCCATTCATGAAGCAAGTTCGCTGATGCGGTATATCAGCGATGCCGTCGGTTCGATACGCGATCCCCAGGAGCTGTTCAGAACGGTTACCGACAAGCTGCGGCTTGTATTCGAGTTCGATTCGGCCGTCATTATCACCTTCGACCGCGACAGGCGCTATATCAACGTGTTTTTCGAGATGCTGCGTTTCGATCTTCCCGATACCATTCAGCGCAGGAAGCGCCCGGTTGCAGGTTCCTGGATAGAGCCGCATCTCGGCGATACGACGGTATCGGTCATGACCATCGAGGGAGAAGTCGATCGCTACCCCGCTGATTTTCCCGTCCCGAAGATGCTCTACGAGCTTGGTATGCGCCAGGTTGTGCTGTCGCCGCTGCGTTCCGGCGGCAAGGTGATCGGGTTTCTGAACTTCGTTTCGAAGCATGAAAAAAGCTGGTCGGAAGATGAAAAAGAGCTGCTTTCGACGCTCTCCTCTCCGATTGCCGTTGCGGTCAGCAATGCGCTGGCTTACGAGGAGCTGCGCCAGCGCGAGGCTCAGACCGCCATGCAGCTCGCAGTGAACAACGCACTGCTCACCATCAGGGATCGGAGCCGGATGATGCTTGCGGTCTGCGAGCAGATCGATCGGCTGGCGCCCTGCAGTTTTCTGGGGATCAGGGTGATGGGAAACGACGGCCATTATCGGGTTTTCGACAATTTCATGAAAGAACCGGGCGGAGGGTTCTCTCCTGTGCTTTCGTACGATCATTTCGGAGTTTCCGATTTTCGCGAAATGGCAAGGGAGAGTTTTGCGATTATCGCAAATCCGGGATGCTACTCCGGAGATGATTTCGACCGACTTGCCCGACAGTACCGTCTTGTGAGTCTGGTTCGCGAAAAACTCGGCGTCTGCTCGGTCATAAGCGTTGCTCTCTGGGACTCCCCCGGAAGCCGGGCGGGTCTGATCATTTCGAATACCTCTCGCGCTTTCGACGATCGCGATTTGCAGACGGTGAGCCTCATCGTGCCCCAGCTGTCGCTTGCGCTGCAGAACTATCTTGCCTACGAGGAGATCGACGAACTGAGGCGGCGGCTTGAAGGCGAGCGGACATGGCTGATCGAGGAGATCAAGGGATCGCACGATTTCGAGGAGATTATCGGGCGGAGCGCGCCGCTTGCCGGCGTCCTGCGCAGGGTGAGTCAGGTCGCTCCCACTGATGCTACCGTCCTGATTCAGGGGGAGACCGGTACCGGCAAGGAGCTGTTTGCCCGGGCGATTCACAACCTTTCGCCGCGCCGGGAGAAGATGATGGTGAAGGTGAACTGCGCCGCGCTGCCTGCGTCTCTTATCGAGTCGGAACTGTTCGGGCACGAAAAAGGGAGCTTCACCGGTGCGACGGAGCGCAGGATCGGCAAGTTCGAGCTTGCCGCCGGTGGTACGATTTTTCTCGACGAGATCGGCGAACTGCCGATCGAACTGCAGGCCAAGCTGCTCAGGGTGCTTCAGGAGCGGGAGCTGGAGCGGATCGGCGGCAGCAGGGTTATCCCGGTCGACGTGCGCGTGATTGCCGCTACCAACCGCGATCTCGAGGGGGAGATTTCTGCCGGACGGTTCCGGGAGGATCTTTTTTTCCGCCTCAATGTTTTTCCGCTCGCCATTCCTCCGCTGCGCGAACGAGGCGAGGATATTCCCCTGCTTGCGGCGCACTTCGCCTCGAAATTCGCCCGCGAATTCGGCAGGCCGCAGCTCCCTTTCCGCGAAAATGATCTCCTGCGCCTTCAGGGGCGCGCCTGGAAAGGCAACATCCGCGAACTCGCGCATCTGGTCGAACAGGCGGTGATCGTTTCCGACGGCCCGTCGCTCGACATCGCCTCGTTGCTTTCGCCCGACGGTGCCGCCGGCTTCGACAGATGCGGGATGAAAAGAAAAACCATGCATGATTTTTCGGAGGAGATGCTCATGCTCGAACGCGAGCTGATTCTCGATGCCCTCGACCGGTCTGGAGGAAGGGTAAGCGGCCAGGGCGGAGCCGCCGAACTGCTGGAGATGCATCCGAAGACTCTGTATTCAAGGATCGACAAGCTGGGGATGAGGAAGAGGTATTCTTAGGAGACAGGAGAGAGGAGACAGAATACAGGAGTGGGAGAAGGAAGAATTTTGCCCACGGATTGGCACGGATTAACACGGATTGGCGCCTGCGTTGCCCGGCTTTGCCGATCAAATCAGGCGCTGGTTTTTTTGAAGGGAGAGCGCGGTTCCCGCTGATTGAAGATTGGATTTTTCACGGATTGAAGAGTGTTGGTAGTGGTCCGAAGTTGTGGGTTGTGTTCTGTTGACGGGAATAGCGGGGATGGAAGAGGAAGAATTATGCCCACGGATTTTCACGGATTGGCACGGATTAGCGGCTGAGTTGACCGGTTTCGCCGGTCAATTCAGCCGCTGGTTTTTTTGAAGAGGAAGAACGCGGTTCCCGCTGATTGGGAGCGGATTTCACGGATTGAAGATTATGGACGGTGGGCAGTGGGTCGGAAGCACGAGGTGATTGACGAGGAAGAGGTTGCCAACGGATTGGAATCAGGAGACAGGAGTTATGATGTGGAAGCCTGTGGATGGAAGAGGAAGATTATTGCCCACGGATTGGC
>NZ_JAIGND010000017.1:0-2630 GCF_036528655.1 Chlorobium sp.
GCATACTTTAACGGGTTTTTCGACCTGACGGTTGCCAATGCTCGGACGCTGGCCGGTATGGGCAAACTGATGAGCACGATGGGTATCGTTCGCGGCGAGATGCCGAGTCTGAAGGATATCAATATTCCGATGCCGAAGGTGACGGAAGCCGATCTGCCGCCAATTGAAGCTCCGGGTTCTTATTGAGGATTTTGGTCCGTCAGCCGGGGGGGCGGTGTATTGAAGATCGTGTCCTGTGGGCTGTTGGCTGGAAGAGCGGGGATTGAAGAGGAAGAGGTTGCCCACGGATTTGCACGGATTAACACGGATTGGCGTCTGGTTTGCCCGGCATTGCCGTTCAAATCAGACGCCGTTTTTTTTGGAGGGAAGAGCGCGGTTCCCGCTGATTGAAGATTGGATTTGCACGGATTGAAGAGCAATCCCGCTATCCAAATGCCGAATTCTCCAGGAATATTCGCCAATTCAGTACTTATTTCCATTTTCAGCTATGCGTCTTTTTCCTGCCATATAACATATGGCTTTTTTTTCTGAGATTTTTTTATATAGACTGTGCTTTTTTAAGTAAAGTGCTGTAGTTTATTTACTTAAATAAAGTGGATAAATTTTGTTGTATAGCTTGTATAAATAGTATATATATGGAAGCTATATACTATAAACAGATAATAACCTTTCACGCATAACCGGTCTTGACTCGTCAGACAAGATGCCTGTTGCAGTCATTTCCCCCTGATCAGGTAATGCGATAGTTAAGCAGGTTACACCTATTGAGTGGTTTGTATTGCTGTTATTTGTATTTGTACGGTCTGTGACTATTCAGGTAAAGCCTGTTATCCTGCTTTTCCCCTTAAAATCTGTCGTTTCGGTCATTGTTAATCCTAAAGGCAACGATGCTTTGGTATTTCGATATGTGTCAAGAATTACTGAAATAATAATTAATAAATTCTAATAATACACGATATATGAGCACCATCAACGTTGCCCCGATTGCAACCGTAACCGGAGTTTC
The DNA here is from genome assembly GCF_036528655.1 of Chlorobium sp. Classification (GTDB taxonomy): domain Bacteria; phylum Bacteroidota; class Chlorobiia; order Chlorobiales; family Chlorobiaceae; genus Chlorobium. The sequence continues at coordinate 1,007 of NZ_JAIGND010000017.1, forward strand.
CGGAAGGGTCTGGATTCGGTCTCAGGATGGAAAGCTGCGTTCCGTAAAGCAGGGTGATGCCGTTTATCAGGGCGAAGTTGTTGTGACTTCCGATGGATGTAAGGTCGAGCTTAAGAATGCTTCCGGTTCACTCATTACGATAGCAGGTGGCAAGCAGGTTGAAATCGTTTCGGACCTTTTCGACAAACAGGGAGCTGCGGGTACGGATGATAATTCCGATTATCAGACTGATTACGACTCGGATGGTTCCGATGATCAAGGACAGGGGAACAGGCAGATTGGGCATGGGTTTATTCGTGTCGATCGAATTCATGAAAGCGTGGTTGATCCTCCATATCGTTTCTGGTCGGTAAGAGGAAAGTATATTCCGCTGCTTGCCTGCAGAAACGGAGAAAATGACGCGTATTTAGACGGCAGGGCAACGCATAATCAGCGTTTAAGAATGTCTGCAGTTCCGCTTTCTTTCGATGCGAACGAAGCGGGATATGTACTCAGAGAGTTCAGCGGAATGGCCGCGGATGACCGTCCCGATTATATTCCTGTGGCGAATGACGATCTGCCTGATGCCCTCGGTGATGCGAATCGAGTTCTCGAAGGCGAAAATACGGTGACCGGCAATGTGCTGAACAACGATATTGATGGCGACGGCAAGTCGAGAGTCGTTGCAATCACCTATATACCTGAAGACGGCGGTGCTCCGCAAACCGTTTCTGTGCCGGCATCCGGATCGGTAACGGTCGATACCCTGTATGGACAACTGACAATAGGCAGCGACGGAAAATGGAGTTATCTCAGCGATCCGAATGAAGAGCATGGGGCGGACGATGTTCTGAAGGATACGATCGGATATACGATAAGCGATGATGACGGCGACACCGCGTCAGCCAGTCTTGTGATCGATGTGCTTGATACCACGCCGGAAATCGCCTCTCCTGAACCTTCAGTCGTTGACGAAGACGATCTTCCGGAAGGTAACGACAGTGATGGCAAGGAGTCGGTGACTGTCGGTGGTTTGCTCGGCGTCGTTCCCGGCGAAGATCCGATTGATACCTTTTTCACGTCGCAGACTGCTCCCGTCGGGTTGTCCTCAGACGGCAAGGCGGTCAAATACTATATCAGTGATGACGGATATACCCTGATTGCCTATACCGGTGATATAACACCCGGCAATGCTCCGCATGCCGATCAGCAGGTATTTCTTGTGAACATCTTCGATCCGACGGATTCGAATGGTTCGCAGCGATATGAGTTCAGGCTTATCGACCAGCTCGATCATCCTGCCGGATCCGGCGAGAATACGATGGATTTCACCTTTGATTTCCGGGTCAGGGATACCAACGAGGGGATGCTCGATGTTGCTGACGGATCGTTTATCGTTACAGTTGTGGACGACGTGCCCGCAGACGGTACGGGCACGGAGCGCGGGTATGTGGAAGAAGAAGCGCTGAGCGGCGGGAACCAGGACACGAACGACGTCTCCGGCATCAACGGTGACGGCGACAGCCAGAACGCGGTATGGCAGGGCAGCCTGTCAGGGCTGTTCAGTGTAGGCACGGATGCACCGGGCAGCTACGGTCTCGGCACGAACACGGGAAGCCTGCCGACGCTGAGTTCGAACCACGAG
>NZ_JAIGND010000018.1:0-10644 GCF_036528655.1 Chlorobium sp.
CTAACCAGCTAACCAGCTAACCAGCTAACCAGCTAACCAGCTAACCAGCTAACCAGCTAACCAGCTAACCAGCTAACCAGCTAACCAGCTAACCAGCTAACCAGCTAACCAGCTAACCAGCTAATCGAGCATTAATGAAAAAAGTATTTCTCCCGATCAACGTCCGGATCGACAATAAAAAAATACTGTTCGTCGGCGGCGGCAAGATCGCCATGCACAAGATTCAGACTGTCGAGCAGTACACCGGGAACATCACCATTCTCGCTCCGGAGATTCATCAGTACCTGCAGGGCAAGGGGTTTACCGAAATCGTGAAGCGTTACGAGCCAGCAGATCTCGAAGGGGCTTTTCTCGTCTATGCGAGCACGAACGACGAGGAGGTGAACCGTCAGATAAAGGAGGACGCCGAACGGCTCGGTATTCTCGTGAACGTGGTCGATAACCGTGAGCTGTCGAGCTTCATTTCGCCGGCGGTAATCCGCAAGGACGAAATGACCATCACCGTCTCGTCGAACGGGGAGAATGTGAAAAAATCGGTCGCATGGCGAAATAAAATAAGGGAGATGATGCGCGAGGATGACACGCTCCTGCAGTAAACGGAATAGAAAAGGGCACCTCTATAACGTTATTGCGCACCCAAATTGCTCGGGTTGGTAGGTGCTCGAAATCCTCATGTACTGCGGTGTACACTCCGGTTTCTCCGCTCCGTCCGCCTTGCACTTTGATCGCTCATCACACTTTTTAGAGGTGCCCATAAAGAAGTACAACTATGACAACCATCGAAACAGGAAAAAAAGGATATGTCTACATTATCGGCGCGGGACCGGGCGATCCGGAACTGCTGACTGTCAAGGCCCGGCGGGTGCTTCATGATGCAGACGTGATTCTTTACGACGACCTCGTCTCGCTCGAGCTGGTCGATCAGTTCAACGGGCAGAAGATCTACACCGGAAAACGCAAGGACAGCCACCACTTCGAGCAGGAGGAGATCAACCTTGAGATCGTGCGTCATGCGCTGCAGGGCAGAATAGTGGCCCGGCTGAAGGGCGGCGATCCCTTCGTTTTCGGCAGGGGAGGAGAGGAGATCGACGAGTTGCGTAAAAACGGCGTGGGGTACGAAATCATTCCCGGCATCACGGCCGCGCACGGCGCGAGTGCCTACACCGAAATACCGCTCACCATGCGCAAGGTATCTTCGTCTGTTGCATTCTGCACCGGCCATCCGGTCAGCAGCATCCAGGTGCCGGACGCCGATACGCTGGTCTACTACATGGTGGCATCAACCGTGCACGACGTGCTCGACGCGGTTGCCGCAAAGGGCCGCAGCGGGGATACGAAAGTGGCCGTGGTGCAGAATGCGACGCGCTACAACCAGCAGGTGTTCACCGGCACGCTCGACGAGTTCAGAACGCGCGAGCGGGCGGTCTATTCGCCGGCACTTCTCATCATCGGCGACAATATCTCCCGGTTCATAGCCGACAACTGGCATTCGAAAAAAAGGAAGGTGCTCATTACGGGAGGCGAGGCGAAACGCTACAGCAGCAGGGATTACATCATGGTGCACTTCCCCTGCCGGCAGATAGAGGGCGCCGACCTCGACCTCGTGCGCCGTTCGTTCGATGATATCCGGAGCTACAGCGTGCTGCTCTTCCAGAACAAGTTTTCGGTGAAATATTTTTTCAAGTACCTGTTTGACACCGGACGCGACGTCCGTCATCTTGCGCACAACCGCATCTGCACCACCGGCAAGGCCGCCGCCGCCGAACTGCAGCAGTATGGCGTTATTGCCGACCTTACGCTCGACAGCGAAGGGTGCGGCGACATCATCGCGCTTTGCCGTGAGCACGCCGTCACGAGCGAGAACATCCTCCTGCCCGGCTCGAACCTGCACGACGAGTTTCTCAAGGGCGGCCTTCAGTCGCTCGGCAACCGGGTTACACCGCTTTGCGTTTACAGGCACGGAGCGCAGGAACTCGAGCAGAGCGTCGATTTCGCCTTTATCGACGAAATCTTCTTCGCTTCGCCTTCGTGCGTCAATAACTTCAGCACCATGTTCGCAACGATTCCCGAGCGCATTACCATCACCTGCGCCGATGCGCGGACGGAAGAGGAGTACCGGAAGGTGTTCGGGTGAGAGCTTTTCTGCCTGGTATCTGTTATCGCTCCGGCTGTACAGGGTAACCGGATTATTTCAGACAGAGAGATGTGTATCCTGAGTGAGTGTTTGCGTGATTGTGAGGCGGGTTAACCTGTCGTTTTTTTAAATCCCGCGGGGATGGCGTGTCACGGTGCGCAATCCCGAGATGCACAGGTATCAGGTATCTATATGTGATAATTCATGATGGCGGGTTTAAAGGAGGGATGGTATTCCTGTCGGCAATCAAGTTTTGTCTGAGATTTTGTAGTGAGGATCAGTTGTGTGTTTAAGTTTACGTAATTGCGAGCGTCCCCATTCTGTTCCATTCTGTTTCCAATCTGTTTGGGAGAGGATTATGAAAGCAGGAAATTTCGATCTTCAGGCGTATTTCAATCGCATCGGGTTCGGGGGGGATGGTGCGGCCGATGTTGCGATATTGCGGGAGATGATGCGTTGCCAGCTTTATACTGTTCCTTTCGAGAATCTCGATGTGCAGGCGGGTAAGGTGGTTTCGCTGGTGCCGGAGGAAGTATATTCGAAAATCGTGAAAAGGAGGCGTGGGGGGTATTGCTATGAGGTGAACGGTGTGTTTGCCATGGCGCTTGACGCGCTTGGCGTTCCGTACCGGTTCGTGGCGGCTCGTCCCATGACTTATTCTGTGCGTCGTCCCAGGACGCATATGGCCATTGTTGCGAACATCGGGGACGAACGGTGGCTTTTCGATCTTGGTTTCGGCAGCTACGGTATCCGGGAACCTCTTAATCTTGAATGGCTTGACCGGGATATTCCGCAGGGAACGGATGCTTTCAGGCTGACGGGAAGCGCTGAAGGGGAGTATCTGCTGCAGCTGGTTTGCAAGGGTAAGCGGTCAAATCTTTACGAGTTCAATCTTTCGCCGCAGGAGTGGGTGGATTTCGAGCCGGCAAATTATCTTAATTCGACCCATCCGGATTCGATTTTCGTTCGCTCGCTTATGGTTGTGCTGCAGACTCCGACCGGGAAGAAAGTGCTTCACGGAGAGCGTTTCAGGGTGGTGTCGGAAGGCGGAACAGAGGAACGGCCGGTCGTGCCTGAAGCGTTGCCGTCGCTGCTTGAGCGGGAGTTTCTGCTCGATGTTCGGATGTAGGTCCGGTTGCTTTTTCAGGGAGACGCTCCTGTCGGATGCAGGTACGGTTCTTCAGAGTCTTACGGGAATTCCGCGTTCCCGCAGGTACGCTTTCGCTTCGCGAATGGTGTATTGACGGAAGTGGAAGATGGATGCGGCAAGCGCTGCGTCGGCTTTTCCTCTGGTGAATCCGTCGTAGAGGTGTTCGAGGTTTCCGGCTCCTCCGGAGGCGATGACGGGAATATGCACCGAGGTCGAGACTTTCGAGAGGATGTCGTTGTCGTATCCTTCCTGTGTGCCGTCGCGATCCATGCTTGTGAGGAGTATTTCTCCTGCGCCGAGTTCCTGCACGCGCTGTGCCCATTCGACGGCTTCGAGCGAGGTCGGGGTTTTTCCTGAACGGGTATGGACGATATGTCGTCCGTTTTTCTTTTTGACGTCTATGGCTACCACGACGGCCTGGGATCCGTATTTTTCGGCGATGCGGGAGATGAGTTCGGGGTTATCTACCGCTGCGGTATTGACGGAGACCTTGTCTGCGCCGTGCATGAATACTTCGCGGGCCCGTTCGACGGAGCTGATGCCGCCTCCTACCGTAAGGGGAATGAATACCTCGCCCGATACCTTGAGTACTTCTTCGAGCGTCGTCCGTCGCGATTCGATCGATGCGGAGATGTCGAGAAAAACCAGTTCGTCGGCAAGTTCGTTGTTGTAGAACCGGGCTTGTTCGAGAATGGATCCCGCATCCCTGAGACCTTCGAAATTTATTCCTTTTACGACTCTTCCCCCCGTGACGTCAAGGCAGGGTATGATTCTTTTTGCTAACATGAGGCGCTTCTGTTTCGAGATTCGGCATTCATGGGTACCTCTATAACGTTATTGCGCATCCAAATTGCTCGGGTTGGTCGGTGCTCGAAATCCTCATGTACTGCGGTGTACAATCCGGTTTTTCCGCTCCGCCCGCCTTGCACTTTGATCGCTCATCACACTTTATAGAGGTACCCTCAGGAAATTGAATAAACATAAAATCTTCAACAAAATTCCAAAGGTATTATATTATGAGCGTTTTTGACGGCCGGCAGGGTTTTCCGTTAACCGTTCCGGCTGTTCATGCGACCAGTCAGATCCTGCGCATTTTCCTGGCTGTCCGGCCATATCGCGGTTGCGCCGCATGCAGGGTTTCCATTAAGCAGATAAAACATGGGAGGAGCCATGAAGTTTCCCGTTTGTGATTACGCCGATTCCCTCGACGGCTTTTATTCGCAGTGCGCAGGATGTCCGATCGAGAGCCGGGCTCCCGGCTGCGCTCTTGATGAGCTGGAGGACGGTACCTATCAGTTTATTGGAGAGACGCCGCACGGCGGAGTCAGGGCGCTTTTTTATTTCAAGGATAATGCCGGTAATCAGGTTTCGAAGTACGATGCCATCCATGTGGAAATTCATGAGCTTGACGAGTCCGGCATGCTGGTAACCATCCTTTACGGTATGGTCGATCCTGAAGGTATGATCTATCTGAAAAAGTCCTCAGGCAGCGGCGCTGCTGAATAACAGGGCATTGCAATTCATGTTCGTAAACGGCATCAACAGCCATGACACTCAATAAAGTCTATTACAGCGGCGGCGAGGAAATTCGTGATCTCACCATCGTTGGAGGGGGGCCTACAGGTATTTTCGCCGCGTTTCAGTGCGGCATGAACAATATTACCTGCCGTATCATAGAGAGCATGCCGCAGCTTGGCGGTCAGCTTGCCGCTCTTTATCCCGAGAAACATATTTACGATGTTGCCGGTTTTCCCGAGGTTCCTGCAGCAGGCCTCGTCGACAGTCTCTGGAAGCAGGCTGAACGGTATCATCCGGAGGTGGTGCTGGGCGAGGCTGTCGCTCGTTACCGGAAACTCGACGACGGGTCGTTCGAAACGACGACGGTCTCGGGCAAGGTCTATATTTCCCGGGCTCTGCTTCTTGCTGCCGGTCTTGGCGCCTTTACGCCCAGAACCCTGCCTCAGCTCGGCGATGTCTCTCATCTCGAAGGGTCGTCGATTTTTTATTCCGTCAGGAATGTCAGCGATTTTGCCGGTAAGAAGGTTGTGATCGTCGGCGGCGGCGATTCGGCGCTCGACTGGACGGTGGGTCTTCTGCATGCAGCCGAGCGGGTGACGCTGGTGCATCGGATGCATGAGTTCCAGGGACATGGCAAAACGGCCCGCGAGGTCGAGGAGGCACGGGAAAACGGCGCGATCGGGGTGTATATGGATTCCGAGGTTTTCTCGATAGAGACGGTTGAGGGCGTGCTGAAAAGAGTGGCGCTGTCGAAAAAGAACGGCAGCGTCGTCGAACTCGAAGCCGATCGCCTGCTGATTCTGATCGGGTTCAAGTCGAATCTCGGTCCGCTTGCGGAATGGGATCTCGAGCTTGCCGATAACGCGCTTGTCGTGGACAGCCATATGAAGACCTCGATTGATGGTCTTTATGCGGCCGGAGACATCGCATGGTATCCGGGCAAGCTGAAGATCATCCAGACAGGCCTTTCCGATGCGGCCATGGCTGTCCGCCACAGTCTCACCTATATCAGGCCCGGGGAAAAGATCAGGCATACGTTCAGCAGCGTTAAAATGGCAAAGAAGAAGAGAAATGAGCAGTAACGTTTCGCCCGGAGGTGCAGTTACTCCGTTTCAGGCGTGGATGCTCGCCATCCGTCCGAAGACGCTTCCCGCCGGGGCGATGCCGGTTGTGCTCGGGAGCGCCCTTGCGGCAGCTGACGGAAAGTTCCACCTGCTTCCGGCTTTTGTTGCGCTGGTGTGCGCTCTTGGCATACAGGTGGCGACCAACTTCATCAACGAGATTTACGATTTCCGCAAAGGTGCGGATACGTCGGATCGACTTGGCCCGACGCGGACCGTTGCGGCAGGAATTATCAGCGAAGGGGTGATGATTCGGGTGTCGGCCGGTCTTTTGATCGGGGTGTTCATGCTTGGCATGTATCTGGTCTATGTTGCCGGATGGCCGATTTTTCTTATCGGGGTGCTTTCGCTGCTTTTTGCCTGGGCTTATACGGGTGGCCCCTGGCCGATCGCTTATTCGGGACTTGGCGATATTTTCGTGTTCGTGTTTTTCGGTCTGGTTGCGGTCGGTGGCACCTATTATGTGCAGGCATTCAGTCTTGATTTTCCGGTTCTTTTTGCCGCTGCAGCGCCGGGCGCTTTTTCCGTCAATATCCTGCTGGTCAATAATATCCGCGACATTGCGACGGACCGTACGGTAGGGAAGATGACGCTTCCGGCTCGCATCGGCGGGGAGAATGCAAGAAGACTGTATGTGCTGCTGACGGCTCTGGCCTATCTGATGCCGGTGGTTGTATGGCTCAATGGCTATTCCGCCTGGGGGATGCTCTCCGTCCTCTCTTTTCCGCTTGCTTATGGCATGATCAGAAAGCTCTATGCTTCCGAGGGGAAGGATCTCAATGGAGTGCTTGCCGGAACCGGCAAGGTGATGACGATCCATGGTATTCTGTTTTCTCTGGGACTTCTTTTTTAATTCTTTTTTGATCGATGAGTACGGAAATTGTTTCAATAGCGCTTGTGCAGACATCCTGCACGGCAGATCCCCGGGATAATCTTGAGAAAGCCTGTCTGAAGATACGGGAAGCGGCTGCTTCGGGGGCCCGTATCGTCTGCCTTCAGGAGCTGTTTACCACGCTTTATTTCTGCCAGACCGAGGATTACGGGCCGTTCGACTATGCCGAACCCGTTCCGGGTCCTTCGACGGATCGGTTGCAGGATCTTGCCCGTGAACTGGAGGTGGTGATCGTGGCTTCGCTGTTCGAGAAGAGGGCCAGAGGCCTGTACCATAATACCGCAGCGGTGATCGATGCCGATGGACGGTATCTCGGCAAGTATCGCAAGATGCATATACCCGATGATCCGGGGTTTTACGAAAAGTTTTATTTTACGCCGGGCGATCTGGGTTACAGGGTGTTCGATACCCGTTATGCGTGTATCGGCGTGCTGATATGCTGGGATCAGTGGTATCCGGAGGCTGCAAGGCTTACCGCACTGCGCGGGGCGGAAATCCTCTTTTATCCGACGGCTATCGGTTGGGCATCGTCTGAAGAGTCTCAGGAGGTGCGTCGGGCCCAGCATCAGGCGTGGAAAACCATGCAGCTTTCCCATGCTGTTGCCAATGGCGTTTTTGTGGCCGCGGCGAACCGTGTCGGCGTTGAGGGGGAACTCGAGTTCTGGGGTCAGAGTTTCGTCAGCGATCCGTTCGGCCAGGTGATAGCGGAAGCCGCTCATCAGGATGAAGCCATTCTCATGGCTTCCTGCGACCGCAGCCGGATAGGGTTCTACCGCGCTCACTGGCCGTTTCTGCGAGATCGGAGGATAGAGACTTACGGCGAACTGCAGAGGCGGTATATCGAAGAGTGACGATTGGTTTACGTGTTATGCGCTGAGGGTTAAGGGTTGTTTTCGCTGAAGATCTTGGGCCGTGGGCCTGAAGAGGGAGTATCGGGCACTGCGTACCCGGAAGTATCACTCGCTTTGCATCCGTTACTACGGCTCTGTTATACGGAGCTTTTTTTTTGAACAGGATTCCTGAAGATGCGCGGTTATGAATGGTTTCGGTGTTGTGGTGCTTGTGACGCTGCTTGTGACGTTTCTGTTGAAAGCGGTTGCCGATCTGCTCAATCTGAGGGTGTCATGCGGAGACCTTCCAGCGGAGTTCGAGGGGGTGTATGATCCGGAGGATTACCGGAAGTCGCAGGAGTATCTGCGGGTTACCACCAGGTTTTCCATGGCTGCTGCATCTTTTGACCTTCTGCTGCTTCTTGTATTCTGGTTTTCCGGCGGTTTCGATTTTCTTGATCGTTTCCTTCGTGAATCCGGTTTAGGAGATATTGTGACCGGGGTGCTGTACATTGCCGCTTTGATGGCGCTGCACTATGTCGTCGCGCTTCCGTTCACTCTTTATCGTACCTTCGTGATAGAGGAGCGTTTCGGTTTCAACAGGACCACACCGGTTGTGTTTGCCGGCGATATATTCAAGTTGCTGCTGCTTGCCGCGATTATCGGCGTTCCGGCCATAGCGCTTCTGCTCGCTTTTTTTACGTTTGCCGGCGCGGCAGCCTGGCTTTGGGCATGGGGTGCTTTCGTGCTGTTTTCTGTTGTGCTGCAGTATGTCGCTTCTTCCCTGATCATGCCGATTTACAATCGTTTCGAGCCTCTCGGGGATGGGCCCCTGAAGAGGGCGATCCTGGGGTATGCCGCGAAAACGGGTTTTCCCCTTTCGGGTATTTTCGTTATAGACGGTTCAAGGCGCTCGTCAAAGGCAAACGCTTTTTTTACCGGATTCGGTCGCCGAAAACGGATCGCGCTTTTCGATACCCTGATCGCCAATCATACGGTGGACGAACTTGTGGCCGTGCTTGCCCATGAGACCGGGCATTTCAGGAAGCGTCATGTGGTGATCAATATGGTAATCGGCATGCTCAATCTCGGCATCATGTTTTATCTGTTGTCGATTTTCATGAATAACCGTGAGCTTTTCGATGCCTTTTTCATGACGGATCTTTCGGTGTACGGCAGCTTCGTCTTTTTTATGCTGCTTTACACGCCGGCGGAATTTCTGCTCTCCATTCTGCTGCAAGGGCTTTCGCGCAGGCATGAGTATGAGGCCGATGCCTATGCTGTCGCTACCGTGGATCGCAAAGAGGCGCTTGCCGATGCCTTGAAGAAACTCTCGCGCAGCAATCTTTCGAATCTTACGCCCCATCCGCTCTACGTTTATCTCAACTACTCCCATCCGCCGGTGCTCGACCGTATCCGGAGAATACGGCAGCTCGCTGCAGCGGAGATATCAACAGTAACTTATCGCATACCATGACAGATTACAGATACATCATGCCTCCCGAATGGGCGCCCCACAAGGCGACCTGGCTTTCATGGCCGCACAAGCTTGAGTCGTGGCCGGGGAGATTCGAGCCGGTTCCGGCGGTTTTTGCCGAGATTGCCGCGTGGCTGAGCACTTCAGAGGAGGTGCATATCAATGTGCTCGACGAGGAGATGCGGGAGGAGGCCCGCAGGCTCATCCAGGCAGACAGGCATGTCGAAGCGGTTATGGAGCGTGTGTTTTTTCATCCGATTCCTACCAACGATGCCTGGTGCCGCGATCATGGTCCGAACTATGTTTTCCGGCGTTGCGGCGAACGAACGGAGAAGGTGATCGTCAATTGGGAGTACAATGCATGGGGAGGGAAATACGAACCGTATGACGATGACAATGCTGTGCCGGAAAGGGTCGGAGCGATTCAGAATTTACCTGTCGTATCGACGGGTATGGTGCTCGAAGGCGGCGCGATCGACGTGAACGGCAAAGGGCTGCTGCTGACGACCGAGGCATGTCTTCTCAATCCCAACAGGAATCCCTCGATGAATCGCGAAGAGATCGAGGGACAGCTTCGGAACTATCTCGGGGCCGAGAAGGTCATCTGGCTTGGCGAGGGTATTGCAGGAGACGATACCGATGGTCATGTTGACGATATGTCGCGTTTTGTGCATGAAACCACCATAGTGACCGCGGTGGAAGATGATTCCGGGGATGAGAACTATGGGCCTCTTCTCGATAATTATGAGCGACTGCAAGCCTCTGCCGGCCTTGACGGCCGTCCTCTCGATATTGTGAAATTACCTATGCCGGAACCAGTTTATTATGAAGGAGAACGCCTGCCGGCAAGCTATGCAAATTTCTATATAGCAACGTCGGTCGTTCTGGTACCGACCTATCGTTCCCGGCGCGACCGTATTGCCCTTCAGGTGCTGCAGGATTGTTTTCCGGACAGAAGGGTTGTCGGTATTGATTGTTCCGATCTCATATGGGGACTCGGGGCCATACATTGCATTACCCATGAAGAGCCGTTGTTGTAGTTGTTCCGAACCGTTTTCAGTTTGCAGGTGTCTCATATTGTTACGATATGTCCTGTTATGAGACATTATTATTCATAAAGTGAGACAGTTCCTGCTGTCCGAGTGTTCGATGTTTTTTTTGTTGTGATGCGTTAACTCTATATAATTAAATAGCTTGGTTGTTAATATCGATGGTTTGGCACGAAGTTTGTATATGTAATGATGAAATTCCTCACGCCCGTGAGGATGATCAGGTGTAATGGGGGACACCTGATCAGGAAAAAAAGCGGCTGCAAAGCCGCTTTTTTTTTGTGGATTTGTCGATGTTAATGGAAAAAAGAGTGCTGCATCGGATCGGATCGCGGGGTATTGTTTTATGATTGTGTTCCATATTGAGACGGTCAGGATTGAAAACGAGACGTTATGTATCGGTTATCGGGTTGTTTGGGGATCGTTGTTTTGTTCGGTCGGCCAGAGCGGGGCGTCTGTATTGAGTATAAGGA
>NZ_JAIGND010000019.1:0-75283 GCF_036528655.1 Chlorobium sp.
GAGGTTCTTCCAGGGAGCTTTTAAGCCCAAAATGTGTCAAAGAACGGTGTTTTTTAGGATCGACTACGAGCTTTTCGGCTGACCCAAGTACAGAGATATATCAAAACTCAATAAATCGAGGTTCCCTGAAGTCGATGGCTATGCGTTCCATCGCAAAGGAACCCGGCAGGCGAAACGTGATGCGCTTAAGGATGCAGTGCTGGCCAAATGCGGGCTGCCGATACTTCGCCTGTCGACGGTCGGGAGCGACGAGCGGAACTGGATCAGGAAAAAGCTGGAGGAGGTTGCAGCATAACAGCGGCCAAGAGAAGTCTTTCAACTGAAAGAGTTGCCCACGGATTGGCACGGATTGGCACGGATTTATGGAAGAGGGGTTACAGAGTGTTTGTGTTGAGCTCTTGAGCTATCGAGCTGTCAGGCTAACAAGCCAAAAGAGGGAAGAGCGCGGTTCCCGCTGATTGAAAACGGATATTCACGGATGGAAGACGACGGAAGTCGGGAGTAGAAGAGAAGAAGAAGAGTTGCCCACGGATTGGCACGGATTGGGGATTGGATTTTCACGAATGGATACGGGCTTCAGGGGATACTGCCGTGCGATCCGGAATCTCCGGCAGGCGCTGCTTGTATAAAGTAAAACAGGCATGCTCGGGCACGCCTGTTTTACAAACCGATTTTTCTGACAGAAGTACCGCAGGCTATTCTGATACAAGCCATTCAATAGCGAGCAGTTTCGTTACTCCCATTCAATGGTGGCCGGCGGTTTCGAGGAGATGTCGTAGGCAACGCGGTTGATGCCGCGCACTTCGTTGATGATGCGGTTCGAGACGCGCGAGAGGAAGTCGTGCGGGAGATGCGCCCAGTCTGCGGTCATGCCGTCAGAGGACTCGACGGCCCGGAGTGCGAGCACGTTTTCGTAGGTGCGCTTGTCGCCCATCACCCCTACCGACTGTACGGGCAGCAGCACGGAGAACGCCTGCCACACATGCTGGTAATGGCCGCTCGATTTCAGTTCTTCGAGGTAGATCTCGTCGGCATCGCGCAACACGTCGAGCCGTTCCTTCGATATCGAACCGAGCACCCTGACGGCAAGCCCCGGGCCGGGGAATGGGTGGCGCATGAGAATATCCTCGGCAATGCCGAGTTCGCGACCGACGGCGCGGACCTCGTCCTTGAACAGCTCGCGGAGCGGTTCGATAAGCTTCAGCTTCATGCGTTTGGGAAGTCCCCCGACGTTGTGGTGCGACTTGATGGTTTCGGACGGGCCTTTCACGCTGACACTTTCTATCACGTCGGGGTAGAGGGTGCCCTGAACCAGGAACTTCTCCTCGTGCAGGTTTTCCTCGAACACCTGGATGAAGGTTCTGCCGATGATCTTGCGTTTCTTTTCGGGCGAAGCGACGTTCTTGAGGCGCTTGAGGAAGAGTTCGGAGGCGTCGGCGAGCGTGATCCTGAGCCCGAGCGGCTTGAGGAAGCTCATCACCTTTTCGGCTTCGTTTTTCCTTAACAGGCCGTTATCCACAAAGACGCAGTGCAGGTTTTTGCCTATAGCCTGGCTTACCAGCACGGCAGCAACCGTGGAGTCCACGCCGCCGCTGATGCCGCAGATGACGGTTTTGTCGCCGGCCGTTTTGCGGATTTCATCGATCTGGTGCCGGATGAAATGTTTCGGCGACCAGTCGGGCGTTATTCCGGCGATGTCGATAAGAAAGTTCGAGAGCAGCTGCTTGCCATAGAGACTGTGCTGCACCTCGGGGTGGAATTGCAACCCGTAGACCTTGAGCGCGGCCTTGCTTCCATAGCTTTCGAGCGCGCACATCTCGGAATTCGCCGTGCTTGCCGTTACCCTGAACCCGTCGGGCATGCGCACCACCTTGTCGCCATGGCTCATCCAGACATCCGAGTCCGGGATGTTCCGGAAGAGCATGCTCTCATGTTCTTCGTCGTGGCTGACGAGCATCCTGGCGCGACCGAACTCCTGTTTCGATGCCGATGCAACCTCGCCGCCGAAATGCTTGGCAATGGCCTGCAGGCCGTAGCAGATGCCGAGAATCGGCAGTCCGAGGGCGAAAATGCCGTCATGCGGAAGAACGGCGGAATCACCGTAGACGCTGGTCGGGCCGCCTGAAAGGATGATGGCTTTCGGGGCGTGCTCCCTGATGGTATCGGGAGTTGTATTGTAGGGCAGAATTTCCGAATAAATGCCCAGCTCCCTGATTCGACGGGCGATCAGCTGGGTGTATTGCGATCCGAAATCCAGAACTAAGACTGATTGCATTCGAGTGTGTTGATTGATTGATTCCTCAGAAAAGGCCCTCACCGGCTGGTTCATCGGCAGGCAGGGGTTGCAGTTCCGTCGCATCTCCTCCTTCCGCCGGCGATGCGGAGCCGGTGTCTTCTGAAGACTCTGCTGGTTGTGATTTATAATAATTGAACCCTTTCGGCGTGTAATACTCGATATAGACATCCGAGCCCATAAGATCGGACGGAGTATTGGTGTTGCCGGAAATGGGGACGGCAATGACGTTCTCGGGAATATGGAAATAGCGGTTATCGAGCTTCAGTGAAGGGTCGCTGTAAGCCTTTTTCATGAACATCGCCCATATCGGCAGCGCGGCTCTCGCTCCCTGTCCGTATTGCATCGAGGTGAATTTAACGCGTTCATCGTCAAATCCGGTCCAGACGACAGCGGCAAGCTGGGGAGTAAACCCCGCGAACCAGGCATCACGCATGCTCTGGGTGGTTCCGGTTTTGCCTGCAGCCTCGTAATCGAACCCGTAACGGGCCCGGAGAGCGATACCTGTGCCTTTGTTGACTACATCCTTGAGCATTGACACCATCACGAAATTCGAGGTGGAGTCGATGGCGAATCTGGTATTAGGGCGATATTCGGAAATTACCCGGTTATGTTTGTCGTGTACTTTCAGGATTGAGACCGGTTCGTTCCATATGCCGTTGTTTGCAAAGGTTGCAAACGCACCGGCAAGTTCGAGCGGCGTAACTTCCGCTGTACCGAGAACAATGGAGAGGTTCGAAGGCATGGGCGACGAAATGCCCATTCTTCTTGCATAGCTGATGATTTCCGGGATCTTTAGATTTTCGTAGGCAAGTCGCACCGTAACCTGGTTCAATGACCTGCTCAGTGCCGAGCGGAGGGTTGTCAGGCCGCCTGAGGATCCGTCGGAGTTTCTCGGCGACCATATGCCGCTGCCGCTTTTAATGGCTACGGGCTGGTTCAGCACTCTGAAATTTGCGGGAATCCCCTTGTCGATAGCCGCGGCGTAGACAAACGGCTTGAATGTGGAACCGGGCTGACGTTTCGCCTGCCAGACATGGTCGAACTGATAGCGGTAATCGTCAGGCGAGAAGTTGTTTCCCCCCACCCAGGCCTTGACATGTCCGTTTGACGGGTCGATTACGACAAAAGCGAGCTGTATTCGCGTTTTTTCCCGGAGGAGGTTTCCGAGCCAGACCTTGTCAGCCCGAAGTCTGGTGAGTGCCGATTGTTCGGAAACGCCTTCTTCTCGCAGTTCCTTGAATCGGGCGCTCTCTTTGATGATTGTGGTTTTCAGCGTTTCAGGCCATCTCCACGAACGGTCGAACGAAGCCTGAAGCGAAGCGAGGTGCTCCCTGACGGCCTGTTCTGCATATTTCTGCATACGGCTGTCAAGCGTCGTCTGAATGGTTAGCCCGTCGCGGTAAACGTTGATGTCTCCAAGCATTGACGCCGGTTTGATGGTCTGCCGGATGTATTCCGTGAAATAAGGAGCCAGGCCGTGATGGTTGACCGGCGTAAAGTTCAGCTGCAGCCTTGCTTTCTTTGCCGCTGTTGCCTGTGCCGGGGTGATGAACTTCTCTTTTTCCATCAGCGAAAGCACCAGATTTCTTCTGGCTACCGAACTTGACGGATTTTTCACGGGATTGTATCCGGTCGGGTTTTTCAGCGTGGCGATGAGCGTGGCGCTTTCCGGCAGCGTCAGCCTGCTTGCCGGTTTGCCGAAATAGGTTCTCGCTGCCGCTTCGATGCCGTATGCTCCCGAACCGAAATAGACGGTGTTGAGATAGAGAGCGAGTATTTCGTCTTTGGTGTAGGTTTTTTCAAGCTCGATAGCCGTGATGAACTCCTTGGCTTTTCGGCTGATGGTGCGTTCCTGGGTAAGGTAGAGGTTTTTGGCAAGCTGCTGGGTGATGGTGCTTGCGCCATGCCAGCGTTTTCTTCCTTTTATGATGTTTTCGCCCATCGCGAGCGCGAGCCTTCTGAGATCAACGCCCCAGTGGCTGTAAAACGAAACGTCCTCGGTTGCTATAAGCGCGTGCTGAACCGATTTCGGTATCGATTTCAGCGGAATGAAGGTGCGGTTTTTCAGAAAGAACTTGTGCAGCAGCACGCCGTCTTCGGAATAGACCAGCGAGGCGAGTTCAGGGTTTGGATTTTCGAGTTCCTCGATGCTTGGCAGTCCCTTGAACGGGTTCAGGGCATAAGCGGGCGCAGTTGTGAGCGTAACGAGCAGAAACGCGGCGAAAGCGAAAAAAAGGGTTTTCGATAAGAGTGTTTTCACAGTGACGTTCGGTCTTTGAGTTTTCACGTAATAAGCAACGGGTACCATTGTATTCATCAGGGGATCATATACTCTTCTGCAGGACGGCTTTCCCCGGCACTCTTTTTATAAAAATGTCCGGCAAATTCAAAATGCTTTTTCAGTACCGCAGCGAACGCCGCTGTGTCTTCGAGCATGGGAAGATGTCCAAGGCTCATGAACCGCGCAAGCGAGGTCGGGGCGGCTGACAGGGCCTTTCTTTTTTTGAATAGCGTTATGGTGCCTTCAGGCGGAATGGTATGGTCTTCCATGCCGACGCAGCAGAGCACAGGCGATGCTATCCCGATCACATGCGACGTATAGGTGCGCAGCGCTTCGGGGTCGATTGAGAACCTGCCGACAGCGTTTGTGGCTTCCTTGTCGGACTGCGTGAAGTCTTCGATGATTATGTCACTGTATTCCCTGCCTATCTCTTTGGCTGCCGCCCTTTTGATAAAAAGGGTCCGGAGAGGCTCTACCTGAAAAATGTTCCGCATGTTCATCGAAACGTCGATCAGGCCGCCAAGAAATAAAAGCCCGAGAGACGTCAATGCGGTTTCCTCGAAGATCCCGCACGCTGTAATGGTTGCAGACAGGAGAGCGTCGGGATAGTCAGTACAGAGTTCCGTTGCAACCATGCCGCCCATCGAGTGGCCGACGATATGCAGGTTTCTTGACTTTTCCAACCCGAGGTGCTCAATAAGATCGCCGGCTTCCCTGGCAAACCCTTCGATGGTATAGGATGGTTTTCTCCCCTTAATCAGCGTTCTGCCTGTCCCGCTCTGGTCATAGGTTATGCATCGGTAATCAGGTGTCAGCAAGCCGACCAGAGGCTTCCAGTATCTTGAAGATATTGCCCATCCATTCACGAAAAGAATTGCCGGTTTTTCTTCAAGTGCGGTATCATGCTCCGCACTGTCTTCATAAAAAAGCCTGCAGCGCGAAGATGCCAGATAGCTCATTGCAAATAAAGACGGTTACGTGTATAAAATACCAATATATGATAATTATGACTTTTCTTATTCATCAGCGAAGCCGTCCTGATACTGTCGCGGAGGCTTAATTACAGTGCTTATTTTGTGTATAAGACGTCCAATCGCTACATTACTGGTGCCTTTCTGTATTTTTTCCCCTGAAAACATCCTCATTGTATGGATAACTCATTCACCGGATTTCTTTTCGGCATTGCCGATTTCATAATTCATATCGATAAACACCTTCAGGTTCTCGCATCAGAATACGGTTTGTGGTTATACGGCATCCTCTTCCTGATTGTTTTCTGCGAGACAGGTCTCGTCGTCACCCCTTTTCTTCCCGGCGATTCCCTGCTTTTTGCTGCCGGATCGCTTGCTTCAATACCCGGATCGCAGCTCGATCCCCATCTGCTCTTCGTTGTTTTCTTCGTCGCCGCTGTATTGGGCGATACCGTGAACTACAGTATCGGTCACGCGCTTGGTCCGAAGGTATTCGATTTCAAAAAGTCGCGGCTCTTCAATCCCGGTCATCTCGAAAAAACCCGTGAGTTTTTTGAAAAATATGGAGGCAAGACCATCATTATCGCCCGTTTTATTCCAATAATCAGAACTTTTGCGCCGTTTGTAGCAGGTGTCGGGGCGATGTCCTATCCGAAATTCATTCTCTTCAATATTCTTGGCGCGCTCCTCTGGGTGGGGCTGTTCAGCTACAGCGGCTACTATTTCGGACAGCTGCCCTTCGTGCAGCAGAACTTCAAACTGCTGATTATCGCCATTATCGTCTTATCGCTTCTGCCCCCGGTGGTCGAATACCTCAAGCATCGTTACGCCCGCAGCGACAGGTAGGCGGACGCTCGCGATGCCCGTTGCCGCTGGTAGTTCGATACGCTCTGTCGCCGCGATGTTGATAACTTGTTGATGTTGTGTGGAATACGGAAACAGATGAGCCGAGGGAAAACCGGATAAAGTGTCTGAATCGGTCTTTACTCTATATATTATAAATGGTTATAAGGTTTTTACGTTATTGCGGAGCCATGGGTTGTTGAACGGCTTTTCCGGCGATATCCGCATGGCGACTGTGGATAATCATTTCTGCCGTTCATCGCGGCATGAAGGATTGCAAAGCAAAAACAGCAAAAAGAATTATATTTATCCGCGGATTTTTTTATTTTTGCTTCCCTCAGACACGATTATCGGCGTATAGCGCAGCCTGGTAGCGCACTTCCTTGGGGTGGAAGGGGTCGTGGGTTCAAATCCCGCTACGCCGACTCTTTTATGCTTTGCCTTCTTTACTCTTCTTTTCTACGCAGCCTACTTTCCATCCGTAACCGTTGCAGTGCTCTTCTTCTTTCGGCAACCGTGAACGTCCAGCATGATTTTACGGTTGGTTTTCAGAAAATGCAGTCACCCGGTCACCTTAATGGAATCCGGCTCAGATCATGGAACTTTCCGGACTCAATACCGTCATTATCGGTTCAGGCATTGGCGGCCTGGCGGCAGGCGCTCTTCTGGCTTCGCGCGGAGCACTGGTTACCGTGCTTGAAGCCCAGGGATACCCGGGCGGCTGCGCCGCCACATTCTCCAGGCAGGGATACCGTTTCGATGCCGGTGCTACAGTCGGGTGCGGTTTTCATCCTGGAGGCCCTATGGATGTGCTTGGCAGGGAGCTCGACATCGCCTGGCCGGTACGTCAGGAGCCGGTAGCCTGGCGCTACTGCCATAGCTCGCTCAGTCTTGATCTTGACCGTCAGGGATCGGGCGTGCTGGCACGCTTTCCTGAGAGTAGAGCCTTCTGGCAGGAGCAATCCGTGCTTTCGGGGCTTCTCTGGAAGCTGGCGGCTGGCGGCCTTCCATGGCCTCCCGCATCGATAGCGGATCTTGCGGCATTGCTTCGCAAAGGGTTTTCCGGTTTTCCCGGTACGTCGCGATTGCTGCATTTCGCTGCGAAAACCGCCTATGACTGGCTCGTTGAGCACAGGCTTGATAACAATACCGAATTCGTGAGCTTCATCGATGCCCAGCTGCTCATTTCCGCCCAGGCAACATCGCGAGAGACCAATGCGGTCAACGCCGCCATAGCCCTTGACCTTCCGTTTTCCGGAGCATGGTATATCGAAGGAGGTATCGGACGCATTTCGGAACAACTTGCTCTCAGCATAGAGCGACATGGGGGCACGGTCCTTTACAGGGAAAAGGTCGAACGCATGCATACGATCCGAAGACAGGTATTCGGCGTTGAAACTTCAGGCGGTCTGTCGCTTGCTGCCGACCTGTTTCTCGCAAACCTCACGCCAGCCTCGCTTGCCCTGCTTGCCGGCATTTCGTCGGATTCGCCCCTGCTTCGTCAGAAAGGGCCGGCACACCGCTGGGGAACCGTTACGCTCTATCTCGGTCTCGATGCCGCAACTGCAGCCGGGGCAGGAAATCGCCATCTCCAGATAATCGGGCAATCGGGCGATCCTGGAGAAGGCAACAGCATTTTCGCCTCCTTTTCGATGCCGGGTGAAGAATGGCGCGCTCCTGGCGGGTGCGTGGCAGTCACGGTTTCTACCCATACTCGTCCGGAGCCATGGTTTGCAGCCATCGGAAAAAGCCGTGAGGAGTACCTGAGACTGAAATCGATCTATGTCGAAAAGATGCTCGACCTGCTTGCGTCGCACATTCCAGGCCTTCGTGACGGCATACGTTTTCTTGAAGCGGGTACTCCGATTACATGGGAGCGGTACACGGGGAGGCATGGCGGTTATGTCGGGGGATACCCGCAAACTTCGCTTTTCGACGTCAGGGATCCGGCAACAGGTTTCGACAATATGCTGCTGGTCGGCGATTCCGTTTTTCCGGGACAGTCTCTTCCGGGCGTCGTGACCGGTGCGAGGCGTGTCGTTGAACTGGCAGGCAGGGGATAGTGGGTAGTAGGTAATGGGTTGTGGGTGGTTTTATTTTGTCCTTGTCTGTCGGTGTGCGTCAGTGTCAGTCCTTATCGTGCATTGAGGTTGATTGCGGAGCAAATAGCTTGTTGTTGGCTATATTTTTTCTATGGAGACGCTTGAAAAACTTCAGATACTTTCAGGTGCGGCCCGTTATGATGCGTCGTGCGCGTCGAGCGGCAGCCGCCGCGAAAACTCTTCGTGCGGTATCGGCAATACGTCGCAGGGGGGGATCTGTCACTCCTGGTCGGATGACGGCCGGTGCATTTCTCTCCTGAAAATTCTGCTTTCGAACGATTGCGTCTACGATTGCGCGTATTGCGTCAACCGATCCTCGAATTCTGTTCCGAGAGCTTCGTTCACTGCGCGCGAAGTTGTTGATCTCACTATGGAGTTCTACAGGCGGAACTATATCGAAGGACTTTTTCTCAGTTCCGCAGTCATGCAGAGCCCTGACCAGACCATGGAGAGTATGGTCTCCGTAGCAGAAACGCTTCGTCTCGAAGAGCGGTTCGGAGGGTACATCCACCTGAAGATCATTCCCGGCAGCAGCAGCGAACTGGTGCGCAGGGCAGGCCTTCATGCCGACCGAATCAGCGTGAATATCGAACTGCCTTCCCAGGAGTCTCTCAGGAGGCTCGCGCCACAGAAAGGGAAGCAGGCCATAATCGAACCCATGTCGCTTATCGGCAAAGAGATTCGGCACAGCCTCGTCGAGCGCAGGAAGAGTCGCCGCGCTCCGCGTTTCGCGCCTGCCGGGCAGAGTACGCAGATGATAATTGGCGCAAGCCCCGAGAGCGATTTCCAGATTCTCAGACTTTCCGAGGGACTTTATCGGAAGATGAATCTGAAGCGGGTTTACTATTCGGCATTCGTTCCGGTCAATGAGGACAGCCGCCTTCCGGTGCTTGCCTCGCCTCCGCTGCTTCGCGAACATCGTCTCTATCAGGCCGACTGGCTGCTGCGCTTTTACGGGTTTTCCGTCAGTGAAATCCTTTCGGACGACGCTCCGAATCTCGACGAGTCGTTCGATCCCAAAACCGCCTGGGCGCTTCGTCATCCAGAATTTTTTCCTGTCGAGATCAACCGGGCCGACTACGTTACACTGCTTCGCGTGCCGGGTATAGGGGTAACGTCGGCCCGCCGCATTGTTGCCGCCCGCCGTTTTTCCATTATTACGCCCGAAGGGTTGAAAAAGATCGGCGTTGTCATGAAGCGCGCCAGATATTTCATTACCTGCTCCGGCAGACCTTTCGAATCTCCTGGCCGGCAGTCCTCAAGGATTCGCAGCCAGCTGCTGCTTGCTGACGGCGGGATTTCAGCCGTTACGGAACAGCCAGGGCAACTCGTGCTGCCCGGCCTTTTGTCCTGATGCCATGAATCGATATCTTTACGACGGAACACATGAAGGCCTGCTTACCGCATCGGCCGTCATCATCGCTGAAGAGGCTGATCCTGAAGTTGTTATGCTTGCCGCACGTGAGCATACCCTGTTCGAAGAGGGGGTCTTTATCGGTACCGATACGGTCGCAGCCGAAACTTTTTTCCATCGGCTCCGGCGGGTTGCCCCCGATGCCGCTGCCGCCCTGTATTATTTCATGCTTTCGGAAAAGGACGGCAACGAGACCAGTCTGCTGCGCTACCTCGCTCTCGCGTTCCGTTACGGTGACCGTGTAAACGGTAACCTGACGCATCCTGCAGTACGTGATGTCGTGACGATATCTCGAAAAGTATCGCGGGAACTGCACCGGTTCAAGGGCATTCTGCGCTTCGAGAAGCTTTGCGATGGCGCATATCTTGCCCGCATGGAGCCCGATCACAATATCCTTCAGCCGCTGGCTCAGCACTTCACCAAAAGGCTCAGAGCCGAGGACTGGTTCATTTATGACGTTCGCCGCCGAACCGCTGCACGCTGGCATCGGGGAACTCTGCAGCTTGGTGCGATCGAGCAGTTTACTGCTCCGGCGCTTTCCGAAGAGGAAAAGAAGATTCAGGCGCTCTGGCAGGGGTTCTTTCGTTCCATTGCCATACCTGACCGCAAAAACCCGCGAATGCAGAGAACCGGCATGCCCATGAAGTACTGGAAATACCTGACCGAGCAGCCCGGGGGGGCGTAAACCGGGGGCGTGGGAGCTATAGTGGTTTTCTGTATAATAAGTATGGTTAAATTGATTTTTCGCGTGGAATGCATGTTCTCTTTTTGAAAAATTATACATTCCACATACTGTCTTCGACCGGAATATTCGGAAAGAGAGAAGCCGCTGCGAAGCGGTTTTTTCTGGTTTAGTGGGTCAGACAGGAATGCTGCAAGTTCATTTCTTTTTTCTTCATGAAGAACATTCTTTTTTTGTCTGTCAATTTTCCTCCGATGCTTACGGAGGGCTCTGCAAGGGCCTTCAGGCTTTTTACCAAGTTTCAGGAACTGGGATGGGCGCCTGTTGTCGTTGCGCCGGCAGAGGTGGCGTGGGATGAGTCGGATGCATGCAGCGTCGGGTCGGAGCTTTCCGGATATTCCGGGATATATCGTACCGGAGAAGTTATTGCCGCTTCGACCTTCGGGCCTGAACGCGCTGCGCAACTGGTGCAGGGTGATACGGCGTTGCCCTTGAATGCCTCGCCGCTCAGGATGATATCGGGCATGCTTCCTGGAACGAACCTCGTGTCGGGCTGGGAGAAGCAGGCGGCATCCATTGTCGCGGATATTATTGCCCGGTATGATACCGTCGATGCAATCTATGCCCAGGGACCTCCTGCAGCGCCGTTGCATCTTGCGCTCGATATTTCCGCAAAGCACGGAATTCCTGTCATTTTTGATCTTGTGGCTCCCGTCGACGGCTTTTCTTTGCCCGGCAGCAGCCGCCAGTACCTGGCAAAAATCGAGGAACGGGTGGTGACTTCCGGTCACACGATCATGACTCCGACCAGAGCATTGAAGGAGTACTTCCTTAAAAAGTATTTCGGGAAGGTTACCCATGACGACATTTCGATTGTATCTGACTTCTGTCTGATGCCTGCTGCAATAGCGTCCATGGCATCGCAGAAGCGCGACGGCGGCACGCTTCTGCTCGTTTTTGCCGATCATCGGGTTCAGGGCAAGGATTTAAAGCGGTTCATGCAGGCGCTTGGCGCTTTTACGAAACAGCCAGCAGTCAGCAAGGGGGCGGTGTCGGTACGGTTGATCAGCAGCTCCCTGGAAGAATCGCATAAATACATCCGGAAGTATCTGCAGGATGCTCCTGTTTCGTGCAGCCATCGACTGCAGGATAAGGAAGAACTGGATGCCGTTGCGCAATGCGATATTTTCTGTCTAATCGGAGGTGCGGACGAATCCTCGCGACTCATTCTGCCTGAACGGCTGCTCGATGCTCTCTGTATGAACAGGAAGCTTCTGGTGGTCGGTCCGGACAGTCCTGCCTCGCAGCTCGCTCTTGAAGCCGGCGGCTTTGCTGCTTCCCTGAATGATGTGCCGGCTGTAATTAAGGCGCTGCAAGCTGCGGCAGACGATTCTGAGAGAGCTGAACAAGCGGGCGGATCACGCCCGCCTGTAAGGTATACTGCGGATGCAAGCGATGGGGATCTTGCAAAATTGCTTGCCTATCTGCTCCCTGTCTGAGTCCATTTCTTCCGAATTGCTCTTTATCGTGTATCCGGAGGCTTGTTTTTATTGTCAGGATGGAGAAAAAATGCTATTCCCTATTTTGTTTTTTGCTTCCATTGAATTACATTGGTTGTCCTTATGGATTTTTATGATTTACATCGTGTAACATCAGACGTTTAAAAGAAAAAGAATTTTCAGTATGCCGACGATCCAGCAGCTTATCAGGAGCGGAAGAAGTGTAAAGGCGTCAAAAACAGCGTCTCCGGCGCTGGAAAAATGCCCGCAGAAAAGAGGTGTTTGTACGCGCGTATATACGACAACACCGAAAAAGCCTAACTCGGCATTGCGGAAGGTTGCTCGTGTAAGGCTTTCCAATAAAATTGAGGTTACGGCCTACATTCCCGGCGAGGGTCACAATCTTCAGGAGCATTCCATCGTTCTGATCCGGGGCGGAAGGGTGAAGGATCTTCCCGGTGTGCGCTATCACATAGTGAGGGGTTCGCTGGATACGTCAGGCGTCGCCGATCGCAAACAGAGCCGTTCGAAGTATGGCGCCAAACAGCCCAAGGCTGGCGCGGCCGCTCCGGCAAAGGGTAAAAGATAAACTGAATTTATAATCCTGAAGAAGAATATGTCGAAAAAAGGTAGCTACAAAAGTATCGGTGGTGATTTTCGCTACGGAGATGAAAGTGTCGCCCGGTTCATCAATGCGGTGATGCTCGATGGTAAAAAGGATGTTGCGGCCAGGATCGTATACGATGCTTTCGATATTATTGCCGAGAAGATGGCAGGGGAGGATCCTCTGGAGGTTTATCGCAGGGCCATGTCCAATATCGCTCCGGTAGTGGAGGTTCGCAGTAAAAGGGTCGGTGGCGCGACTTATCAGATTCCGATGGAGGTCAAGCCTTCGCGGAGGGGTGCTTTGGCGTTTCGCTGGCTGAAGCAGTATGCTGGCAAGCGCGGCGGCAGGTCAATGGCTGAAAAATTCGCTGCCGAGCTTATGGATGCGGCTAACGAGCAGGGTGCGTCGGTGAAGAAACGCGACGAGGTTCACAGGATGGCTGATGCGAACAAGGCTTTCGCTCACTTCCGGTTCTGATTTGTTGTAGGCTAATATATATAAGGTAGATAAAAGACTAATTTTTGTGTTATGACACGGCAGGTTGCTTTAGATAAGGTCCGCAATATTGGTATCATGGCCCACATCGATGCCGGTAAGACGACGACGACGGAGAGGATTCTTTACTATACCGGACGTCTCCACCGCATGGGTGAGGTGCACGAGGGTGGCGCGACGATGGACTGGATGGAGCAGGAAAAGGAGCGGGGCATTACGATCACTTCGGCGGCAACCACATGTTTCTGGGCTCCGAAGTATGGCAGTTATGCCGGGATCAAACACAGAATCAATATTATCGATACTCCCGGACACGTCGACTTTACCGTTGAGGTCGAGCGTTCATTGAGGGTTCTTGATGGTGCAGTTGCGCTCTTCTGCGCTGTCGGCGGTGTCGAGCCGCAGTCCGAAACCGTATGGCGCCAGGCCAACAAGTACGGTGTTCCGAGGATTGCCTATGTCAACAAGATGGATCGTACGGGCGCAAACTTCTTTGATGCGGTCAAAGCTATCAGGGAAAGGCTCGGGGCCAACCCGGTGCCCCTTCAGATACCGATCGGCGAGGGCGAGATGTTTGCCGGATTCGTCGATCTTATCAGAATGAAAGGGATTATCTATAACAAGGATGACGGCAGCACCTATAACGAAGTCGAAGTTCCTCATGATCTGCAGAATGAAGCCAGAACATGGAGGATCAATATGCTTGAAGCGGTTTCCGAAGTCGATGAAACCCTTCTCGAAAAGTACCTGAACGGCGAGGATATAACCGAAGAGGAGATCCGTAAGGTGCTCCGCCAGGCTACCCTCAATGTCGATATCATCCCGGTTCTTTGCGGTTCATCGTTCAAGAACAAGGGTGTGCAGTTTATGCTTGACGCGGTTGTCGAATATCTTGCGTCTCCGGTCGATGTAGGTGCTGTCGAGGGACATCATCCGAGAACCGAGGAGCCGGTCGTTCGCGAGCCTAATGATGAGGAGCCGTTTGCCGGTCTCGCTTTCAAGATTGCTACCGATCCTTTTGTCGGCAAGCTGACCTTTTTCAGGGTTTATTCCGGCGTGCTCAAAGCCGGCAGTTACGTACTCAATACGATGACCGGCAAGAAAGAGCGTATCGGTCGAGTGCTGCAGATGCATTCGAACAAACGCGAGGATATCGATTCGGTCTATGCCGGCGATATAGCGGCCGCAGTCGGTCTCAAAGAGGTAAGAACCGGCGATACCCTCTGTGATGAAAATCATCCCGTTGTGCTTGAGAAAATGGTCTTTCCCGAGCCGGTTATCCAGATCGCCATCGAGCCGAAGACGAAAGCTGATTCCGACAGACTCGGTATGTCGCTCGCAAAGCTTGCCGAAGAGGATCCGACCTTCAAGGTCAAAACCGATGAAGAGACGGGACAGACGCTGATTGCGGGAATGGGCGAGCTTCATCTTGAAATTCTGGTCGATCGACTCAAAAGAGAGTTCAAGGTCGAAGCAAACGTGGGTCAGCCGCAGGTTGCCTATCGCGAAACTATTCGCAAGGCGGTCGAGCACGAAGGCAAATTTGTCCGTCAGTCCGGAGGTAAAGGTCAGTTCGGTCTGGTGAATCTTAAGGTTGAACCCCTCGAAGAAGGAAAAGGGTATGAGTTTGTCGATGCCATCAAGGGCGGCGTCATTCCCCGTGAATATATTCCTGCCGTCAATGCCGGCATCCAGCAGGCGCTGAAAGATGGTGTCGTTGCAGGCTATCCGATGCAGGATGTTAAGGTTACGCTCTTCGACGGTAAATACCACGAAGTGGACTCGTCAGAAATGGCGTTCAAGATCGCCGGCTCCATCGGTTTCAAGGGAGCTGCCAAAAAAGCCGATCCGGTACTTCTCGAGCCGATCATGAAGGTGGAGGTTGTTACTCCGGAAGAGTATCTCGGCGATGTCATGGGTGATCTTTCGAGTCGCCGCGGACATATCGAAGGTATGGGTCAGCGCGCCGGAGCACAGTTCGTAGGGGCCAAGGTGCCGCTCTCCGCCATGTTCGGATACTCGACCGATCTGCGTTCGATGACGCAGGGACGGGCTAACTATTCGATGGAATTCGACTGTTACCGTGAAGTGCCCCGCAATATTGCGGATGCTCTGCAGGAGAAAAGAGTAAGCAAGGATTCGGAATAAGTGTATACAGGCAGTACCAGTTTTCATTATTACAACAATAACAGACAATCCAGAGGGAGATAAGTTATGGCAAAAGAGTCTTACAAAAGGGATAAGCCTCATGTCAATATCGGTACTATCGGTCACGTTGACCATGGTAAAACAACCTTGACCGCGGCAATCACCTCGGTGCTTTCCAAGCAGGGTCTTGCCGAGCATCGCGAATTCGGTGATATCGATAAAGCACCGGAAGAGAGAGAACGCGGTATTACCATTTCCACGGCACACGTCGAGTACCAGACCAAAAAGCGCCACTATGCGCACATCGACTGTCCCGGCCACGCTGACTACATCAAAAACATGATCACCGGTGCAGCTCAGATGGACGGAGCTATTCTCGTCGTAGCCGGTACCGATGGCCCTATGCCTCAGACCCGTGAGCACATTCTTCTTGCCCGTCAGGTGAACGTTCCGGCCCTTGTCGTATTTCTCAATAAAGTCGACATTGCCGATCCGGAGCTGCTCGAGCTTGTGGAACTCGAACTCAGAGAGCTTCTGACCGAATACAACTTCCCTGGCGACGACATCCCGATCATCAAAGGATCGGCGCTGAAAGCGCTTGACGGCGATCCTGAAGGCGAAAAAGCGATCATGGAGCTTATGGATGCCGTTGATGAATTTATTCCCCAGCCTGTTCGCGACGTTGACAAGCCGTTCCTTATGCCGGTCGAAGACGTGTTCTCCATCTCCGGCCGCGGTACCGTTGGTACCGGCAGGATCGAAAGAGGCCGCATTAAAATCAACGAGGAAGTAGAGATCGTCGGTATCAAACCGACCCGCAAATCGGTCGTTACCGGTATCGAAATGTTCCAGAAGCTGCTCGACGAAGGTCAGGCAGGTGATAACGCCGGCCTTCTCCTCAGGGGCGTCGACAAGAACGAACTCGAGCGCGGCATGGTTATCGCCAAACCAGGCAGCATCAAACCGCACACCAAGTTTGAAGCTCAGGTCTACATCCTGAAAAAGGAAGAGGGTGGTCGTCATACACCGTTCTTCAACGGTTACCGTCCCCAGTTCTACTTCAGAACCACCGACGTTACCGGTTCCGTAACGCTGCCTGAAGGCGTCGAGATGGTTATGCCTGGCGACAACCTCTCGGTTGCTGTCGAGCTGATCGCTCCTATCGCAATGGATGAGAACCTCCGCTTCGCTATCCGCGAAGGCGGCCGTACCGTTGGTGCAGGTTCCGTTACCAAGATCATCGAGTAATCCAGAGTGATGCTGTCCCGGGGCGGGGCTTTAACCTCCCGCCCCTTTTTTATTGCTAACAAAGAAACAGGGTTGACAAGTGGCTGTACAGCAAAAGATAAGAATCAAGCTCAAGTCTTACGACCATAGCCTGGTTGATAAATGGGCTTTACGGATTATTGATGTGGTGAAGCAGACGGATGCCATCATCTTCGGTCCCATACCGCTGCCGACCAAGGCGCATGTTTATACGGTAAACCGTTCTCCGCATGTCGATAAGAAATCCCGTGAGCAGTTCTCGTTTTCGTCCCATAAAAGGCTGATCGAGATCATCAATCCTACTGCCAGGACCATCGATATGCTGATGAAGCTCGAGCTTCCAAGCGGTGTAGATGTTGAAATTAAGTCTTAACGAATTAGAAAAGCTAATCATATATGGGTGCGATTCTTGGAAAGAAAATCGGCATGACCCGTTTATACAATGATAAACGCGAGGCGATATCCTGTACTGTTATCCAGGCAGGCCCGTGCTTTGTGACGCAGGTGAAGAGTGCAGAGAAGGATGGCTATGACGCGTATCAGATCGGTATCGGGGAAAGGGATGAAAAAAAGGTCAACAAACCACTGCAGGGTCATTACAGGAAGGCCGGAGTCACACCAGGCTTTATGATGGCGGAATTCACCAAAGCCTATTTCAGCGAAGAGCTCGAAGCAGGCAATCCGGTCAGCGTGGAGTTGTTCAAGGAAGGCGAAAAGGTCAATGTTCTTGGTGTTTCCAAGGGTAAAGGCTTTGCCGGCGTGGTTAAACGCCATAATTTCGGCGGCGGATCGAGAACGCATGGTCAGTCCGACAGGTTGCGTGCTCCGGGTTCGGTCGGCGGATCTTCCGACCCATCAAGAACCTTCAAGGGTACGAGGATGGCCGGACGCATGGGAAGCGACAATATCACCGTCAAGAATCTTGAGATAGTCAAGGTTATGCCGGAATCCAATCTGCTGGTGATCAAAGGTGCAGTGCCGGGCGCAAAGAACTCCTATGTAAAGATTGTTTCTATCAAAAAGTAAACGCTGATAGCACCATAGTTATGGAACTCAAAGTCTTAAATACCGGCGGCACTGAAACAGGGGAAGTTGTTACGCTCAGTGATGAAATCTTCGGCGCTGAAATATCTGAACATGCAATGTATCTCGACGTCAAGTCGATTCTCGCCAATAGAAGACAGGGGACACACAAGGCGAAAACCCGTGCGGAAGTAAGAGGAGGCGGCAAAAAGCCGTATCGTCAGAAAGGCACAGGAAATGCACGCCAGGGATCAACCCGCTCTCCGCTTATGGTTGGCGGCGGCACTATTTTCGGTCCCCAGCCACGCAGCTACGAGCAGAAAGTTAACAGGAAGGTCAAGCAGCTTGCACGCCGTTCGGCGCTCAGCGCGAAAGCACAGGCCGGACAGATCGTTGTCGTCGAGGATTTCAAACTTGGCGAGATTAAAACAAAGCCGGTGGCAGATATATTGAAAAACCTCGGTCTTGCTGAAAAGAAGACCCTCATGCTGACTCCGGAGTACGATATGATTATCGCCCGTTCGGGGAGAAATATCGAAGCCCTCAATATCATGACTGCAGAAAAAGCTTCGACGTATGATATACTTGACAGTCAGGCGGTTGTTTTTCAGAAAACCGCATTGAAAAAAATAGAGGATACATTAGGGTAATTGCAGGTTTCCAGTAAAAAGGAGTGAATGAGATGAAAAACCCGTTATTACGGCCATGGTTAACGGAAAAAAGCACAGGTCTGACAGAAAAGAAGGGTCAGTATGTGTTTGTTGTCAAGCCGGATGCAGATAAAACCGACATCAGGAACGCTGTGGAAAAAAAATTCGGCGTAACAGTTAAATCGGTGCGTACCGTGAACTGTCTTGGCAAGGCGAAACGTCAGTTTACCCGAAAAGGGCTGATTGCCGGAAAAAAGAGTGACTGGAAAAAAGCCGTCATTACGCTTGCAGAAGGGCAGTCGATCGACTACTACTCCGGTTCTGCACAGAAAGGCGAAGGATAGAAAACACAACAAGGATTAGATCATAATTGCAATGGCAATCAGGAAATTAGCGCCGATAACTCCAGGGTCGCGGTTCATGTCATACCCTGGCTTTGAGGAGATTACAAAAAGTGAGCCGGAAAAAAGTCTTCTCGTTCCACTCAAAAAAAGCGGCGGCAGAAACAGCGCTGGCCGGAAGACTTCGCGTCACAGAGGAGGCGGGCACAAGCGTCATTACCGGATCGTTGACTTCAAAAGGAACAAGGATGGCATTCCCGCGAAAGTCGCTGCAATCGAGTATGATCCGAACCGTTCATCAAGAATTGCATTATTGCATTACAATGACGGAGAAAAACGTTATATTCTCGCCCCGAAAGGTCTGAAGGTCGGCGATCAGTTAGAGAGCGGTGAAAAGGTGGAAATCAGGGCAGGAAACACCATGCCTTTGAAAAATATACCACTCGGCACCGATATCCACAACGTCGAGATGCGGGCCGGCAAGGGCGGACAGATAGTGCGTTCAGCAGGAGCATTTGCAGTACTTGCCGCTCGTGAAGGCGATTACGCCACTCTGAGACTCCCATCCGGGGAAATCCGCAAGGTCAGGGTCGAGTGTCGTGCCACTATCGGTGTCGTGGGTAACTCAGATCACGAAAATATTGTGCTTGGAAAAGCCGGAAGAAGCCGCTGGCTCGGTATCCGGCCTCAGACGAGAGGTATGGCCATGAACCCGGTGGATCATCCGATGGGTGGTGGCGAAGGCAAATCCAAATCCGGCGGCGGAAGAAGGCATCCGAAGTCGCCGTGGGGACAGCTTGCAAAGGGTCTGAAAACGAGAAACAAAAAGAAAGCCTCTTCAAAGCTCATAGTCCGCGGCAGGAACGCCAAATAATTGTAGCGCTTAATTATAACAAGCAGAGAAAGTATGCCAAGATCACTTAAAAAGGGACCGTTCATTGAGACAAGACTGGAACAGCGGATCCTTGATATGAACACCAGGGGTGAAAAGAAGGTCGTAAAAACCTGGTCCAGAAGTTCAATGATTTCACCTGATTTTGTCGGTCACACGATTGCCGTCCACAATGGCAAAACTCACGTTCCTGTGTATGTCAGCGACAACATGGTTGGTCATAAGCTTGGCGAGTTCGCTCCGACCAGAAACTTTCGCGGCCATGCCGGCGGGAAGTCTGAAAAAGGCGGCTCGGCACCAAGGAAAAAGTAACATGAATAACGCGAAAGGGTAAGATAACCATGCAAGCAAAAGCAATATTACGTCATACGCCAACATCGCCCAGAAAGATGCGTCTTTTGGCTGGGCTCGTTCGTGGTAAGCAGGTCGATCAGGCAAAAGCTATTCTCCTGAACTCTACAAAAAGCGCTTCAAGGAATGTCATGTTGACCCTTAAATCCGCAGTCGCCAATTATGCGCAGCTCAACCCTGATGAGAGGGTAAGCGATCAGGAACTGTTTGTCAAGGCCGTTTATGTCGATCAGGGTGCGACACTCAAAAGAATGCTTCCGGCACCGATGGGACGTGCTTACAGGGTTCGCAAGCGTTCGAATCACCTGACTGTCATCGTCGACAAGGTTAGCAATCCAGTAAATAAAAAATAACAAGGAGAGAACATTGGGTCAGAAAGTTAATCCTACTGGATTCAGGCTTGGTATCATAAAGGACTGGACTTCCCGCTGGTACGACGACAGTCCTGTTATTTCGGATAAAATCAAGCAGGATTATGTTATCCGCAACTATGTGCAGGCAAGGCTGAAAAGGGAGAAAGCCGGTATCGCGCGCATCGTTATCGAGCGGACCACCAAACATATCAAGATAAATATCTATGCGGCCCGTCCGGGTGCAGTCGTAGGACGCAAGGGTGAAGAGATCAATAACCTCTCACAGGAACTCAGCCGTATTACAGGTAAAGAGGTGAAGATTGACGTCGTCGAGGTTGTGAAGCCCGAAACCGAGGCCCAGCTCATCGGCGAGAATATCGCATACCAGCTCGAAAATCGCGTCTCCTTCAGAAGAGCCATGAAGCAGGCTATCCAGCAGGCGATGAGGGCCGGTGCTGAAGGCGTGAGGATCCGTTGCGCAGGACGTCTCGGCGGTGCAGAAATCGCAAGGGCGGAGCAGTACAAGGAAGGAAAGATTCCGCTCCATACCATTCGCGCCAACGTGGACTATGCAAGCGTAACCGCACATACCATTGCCGGCACCATAGGTATCAAAGTCTGGGTATACAAGGGCGAAGTACTTGTTCAGCGCATCGATGCCATTGAAGAGGAAGAGCTGAAGAAGATGAAAGACCGCCGCTCCGATTCGAAGTCGAGGCCCCGCGACCCGCGCAGCAAGCGCCGTCGCCGCACGAAGCGCGCATAATGATTTATACATTACAATCAGAAAAAGAATGGAGTTGTCGGTATGTTAATGCCAAAAAGAGTTACATATAGAAAGACGCAGCGGGGTCGCATGAAAGGCAATGCGGGCCGCGGAACGACAGTGTCTTTCGGTTCTTTCGGTCTTAAAGCTCTGGAGCCGGCGTGGATTACGAGCCGTCAGATAGAGGCCGCCCGTGTTGCCATGAACAGGTATATGAAAAGGGACGGGAAAATCTGGATCAGAATATTTCCCGATAAGCCTGTAACCAAGAAGGCCGCTGAAACCCGAATGGGTTCCGGAAAAGGTTCTCCTGAATTCTGGGTAGCCGTTGTAAAGCCCGGCAGAGTCATGTTCGAGGCTGAAGGCGTATCGAAAGAGATCGCTACAGAAGCGTTCAGGCTTGCTGCACAGAAACTGCCGATCAAGACAAAGTTCATTGTTCGGCCGGATTACGAAGGATAACCGACCAACATATACTGACAAGAGGATTATAACCATGAA
Source organism: Chlorobium sp. (assembly GCF_036528655.1). Lineage (GTDB taxonomy): Bacteria > Bacteroidota > Chlorobiia > Chlorobiales > Chlorobiaceae > Chlorobium. The sequence goes on from NZ_JAIGND010000019.1 coordinate 21,482, forward strand.
AAAGCACGAAGTAGCGGCCATGAGCAAGCAGGAATTGATCGACAGGATCAGTGAGCTCGAGGACAGGATTGCCGATATCAATTTCTTTAAGGTGATAGAACTGCCGCAGAATCCGATGGTGTTCCGCAATTCGCGGCGCGACATCGCCCGCATGAAGACACAGCTCCATAAAATGAACGCTGCAGAAGCCGGGAAGAACTGATCAAGGCAATAACAAACGGTTTACGATTCAATGGAAGAAAATAAAACAGGAACTGCCGCAATGGAACAGAACGCCGTCGCAAGGGGACGTAAAAAAAGCTGGCAGGGCAAGGTCGTCAGCGACAAAATGGACAAGGCAATAGTTGTTGCTGTCGAGCGCAGGGTACAGCATCCGGTCTACAAGAAATATTTCAAAAAGACCACCAGGCTGATGGCGCACGACGAAAAAAATGAAGCAGGCATCGGAGATCTCGTTAAAATCGTGGAATGCAGGCCGCTGAGCAAAAGAAAAAGCTGCCGTCTCGTCGAAATTATCGAGAAAGCCAGGTAAGAAGGACTCTTTATACATTAAAAAGGTTGAATCAGGATGATCCAGAAAGAAACAAATCTGGTTGTTGCAGATAACAGCGGTGCCAAGAAAGTTCGTTGTATTCATGTCTTCGGTGGAACCGGCAGACGCTATGCAGGTCTCGGCGACCAGGTGATCGTATCGGTCAAGGCCGCTGTTCCTGGCGGTGTGGTGAAAAAGAAAGATGTATGTAAAGCTGTTGTCGTCCGGTGCGTCAAGGAGCAGAAAAGAAAGGACGGATCGTATATCCGTTTCGATGAAAATGCCGTCGTGCTGCTCAATGCGCAGGGCGAACCGAGAGGTACGCGTATATTCGGGCCAGTCGCCAGAGAATTACGCGATAGAAAATATATGAAAATCGTATCTTTGGCGCCTGAAGTGCTGTAAGGTTTTCAAGCGGGAGTAACTCAGTTGGTAGAGTCACAGCCTTCCAAGCTGTTGGTCGCGAGTTCGAGTCTCGTCTCCCGCTCAGGATTTTATGAATACTATCATATCAGTGAAAAATGAAAACAGGGATCAAAAAAGTTAAGCTGCATGTCAGAAAAGACGACAATGTCGTTGTCATCAGCGGAAACGATAGGGGCAAGGCAGGGAAGGTGCTGAAAGTATTTCCACAGAAATGCAGGGTGATCGTTGAAGGCGTGAACATCAGAAAGCGACATATGAAACCGACGCAGAGCCATCCGCAGGGTGCCATTATCGAGAGGGAGTTTCCGATCCACGCATCGAACGTCAAGAAAAGTTAAGCAGTAACAGCAATACATAAGCCGGGATGACCAAGACCATTCCGGAAATAACGGATAATAATGACAAAGAAAAAAGAAACAGCGCCTGTCGAAAACGTCGAAGCTCGGCTTGACGCATTTTACCGTGAGAAGGTCGTTCCCAAGCTCATGGAGAGGTTCCAGTACAAAAACATCATGATGGTGCCGAAGCTTCAGAAAATCGCCATCAATATCGGTGTCGGAGAAGCCGCAGCAGAGCCGAAGCTGCTTGAGACTGCCATGTCGGAACTTGCGCAGATTACCGGTCAGAAACCGCAGATACGCAAATCGAGAAAGGCGATTTCGAACTTCAAGCTCCGCGAAAACCAGGCAATCGGATGCCGGGTAACGCTCCGCAGAAAAACCATGTACGAGTTTCTTGACCGTTTTGTCAGTCTGGCCGTTCCGAGGATCCGCGATTTCCGCGGTCTGAACGATACCAGTTTTGACGGACGGGGCAACTATACAACCGGTATCAGGGAGCAGATCATATTCCCGGAAATCGATATCGATAAAGTACCGAGAATATCTGGAATGGATATCACCTTCGTGACATCCGCTGCTACCGATGAAGAGGCGTATGTACTGCTTGCCGAGCTTGGTATGCCATTCAAAAAGAAGAACAACTAACTTATCAGGAAATCCGAAATGGCCAGGAAAAGCATTATTGCACGGAACGAGAAAAGGAAAAAGCTTGTAGAAAAATATGCTGCAAAGCGCGAAGAACTGTTAAAAGCCGGCGATTACGAAGCACTTCGCAAACTGCCGAGAGACAGCTCCGCAACCAGGGTCAGAACCCGTTGCGTCCTTACCGGTCGTGGAAGAGGTGTGTACGAAAAATTCGGGCTATGCCGCCAGATGTTCCGGAAACTCGCCCTTGAAGGCAAGATTCCAGGTGTCAGGAAGGCAAGCTGGTAAGGGGTTCAGTATTACCGGAAAAGAGAGAGATTTGTTCATTTTTGAAAGTAACCAACGTTTGCTATGCCTGTAACGGATTCTATTGCAGATTATATCACCCGTATCAGAAATGCGGGGAGAGCGAAAAATAAAACCACCGATATCCCGTATTCGAAGCTGAGGGAGAATATATCCCGTTTGCTTGTTGAAAAGGGTTATATAAAGAACTTTACAGTCATCACGGCCGAGCAGTTTCCGTTCATTCGGGTCGAGTTGAAATATGTCGCAGAAGGTGAGCCTGCGATTCGGGAGATTACCAGGGTGAGCAAGCCCGGAAGAAGAGTGTACCAGGGCAAAGATATCAAGAAGTATCTTGGCGGCCTCGGACTTTACATTCTTTCTTCATCGAAAGGCATCATTACCGATAAAGAAGCCCGCGAGCAGGGCGTCGGCGGTGAGATACTCTTCCGTATCTATTAATTCATAAGCCAAAGCGTACAGGAATATCATGTCAAGAATAGGAAAAATGCCGATAAATCTGGGAAACCAGGCAAAGATCGAGGTCAGTGAGGATAATATAACGGTGACCGGTCCGAAGGGCACGCTTGAGCAGGCGATGGTTTCGCAGGTATCGGTGAAGGAAGAAAACGGATCCGTTACAGTCGGAAGAATCGATGACAGCAAGAAGTCCAGGGCAATGCACGGTCTCTACAGAATGCTTATCAGCAATATGATTGAAGGCGTGACGAAAGGGTTCACCAGAAAGCTCGAAATCGCAGGCGTCGGTTATCGCGCCGAGCTGAAAAACGATCTGCTGGCTCTCTCTCTCGGCTATTCGCACATGATCTATTTCAAAGCACCTGACAGCATCAAGATAGAGGTTCCCGATCAGACAACCATTCTGATAAGCGGCATCGATAAAGCGCTTGTCGGTCAGGTCGCCTCCAAGATCCGTTCATTCAGGAAGCCGGAACCGTATCGTGGCAAGGGAATCAAGTACGAAGGTGAGATCATTCGCCGCAAGGAAGGCAAGGCAGCCGGAAAGTAAGAGCGAAAACAGTCAGGCAATAACATTATTACGGTTGAAGAGAATGAGTCAAATCGATAAGGCCTCACGCAGGCAGAAAATCAAGGACAGAAGCAGGAAGCAGGTCCATGGAACGGAATCGAAACCGAGACTCTGTGTTTACAGAAGTCTGTCGCAGATCTATGCGCAACTGATCGACGACGATAAAGGTGCGACCATCATGGCCGTATCGAGTATGTCCAGGGAAAACAAGGCTCTTGAAGGCACGAAAACCGATGTCTGCCGTATTATTGGCAAGCAGCTCGGAGAAATGGCCAAAGCAAAGGGCATTACCAGCGTCATATTCGACAGAAACGGATTTCGTTATCACGGCAGAGTGAAAGCGTTGGCGGATGGTGCGCGGGAAGCCGGCCTGGTCTTTTAAAAAACCTTACAAAGAGAACGTTACATGTCGAAAATATCTGTAAAGAATATCAGGCCGGGAGAATTGAATCTGAAGGAGAAGCTGGTTCATATCAACAGAACAGCAAAGGTTGTAAAAGGTGGTAAACGTTTCGGATTCAATGCTATTGTAGTGGTGGGCGACAAGGAAGGTCATGTCGGATATGGTCTTGGAAAAGCCAATGAAGTACAGGATGCCATTGCCAAAGGGGTGGAAGACGGAAAGAAGAATGTGATCAAGGTTCCCATAATCAAGGGCACTATTCCGCATCAGGTTATTGCTAAATACGGTTCAGCCAAAGTGCTGATGAAGCCGGCAACTCCCGGTACAGGTCTTATTGCCGGAGGCGCAGTTCGCGCTGTGCTTGAGATGGCAGGAGTTCATGATGTGCTGACCAAATCGCTCGGTTCATCCAATCCGCATAACGTCGTCAAAGCAGCGATCAAGGGACTGCAGAGCATGTCCGATGCAATGGATGTGGCCGAAAGACGGTCAAAGAGCCTTAAAGAGGTTTTTGAAAGCTAAACAGAAGATAGAGTAAGAAGTCATGAGCGAGAAAACAATACGGATAACACAGGTTCGCAGCGTTATAGGGTGCACCAAAAAACAGAAAGACACGATCAAGGCTCTTGGTCTCGGTCGTCCGAATTATTCGGTGGCAAAGCAGGACAATCCCTGCCTTCGCGGTCAGATTCGGGTGGTTCAGCACCTTGTAAAGGTTGAAGAGAATTAAGATTTTACTAATAGCAAGTCGGGAATCGATATCATGGATTTAAGTTCACTTCGTCCAGCAAAAGGCGCGGTAAAAAACAGGAAACGTGTCGGCCGCGGACAGGGGTCCGGTAACGGAACTACTGCCGGTAAGGGTAATAAAGGCCAGCAGTCAAGAAGCGGTTATCAGAAGCCGATCAATGAAGGTGGTCAGATACCGATTTATCGCAGGCTTCCAAAATTCGGATTCACTCCTCCGGACAGAAAGTCAGTCAAGACACTCAATGTCTCACAGATAGAGGCATGGATCGAGGAAGGTCTGATTGATGGAACCGAGATTTCCGTGCTGGACCTGAAGGCATTGTGCAATGCAAGTTACGCCGATTACTTCAAGATTCTCGGTAACGGCGAAATCACCAAGCCTGTAAATATAACGGCACATTTTTTCAGCAAGAGCGCCGAAGAGAAAATAGCAAAAGCTGGCGGTTCGGTTACAAAGGCCTACCGTACGCTTGAAGAAGCTTCCAAAATAGCAGATCTGTCGGTCGAAGAGGCTCTCCTGAAACCGAAAGCTCCGCTTGTAAAGAGAGTTAAGAAATCAGCAAAGTCCTGAATATCGCCTGACCCGTTATGAAGCTTATCGAAAGTATACGCAATATCAATAAAATCCCGGAGCTTCGGCAGCGGATCCTTTATGCCCTTCTTCTTCTGTTCGTCTACAGGCTTGGTTCTCACATTACCTTGCCGGGCGTCGATGCGTCAGCAGTAGCTGCCGCATCACCCGCCCACTCGAACGACCTTTTCGGACTTTTCGATCTCTTCGTCGGCGGTGCGTTTACGCGAGCCTCCATCTTCTCGCTGGGCATAATGCCCTACATCTCGGCTTCCATTATCATACAGCTTCTCGGAGCCGTTACTCCTTATGTGCAGAAACTGCAGAAGGAAGGAGAGGAAGGACGCCAGCGAATCAATCAGATGACCCGATACGGCACGGTGATGATAGCAGCTCTCCAGGCATGGGGGGTAACGGTCAGTCTAGCCAGTCCAGCATCATTCGGTATGGTGGTGGTTCCCGACCCTGGTTGGTTCTTTACACTGAACGCAGTATGCATTCTGACGGCATCGACCGTATTCGTGATGTGGCTTGGCGAGCGAATAACTGAGCGGGGTATCGGCAATGGAATATCGCTCATCATCATGATCGGCATACTTGCCGCTTTTCCGCAATCGCTTGTTGCCGAATTCAGATCGGTATCGCTCGGAAGCAAAAACTGGATCGTCGAGATCATCATTCTTGCCATGATGGCTGCAATCGTCGCATTCGTCGTCGTACTGACTGTCGGAACGCGCAGGATACCCGTTCAGCACGCAAAGCGGGTCGTTGGCCGAAAAGTCTATGGCGGCAGTACACAGTACATTCCAATGCGCATCAATACAGCAGGCGTTATGCCCATTATATTTGCGCAGTCGATCATGTTTCTTCCGGCTACATTCCTTTCGTTTTTTCCGGAAAACGAGATAATGCAGAGTATATCCGGAGCATTTGCTTACGATTCATGGTGGTATGCGCTGATATTCGGCACAATGATCGTTTTCTTTACCTACTTTTATACAGCCATAGCATTCAATCCAAAAGAGGTTGCAGATACCATGCGCAGGCAGGGTGGATTCATTCCTGGCGTCAGGCCGGGCAAGAGCACTGCCGATTTCATCGACAACATCCTTACCCGCATTACCCTTCCTGGCGCGATCTCTCTGGCGCTGATTGCGGTACTTCCGACCTTCCTGACAAAATTCGCAAACGTAACACCCGGATTTGCCCAGTTTTTCGGCGGAACGAGTCTGCTCATTATTGTCGGTGTCGGCCTCGATACCCTACAGCAGATAGAAAGCCATCTGCTCATGCGTCATTACGACGGATTCATGAAGACCGGCAAAATGAGAAGCCGACAGAAGTCGTAAGGGATAGACCGGATGATTACCATAAAAAGCGAGCGTGAAATTGAACTGATGCGGGAATCGGGAAGGCTTACGGCCATGGTACTCGATATGCTTCAGGAAGAGATAAAGCCTGGTATGACGACCAGGAAGCTTGACGAATTGGCCGAAGCGTTTATCAGAGATCATCATGCAGTGCCGAGTTTTCTCAATTACGCACCAAAGGGAGATCCCGATGTGACGCCATATCCGGCCACGCTTTGCGTTTCTATCAACGAAGAGGTTGTACATGGAGTCCCGAGTCCGAAGCGGGTTATTCGCGAAGGGGATATCGTATCGGTAGACTGCGGTGTCTATAAAGGGGGATACCACGGAGATTCTGCCAGGACCTATGTGCTCGGCACTGTCGAAGAAAAGGTTCAGCAGCTTGTTGACGTTACGCGGGAATGTCTTGAACTTGGCATCGCACAGGCAATCGAGGGAAATCGTCTGCATGACATTTCCGCTGCCGTCGAGGAACATGCGCGTTCCTTCGGTTTCAGCGTGATCGAGAACATGGTGGGACACGGTATCGGCAGCGAACTGCATGAAGATCCTGCGGTACCCAATTACGGAAAACGCCATACCGGAGTGAAGCTCAGGGAAGGCATGGCGCTCGCAATCGAGCCTATGATAGCTCTCGGACGCTCTCGAAAAGCGGTCAGCAAACGGGGCGGCTGGGTGGCCGTTACTGAAGATGGAAAACCGTCCGCTCATTTTGAGCATACGGTTATCGTGAGGCCGGGGACAGCGGAAGTGCTTACCCGCTCATTATTTGAACATGGAGCGCCCTATGGGCGCTCGTAAAACTTCTGAATTCAAAGGAGCGTACTGTTGGCCAAAGAAGAAGCGATCGAGATTGAAGGCGTTATCGTTGATGCGCTGCCGAATGCGCAGTTCAAGGTGAAACTTGAAAACGGCCTTGAAGTGCTTGCACATGTTTCCGGAAAAATCAGGATGCATTATATCAGAATCCTGCCGGGCGACAAGGTCAAGGTGCAGATATCTCCATACGATATTTCCAAAGGGCGGATTACATACAGGTATAAATAAACGTTTAAAAACGATCAATCATGTGTTGATTGTAAAAACAATATTTTGTACATTACAAGCCTTTCAGATTTTTCTATAGACAGACGATTTAATTATTGTATGCGGGGTCAATTATGAAAATATATTCATCCATCAAGAAGCGTTGTGAGCATTGCCGTATCATAAAACGAAAAGGAAAGCGTTTTGTGATCTGCAAAGTGAATCCGAGTCATAAGCAGCGCCAGGGTTGATCTTCAGAAATAATCAATAGAACCAATAGAGCACATGAGGATAGCTGGGGTAAATTTGCCGCTGAACAAGCATGCGGTCATTGCTTTAACGCATGTTTACGGTATCGGAAGGACTTCCGCCAAGCACATTCTGCAGAGAGCAGGTATCGCTCCGGACAGGAAGATTTCCGAGCTGAACGATGAAGAAGCGCATGCGATAAGGGAGATTATTGCCGAAGATTACAAGGTTGAAGGTCAGGCTCGCGGCGAACAGCAGCTCGCGGTCAAGCGTCTGATGGATATCGGTTGCTATCGCGGTTTGCGACATCGCCGCTCGCTTCCTGTGCGTGGCCAGCGGACACAGACCAATGCGAGAACCAGAAAAGGTAAGCGCAAGACGGTTGCCGGCAAGAAGAAGGCAGTGAAGAAGTAGTAAGTTAGCAATACATCAACTTTGAGACTTTAGAGTGTACGCTCATGGCAACAGTTAGCAGGAAAAAGAAAAAAGTAAAGGTTACCCCTGAAGGTGCTGTCCATATCAAGGCATCGTTCAATAATATCATGGTGACCATTACCGATCTCCAGGGAAATACGGTGTCCTGGTCAAGTGCAGGAAAAAACGGATTCAGGGGATCTAAAAAGAATACCCCATATGCTTCTCAGGTGACATCCGAAGCGGCCGCAAAAGAGGCGTTTGATCTCGGCATGAGAAACGTCCAGGTTTTCATCAAAGGACCCGGAGCCGGAAGAGATGCCGCTATAAGGGCGCTTCAGGGGGCAGGTCTCGAGGTTCGTTCCATAAGGGATATCACTCCGCTGCCGCATAACGGCTGCAGGCCGCCGAAACGCAGAAGGGTCTGATTTTTTTTATTCATAGAATTTTCAATGAAGCAATTGATATGGCAAGATTTAGAGGCTCAATAACAAAAGTATCCCGCCGGTTAGGTATTGCGCTTTCGCCGAAAGCTGAAAAATATCTTGAAAGAAGACCTTTTGCCCCTGGACAGCATGGACAGTCGAGAAGAGGTAAGGTTTCCGAGTATGCGCTGCAGCTCAGGGAAAAGCAGAAGATGAAATATCTGTACGGTATTCTTGAAAAGCAGTTCAGGAACTACTACAAGAAGGCCGTATCGCAGAGAGGCGTTACCGGTGATAACCTTGTCAAGCTTCTTGAAAGACGATTCGATAATGTTGTCTATCGTGCAGGATTTGCGCCCTCAAGAGCGGCTTCCCGTCAGCTTGTATCGCATGGACATCTTCTGATAAACGGAAAGAAAGTCAACATTCCATCCTATCTTGTCGCTCCCGGCGATCTCATCGAGTTTCGCCAGAAGAGTCGCAACATGGGTGCCGTCGCCGATTCGCTCAGCAAGGCCCCGGAATCCCGTTTTCCTTCGTGGATACAGGTAGACAAGGCCAACCAGAAAGCCGTTTTTCTCAGTGTTCCCGAGCGCGAAGATATTCAGGAGCCGTTCAACGAGCAGCTTGTCGTTGAGTTGTACTCCAAGTGATTTTAACGAACCCCAAGGTATAAATGACTATGATATACCAGATGCAGATGCCTGCGAAAATAGAGGTTGATGAAGCTACGCATACGGAAAGTTACGCAAGGTTCATTGCGCAGCCACTGGAGAGGGGGTATGGTGTAACACTTGGTAACGTTATGCGTCGTGTGCTCCTCGCTTCTCTTCCCGGAACTGCGATTACCGGTCTGAAAATCGATAACGTCTTTCACGAGTTTTCTACCGTCGAAGGCGTCAGGGAAGATGTTCCCGAAATTGTGCTTAATCTGAAAAAAGTTCGGTTCCGTTCCAACTGCAAGAGAAACTGCAAGACGTCTCTGGTACTTGTCGGGCCGAGAGAGTTCACCGCCGGGGATATTGTTGCCCAGGAAGCCGAATTCGAAGTACTCAACAAAGATCTGCATATCGCCACGATCAACGAAGGTTCTACGCTGAAAATCGACCTGTTTATAGGCAGAGGACGCGGGTACCTTCCGGCAGAGGAAAATCGTCCCGACGGCATGCCGATAGGCTTCATTGCAATCGATGCGATTTTCACCCCGATCAGAAACGTGAAATTCACCGTCGAGAATACGCGCGTAGGGCAGCGTACCGACTACGAAAAAATGATTCTCGATGTGGAAACCGACGGATCCATCAGTCCCGATGATTCCATCAGCCTTGCCGGAAAGATCATCAACGAGCATGTGACCTTTTTTGCGAACTTTTCTCCCACCGAAGAAGAGTTCACCGAAGAGGAGTTCAAACAGCAGGACGACGAGTTCGAGAATATGCGAAAGCTCCTCAATACAAAAATTGAGGATCTCGATCTATCGGTACGATCGCATAACTGCCTCCGTCTTGCCGAGATTGATACAATCGGTGACCTCGTATCGAGGAAAGAGGACGAACTGCTCAACTACAAGAACTTCGGTAAAAAGTCTCTCACCGAACTTAAGGAGCAGCTCGAAAAATTCGATCTGAAGTTCGGTATGGACATCACAAAGTATCAGATGAAAGGGTAAACAATTAACTGGATTATTTTTGAATTTTTGAGATCAGGAATCAGTCATGCGTAAAGTCAAGCCGGCAAGAAAACTCGGAAGAACCGCGGCACATAGAAAAGCCACGCTGGACAATCTGTCCACCCAGCTGCTGCTCCACAAGCGTATCGAAACGACGGAGGCAAAGGCTAAGGAAACCAGAAAGGTCGTTGAAAAAATCATCACCAAAGCCCGTAAGGGAACCGTACATGCCCAGCGCGAGATTTTCAAAAGCATCCGCGACAAGGAAGCCGTCAAGATGCTGTTCGAAGAGATCGTTTCCCGCATAGGTGACCGTAACGGCGGTTACACCCGGATAGTAAAACTGGCACCACGTTTTGGCGATGCTGCGAAAATGGCGGTTATCGAATTGGTTGATTACTCGGAAGCGCCGACGAAACAGGTTCAGACAGGAAAGCAGGATCGTGCAAAACGAGTAAAGGGATCTAAGAAAGCAGAGGAAACGTCAGTGGCGGCTTCATCCGCAGAGTGATTTCCGGTTCCGAACCGGCATAAAGATCAGCGTTAGTCATTGTCAGGAAAGTAAAGGTTACTTCCGGGCAATGACTATCTCTTTTTCCGCAAAAAACGGGCTGAAACCGCTTATCGGAAAATGTTCGACCGACGTCGGAAAGCCATGATGTGCATGACTTGCCTCGAGCGCGGTTCTGATTTCTGCGTCGAGATCGCCTCCCTTCAGACAGATCAGCAGGCCCCCGGGTTTAAGAAGCCGTCCGGCATATCCGCAAAGCTGTTCGAGCTGTGCGACCTGTCTGCTGAGTACGGTCTCGAAAGAGAGCCCTTGAATCTCTTCAACTCTTGAATGCACTGCAACGGCATTGGTAATGCCGAGATCCTTCAGCATGGCCTGGCAGGCAGAAATTTTTTTGCCTGTCGAATCGACCAGCATAAAACGGGTGTCCGGATATGCTATTGCGAGCGGTATTCCTGGAAGTCCCCCACCGGTTCCGAGGTCCAGAACTTTTTCGCCTGCCTCAAAGGGATGGAATACGCCCATGAGCAGAGAATGAAATACATGTTTTATGATGACCGGCGCATCCTCTTTTCTGCTGATGAGATTTATTTTTCTGTTCCACTGTTCGAGAAGCGAAGCATAACAGGCAAGTCCCTCAAGCTGTAATGGAGATAACGAAAGGTTAGCATCCGAGCAGAGTTTCCCGAGGGCCTCGAAATCTTCTTTGTGGCGTTTCATCATGATGGTTTAACGATTACTGTGGTTACTGGAAAAAAAGATATTTTACCATGAATGGCAAATTACCGTCCCGGCTCATTTATCACTGATTGCTGCCGGGAGATATTGATGAGCGCAGTTCATGTCCATGCTCCGAAGATTGGCTGCATCTTGCCCGGGAAGAACGTCATGCGTTATGAATAGTACTGAGAATATGCATATATACGCCATCATTATGGCAGGTGGCCCTGTCAAGGCGCTATGGCCGGCAGCAAGAAAGAGCCGTCCGGTTCATTGCCTCGATTTTTTCCATCAGGGAGCCCTGATAACGCATATTATCGATTGTATTGAATCGACAGTTGCTTCAGACAGGGTTTTAGTGATCACGAGCAAGGAAGGCAGGGAGTGTCTCCTGAAGACAGGTACGTCAATCAGACCAGAGAATATCATTGCCGAGCCGGTTTCCCGCAATACCGCGATCTGTATTGCACTCGCTACGGCTTACATAAAAAAAAGCGATCCGGATGCTATCACCATCGTGCTGCCTTGCGACCATCACATAGGAGACCTTGCGAAATTCAGGGATGTTATACATGCAGGAATCGCCGTCGCTGCTGAAAAAAACGGTCTCGTAACGATCGGCGTCACTCCCGAGTATCCCGAGACGGATTATGGGTACATACAGGCCGATGAACGGCTTTCTGTGGGGCTTTCCGGAGATCCTGCAAACGGATTCAGCCTGTTCCGCGTGAAAACATTTGCCGAGAAACCCGATTATGCCACCGCTGTACAGTTTCTTGAGAGCAAGGATTTTTTCTGGAACAGCGGAATATTCATCTGGCATATTGGCGTTATCTGGCAGGAGTTCGAGCGATCGATGCCTGATCTTTTCAAGGACCTTCTGGTTATGTATGAGCATCTCGGAACGCCGGACGAAGGCGCCGTGATCGAAGATGTCTACAGCTGGGCACATCCGGTTTCTATCGACTACGGTATCATGGAAAAAGCCGATTCCGTTTTCATGATCGCTGCAGATTTCGGCTGGACGGATCTTGTCAACTGGGATGAAGTTGCCAAGGTGGCAGCCGGCATCGAGGGCGCGGAAGAGTCCTGTGAACTGGATGTCCTGAGGATGGAGAGTCCCGGAGTGTTTCTCAGAAAACCGCAGGGAAAAGCCGTCTGCATGATCGGAGTAAGCAATCTTATCGTCATCGATACAGGTGATGCGCTGCTGATATGCGGCAGGGGGGAGTCCTGCAAGGTTTCCGGAGCGCTCGACCAGTTCAGGCGCGAGAACAGGGAAGAATTACTGTAGGCCGCTTTTTCGGAAATCAGGATTCCGCTTTCAGCGACCAGCTTGCGCCCTCGCGGGTGTCTTTTACCTCTATGCCGGCCTCGAGCAGATTGTCCCTGATACGATCGCTCAGGGCGAAATCCCTGTTTCTGCGTGCTTCGGCCCTCATATCGAGGAGCAGTGAGACAACCTTTTCGAGCGCTTTTCCGCTTTTCGCATCCGTTACGGCGGTCGGTTTCCCGGCTGGCGCTATGACGCCGAGCACTGTCCCTGCAAAGGTATCAAGAAAAGCAACCGCATCGGATATCGCTTCCGACGAGAGCCCTTCGGGTTTATCGAGTGCGCTGTTGACGGTTTTCGAAAACTCGAAAAGAACCGAAACCGCAAGCGGAGTGTTGAAATCGTCATCCATTGCATCCCCGAACTTTGTACGGAATTCGGTAGTGTCTATGATGCCGCTGCCCGGCACGGTCTGAAGCAGGCGTTTTCGGGTATCACGCATTTTTTCCAGCCCCGAAGAGGACGCGTGTATTGCGGCCTCGGAGAAGTCAAGAGGGGAACGGTAATGCGACTGAAGGATGAAGAACCTGATGACCATAGGATCCGTGCTTCGGAAAAGATCCTTGAGATTGACAGAATTCTTCAGGGATTTTCCCATTTTAATCCCGCCAACGGTCACCATATTGTTATGCATCCAGTAGCGGACGTAAGGTTTTCCGGTTGCGGCTTCCGACTGCGCGATTTCACAGTCGTGATGAGGAAACTTGTTCTCCATACCACCGCCATGGATATCTACCGTATCGCCAAGATATTTCATCGACATGGCCGAACATTCCACATGCCAGCCCGGATACCCCATTCCCCATGGAGAGCGCCATTGCATGAGATGTCCCTCTTCGGCTTTCTTCCATAGCGCGAAATCGGATGGATGGCGTTTCTCGCTTCGGGTTTCCACCCTGGTGCCGGATTGCAGGGCCTCCTGATCGGTTCTGCCGGAGAGCTTTCCATAGTCCGGAAATGACCCTACCGAAAAATAGACGTTGCCGTTCACCTCATAGGCATGTCCTTTCTTCAGCAGCTCTTCGATCAGAGCGATCTGTTCCGGAATATGACCGGTAGCCGTCGGCGCGATATTGGGGCGTTCTACCCCGAGCCGGTCCATGTCGTCATAGAAACTGCGGGTATAGTATTGCGCGATCTCCATGGGATCGGTCTTTTCGAGCCGGGCCTGACGTGCTATTTTATCCTCTCCCTCGTCGGCATCGTCGGTAAGGTGTCCGACATCGGTGATGTTCTGCACATACCTTACCCTGAAACCGCTTTGACGAAGCCAGCGGGCCACCACATCGAACGAGACGTAGCTTTTGGCATGGCCGAGATGCGCATGTCCGTACACGGTTGGCCCGCAAACGTACATGCCGACAACGCCGGGGTGTACCGGCACGAACGGTTCTTTCTTTCGGGTGAGAGAATTGTAAATCTGTAATGCCATGGTGCGCGTCGTAAGAGGTCCCTGATGACTGAAAAACCTTACGGAAGTTAAACATTTGGGTTTTTAACGCAAGGTTTTTAGCTTCCTTTTTACCACAGCTTCCGTATATGGGCAAGACCATTCGGGATCGTCAGACGCCATGGCATGAACATCACTAACGCCGTTTTTTTTAAAAGTGTTTCCACTCCCTCCGGTCTTCCCGATGAAACGTTTCCCGAGATTGTCTTTGTCGGTCGTTCCAACGTAGGAAAATCCACGCTTCTCAATTCGCTGACCGGCGTCAAAGGGCTGGCCAAAACGAGTTCCACTCCCGGAAAAACCAGATTGATCAACTATTTCCGGATCAACGGGGAACTCTATTTCGTCGATCTTCCCGGGTATGGTTACGCGGCGGTCGGAAAGCAGGAGAAAGCCCGATGGGGAAATCTGCTGGAAGTGTACATCAGGTCGAGGCGTTCGATTGCGCTCGTGCTTCTCCTGATCGACTCCCGCCACCCGGGAATGTCTTCTGACAGAGAAATGGCGGATTTTCTCGAATTTCACGGCAGGCCGTACGGCGTCGTCATGACCAAGGACGACAAGCTGACTCAGAAAGAGCGTACCGCCGCACTGCGCGCCATGGAAAGTTTCTCGGCAAAAGCCAAATTTATTGTAAATTATTCATCTTTTTCCGGAAAGGGGAAAGCGCAGCTACTTGCCCATTTCGAACACTCTATCGGTTAAAACTCAAACGACGTGGAATCAAAAACATTCAGTAAGCCTTCACAGACTGCGACCGTCATTGTCGGAACACAGTTCGGCGACGAGGGAAAGGGAAAACTCGTTGACTACCTGTCCAACAAGTACGATATCGTTGTCCGTTATCAGGGCGGCGCCAATGCCGGCCATACCATCTGTTTCGATAATAAATCCGTTGTGCTGCATCTTATACCTTCAGGCATTTTTCAGAAGGGATGCGTCTGCGTTATCGGCAATGGCGTGGTCATCGATCCCGTTGCATTGCTCGAAGAGATCAGAAAGGTCGAAGAACTCGGATACGAGGTGAAGGGACGTCTTTTCATCAGCCACAACGCCCACCTCATCATGCCTTACCACAAAAGGCTCGATTCGCTTTCCGAGGATGCCCAGGGAGATCAGAAAATCGGGACCACCGGCCGCGGCATCGGTCCGAGCTATGAAGACAAGTTCGCCCGAAAAGGGATCCGCGTCGTCGATCTCCTGAGCCCTGAAGTGCTGCAGGAGAAGCTGCGCGACAATCTTGCGGCCAAGAACAAGCTGCTCAAGAACATCTACGATAAAGAGGCGTTCGATGTCGAAGCGATGGTCCGCGAGTATTCCGAATTCGACAAGATCATCGACCCCTTCGTAACCAATACGCAGCTTTATCTCAACCGCAAGCTCAAGGAAGGAAAAACCGTACTGCTCGAGGGGGCGCAAGGCTGCCTGCTTGACGTCGATCACGGCACCTACCCTTACGTGACCTCCTCGAACCCAACCTCCGGCGGAGCCTGTACCGGATCGGGCATCGCACCGAACTACGTAGGCAAGGTAATCGGTGTCGTGAAAGCATACATGACGAGGGTCGGCAACGGCGCGTTTCCTTCGGAGCTGTTCGATGAAACCGGCGAGAAACTCGGGCGTATCGGCCACGAGTTCGGCGCCACGACCGGACGAAAACGCCGCTGCGGATGGATTGACCTTGTCGCTCTTCGGTATTCCCTTACGCTGAACGGCGTGACGGAAATTGCGCTCACGAAGCTCGATGTGCTCGATACCTTTGAAGAAATAAAGGTATGTACCTCCTATATGCTCGACGGAAAGGAGATACACGACTATCCAACCGACCATCAGACGCTTTCGAGGGTAACCCCGGTCTACAAATCCATGCCGGGATGGATGTCGTCTAACGCGCATGCCAGAACGTTCGGAGAGATGCACGAAGCGGCCCGCAGCTATGTCGGGTATATCGAGGACGCGCTGGAGGTGCCGGTGACCTTCATTTCCGTCGGACCGGGCCGGGAAGAGACAGTTTTCCGCTGATAAAACGAGGAGAAACACAATATGGCTCTTCTCGATATTACCGTCATTCCACTCGACGGAAGAAGTTCCGGTTTCAGCTCTTTCGTGGCCGGACTTCAGGAACTCCTTGCCGAAAGCGGCTGCAGCTTCCGGCTGCACGATATGGGTACCACAGTCGAAGGGTCCGTCTCCGATCTTTTTCTCCTGGCGCATCGCCTGCACGAGCACGCCTTCAGCCTGGGAGCCGAAAGAGTCTACACGGTCATAAAAATCGACGACCGGCGCGACCGCCGGGTTCACCTTGGTGAAAAGATCGCTTCGGTCCAGGAGAAAATAGGGGGTGCCTGAGAGTACAGGATTAAAGAAAAATATTATATCTTCAGAATCTTAATGTATGACCGCAATGGACGCCGTTGATGCGTTCTTTCCCGCCAAAGGGAGCGCGGTCGTTAACGATTTCAGGAGGAAAAACTTCATGATGCAGGTTCCCGGCGAATTCCCGATTATCAAGGAAGACAACGTTACGCACAGTTTCTGCGGCCTTGCCTGTGTCGGCTGGATGTACCAGAAGATCAAGGACAGCTTTTTTCTGATTCTCGGCACCCATACCTGCGCACATTTTCTGCAGAACGCGCTCGGCATGATGATCTTTGCCAAGCCCCGTTTCGGCATAGCGCTGATCGAGGAGGGAGATCTTGCCAAACACGAGCCGGGTCTTGAGGATATTGTAGCTGAAATCAAGGCGGACCACCATCCATCGGTGATTTTTCTGCTTTCGTCCTGCACTCCGGAAGTGATGAAAGTCGATTTCAAGGGTCTCGCCCATCACCTCAGCACTCCGGACGTACCGGTGCTTTTCGTTCCCGCAAGCGGACTTGTCTATAACTTCACACAGGCCGAAGATTCGGTTCTCCATTCACTTGTTCCCTATTGCCCGGAAGCGCCCGCAGGAAAGAAAAGCGTTGTGTTTCTCGGTTCGGTCAACGACGCCACGGCCGACGATCTTCGCGCCGAAGCCGAAGAACTCGGTATTCCGGTCGCCGGATTCCTTCCCGAATCGCGTTTCGACCGCATGCCGGCCATCGGCCCCGATACCGTCCTCGCGCCAATTCAGCCCTATCTGTCGAGGGTTGCCGTCAAGCTTGCCCGCGAACGGGGCGCGCGCGTTTTGAACTCGCTCTTTCCATTCGGACCGGACGGCACAAGAGTGTTCTGGGAGGACCTCGCAAAAGAGTTCGGCATTGAGGTCGACCTCCGCGACCGCGAGAAGGCCGCATGGGAAAAGATCCGCCAGCAGACGGAACTCCTTCGGGGCAAAAAGGTATTTCTGACCGCCGATACCATGATGGAACTTCCGCTTGCGCGATTCCTCAAAAGCGCGGGAGCCGATGTCGTGGAATGCAGTAGCGCTTACATCAACAAGAAATTCCACTCCCGCGAACTCGAAGCGCTTGACGGCGTGCGGGTAGTCGAACAACCGAATTTTCATCGCCAGCTCGAGGATATCAAACGGGATCGGCCCGATCTGATCGTTACATCGCTCATGACGGCAAACCCCTTTGTCGGCAATGGTTTCATCGTCAAATGGAGCATGGAGTTCACCCTCATGTCCATCCACAGCTGGTCAGGGGTGTTCACGCTGGCCAACCTTTTTGTTTCGCCGTTCAACCGCCGCAGCAAACTGCCCGCATTCGACGAAACGGTATGGCTCGAAGGCGTCATGCCGAGCGCGGAATAAACCAATGAACGCAACAGCAACACTAACTGTCATCAGCGTATGCGCTTAGCTTTCTGGCTTTACGAGGGTACCGCTTTGCACGGTATCAGCCGGGTCACCAACAGTATGAAAGGGGTGCACACTGTTTACCATGCCCCTCAGGGAGACGACTATATCACCGCCACCTACACCATGCTCGAACGCACTCCGGATTTTCCGGGGCTTTCCATCAGCGTGGTACGCGGACGCGATCTCGCTCAGGGGGTATCGAGGCTTCCGGCGACCCTGCAGCAGGTGAACGAACACTACAGTCCGGAACTCACGGTTATCGCACCGAGCTGCAGCACCGCTCTGCTTCAGGAGGACCTTCGCCAGCTTGCCATGCATTCAGGCGTGCCCGAAGAGAAGCTGCTGGTCTATGCGCTCAATCCGTTCAGGGTATCCGAAAACGAAGCCGCCGACGGCCTCTTCACTGAACTGGTGAAACGGTATGCCGCAGAACAGGAAAAAACTGCCGAACCATCGGTCAACATCCTCGGTTTCACCTCTCTGGGTTTCCACCTGAGAGCCAATCTTACAAGCCTGCGTCGCATGCTTCAGACGCTCGGCATCAAGGTCAACGTCGTGGCTCCCTGGGGCGCCGGAACGGACGATCTCCGCAAGCTCCCGGCCGCCTGGCTCAATATCGCCCCGTATCGCGAAATCGGAGCCTCTGCTGCCGCATATCTTTGCGACCGGTTCGGCATGCCGGCCCTCTATGATGCACCGCTTGGCGTTGAACCCACACGACAGTGGCTTGAAGGCATCGTCAGGGAAATCAATATCGTCGCTGCCGCCAAAGGAGCCCCGCTGCTCAGGATGCCGGCACTCAGGGCATTTTCGCTTGACGGCCTGAGCGCGCCGAGCGGTGTGCCATGGTTTGCCCGTACCGCCGACATGGAAAGCTTCAGCGGCAAGAAAGCCTTTGTTTTCGGCGACGCAACCCACACCGTCGGAGTAGTGAAGTTCCTTCGCGACGAACTCGGCATGCAGATCATCGGCGCCGGAACCTACCTTGAGCGCCATGCTGCATGGGTAAAAGAACAGCTTCAGGGGTACCTGCCCGGAGAACTGATGGTAACCGACAAATTCCAGGAGATTTCGGCATTCATCGAAGAGGAGATTCCCGACCTCGTCTGCGGCACCCAGATGGAGCGGCACAGCTGCCGCAAGCTCGACGTGCCCTGCATGGTGATTTCGCCGCCGACCCATATCGAAAACCACCTGCTCGGCTACTACCCGTTTTTCGGGTTCGACGGAGCAGACGTTATGGCCGACAGGGTCTACATCTCATGCAAACTTGGCCTCGAAAAGCATCTCATAGACTTTTTCGGCGATGCCGGACTGGAATACGAAGAGGAATCCTCTTTCCAACCTGATGCGGCAGTTTCGTCGAACGGCCACGAGGCGAGCGGGCCTGAGAGCGCGACATCCGTCGCAACTCCGGCACAGGCAACCGATCCTGACGGCATGAGCTGGACCGATGAAGCTGAGAATATGCTCAAGAAGGTTCCGTTCTTCGTTCGCAAGAAAGTTCGCAAGAATACCGAAACCTTCGCCCGACAGCAGGGCGAGAGCTGTATTACCGCCGACGTATTCAGGCAGGCAAAAGAGTCGCTCGGCGGATAAGGATTTTATTCAACCACATTATCCTGTTCTCATTATGAGTTTAGTCTTAGCGGTGTACGGCAAGGGAGGTATCGGCAAGAGCACGACCAGCGCCAATATATCCGCAGCCCTGGCCCTCAAGGGAGCCAAGGTACTGCAGATCGGCTGCGACCCCAAGCACGACAGCACCTTTCCCATTACCGGCAAGCTCCAGAAAACCGTGATCGAAGCGCTCGAAGAGGTTGATTTCCATCACGAAGATCTCACTGCCGAAGATATCATCGAAACCGGTTATGCCGGCATCGACGGCCTCGAAGCCGGCGGTCCTCCCGCAGGAAGCGGCTGCGGTGGCTATGTTGTAGGCGAATCGGTCACCCTTCTCCAGGAGCTTGGCCTCTACGACAAATACGACGTCATCCTCTTCGACGTGCTCGGCGACGTGGTCTGCGGCGGATTCAGCGCGCCGCTGAACTATGCCGACTATGCCATCATCATCGCCACCAACGATTTCGACAGCATCTTTGCCGCCAACCGCCTCTGTATGGCCATTCAGCAGAAAAGCGTCCGCTACAAGGTCAAGCTTGCCGGCATCGTAGCCAACAGGGTAGACTACGCCAAAGGCGGAGGCACAAACATGCTCGACCAGTTCGCCGAAAAGGTCGGCACCAGGCTGCTCGCCAAAGTACCCTATCACGAACTGATCCGCAGAAGCAGATTCGCCGGAAAAACCCTCTTCGCCATGGACGACAGCGAAGAAGGCAAGGAAGAGTGCCTGCAGCCATACCTTCAGATTGCCGAAGACATTCTCTCCGAAAACCCGAAATCCTCGGTGCCTGTACCAATCGGCGACCGCGAGATATTCGAAATCGTCGGCGGCTGGCAGTAAGGATTCAGCATTTTTTAACAGAAGCGGGCAAATGCCCGCTTTTGTGCGTTATGGGCGCTGGTGAATGGGACATATGGGACGGATAGGACGAATGAGACAAGAGAAAAAGAACAAAATACTTGCATAGTTCGCAAACACTGTCTTTATTCTTTCATAAGTCCCATAAGTCCCATAAGTCCCATAAGTCCCATAAGTCCCATAAGTCCCATAAGTTCCATAAGTCCGAGACTTTATGCCCATGAACCAGATTATTCTGCCTCACGGGGGTTACCGGGAATTGCTCTCGTACCGGAAATCCGAGATTGTCTATGACCTGACGTGTCGGTTCTGCCAGCGGTTTATCAGCAGGGGAGACCGTACTGTCGATCAGATGGTACAGGCTGCGCGATCAGGCAAGCAGAACATCGCCGAGGGCAGTCAGGCTGCCGGGACATCGAAAGAGACTGAAATCAAACTGACCAGCGTAGCCAGGGCGAGCCTTGAAGAGCTTCTTCAGGACTACTATGACTATCTGCGAGTGCATGGATTTTCGGTTTGGGAAAAACAGTCGCCTGAAGCGCTTTATGTGAGAAAAATTGCAAGCGGTCCAAAAGTGACTTATGAGGCATTTCGGGAATTCGTTGAAACCCGTTCTGCAGAAGTGATTGCAAATATTGCCATCTGCCTCATTCATCAGACCAACTACCTTCTTGATCGGCAAATACAAAAGCTTGAAAAGGATTTTCTCAAAGAAGGAGGAATCCGGGAGCGGATGACCCAGGCCCGTCTGCAGGCAAGAAGTCGGGGGAGATAGATCGAGTAATGGGACGTACGGGACGGATTGGATATATGGGACGAATGAGACAAGAGAAAAAGAATAAAACACTTGCGAGTTTCGCAAACACTGTCTTTATTCTTTCATAAGTCCCATAAGTCCCATAAGTCCCATAAGTCCCGTCTGGTTCAGGAAATCAATTCCTCTTCATCTTCCGTTATGCTTTCTTTCGCCGCAAGTAATCCCCCAAGCTCGTAACCGGCAAGGAAGGCCTGCATGTCGAGCTGCTTCAGGGCTTCGCTCCATACGGCTTCCGATGCTGCGTCAGCGGGTTCGGGCTCCGGGGCAATCATCGCTTCCGTTCTTGCAATGCGCCCAAGCCATGCCGTCAAGGCGGTGAACCCTTCGATGCGGAACCATCTCTTCTGGTATCGGTACTCTATCTGCAGCAGACGTTCGACCGAGCCTCTGCAGGTATCGTACAGCTTCTTCATGCTTTCCAGCACTATTATTTCAGGCACCTCTTCTTCGGCGGCTTCCGGAGTCGAAAGCAGACAGGCGAGCAGGTCAGCAACCGTTCCTCCGGCAATGCCTCTTATGCCGGCCTGGTTGTAATAGGCGTTCAGGCTGTCGTGCATCAGCCAGTCGTCGATGATATTCGTGCGCAGAAGCCGGTTCCCTTCGAGCAGGTGCTGCAGGGCATCGAATACGATCCAGTGCATGAAGAGCGTCCGATCTGCATCTTCTGCAGCGCTTTTTTCCTGATCGTCACGCCGCTGCATCAGTGTTTCGGCTGCCCTGCACAGCGCAAGTGCCCGGACATCGATATCTTCAGGCAGGGCGATCTCCTGATCGACAAGATCTCCGTAAATGACGGCGACCTTTTCGGTCAGGGCGAGCAGCTGTTTTCCGAATGCTTCCAGCCCGGCTTCGTCAGCCGCCTGTTCTTCCGGCACGGGCAGTTCCTCAGAGTCGAGGAATTCGGTGATGAGACGGTGCAGGCCAGAGAGGCTCATCTGGAGCACGGCATGTTCTATCGAGCCGATTCCCCGTCCGTCAAGTTCCCGACAGAGCATATCATAGGGGCGAAGCTTCGATGGCCTGACCTCCCGGAAGTCGAGAAGGAGATTGTAGCGGTAGCCGTCGAGCGACAAAAACAGCCCTTCAGAAGCAAGCTGCGATGCCGGACGGATGAATTCGAGTCCGCAGGCATGATCCCTGAAAATAACGAACACAGAACCATCCGCGCTCAGTTCGAGGCCTTCGACAAGAGAGGATTGCCGGATCGCATCGCCGAACTTGTATCCGGAGGATGTCCTGATCCAGCCCGAAGCCTGGTTGATGGTATTGTTGAAGATGAAAAGCGCCTTGTCGTTGCCAAGCCGGTTCGAATAGGCAAAGATGTTTTCGTTGACCGTCCCTTCAGGACTGTAGACATCGTAGAGAAAGAAATTGCACACCTCGGCGAAGAGCGGGCGTTTCTTCATGACCGGAAAGATCTCCCGGTAGTGTCTCGCCACCAGATGGTCGTCGGGTTGCTCGTCGTAATATGCCTTGGCGTACTCCATTCCGTATTTCTCGTGGAACCCTTCGATCTGGCCATGGCCGAACATCGGCAGACCCGGAAGGGTGATCATCATCATGCAGATACCGAAATACTTGTCTCCGTTGCCGAACTGCGAGATTGCGGTATCCTCGTCAGGATTGTTCATGAAGTTGACGTAGCGCTTCAGGATTTCGGCATCGAACTCGAGCGTATTCTTGATCAGATAGCGGTAGCCGGCGTTATCCTCTTTTTTGAGCATGTGCATGAATGCGCTGTTGTAAACGCGGTGCATGCCGAGCGTGCGAACGAAATAACCTTCGAGCATCCAGAACGCTTCGGCAAGCAGCAGGGTATCGGGCACTTCGGTCTGAACCCGGTCCACCACCTCCCGCCAGAACTCCACCGGTATGGCCGCGTCGAAATCGGCCATGCTCATGCTGTGCGCGGTTCTCGACGGTACTGCGGCTTCATGGCCGGACAGAGGGAACCAGAGGCGCTGGATGTGCCGTTTTGCAAGCACCATTGCGGCATCGAAGCGAATGACGGGGAACATGCGCGCGACATGCAGGATCTGCTGGATCACTCCTTCGCGCACCTCGGCGCTCAGAAAGTTCAGCTGGGCTGTGTCGTTCCACGGCATGTTTGTGCCGTCGTTGCCATGATAAATGTATCGGGTATCGCCATTCGAGTGATCGACGCGCTTGAAGGTGACCGCTGCATCCGAACGGTTCCAGTAACCGTCCTCGATATAGATGCCGTACCGGTGATCGCTCGACAGGTTCGGGCCGTTATAGGTATAGTTCGGATAGGGCGGCCACGGAGAAGAAAGAAACCAGTCGGGCCGGTTTTTCACGAGATCGGAATCGATGCCCGTATGGTTAGGTACCATGTCGCTTGCAAGACGGACGCCCCGCTGCATGGCCCGGTGACGGAGGTTCAGGTAACCCTCATAGCCGCCGAGGTCGTCGGCGATATCATACCGGTCGAGCGCGTAGGCCGAAGCCTTCGCTTCGGGGTTGCCCTGAATCTGCTTGATTTTCTGCGACGCGGGACTGCGCTGCCAGAGACCGATAAGCCAGAGCGAGGTAAACCCCCTGCCTGCCAGCATATCGAGTTCTTCGTCCGGAATATCCTGCAGGCGGGCGATGTGGCGCCCATACTTCCTGCTCAGCTGATCGAGCCAGACGTAGGTGCTTTTAGCGATCATAACCACCTCGGGCATCCACGAAGAGTCGGGAGAATAGTTTGCCGGAGCATTGTCGAGCGAGCTGAAATCGGGCGCCTGAGCACCCTTTTCGAACCAGCCGCCATCTTTCCGGTTCTCGGGCGAGGCTGCGAGGTTTTCAAAAAAGAGGTAGCGATCCTCATCCTGTATATAGGCGATCGCTTCGGCAAGAAGCGGCCAGAACGGCGACCCTTCGAGCAGATCCGCCCAGTTCAGCCTGATATAGCGCAGCTGGTCGAGGATGGAGTTCGGCGC
This sequence comes from Chlorobium sp., assembly GCF_036528655.1. Classification (GTDB taxonomy): domain Bacteria; phylum Bacteroidota; class Chlorobiia; order Chlorobiales; family Chlorobiaceae; genus Chlorobium. The sequence goes on from NZ_JAIGND010000019.1 coordinate 45,684, forward strand.
ATGCCGGATAGGCATGGTTATCAGTTCCGCCAGATCCGTATTGCCAGGTCCGGCAGGCCCCATTGCTTTCATCGCCCCGAGCATAACCTGGATGAGTTTCGCGTAGGCGTTTTCTTCGCGCAGCTTCTTGTCGGAGATGTACGCTGAAAGTCGATCGAGCGCGGGATTCTGGTTGTTCAGCCAGACCAGCAGGGACTCTTCGAGCACCTCCTCGCGGTTAGCCTTTTCCTGCAGAAAGACATCTGTCTTTTCAGTTCCGCTGAAAATACCAGCTGTCGGAAACGATTCAAGGAAGCGGTTGAGATACCGTGCAGTGTCCCGCTCCGGAAGCGACTCTTCGAAAGTCCTCCGTACATCGGCAAGAAGTGCCGGATTGCGTCGCGCGGCAGTTTTTGAAAGCACATAATGCAGCACTTCGTGCAGCAGTTTCATGCCGTGCAGTTGGGCGGGAAGAATGCCCTCGCCGGAAGCGATATGGCTGTTGAGTATTTTTGACTGTTCTTCGGCTTTTTTCTGGCTTTCCTGCATATCAGCAGAAAGACGTAGAAATTCCGGATCATGCTGCTGAAACAGCATTCTTGCCGTCCGGTTAAGATAAAAATGCTCTTTATTGCCGGTAGCGATTGTTGTTGCGATCATGGTGGCTGAATAAATGGAATACTTGGCCTTCCCTTTAGCCGGGAATGGCCGTGCTTATGACAAGGTACGGAAAATCCCGATAAAACACCCCTGCGGGGTATTTCGGTTTCCTGCATCCCGCCAGGGATGTTTCGTGCAGGGAGTTGCAGGATGGTACCGGTATCAGCGGATTTTCCGGTCGAGATAGCGTTGCAGGTAGGTGAAACCCAGATCTTTTGCCGAACGCAGGATATCGATGCCGATAGACCCCATCGCGCTTCTGACGGACGACGACGGCTGTAGGGGCTGTGCGGCTGTTGCCGTCCGGATTTTACGGGACGAGGGCTTCAGCGCCCTGCCGATCATGAAGCCTACGGCCAGAACCGCGCCGGCGGTTTCAAAAGGATGCTTTCTGACGATTTCTTCCGGAGAAAGTTCGGTCTGCAGATCCTCTTTCAACTGTCGAGCCCTGTCCCTTATCTGCTCCTCCTTTTCGGCGATGGTATTCTGAAGATCTTCTATACGGGCCTGTATGCCGTCAAGCGTGTCATTTGTAGTCATGTGCGGAAAGAAGAAGTTTCTGTATAAGGTTGGGCAGTATATCCGGTCTGATTCTGAAGAAAAAGAAAAAACACGAAATAAAAACGAGGCTTACCAGCAGGTACCCGATGAACATATGGCCGGTCAGTTCGCCAAGCAGCAAGGCTACTGTCGTAATCAGGTATGCCAGGCCGATCAGCAGCACGACAACGAGCATGACCATGGATGCCGCGACAGAAATTTTTTTTGTCAGATCTATCTTGACCAGCTCGATTTTCGCCTCGATGATCGCCGCAACATCCTCGAAGGTGGAGGTGATGCTCTCTTCTATCAGCTTAGGTATACCGGGCTGTTTTGATTCAGGCGCGCCGCCACCTCTGTTTTTCAGCATCTGGCGAATCATGATTATAAAGGAAAAAATAGGACAGCGTTCAATGCCGCCGTTTCAGGATAAAACCAAGCAGTGTTCCTGCACCCAGTGTATAGAGCATGGCAGGAACAGGATTTTCCCTGATATAGGTTTTCACTTTTGCCGCAGTCTGTTTCAACTGCTCGTACTGTTCGCTCTCCATGAACGAAGTGACTGCATCGGAAACCGTGCTGCCAAGCTCCCTGACCTGCTCAGGTATGGTTGAGTCGGCATGTTGTGTATCCTGTTCGGGTTCGCTGCTGCTGTGTATGACGACCGGGACTTCCTGTTCCATAACGGGTTGAATTGGTGTTGAGCCGAATTTTCTGTAATAACAACAATAAGCAATATAAGGACATTATGCCGAAACAACATAGGGTATTCCGACTCAGGAAATAACCCTCCCACCGTCCACATTGATCACCTCTCCGGTTATGTAATCGCTCTCCATGAGGAAGAGGATCGTCCTGACAATATCGAGAGGGTCTCCCGCCCTTCCGAGCGGGATTTTCTCCAGCAGCCGTTCTTCCGGCTCGTTTTCGCGCGACGGATAGCTGCTGATGGTACCTGGCGCAACCGAGTTAACGAGAATGACGGGAGCGAACTCGCGGGCAAAAATTTTCGTGAGGTGCTGGACGCCGGCTTTCGAGACCGTGTACGGCGCATAGCTTTTCCACACCAGACCGGCGGAAATATCGGTCATGGAGATCATGCGCGATACGAATGGCTGTTTCATCATGATCCGCGCGGCCTCCTGCATGGTGAAAAAGGTGCCCTTCAGATTGGTGCCGACAAGGTTGTCCCACTCCTTTTCCGTTATGTCCGGAAGCCTGGTGGGGTAGAAGTTCGACGCACTGGCGATCAGGAGGTCGAGCCGGTCGTACAGCTCCCGGAACCTTTCGAATGCCGCGGCGATTTCCGACGGATTCGAAATATCGCACTGCACCATCTCCGATTCAGGACTCACCCACTTCAGCCGTTCAAGCGTTTCCCTCGCTTTTTCTTCGGCGTGATGCCATGTAAAGAATATCGTGTAGCCCTGCCCGGCAACAGAAAGCGCTATTTCGCTGCCAAGTTTGCCGGACGCGCCGGTCATAAAACAAACCCTTCTGCCGGAAGTCTTCATGGCTGTTTCCGTTAGATTCAATCCGTTCAAACAGTTAACAGCAGGGGCTGGTAAAAAGTTGAAAGAGCTTCAATGGAGTCTTCTGAACGAAGATGCTTTTATGGCGGCAAAAAGCGTCGATCCTACGGTAATGTCGAGTTCCTCGGCTGCGGAACGCACGATTTCAGCCACGAATGTCTCGCCGTTTACTTCCAGCACTACGCCTATCCGCCCGTCGGAGCTGAACAGTTCGCTGACGCTGCATTCCAGAAGATTCCTTGCACTGATGGCTTCAGGGTGCTGCTTGAAGAGAATGATGTCGCGCGATGAAAGTTCGAAAATCGATGCGCCTTTCTGTTTTCCATCCGAGATCAGCAGGTTTCCGGATCCCCAGCGGTAGGAGTAAAGGCCGTTGACCACATAAGGGTCCCGCAGGTGCAGCAGGTTAATATAACCCGACTGGCTGAGCGCCATCCGGTTTCGGGCGAGCTGATCGGCAGTGGTCTCCTCGCTTACCCCGCCGTCCTGCAGGACGAGGATGCTGTCGGTCATCAGCTGCATTTCAAGCACGGAGTGCGAAATAAAGAGATAGGGAATAGCGAATTCCCTGCTCAGGGTGCAGAGGTACGGTATGATCTGGAACCGAAGGGAATCGTCGAGCGCCGAAAGCGGTTCGTCGAGCAGCAGCAGTCGCGGATTCGAGAGTACGGCCCGGCCGAGCGCCACCCGTTGCTTTTCTCCCCCCGAAAGACGGTTTACGCCGCGCTGAAGCAGGGGGCCGAGCTGCAGGGCGTCGATGATCGCATCAGGAGTGATCCGACGGCTTATATCGGGACACCGTTTGTAGCCATAGAGCAGGTTGGCCTTTACGCCCAGATGCGGGAAAAGCATGGCATGCTGAAATACTATGGCTATCCGCCGTTTTTCCGGCGGCAGACAGATACCCCTTTCGCTGCTGAAAAGCGTTTCGTCGTCGAGCGCTATTTCTCCCCTGTCAGGAGTGAGCATGCCTGAAAGCAGGTGCACCAGCGTGGACTTGCCACTGCCGGATTTCCCGAAAAGACCGGTGCGTAATCCCTGTATTCCGGCTGCGGCCCTGAGGGTGAATCGCCCTTGAGTCTTTTCAACATCGAACCGTAGTTTCACGACACCTCCCTGCGGCTGAGGTTTCGGCTGAGCATTTCATGCAGAAAAAGCACGGAAACCGAGATGATCACCGCGACGATGCAGAGCGAGAGCGCCATCATAGTGCTCGAAGGAGAGCTTGCGTAATCATATATGGCCAGAGGAATGGTCTGTGTCAGGCCTGGAATGTTTCCCGCCACGATGATGGTTGCGCCGAACTCCCCGAGGCTGCGCGCAAACATCAGCGAGGAGCCGGCAAGGACTCCCCTGAGCGAGAGCGGCAGAATGACGGTGAAAAGCGTATCGTACCAGTGGGCTCCGAGACTGCGGGAGGCTTCTATCAGCTGACGGTCGATAGATTCCATGCCGATCCTTATCGAACGAACAAGCAGGGGGAATCCCACGAATGCCGATGCGATCACGGCGGCTTTCCAGGTAAAGACGACCTGTATGCTCAAAGCTTCGAGCATCCGGCCCAGGAATCCGTTCCTGCCGAGCAGGAGCAGCAGTATATAACCGATAACGACCGGGGGAAGGGTAAGCGGAAGATTGACGAGTACCTCCAGCAGCATCTTGCCCCTGAACGAACGGAACACCATCAGCCAAGCGGTTGCGAACCCCAGAGGCAGCGACAGAATCGTTGCCGTCAGCGCCACCTTCAGCGAGAGCAGGATGGCCTGTATGTCTTCGGGTGTGAGCGACAACATTGCTGATCGTTTTTTTCAGGAGAGTTACAGGATGAAACCGTATTTCTTCAGCACCGATCCGGCTTCACGACTCTTGAGATAGGTGAAGAACTCCTTCGCATCGCTGTTCGTTGCGGCTTTTGCTGTCAGGGCTATCGGGTAGACCACCTCGGGATAGAGCTTCTGCGGTACGGTGAAGAGCAGTTTCGTTTTTTTGCCCTGCAGCGCATCGGTGCGGTAGACGAAGGAGCCGTCAACCTCGCCCAGCTCCGCATACATCAGGCACTCGCGCACATCCTTGGCCATTACCAGCTTGCCCTGAAGCTGCTGCTCCAGACCCGCATTTTTGATGGCGGTTTGTGCATATTCTCCGGCCGGAACGCTTTTAGGGCTTCCGATGCCGATCTTGTCGAGTCTGGCAAGATCGTTCATACCGGTTACTTTTATGCCTGTCGATCCGGTGAACACAAGGGTGTTTCTTGCAAAGTTTCCGATACTCTTCTCTTGGACGAGCTTTTTTTCTTTCAGGTGATTCATCCATTTGATGTTTGCCGAAATGAACAGGTCTGCGGGAGCCCCGTTCTCGATCTGGCCGGCCAGAGCGCCCGAAGCGCCAAAATTTTTCACGAACACGGTCCCGGGATGAGCTTTTTCATACTTCGCAGTGAGTTCATTGATCACCTCCTTAAGGCTTGCGGCAACGGAGAGTTTCACTTCTCCGGCTATTGCAGGCATAGAACCCAGCAACATAAGAAGCAGTATGAAGGCGGAGTGCCTGAGAGTATTTTTCATCATAGTATCCGGTGTTACGGGATTGTTTCAGGAATTATCTGTTTGTTGAGAAAACTGTCTGGCTGGTTGCGAATCCGTATTTTTTCAGGACTTTTTTCGCCTCTATGCCCTGAAGGTATTCATGAAATGAGATTGCTTCAGGATTCGATATGCCTTTTATCGTCAGGGCCATCGGAAAGACAATTTCAGGGTACAGATTCTGTGGTACGGTAAACAGCGTCCTTGACTGCCTGGCAAGAAGCGCATCGCTTAGAAAGACGAACGAACCGTCGACTTCGCCCATCTCGGCATACATCAGGCTTTCACGCACATCGCGAGCCATGACAAGCTTCCCTTTGAGTTTCTTGTCAAGTCCCGCCTCATGAATGGCCGCTATTGCATATTCACCCGCAGGGACACTCTTCGGACTGCCGAGGCCTATTTTGTCGAGATAAGCCAGATCTTGCATTCCGGTAACCTTTTTTCTTGTCCTTCCGGTAAAAACCAGCGAATTATTTGCGAATATCCTGATGCTTTTTATGTCGACAAGATGCTTTTCTTTTACATAATCCATCCATTTGGTGTTAGCGGCAATGAACAGATCTGTCACCGCACCGTTTTCTATCTGTCCGGCAAGAACGCCGGATGGTGCGTAATTTTTTGAAAAACGAGTTTCCGGATGTATTTTTTCGTACCTGTCTGTCAATTCGTTGAGAACGTCTTTCAATCCGACGCCTGCGGCAATTCTTACCTCTCCAGCTATAACAGGATTCACTATCAGCAGAAAGAACAGTAGAAGCGGGGCTATTCTTGTTATGAAACGCCATGTGTTTGCCATTGTTGACAAAAATGCTGAGTTGCTGCTGCTGTTCATCTGTTTCTTCATGCCCGGACGGTTGCCTGTATATCGGCAGGCTTGCCGAAATAGACCGACGAGAGTACGAGGATATCAACGCCGGTAGCGCTGTATGCTGCAGCATTCTCTGCGTTGATGCCTCCAGCCGCCGAAAGCTTCACGCCAGGGAACTCGCGGTGTATTTCACCAGCGAGAATGGCGAGCTCGTCTGCCGGCATTTTGTCAACCTGCACCACGTCGGCTCCGGCGGCGGCGATTTTCAGCGCCTCTTCGGCCGTATCGGCTTCGACGATCACCCGGTTTTCAGGCGCCGAGGCTTTAAGTCGGGCAAGTCCGTCGAGGAACCGGTCGAGACCGCCGAGAAATGCTGTATGCTGGCGAAACACGAGAATGGTTTCCGAAAGTCCAAGCCGGTGGGGGAGCGCTCCTCCCGCCATGATGGACTTGATCGCCACTTTCTTCGTGCCGGGAAACGACTTCCGGGTGGTGACCACCGAGATGCCGGGATTGGACGATCGTGCTGCCTGCACCACTTTGGCGGTTCGGGTGGCTATGCCCGAAGCGTATTCCAGAAGGTTCAGAGCCACCTTCCAGCCCGCATGCAGGCTTGCCGCGCTTCCCGATGCAGCAAGGAACGTCGTTCCGGATTCCACCTCCGTGCCGCTTGGCAGGATCGACAGCACCGTCGCTCCGCACCTCTCCAGTACCCTTGCCGCCTCCTCTGTGCACGAGAGCACAGTGTGATGCCGGCTCGTAAAGGTAATGGTTCCCTGTTTGCCGCCGATGCCGAGCAGCGAGGTGGTGAGATCCCCGTACGGCACGTCCTCTTCGATGAAGCGTTCGATATCGCTGTCCTGCAACCGATAAAGCATACTCGTTTTGTTATTTCGTTATATCGTTACGGTTATTCCGCCCTTCAGAAAAATGCCGCTTTCAGGTGCCTCATGGCGAAAGCGGCTTATGATCTGTGACCGGCAGCCTCTTTTTCCTTCGTTACTGGCCCGTGAGGGATTCCTCTTCCGTTCTTTCGATTATGAGGTTATTATAATAAAAATATAAGGAAAATAAAATATAAAACCTGAATAAATAAGGCGAGTTGTTGGTTGTGTCGGCAATATTCCTACGTTCCTGTTGAAAGATGTCCTGCAGTCATGTCTTCAGGACAAACTTTTGCGATAGATATGCGTTATGCAGTCATAAATATAACGAATTGCCTGAAAACAATAAAACATCCGGGAGGTTGCATGCCATAAACACTTTCCTGAAGACCCTGTCGAGCTTGAAGCCAATAAAAAAGCAGACTGGCCCTTGAGCACGGCAAAGAGATGCTGCAGCAGGCCCGCCTCCGCACGTCGAAACTCTGCGCAGGGGAGATCTCAACCCTGCTGCGGCACGGCAGCCTTCCGGAAACGGTTCTCGAACTGCAGCATGAAAGTCGCCTGCTCGTGATGGAGCGCCAGGGAGAAAGCTCATGAAAACGCCCCGGAAAGCATAGGCAGCCATATCGAAAACGCTTGGTTCGCGCCATGCACCGGCCGATTCTTGTGGTGATGCCGCGCTCCGTTTTTCCCCTTCTGCTGCAAGCCTTTCAATTTAACGGTTCCGTAACCGGTCCGTAACAATTCCTCAACACTTCCTTCCGTATCTTGGTTTGCATATATAACCATACAGTGATATATGCGCTCTCGGTCTGTCAGGTATTACGGTTTAACTCATTAAACAGGTATTCCATCATGGTCATAAAACGTTTCTGGAAGAGCGCCGTTATGGCGTGCGCTTTCGCCGGCATCGCTACCGGTGCGGTCGAAGCGCGTGAACAGGTCAGGATCGTCGGTTCAAGCACCGTGTTTCCTTTTGCGAGTTATGTTGCCGAAGAGTTCGGCAAGACGACGAAGTTCGCCACTCCTGTAATCGAGTCTACCGGTTCCGGCGGGGGTCACAAACTGTTCGGCGAAGGCGACGGCCTGGCCACGCCGGATATCACCAACTCGTCGAGAAGAATGAAGAAGTCTGAGTTCGAGCGTGCGCAGCAGAACGGGGTGAAAACCATACACGAAATGGTGATAGGTTATGACGGTATCGTCGTCGCCAACGCGAAATCCGCCCCTGCCCTGAAGCTCACCCGCAAGGATCTTTTCATGGCCCTTGCCGAAGAGGTTCCGGTGAAAGGCTCGCTCGTAAAGAATCCATACAAGATGTGGAACCAGGTCAACCCTGCACTTCCGAAGCAGAAGATTCTCGTTTACGGACCTCCTACCAGTTCCGGCACCAGGGACGCATTCGACGAAATGGTGATGGAAACCGCCTCGAAAAAGATGACGGAGTACGGCGCCGCTGCCGGCAAGTACAAGAAGATCCGTCAGGACGGCATCTACGTGCCTTCCGGCGAGAATGACAACCTGATCGTGCAGCGTATCGTGAAAGACAGGAATGCCGTCGGCGTGTTCGGCTACAGCTTCCTCGAAGAGAATGCCGACAGGATCAAGGGCGCAACCGTGGACGGGGTGGCTCCGCTTCCGGCAAACATCACCAGCGGCAAGTATCCTGTTTCGAGAGACCTTTTTTTCTATGTGAAAGGTTCGCATCTGACACAGGTCAAGGGGCTGAAAGAGTATGTCGATCTGTTCCTGAGTGAAAAGATGATCGGCGAATACGGATACCTTAAGAAAATCGGGCTCATTCCTCTTTCCAAGGCACAGCGGGATGCTGTTCGCGCCAACTGGACCTCGAAAAAAGTGCTGACTGCGGCATCGCTCGACTAAGAAAAACCATTGCGCGCCGTTTCCTGCCCGGATAGCCGGCAGGGGCGTTGTGCAAATCATTCACGGAGTTCAGGTTTGCTTGACAGTACACTTGTTTACGGTTTTCTTGCCGGCCTGCTGCCCCTGTCCTGGATTGCATACAGGATAGGGCGCGGCAAGGCGGCAGGGTTCGAGAAAACGGCTGCGCTGCATTCACGCCCCGAAATGCACGGTTGGTATGTCGTTGCGACGACGGCGCTCCCTTCGATGCTGGCTCTTCTGATTTCTCTCCTGCTGCATGCGTCAAAGATCCGGGAGGTACCTTCTACCGTACTGATTGCGGCGCTGTTTGTGCTGACTGCCGGCGGATTCTATCTCGGCGTACGCGCTCTCAGTCCGACCCTTCGGGCAAGAAATCGCGTGGAGACGCTGGCAGAGTGGCTGCTCATCGCCGCATCGTTTGTTTCCATTCTCACCACGGTGGGCATTGTACTCTCGATCGTGTTCGAGGCGGTTCACTTCTTTCAGCTTGTCGGCTTCTGGAATTTCCTGACCGGAACAAGCTGGAACCCCGATACGGCATTTCTCGAAGGCGCTGGTCGAAGCGGCGAGGAGAGCGCGAAGCCTGAATTCGGCTCTGTGCCGGTTTTTGCAGGCACCTTTCTCATTACCTTTATCGCATTGGCGGTTGCCGTGCCGATAGGGCTGTTTTCGGCGATATACCTTTCTGAATATGCATCCTACTCATTCCGGCAGATTGTAAAACCGGTGCTCGAGATCCTTGCGGGTATACCCACGGTCGTCTACGGGTTTTTTGCCGCCATAACCGTCAGCCCCCTCATTGTCGAAATTGTCGGGTTTTTCGGTGCCGAGGCATCCTATACCAATGCGCTTTCGCCGGGCATCGTTATGGGCATCATGATCATTCCTCTGGTTTCTTCGCTTTCCGACGATGTTATCAACTCGGTTCCCCAGAGCCTTCGCGAAGGGTCGCTCGCTCTCGGCATGACGGTTTCGGAAACCGCAAAAAAAGTGATCCTTCCGGCGGCGCTTCCCGGTATCGTAGCGGCCGTGCTGCTTGCGATGTCACGTGCCATAGGCGAAACCATGATCGTCGTTATGGCTGCCGGACTCGATGCGAACCTCACGCTCAACCCTCTTGAAGGCGTTACTACCGTGACGGTGCGTATTGTCGATTCCCTGACGGGAGATCAGGAATTCGATTCTCCGGCCACGCTTTCGGCATATGGCCTCGGTTTCGTTTTGCTTGTGGTGACGCTTGTGCTCAATGTGGTGTCGAGCGTGGTTGTGCGTCGCTTCCGTGAACGTTACGAGTAACAGTCAAAAAAAGAGACAATGGAGAGTTCTGTTATAAATGAGCGGAGGAAACAGAAAAGGCTTGCCAGAGAGCGCAGGTTCCGCTTCTACGGTATTTCAGCCATTGTGCTTGCCATTTCCTTTCTGGTGTTTTTTTTTACCGATATCATCCGGAAAGGCTACAAGGCCTTCGCCGTGACGGAAATCCGCTCGGAAATCGTCTATTCCGGGGATGCCATGGAGATTCCGCAGCTTGCCTTCCAGGAAGACGTCCGTGAATTCGTGAGCTACAGCGTTGCGAGAATGATCCCTTCGGACCTTGAGCGTGATCCCTCGCTTATGGGAAAAAGCGTCGTGAAATGGGTCACGGCTTCCGACGAGGTCGATCAGTATGCGAAAGGGAGCGTGACGCGGCTTGACCAAGACGAACAGCGCATGATCGATGACCTGAAGCGGCAGGGACGCTTGCGGCTCTCGTTCAATACGCAGTTCTTTGCCGGCGGGGATTCAAAACTTGCTGAAGTGGCAGGCATTTTTTCGGCCGTGGTCGGCAGCCTTTATGTGATTGCGCTGACCGTGCTGTTTTCCGTGCCGATCGGGGTGATGTCGGCTCTCTACCTTCAGGAATTTGCCCCGGATAACTTTCTGACCCGGTTGATAGAGGTCAATATCAGCAATCTGGCGGCCATACCGTCAATCATTTTCGGTCTGCTCGGCCTGTCGATCTTCATTAATTTCTTCGGCGTGCCGCGTTCATCCGCGCTGGCCGGAGGTCTTACGCTGGCACTGATGACCCTGCCGGTCATCATCATCAGCACAAGAGCGTCGCTTGGTGCGGTACCCGATTCAATCAGGCACGGCGCCTATGCCGTAGGCACATCGAAACTCCAGATGGTGCTTCATCATCTGCTGCCGCTTTCCATGCCGGGCATCACGACAGGCACCATCATCGGCGTGGCCAGGGCTCTGGGCGAAACAGCCCCGCTGCTTATTGTCGGCATGATGGCTTATATCCCGGATGTTCCCTCAGGAATCACCGAAGCTGCGACCGTGCTTCCCGCGCAGATCTACACCTGGTCGTCAGCATCCCAGCGGGCCTTCGTCGAAAAAACGGCAGCAGGAATCATGGTGCTGCTTGTCGTGATGCTGCTCCTGAACGCAACAGCGATCTGGCTGAGAAGAAAATATGAAATCAAGTGGTAGCCAAGTCTGCCTCAATGTACTTGCGGAGAACACAATGGATGTAAAAAACAAGATGGTTGCCGAGTCGATGAGTTTTTACTACGGCGATTTCCAGGCATTGAAGAATATTTCGCTTGCCTTTCCTGAAAACCGGGTGACGGCGCTGATCGGTCCGTCCGGATGCGGCAAAAGCACCTTTCTGCGCTGCCTGAACCGGATGAACGATCTCATTCCGAAAACCCGCATGAGCGGGAGGATCATGCTCGGAGAGATGAATATCCACGATCCGAAAATCGATGTAGTCGATCTGCGCAAGAAAATCGGGATGGTCTTTCAGAAACCCAATCCCTTTCCGAAATCGATCTACGAGAACATCGCCTATGCACCGCGCATTCACGGCATCGTGCGAAGCCGTCAGCAGACCGATGCCATTGTAGAGGATTCGCTGCAGAAAGCCGGACTCTGGAACGAGGTGAAAGATCGTCTGAACGATCTCGGAACCGCCCTTTCGGGAGGCCAGCAGCAGCGTCTGTGCATTGCCCGGGCAATTGCCATGCAGCCCGACGTGCTGCTCATGGACGAACCGGCTTCGGCTCTCGATCCACTCGCAACGCAGAAAATCGAAGATCTCGTGCTCGAACTGAAAAAGAAGTTTACCATCATCATCGTCACGCACAACATGCAGCAGGCATCGAGGGCATCTGATTATACGGCATTTTTTTATCTCGGCGATCTCGTCGAATTCGGCAGGACAGAGCAGATTTTCACGAAGCCGCATGAGAAACAGACAGAAGATTACATCACCGGGCGTTTCGGATGAAACAGCCTGTTCTTTTCAAGAACCCCAAATACCATGAGCTATGTCCCAACGTCCCGTGCATGAACTGATCAGGGAACTCTCAGATACGCTTGTTCTGCTGGCTTCACATGTTCGACTGAACCTGCTTCTTGCGCTCGAAGCCCTTAAAGAGGATGACAGCGAAAAAGCCCGCAGGGTTAAAAACGTCGATTACCAGGTAGACGAAGCCGAAGTCCGTCTTGAATCGCAATGCCTGTCGTTCCTTGCGCTGCAGCAACCGGTCGCAAGAGATTTGCGTACCATAGTGGCGATCATGAAAATCAATGACTATATGGCCCGAATCGGCGATCTGGCCGTACATGTCGTCGAGCGGGTGGCCGATATAGACAGTTACCAGTATCAGCAATACGATCTGGAGAACGTCGGTGCGAAAGTGGCTGAAATGCTGCAATCAGCCATCGAAGCCTTTTCATCGAAGGATACCTCCGTGGCTGCCAGGGTGTTCGTCATGGAAGAGGAGATCGATTACATGCACCGGACAATTGTACGTAACGTCATGGCGGAAATGAAAGTCTCTTCCGACCATATCGAGCAACTGATAGCGGTACTGAGCGTCTCCCGCTACCTTGAGCGGATTGCCGATCATGCCACGAAAACAGCACGGGAAGTGGTCTATCTCGTGACTGGCCAAACAGCGCCGCGACAGCGCGAAAGCTCCTACGAGAAGCTTTTCGAGTCGCTGCGTAATTGATGCTGTTGACCTGATTAACGGTACCGGTTTACCAACGTTCTATCATTTACAGTAATGGAAAAGAAAAAAAACGTGCTCTTTCTCTGTACCGGCAATTCGGCGCGCAGCCAGATGGCCGAAGGATTGCTCCGCCATATCGCCGGCGACCGTTTCGAGGTCATGAGCGCCGGGCTCGATCCCAAAGACGAGGTGCATCCCCTTGCCGTAGAGGTCATGCGGGAAATCGGCATCGAAATCGGCGACCAGAAGCCCAAAACGGTTGAGGTTTTTCTTGGCAGGGTGCCCGTGAATTATCTCATCGTCGTGTGCAACAGGGCGCAGGCGACCTGCCCGCGCATCTGGCCGGGCCTGATGGACGGCAACCGGTATTACTGGCCGGTAGACGATCCCGTGGAGGCAGCTGGCGGCGTTGAAGAACAGCTTGCGGTATTCCGCACGGTCAGGGACGAGCTTCAGCAGAAACTGATCGAATGGACAGTCGAGGTTGCCCGGTAAGCGGGCAACCTGAACCGCTATAGCTGCAGCCTGCATGTATCGTTTACGGCAGGAGCTGCAATGCGTCTTCGAGCGCCCCGATCAGGTCGTCCGGATGTTCCAGACCGATGGAGAGCCGTATCAGATCGTCCGGAAGGCCTCCGGAATGGCGCTGTTCTTCAGATAACTGGCTGTGCGAGGTGCTGGCCGGGTGAAGAATAAGGCTTTTCGCGTCTCCGACGTTGGCAAGGTGCGAAAAGAGGTCGATTGAATCGATCAGCCTGACGGCAGCATCGTATCCTCCTTTCAGGCCGAATACCACCATGCCGCCGAAGCCGTTTTTCAGCGCTTTCGCCGCCGCTTCGTGGGACGGGTCGCTCTGAAGGCCCGGATAACGAACCCATGCAACTTTCGGATGGTTCTGCAGGTAGGCTGCCACTTTCAGAGCGTTCTCGCAATGCCGTGCCATCCGCACATGCAGGGTTTCAAGTCCCTGCAGAAATATCCACGCATTGTCGGGCGAAATGCACGAGCCGAGATTCCGCAGCGGTACCGTACGAACCCGCAGGGCAAAAGCGACAGGGGCGAGCGGTTCGGGAAGATCGAGCGCCCACCGCAGACCGTGATAGTTGGCATCGGGTTCCGTGAAGAGCGGGTGGCGGCCTTTCGACCAGTCGAACCGTCCTGCATCGGTAATGCTCCCTCCGATGGCGGTACCATGCCCGCCGATCCATTTCGACAGCGAATTCACCACGATGTCCGCCCCGAGTTCGATTGAGTTCAGCAGCCAGGGGGTCGTGAAGGTCGCATCGACGATCAGCGGAAGTCCGTTGCGGTGCGCGACATCGGCGACAGCCCGCACGTCTGTGTAGTCGAGCGCAGGATTGCCGATGGTTTCGATGAAGAGCGCCCTGGTCTTTGGCGTGATGGCCTGCTGGAAGTTTTCCGGGTCCCCTGGATCGACGAAGTTCACCTTAATGCCGAGTTTCGGCAGGATGGCGTCAAACTGCGTATAGGTTCCTCCGTAGAGGTTGCTGGCGGCGACGATCTCGTCTCCCGCTTCGGCAAGGGTGATGATGGCATAAAAGATGGCCGACGTTCCGGATGCGAGCGCAACCGAGGCGGCCCCGCCTTCAAGCTCCGTTATGCGACGTTCAAGGATATCGGTGGTAGGATTCATGAGTCGGGTATAGATATTGCCGAGCTCTTTCAGGGCAAAAAGGTTAGACGCATGTTCCGTATCCCTGAAAAGATACGATGTCGTCCTGTAGACCGGCACTCCGCGGGAGAGGGTGTCATCGACCGGCTGGCCGGCATGCAGGGCAAGGGTTTCGAAACGGTAGGGTTTGTTCTGTTTCATGGCGTTGTCTTTTATTGCTGTTGTTAAGAGGAAGGCGAGGTTCATTTTCCGAAAAGCCTGTAGCGCTGCAGGTTGAACTGGTAGTACAGGAAGCAGCCGAAGCAGAACCCTCCGAGCGCCACGGCGGCCGCAATCCCCACGATGCCGGAAAGCACCCATCCCGCCAGCGGCGCATCGAGCAGGAAAGCAAGCTGCGCCGCGCCGAGCAGAATTGCGGCTATGGCGTTATTGAAGCGCATCAGTTGCGGGCTTTCCACAGGCGCGCCCTCTGTTTTCCCGGCAAGCAGGCGCGAGCCGATAATATAGATCAGGCTTGCACGCCTGCCGAAAAGCACTGCCGGCAGGATGATGAAGAAAAGCACGGTAACGAAGACGGGCTGCTGCAAAGCGATCGCTCCGATAACGCCGGCAAGCAGCACGGCGCGGTTAAGCTTGACGATGGGCAGCGGGATAGCCTGGCTGTTTGTTTCCGGGGTATGAACGGACATGGTAGTACTGGTTTTTAAGCGTTTTTCTGGAAATAAAAAAAGCCGGTTCTGGCACTCTGAACCGGCTTTCTGGAGACACACCCCGAATATGAAACATGCTGTTTACATCCGCGATTTTCTCTTTTTTGTGCCGGCAGGTGGTATTTTGCCATAACGACAACCGCCGCACATTATTCTGGTTTCGCGATGTTTCATGTTCCTATTCGGGTTTTTGCTTCTTAACAATCGTTAATATAGGCATCTTTTTTCATCTATGCAAATAGATTGATTATAAACCCATAATGTCAACCTTTATCATGAAGCTGATACGTCTCAAGCAACTGATGTTTGTTTTGCCTCATAAGTTCGGTCGCAAAATAAAAACGGCGTCGTTCTTCGAAGCATAAGAACGGCGCCGTTTTTGGCTGAAGATGCGGTCAATACCGCTTGTTAAAGACTTACATCATTATTGGCCAACAGGCTTGCCGTCTTGATGGCTTCGTCCGGCTTGCCGGTGTACTTTCTCACGCCAACCTTCGTGCCCTTGTACCAGGGGATGGTTGTTTTCGGATCGGTGTACGACGAGATCAGCGGGTTCAGCGATCCCTTCGCATGGTACATAATGCCGAAGATCAGGCCAGGCTTCGTGGCGTCGTTCACGTACACAAGCGCAGTGCTCGATCCTTCCTCGTTGAAAACATCCACCATATCGCCGCTTTTTACTGCCAGTCGGCCTGCATCCTCGGGATGGATTTCCACATAGGGAAGAGGAAGCGTAAAGTATTTTTCGGGAATCCTCCGGTCATGATACATGGTCTGCCACACATGCTGCGAGCGTCCGGTGGTGAACCAGAACGGATATTTCGGATTGTTCTGGTATTTTGACACTTCGGCAGGGTATCCGGTCCACGCATCGGTTCCGTACCACTTGAAGAGCCCGTCCTTCGACGCGAAACTGTGCGTATAGCGGCGCTTTGTGCCAAACAGCTTGCCTGTCGAAGGGTCGCGGCGTACCGGGGTCTGGATGCCTTCGTTGCCGAGTTTGCGGAGCATGTCGTGGGTCACTCCAACGTAGCACTCCGGGGAAAGTTTCGCTTCGTCGGTTTCGGCAACCTTGTTGTCGCCGAATTCTGCAGCCCCGTCTTCAAATACCTCTGCATCGCTTTTCCAATCCATGCCACTGAACCGTTGAGCCATCTCCTTGTTGCCGTCGGCTTCATAGAGCGCCTTGATGCGGTTTCCGATCCGGGCGAGGATCTGCCAGTCGGGCAGCGCTTCTCCTGGAGCGTCCATGAATTTATCGTAAATGCGCAGGAGACGGCTGTGACAGTTTATCGATGTTTCGGCAGCTTCGCCCCACCCTGCTGCAGGCAGGATCATCATGGCATCTGCAGCTGTGTGCGTCATGTAGATATCCTGCACGATCATGAACAGACCACCGGTTTTCTCGAAGGCTTCGAGCACTTTATCTGCGTAGGCTTTCGGTTCCGTCGGCACGCCGCCGTTATCGAGATAGTCGAGCAGGGTGTCTGCACGTTTTTTTACCGTTTTTTTGAATAACTGGCTGTTCGGCGTCGAGAGGTAGGGATCGGTAGCGCCTACCCAGTAGATTTTTCCGCCTCCTCCGGTGATGTACTTGTCGACGTTTTTGGGAGGTCCTCCGGCATAGACAGAACCTGGAGTGGGGGCAGGAGGTCTTACATATCCTTCCTGGTGGCCGCCGAGCCTGCCGCATCCGGTGCCGACTCTTCCAACGTTGTGCCCCAGCACGTTAAGCTGGGCGATTGCAGCAACCTGGTCGTAGTTTTTCATGTTCCAGATGATGCCCTTTTCATAGAGTGTCAGGGTGCGGCGCTTGAAGCCTCCCGCCTTTGGTTTGGAAATCCACTCTGCAGCCTGCAGCATCTGGGCTTTCGGGACGCCGGTGATCCGTTCGGCTTCGGTAAGCACCGAGGTAAGCGGTTTCGCTGCCTGCAGCGACTTCTGCTTGTACTCCTCGAAGGTTTGCATGTCGGTGCGTTTCTGGAGGAACTCCTTGTCGTACCAACTGTTTTCCCAGATGATCCGGGCTATGGCGTTGGCCAGAATCCAGTCGGTGCCGAGGTTGGGCCGGATGTGCAGCACACGGTCGGCGGCAATGTCCTGGCTGATTGTCACCGTTGCAGTTTTTCGGGGGTCGATGATGACGACAACTCCCTCTGCCGCCGGTTCGCCTGATTCGTATGCGGATGTTTTTTCCTCCACCGAGCCGCCCTGCAGGTTCGGCATGATGTGCTCGGTGTAGAGAATGGTGGCGGTTTCATAAGCATTCGCGCCCCAGAGCACAACCGTGTCGGCAAGCCGGGCGTCATCGACGTCGTAGTTCAGCTCGTGCATGCCCCGTTCACGCGTACCCCATGTTTCGGAGTTGTACGCCGGGCGGTTGTGGATCGAAAGGTAGCTGGTTTTTACGCCGCTGAGGAAGAATTTTCCCGCCGACCAGTTGTCCTCGAAACCAAGGCCGGAACTGCCGTGGTCCCAGAACTTCATGGCGATGCTGTCGGCGCCGTACTTGTCGATGGAGCTTTTCGTAAGGGTTGCGATGATCTCGACGGCGTCATCCCACGAAATGGGCACGAAACCGTTCTCCCTGCGTATCAGGGGATCTTTAAGTCTTTTTTTTGTATACCCGTCAGGATTGTAAGCCGTCAGCGCATTGGTGCCTCCCCGGATGGAGTAGTCTCCCTTGTTTATTCTCGACTCCTTGGCAGGCACGATGGCGAGATTGTACTTTCTGCCGTTTTTGCGGGTTATGACGTTATACATGGTCTCCGTATAGGAAAAGCCCGACATGAGCCTGCCCTGTTTCGACAGATCGATACCGAATGCGTTCGAGGTTGCCGATCCGCTTTTGCCCTCGGGCCACACGTAGACGTTGTAACCGCAACCCGCGCTGCAGTACTGGCAGACCGTGGTATACTTTTCCGCATCGCCGGGTGGAATGGGAAGTTCATCCTTTCTCTTGAAGAGTGCCATATAGAGTTCTCCTTAGCTTACTTTGAGGTTGCCGATTCTGCCGTAAATGAGTCCCTGAACGCCTTCCGCGAAGATATCGCCGGAAGCAGGGTCCTCGCGCAGCACGATTTGCGGAATCCACTGCGAGGCGAGTCCCTGGTAGGACTGCCCGTTGCGGTTCACGTCGAACATCGAGTAGTGGCACTTGCAGACAAGTCGACCCTTGCTGTAGGTTGTGGGACATCCCATGTGCGTGCAGAGGGTGGAGAACGCTACGATATCCTTCTGAGAGCCGATGCCGTCGACAGCTTCGGAGCTGGTTTTCACCAGCACGCAGGGCGACTGCTCATCGGGAAAGTTGAAGCTAACCGGTTCATTCGGCTTGAGGGTTTTGCTGTTGCCGATTTTCTTCGAGGGATACGTAACCACATCGCTCTTCTGGTTCGGGTTCTTGCACCCGGCCATGAAGAGAAGCGCTGTGGCCGTGGATGACTGAAGAAACTTTCTGCGGGACAGAATTTTCATTGATGCCTCCTTTTTATGCGTAACAATTGTTAATAATTTTTTGACACAAAAATAGTATGACGCTTAAACGTCAATCCCATATGGTTGAACAACCGGTACAAAAGAGAAGCACTATGTAAAAAGCCCTGCAGAAGTGCAGAGTGGAACGGTTCAGGTGAGGATGTTTGCCGAACCATTATATAATCCAATAGTTATATAATGGATATCTGTGAATTCTGCAAGAGTACAGAATGAAAAAAAGCCGGGAGTACCGGCTTTTTCTGAATAATGTAAAATGCTCTGATGGTCAGACTTCCATGATCTCTTTCTCTTTCTGAGCAATCAGATCAGAAAGCTGCTTCTCGAACTTGTGCAAAAGGTCGTCGGCCTCCTTTTTGCCGCGGTTTTTGTCGTCCTCTCCGATGGCCTTCTCTTTTTCGAGTTTTTCGATTTCGTGGATCATGTCACGGCGCAGGTTGCGCAGCGAGACTTTCGAATCCTCCCCGAATTTGCGGGTAAGCTTGACGAACTCCTTTCTGCGTTCTTCGGTAAGCGGAGGAATTGCTACCCTGATATTCTGGCCGTCAGCGGCCGGATTCAGGCCGAGATTTGCGTCGCGAATGGCTTTTTCGGCTGCCGAAACCATCGACTTGTCCCATACCTGCACGATCAGGGTATGCACGTCCATGACGCCTATGTTGCCGACCTGCTTGAGCGGCATGAGCTGGCCGTAAGCTTCCACCTTGACTCTGTCGAGCAGGGCCGTGGTGGCTTTTCCTGTGCGTATCGAAGCGATTTCATGCTGAAAGGCTTCGATGGTTTTCTTCATTTTCGGCTCTATCTTCTGTGCGACATCTTTGACACTCATAGCGGTTCCCTTGTAGGTTTATGCTGACGGATGCCCTCAGTTGGCCTTTGCCTGTGCTGCTGCGGATTTCGCGAACCGTTTGTTGAAGCGTTCGACGCGTCCTGCGGTATCGACCAGCACCTGTTTTCCGGTGTAGAAAGGATGGCAGTTGTTGCAGATGTCAACCTTGATGGTATTGCGGGTTGAACGGGTATCGAATGCGTTGCCGCAGTTGGCGCAGTTTACGGTAACTTTCGTATACTTTGGGTGAATATCCTGTTTCATGTTGATTTCAGTGCTTTCTCGTGCAGAAAATTGATTTGACCTGCAATAAAATAATAAGGTTGCTAATATACAAGAAATACTATCGAGATACAACTGCTTTCCTATGGCCGGACTCACTCCACTGACGGCATTGAAGGGCGTTGGACCGAAAAAAGCCGCCATTCTCGCTGCCGAAGGAATCGCTTCGCCCGAAGAGCTGTTCGATTATTTTCCGCGCCGCTATCTCGACCGCCGCACGATATGTTCTATAGGGAGCCTTCGCACCGGCGAAAGCACGACGGTTGTCGGCAGGGTCGTGCAGGCCCGGCAGGAAGGGACGGGGCCCGGCAGAATGCGATTCAAGGCAGTGCTCGATGACGGATCCGGCAGAATAGAGCTGACCTGGTTCAAAGGGGTGCGATACTTCGCTTCCAGCCTCAAACCCGGCGACGAGCTTGCCGTGCATGGCAAAGTCGGTTTTTTCGGCAGCCAGGCGCAGATGCAGCATCCCGATTACGAGCACCTTTCGGGAAATGCCGCGGAAGGGAGGTCAGATTATGAACTGTTCCATACCGGCGGAATCATTCCGTTGTATACCACCACCGCGGCAATGAAACAGGGGGGACTCGGATCCCGCCAGTTGCGTACCATTATTGCCGGGGCTTTCAGCCGGTACGCGCCGGGCGGGAGGGAGAACCTTCCCGAAAGCATGCTTCGGGAGTACGCTCTCATGCCGCTTGCCGATGCCTACCGCGAAATACATTTTCCGGCTTCTCCGGAGCGGCTCGAAGCCGCCCGGAACCGGATGAAATGGACGGAACTGTTCTACACGCAACTGCTGTTTGCCTTGAGGCACGCGCACCTCGAACGCAACAGCAGCGCGCCGCGGTTGACCCATTCCGGCCCGATTGCCGGACGTTTTTACGAAACATTGCCGTTCGACCTCACCGATGCGCAGAAGCGGGTGATCCGCGAAATCTATCGCGACCTTCGGCGCGACAGGCCCATGAACCGCCTTTTGCAGGGCGATGTAGGATCGGGCAAAACCATGGTAGCGCTTTTTTCGATGGCGCTTGCCGCCGATAACGGACTGCAGTCGGCCTTCATGGCCCCGACGGAAATCCTTGCCGTGCAGCACTACCTCTCCCTGAAGCGTTCACTGCATCCGCTGGGCATCGAAGCGGCCCTGCTGGCCGGTCGGCAGCCGAAACGCGAACGGCAGGAGGCGCTTGCCGCTCTGGCTGACGGTCGGGCAACGGTGGCCGTCGGCACGCACGCCATGATCGAAGACGCCGTTTCGTTCTCACGCCTCGGACTCGTGATCATCGACGAACAGCACCGTTTCGGCGTGTTGCAGCGCAAGGCGCTCCAGGACAAGGCCGGAAGCCCGCACGTGCTGCTGATGACCGCCACCCCGATTCCGAGAACGCTTACCATGGCTGGCTTCGGCGACCTCGACGTTTCCGTTATCGATGCCATGCCGGCAGGCAGGTTGCCGGTAGAGACCCATCTGGTGGCGGAGTCGTCGAAAAACCGGGTTTACGATGTTCTTCATCGCGAGGTGCGATCTGGTCGGCAGGCGTATATTGTCTACCCGCTGGTCGAGGGATCGGAAAAAATCGATCTCCGATCGGCAGTGGAAGGGTACGAAGAGCTTTCGTCGGGCGTATTCAGCGGCTTGCGCCTCGGCCTGATACACGGGCAGTTGAGCCAGGGAGAGAAAGATTCGGTTATGGAGCGGTTCAGGACAGGAGATCTCGATCTGCTGGTCGGCACGACGGTCATCGAGGTGGGGGTAGATGTGCCGAATGCCACGGTGATGGTGATAGAACATGCCGAGAGGTTCGGTCTTGCCCAGCTCCATCAGCTCAGGGGCCGCGTGGGGCGGGGCAAACACGCATCGATCTGCTTTCTCGTCTACGCATCGCTTGCCGGAGAGGCAGGGGAGAGGCTGAAGGCAATGGCATCGACTTCCGACGGCTTCAGGATTTCGGAGATCGACGCGGAAATCCGCGGCGCCGGCAACGTGCTCGGCAGGGAGCAGGCGGGTATGGTGAGCGGTCTGAAACTCGCCGATCCGGTTCGCGACGTCCGGCTGATGGAGCCGGCCCGCCGTGCGGCATTTGCGCTTGCAGGGGATGATCCAGAGCTGAGAAAACCGGAACATGCCATGGTGCGGAGCTGGTATATGCGTCACTATCACGCACGGAGCACACTTGCCGATATCGGCTGAACAATGAGTAACAAGGGATAATCTGTCGGGTTGATGAAAGAAAAAAAAACAAATGCCTTATATTGCATGGGTCGCGTTACCGGCACGTCCGGGGCGGCATATATCGTTATTGCCGATGACGGACGGACGTTTCGCTGCCGGAGTTTTCCCGGTACCGGGAGCGGCAACCCCGATGCTTCGCTGGTTGCCGTTGGCGACCTTGTAGAGGTGCAGGATACCCCGAGCGGCACCGAAGCCCATCAGGGGATCATCATGCACGTCGAGCCGAGGACAAGTGCACTCGTGCGAAAGCGCGATCCCAGGCGGAACCGGAGCCGCGAAAAACAACAGGTAATCGCATCCAACATCGAACTGCTGGTGCCGGTGGTTTCGGCATACGAGCCGCCGCTGACCACCCGGCTTATCGATCGCTATCTGGTTTTCGCCGAATCCGAGCAGCTTCCCGTTCTCATTGTGGTGAACAAAATGGAACTCGACCGGGATGGTCAGGTTCGCCGGATGATGGCCGTTTATCATGATCTCGGCTACAGCGTCTGTTATGTCAGCGTTTACGATAAAAGCGGCATAGCCGAACTTGTGCAGGCTCTCGAAGGCAGGATCTCGGCCTTCAGCGGCCATTCGGGTGTGGGCAAATCAAGCCTGATCAATCTCCTGACCGGATGCGACCTGAAAACATCCAGAACCAGTTACAAAACCCGCAAGGGCGTGCATACCACGAGCAACGCCACCATGCATCCGCTGCCGGGAGGCGGATACGTTATCGATACTCCCGGCATCAGAGAGTTCAGCCTTGCAGACATTACACGGGAGAATCTGCGGTTTTACTTCAGGGAGTTTCTGCAGTTCATGCCGGAGTGCGGTTTTTCATCCTGCACCCATACCGTAGAACCGCAGTGCGCTGTAAGAAATGCGGCCGAAAAGGGACTGATCGATGCCGGACGGTACGAGAGCTATCGGATACTTTTCGATGCGCTCGAAGAGGTCGAGTGAGCACATTTTCCTGGAATTACTCTAAAACTATTTCACTTTTGCTGCTATGATCGTTACCATCAATCCGGCAACCGAAGAGGTGCTTGCCGAATATCCAGTTATGTCTTCAACCGACATCGAGTCGCTGCTCGACTCGTCCTGGCGCGCTTTTACGCCATGGCGTCAGGTATCGATGCCGGAACGCGCCCTGCTGATGCATCGCGCCGCGGCCCTGCTGCGCGAACGCAAGGAATCCTACGCCGCTCTTGCCGCCCGCGAGATGGGCAAACCTCTCAGCCAGGCGGTTGCCGAGGTCGAGAAATCCGCATTGGTCTGCGAATTCTACGCCGATCGCGCCGAAGGGTTTCTGCAGCCCGAGTATGTCGATCTGGATGGAGCCAAAGGCATGGTGGTCTTCGAACCTCTCGGGCTCGTGCTTGGCGTTATGCCGTGGAACTTTCCCTTCTGGCAGGTTTTCCGGTTCGCAGTGCCGGCCATCATGGCTGGAAACGGTGCCATCGTCAAACATGCGCCCAACGTGACCGGCTGCGCCATTGCCATAGAGGAAGTGTTCCGCGACGCAGGGTTCCCCGAAAACCTCTACCGTACCCTGCATATAGATCTTCAGGACGTCGATAGTCTTACAGGGATGGTCATCTCGCATCCTTACGTAAAAGCGGTTTCGGTTACAGGAAGCACCGCGGCAGGTCGCGCGGTCGCCGCGAAAGCCGGTTATGCGCTCAAGCGCAGCGTTATGGAGCTTGGCGGCAGCGATCCCTATCTCGTGCTTGAAGACGCCGAACTTGAAAAAGCAGTGACGGTATGCGTGGCATCGCGACTCCTCAACAACGGACAGAGCTGCATCGCCGCCAAGCGCTTTATCGTTCACCGCTCGCTGAAAAGCCGTTTCGAGGAACTGCTCCTGCAGAGGATGCTTGCTGCCAGGACCGGCGATCCCTTCGATCCGGCTACCGAGCTCGGTCCCATAGCCCGCGCCGATCTTCGCGACGGAGTCCATCATCAGGTAGAGGAAAGCGTGCGCGCCGGAGCGAAGCTTCTTTGCGGCGGCGTTATGCCCGAAGGCAAGGGATACTTTTATCCCCCCACTATTCTTACCGATGTTAAAAAAGGAATGGCAGCATACGGCGAGGAGATTTTCGGGCCTGTCGCCACGGTCATCGAAGCCGCTGACGACGACGAAGCGGTAGCCATAGCCAACGACAGCGAGTTCGGCCTCGGCTCAGCGGTATTCTCCGCCGATCCTGTGCGCGCCGCAGCGGTGGCCTCACAGCTCGAAGCCGGCAACTGCTTCGTGAACTCCATGGTCAAATCCGACCCCCGTCTGCCCTTTGGCGGCGTGAAGCTCTCTGGCTACGGGCGCGAACTCTCAAGTTACGGTATAAAAGAGTTCACAAACGTGAAGAGCCTCTGTTTCAGTTAGTTGTAATACAGCAGGGCGGACATTCCGGTCCGCCTGAAGCACAATAAATCTATCACCAACAGGACGGTTATGGACATCATCAACGATTTTCTCGGCGCTGTGACTAAAACGGTTTCCGGACTATGGCCTGCGCCTGAAGAAACACCCCGACCGGTCGACGGAAAGCTGCGGCCATGCCCCGGTACTCCGAACTGCGTCTGCAGCGAAGAGGGAAGCGGCGGCGACCGCATAGAGCCGCTGACGTACCGTGACGATCCTGCGGCAGCATGGCAACGTTTGCTGCAGATTATTTCGGCAATGGGCGGAAAAATCGAACGAACCGAAGGCGATTATCTCTGGTCGACCTTTATGGTGCCGGTTTTCGGCTTCGTCGATGACGTAGAGTTCCGCCTCGACCGAAAAGCCGGATGCATACACATGCGTTCGGCATCGAGGCTTGGATTTTCCGATCTCGGCGTGAATCGGTCACGTACGGATGATATTCGCAGAAAGTTTAACGTTTAAGCGAATCTCTGCAACGTGACATGAGCATAAAGGAGGGCGGACATTCCTGTCCGCCATTACATTCAGCTCAAACCCTATGAGATGTAACGGGTTCAGGATGAAAGTGCAAGCAGTCCCGAACGCCCTGATTGTCTGGAAATTTTGAAAACCGGTTAGTAACTATATCTTGTCACGGAATAAAGGGCATCTCGAAAAAGTGTCGTGAGCACCCTGAGTGCAAGGCGGACGGAGCGGAGAAACCGGAGTGTACACCGCAGTACATGAGGATTTCGAGCACCGACCAACGAAGCAATCGGGATGCTGAACAACTTTTTCGAGGTGCCCTGATGAACTCGGGCAAAGCGAGTATTGCCGAGCCCATGACAATGTTACTATCTGATATGATGATTCTACCTGAAATCGGAATAGCGGTACAGGCCGCTCTTGATGCCGGCCAGAGCATTCTGAAGAGCTATGGTCAGGATATCCAGCCGGAATACAAGTCCGACAATACGCCACTGACCATTGCCGACCGGAGCAGTCACGAACTCATTCTCCGGAAACTTGAAGAAACCGGCCTGCCGATTCTGAGTGAAGAGGGCATACCGGTACCCTACGCAGAGCGAAAAGCCTGGCCGGCGTTCTGGATGGTCGATCCGCTTGACGGAACAAGGGAATTTCTTGCCCGGAACGGCGAGTTTACGGTCAACATAGCGCTTATCAGTGCCGGGCAGCCGGTGCTCGGCGTTATCTATGCTCCTGCAAAAGGACAGCTGTATTTTGCATCGACGAAAGCCGGCGCCTTTTACGTCGATGCGCCGAATGACACGATCCACTCGACTGAACAGCTTATGGAAAGTGCCCGGCGGATGCCTTTTCCAGGAACTCATGACAGCTTCAGAATTGTTGCAAGCCGCTCCCATATGGATGAAAAGACCCTCTCCTACCTTGAACGCCTGCGCGAGAACAATCCGGATCTCGATGTGCTTCGCTGCGGCAGTTCACTGAAATTCTGCATGGTGGCATCCGGAGAAGTCAACAGCTATCCCCGATTTTCGCCAACCATGGAGTGGGATACCGCAGCAGGGCATGCCATACTCAATGCGGCCGGCAGAACCCTGATCGATATCGTAAACGGCAGGGAACTGGTCTATAACAAGGAAGACCTGCATAATCCGGGCTTTATTGCCCAGTAGGAGAGAAAAGTGGAGCCGGGCAATCCTCGACGCTGCCGGCATAACTGCGGCGTTTCTTCAGAGAGCGCCGCTAATGACTTCTGGCACCTGAGTGTCCGTCTGAGCAACAGATACGAATGACCGGGCATCCGAATGCCACGAATCTCCTCTTTATGAATATGCACACCTCGGCGAGGGGTACAGCAACCCGACGCAGAAAAAGGCATTTGACGCCCGGTGCCTGACTCAGGCAGTCCGAAGGGTTCCTTCGGCCGATCCCTCGGGACTTCCGTTGGGGGCGACATCCTCCGCCAGATCATTCAAGACCTGCCGGAATGCATGGAGAAACATGCGGCAGTCTAACCCTCATCCATCATCGATCAATAACAACTGAAACTCATAACGAGCCATACCTGTTATTTATTTCCGCAGCAGGCATGAGGCATTTTGCCCGAATTATTATCGGCGGATTATGGCGAACCGGACACTTACAGAGGAGATTCCCTGATTCTTCAACCTTTATCCTGCGAAAACCATGAGGTCTTTTTACAGGAAATTATCGGTTATCGTAACGGCGGTGTTTCTGATTTCACCACTGTTCATTGTGGCTTCCTGCACTTCCGGCGGGATAAAAAATCAGAACGATCAGTCAGGAGCGAACGCGGAATCGGCTGAAAAGGATAAACCTGCTGCTGAGCAGAAGGGCGCCCCCCTTGCAGGCACACAATGGAGGCTCGTTGAATTTCAGTCGATGGACGACGCTCAGGGCACCCAGCGTCCGGACAATCCCTTGCTGTATATCATGAGTCTTAAAACCGATGGCACCGTTCACATGCAACTCAACTGCAATAAGGCCACCGGATCATGGAAAATAGAGCCCTCAGCCGATCCTTCAAGCGGAAAATTGGATTTCGGGCCTCTTGCAACCACAAAAGCGCTTTGCCCTCCTCCAAGCATGGACGAACTGGTTGCCTCTCAGGCTCAATGGGTACGGGGTTACCTACTCAAGGACGGAAAGCTCTATTTAAGCCTCATGGCAGATGGAGGGGTTTTTGCCTGGGAGCCTCATGCAGAAACGCCTTACATCGATAAGTCAGATGCAGCTATCGAGCAAGCCATATTGAACGCCAATCCCGATTACAAAAAAGATATTGTACTCGATCAGAAAGCCAGGTATGTTACAGCCTTGTGGATCTGAACGGAGACGGAAAAGATGAAGCAATCATCTATATGATGGGATCGTTTTTCTGCGGAACCGGTGGCTGCAATATGATTGTGCTGACTAAAGCAGAAAAAGGTTACCGTCTTGTCAAAAACTTCACGTTAGCCCGAACACCGGTAGTTATATCGCCTGAAAGCAATAAAGGCTGGCGCGATATCTGGAAAATGGAATCGGGAGGCGGTGCAAAGGCAACCTATGTCCGGTATGTTTTCGACGGAACAACATATATCGAGAAGGAACGCAAGGGAACGGAACGCATACCTGAAGGCATTATCTGTCTGGCCGGTCAGTTCGACTACAGTAAAGGGGTCACGCTGGAACCGAAAAAATGAACCCGAATCACTCAAGACGATGCTCGTCTCGGATTCTGTCCCGGAATAATGCACAACGAGCATCGTCATTATATCTATCCGTTTACAAGATGTCATTGCAGTGCATCGAGTTTCCTGTTTTTCGTCAGGTTTCTTAGAGAAGATTTCTCGGTTACATACGGGAGCAATCCGGTGAAAACGCTGAAATCCGGACATGATCGGGCTCCATTTCCTTGACCGGTCCAGAAGGTCAAGGCATGCAAAAACCCTCACTCGGCTGAAATAAGAAGCAGCAAACTCCCCAAAATCAGATGATCGAGATGAACTGATATTTATGCTGCAAAACAACGTCCCCAAATAGAGGTAAAGCAGGTCAGACCTTCAGGCTCAATGTCCCGATGCTTTCCGCAGCCGTAGACCATACCGGAAATTTGGCACTGAGCCGGAATTTTGCAATCTTCAAGTTGAACTTGAAAATTGCAAACATGATTTCACGACATCTTGCTTCCACTCTGAAGTCACGCGCTGCCCGGTATCCTGTCGTTACCGTGACCGGTCCGAGACAGTCGGGCAAGACAACCCTGTGCAGAGAATGTTTTCCTGAAAAACCTTACAGCAACCTGGAACGTCCTGACACAAGAGAGTTCGCCCTGTCGGATCCCGCCGGATATCTGTCGCAGTTTCCTCAAGGTGCGGTGCTCGATGAAATCCAGAGGGTTCCGGAACTGCTTTCGTGGATTCAGGTTCGTGTCGATGAACAAAAGATGGCAGGCGAATTCATCCTTACCGGCAGCCATCAGTTCGAACTGAATCGTCGTATCAGCCAGTCGCTTGCCGGACGGACGGCCCTCCTCAATCTCCTGCCGCTATCAATTGCCGAACTGCATGCATACGGAGCGCCTTCGGGTATCAACCGCCTGCTCCATGCGGGAGGCTACCCTCGTATTCATGCCGATGATCTCGATCCGGCAGTGGCTCTCGGCGACTATTTTGCAACCTACGTCGAGCGGGACCTGCGGGAACTCATTCACCTCCGGCACATCCGGGAGTTCGAGCTGTTCGTTCGTCTGGCAGCAGGCAGAACCGGTCAACTGCTTAACCTGCAGAACCTTGCCGGAGACGCAGGTGTTTCAAGCCAGACTGCAAGGTCATGGATTTCCTTGCTGGAAGCATCGTTCATCGTTTTCCTGCTCCCTCCATGGTTCGCCAATATCGGCAAACGATTAACCAGGTCGCCGAAACTCTATTTCTGCGATGTCGGACTTGCTTCATGGTTGCTGGGAATTCGCGAGGAGTCGCATCTCGATGTTCATCCGCTGAAAGGACAGCTCTTCGAAAACCTCGTGGTGCTTGAAATTATGAAGCAGTACCTCAATCAGGGCAAACATCCCCAACTCCATTTTTATCGCGACAGTACCGGTCTGGAAGCCGATCTGCTGTTCGAGGAGGGCGACGGGATTGTGTTGACGGAGATCAAATCCGGCCGGACAGTATCCGGAGAGGTATTCGCATCGCTGCATAAAACCCGTAAAATTCTCGGAGAACGGGTAAAAAAGATGAACCTTGTCTATGGCGGCACGGAACACCAGCAACGCAGCGATATCGAGGTGACGGGGTACCTTGAGGCATCGGATATCGTGAAGCGGTAGTCACGCGATTGCTGTATGGTGCATCACCGGAAGCACACCCGCTTCAAGGTCACATGGCATGGCAGTCGGCGGCAAACCCACGTTACTTAAAAACGTTACATTGAATTCCATTCCGGGTGCAGTGTTAGCTCTTGGTTGCATGTTTATTGTTTTGAGTATAATTACTCAATATGATGAGCAAAAATTATGATCATCGAGCGCACACAAAAAAAAGTGCTGACACACAGGATCGAATCAGAACCTCGTCAATTTATCCAGGTGCTCTACGGCCCTCGTCAAGTCGGTAAAACCACGCTGGCATTGCAGT
>NZ_JAIGND010000020.1:0-2594 GCF_036528655.1 Chlorobium sp.
TTTGTTCCGAATCCCTATTGCTGTGTTGGGCGGTGCTCGAAATCCTCATGTACTCTGTGTACACTCCGGTTTCTCCGCTCCGTCCGCCTTGCCCTCGTGCTTCTCACGACAATAAATAGAGGTGCCCATATGAAGGAGAGGATGTATGATTGAAAACGAAGCAGAATTCACAGAAAATACAGATGGTTCGAACGATCAGTACGATAGTCCGTGGAAAGGGGCAATTGAGCTTTATTTTCAGGAGTTTATGGCGTTTTATTTCCCGGATGCATATACTGAAATCGATTGGTCAAGGGAGCATGTTTTTCTTGATCAGGAGTTGCGGGCGGTTGTTCAGGATGCTGAGTTGGGTACACGCTTTGTTGATCGGCTGGTCAGGGTAACCGTGCTGAATGGGGATGAAAGTTGGATATACATCCATATTGAGGTGCAAGGTACCAGGCAGGCTGAATTTGCCCAGCGGATGTTTGTGTACAACTATCGTATTTACGACCGATTTAAACGACCTGTAGCGAGTTTAGCTGTGCTTGCTGACAAGCATAAGCATTGGAAGCCGGCTTCTTATGGCTTTTCGGTATTGGGGTGCAAGCTGATGATGGAGTTTCCTGTTGCCAAGCTTAGATACTCTATAACAGGCACTGGGATAAGCAGCGGATCATCAATTTGTTTGGTGTGTTGGATTGGCTGATGAAACTGCCATTATGGTTGAACAGTCTGTTTTTTGACGAAATCGAAACAATTGAGGAGAGAGAAAAAGTGGAATATATTACGAGCATAGAACGAATCGGTATAGCTAAAGGTATGAGCCAGGGTATGGCGCAGGGTCGTGTAGAAGGGGAATCCAGGCTGCTGAAAAGGCAGTTGGAGCGTCGTTTTGGTGTGTTGCCGGAGTGGGCTGCCGAGAAGCTAAGCCGCGCCACCGAGCAGGAATTGGAAGCATGGGCCGAAGCCATTCTCACCGCCCAAACACTTGAGGGGGTTTTTATTCCGTGAAAATCCAGGGAGTATAGCGATGTCGGAACATAGTAGGGGACGCTGTTTTGCAGCTCAACTTGCTACCAGGGAGGGGGATGTTGTGGGATTGAAGAGAAAGATTTTTGCCCACGGATTTACACGGATTTACACGGATTGGCACGGATTGGCGCCTGTTTTGTCCGGCTTTTACCGGTCAATTCAGGCGCTTTTTTTGATGGAAGATGGGGATCGCGGTTCCTGCTGATTGGGAGCGGATTTTCACGGATGGTAAGATTGTGGGATGTGAGCTGTGAGCCGTTTGCCGGAAGCCCGTGTAGCTTTTTGGGGACGCTGATCCGTAGCCTCAATATCTTTCAGAGAAGCGGAAGAGGTTGCCCACGGGAACATAGTAGGGGACGCTGTTTTGCAGCTCAACTTGCTACCAGGGAGGGGGATGTTGTGGGATTGAAGAGAAAGATTTTTGCCCACGGATTTACACGGATTGGCACGGATTGATGGGTTACGTGCTCCGGGTTATTTTTTCTTGCTATTGAGCCATCGAGTTGTCTGGCTATTCGGCAATGAAGAGGAAGAGCGCGGTTCCCGCTGATTGGGAGCGGATTTTCACGGATGGGAAGATTGTGGGATGTGAGCTGTACCGCTGGGGGGACGTTCGTGACTACGTAAACTTTTTTCGTCTGGAGAGTTGGATGTGGGGGCTGGGATCTGGAGCGTGGGAAACCCAAAACCCATGCGGGGGTGTGATAACACTTTCGTAAATTGGCAGAAAGAATTGAGCCCAAAGCATCGGCTTCCGGAATCAAAGTTTCAGCGTTTGCAGGTATCGCTGTATGAAAACGACATCTTATTTTAATTTAACAAGAAACAGGTCTGACCGTATAGGAATAAACGATGAATGGATTTGTTTCGTTATAGAACATGCAGAGAAAACTGTCATCCAGTCTGATGGCCGAATCAAGAAATGGGCACATATTCCAGAAGCAGGGAAAGTTTTACGGGTCATTCTTCTTGAAGATGGCGAAACCGTACATAACGCTTTTTTCGATAGATCGTATAAAGAGAACTAAACGATGAAAGTAAAATATTTTGAGGATACTGATACTGCTTATATCGAATTACTTGACAAACCAGTGTTCGAAACTCGGGAGATCAGTGAAAACATCCTGATCGATGTTGACGAGAAGGGGAATCTTGTCAGTATGACAATAGAGCATGCCAAGGAAAATGCGCGCTTATGGGAATTCTCTTATCAGGAGATACCTCATCGGGAAACTGCATGAAGTAGCTTCTTGGGGACGCTGATCCGTAGCCTCAATATCTTTCAGAGAAGCGAAAGATGTTGCCCACGGATTTTCACGGATTGGCACAGATTATTGGGGTGAGTGCTCCGGGTTATTTTTTCTTGCTATTGAGCCATCGAGATGTCTGGATATTCAGCTATGAAGAGGGGGAGCGCGGTTCCCGCTGATTGGGAGCGGATTTTCACGGATGCGAAGATTGTGGGATGTGAGCTGTGGGATGGAAGAGGAAGAGTTTTGCCCACGGATTAACACGGATTGGCACAGATTATTGGGGTGAGTGCTCCGGGTTATTTTTTCTTGCTATTGAGCCATCCAGCT
>NZ_JAIGND010000021.1:0-30766 GCF_036528655.1 Chlorobium sp.
ATAGCAAGAAAACATCACCCATAGCGCTTAACCCATTAATCCGTGCCAATCCGTGAAAATCCGTGGGCAAAAATCTTCCTCCTTTCTTCTACTCCTTACTCCCGGGCGGCAAGCCTCCCGATACTCCTGCGCGCACACGCGCCGGACTTCCCGCTAACGGCTCACGATCTTCTCCCCCCTTCCGCCACCAGCTTTCTGCGCTTGCTCTCGACAAGAGTGTGCATTCCCTCGACAAGTTCTGCATAGATACGGTTCCTGCTGTCCTTGATACGGCTGTAAAGCTTCAGAATGTCGAGAGTAAGAATGATTCTCGTGGAACTGCAGTTCAGGTCTCCGAACAAATGCCTCCCGATCACTTCGAAGCCGAGTACCCGCGTATGGAAGTTCAATGGAGAATGCTTCTCGTTTTCAAAAACGTCGGTTATGAAATGGGTATAATCCCTCTCGACGACCTCCTCGGTAGCCGCGCGCATCAGGCGCAATGCTATACGATGGTTTCTGCGGTACTCGCCGGGAATCATGAACCTCCCGATTTCCACATATCGGCCCAGCCCCTTCAGGTAGTCGGTATCGATGCCAGGCATAAAGGTAACCTGATATTCTTCGGGAAGATTGAGCGGCGGATCGTACAGAAGTCTGAGCACACCGGCAGGTCGCCCGTTCACCCGCGCAAGAAACCAGGAAAACGATTGCTCTTCGGCAAGCTCCTCCGGAATCTGCGAATGGGCACTGCTGATCCAGTTTTTCTCGTTCTGAAAAACCTGCTCGATAATATCGATAACAGCCTGGCGGTCGTCGCCGCCAAGCACGCGCTGAACCGTTATACCGGACATGGCAGCTCCTTTTGATAGATGTTGGTTGAATGATTGGGTGACTCGGAAACAGACAATGGCTCTTCGCATGCTTTGCCGCACAACAGCGACAACTGCCGCATTACCGTGGAGGTGGCGTCCACCGCAAGCGTATGACGGATTCTGTTTTTATCGGAGGAAAGGTCAAGAGCGCGGTAACGCGCAGACAATGCAGGAAATTCAAGCGGAGCCCCGGCCCTGAGAATCATTCGCCCGACTGCGGGGATTCTCCCTTTTCGAAGACGTAACGGAAAATCGATACCTACCGGTATGACCGGCGCTCCGGACTGAAGAATGATATGGCCGATTCCCGGCTTTGCCCTGGCAAGCTTGCCGGGATCGCTGTTTCTCCGGCCTTCAGGAAAAATCCCGATGCATCCCCCTTCTTTGAGCCTTTCGCAGCAACGCAGCACGGTATCGGGAACCGGCGTTGCCGGACGGCGACGCTCGATTAAGGGAATCGTGGAACGCTTATGATAGACATAGAGGGGATCGATCATATCCATCAGCCATCCAAGCACCGGAATTTTGCCGAACATCCAGTCGATAACAAAACTGACCCTTCTGCCGCCAAGACAAAACATCAGGTAGACCGGAACAAGCAGGGATTCAGCGGAATTGTTATGGTTGAACACATAGATCGCAGGGCCGGAGTACTGAAGGTTTTCCATACCCGTCGCCCGAATCAGGAAAAGGTTGGGCACCATCAGCAGCCTGAGAATCAGGGCCTCTTTAAAAGTCAGGTGAGGAAGGGGACTGAAAAGGGTTTGCATGTTTTTTTTCATTACCTTTTTCCAGGTCTGATAAAACCGGCGAGCTGCCGTTCCTGACCATTCAAGGCAATAAAAAAAAAGAGTGTTGGCTAATGGTTAAGGTTGTGTAACGAATCTGCAAATTCCGGGATAATCAAAAAAAAGAGGCCATATCCTATCGTCCCATGACCATGCTCCAGAACGCCATCATCCTGACGACAGGTTTTCTGCTCTCTCAGGTACTCATTGCAAGAAATACCCATTTCCGGTTGATCTCCTTTCTGCTGCGACACGGGGGTACCGGGCTCCGCTCCCTCCTGACCTCGGTTCTCCTGATCTCCTACGGCCTGTCGATATTCCTCTCCAATACCGTCGTGGTGCTCGCTCTGCTCCCGGTTGTAAATCGGCTGATGGGATTCGTTACGGACGGAGTATCAAAAAAGGAGGTTGCGACGCTCTTCTATCTTGCCCTGACCTTCGGTGCCACAACAGGAGGACTCGCATCCCTCACAGGCAACCCTCTCAACGCCTTTTCCGCAGGACTTCTGGAGTTCTACAGAATTGACAACCGCGAACATGTCAACTTCTTTTCCTGGCTGATGATCGGCATTCCTGCAACACTGGTGATAATAGCCGCAGCACGCATGATTATTCTCCGTACGGCCCGGAACTGCAACGAAATGGCACTTATCTACCCTGATAGCCAGGAAAAAGCCCGGCTTCCGCATCGTTCGCTGCTGTTTTTCGCCCTCAATATGGCGTTCATCACCACCCTCTCCGGAATCCAGTTCTTCCTCAAACCGGCTCCGCTGCTATCCGGCCTCTCGTGGATCGATCTCGGCTTCCTATGCTATGGAACGCTCTTCGCGCTCTTCTCATTCCTCTATCCCGCAAAAACCGCGCAACCCGGCAACGTCCTAAAAAACACTGTTTTTTTACTTTTCTTCGTTACCAGCTTTCCGATCCTGCTGATCAGCAGAATATCGATGGAAATAGAACGGCATATGCGCATTCCGCTATCGCCATTATACCTTTTTCTGGAACGGAAGCTGCAGCAACTGTTCGATAAGCTATGGCGACGCCTGTTTGGTGAACCGTCCGGAAGCATCGAATCTGCAAACAGCAACGCACTGCTCTCCATCAACACCATTATTTTCGACATTCCCTATTTCGGGCTGCTGCTCGTTACCCTCTTCGGCTCGTTTCTCTACCTCATCCTCAATGTCGGGGACAACCCGGCAACTCCGCAAAGCGACGGATTTCTGGTGAATGCAGTGACCGGCCTGATACTCGACATGCTCGAACCGCTCGAAACGCCGCTGCTGTTGATCCCGGTACTCAATGCGGCGGCGGCATTCTCTTCGGAACTGCTCAGCAACACAGCAATCGTCGTCATACTCTCGCCGCTCATGATCGCAACCGCGCCGCATACCGGACTCAGCCCGCTCGTGCTGCTGCTTTCGCTCACGACCGCCGCCAGCGCAGCCTACATGACCCCGCTCGCTTCGCCGGCTAACACTCTCGCATTCGGCGGTTTCAAGCGGGTTTCCCTCAAAACCATCATTGCAGCCGGAATGATGATGAACATCATGGCCTCGATAGTTATAGCAATCGTATTTCTTGGAATATCGCTTCTGCCCTGAGCAGAGCTATCTGCCTGAATTGCCGGCCATGCCGTTCAATCGCCGGAGCAGCATAAGCCCTGCAAGCACGACCAGAATGTCGGCAGACCAGATCGAAAGGGCCGGATCGATCAGGTTGCGCTCGGCAAACGTTTCGCCGGTTATGATAATAGCCCAGTACAGCACGAAAAACAGGAGAGAAAGCGCTGCTCCGGCTCCGAAACCCCCGCGACGCGAGAGAATGCCGAGCGGCACTCCGACAAGCGCAAAAGCGAAGCACGCTAAAGGAAGAGCCGATTTTTTATGATACTCCGTCATATACCGGTTGTATTGCTTCTGCTGCTTTTCAAGCCGGTGCCGTTCACCATAAAGCCGCTCCGACTCACCGGTGCTCCCGGTCAGCACACTCACGCGCTTTTGCGTCAAAACCATATCGCGTTTTGCAGCTGCTCCGGCCTCAAGCAGTTCCGCAGCGGAAAGCTCCCGGATATCGTTCCTCACACGCCCATCACCGGCAGTACGACTGAATCCGAAACCCGAAGACTCGAAAACGATACGGTGCCTGTCGAAACGCATGGCCCGATACTTCCCGTCTCCCGGCAGTTGCATCGAATGAATTTCACCGTTAAAAAGCGTCATGACAAGGTAACGGTCATCACGAGAAAAACCGATAACACCCTTCTCGGCGCTCACCAGGGTTCGGCTCCCCGGACGGGTGAGATCGTAGAGCCGAACTCCCCGTAACTCCCGCGAAGAGGCATCGGTATCCTTCACGAAAATCGAATACCCCTCTATGAAACTTGAAAATGCTCCTTCAGTAAGGCCGAATGCCGGTTTGGCCCGCACGATATCGGCCATCAGCGTTTTGGAACGGTAATTTGCCTGCGGAATGACGACGTTATTGAATCGTTCTGCAAAAACGGAAAGAACCGCAGCAATAACGAGAACCGGCGCAGCAAGACGGAAAGCCGAAAGCCCTGAGGCTCGAAGAATGGTTGTTTCAGACGCATTGGTCATCCCGCCGTAAACCATGATGACCGAAACCAGCACCGCCATCGGCACGGCAAAAACCACCATCCATGCAGATTGAAGCATAACCAGTTCCACAACATCGCCCAATCCTATTCCCTTGCCCAGAAACCGGTCGGCAAAGCCTGCAAGAAACTGCAGAGCCAGCACGAACACGATCGTAATGAAAGAGAGCATGAACGGCCCGACGAAGGACTTGAGGATGTATCGGTCGATTATCTTCATACAGGATTCATAGAGAGTGAGGCCGCCACTCAGTGCGGATTTGCTTTCGAGATGGCAATATACAGATGGAAACCCGGAAGCTTAAACATCCATTTAAAAAAAATTAACCCGGACAATCTGTACATAATAAATACGAAACCTTCGCGATAGCGACTGGCAATAAACCGATAGGGGCCCCAACCTTCGGAGTGACGGGATAAAAAAACGTTGCCGATAAAAGGCAACAGAAACAACAAATAAAAAAGGACCGCTTCAACAGCGATCCTTTTTCTTTATTACGATTTAAAACAACGTGCTTGACTGAGAATCATCTTCCTTTTTCATCACTTCAGCTTTCGCAACAAGGTAATCATCTATATTCCCGCCTTTATCAAGCAGCTCTTTTACCCACTTGGGTTTCGGGCCTTTTCCTCCGCTCCAGGTATTATCACCCATCCTGTATTTAACGGCTGCTGTTTTTTTCTCTTTTGGAGCTTTAAGCAGGCTTGTCTTTCCTCTTGATTGAAGATCGTCAGGTGTAATACCGAACTCATCCATCTTTGCTTTTATCTCTTCGATAGCCTGCTTTTTACCGGCAGCTTTCTGAGCAGCAACCTGTTGCTGCAGTTCAGCAATCTGAGCTTCTAATTCAAGAATAGTTGGCATTGCAATAGGATTTTAATTCACAGAATAAACATCAGACACAATTAATGTAACTATTTTTTCATAAAAGCACGCAGCACTCTCATCTCCAATGATTCAGCAAAAACAGACATCACCGGTTTGATTGCCGGGACAGATACTCTAATAGAGCCTTCCGGATATTGTGTTTTATCAAATACCTCCACGGAGAAAAATAAACAGGAAATCATCCAAACAGAGTCTGAAGATATTATAAACGTTCAGAGAGTGATACTTTATTTCCATTTTCACTATAAACTGTTTATTCCTCAGGAAGAAGGGCGGAAAAAAAAGCGCTTTATGGTGATATACGGTGCCCACAATAAAGCAGAAAACCCGCAGCCCCTTGCGGAACTGCGGGTTATGTTGTGGTGCACTCGCAAGGACTCGAACCTTGGACCCACTGATTAAGAGTCAGTTGCTCTACCAACTGAGCTACGAGTGCATCTGAAAGCCTCTTATTTTGCTGGCACCGCCGGAAAATCCGGAATTGTCGGTGCTTTTGGCAATGCAGGCTGGCTTCTGGCTGGCGTCTGGGCAGGTGCAGGCGCACTCTCCTGCAGAACGCTTTTTGAATCTTTCTGCCGTGCCTCTCTTGCCGGCAGGGTAAACTGTGCTATGAACGCTGCAACCATGAGAACTGCTGCGAGCGCCGCCGTAACCTTACTGAGGAAATCTCCTGTTCTCCTGACGCCAAGAGTCTGAACCGTACCGAGACTGGCTATACCGCCGGTAAGACCGCTGCCGCTTTTCGGGCTCTGCAGAAGAATCACTCCTATGAGCAGGATCGATGCGAGCAGAGCGATTATCACAAGGAAAACATGCATTTCCGGCCGCTTGATTAACGTTCTAATGTTCCGAATATCGTATCTTATCACTGATAAAGGCTCTTAATTTAGCAACTTTTGCATTATTTCCAAGCCGTGTTTTCCGAAGCCGCCAAAATCCTTATCATCGGTGGAGTGATTGCCGTCATCTGCGGTTTGCTGCTTATGGCTGCCGAAAAGGCGGGTTCGAGCGGCTGGCTGAACTGGTTCGGCAATCTGCCGCTCGATATCCGTATTGAAAGGGAGAATTACCGGTTTTTCTTTCCGCTTGGAACATCTATAGTGCTTTCCTTGCTGCTCAGCCTCGCGATATTCCTTTTCAACAAATTCATCCGCTGACCCTTTATGCCGGAAACAATCAGGACAACAGGCCGCAAGGCAACAGTTACAAGAACCACCAAAGAAACCGATATTGCGGCAACCATAGACCTCGACGGCTCGGGTTCTGCCGATATACGCTCTGGCGTGGTTTTTCTCGACCATATGCTCACCAACTTCAGCCGGCACTCCGGCATCGATATTTCGCTGGCCTGCAAAGGTGATATCGATGTAGACGATCACCACTCTGTGGAAGATATCGCGCTGGTGCTCGGTACGGCCGTGCAACAGGCTCTCGGCGACAAAAGAGGCATACAGCGTTACGGCTGGGCGATGATTCCGATGGACGAATCGCTTGCCCGCTGCGCCCTCGATCTCGGCGGAAGAAGCTACTGCGTCTTCTCCGCGGATTTCCGGAGACCGGTGATTCAGGAATTTTCCACGGAAATGGTGGAACATTTCTTTGTGTCGCTGTCGAGAACCATGCACGCGAACATCCACATTGCGATCCTGGAAGGCAGAAACACCCACCACATGATCGAAGCGATGTTCAAGGCGTTCGCCTATGCCATGAAAATGGCCGTTGCGGTAACCGGAAATGATCTGCCGTCAACCAAAGGAACGCTGTAGGCTTTATGAAAAGGAACTGTAAAGTGAAAAAAGGCTGCCGGGGAATTTTTCCGGCAGCCTTTTTTCAGTTCTGTGGCAAGCGACAGGTACTTTATTTCGCATAAGCTATCGAGCGTCTCTCCCTTACTATCGTCACCCTGATCTGGCCGGGATACTGGGCTTCGGATTCGATCTTGTGGGCTATATCGTGCGCAAGGACGTCTGCCTGGGAATCGCTGACGTTATCGCCTTCGACGATCACCCGGATTTCGCGTCCGGCCTGCAGCGCATAGGTTTTAAGCACGCCGGGAAATCCCTTTGCGATCTCTTCGAGACTTTCGAGGCGCTTGACATTGCCGTCGGCGGTTACGGCGCCCCGCGCTCCGGGCCTGGAAAGTGAAATAACGTTTGCTGCATCGACGAGATCTGCCAGCGGCGACTCTTTTTCGACATCGCCGTGATGAGCAGCAACGGCATTGAGCACAAGCGGAGATTCATTGAATTTCTTCAGAAAAGCGCTTCCGGTAATGGCATGCGGTTCATTGCTTTCCGGCAGCACGAGACCGATATCATGCAGAAGGCCTGCGCGCTTGGCAAGACGGGCATCGAGCTTCAGTTCGGCAGCCATGAGACCAGCGAGCATTGCGACCTCCCTGCTGTGGTGCAGCAGATTCTGTCCGTAAACGGTATGGAACTTCATGTTTCCGATCAGCCGAACCAGCTCGGATGGCATATCGGGAATCTGCAGCGAGGAAAGAGCCTCTTCTCCTGCGCTCATAATAACGTCGTCGATCTCTTTTTTTGCATCCTGATAGGCTTTTTCAATCGCCACAGGGTGGATGATTCCGTCGATGAGCAGTTTCTGCAAGGTAAGCTTGGCAAGTTCGCGACGGAACGGATCGAAACAGGAGAGAATAACGACTTCCGGAGTATCGTCCACGATGATATCGACGCCGGTAGCGTTCTCGAATGCCTTGATATTGCGCCCTTCGCGGCCGATGATGCGGCCCTTGAGTTCGTCGCTCTGGATGTGCACCACGGAAAGCGCATTTTCGGTAGCCTGTTCGAAGGAGATTCTCTGGATTGCGGTGAGCAGAGTCTTTTCGGCAAGCCGTTCCGCCTGCTGTTCGGCATCCTCGTGAATGCGATGAATGGTTTCTGTAGCCTCCTCACGCGCTTTCGACACCATGTTGTCGATAAGCATCTGGCGAGCCTCTTCGGCCTGCAGGTTGCTGATGCTTTCGAGGCGCTGATTCTGCTCGGCTATGATCCGTTCGAGTTCAACCGCGCGGTTTCTGACGGTCTCCATGGTCTGTTCGACCTCCTTGCGCTGCTCCTGCAGTTTCCGTTCCGCCTCACGAAGATCCTGGCTCTGCTTTTTCAGCTGCCCTTCCTTCTGCTGAACCTGTTTCTGAAGCTGGGTGAATTTGTTGTTCTTGATGACCACTTCCTGGTCGAACTCGCGTCTTTTTTTCTTCCACTCCTGATTGACTTCCGTAACTTTCAGATCCTTGTACTCGTTTGCCTCCTTCTGAGCTTCCTGAACGATCTGAACCGCACGTTCTTCAGCTTCCAGCACCTTGGTAGTACCGAGACGTTCAAGGAAAAACCGACCCAGAAAAAAACCGATAACAAAAAACGCGACTGCCGCAAAAACGATCAGAAACAGGTTTATGACAATCCCCATTACCGTTTACCTCCTTTTACATGCTCCGCCACTCCGGGATGGACGCACCGTTTAAAACAAAAAAATCCGCACTAGGCGGGATGTGTAAGATTCAAGAACCCGTGTGACACGGTGGGCGCCTCCTTCAGATTTTTTGCTTCCAATGCGGCACTGTACCAGCTGCCGATCAACCCCGGTAAAACCGGCAGGTCAATCAAGGCCTGCAATCAAAAAGAAGAGTTCGGCTCCCGTCTGAATAGTGTTAGTTCTTTTACTTACAATACACCCCTTTACCTGGTGCGGATATTTCTTCTGCTGTAATGTAAATCTTTCCTACAAATTCTGCCCTATAAAAACATTGAGCCGACTGATTTTCTGCTGGAGCGCTTCGATTTCCGCCTCAAGTTCGATTTTTTTTTCAGCAAACGAAATAGCGGAAAGCACAGCAAGTTTCACCGGTTCAAAAGAAGGCGCTTTTTCGGCGAACAGCCGCATGACCCGGTCAACGTCCTGAGCCGCCTTTTCGGTCAGCTCCCGGCTTTCGACCCTCAACGGATAACTGTCGCCGTATACATTTACATCGATCTTTTCCATACGGAATCTCCTACAAGTTCCGGGTGGTTCGCAGTTCCATTTCGATTTTCTGCAATATCAGCACAAGCTTCTGTTTCATCCGAAATTTTTCGGCATGAGTCAGTTCGGATTCCTGACCGGACGATGAGACAGAGCCGGCACCAGGCAGTTTGCACGATCTCAGTATATTCTGGAGCGATGCAAGTTCAGACCGCAGCAGATCGTTTTCTTTCCGGCACTCGTCAAGCCGGGAAACGAGGTTTCCGACATTTTCTTCAAGCCGACCGAAATCGGCCCCGATCTTATGCTCAACCTCGTCGTGCATGGAACTTATAACCGTATCAAACTTGTCGAATTACCGCACCAAGTTGCTTGCCGGCATCACTGCCGGCTTTTTCGAGAATACCGCTGATTCTCTCATCATGCAGTGTTCGCTCGTAATCGACAATATCAAGAGAAAGCGCCACACTGCGTTCTTTGCCGTGCTGACTGTCGCGTTCGAACTGGTCGAATACGCTGACCCTTCTGATAAGGGAATCGCTTGATCGGACAACATCGACAAGCTGCTGAACGGCAATACCTTCGGGGAGAACAAACGATAAATCTCTCTGGACAGCGGGAAACCTTGATGGCGGCTCGTAGGTAACGGAGGCAGTGAAAGCTTCCTGAAGCAACGCGACATTGATTTCTGCAAGAAAAACTTCCTGCCCTATATCGAACGCATCGAGCACAGCAGCATCCATTATCCTTACCGTACCTGCGCTGCAAGCCCGGCTCCCATCCTGTCCCGGCAGTATCACTTCAATACCGACCGTACTTTCATTATATACAATAAGCGATGATTTTTCAACTAAATTCAGTTTCTCGAGAAGCATCTCGACTGCACCGGTCATATCGTATACATCACTCGTCACCGAGGGCTGATTCCAGAGCCTGGGATGGCGAGCCCCGGTGATGGCCATCACGAGGTATTCCTGTTCGGAAAATGCATCGAGCGGCGACACCCCGTCTCCTCCGGATTCATTGCCGGTAAATCCGCGTGCAACCTCAAAAAACCTGAGATCCCTGTTGCCGTGGCGAAGGTTATGGGCGATAACCTTCAGAAATGCCGGCACAAGCGAAGGACGGAGCACTTCGAGCCCTTCGCTGATGGGATTGAGCGCTGCAACGACCCTGCTGTCGAAAAGCTCCGCTTCCGACCGTCTGACGAGCGGATTGGTAAGAATCTCCCTGAAATTCAGTCCCGCCGCAATGCCCCTGAGATAATCGGGGAAGTACTCGGGAACCGTTCTGCTTGATGGATAAGAGGTCACCATGCGCGACGACGCCTCGATATTGTCATAACCGAAAACTCTTGCGATCTCTTCGACAAGATCGATCTCAGCCGTCACGTCAACCCGCCACGAAGGCACATAAAAAGTCATCGAGTCATCTCCGGCCTTTTCATCGCAGCGGAATCCGAGACGAACAAGTATCTCCCTCATCGTTTCCGGACTGATGGAGCTGCCAAGCATGGCGTTTGCGCGATCGGGCCTCAGATCGACTGGAAGCCCTTCCGATGGCACGTACCCGCATTCCCTTGCGGAAGTGATCTCCCCGCCGGCAAGTTCGAGAATGAGCGCGACGGCACACTC
Organism: Chlorobium sp.; assembly: GCF_036528655.1. Lineage (GTDB taxonomy): Bacteria > Bacteroidota > Chlorobiia > Chlorobiales > Chlorobiaceae > Chlorobium. The sequence continues at coordinate 10,767 of NZ_JAIGND010000021.1, forward strand.
GGCAGCCCGCCTGACATTGAGTGGATCGACTCCGCGTTCGAAACGATAGGAGGAATCGGACGATATTCCTGCCCTCCTGGCAGATTTCCTGACCCTCGAAGGCAAAAAATATGCCGATTCAAGCAGAATGTCCGTCGTCTCCTGACTCACGGAAGAATCGAGTCCTCCCATAACCCCGGCAAGTGCCGCAGGTTTTTCGGCATCGCAGATGACCGGCATTCCCGGTTCGGGAGCGCAGATCTCCTGGTTGAGCAGGGTAAATGCTGTTGAAACATCGCCGCGTACAATCACCCGGCCGCCCGAGAGCTTCGCAAGATCGAATGCATGCAGCGGCTGTCCCAACGCGTGGAGGATGTAGTTTGTGATATCGACGATATTGTTCCTCGGTTTCAGACCGATGCTCTCAAGACGCGCTTTCAGCCATGCAGGCGACTCCTTTACGGCAACGCCCCTGATAACAACCGCAGTGTAATATGGACAGGCTTCCGTGTCGATCAGTTCGACAAGATCTCCTGATACCGAAAAGTCCACCGCATGCCGCGCAGGAAACACAATCTCTTCGGGCGAGGCAAGCTCCCGTGCAAGACCGAGATGCGAAAGCACATCCGGACGGTTCGGCGTTACGGCAATATCAAGCATGACGTCGCCCTTCAGCACCGACGAAACCGGGGTTCCCGGCACCAGGGATGCATCGAGTTCCATGACGCCCGAATGGTCGTCCGAGAAACCAAGCTCGTCGGGGGCGCAGATCATGCCGAACGAGTGGACTCCGCGGATTTTTGATTTTTTTATGGCTAACACCTCACCGTCGGGCTGAGAGAGTTTAGCGCCGACTGTCGCAACGGGAACCACCATTCCATCACGGACATTCGGCGCTCCGCAGACGATCTGCAGCGGTTCGGCGCCGCCTGCATCGACACGGCAGACCCTCAGGCGATCCGCATCGGGATGCCTCTCGACCGATTCTATACGGCCGACAACGACATAATCGTCGGGAAGCTGACGGGCATGCACCTCTTCGACTTCGAAGCCGAGAAAGGTAAGCTTGTCAACCAGGGACGGAATATCGGGATTGAACGAAGGAAGGAACTCCTGAAGCCAGCCGACAGATATTTTCATAGGAAAGGAAAATCTGCATTTGCTAAATGGTAAAAGCCCTGGACTGGAGAGGTACAGAGCTTGATAAACCGCTGAACGGAAGGTTGCGCTGTTTCTTGCGCAGGAAGGAAAAACTTTGTGACCCCAACGGGATTCGAACCCGTGCTACCACCTTGAAAGGGTGATGACCTAACCACTAGTCGATGGGGCCTGATGCGGGTGAATGAGGGGACTCGAACCCCCGACCTCCAGGGCCACAACCTGGCGCTCTAACCAACTGAGCTACAATCACCATATAAAACTTATGGCACTTCCTTGTATGCCCGACTGGACTCGAACCAGTAACCCTCAGCTTAGAAGGCTGATGCTCTATCCATTGAGCTACGGGCACAGCGCACTTTTCAACGATCCAACCTGTCGGGGCACCGAGACTCGAACTCGGGACCTCCTGCTCCCAAAGCAGGCACGCTACCAACTGCGCCATGCCCCGTTCCTTAATGGAAGGCTCATAATATACGACAAGGAACAACATTACCAAACAAAATAATCCCCTGAAAAAAAATAATTCACCTAAGCATGAACAGAAGAACTTCATCAAGGAATATCGGAGGCTTTGCATCCAATACTCCTGGCTCCCGACTCCCACCTCCTCTCTCCTGTCTCCCGATCTTCCCTGCCTCACCGCCAACGGCCCACATCTTTTCCATCCGTGTAAATCCGATTATAATCAGCGGGAACCGCGTTCTTCCCCTTATTGCTGGATAGCCTGACAGCTCATTAACCTGAAAAGCCTGACACAAACCCCCGATCAACTCTCTTCCATCTTTCTGTGCCAATCCGTATTAATCTGTGGGCAAAAAATCTTCCTTTTCCGACCCACCACTCACAGCTCACTACCCACGTCTTTTCCATCCGTGTAAATCCGATTTCAATCAGCGGGAACCGCGTTCTTCCCCTTATTGCTGGATAGCCTGACAGCTCATTAACTGAAAAGCTTGACACAACCCCCCAATCAACGCTCTTCCATCTTTCTGTGCCGATCCGTGTTAATCTGTGGGCAAAAAATCTTCCTTTTCCGACCCACCACCCAAAGCTCACGGCCCACGGTATTCCCCGCCTTACCGCACGCCATTCACCAGCAAAGTACCTGCAAGTCTCATAAGCTGAAGTTCGAGCATTTTCGCTTCGTACCTTGCCGAAGCGATCGATTTTCTTGCGTCTACAAGATTGAGCTGCGCCTCCCTGAATGTGGTGCCGGTTGCCTGACCGAGAACATAGAGTTCTTTGGTTCGGCGAAAATTAAGTTCGGCAGATTCGATATTGCTTTCTTTGAAACGAAGTATTTCCCGGCTGTTCATGTAGGCGTGATAGGTATCGGCAGTTTTTTTCTCCACAATATCAGAAGCCTTAAGCAGAAGAATGCTGCGATTCAGCAGCGCAAGCCGCGCATTCTCGGTTTTAATGGCCGTCTGGAATCCGTCGAAAAGGTTATAACTCAGGGTCAGCGATGCGGACAAACCCGGTTCCGTATCGTTGAGTCCCACATCGAATCCGCTTGCCGTCCGGCTCAATCCGTAACCGCCCTGAAGATCGATGCGCGGGAAAAAACCGGAGCGGGCCTGCAGCAACTCGAAACGCGACTGCTCGACGGCTGTTCTGGCAATCAGGTATTCTGCGCCTGCGTTTAAAGCTGCAGCCCGAAGAGAATCGAGCTCCATGACAGGGAGAAAGGTAACGTCCGTCACGACCGCGCCCGCCGTAGCGGAAGGTCGTCCGAGCAGCAGATTGAGCGCCCGCTCGGCATTCTCTTTCTGCAGCCGCGCCTGAAGCCAGCCGACGCTGTCGTTGTTTGCATCGACCATCGACGACAGCACCTCCTGGGTGTTAGCCTGGCCGTACTCCGAACGAAGCTTGGCCCTGCGAAGCCTCTCTGCAGAAATTTCCACCGCATCTCCCGCCACCCTCAGTTGCTCCTGGGCGTTGGCAAGATCGTAAAACGCCTTGCTGACGTCAATGACGATCTGCTCGATGGTATTGCGAGCCTGCAGCGTACCAATCTCCCCGACGCTCTTCAGTTTCCTGAAGGTATAGATATTGCCGAATCCATTGAAAAGAGTGTATGTTGCCTGCAGTTGCGCCGTACTGGTGGTGGATTCCGCTCCTGCCGGAGTCGCGCTTCCGGGATTTTCGATGTATACGGCTTTCGATACCAGATCGATCTTCGGCAGAAGTCCAGCATTGCCGGCGTGCACATTGTTTCGGGCAATACGCTCTTCGTTTCTTGCGACCTTGATATCCGGATTTTTTTCAAGCGCAAGCAGAATAGCCTCTTCAAGCGATATCGGCGCAACAGCGCTATCCTTTCCCGCAGCTGCAGAAAACGGCAGCAGCGTCAGGAGCAGGCTCGATAAAAAAATGAGATGCAGCAATCGGTTCATGACACAGTCAGACAATACGTTTGGACGAAATCAATGGGCATCCGTAAAAATCTCTTCCCGTAAGGCAGGTTCAACCTCTTCGGCAGTAACCTTGCGTCTTTCGAAAACGGCAACGACAAACTGCTTCGCACGGTTGAAAAGCACCAGCAGAGCAGGCAGCATGATAAGAGTCAGCGTCGTGCCGAAAAGCAGTCCGTAAGCCACGGAGATCGCCATCGGAGAAAGAAACTGCGCTTGGCGGCTCTGTTCGAAAATCAGCGGCCCGAGACCGGCAACCGTCGTCAGGGAAGTAAGGATGATCGGACGGAACCTGCTGATGCCCGTTTCGTATAGCGTACCGAGAAAATCTCCGCCCTCTTTGAGCCTTGCGTTCATGGTGCTGATGAAAACAAGCGAGTCGTTGACGACGATGCCGATCAGGGCAATGACGCCGTAGAGCGAAAGCATGCTGAGAATATAGCCCTGGACGAAATGGCCCCAGGCAACGCCGACAAGACTGAACGGTATGAGAATCAACACGATGAACGCCTGCAGGAAAGATCGGAATGTCACAACAATGATAAGATACATGATGAGAAAAAGCACGGGAAAGGCGATTTTCATCGATCCGGTGGTTTTTCCGCTCTCCCGGCTTTGTCCCTCGAAATTGAAACTGACATCCGGAAATTCGTCGAGGACGCCCGGCATGACTTCGGTGCGGATGGTTTCCAGCAGATCCGGAACCGCCGTGTTCGGATCCGATACATTGGCCTCGACTTTTACTACTCGCTGGGCATCGATATGGTTGATCGCGGAGACCCCGCGCGATATGGTAATCCCTGCAATCTCCCCGAGAGGCACCGTACGGCCGTCGGAAAGCCTTATGCGCATGGCTTCGAGCGCCCTGAGCGATGCCCGCTCATGCTCGCGGTAGCGAATCCATACCTTGACTTCGTCTATGCCCTTTTGCAGCCGCTGCGTTTCGAAACCGAAATACGCGCTTCGCACCTGGCTCATAACGTCCGATGTCGTGAGTCCAAGCCCGTAAGCCCTTGCGTTCAGGGTTATCGAAACCTCCTCGAGACCGGGAGGATCGTTGTCGGATACATCCTTCAGCTCTTTCATATCTTTAAGCAGGAGCTCCAGCTTCTCCTTGGCACCCCTGAGCTGCTGCAGATTATCGCTTTTCAGGGCGATGGATACCGGCATGCCCCACATGCCCGCTCCTCCGATCAGGAGTTTCGTCGCGCCCTGAACCCGACCTGTTTTCCTACGGATGCGGTCGGCTATCTCCTGACTGTCGATCCTGCGGAGACGGCTGTCGACAAGAGATATACGCAGTCCGCCCTGATGCCCCTTCGGCCCGATCGCCCTGCCGATAGCGGTCACAAGGCCCTCGCCGCCTCCCTGCTCGCGCCTGTACTCGTCGTTTACCAGCCATACCGTCCGCTCCATATCGGCAAGAACTCCCACGGTTACGGAATCTCGTGTACCGGCCTGCATTTCAAGAGTCACCTGTATATTGTCCTGCTCGATGACCGGGAAAAAAGTGGATTTGATAAGACCGCCCTGCATGGCACCGAAAGTGATGAAAAACAGAGCGACCGGAATTGCCGCAGTTATAAGCGGGTTGTTGATGCTGAATTTCAGTACGGGAGCGTAGAGAAGATCCCGCTGAAAATGCAGAAACTGCTCCGATTTCCGCAGAAGCCAGCTCTTGCCGCCTGGTGACTCATGAAGCGCTTTGGAGTGTGCGATATGGGCAGGAAGAATGAAGACGCTCTCCACGAGGGAGATCAGCAGCGTCGTAATCGCGACAAATGCGATATCCTTGACCCGTTTGCCGAGATCGCCGTCGAGAAAAAGAAAAAGCATAAAAAGCACCACCGTCGTCATGATGGCCGCGGCTATTGCGGGCAGAACTTCGAGCGTACCGGTAATGGCCGCCTGCAGCGGCTTCTCCCCTTTTTCGAAACGCTGGTAGATACTTTCGGCTATCACGATACCGTCGTCTACCAGAATACCGACCACGAGAATCATGGCAAGCAGCGACACCACATTGATGGTCAGTCCGTATATCGAACCGAGAATGAACATACCGGCAAACGAGAAAGGAATACCTGCGGCGACCCACAGGGCAAGACGGGGATTGAGCGAAAACGAGAGGAAAAGCACCACGAGGATCATGCCCACAATGCCGTTGCTGCTGAGAATATCCGCGCGCTCCCTGACGATCGCCGAACCGTCGCGCAGCACTTCCGCACGCACGTCGGGGTGTCGGGCATCGAACTCCTGCATGTAATTCCTCACCCCTTCGGCAATAACGAACATGTCCTCGTCGGCGCTTTTCTCGATATCGACGGTGACAGATGGCTTTCCGTCGAACCATGTGCGGTCGGGAACCTCCGACCACCGGTCGCGCACCGAAGCCACATCGCGCAGACGAACCACGGAACCTCCGGATGCAGCGCGTACGACGATATTTTCCAGTTCCGCCGCGCTGTACCCTTTGTTATCGGCCCTGATGAGCAGCTCCTCTTTCGAACCGCGAATCGTGCCGCCGGTTATCTTCAGATTGGTACGGCTCACAGCCGCGGCGATTTCGGAAAACGTAAGACCGAAGGACCGCATGGCGGTTTCGCTGACGCTGATTTCGATCTCCTCTTCGGGAAATCCGCTCAGCGTTACTTTTGAAGCGATACCGGCATTGCGAAGCTCCCGTTCGACGCGGCGGGCATAGGTTTTAAGAGTCAGAAGATCGACGTCTCCATAAAGCGCGTAGGCTACAACGAAATCCCTTCGATCCTGCTTGTAGATCTGCATCTTTTCAAGCCCTGCAGGAAACGAACCGATCTGATCGACCGCATTGGTAACCTCCTGCAGCAGTTCGTTGGCATCGGCGCTTTTTTTCAATTCCACGGTAATCGTGGCGCTGTTCTCAGCCGAAACGGAGGTCACGCGGTCGATACCGGTCACGCCCTTGAGCTTGTCTTCGATTTTCAGGGTCACCCCCTCCTCGAGTTCTTCCGGAGAAGCTCCTGGCCAGGTTGCGGTAACATATATGAAATTCGGGGGAATATCGGGAAAAAAGGTCGTCCTGATCTGGCTGAATGCAAGCAGACCGAAAAGCATCACTGCGAGGTAGATGGCGTTGCTGAGCACCGGATATCTTACGAAATGCCTGATGAGTGCTTTCAAGGGCGTCTCCGTTCTCTTGCGTTTTGATTGCGGAACCTTATCTGCATGGTACTCAAGGCTTCAGATAGGGAGAGGCATCCTTGCCGTCGAACATGCCTGGAACCATCTCGAAAGGGAGCCGGATGCCGTCGGGAAGTCCGGCAATGACTGCCCGATCATCATGGTATGCAAGCACATCGACCTTCTTCAGCATGAAACGGGAGTCCTCGATCACATACACGCGGTTTTCTTCCTGAACCATCTTGCGGGGAATGCTGAAGGCTCCATTGAAGGTTACCGGAATACGCGCGGTAAGATACATGCCGTCCCTGAGTCGCGGATCGGCAAGATCGATATAGACCGATACCGATTGCGTGCTCGGCGTAATGTTGGTATTGATACGCCTGATTACCCCCTGCACAGCGCCACTGAAATCCTCCGATACGACAGGAACAGGAGTTCCTTCCCTCAGAAATGCCGCCTGCCTGATTCCGACCGAGGCCTGAAGTTCATAGCTGCCCGTTGCCGCAAACTCTCCGACTTTCTGACCGGTTCGTATCAATGCACCCGGATTGACTTCTGACATGGTGACCACTCCGTCGAAAGGAGCGCTGAGGCGGTATTTCGAAAGCGTTGCCTCCATGCTTTTAATGGCGTAAAATCTGTTGTACACGTTGCGAGCGGCAAGGTAGTTCCGCTCACGGTCCGACGCCGGTTCAGGAAGGGCCGGCACAGGCGCTTCTATACGGAACATTTCGGTATAACGCTTCCATTTGGCGGACTCGTGGGGAAAATCGATGATAATATCGGGAAGCACGAGCGTCAGGAGGTTGAGAAAACTGCTCTTTTCGGCAAGCACGCTGTTGCGGTAAACACTGTCGTCGATAACGAGCAAAGGCTCTCCACGGCGGAACGCGATTCCTTCCCTGAACGGTCTGGCCCCGTCCCTGAACACTCCCGAAACTTCGGCATAGATTTCGATCTTCCTTACTGCTTCGATCGAACCGCTCGTTTCAAGCGGTATTGACACCGGACCGTTCCGAACCTTTTCAGCCCGCAGCGCCGTCACCGGAGGGCCTTTTTTCTGAGGCGCCGACTCCGGTTTCTGCCTGCCAAGCAATCCGCCCAGCATGATTCCAGCCAGAATGATCGCCCCTGCAACGGCCAATGAGAGATACTTTTTTCCTGCCTTCATACTTTTGCTCATGTGCATGCCTCTGCTGATGGTACTATAACCAATGCCCTTTCAAGGACGACCTATACCGAAAAAAACCGATACGAGAGCCTTAAGTTCATCGTGATACAACATGTCGAAAGCCTCGCCCGGAGTAACGACCCTGCGTTGACGCAGGTGCATTTCATCCCATTCTTCAAGCATGGTTTCGATGTACATGGGATAGACCTTTACCGAAAACCCTTTACCGAACTTCCGGTAATGGTACTCGCCTATATGATCGCCATGAACGTTTCCGATAAGACCGGCCTCTTCATATGCCTCCTTGGCTGCCGATTCGGCAGGCGAAAGACCCCGTTCCACATATCCTTTCGGAATGATCCAGCGATCGGACTTTCGTGCCGTTATCAGCACCAGCCTGTCATCGAGTACGGGAATTACCCCGGACTGTTTAAAAAACCTTTTCAACGCAGCTGCCGTATGGTTCTTTTTATTTTTTTATCGCACGCCGATAAAATACGATTGATTTTGGTTTTTCCTTCATACCGCAACAATACCCGCCAAAGTTCTGATTTACCCTGAAATTCATTAAAATAAACGATAGTATTTTTATATAACCCCATACAACAACTCTCCTGCCATGAAAGCCATCATCCCTGTTGCCGGTGTCGGCACGCGCCTGCGTCCGCATACCTTCTCCCATCCCAAAGTGCTTCTGAACGTAGCCGGAAAACCCATCATCGGCCACATCATGGACAAGCTTATCGCCGCCGGCATTGACGAGGCCATTGTTATCGTAGGTTATCTGGGCAACATGGTCGAAGAGTGGCTGAGAAAGAACTACTCGATCAGATTCACTTTCGTCAACCAGACCGAGATGCTTGGGCTGGCGCATGCGATCTGGATGTGCAAACCCCACGTCAACCCGGATGAACCGGTGTTCATCATCCTTGGCGACACCATCTTCGAAGTGGACCTGCAGCCCGTAATGCAAAGCGGAATATCTACCCTCGGCGTTCACGAAGTGGAAGACCCGCGACGGTTTGGTGTTGCAGTCACCGAACACGGCAACATCATCAAACTGGTCGAAAAACCCGACGAGCCGGTTAGCAAACTTGCAATCGTCGGCCTTTACTTTATAAAAAATGCCGGTTCGCTTTTCTCATCGATCGATTACGTGATCGAAAACGGTATCAGAACCAAGGGCGAATACCAGCTCACCGATGCCCTGCAGCTCATGATCGAACGCAAGGAACCCTTCACGACGTTTCCGGTCAGCGGATGGTACGACTGCGGAAAACCCGAAACGCTGCTCTCGACAAATGAAACCCTTCTGCAGAAAAAACACACGACGGGATCCTATCCCGGCTGCATCATCAACAACCCGGTATTCATCGCCGAAAACGCTTCTGTGGAAAACGCCATTATCGGTCCGAACGCCACCATCGGCGAACACGCTGTGGTCTCGGATGCGATCATCAGGGACTCCATTATCGGCAACGGCGCAAAGGTAAGCAGCATCATGATCAATAACTCCATTATCGGCAACAGCGCATCTATCGGCGGCAGTCCTCATGAAATCAATATCGGAGACTGCTCGGAAATAAGGCTGCGATAAGAGATTTTTTGCATGAATGAAGCCGATTGCTTACATTTTTGCTTTGTTATGCAACGGCATCCCCATTACCTATGGACACGGTGCCGCAGGCTTGCCGGGAAAACCTTTTCCGGTACCTGCAGGGAGGTTTTCCGTGTCCAGTCGTTTCCCGCTGAAATTCCACTTGCCGGAAATCCGCTTCCTGACGTTTTTTTCTTTCGTTCATGTTGTTCGTTTAACCAAAACACTACCAGAACCATGTCACAGTCAAGGTATTTCTTTACCTCCGAATCCGTTTCTGAAGGACACCCGGACAAAGTTTCCGATCAGATTTCCGATGCCGTGCTTGACGAGTTTCTTCGCCAGGACCCCAATTCAAGAGTAGCGTGTGAAACATTCGTCACCACCGGTCAGGTGATAGTCGGCGGCGAAGTCACTACGAAGGGTATCGTCGATATACAGAAGATCGCACGCCGGGTCGTCACTGAAATCGGTTACACGAAGGGCGAATACATGTTCGAAGCCAACTCCTGCGGCGTGCTCTCAGCCCTGCACAGCCAGTCGCCCGACATCAACCGCGGCGTTGACCGCAAGGAAGAAATCGCCGACGAGTTCGACCGCGTCGGAGCCGGAGACCAGGGCATGATGTTCGGTTATGCCTGTACGGAAACTCCCGAACTGATGCCTGCAGCTATCCAGTTCGCCCAGCAGCTTGTTAAAAAACTTGCCGAAATCCGCAAGGAAGGCAAAATCATGACCTACCTTCGCCCTGACGCGAAAAGCCAGGTGACCCTCGAATATATCGACGATAAAGTTGCCCGCGTCGATGCCGTGGTCGTTTCAACCCAGCACGATCCTGAACCAGCAGGCATGAGCGAAGCCGAGTTCCAGGCCATCATCAAAAAAGACATTATCGAAAATGTCGTCAGAAAAGTTATTCCTGCCGAACTGCTCGATGAAAACACCAAATTCCACATCAACCCGACAGGGCGCTTTGAAATCGGCGGACCTCACGGCGATACCGGTCTGACCGGCCGCAAAATCATTGTCGATACATACGGCGGCGCAGCTCCTCACGGCGGCGGCGCGTTCAGTGGCAAAGACCCCTCGAAAGTCGACCGCAGCGCGGCATACGCTTCGCGCCACGTTGCCAAGAACATCGTTGCCGCAGGACTTGCCGATAAATGCACCGTACAGGTATCGTACGCTATCGGCGTAGCACGTCCCGTTTCGATCTACATCAACACCCATGGAACCGCTAAAAACGGCCTCAGCGACGCAGAGATCCAGGAAAAAGCCGAGCAGATCTTCGATCTCCGTCCTGCAGCCATCATCAGAAGGTTCAACCTCGACAGACCTCACGGCTGGTGCTATCAGGAAACAGCCGCTTACGGCCACTTCGGCCGCGAGAACTTCCCGTGGGAAAAAACCGACAAGGTCGAAGAGCTGAAAAAGGCATTCAATCTGGCCTGACCGGAAAACCTGACAGAAACTCCGTTTCCCTTCGAAAGGAACCGGAGTTTCATATGACCTCTGAAACTTTTTTATAAAACAACAGATACTCATGACCATCGAAGCAGCACTGCTTGACTACAAGGTTGCCGATATGTCCCTTGCCGAATGGGGGCGCAAGGAGATAGATATCGCAGAAAAAGAGATGCCCGGCCTGATGGCCACCCGGCGTAAATACGCCGGTCAGAAACCCCTCAAAGGCGCCCGCATCACCGGTTCGCTGCACATGACCATCCAGACTGCGGTGCTGATCGAAACGCTTGTCGACCTCGGCGCGGAAGTGCGCTGGGCGAGCTGCAACATCTTTTCCACGCAGGACCACGCCGCCGCAGCCATCGCTGCCGCCGGCATCCCGGTTTTCGCATGGAAAGGAGAAACCCTCGACGAATACTGGTGGTGCACCCGCCAGATCCTTGAATTCGAAGGTGGCAAAGGACCGAACCTCATCGTCGATGACGGCGGCGACGCGACGCTCATGATCCATCTCGGCTACAAAATCGAGAACAATCCGGAACTGCTCGAAAAAACCCCGGGCAACGCCGAAGAAAAAGCCCTTTACCAGCAGCTCCGCGAAGTATACGGCGAAGACGCACAGCGCTGGCACAAGGTTGCTGCCGACATGAAGGGCGTCTCAGAGGAGACCACCACCGGCGTGCACCGCCTCTACCAGATGATGGAAAAAGGCGAACTGCTCTTCCCTGCCATCAACGTGAACGACTCGGTCACCAAATCGAAATTCGATAACCTCTACGGCTGCCGGGAATCGCTTGCCGACGGGATCAAACGCGCAACCGACGTCATGATTGCCGGCAAGGTCGTTGTTGTGCTCGGCTACGGAGACGTAGGCAAGGGATGCGCACACTCCATGCGCTCTTACGGCGCACGGGTGATCGTAACGGAAATCGACCCGATCTGCGCGCTGCAGGCATCGATGGAAGGCTTCGAAGTAACCACCATGGAAGATGCTGTTGGGGAAGGAAACATTTTCGTCACAACCACCGGCAACAAGGACGTCATCACCCTCGAACACATGAAGCAGATGCGCGACGAAGCTATCGTCTGCAACATCGGCCATTTCGACAATGAAATCCAGGTCGAAGCGCTCAACAGCTTTAAAGGTGCTGTCAGACTCAACATAAAACCGCAGGTAGACAAGTACACCTTCGAGAACGGCAACTCTATCTATCTGCTTGCCGAAGGCCGTCTGGTGAACCTCGGCTGCGCTACCGGACACCCTTCATTCGTGATGAGCAACTCCTTCACCAACCAGACCCTCGCGCAGATCGAGCTCTGGACGAAAAAGTATGCCATCGGCGTCTACCGGCTGCCGAAAGAACTCGACGAAGAGGTTGCAAGACTGCACCTCGGTCAACTTGGCGTCAAACTCACGACTCTTTCGAAGGAGCAGGCCGACTATCTCGGCGTTCCGGTGGAAGGCCCCTACAAGCCCGACCACTACCGATACTGATCCCGCAAAGGCTCAAAAACAGAAAAGGCAGCCCGAAAGCTGCCTTTTCTGTTTTATTCTTCGATCAGTCGGATCGGACTGATCCTGCCTTGCATACGCTGGGGCGGCAGGATTCGAACCTGCGAATGTCGGCTCCAAAGGCCGATGCCTTACCGCTTGGCGACGCCCCAATACCCTTACAGGAACGGATAATACGGATTATCCTCGAAAAATCACAATCCGGTAAAACCCGCTGAAAAGCTGGAAATGAATCTGAAAGATATATGCACAAATAATCGGCCCGGCATATAATTGCGGCAAATCGTCATCCGAACAACCATGGTAAAAACAAAGATCTGCGGCATTACGCGACTTGAGGATGCCCTTGCCTCCTGCCATGCAGGGGCTGATGCGCTGGGCTTCAACTTCAGCAGAAAAAGTCCGCGCTCGATCACGCCTGAACGAGCTGCGGCCATTATTGATTCGCTGCCCCCGTTCGTCAGCTGCGCAGGAATTTTCGTTGAGCATTCGCCGGCGGAGATCAATGCCATCTGCCAACAATGCCGACTCCAGGTGGCGCAACTCCACTCCGAAACCTATACTGCAGTTCAAGCCCTGGCAATCGAACAGGTGAAGATCATTCGCGTCTTCCGCCCCGAATCCGGTTTCGATACCGCCGAGGTCCACCGTTATGCCAGAGAAAGCGGCGTCAGAACCTTTCTCTTCGATGCCTACCGTCCCGGTATGGAAGGCGGAACCGGAGAGCGAATCCGACAGGATCTCGCATCGCGCATTTTCGACGAACTCCGCGATACCTACTGGACAATTCTTGCCGGCGGACTCAATCCTGATAACATTACCGAAGCAATACGCCTGACACTCCCCTACGCAGTGGATACGGCAAGCGGCGTCGAAACATCTCCGGGCATCAAAAACGCCGATAAGATCCGTACCTTCGTCACCGCGGCGCATGCAGACTGAACACCCTCCGCTCAGTTGGCCAGAACCTGACCGAGAATAAGTTCGGAGGTGGTATCGGGAAGCTCTACGGTGATAAGATGACCGCAATCCGGAACGCAGACATAAGTCCCTTTTTTGGTAAGCTCCTGAAGTTTCCGGGTATTATCGCAGGTCATGATGGCATCTCCTTCGCCTGCTACGAAAAGGATTGGCATATCGGTAGCCCGAACCATATCAGGCACCGATTCGGTCGTTTCAAGCGCGGTAATCTGACTGGTCGTCTGCTCGATAGCCTCGGGTGCGCAAAGGCCGAGGCTTTTGAAGCCTATAAGAATATCATGCAGCATGACGGTGTTCTTCGAAAGCACCAGACGGGCGAAAATATAGGCAGGAAGCCACCAGGTAAGACCCCGGAGCAGGTTGTTGAACATGAAATTGATCGATGCGGGAGCAAAGGCCGAAATAAATGCGTTGTTCGGCAGATAGCCGAAATTGAAAAACGTCATCGATGCGATCCGCCCTGGAGCTGTCCGGGCATAATCGAGCGCAACGAAAGGTCCGAACGAAAAAGCCGCGATATGAAAACGCCCGAGACCGAGCCGGTTCACCAGCGCATCGAGGTCCTGCGCGAAAAAATCAATATGATAGTGTTTGGCTGGATCGTTGTCCGACCAGCCGTGTCCCCGCATATCGTAGGCGATCGTCCTTATTCCCTCCTGATTGAGTGCCTTGATGACATGGTGCCACCACATCCACCAGCAGTCCCACCCATGAATGAGCACCACAACGGTTTTCGCATCTTCCGGACCCGAATCGTGATAATGGTGTACGATGCCGTTGAGTTCAGTGAAACGGCTCTTCTCCATGAGCTCAAGTTCATACTGCGCACGTCTGACTTCGGCAGTTGTTGCAGCATTGAGCTGATCGAGAAGCTGTTGGCGGTAGTTTCTGAACTTGACGGTGGCCAGAGGCGGGATGGGCTGTTCCATAACGAGTTATGCTGATATTATCAAAACTGCGAGGAATCAACTGAAATATACAAAAGGATCCCGTCGATCATGACGGAAATCTTCATACCGGCAATACGCCAGCCGCTCATGGCTGCCTGGCCGGAATGGGCAAAGGTGTCTGGAAAAATATTTTCTCGCACTCGCGCCGGATTATTGCCTGCTGTTCGAGAATCAGCTCGGGATCGACGGTAAAGTGATTGAGCAGCTGGGAGAATATCTGGATAGAGGTCTCGAACTTCTCGGTCACCACCACATCTGCACCCGCCTTGTAGAGGTTCTCCACTTCGTCGAGAGTTCTGGCCCTTACTATGACGAACGCTTTCGGGTTCACCTCGCGAATAGCGGGTATACACTTGCGTACCGCACCGTTATCTGAAATGCCGAGCACCACGGCTCGGGCATGGTCTATGCCGGCACGCAGCAACGATTTCGTTTCCGTACAGTCTCCGTAGTAGATGGGCTCGCCCTTGCGACGCATGGTTCTGACGATCTCCCGGTCGATTTCGAGCACCGAATAGGAAATATTGGTGGCATGCAGCACTGCGGCTACATTCTGGCCGTTCACTCCAAACCCTATGATCGCAGCATGGATCTCGCCGGCACAGATGATCGTACTGTCGGCGGGTCGTACCGCCGGACCGCCGGACTCACGCTTCGGCAGAGGAATGAATCCGAGCGCAGGCACAACCTGATCGGCGACTTTCGGAGCAATGGCTATCATGGCTGGAGTAACGATCATGGTCACCACGATAATTGCCAGCATAGCCTGAAATACCTCGTCGGTAATGACCCTGTTGTTCAATCCGGATTCGGCCAGCACGAAGGAGAATTCCCCGATCTGCGCCAGCGCCATACCGGCCATCATGCTCACTCTCGGCGAATAACCGAGAAAAAGCGACACCCCTGTGACGAGCAGACCCTTGACCAGCAATACCGCAATCGCGATTCCGACGAAAAGCGGAAGATTGATCATCTTGACATCGAGCAGAAGTCCCACGGAAATGAAAAAGATGCTCGTAAACGCTTCACGGAAGGGGTCGATGGTAACGCTGATCTGGTGGCTTTCGTCCGTGCTGGCTATCACCATGCCGGCAACGAATGATCCCAGCGCCAGAGAAAGGCCGGCAAGAGAGGTGAGATAGGCTGCTCCGAAACAGATCACCAGCGCGCCGATAACCAGCACTTCGCGCGCATGCAGAGAGGTGATCAACCGCACCATCCTCGGCATGAACAACCTGAATCCGGCAAAAATCGCCGCGCCGAACAGCAGGATGAAGCCGACTTTTTTGACAATATTGACGGTCGATAGCACCGCATCGGGACTGAGAAAATTCACGCCGATCATGAGCGGCACGATGGCGATATCCTGGAATATCAGAATGCCGAGCGCGATCTTGCCATGGGGCAATCCCAACTCATTCCTGTCGGTCAGAATTTTAAGGCAGATAGCCGTACTGCTGACGGCAAAAGCAAAACCAAGAAAAACCGCGGCCTCTGCGGAGATGCTCTTGCCGATGCTGTAGAGCAGCCAGTAGGCTATACAGCTGATGGCAAGACCTGTCACAAGAATCTGCACCATGCCGCCGACCAGCACGATTTTCTTCAGTTTCCGCAGATCGTCAAGGGAAAATTCGAGACCGATGGTGAAAAGAAGCAGAATTACGCCAAGCTCGGCAAGCGTTGAAATGAGCTTTTCGTCGTAAACCGCGCCGATACCCGAAGGACCAAGCAGAATGCCGGTAAAGATCAGACCGATGACCGGAGGAATCCTCAGCCGCTGAAAAATCAGGATAATGAAGATCGCCAGCACACCAATCAGTACCAGTTCACCGAGGAAATCGAATTCGTGCATGATTACTTCAGATTCGGATCATCTCATGGTTCCGGTAAAAATCGTACAACTCCCTGTATTTCTTTATTACAAAAAATACCGAACCTGAAAAAATGAAAAGGCGGCCATTTTAGCCGCCTTTTGAAAAAAATGCCCGATAACCACTTACACCTGCACGTAAACCGACGACTTCGCGCCGCAGATAGGACATTTATCCGGAGGACTGGCCAATTCGATATGACCGCAAATCGGGCAGAGCCATATTTCGGTTGCGTTGATATCCTGGCCGTTCTGCACCGCCTCCATGGCTTTTTTATAGAGTTCGGCATGAACCTGCTCGGCTTTGACGGCAAAAGCGAACATGCGCTTTGCCGGATGGTCTTCAGCTGCAGCCTGTTCGAGCATCGGAGGGTACATTTCGGTAAATTCGCCAGTTTCGCCATCTATTGCCGTCTGCAGGTTTTCAGCGGTCGAACCGATACCTCCGAGTGCGCCGAGGTGGCCTTCCGCATGGATAAGCTCCGCCTGCGCCGTCGTTCTGAACAGCTTTGCCACGTTCATGAACCCTTCGCGCTCTGCTTCCTTTGCAAAAGCGAGGTATTTCTGGTTTGCCTGGCTCTCGCCGGCGAATGCTTCCTTCAGGTTTTCTTTCGTTGTTGGCATGGTTGTATTGTTTTGTTATTGTTCCCGTTTCGTGCCTTGGGAAAAAAAGATAAAAAAGAGTAGTAATGATTCGCAAATAATCCAAACGAATGAAGCGACTACCTGTTTTTCTTGTAGAAGCCTTTCGAGCGGACAAGGCCGAACCACTCCCGAGCCTGCTCCCCGGGGGTTTTATCCGTCGTCCAGTGGACGAAATTGGCAATATCCCGGACAGCGATCTTGCCCGTACCGGAAAAATCGATCACTCGTGCCTCACCGAGTTTCCATATCCGGGGCTGACGAACACTGCCTTTTTGGGGGTGCTCGAATTCAAGGAGAGGAAAAACCGCATCGAGAGAACGATGGCGCCACTCCTCTTCGGGAACAGTAATGCATGCCGCATACTCCCCGTGAGGTTTCAGTGCCGCACATGCGGCTGCAAGCACAAGCGGACGGCCGAACAGATCGGTCACATACTCTCCCGGCGAACCGGTAAACCCTGCAACGACCATTCCGCTTGCTATGCCTATACCCGGCCTGAACCCCGGCTCATCGTTTTCGCCCAATATCCTCGCTGCCCGAAGCGCGTCGAGAAACGGATCGTCAGAACCGAAAGCGCCTGAAAACAGCATGATATGCGCATGGCCGAAAAACCGTTCGACAATGCAGAAACGTTCCTTTTCGAGCTGCCGGTGGATCCAGCCGAGAAACATGTTCTGATAGATGAGCAGCTCCGCAGGATCGAGTTCAAACGAAAGCCCGGCATATCCCGGAATACCCATGTAAAGAACCGAACAATCGACTTCAAGCCCTTTAATGGAAAACAGCCCTGCAAGCCTGTCGTCGATTTCCACATCGATAGTCAGCGGCTGGGAAAGCAACAGGTCCGCTACGGAATTAAAGGTGTGCGGTGTTTTCACTGGGGTATGAAACTTGTTCGGAAATCATTTTTTCAGGGCTCCTGCCCCGCCGGGGCTTGCCGGGCAACCGGTGAAAGCTTATATAGAAAACAGGCTATAAACAAAATAGACTATAAACCACGCAAAAACCAAAGCACTACCTGTTCATTTTCTTCATCCCCGGCTTGCCATGTTCAAACCAAAGTTCTTTACCGTCCTTTCCGAAATCACGCCTCAGCAGCTCTCGAAAGATGTGGTTGCAGGCATTCTTGTCGGCATCGTCGCCCTCCCGCTTGCAATCGCCTTTGCCATCGCTTCGGGAGTATCGCCCGAAAAAGGACTCATCACCGCCGTCATCGGCGGCTTTCTCGTATCCTTCCTCGGCGGCAGCCGGGTGCAGATCGGGGGCCCGACGGGAGCGTTCATCGTCATCCTCTACGGCATCGTAGAGCAATACGGCATCAACGGACTTATGATCGCCACCATCATGGCCGGCGTCATCCTCATGCTGATGGGATTCGCACAGTTCGGCTCGCTGATCAAGTTCATTCCCTATCCTGTCGTGGTAGGATTCACCAGCGGCATAGCTGTCATCATCTTTTCAAGCCAGATAAGCGATTTTCTCGGCCTTTCGATTGAAAAAGTTCCCGCCGACTTCATTGAAAAATGGATTGCCTATGCGACACATCTCACCTCCATCAATCCGCAAAGCCTGATGGTCGGAACGTTCTCGCTTCTCATCATCGTCTTCTGGCCGAAGATATCGAGAAAAATTCCGGGTTCGATCGTCGCAATTATCGCTTCGACCCTGCTCGTGCACCTCTCAGGGCTCGACGTGGCCACAATAGAATCGCGCTTCGGGGATATTCCCTCAGCGCTTCCCGCCCCGTCCGTTCCTGTTTTCGATTTCGCCACAGTGAAAGAACTCATCATGCCGGCAACGACCATCGCCCTGCTCGGCGCTATCGAGGCGCTGCTTTCAGCCGTCGTGGCAGACGGCATGATCGGCAGCCGGCACAAATCGAACATGGAGCTTGTAGCCCAGGGTGCGGCAAACATCATTACACCGCTCTTCGGAGGCATTCCGGTCACCGGAGCCATCGCCCGCACGGCGACTAACGTCAAAAACGGCGGAAGAACGCCTGTAGCAGGCATGGTGCACGCCCTGACTTTGCTCTGCATCATGCTGCTCTTCGGCGGATGGGCCAAACTCATACCCATGCCCACGCTTGCCGCCATCCTGATCGTCGTGGCCTGGAACATGAGCGAACACCATGTATTCCGCCAGCTGCTGAAAAGCCCGCGCAGCGACGTCATCGTGCTCCTGACGACCTTCGGCCTCACGGTAGTGTTCGATCTGACCATAGCCATCGAAATCGGCATGCTGCTTGCAGTCCTGCTCTTCATGCAGCATATGGCAGGAATCGCCAACATCGGCATGGTTACCGGAGAACTCAAAGACCGCGAAGAGGAGGACGATCCCAATACGATCAGGACCCGCGCAATACCTGAAGGAGTCGAAGTATTCGAAATCAGCGGCGCCATGTTCTTCGGAGCCGCATCGAAGTTCAAGGACGCCATGCACATCGTCGAAAATAAACCCGCGATCCGCATTATCCGCATGAGAAAAGTGCTTTCGATAGACGCAACAGGACTCAATATGCTCCGTGAACTGCTCGTCGACTGCAGAAAAACCGGCATAACGCTTATCCTCTCGGGCGTACACGCCCAACCACTCTTTGCCATGCAGCAATACGGCATCTACGACGAAATCGGCGAAGAAAATGTGTTCGGCAACATCGACGACGCCCTCGACCGCTCAAGAGAGATCCTCGGACTCCCGAAAACCGGAAGAATGCAGAATTTCACGCCCTCGGTAGAACGGGAAAAGTAAACGCAAAGGAGTATCGGATGCGGAGCATACGGGAGTATCCTCCCAAAAAAACGGCGCCTGATTTGAACGGCAACGCCGGGCAAACCAGACGCCAATCCGTGTCAATCCGTGCAAATCCGTGGGCAACCTCTTCCTCTTCAATCCACAGGCTCCCACCTCCTGACTCCCGATCTTCCCCGCCTTACCGCCCACAATCCTCAATCCTCTATCCGTGAAAATCCAATCTTCAATCAGCGGGAACCGCGTTCTTCCTCTTATAGCCGGATAGCGAGACAGCTGGATGGCTCTATAGCAAGAAAACATCACCCATAGCGCTTAACCCATTAATCCATGTTAATCCGT
>NZ_JAIGND010000022.1:0-82264 GCF_036528655.1 Chlorobium sp.
CCGCGGGTACGTTTCCGGCAGCTTCACACAGGGCGATTACTCATCCTGCATGTGCCGGTGGGGGCAGTTGACGGCACAACTGGTTCTACAAAGAACAGTTCAAATACGCGACTTCGCGTCGCACTCCACGCATAATAGCTGCTGACAGAGATGCCGAGCACTCGGCACATCGTCCTGACAGCAAACAGCTTCTTATGATCACTGATAAAGCGATACATCAGTGATTTTCCTTCGCGAACACAGCACAGGCCTTTTTTAATATTTCGCGCTCTTCAGTTACTAACCGTAGCTCCCGTTCGAGTTGCCGTATTTTATCGGCCTCAGCATCCTTTGGATTACCGGTTCCAGGAAAAGCTTTTTCCTTTGATGCCAGGTACTTGAGCCTCCAACGGTACAGCACATTTGGGCTGATCCCGAGGGCATCAGCAATATCCCTTGCGGTTTTGTCGCCTTTAAGCGTGAGCTTGACGGCATCGATTTTAAACTGTTTGTCGTATTGACGGCGTGTTTGTTGATTCGCCATAATTCATACCTCCTTTTGGTTGGTAAGGTATGGCTTCTTTACCTGTCTATCAAAATATAGCATGTCCAAACAACACTATCTTGATGTTTTGCAATGCGATGTTGTTGTTCAACAGTCGAGCGGGATTGTCATGGGAAATGACCGCAATAAACGGCCCCATGAGAGTACTGCAAAATGGCTTGTCGATACCGCCTGTTGTGTAGAGCTAATCGTTAATCTCCCTGTTATGAGCGAGCTTCTCCTTATCAATCTTACCGGCTTGGAAGGACAGGCGGGACGTTCCTGAAATCATGAACTTGTGACGTTACGCTCACAACGGCGTAAATTTACAACTCACACCGATACCACAACAAGGTTCCCCGCTGCTGCTTAAATCCTGAGCTGACGGACCGTTCCAGCATAAGCCATACCTTGTATCCATGCTGCATGTCAACGTCGATTCTCCCGACTACTGGGCGACTGCTAATTTCCGAAATTGGCTGATTTTTAATTTCCGACTACATCGCGGCTCACAAGCGTAACGCACGGGACAGGTCGTCATCCTCAAAAGCGCTCTCCATCCGCTTTATTTCTGACGGCCGTGCACCAACTGTTTTTGCCATCTCAATTGAAAAACCGGTCAAGAAACGACCGTGATATCTCTTTTCCGTTTTGTTTACGTAGTTGCGAACGATCTCCCTCATCACTCTATCAGCCATTCATCCTGCATTTGAGGGAATGGATCAACGTCCCGGAGACTTACTTTTAGGCGTCGATTTGCTTGCGTTGTTAGGTGCTACTTGATAAAACAGTAAATACTAATGATGCAACAGCTGCTATTAATGATACGAATGCAATTACATTTGACCAGAAAGCTTTTTTTGATGTTCTTTTGCTGTCAGCACTTGCTTTTTGTGCTTCAAGAAGTGCTTTTGTAGCTAACTCATTTGATTCTCTTAGTAAAGCCACTTGTTCAGAGGCTAGGTGAGATGTTTTATTAGCAGCTATCTCTTTTTTCTTGGCATCATTAGCATTCTTTTGAGAATGCTCCCAGAGCGCTTTTGCTGAGTGTATAGATGTTTCTGAGTTCTCATGCATTTCATATTCTCCTTCATACATCTAACGTGGCCGCGGGTGAGCAGTGCTACGTTGCGGAAAATTTATTTGGCGGTGCAAAGTGAAAAAGACTCCTAGACAATAAGCCATACTCTTAAGACAAAACAAGCAATACGCGAATTTTTTCCGGGTGAATCAGCTCGATCAGTTCCGAATACAAGAGAGAATAGTCACAATGACGAATAAGAGTTAACCGAGTCTCCCAGGCGATTAGTTTACGTAGTTGCGAGCGCTCACCCCTTCCTACCACAAATTTCTTGTATTAAAAATACCGCGCTTAATCAGAAAAAACGAAACGGATCCCTTACCCAGTTGCATAATAGGGACATAATATCAATAAAGCAATACGTGAATACAGCAAAAAAATAGAAATTAATTAGTCACATACACCGCCAAAACATTATTCATACTATCAGTAATTAAAACAAACTGAATATCTGCTATTATAACGTTGAGATCTTCATCGATGTCTACAAGTGAATAGATAGTTGGATCATCCCATAGCACTTTTCCACGAAGAAAATACGGGTACTTTGGAACAACAACCAATGCCGCCTTCAATGATGCCTTTAATGATGGCGCCTGTGTTCGACTTACTATTAACTTGGCAAGCTCACCATTGTTATCAAATAATGCCCCTACACCATCAAAAACCGCACTTGTATTTCTTTTAGATCGATTAACTTTGGCCTTAATTCCAAAAGCATTGCTTGCCCAATAACTACCAGTAAAAGATTTTTTTGATGAAACAACAACATCCATATTACTGTTATTAATATAATCAATTTTTTCATAGAAAGGTGTTCCATAACCAAAAACACCTTCATATCTTGTATTCGTATTATCTACAGCATATGTATCAATGATCAACAACTGATCGTCTGCATTATACTTAATATGGCTTTTATCAAGAGGCACCTGTAAAACATAGCTCTTTGGAACATGACTCAAGACTTCTAATAATCTACTTTGAAAAGACATTGTTGTCTCATATTCATTCTTTATTTTTGGAATACCGGTAAGTATATTTTTAACATATTCAAAAGTAACCGGAGACACCTTTTTCCCCAAATACATTGAGCTCCCAATAGCAAGCAATGAATCTTTATTTGACTTTTGCCATTTTGTATCATATCCGTAACGCTGTCGCTCAATTTGTAACAACAATTTGTTAATAGCTTTTTCTGTTGTATCCAACAATCTTCCATTATTTCCCTCAACTTCTTCCGCAGATACAGGAAAGCAACAATAAACACTTATAACCAGTAACTGCACACATAACAGTACCTTCAAATAAGTCATAATCTTGAAATAGTAAGATTTCAAAAAAACGCAGATAAACACATAAACACCCAGAAAAAAGCACAGGACAGGCGGGACGTTCCTGAAATCATGAACTTGTAACGTGACGGTCGCAACTATGTATACTTTTCTTGACTTCGCCACATTGCGCCTAATTCTCTCATCCTGAATGACGAAAATGTATATCTGCCCAGCCGCTTGTTCGCCCACCTGAAGGAAGGCTTGCAAACGACTCTGTGACATTGGTCCATATCAGTCAGTACAAAATATGCAATACTCGAATTCTTTCCGGGCTAAACCTCTCGATCAGTTCCGAATACAACAGTGATCAGTTATAGGGACGAATGCTTCATTGCCAGAATTAACCGGGTCTCCCAAGCAATTAGTTTACGTAGTTGCGAGCGTCCCGTCTTCTTAACCTCGAAAGACTGGATCAAGCCCTGCTGTTCAAGTTCGGTCAAAGGACGCTGCCTGGCAAGATCAACAGCCCTGTCGAGCTGCCCGAACGGGTGTACGTAATGTCTGTAACGCTGAATTCAGTCGATCTCCTGATTGCTCATAGCTAATTTCCGTATAGTAGCAAGGGAAAACCGGTCGATTACTGTATTACGAAAAAGGTACAGAATATTTCAGTCAATTAAAGAACCACTCTGGAAGCACCGCAATATTTTCTTTTCGATCTGTTTACGTAGTTGCAAACGACTCCCACCATCAGCCATTCGTCTTGCATTTGAGGGAACGGATCAACGTCCCGGAGATTTATTCCCCGCAATATTTTCTTTTCGATCTGTTTACGTAGTTGCAAACGACTCCCACCATCAGCCATTCGTCTTGCATTTGAGGGTACGGATCAACGTCCCGGAGATTTATTCCTTCAGATTGACTGGTTATCTGCTATTCTTTTTCTTCCTGCCACCTTCACGCTGTTGCGGTTCAGGAACGCCGTCACCGGGTGAAACTATAGTAGTAATATTTGCCCCTGAATCTTTTAACTTATCCCTGATAACAGAAGCTAGGGTTCTCTGGGTTTCTTTTGCCTCTTTTGCTGCATTTGCAATTAGATCTCCCGAGATAGTCCCTCCCAAAGGAGCCATGATCATGGTACTGAGATTATATGCGGCATCGTCTGGATTATTTATTGGGGTGGAATGTTCAACAATAAATTCAAGACCTTCTTTGCTTCCCATTAATTCCTGCATACCAGAACCGGGGCCATAACTGTGTACGGCAAAATCTTTATGTTTTGAAAATAACTCAATATCGAAAAGATCGTCTTTGTGAAATGGGACGTGGAAGTCGCTGTAACGAATAAAAGATTGTCCATTTAATTTCATTTGCATGTGGTAGTGAGGGTAATTTCCAGACTTGGTTGTCATGTGCCCTTCGAAGTCTGATTTACTGCATGAAAATGACCAGGTTAAGTGTTTATGCTTTGCTGTGAAGTCAATTACCTTTTCTCCAGGGTGTTCTTCTTGTATGTCATTTATGTTTTGAATTGGCTTGTCTATCGATGCAACCCACCTGATATAAGTTGAAATTCTAAAATATGTGAATTCTTGAAATATAGTAGGGAAGTGTTTCTTCTTGAACTTGTTAGGACGCAATAGCCAATGCAGGCATGGCCTGTTGGTACTAAAAGTTTTTAATGGATTTCCACAAAGACTACATTGTCCTTCTTTAAACAATCTTACAAACTCTTCATAATCCTTTACAGCTTCCAGATGAGTAATTTCGTTTTCTTTTTCCAAGACTTCTGGAGGTTGGCTTTTAAGCCATTTAACAAATTCGTCTGGAGTTATGTTTGGTCTCATATGATTTCACAGATAACATAGGCTTCAGCGGGAGCATTAAGCAATCAGCTGGAAGCCATGGTTAAACGTCCTTGTCCGTTGGTCTGTCGGCCCACGATGTTAGAGGTTCAATTTCAGCACGCCATATTTTTAGTGCTGCAGCAATCAACGACACGAGTATCTCAAACATGCCGCGCCACCCAGCTATGGCAACTAAATTGTCAATGCTGTGGCTTGGGTCCAGGTCTTTTGTGAGTCGCTTGACTTCTGGATGTTCCCGTTCTTTGGCTACTGCCCAGATAATATCAAGCATGTTTTGGTTCAGCTTAAAGAGTTCTCTAACTCTGTTCTTGACTTTGCTCGAGTCAAAAGATTCGATGACAGATGAATGAGCAAAATCGTTCCTTAGTTTGCGAATTTGATGGAGGCTGTTTCTGGTAGAAAGTCCAATTAGACCCAAGCGATAAGCGAAATCAGTTTTTGCCGAGAAACTCCCTAACGGGGCATAAGGCCCGGCAAACAGTTCATCCTCATGCCCTGGCGATGAAACTAACCTCGCTTTTATCAAATCTTCGAGCGCTTCATCCATCAAAGCTGCGCTAACGATTACCGTTCCTCGTTCGCTTTCAGGGTTCAACTGATCAGCATGCTCGGAAATCAATCGCGGAAGATCATCATTTATGTCAGTCTTTTCGTTCATTTTTATCGCCTAACAATGTTTAGACTGATCTGCCTAATTCAGGAAAAGCAGAAAGCTTCTTTCTGTATAAGACAATTTCAATTTCACATTCACAGACCAACTAATTATTTAATTATAAATGAATTAATGAAATCAACAATTATTCAAACCCATCGGTTTATACAGGTCAGGCTAAACCGGCAATAAACAGGTCAAAAGGGCTTTTTACTCCATAACCGCCCTTGTTAACCATTGTGGTACTTACATCTTTATATCCCATCAATCCTGAACGGTTCGAATATCATATCAGCTTCACAGCAAGTGAGCAGCGACCGGCATGCTTACTCACATCGTAACAACAGCTTACTGAAAGTATAGCAAAATAATGTCGAGTCATCAAAATAATACAGCACCAACCAACCAATAACTACACTGTAAACCACTGACATTCTGCCTGCACCCGATGTCTGCCATTCGGTTATCTTCCCTGCCCCCGTTTTTGAAGGTTCCTGAAACAACACTATCTTGATGCTTTGCAATGCGATGTTGTTGTTCAACAGTCGAGCGGGATTGTCATGGGAGATGACCGCAATAAACGGTTCCATGAGAGTACTGCGAAATGGCTTGTCGATAGCGCCTGTTGCGTAGAGCTAACCGTTAACCTCCCTGATATGAGCGAGCTTCTCCTTATCAATATTACCGGCCTGGACAAACCGGGTCTGACGTCGAAAATAACGGCGATTCTTGCTGACGCGAGGGTACCGGTGCTCGATATCGGGCAGGCGGTGATCCATAACCATCTCAGCCTCGGCATGCTGGTTGAGGTGCCCAAAGAGTCGGCTTCGTCGCCCGTTCTCAAGGACCTGCTCTTCTGCGCCCATACGCTCGGCATACAGATTTCCTTTACGCCGGTAGCCGACGAGGAGTACGACCGGTGGGTAGGCGAACAGGGCAAGCCCCGATACCTGCTCTCGCTGCTGTCGAGAAAAATTTCAGCCGAACAGCTTAAGCGGGTATCGTCGATCGTTGCCGCTCATCATCTCAATATCGACACCATCAGCCGCCTTTCAGGCCGAATCCCGCTCGATAACGGCGACAACCACACCCGCGCCTGCGTGGAGTTCTCGCTGAGGGGAACCCTCTCCGACGAAAACCTTTTTCGCGAACAGCTTCTGGCCATTACCGACAGCCTCGGCATCGACATCGCCTTCCAGGAGGACAATATTTTCCGGCGGAACCGGCGGATGGTGGTGTTCGATATGGATTCGACACTGATCACCTCGGAGGTGATCGACGAACTTGCCCTTGAAGCGGGGGTCGGCGAGGAGGTTTCGGCAATTACCGAACAGGCCATGCGGGGGGAACTGGATTTCAACGAGAGCCTGCAGCGGCGGGTGGCGCAGCTCAAGGGGCTTGACGAACATGTGATGGAGAGCATCGCCGCACGGTTGCAGCTTACCGAGGGCGCAGAACGGTTGTTCAGCAACCTGAAGCGGCTCGGCTATAAAACCGCGATTCTTTCGGGAGGATTCACCTATTTCGGCCACTATCTGCAGAAAAAGCTCTCGATCGACTATGTCTATGCCAACACCCTCGAAATCGAGAACGGCTGCCTGACCGGAAGGGTGCTCGGCAGGGTTGTGGACGGAGCGAGAAAGGCCGAGCTGCTCGAACTGCTTGCCGAAAAGGAGAACATCAGCCTTGAACAGACCGTTGCGGTCGGGGACGGCGCAAACGACCTGCCGATGCTCGGCAAGGCCGGTCTCGGCATCGCCTTCAGGGCGAAGCCCATCGTGCGCGAACGGGCAAAACAGGCGATCTCGACCCTCGGCCTCGACGCAATCCTCTACCTGATGGGATTCAGGGACCGCGACGAGCTGGCGGAGTAGGATCGCCATCCTCCTTACGGCTCATGACACGATTAACGGTGCCTCGAACAGGTTTTTCGGCTTGGCGATTATCATGAATCGATTTATAAAAGTGACAGGAAACGTTGCTTTTGTCGATTGATTCATGTATTTATAAGCATGAATCTCATCCGATACATTGACGGCTTGCAGGAAAAAGGACTGTTCTGTTTCAGCGGTGCGGAGGCAGCTTCAGCCCTTGGTTCGGGGGTTGATGCAACTCGTGCAGCCTTGAGGCGGCTGCGGCATAAGGGTGCGCTTGCCATGCCTTTCCGGGGGTATTATGTGATTGTACCGCCGGAATACCGACAGATGGGGTGTCTTCCGGCCAACCAGTTCATTCCCGCTTTGATGGAGCATCTGAAAGAGCCCTATTATACAGGTATCCTTTCCGCCGGCGAGTTCTATGGGGCCGCCCATCAACGACCTCAGACCTTTCAGGTTGTGACGGAGGAATCGCGCACAGGAATTGTCTGTGGCACGGTCAAGGTGGTTTTCATCAAGCGTAACAATGCAGCCTTGATGCCGACCCGAGATTTCAAGACCCCGCGAGGCTATCTGAAGGTGTCTACTCCAGAGGTAACCGCTTTCGATGTGGTTGGTTATCCCCATCATGCAGGAGGGCTTGACAATGCCGTGACCGTTCTGGCGGAATTGGCCGAATCCCTTGATGCCGAAAAACTGATCTCCATAACCGGGCTGTCACCGATTACCTGGACTCAGCGTTTAGGCTACTTGCTTGAAATGATCGGAGAGGAGAAGCTGGCGCAAGGATTGGCGGTATATGTCGCGGAACGGAAACCGGTTCCAGCACCGCTGTCCCCGTCACGGCCATTTCATGGCATCCGGCAGAACCTTAGATGGCGTCTCCTGCCGAACGAAAAGATCAGCCCTGACCTATGATCCCTCTTGATTATATCACCCAGTGGCGCTCCCGTGCTGCCTGGCAGCAGATATCACAAGGGAACCTCTAAAAAGTTATTGCGCACCTAAATTGCTGTGTTGGTCGGTGCTCGAAATCCTCATGTACTACGTGTACACTCCGGTTTCTCCGCTCCGTCCGCCTTGCACTTTGATCGCTCATCACACTTTTTAGAGGTTCCCACAAGTTGAGCAGGATCTGATAATCTGTCGGGCGCTGGTTGATATCTACAGCCATCCTGTTGCGGCGGCCAATCTGGTTTTTCGAGGTGGCACCGCTCTCTTTAAGCTTCATCTTCCACCAGCGAGATATTCAGAGGATATCGATCTGGTGCAAAAGGAGCCCGGCCCGATCGGGCCGATCATGGATGCGGTCCAGGAAAAACTGAATCCCTGGCTTGGGGAGCCCAAACGCAAGCAATCGGAATGCCGGGTGGTATCTGGCGGGTCGAATCAGAAGAGGGATTGCCCTTACGATTGAAAGTGGAGATCAATTCGAGAGAACACTTTACCGTACTTGGATATCAGCAGAGTCATTTTTCGATGACATCAAGATGGTACTCCGGGAGTGCTTCCATTACCAGTTATAGCAAAAACGAGTTGCCTGGAACGAAGCTGCGGGCACTCTATCAGCGCAAGAAAGGCAGGGATCTGTTCGATCTTTGGCATGCTGCAGGAACAATTCCCATAAACCCCGAATCAGTTGTTTCCTGTTTTCTGCAATATCTGGAACATGAACAGCACAGGATCAGCCGGGCTGGATTCGAAATAAACCTGTTCGAGAAACTTGATGACCCCCGTTTTCTCGATGACATGGCACCGCTTCTGACCAGTACGACATCATGGGATGCAAAGGCAGCTGGGCTCTATGTGCTTGAGGTACTTGCACCTCTGATGCCAGGAGATGCATGGCAAAAAACGCAGGAGAAGTTGATGCTGCTAAAAACGATGTGAGCCTGCTTGCGCCAAATCGTGCCTGCTCAATATGACGGAACGCTCAATCGACGTACTCGACGAACCTTTCGAAATCCTCGCTGGGGGGAAGGGTGATCGCGCCGGAGGATTTATACCTGAAAGGGTATAGATTTATAGTTTTTGCTTGTTATTATACCCGAAAAGGTATAGATTGACTATAAACCATACACGGTATACCCGATAAGGTATCACAGAAATCATGAAGGATATAGCTGAATTTGTCCGCAACAGGCGAAAGGCCCTGGGCATGACCCAGCCGGAACTGGCAGAAAAAGCCGGTACGGGTCTTCGTTTTATCCGTGATCTTGAACAGGGAAAAAAAACATTGCGGATGGACAAGGTGAACCAGGTGCTTGCCCTGTTCGGGTTTGTACTTGCGCCTGTCAGGCCGGAAAGGGAGGCATAGCGTATGCAAAAAGCCGAAATACGATACCGTGACCGAATCGCGGGCTGGTTCATTCAGGATGAAGAGGGCTATCATTTTCTGTATGATCAGGCATACCTGGATTCGAAGGATGCCAGACCGGTAAGTCTGACGCTCCCGTTGCGGACTGATGCATATTCGAGCAGAACCATGTTTCCTTTTTTTGACGGATTGATACCCGAAGGGTGGCTGCTTGCCGTTGCCGAAAGGAACTGGAAGCTCGATCCGCGAGATCGTATGGGTCTCTTGCTGAACTGCTGCAGGGATTGCATCGGGGCGGTGAGTGTACATCCTGTAATCATGGAGTGAGCCGATGGATCGTCGCTGTCTTTATTGCTATGAGCCGCTGGCCTCCGGGGAGGGTGATTTCCATCGGAAGTGCAGCCGGAAAATGTTCGGAACGTCTCTCCCTCCACAGTTACCCTATGATGAAAACCAGCTCGACGAACTCGCTCTGGAGGTCATCCGGAGCCAGACCGCCATTACGGGGGTGCAGCCGAAACTGTCGCTGCATCTGGAACCGGCAGGAAAGGCTCATGCTCCGCAGCGATTCACCATTGTTGGCCTGTGGGGAGGGTACATACTCAAGCCCCCTTCGCATCGATTTCGGCAGTTGCCGGAAATAGAGGACCTGACGATGCGCATGGCTGAAGCGGCGCGTATCGATACGGTTCCGCACACCCTGATTCGCATGCGGTCGGGAGCCCTTGCATACGTGACGCGCCGTATTGATCGTACAGGGAAAGGCAAGCTGCACATGGAGGATATGTGCCAGATCACCGGACGTCTCACGGAGAATAAATATCACGGTTCATATGAACAGATAGCGAAAGCCATACATCGTTACTCTGCAAATCCGGGTCTCGATGTCATCAATTTTTTTGAGGTGGTGCTGTTCTGCTTTCTTTCCGGAAATGCGGATATGCATCTGAAGAATTTTTCACTGATCGATATCGAAGCAAAAGGTGGCTACAGCCTTGCCCCGGCCTATGATCTCGTCTCGACAGGACTGGTTATGCCTTCCGATAAGGAAGACCTGGCCTTGACGCTTGACGGAAAGAAAAAAAAGATCACGCTGAACGATTTCAGAGCGGCTTTCGGCGTCTTGACGATTGACGAGGTGGTTCAGGAACGAATGTTCAGGAAGTTCAGAAATGTTCTGCCTCTGTGGGATCTGTTGATAGAAAAGAGTTTTCTTGACCATGAAAATCAGGCGGCCTACAAGGAGCTGATCAGGAAAAAATGTCACCAGATCCGGCTGGATGCGTGAACAGCTGAAATGGAACCCACATTGACGACAGAATCACGCCAGTCTGATCTGCCGCTCAATCGACATACTCGACGAACCGCTCGAAATCTTCCGGTCGGGGCAGGGTGATCGCGCCGGAAGGGCAGACCGGCTCGCAGCGGGTACAGAGCACGATGCAATTATAAGGATTGGCGACGGTCATTTTCGGACGGCGCACCACGTCGTCACCCTCATCGACCGGTCCGGGCTCGAACACGCCGGGCCGGCAGAGGTCTGCGCAGGCTTCGCATCCGTTGCAGAGTTCCGCATCGATGACGGGAAACCAGGCTATCTCATCGCGCGGCGCAAGCAGGCGCTTTTTTTTCTTTGCAGGGGGTGGTGTACCGCTCATGGTTCGCTCCGTTCAGTATTCGTTCTATCAATCCACATATTCCACGTATTTCTCGAAATCCTCTTTCGGCGGAAGTTTTATGGCGCCGGAGGTGCAGATGGGCACGCATCGGTCGCAGAGCACAAGGCATTTGTAGGGATGGGCCACGAGGAACTTGGGCCGGTGAATGCCCTCCGGATCCGGCGGGCCGGGCTCGAAAACGCCCGGCTTGCAGAGTACCTTGCAGTCGGCGCAGCCGTTGCAGAGGTCGGGATTGATGGTGGGAAACCACGGAATCTCTTCGCGCGGCGCAAGCAGCCGTTTTTTTCGTTTGAGCGCAGGCGGCTGCTGGCTCTTTTCGGGCGCCTTGTGGTGGGCAAGCACGCTTTCCACCTCTTTTTTCCATACTCCTTCGGTATCGACCGATTCGTCCTGGCATTTCTGCATGGCGCGGGACTTCAGCGTCAGGCGCAACGATCGGACGGGCCTGCAGAGGCAGCCGTCGCAGGAGGGCTTTTCGCATCGCCCGAAAAAACAGTCGAGTACAAGCATCAGCGATCGGCCCTGATCTTTTTCACCACTGCTTCAGCGGCTTTTATGAGCGGATATCCGGTTGGCGGGCCGGTCAGCAGGGGATGGGTTCCTACCTGAAGCGAGAGCACTTCGTGGATGGTCATCTTGTTTTCGATGATGACTCCGATCACATTGATGAGCTCGCCGGCGCTGGGACCGCCGACAACGGCTCCGCCCAGCACAAGGCCCGATTCGCGGTTGACGATCAGCTTGACGAACTGTTTGGCGGTGCCGGGCAGCGTTCCGGGATGCTTGTCAATGCCTTCGGCGGATGCCGAAATGACGTCGAATCCTCTTTCGATGGCCAGCTGTTCGGTGACGCCCGCAGCGGCGAAGGTTATGCCGCCGATAGCCGTCGAAAAAATCGAGAGAGTGCCGCTGAAGGTTCTGAGCCGCGAAAGTCCGTAGAGGTTCATGCCGGCTATGCGTGCTTCGGAACAGGCTGTCGAGGCAAGCATCAGCCCTTTACTGATACGGGTGATGAACGAGAATTTTTCGGCACAGTCGCCGATTGCGAAAATGTCCTTGTTTTCGGTGCGCATGTATTCGTCAACCCTGATGGCGCCAAGCTCGTTGATTTTAACGCCGGCATTGCGCGCAAGTTCGACATTCGGCGCATAACCTGTTGCAAGAATCACCGCATCTGCAGCGAGACGTTCGCCGCTTTCGAGCAGCACTTCGGAAACCGTTGTTTCGCCTGCCAGTTCCTGTACTTTTTCACCGGTCCTCAGGGTAACTCCCTCTTTGGCGAGAATTTCCTCGGCTTTCATCGACAGGTCGGAATCGAAAGCCGCCTGCAGAATATGAGGGAACACCTCTACAAGAGTGATCCGTTTACCCTTTTTGTGCAGTTCGTCGGCAAGCTCCACACCGATGAAACCGCCGCCGATAATGACAACCGAATCGCACCCTTCGAGTTTCAGGCGAAGGTTTTCAAGGTAGTCGCGATCTTTGGGAATGGTAAAGACGTTGCCGAGTTCCGTTCCCTTGAGCCATGCGGGAACCTTGGGGAGCGAACCGGTTGCAAAAACGAGCTTGTCGAAGGCGATTTCGGTGCCGCTCGCCGTAATGGCAAGCTTCGCCGCCGTATCGACCGAAACCACTTCATCGATCATCAGCTCGACGCCGGCCTGTTGGATATGTGCACTGGGTATAATGTTCTGACTGATGCTCTCCAGCGTGCCGTAAATATATGGGATACCGCATGGAACGACGGCTTCGGGCTCCTTGCGGACGATAAGAAAACTTTTGGAAGGGTAAAACGCCTTCCCGGTTGAAGCGGCTACAATTCCTGCGGCGCTTCCGCCTATAACGAGAACATCGACTGTTTTTTTCATGGATGGATATGATTGTAACTATACCGCTGTAACCCTGTTTCTGACTGCGGTAATAAAGAAATCGAGCGCGTTCTGAACTCCTGCAGGATCTTTGCCGCCGGCTGTGGCGAACTCAGGCTTCCCGCCGCCGCCGCCCTGCACCTGTTTTGCCGCTTCACGAACAAGCTTTGCGGCATCGATGCCGAAATCCCTGACGGCAAGTTCTCCGGCAAATGCGATAAGCGACACCTTTCCGTACTCGACCGTGCAAAGCATCCCTGCCGATGCCGGCACATGTTCGCGCAACGAGAGGGCTGCCTGACGAAGAGCTTCGGTATCGACGTTTTCAAGAGTCCGCGACATAATACGAATGCCCTTGACCTCTTCGGATGACTCAAGCGCATAAAGAAGCGTATCGGCAAGCGCTGCGATGCGGTATTCCTGCAGCTGTTTTTCAAGCTCTTTTTTCGACTCGGCCAGTTCGGCGACTTTCGGCTTGACCTCTTCGTCCGCCTTCAGTTTGAGCATCTGGCGGATTTCCTGCAACTCGCGGTACTCTTTCCACATGAGCTGCTCGGCAGCCCTGCCCGTTAAGGCCTCGATACGACGCACGCCGGATGCGACCGACGATTCGCCGACGATCTTGAACAGGCCTATCTGGCCGATGCTGTCTACGTGGGTTCCTCCGCACAGTTCCATTGAAACTCCGGGTATTTCAACCATTCTGACGCGGTCGGCATACTTGTCGCCAAAAAAGGCAAGCGCGCCTTTTTCGATGGCTTCCTCATACGGCAGATCCTCGTGTTTCACCACCAGTTCAGCGCTTCTGACAGCGGCGTTCACCTCGGATTCGACACGATCGAGTTCTTCAGGGCTTAGCTTTGAAAAGTGGCTGAAATCGAACCGGAGCCGATCGGCACACACGAACGAGCCTTTCTGCTGCACATGTTCGCCGAGAATCCTGCGCAGTGCTGCATGAAGAAGGTGGGTTGCGGTATGGTTGCGTTCAGTTCCCTCGCGGTTTACGCGATCGACCGATGCCCTGCAGGCGCGTTTTGCGCTGTCGGGTTCTACATCGAACGGATCGACAGCGCAGTCGCGTACGACATCGCGAGCTGCGGTTACGACGTGGACGATGACGTCGCCATCTTTTCGGGTGTCGGTTACCTGCAGACGGTACTCTCCGGTCCCGATCCATCCACAATCTCCGGCCTGCCCTCCGCTCTCGGCATAAAACGGGGTACGATCGAGCACGACGAGCAACCTGTCAGGCATCCGGCAGTACCCGACGATAACGGAATCCTCCTCGAGCGACAGGTATCCGGTGAACCGCGTTGCCCGGTCGGAGGAGAACCAGACCCACTCGCCCTCGCCCTCCTGGATCTGCTGTTTCTCCTTGCGGTCCTGACGCGCTCTGGATTTCTGTTCCTGCATGCAGTGTTCGAAGCCCTCTTCGTCCACCAGCAGCCCGGCTTCCGATGCCATGAGCCTGGTGAGATCGAGCGGAAACCCGTAGGTATCGTAAAGCCTGAATGCATCCTGGCCGGCAATGGCCGATCCGCCTGCCTGCCTGATTGATGCGACAACCTCGTTGAAAATTTCTATTCCGCGGTCCAGAGTGCCAAGAAAACTCTCCTCTTCCGCCCTGATGATTTTCGCAACGGTATCCTGCCTGCTCCTGAGTTCGGGAAAAACATCGCCCATCGCGCCGGCAAGCGTTTCGACAATCCTGTAGAGAATTGGTTCGTGGCTGCCGAGCGTCCTGGCATAGCGCAACGCGCGGCGAAGAATCCGCCGAAGCACGTAGCCGCGTCCTTCGTTGGAGGGCATGGCTCCATCGGCGAGCGCGAAGGTCAGCGTTCTCGAATGATCGGCCAGTACCCGCATGGCGATATCTTCCTGGCCGTCAAGAGTTCCCTTATACGTAACGCCTGTAATTTCGGTTATCCGATCGAAAATCGGAAGGAATACGTCGCTATCGTAGTTCGAGCCTTTGCCCTGCAATACGGCTGCAACGCGCTCGAAACCCATGCCGGTATCGACATGCTTCTGCGGCAACGGTTCGAGCCTGCCGTCGCCCTGCCTGTTGTACTGGATGAAAACAAGGTTCCAGAGCTCCATGACCCGGTAGTCGCCGGCATTGACGAGCGTTTTTCCGGAACCGTCCGCGGTAAGATCGATATGGATTTCCGAGCAGGGTCCGCAGGGACCGGTTTCGCCCATCTCCCAGAAATTGTCTTTTTCTCCGAAACGCAGGATGTGGTCGTGCTCAATGTCGGTCTCCTGCTGCCAGAGATGACAGCTTTCGTCGTCGTCCTTGTAGACCGTGGCGTACAGACGATCTTTCGGCAGCTTCCATACCGTGGTCAGGAGTTCCCAGGCCCAGGAGATGGCTTCTTTTTTGTAGTAGTCGCCGAACGACCAGTTGCCGAGCATCTCGAAAAACGTGTGATGGTAGGTATCGCGGCCCACGTCTTCGAGGTCGTTGTGTTTTCCTGAAGCCCTTATGCATTTCTGGGTATCGGCCGCCCTGTTGTAAGGGCGTGTTCCTTTTCCGAGAAAAACGTCCTTGAACTGGTTCATGCCTGCATTGGTGAAGAGCAGTGTCGGGTCGTCTGCAGGGATTACCGGAGCCGAACGCACGATGTTATGGCCTTTTGCGGCAAAAAAATCTAAAAAGGACTGCCTGATTGCACTGGATTTCATAGAGCTTGTAGTCTTGTTGCGGTGGTCTCCCCGATACTGCGACGATACATCGGGAGTGCCTCTTTCGGGCTCAAAGTTAACCTTTTTTCAAGCTCGATTCCAACTTAATTTTCCCCGCGCCGGCACGGCAGGCAGCATTGTGTGCGGTGCCCGTCAAGCTGATTTCGCAGGATCTTTATGAAAAAGATTTATATTAAAATGAGGTTATTGTCCGCTTTTCTTTTTATCGGCTTAACAAAAAGGAATCCGTCTATGAGCTGGGGCGTTGAAGATGAAAAAAGACGCAAGGATATTCTGGAACTCATGAAAATATCCGAAAAAATCGTCAAGGAGAATCCCAACTACGTCAATGAGGTCAGCAAAAGCGCGAGCGGCTGCTGGATGGAGCAGATGTACGGCATGATGCGATGCGATTTCTGCGACCTCTCGCCAGACTGTCCGGTCAGGGAAGAGTATGAGTGGCAGGAATATCTCAGGGTAAACAATATCGTCATAGTAAAGGACGACGAAAATTAATTTTTTTAGTATTTGGTTTTCGGTTCCGACCAACATATCTTTACTCCTTTGTGGAAAACCGTCGTTAGATCTTTCTGACCGTTTCCAGCCCTCCGTATCTATTTTTTCTTTTCACAGACAGCCAATATCTCCACAAGGCAATG
Source organism: Chlorobium sp. (assembly GCF_036528655.1). Taxonomy (GTDB): domain Bacteria; phylum Bacteroidota; class Chlorobiia; order Chlorobiales; family Chlorobiaceae; genus Chlorobium. Next base: position 16,490 of record NZ_JAIGND010000022.1, read on the forward strand.
AACCAATGGTTCGTTCACATGGGGTTTTTATTGGTTTGTGTTTTTTTTAACGCAGCAGGAAAACGAACGAATGAACGAAACAACAATCTTAAACAAAAAAGATATGGTAACAGCTAAAACCAGCGTGTCCGTACTTTTCGCCGGAGATTCAGGCGACGGCATGCAGCTAACGGGAACCCAGTTTGCAAATACGGTCGCCGTTTACGGCTCGGATCTCAATACGTTTCCGAACTTCCCCTCCGAAATCCGTCCACCGGCAGGCACCATTTCAGGCGTCTCGGGATTCCAGCTGCAGTTCGGCACCGCCGGCGTTTACACGCCCGGAGCGAAATTCGACGTCATGATCGCCATGAACGCGGCTGCGCTCAAGGCAAACCTGAAAAACCTGCATTACGGCGGCATCATTCTCGCCGATACGGACGGTTTCGATGCGAAAAACCTTAACCTTTCCGGATACGGAGAGGCAAACAATCCGCTCGAAGACGGCACCCTGAAAGACTATACCGTTTTCAAGATCCCGGTAGTAAGCCTGACCCGCAAGGCGCTGGCCGACACCGGCCTGAGCACGAAATTCATCGACCGATGCAAGAACATGTTCGTGCTCGGCGTTCTTTACTGGCTTTACAGCCTGCCTATCGAAACCACGATCGAAACCCTGCAGACGAAATTCCGCAACAAACAGGATATTGCCGATGCAAATATCAAGGCGGTTCAGGCCGGGTACAACTTCGGCGACGAAACCGAGATGTTTTCGCAGCACGGGCGTTTCTCCGTTGCCCCTGCGGATAAAAAACCAGGCGTCTACCGCCGCGTTACCGGCAACGAGGCATCGGCTATCGGGCTTGCAGCCGCTGCGAAAAAAGCCGGTCTTGAGCTTTTCCTCGGTTCTTACCCCATCACCCCGGCATCGGAGATACTGCAGACCCTTGCCGATATGAAAAAGTTTGGCGTCAAGACCTTCCAGGCTGAAGATGAAATTGCCGGCGTGCTTACCAGCATCGGCGCGGCATATGCCGGAGCGCTTGCAGCCACCAACACCTCCGGACCCGGACTCGCCCTGAAATCCGAAGGTCTCGGACTGGCCGTCATTCTTGAAATTCCGCTGGTCGTCATAAACGTCATGAGAGGCGGTCCATCAACCGGTCTGCCCACAAAGCCTGAACAGTCCGATCTGCTGATGGCCATGTACGGACGGCATGGAGATGCGCCGATGCCGGTCATCGCGGCGAAATCGCCGGTCGACTGCTTCTACGCCGCTTACGAAGCTGCAAAAATAGCGGTTGAGTACATGACCCCCGTTCTCTGCCTGACAGACGGCTATCTTGCGCTCAGCTCCGAACCGATGCTGGTGCCTTCGCCCGACGCCCTGGCATCGATCACTCCGGTCTTTTCTCCTGCAAGGAACGCCGATGATCCGCCCTATCTCCCCTACAAGCGGGATGAAAAAGGAGTCCGTCAGTGGGCTATTCCCGGCACCAAAGGGCTCGAGCACCGTATCGGCGGACTTGAAAAGCACCACGAAACCGGCAACGTTTCGCACGATCCGGAAAACCATGCGCTCATGACGAAAATGCGCGCCGAAAAAGTCGCGCGAGTAGCGGAGATCGTTCCCGACCTTACCATCGACAACGGCCCGGAACAGGGCGATCTGCTTGTGCTTGGCTGGGGTTCGACCTACGGCGCCATCAAAAAAGCCGTGGAGCAGGTGCTTGAAGGAGGCTGCAGCGTCGCCCACGCCCACTTGCGCTATATCAATCCATTCCCGAAAAATCTTGGCCAGCTCATGGGCAATTACAAAAAGGTGCTGATTCCGGAGAACAATTCCGGACAGATGCTCTCGCTGATAAGGGACAAATACCTTATCGAGCCTGTCGGGTTCAGCAAGGTACAGGGCCTGCCGTTCAATGAAATGGAAATCGAAGCAAAAATCACCGATATCTTAAAGGAGCTTTAATCATGACCGATACACTTGCACAACTGACTGCAAAGGATTTCACTTCCCACCAGGAGCCGAAATGGTGTCCCGGATGCGGCGACTTCGCCGTCCTGCAGCAACTGAAGAACGCGATGGCCGACCTCGGCCTGAAAACTGAAGAAGTTGTCGTGGTTTCAGGTATCGGCTGCTCTTCGAGACTTCCCTACTACGTGGCGACCTACGGCGTTCACGGCATCCACGGAAGGGCCATGGCCATGGCTTCCGGCATCAAGACCGCACGCCCGGATCTCAGCGTATGGGTCGGAACCGGCGACGGCGATGCGCTCTCCATCGGCGGCAACCATTACATTCATACCGTTCGGAGAAACCTGGATATGAATGTCATCCTCTTTAACAACGAAATTTATGGACTGACCAAGGGGCAGTACTCTCCGACTTCGAAAGTAGGGCTCAAGACCGTAACCTCCCCGAACGGCGTGGTTGATCACCCCATCAATACCGTCGCACTGACCCTCGGCGCAGGCGGATCCTTTGTGGCGCGAGTCATGGATCGCGACGGCAAGTTCATGCGCGATATTTTCAAACGCGCTGCGGAGCACAAGGGTACATCGGTTGTGGAAATTTACCAGAATTGTCCCATTTTCAACGACGGCGCATTCGACGCGTTCAGCAACAAGGATCGGAAGGCCGACACCACCCTTTATCTCGAGCAGGGAAAGCCGCTGGTTTTCGGCAACGACAACCGGAAGGGAATCAAACTCGATGGGTTCACTCCGGTCATTGTCGATCTCAGCGATCCGTCGGTTTCGAAGGATGACCTCTGGATCCATGACGAAAAGGATTTCATCAAGGCGAATATGCTCGCGCGTTTCTTCGACGATCCCGATACAACGCCAGACGCTCTGCCAAGACCGTTCGGGATTTTTTATGTGGAAGATCGAATCACTTACGAAGCAGCACTCGATGCTCAGATCGAAAAAGCGCAGGAGAAGGGAGAAGGCTCATTCGAGGAACTGCTCTCGGGGAGCAGCACCTGGACGATTAACTGAATCGCTCATATCCGGCATTGACACACGAGAGAAAAAAGCCGGCAGCAATGCCGGCTTTTTTCGTTTCAAATCATGAATGTCTCGAATCAGAGTACAATCTCTCCGGAGCTATTGCTCGATCCATTCGCCCATTGACGAGAACTTCTGTATCCTTTCGCTGACCAGCAGATCGGACGGTTTCGGCATAAGCGTCCGCAGCTCCTCGACAAGCATGGCCTTCAGGGTTCCGGCCATTGTTTCCGGATCGGTATGCGCACCGCCAAGCGGTTCCGGTATGATCCTGTCGATGATTCCCTGGCGGAGAAGGTCATCTGCTGTGAGTTTGAGCGCTTCGGCAGCCTGTTCCTTGAAGTTCCAGCTTCTCCAGAGAATCGACGAACAGCTCTCTGGCGAGATTACCGAATACCAGCCGTTCTCGGCCATGAGAATCCTGTCTCCGACTCCGATACCTATAGCGCCGCCGCTGGCCCCTTCACCAATGATAACGCAGATAACAGGCACGGTAAGTCGCGCCATTTCAAAGAGATTTCTTGCAATGGCTTCAGCCTGACCGCGCTCTTCGGCTTCGATGCCTGGAAATGCCCCGGGAGTATCGATCAGGGTAATGACCGGTTTTCGGAATTTTTCGGCAAGCTTCATCAGGCGCAGCGCCTTTCGGTACCCTTCGGGTTGGGCCATACCGAAATTCCTGTAGAGATTCGACTTGGTGTCGCGTCCTTTCTGATGCCCGATAATCATGACTGTTTCTGAAAAGCCCGAAACGCTCTCTTCGAGACGTGCGAAACCGCCGACAATCGCCTTGTCGTCTCCGAAATGACGGTCACCGGCAAGCTCTGTAAAATCGCTGGTCATCATATAGATGTAGTCGAGCGTATAGGGACGTTCGGAATGCCGGGCAAGCTGGACTTTCTGCCAACGGGTGAGATTGCGGTATATCGATCGTCTCAGCGCGTCAACCTTCTGTTCGAGCAGCTCGATGTCCCTGTTGAGAGTATCAGCCTCCTGTCCGCTCTGCTCTTTCGCGCTGCCTCTGAGATAAACCCGCATTTCATTGAGCTTGGCTTCGAGTTCGAACAGCGGTTTTTCAAAATCAAGAACAACCTTGGATGCCATGTCAGAAAAATAGTATTGATAAAAAAAGTCCATCATGCCGAAGCCGATGATGGACTCTTCATGAACTCAGGATTCCAGCTCTTTTCGCTCAGGCGCCGACTTCGTCTTTCAGGGCTTTGCCTGGCTTGAACTTGACGACTTTCTTGGCCGCAATCGTAATAGACTCGCCTGTCTGAGGATTTCTGCCCTGTCTTTCAGCCCTGTCACCGGTTGAAAAAGTGCCGAAACCGACAAGCGTCACATCTTCACCGCTTTTCAATGATGCTGTAACAGCATTGATAAAGGCATTCACTGCACGCTCCGCATCGGCTTTAGTCAATCCTGCCTGTGAGGCTATTTTTTCTACTAACTCAGCTTTTGACATATGGCATGTTGTTATTGTTAAAGAAAACTTTTACAAGAGCTACTAATTGAGTGAATTTAAACAGCCACCCATTAAGTTGCAATGACTTTTTCAGCAAACAGCCTCATTACTCCTGCTGCATTTGAAATCGTCCCCGCCCGGTGTTATATTTCAAGTTCTTTTTGCAAACAGTAATCCGCTTCATCGAGCTTATGACGTCCATCAGCAATATTTCGAAAGGCTCTATCATCCGTTTCAAGGGGGAGCCCCATATTATCGAAAGTCTTGTCCATCGTACACCGGGAAACCTGCGTGCATTTTACCAGGCGAACATGAAAAACCTGAAAAGCGGCAGAAACGTAGAATACCGGTTCAGCGCTTCGGAATCGGTCGACCTGATTGTGACCGAACGGAAGCAGTACCAGTACCTCTACCGTGACGGAGATGACTATGTCATGATGGATACCGATACCTTCGATCAGATCAATGTGCCGGAACTCACCATCGGTTCATCCTCCCGCTTTCTCAAGGACGGCATTACGATGTTCATTATTTTTTCCGATGACGGCTCGATTCTCGATGTCGAATTGCCGACCTTCGTGGAAGTCGAGGTCATTGAAACAAGTCCTGCCACGAAGGATGACCGGGCAACAAGCGGAACAAAACCGGCAACGATTGAAACAGGTGCCGAGGTAAGTGTTCCCATGTTCATCCAGATCGGCAGCATCATCCGCGTCGATACCCGCACAGGAGAGTACATCGAACGTGTCAAAAAATAGCATTTCAACAACTTCCAGCCCGAGTGTTCACTATTCCAAGGAAACATTGCCATGAACCTGAATGAAATCAAACAGCTGATTGACATCGTCAACAGCTCGGACCTGCAGGAAACCATCATTGAAGAAGGGGCTTTTAAAATAACCCTTCGCAAGTATTCCACAGGCACGACCACCCAGATGATACCGGCCGTTCCGGCGGCACAGGCAGCTGCTTCCGGTACCTCAGCTCCGGCCCAGGCTTCGGCAATCGGTCTCCCGGCTGAATCGGACCAATCCCCTGCGGCTGCTTCGGGACTTATAGATATATGCTCTCCGATTGTCGGCACGTTTTACCGGTCCGCTTCACCCGATGCGGCTCCTTTCGTCAACGTCAACGACAGCATCCAGAAAGGCGATGTGCTCTGCATCATAGAAGCGATGAAGCTTATGAACGAAATAGAGGCGGAGATGTCGGGTACTGTTGTTGAAATTCTTGTCGAAAACGGACAGCCTGTCGAGTACAACCAGCTGCTGTTCCGAGTAAAACCATAACGTCTCGCCACTTAAGAAAACGTGTTTAACAAAATACTTGTCGCCAATCGCGGCGAAATAGCATTGCGTGTCATGCAGACCTGCCGTGAACTCGGCATCAGCACCGTTGCTGTCTATTCTACTGCAGATGCCGATTCCATTCATGTAAAATATGCCGATGAAGCTGTCTGCATCGGGCCTCCTTCATCGCGCGAGAGCTACCTGAACATATCGCGCATCATCGCCGCCGCCGAACTGACCAATGCAGACGCAATCCATCCGGGATACGGCTTTCTGGCTGAAAACGCGGACTTTGCCGAAGTCTGTTCGTCTTTAAACATAAAGTTCATCGGACCGACAGCGCGCATGATCAACCTTATGGGCGACAAGAACACTGCGAAATCCACCATGATCGCAGCTGGCGTACCGGTAGTTCCCGGAAGCCCGGGGCTCGTCATCGACCCGAAAGAAGCGCTTGAAACCGCAAAAAAAATCGGTTACCCGGTCATTATCAAGCCTACTGCCGGAGGCGGAGGAAAGGGAATGCGGGTAGTACACGAAGAAGGGCAGCTTGAAAAGGCGCTGCTGACTGCGAGAAACGAAGCCGAGCAGGCTTTCGGCAATAGCGGCGTCTACATCGAAAAGTTTCTTGAAAAACCTCGCCATGTAGAAATTCAGATACTTTCGGACCAGCATGGCAATACCATACACCTTGGTGAACGGGATTGCACGGTACAGCGACGCCATCAGAAACTCATCGAAGAGACCCCTTCTCCAGCAGTGGACGATGCATTGCGCATGGAAATGGGAGAAGCTGCCGTTGCCGCCGCAAAGGCAATCAATTACGAAGGCGCAGGAACCATAGAGTTTCTGCTCGACAAGCACAAGCGTTTTTATTTCATGGAGATGAACACCCGTATCCAGGTTGAGCACCCGGTTACGGAGGAGCGGTACAATGTCGATATCGTGAAGGAACAGATTATGATTGCTGCCGGCGGATCCATAGCCGGACGCACCTTTACTCCGAAAGGGCACTCCATCGAGTGCCGTATCAATGCCGAGGACCCGGAACATCTGTTCAGGCCGTCCCCAGGGAAACTGCAGGTATTCCATACCCCGGGCGGACATGGCGTCAGAGTGGATTCGCATGCCTATGCCGGTTATGTCGTCCCGCCTAACTACGACTCGATGGTTGCAAAGCTCATCGTAACCGCACAAAGCCGCGACGAGGCTATTGCAAGAATGTCAAGGGCCCTTGACGAATTCATCGTTACCGGAGTCAAAACCACCATTCCTTTCCATAAGCAGGTCATGCACTCTCCTGTCTTTATCGGAGGCGACTTCGATACCTCTTTCCTCGACTCTTTCAGGTTCGAAAAAAAGTAGCCTGACGGGTAATTCGACGAAAACAGAGAACGTTTCCCGGAAACAGAAAGGGCTGTCCTGAATCGGGGCAGCCCTTTCTGTTTCCGGCATCAATACAAAGTTAAAGGGTGAACTGCCATGACGTCATGACAATTCACCCTTTAACTTTTTTAATAAGCAACGGTTACGGCTTTTTACGCAGGACCCGGACAGTGCGTTTACATTCCTGTTTCCTCGCCTTCCCCTTCAGTCGTCGTCACTGGCTCTTCCACGCGGTCTGCGGCTTTCTGGGCTTCACCGCTCAATCTGATACTGCGGTAACGCTTCAGGCCCGTACCTGCAGGAATGAGCTTGCCGACAATAACGTTCTCCTTGAGTCCGAGAAGATTGTCTATCTTTCCGGAAACGGCGGCATCGGTCAGAACTTTTGTGGTCTCCTGGAACGACGCGGCAGAAATAACGCTCTCGGTCTGCAGAGCTGCACTGGTAATGCCAAGCAGCACCGGGTGAGAGGTTGCCTGAAGCGCAGGTTCGAAGACAACCATTTTCTTGCTGTTTTTACGAAGTTCGCGATTGAGCTTGGTAATATCGCGCATTTTGTACAGCTGTCCATCCTGAATCCTTGCCGGAGCATCTCCCCTGTCGGTTACCCTTACCTTCTCTGCAACGCTCTCGTTAGCCTCCATGAAAACGCTCCTGTCGATAAGATCGCCGGGAAGCAGCTCGGTGTCGCCCGGTTCTTCGATGCGAACTTTCTGCAGCATCTGGCGGACGATGACCTCAAGGTGCTTGTCGTTGATCTCGACGCCGGCGTTGATCTGGTAGACCTTCTGAATTTCGTTGACGAGATATTGCTGAACGGCATTAGGACCCTGAATCCTGAGAATATCCTGTGGAGACACAGCTCCATCAGTCATCGGATCACCCGCCTTGACCTCATCGCCCTCGTTGGCGAGTACATGCTTGCCGACCTGGACATAATAAATCTTTTCTTCGCCAAAATCGTTTTTAACCTTGATCTCCTTGCTGCTCCTGCGCTGCGAACCGAAACTCACGTATCCGTCGATCTCGGAAACGATAGCGGGATCTGACGGAATTCGAGCTTCGAAGAGCTCGGTCACTTTCGGGAGACCCGCGGTAATGTCGCCGCCGACGCGATCGAGGTTTCTGGGAACTTTCGCGACAACATCACCCGGAAGAACCTTCTGACCGTCCTCGACATAGAGGTTCGACTTGATCGGAACCGGATAGGTCTTCCTGATCTCGCCTGCCGTATCGATAATCATGATACGCGGTTCGCGCGTCTCGTTAGCACGCAGCTTCGAACGCCAGTTGATGATGGTATGCTGCGCGAAACCGGTCTGCGGATCGACCTCCTCTTTGTAGGTAACGCCTTTTTCAATATCGGCAAACCGCACCGTTCCAGGAATTTCGGCAATGATCTGGGTATTGTTGGGCTCGCTGCTGAAAAGCACCTGATCCTTTCTTACCATCTCGCCGTGCCTGCAGGCAAGATGGGCGCCATGAGGAATCACGTAGCGCTTCAGAATCTTGCCGGAATCGGGATCGACGATATTGATCTTGCCGTTCTTCTGTATCACGATAGTGCGAATCTCTTCGATGCCGTCCTCGTTGACGCTGCTGTGTTCGACGCTCTTGACGTCCTCGAATTCGACAACGCCTTCGTTGAATGCCTTGGTTTCGGTTTCGGAAATACCACCCTGTGCCGTACCGCCCTGGTGGAAGGTACGAAGCGTCAGCTGGGTACCCGGCTCGCCGATGGACTGGGCGGCAATGACGCCGACAGCTTCACCGATTTCGACAAGCTTGTGTACGGCAAGGTTCGTACCGTAGCATTTCGAACAGATGCCGACTTTTGATTCGCAGGTAAGCACCGAACGTATTTCCGCCTCTTCGACTCCCGCAGTCTCCTGAATGAGATCGGCAAGCTCATCGGTTATGATCTCTCCGGCCTTGACGACAGAGACATTGTTCAGGGTATCGTATATATCGCGAGCCGCTACGCGTCCGCGGATCTTCTCGCGGAATTTGATCTGCCCGCTGGTTTCTTCCTCGATGTTACGATGCACATGCAATCCCCTTGTCGTTCCGCAGTCGTCGATGGTGACGATGACATCCTGAGCCACATCGTGCAGCCTTCTGGTAAGGTAACCCGCGTCTGCGGTTTTCAGCGAAGTATCGGAAAGACCTTTACGTGCACCGTGGGTCGAAATGAAGTATTCGAGCACGGTAAGACCCTCCTTGAGGTTCGAGATAATCGGGTTTTCGATGATCTCGCCGGGCTGGCCGGACATGGATTTCTGCGGCCGGGCGATAAGACCTCTCATACCGGTAAGCTGCCGCACCTGTTCCCTGGAGCCTCGGGCTCCGGAATCGAGCATCATGTAGAGCGGATTGAATCCCTCGCGATCTCTCTTGAGTTTCTGGTAGGACTCTTCGGCAACGATGTTGGAGGTTTTCTGCCAGACGTCTACAATCTGGTTGTAGCGCTCGTTATCGGTAAGCGTACCGCGGTTGTACTCCTTGACGACCTTTGTGCTGTCCTTCTGGGCGCTCTTGATGTGTCTGACTTTGGTTTCTGGCACAATTGCGTCCGAAAGACCGACCGAAAGACCTCCTTTCATTGCGTAATGGAATCCTACCTCCTTGATATTGTCGAGGAAGCGCGCCGTTTCCACGTTGCCGACTTCGCTGCTCAACCGGCCGATAAGCTCCTTGGCCACCTTTTTATCGATCACCCGATTGATGAAGCCGATGGATGCCGGAACATGCTGGTTGTAAATGACCCTGCCGACCGTTGTGAGCAGCATCTTCTTTTCTTCGAGCTGTGAACGCAGCCATGCGTATTTTTCGCTCTTGTTATCGACGATGGTATCGAGCACTCTGAGAGGATCGAACTTCTGGTCGATCAGTCCGCTGTAGCTTACGAAAATCTGCGCATGGAGCCCCACTCGCTGTTCGTTATAGGCGATCAGCACGTCTTCCGTACTGTAGAAGATACGGCCTTCGCCCTCTTCGCCGGAGCGCGATTTTGTGAGGTAGTACATGCCGAGAACCATATCCTGCGAAGGAACGGTAACCGGCTTGCCGGACTGCGGCAGAATGAGGTTGTGCGACGACAGCATCAACAGCGACGCTTCGAGCTGCGCTTCCTGCGAGAGCGGAACGTGCACAGCCATCTGGTCACCGTCGAAGTCGGCGTTGAACGCCGTACAGACCAGCGGATGAATCTGGATAGCCTTGCCTTCGATAAGCACCGGCTGGAAAGCCTGAATACCGAGACGGTGCAGCGTCGGAGCACGGTTCAGGAGGACGGGACGTCCGTCGATCACCTTCTCGAGCACATCCCAGACAACGGGATCTTTCTTGTCGATAAGCTTTTTGGCTGACTTAACCGATTTTGCTATGCCGCGTTCGACAAGACGGCGGATAACGAATGGCTGAAACAGTTCGATGGCCATGCTTTTCGGAAGACCGCATTCGTGCAGCTTCAGCTCGGGACCGACAACGATAACCGAACGGCCGGAGTAATCCACCCTTTTGCCGAGCAGGTTCTGTCGGAAACGACCCTGTTTTCCCTTGAGGGCATCGGAAAGCGACTTCAACGGCCTGTTCGACTCGCCGGTCTTGACCGCATTTGCTTTCCTGGAATTATCGAACAGCGCATCGACCGCTTCCTGCAGCATTCGCTTTTCGTTCCGGAGAATCACCTCCGGTGCACGGATATCGATCAGCTTTTTCAGGCGGTTGTTGCGAATGATCACCCGACGGTAAAGATCGTTAAGATCCGAAGTGGCAAAACGTCCTCCCTCAAGCGGCACCAGCGGCCTCAGCTCGGGGGGGATGACCGGAACGACCTCCATAACCATGTACTCGGGCTTGTTGCCTTCATAGACATAGGGTTCGGGAAGTTCATCCTCGGGAAAGAGCGCAACGCTCTTTCTGCGGGTTTTCTTCTGGGGTTCATAGCTTTTCCTGAACGATTCGACGACCTTGAGGCGTTTGAGCGCATCGGCCCGTTTCTGCTCGGAACTGCTCTCGCGGAGCACTTTGCGCAGCGTGACGGCGGTTTCGTTCAGATCGATGTTTCTCAGGAGCAGGTGAATGGCCTCCCCTCCCATCTTTGCGACAAACTTTGCAGGATCGGTATCATCAAGATCCTGATTGTCTTCGTACTCGGTGATGATCTGGAAATACTGTTCCTCGGTCAGGCGGTCAAGTTTTTTGATGCCCTGTTTTTCGCCGGGCTCTCCCGGATTGATGACCACATAGACTTCATAGTATATAATTCTCTCGAGTTCCTTGGTTGAAAGATCGAGCAGTGCCCCTATCTTGCTGGGCACGGATCGGAAAAACCAGGTGTGCACGACCGGTACGGCCAGCGATATATGGCCCATACGCTCGCGCCTGACGCTTTTCGTGGTAACCTCCACGCCGCAGCGGTCGCAAATGATGCCCTTGTAGCGAACTCGCTTGTATTTACCGCAGTAACACTCCCAGTCCTTTGTCGGACCGAATATTTTTTCGCACATCAGGCCATCGCGCTCAGGCTTGAACGTACGGTAGTTGATGGTCTCCGGCTTGAGCACCTCGCCCCGCGAATGGGCGAGTATGCTTTCAGGAGACGCTATGCTGAATTTTATCTTTGAAAAATCACCTTTTAACGGTGATGCTCCCTGTGAAAAAATCATAGTCAATATCCTTCGTTAAACGACCGTTTTTATATCCCGTTAATGATCATACCGTTTTACAGCAACCTTACTAAGGAACTCTGTCATCGATACGGATTTCAAGACCGAGACCCTGAAGCTCGCGAACCAGCACGTTGAATGATTCGGGCGTGCCGGGTTCCGGCAGGTTCTGACCCTTGACGATAGCTTCATAGGTCTTGTTGCGGCCGATCACATCATCCGATTTGACCGTCAGCATCTCCCTGAGAATATTGGCCGCGCCGTAGGCTTCGAGCGCCCAGACCTCCATTTCACCGAACCTCTGGCCGCCGAACTGGGCTTTTCCTCCAAGCGGCTGCTGGGTAATGAGCGAGTAGGGACCCGTTGAACGGGCATGGATCTTGTCGTCGACCAGGTGGCTCAGCTTCAGCATATAGATGTAGCCTACCGTCACCTCGTCATCGAACTTCTCGCCGGTACGTCCGTCAAACAGACGAACCTTTCCGTGTACAGGCAGTCCGGCCTTTTCAAGCTCCTGCTGCACCTCTTCATAGGTCGCACCGTTGAAAATCGGAGTTTTGAACTTGACGCCGAGTTTTTTGGCAGCCCATCCGAGCGACGTTTCATACAACTGTCCGATGTTCATACGGCTCGGCACGCCAAGCGGATTGAGCACGATATCGACCGGAGTGCCGTCTTCCATGAACGGCATATCTTCGATGGGCAGTATTTTGCCTACAACGCCCTTGTTGCCGTGACGACCGGCCATCTTGTCGCCGACCTGAATCTTGCGCTTCTGGGCAATATAGACCTTTGCAAGCTCCTCGATGCCGGGAGGCAGTTCGTCTCCCACATTGAGTTTGTATTTTTCGTTTTCTCTCTCGTCGGCAATGTCTTTGAGCTTGAAACGGAACTCCTTGACAAGACGGATAAGATTGTCGTTCGCTTTCTTCGACTCGACAATACCTTTGGAGAAATCGATCGACTCGAGGAACGGCAGGCCGCTGAAACGGGCAAGAATACTCTCATCGAAAACCGTGCCTTCAGGAACCAGCACCTTGCCTTTATCACTGTAGATACCGGAACTCTTCTTGCCTTCGAGAATCTGGCCGAGCCATTTTGCAAACCGCTTGCGAAGATCGTACTCTTTCTGATCATACCGCTTGTCGACAGCTTCGATGCGTTCCCTGACGTCGAGGCCGACCTTTTTCTTGCGGCTGAACAGCTTTGTTTTGATAACGATACCCTTCATGCCTGCAGGAACATGCATCGAGGCATCCTTTACGTCGCTGGATTTATCGCCGAAAATCGCGCGAAGCAACTTTTCTTCAGGCGTGGGGTCGCTCTCGCCTTTCGGCGTGATCTTGCCGACAAGTATATCGCGCTCTTTGACCTCGGCGCCGATACGAACGATACCGTTTTCGTCGAGGTTCCTGAGCGCATCCTCGCTGACGTTGTATATGTCACGGGTAAACTGCTCTTCTCCTCGCTTGGTGTCGCGCACATTGGCTTCGAACTCGTGAATATGGATCGAAGTGAACACGTCATCGTAGACAAGCCGTTCGCTGAGGATAATTGCATCCTCGAAGTTGTACCCCCGCCATGGCATGAATGCCACCAGCACGTTTTTTCCGAGAGCCAGTTCGCCTTCTTCCGTCGATGAGCTGTCGGCAAGCACATCACCTTTCTGCACTCTCTGGCCAATCCGCACGAGCGGTTTCTGGGTTATGCATGTATCCTGGTTCGAACGTTTGAACTTGATGAGCTTGTAGGCTTTCAGACCCTCGTCGGGATCGAGCATCGATATATGGCCCCCGTTTTCAGCATCGATATCGTACCTGACCATGATACAGTCTGCGGTAACTTCTTCAACGACACCGGACTCTTCGGCAACAATGACCGAACGGGAATCCCTTGCTACTTTAGCCTCCATGCCGGTACCAACGACAGGCGCCTCGGAGGTAAGCAGCGGTACTGCCTGACGCTGCATGTTCGCGCCCATGAGCGCGCGGTTGCCGTCATCGTGCTCAAGAAAGGGAATAAGCGCCGCCGCTGCGCTGACGATCTGTACCGGAGAAACGTCCATGTAGTTAACATCCTCGGCAGGCACGAGCGGATAGTCGCCCTTCGTTCTCGCCTGCACGGACTCAACAGCGATCTTCTTCTGTTCGTCGAGCGGAATGCTGACCGGTACGGTAATCTTGTTCTCCTCATCCTCTGCGGAAAGCATCAGCACCGTATCGGTAACCTGCCCGTTCTCCACCACCCTGTAGGGAGTCTGTATGAACCCTTTGTCGTTGATTTCCGCATAAACCGACAACGAAGAGATCAGACCGATATTCGGGCCTTCAGGCGTCTCGATGGGACAAAGCCTGCCGTAATGGGTATAGTGGACGTCGCGAACCTCGAAGCCGGCACGCTCGCGGGTAAGACCGCCGGGGCCAAGCGCCGAAACCCTGCGCTTGTTTGTCATTTCGGCAAGCGGATTGGTCTGGTCCATGAACTGCGAAAGCTGGCTTGTGGCAAAGAAGCTCGACACCACGCTTGATACCGTGCGCGCGTTGATCAGGTCTGCAGGAGCGATCTTGTCTGAATCGCGTGAATTGAGCTTTTCGCGAACATTTTTTCCCATCCTTGCAAGCCCGACCACGAACTGGGCGGCGAGCTGCTCGCCCACAGAACGGACGCGGCGGTTTGCGAGGTGATCGACATCATCGACCTCAGCCTGGCCGTTGACCAGCTTGATAAGGTAGTTGATGACGGCAATGATGTCATAGTGCGTCAGTACAAGGATATCCTCACCCAGCGGCTCTTCGGAAAAAGACTGGATGGTCTGCAGGATTTTCTCGTAGATTCTGTCCGAAAGCTCTTTGAGTTCGGATTTGCCGACAAGATATGACCGAAGCTCCTCGAACTCCGTACCGAGCTTCTTGCGGATACGGTAACGTCCGACATCTCCGAGATCATACTTTTTCTGGTTGAAAAAGGTTCTTTCAAGGAAACTTCTCGCTGCATCGATATCAGGTGCCTCATTGGCACGCAACTCTTCGTAAACGATTTCAAGAGCTTCCTCTTCGGTTGCCGAGCTGTCGTTGAGAATGGTATTGATGATGATTGACTTGTCCTGCCCCTTGTCGTTGCCGGCGTAACTCTTCATGACCTTGACGGTCTTGTAGCCGGCCGCGAGGATCTGCTCGAAAATATCTTCGGTAATGGCGGTCCTTGCGCTGACGACCTCTCCGGTCTGCATATCGACAATGTCGGAAGCAAGATACTGTCCGATCAGCTGTTCTCTCTTTCCGGCGCTCAGCTTCACCTCATCGACGAGGTCGAAAAGGGCGAGAATGTCCTCGTCCCTGGCAAAACCGATCGCACGAAGAAGAGCGCTGACCAGAAAGTTCTTTTTCTGGTCGATATAGACGAAAATCTGGTTATTGATGTCTGTCTGAAACTCGATCCATGAACCTCTGGTAGGAACAATCTTGGCCGAGTACATCTTCTTGCCGTTCGGATGTATAGCTTCGCTGAACACGACGCCCGGAGAACGGTGAAGCTGGGCAACCACGACCCTCTCGGCACCATTGACAATAAAGGTGCCTCGCTCGGTCATATAGGGAATCCTGCCGAGATAGACCTCCTGCTGGATGGTCTCCTTCCAGTCGGCTTCATCCGGCTCGTCCTTGTAGGAGAGCTTGAGCTTAACCTTGAGCGAAACATCGTAGGTGAGTCCACGCTCTATACAATCCTCAACGGTATATTTGGGTTTATCGAAACTGTATGAGATATATTCAAGCAGATACAGGCCGCGCGTGTCGGTTATCGGAAAAGCGCTGCGAAGCACTCTTTCCAGACCCTGATCGCGACGCTTTGCGAGAGGAACACTGTCTTGAATAAAATTATGGAATGAATCTAACTGGACTTTTAATAAATCGGGAGGATCGATAATGCTTTGAATTTTCGAAAAGTCAATAGACGGTGTAGTTGTTGCATCAGCCACTTTCACATGCACCTCGCTTTTATCAATTGCATGAATTTCTTACAGATTTAAATCATAACAAAGAACCGTAAAGACTTTGCCGGAGAAGAGCATCCGGCGGAGCCTCACGCACATCACAACGGAAACTGTCATCCGGGCGAAACTAATACAAACGGACAAAGCTCCGTCTCTCTGGGAGACGGAGCTTGTTGTGGAAATGACTCGCTTGAAAGATCACTTCAGCTCTACAGCTGCCCCGGCATCTTTCAATTCTTTGGCGATTTTTTCCGCTTCATCCTTGGATACGGCCTCTTTAACCGTCTTCGGAGCGCCGTCGACAAGATCCTTCGCTTCTTTCAGTCCAAGACCGGTAAGGGCACGAACAACCTTGATCACGTTGATTTTGCTCTCGCCTGCGGCGGTCAGCACAACGTCAAATTCGGTTTTCTCTTCAACTGCAGGCGCGTCACCGGCAGGAGCCGCAGCGGCGATGCCTGCCACGATCGCTGGAGCAGCGCTGACACCGAATTTTTCTTCCAGGGCTTTTACGAGTTCAGATGCTTCTGTAAGGGTAAGCTTACCAATTTCCTCTACAAGTGTTTCGATGGACATTATTTCCCTCTCCTGTTTGTTATGTAATAAAGTATAAACTTGAGTGCGTAATAGACTTTTTTCTGACTACTGTTTCTGTTTGGCGATCTGATCGAGAACCGAAACGAGATTCCTTGCAACGGCATTGACAACCATCGGTACGGAAGTAATAACGTTGTTGATGAGCCCTGCGGTGCGGCCGATGTTCTCGGTTTTTCCGAGCATCTCCGAAAGCAGATTGAGCTTATCCTCACCGTAAACGACGCCGTCGATCGAAGCCATCTTGAACTTCAGCGCATCATTTGTTTTGCTGAACTTCCTGATGATTTTCGCTGGAGCGATCGGATCCTCGTACCCGAACGCCACAGCAGTGGTGCTCTTCAATCCGTCATCAAGCCTGTCGCCTCGCGAAATCTCCTGAAGAGCTTTCTTGACAAGGGTGTTTTTAATAACCTTATACTCGATGCCTGCTTTTCTGAACTCATTGCGAAGCTCGGCCATCTTTGCGACATTCAGACCCTGGTACTCTGTCAAATATATGCCCTGGGCCCTGCCGATCTTTTCGGCTACCTCCTGGACAATCTGCTCTTTTTTATCCCTTTTCATCGTATAAACCGTTTATGTTAGGCAACAAATTTTTCTTTCCTGACCTTAACGCTCGGAGACATCGTACTTGATACCGCAATTCCCTGCAGGTACTGTCCCTTGGCGGCAGAAGGCTTCAGACGTACCACCTCTCTGACGAAACTGGTAATATTCTCCACCAGATGTTCGGGCTGGAAGGAAATTTTCCCTACCGGAGCATGAACGTTTCCGGCTTTATCGACCCTGAATTCGATCTTTCCGGCTTTCACCTCTTTAACGGCTTTAGCGACATCCATGGTTACCGTCCCGGATTTCGGGTTCGGCATAAGGCCGCGAGGGCCAAGAATTTTGGCAACCTTGCCAAGCTGTCCCATCACGTCGGGTGTGGCGATGATAACATCGACGGCGGTCCATCCTGACTGGATCTTTTCGATATAATCCTCGAAACCGACAAAATCTGCGCCTGCTTCTTTTGCTTCTTCAGCCTTGGCTTCCTTGCACACAACCAGAACCGAGACGGTTTTACCCGTACCGTGAGGCAGCATTACCGTACCGCGGACAACCTGATCGGCATGACGAGGATCAACGCCCAGCTTCAAGGCGACATCAACCGTCGCATCGAACTTTACGTTGGTGATTTCAACAACTTTTCCGACAGCTTCAGCAAGATCGTACTCCTGGGTTCTGTCGAGCTTTGCCAAAGCTTCCCTGTATTTTTTTCCGGCCATTCTTTTATTTATGATATAGTGGTTAAAAAAGCGGCCAAAGGCCTCCCACACCAGCGCATACAGTCAATCAATCCTGTACAGTAATCCCCATGCTTCTTGCTGTACCCATAACCATCTGTTCGGCACCGGCAAGATCAACCGCATTGAGATCCTGCATTTTGAGCTCGGCGATTTTACGAACCTGTTCGGACGTAACGGTACCGACCTTGTTCCGGTTCGGCTCGCTGGAACCTTTCTGAAGCTTTGCTTCTTTCAGAAGCAGCACTGCGGCTGGCGGCGTTTTGGTGACGAACGTGAATGATTTGTCGGAATAAACGGTAATCACGACAGGAGTGATCATACCGGCTTCAGACTGGGTCTTCGCATTGAACTGCTTGCAGAACTCCATGATATTGACGCCTTTCTGACCGAGCGCGGGACCAACGGGAGGAGCAGGATTAGCTCCACCGGCAGGAATCTGAAGCTTGATAAAACCGATTACCTTTTTTGCCATAACCTCTTTCTATTCGGAAGCCTAAAGAAACTCAAGCCCCTTTATTATTGTGAAACTGACTTAACCTGTGAAAAATCCAATTCGGTAGGAGTGCTGCGACCGAAAAAACTGATCATGACCTTAACCTTCATGCGCTCCGTACAGACATCGTGAACAACGCCTGTAAGAGAGCTGAACGGACCGTCGATAACCTTGACCGAGTCGCCGACCCTGAACGGCGCCTCGATAACAGAGCGATGCTCAACGGCACTTTCAGGCACAAGTATTTTCTCAACCTCTTCGGGACGAAGCGGGGTGGGATTATCATCGACACCAAGGAACCCCATGACAGAAGGTATGTCGAGGATAAGATTTCGCGTCTGCTTGTCAAGAACTGCCTCTATGAGCACATAACCCGGAAAGGCGTTTTTGGTAAGACTCCGCTTTTTGCCGTTTTTGACCTCGACGAACCGCTCGTAAGGAACATAAACCTGAAGAATTTTATCCTCGAGACCGCACCGCAGCACCTCAGCCTCAATTCCCTCCTTAACCTTACGCTCGTGACCGGAATAAATCCTGAGTGCATACCATCTCGGGACCGGAATCATCTGCTCGTCAGCACTTTTTTTTCTCACACCCATCTCGATACCTCAACAGTGGTTATTATAATAACCGGCTCATAACTGAATTTATCACCCAATCGACAGCAAAGGTAAACAAGGCCAGTATACCCGAAACCGTCAACACCACTATGGTAAGATCTTTCGTCTCGTCCTTGGTCGGCCAGGTAACCTTGCGCATCTCACCCACTACATCACGATAGTACTGACCGATCTTTCCAGTAATTTTACTCATATACACAGCCCGCAACAAGAATCGTGAAAATATTCATGATAACCGGCACGTCAGGAGGGACTCGAACCCCCAACCTGCGGTTTTGGAGACCGCTGCTCTACCAATTAAGCTACTGACGTCTGTCAAACAACGCAAAACAGCGCGGAGCTGATGATCGGACTTGAACCGATGACCTCTTCCTTACCAAGGAAGTGCTCTACCGACTGAGCTACATCAGCCTCTCGGAAATCAACCTATAAAACATCTGTGGGTAGAGGAGGATTCGAACCTCCGAAGACATATGTCGACAGATTTACAGTCTGTTGCGTTTGGCCACTTCGCTATCTACCCATTATGATCAGAGCTGGTGATGGGACTCGAACCCGCAACCTGCTGATTACAAATCAGCTGCTCTACCAATTGAGCTACACCAGCAGCTCGTGTAAAAAACAGGGCAGGTAATATACCCTTCGTTTTTTTAAATACAAAGAAAAAAGAAACATTTTACTGCTTCCCTTTTGCTGCCGCAAGAAACCCCGATATCCTGGCCGCTACTGCGCGAGGAGTGAATCGCTGCGAAAAAACCAGAAAGAAATCAAGGAAAGTCGGATAAACCAGCATTCGAGGCTTTTCGATGCTGCGTAAAACCGCTCTTACGACTATAGCAATACCGTATACCGGCAACCTTATGCCTTGACGGTTATGGCCTGCCTTTTCAAGAAAACCGGTATCGACGAATCCCGGACAGACCGCGATAACGTTTATTCCGGTTCCGTCAAGTTCGACATGAAGCGCCTCGGTCAGGGTGATCATGAATGATTTCGTCGCCGAGTAGAGGGCAAGTCCGGGAACGCCCTGCGCGCCGCCAAGGGAAGCTATGCTGATTACTGTTCCTTTTCTCTCGGAGAGCATGTCCGGAAGAAACAGGCGAATCAGTTTTGCGGAAGCAATTACATTGACCGCCATGATTGCATCGAGATCATGAAAAGGCAGATCGCTGTAAACTCCAGCACGCGATATTCCTGCGCAATTGACCAGAAGTCTTATCGCAAGGTCATGCTCCTCAGCATAGCTGAAGACCCGTTCCGGCCCATGCTGTTCAGCGAGGTCCGACGCACAGCAGAACACCCTGACGCCGTAACCGTCACGAAGTTCCTCCGCCAATGCCTCAAGCAGATCCCCGGATCGGGCAACAAGCAGGAGATGATGACCTTTTCCGGCAAATGCTTCGGCAAGCGCACGGCCGATCCCCATCGACGCTCCTGTTACAAGCGTAACCGGCCGCCGTTTCAGTTCTTCGGAATGCATCGTGTAATAACAGGCTCCGGTCTTCCGGTTATTCCGGATCGACCCATCTGTCCCGCTCTTTTATGAGACCGATAAGCCTTTCAACAGCTCCGGCTTCGGGAATGTTATCCTCGACACAATCCTTTCCGACATAAAGACTGACGCGTCCTTTTCCTGATCCGACATAGCCGAAATCGGCATCGGCCATCTCGCCAGGACCGTTCACGATACAGCCCATGATGCCGATTTTCAAGCCCTTTAGATGCGAAAGCCTCTGCTTGATTGCGGCCGTAGCCTTCTCAAGTTCGAAATAGGTTCTGCCGCAGCCCGGACATGAAATGAATTCTGTTTTCGACATGCGGGTTCTGGCCCCCTGCAGAATATTGGCGCAAAGATCGACCTCCCCGGAAAGCGGCAGAGCGGTTTCCAGGGCGAGAATATCGCCGATGCCGTCGCAGAAAAGCGTTCCGGTCTGGATCGATGCTTCAATGATGGTACCCAACCGGTCTGCATCAGCGCTGCTGAACCGGACGACAAGCGGATAGTCGATGCCTTTCGCATTGAATTCACGCACAAGATGCCGGTATACATAAACCGTCGAACAGGAACGTATGGAAAAAAAGATGCGATCGATACCTCGCTCCAGAAGCTTTTCGGCAAGACGGACAAGAACCGCTGCAGGTACCCTCTCTCCGGTTTGTTCATGAATGAAACAGAATTCAAGGGCAGCTGGAGAATGCGGATCAAGCTTTGCAATAAAACCAGGATCGAGCGACTCTCCCTCCCGGATATCGAGCCTGACCTTGTACGCCTTTTCGGTCAAGACAGAAAACAGCTCGACATTTTCCGTAGAGACCGCGACATGCCGGGAAACATCCCCGAGTCGGGTAAACAGGGCATCGAGAAGAACAAGTTCTTCCGCACTGCAAAGCTGAAGGCTTACCAGTTCCGAACGAATCGCATCCATGGATTTTTCCGGAGCCAATCGCTGCAGCACTTCCCTGCAAGCCTCGTCAGTATCTGCAGGATTGGCGCGCAGGGCAGTTTCAATCCTTGGGACGTTATCTCCTCCGGTGTTGATATCGGCTACAACCACTGTTTTCGACCGGCGTCTGTTGTATCGGAACGGATCGAATGGGGGGGCGTGTTCAGGTGTCGTCCCCAATCGGCTCTCAACAACATGCTTGACCGGCAGATGGCCCCTGTCCCCTTTTACAAGATGGTAATCGTTATATTTTTTTACGATTGCAAAGCCGACCGGCACTTCGTTGACAGGATCTTCCGTCAGGGAAACCCTGATGGTATCTCCCAAACCGTCTTCGAGCAGGGCTCCGATACCCATTGCGGATTTGACCCGCCCCTCATCGCCGTCTCCGGCCTCGGTCACGCCAAGATGCAACGGATAGGCGTGGCGCAGTTCGCCGTCGGCTTTTTCGACAAGCAGCCGGTATGCCTGAATCATCACCCGGACATTGGAAGCCTTCATGGAAAAAAGCAGATCGTAATAACTGCTCTCTTCGCAAATCCGGGCAAATTCAAGCGCGGCTTCGACCATTCCTTCCGGCGAATTACCGTAACGGCTTACTATCCTGTCGGATAGCGACCCATGGTTGGTGCCGATCCGCATGGAAACGCCAAGCTCTTTCGCCCTCCTGACAAGGGGAAGAAACTCGTTCCTGATTTTGTCAACCTCCATCCGGTACTCGTCCTCGGTATACCCTTCGCTCGAGAATTTTTTCCGGTTCGCATAATTACCCGGATTGATACGTATGTTCTCGACATACTCCACGGCCTTCATGGCTGCCCGTGCGGAAAAATGAATATCGGCGACAAGCGGAGTATCGATGCCGTCGCGACGAAGCTGCGCTCTGATTTCACGAAGATTTTCAGCATCCCGCTCGGTAGGAACGGTCAGTCTTATAATTTCACAGCCCGCTTCATAGAGCTTCCTGCATTGCTCGACTGAAGCCGCGGTATCCATAGTATGGGTATTGGTCATCGACTCCACCCGGATAGGCTGATATCCTCCAAGCGCTATCGGACCGAAACTGACCTCTCTGGTAAAACGGCGACGGTAATGATACATGGAAAAGAAAAAATTGAAACGATGATATGATTATTGATTCATTCTTTGCCGCGAATTATGTAAAGAGTCTCTCCCTCCCTTCGGAAATTGTACCTTTCCCTCGCAGCTTTTTCAATGCTGTCTTTGTGAAAAGCGTTTCTGATACGCTGCTCGTTTTCGATAATGCGCTGCTGTTCTTCCCGGTGACGTTCAAGCAGCGTTCGATGCTCAGCTTCCATCCTGATTCTCTTCACAAGACCGTAGTCATCGAAGATGAACCAGATAATCATGAAAACGGACACGATCAGAAACAGAAATTTTTTTGGATTGGAACTGATAACATCCCATAAACCCTGAAAAATCCGCATTGCTTTGGACCCGATAACGTGAAAAACAGTTGACGATATTTTCCGGAAAAGCGAAAATCTCCTGAAAATGCAGAAGGAACCCGTGTCACCGGATTCCCTCGCTGCATCATACCCTGAAAGCGGCAGCTCCGGGGTACTTTGCCTGTCTGCCGAGTTCCTCTTCGATACGAAGCAGTTCATTGTACTTTGCCATTCGATCCGAACGCGACATGCTGCCGGTTTTAATCTGACCTGCATTAGTCGCAACGGCTATATGCGCTATGGTACTGTCCTCGGTTTCGCCGCTCCTGTGGCTGATGACCGAAGTATATCCGTTGCGTTTCGCCAGATCGATCGCCTGCAGCGTTTCTGTGAGTGTCCCTATCTGATTGACCTTGATGAGTATCGAGTTACCGACCCCGCGATCGATTCCCGATGCAAGCCGTTTGCTGT
Source organism: Chlorobium sp. (assembly GCF_036528655.1). Classification (GTDB taxonomy): domain Bacteria; phylum Bacteroidota; class Chlorobiia; order Chlorobiales; family Chlorobiaceae; genus Chlorobium. The sequence continues at coordinate 39,614 of NZ_JAIGND010000022.1, forward strand.
TGGTTACGAAAAGATCGTCACCTACAAGCTGTACGCGTCCCCCGATCTTGTCGGTAAGAATTTTCCATCCCTCCCAGTCATCCTCGGCCATCCCGTCTTCGATAGAGATGATCGGATAACGGTTTGCCCATGATTCCCAGTATTCTGCCATCTCAAGGGAATCGAGCTCCCTTCCTGAAGACTTCTTGAATACATATTTCTTCTTTTGTGCATCGTAGAATTCAGAACTCGCCGGATCAAGCGCAATCATGACCTGGCCGTCGCCGAGTCCTCCCGAAAATGCCGGAGAACCTGGCCGGTAACCGGCCTTGCCGATAGCCTCGATAACCAGTTCGATAGCTTCTTCATTCGATGAAAGATTCGGAGCGAAACCGCCTTCGTCGCCTACTGCTGTGCTGAGCCCCTTGCTTTTGAGCAGCGCTTTCAGGGCATGGAAAATCTCGGCACCGCAACGGAGAGCATCGCTGTATGTAGCAAATCCGGCAGGCATGATCATGAACTCCTGAAAATCCACGGTATTGTCGGCATGGGCGCCACCATTCAGCACATTCATCATCGGCACCGGCAGCGTATTTGCCATGGTGCCGCCGATGTATCGGTAAAGAGGCAGTCCTGAATATTCGGCGCCGGCTTTTGCGCAGGCAAGAGAAACCCCGAGCAGGGCATTGGCGCCAAGTTTCGATTTGTTGGCCGTACCGTCGAGTTCGAGCAGCGCCTCATCGATCTCCTCCTGTTCGGTCACAAGCATCCCTCTCAGCGCCTCGTTGATAACCGTATTGACATTATCTACCGCCTTGAGTACCCCTTTGCCAAGGTACGCGCCCGCATCGCCATCCCTGAGCTCGACCGCTTCATGAACGCCGGTGGATGCGCCGCTCGGCACTGCTGCTCTGCCGAACGAATTTTCGGTATACACATCGACTTCAACGGTAGGATTACCTCTTGAATCAAGAATCTGGCGGGCAAGAATTTTACTGATTACAGGCATGGCTCAGTATGGTTTTGGTTGTGATGAGACGATATCCGGCCGGAGTCAACGGCATCTTCGAAAATATGGGTTAATTCAACTAATTTATCCAATTTCCATGCGATTTCATTGCCACCGCATCACCTAATAATGCTTTTTTTTGTTTATTGGAGTAATGAGCTGTTTCTACCGGAGTATATCCTGCAGCAGCCTGCCGCTCTTTTAATACTGGCCCGCAAGACCGCAATTCAATTCAACCAAGGAGTCCTGCCATGCAAGCAGTCCGACCAGAACAACTGCGCAACATTGTCATCACCGGCCATGCCGGATCGGGTAAAACCATGCTTTGTGAATCGCTTGCCCTCGCGATGGGCGTCATCAACCGACTGGGAAGCATCGACGACGGAAACACGCTTTCCGATTATGCCGCAGACGAAATCCAGAGAAAACACAGTCTCAACACCAGTCTCATACACGGCTTCTGGAATGACTGTAAAATCAACACCATCGATACTCCCGGCCTGCTGGATTTCCATGGCGACGTCAAATCGGCAATGCGGGTTGCCGATACCGTGATTATTGCCGTTAACGCATCGACTGGCGTTGAGGTCGGTACGGACTCGGTCTGGGAATATACCAGGGAGTACTACAAGCCGACAATGTTCGTGCTCACAAAACTCGATGCCGACAGAACAAGCTTCAATAATACTCTTGACGAACTCAGAGACCATTTCGGCCATCAGGTAACGCCGATACAGTTCCCTGCAGAAGAGGGACTCGGCCACCATATTCTGATCGACGTTCTGATGATGAAACAACTGGAGTTCAGTCCCGACACACCCGGAAGCATGAAGATATCTCCCATACCGGATCTTTATCTTAAACGTGCTGAAGAACTCCATCAGCAGCTTGTCGAAACCGTTGCCGAGACCGACGAGGAGCTGATGAACAGGTTCTTCGAAGTCGGCACGCTGACCGAGGACGAACTGCGTACGGGCATTAAATCCGCATTGCTGACCAGAACGTTTTTCCCTGTTTTCTGCACATCTCCGCTGCATCTCATCGGCACTGAACGGCTTTTGAACGGTATCGTAAACCTCTGTCCGTCTCCGATGGAACGAGGCCCGGAGCATTCGACCTGTTCTGTCGATGAAACAGATAAACTTCTGCAGCCCGATCCTGACGGCCCGACGGTCGCATTTATCTTCAAAACCATGTCAGAACCCAGAGTAGGCGAAATATCCTATCTGCGGGTATACTCCGGACACATCGAAACCGGTCATGAGCTGATCGACGTCCAGACAGGACAGATAGAAAAGATCGGTCAGGTCTATACCATGCTCGGGCAGAAAAAAACCCCTGTGGAAAAACTGCTTGCCGGAGACATCGGCATGGTAGTGAAGCTCAAGGATGCACATACCAATGACACTCTCGCAGACAAGGGCTCCAATTGCCGAATCACCCCTATCACGTTTCCGGAACCCGTTTTCGCGTCAGCAATCATACCTGTTTCCCAGGGAGACGAAGAAAAAATCTCTTCCGGTCTGCACCATCTCCACGAAGAAGATCCGAGTTTCGCCATTGCCCACGACATTGAGTTCAATCAGACCATCATCAAAACTCTGGGCGAAACGCATCTTGAAATCATCATCAGCCGACTGCAGAATAAATTCAATGTTCAGGTCGAAACAGCACCCATAAGAATTCCTTACCGCGAAACCATCCGACTTAGCGCGACGGCACAGGGTAAGTATAAAAAGCAATCAGGCGGCAGGGGGCAATACGGAGATGTCTGGCTCAGGCTCGAACCTGCAGAAAGAGACAGTGGTTTTGTTTTCTCCAGTGAGGTAGTGGGTGGAGTTGTCCCCACACGTTACCTCCCGGCAGTTGAAAAGGGCGTCCGCGAAGCCATTGCATCTGGTGTGCTGGCGGGTTTTCCGGTTATCGACCTCAAGGCAATCGCCTACGATGGCTCCTACCACCCTGTAGACAGTTCGGAATTCGCCTTTAAAATAGCGGCAAGCATGGCATTCAAAGCGGCATTCGAAAAAGCCAAACCGCTTCTGCTCGAGCCGTTCTTCGATCTTACGGTTCATGCTCCCGAACAGTATACGGGTGAAATTGTCGGTGACATATCCAGCAGAAGAGGCAAAATTCTCGGTATGGATACCGATGCCCGTTTTCAGGTAGTAAAAGCCCTGATACCACAGGCGTCTCTTGCATCGTTCCATCAGTCACTGACGCGGCTGACGCAAAGCAGAGCTAAATACACCTACAGCTTCAGTCATTATGAGGAAGCGCCACAGGATATCATGCAACAGGTAATTGCTGAAAACAAACAACATTGACGCCCTTTCCGGAAGGGATATACCTGAAAATACAAGTAAATGGGTTAGCACGAGCCAACCCGTTTACTTGTTCAATTCTCAGAGAACACCGGCAACAGACTTGAATTTAAGCCACCAGACTATCCATACGGCTTCCCGAATGTTTCTTTTCGTCATTTTGGATTTGCCGACAGTCCTGTCGGTAAAGACTATCGGTACTTCGCTGATCAGAAAGCCTTTTTTCCATGCCCTGAAATTCATCTCGATCTGAAAGGAATACCCTTGCGAATTGATTCGATCAAGATCCAGCCCTTCAAGAACTCTGCGCCTGAAGCATTTGAATCCGCTGGTCGGATCTGAAACCGGCATACCGGTTATCAGACGAGTGTAGAGGCTTGCAACCTTCGACAGTATAAGACGGCTTAGCGGCCAGTTGACGACGTTAACCGTATTGTTCATATAGCGCGATCCTATAACCAGATCCGAATGTTTTGCTGCACCAAGCAATAAAGATATCATTTCGGGATCGTGGGACATATCGGCATCCATTTCTATTATATAGCCGTAATGGTTCTGCAGCGCATATCTGAAACCCGCAAGATAAGCCGTACCAAGTCCCTGCTTGCGCTCTCTCTGCATGAGGCCAAGACCGGCATAACTCTTCTGCAGATCCATTACAATACCAGCCGTTCCATCTGGCGAATTGTCGTCGATAACAAGCACATCCAGGCCGGAGGGATAGAGGTTAAACACCTTTTCGATAACTCGCTTTATATTCTCCGACTCGTTATAGGTAGGAACGATAACAAGCACATCCGAACGGATACTGCCCGCAGGCATCATCTCGCTAACTTCCGGCAGGTCATCCGGTTGATTTCTTGTTTCCGTCATAGGGCAATAGTACCTGTTCAAATAAAAAAGCATTGCCCTTTCCAGGGGGCAATGCTTTTCATGTTCTCATTCAGTATCAGGCAGACCTCATCAACGAACCTCTCGATGGAACCGGTGCAGAAACCGAAGATCGAAATCGAGCCGTTCCGGAGGGGTATAGGAAAAATCAAGTACCGCTCCATCCGGAAGCACCTCTATCAATGCGCCTGAAGGACACTCATCGCCGGAAAAACATGCCGAGCATGATATGCAGGCATCCTGATCGATATAGCATCTGAATCCGCCCTCCTGAACGTCGCCGTAGAACTTGTAACCTATGGCATTGACTTTCGGGGGGCATTTGTCCAGACACAAACCGCAGCCGACGCAGAGATTTTCAATGATGAAATAATGCTTTTTTGCTCTTGGTGCCGCTTTTGCTACTGGTGCGCCCTTGGGAGCAGGTGCTGCGCCTCCTGCAGGCGCGCCTTTGGCCGCAGGAGCAGCCGGTTTGGCTCCAGGTGCAGGTTTAGCCCCGCCGGAAGCAGGTTTGGGTGCCGGCTTGGGAGCGGCCTTTTTAACCGGAAGCGCCGATTCCTGAGGGAGCCCGGTTCTTCCGAGATTGACATTCAACGGATCAAGGCGCGGCTTTCCTGAAGTCTGCTTTGGTGCTGAAGCCTTTGGTTTCGCCTGAACCTGCTGCTTGGCTGCCGGTGCGGGCGTTTTTGGGGCGGCAGGCGCCGCTTTGGCTGCTGGCGCGGCAGGCTTTGGAGATATATCTGGCTGTTTGACAGGCTCGGCCATAAAAACCCTCCTCTTAAATTGACAAATGGAATAAGCGTTAACGGGCCAAAATAACCCGGAGGAGCGGAGGCTCCTCCGGAATGGACAACTCAGGCGACAAGCTTGATCAGGAAGTCAACGACCTGGGTCAGCATCTGCTGTCCCGACACTGTAGCATCAGCTACAGGCGGAGGCAGTGGCTTATCAGTCTGATAGAATCCGTTACCGATAAAGAGGAACACCAGCATGAATGTGCCGCCGAAATAAAGGAAGGTTCCGGCAAGCTTCGAATCGGAAATCGTCAGAACCGGGAAGCGGAACGAAACATCCCTGTTGAGGAACTTCTTTCCGAGCCAGCGGATCGTACGGGTCTGAATATCGGCACCTTCAAGACGGGATCCGCGATCTTCAAACCAGACAGCGAAGCTGATGAACCATACCAGGTGACCGATCATGAGAATCACGGAAAGATGAGAGCTCGAGAAAATCGTCACCGTTTCCGTCCAGAAATAATAGAAGATTCCGGAGGTATAGTGATGAGCAAGACCGGCTACAGAATCCCAGGCCTTCGCATCGGCTACAGGTACGCCGTACATCATCGAAGCGATCCATGCGCCGTCGATGTACCAGCAGACAGCCGAAAGACCCTTGACTCCCCAAAGCATGGCGAACCAGAGCTGATCCTGGATGGAGACACCGCAGGTACCACCGTAAACCGGGCCGAGGCAGGGGAAGGAGTAGGAGTTCTTCTTCAGTCCGAGATCATCCCACAGCGGCGATGTATGAGAGAAAAACGCTATGCGTACAAGAGCGATAAGCGAGAACAGCGAACCTGCGGTTATGACGTGAGCCATTACCCAGTCGTTGATGCTTGGATCGGCAAACATCCACTGGAACATCGGAAGAGGCTTCAGCCAGTAGAACGACATCATGATGTTTGTGCCGAAGATGTTCAGCTCGCAAATGGTATTCCATACGATAACCGCATAAACGGAAAGCATTGTGGCAAAGCAGAGCGCCATGACGGTACCGAGAATCTTGACCTGAACTTCCTGATCGCGACCTTTGGTGATCCAGATGGACTTGATCTGGCTGTAGAGGCCGTTCAGCTGAATCTTGAGCAGGTACTGACCGCCATGATAGACGCCGGCGAATACATAGAGAACGCCGCAGATGATGTGGTTGAATGTGATAAGGTTGATAACAACCCTCGACATGCCGAAGGCTTCGCCGTTTTTCGGAAGAATAGCGTATGGCGCAAATTCGGCAAACTCCTTTTTACCGGAAATGATCCTGCCGCCTTCCTCAATAAAATCGTAGCTGACGCGGTTGAACGGCTCACCATAGAGATAAAAAACGAGACTGTCGAGTTCCTTGTAGTAGGCATGGAAAGAAGGCTGCTGGAATGCCACGAAAGCAATCACGCCGAGAGCGATATTGATGTACCCTATCGCGGTCAGGTGTACAGAAAAAGCCGCCTTCATATCATCGTTGAGATGAATGGCCGCATTGGGAGGGTTGTTCCACCAGTAGATGCCGAGCGCGAAGAAAATGACGGCAAAGACGAAGGACATGAACGTTTCGGAATTGATCGTCTGGAAATCGGGAATCGGAGGAATTCCGAGAGCAAACCACATCATCAGACCCCAGCCGAGGAAAAGCAGAGACATGTAGACGGTGTGCGGTCCAAGAGCGTCTTTGTAGGTCTTTGCGCTGGTGCCGTTGAAAACCATATCGCCGAACTTGCCGAGAAAACGGAAGTCACGGAAGTTGCCTGCCCTTCCCGTAAAGGGATTCGTCAGGTTGTGCGTCCAGTGACGCCAGCCTCCGAAAAGCAGAATCGAACCGGAAATGACGTGCAGAAGAGCCCACCCGAGAAGATTGGTGGCCGCCTGCTGAAGATCGGCGGTACTGGTACTGTAGGTATCGATCCCGAGAGATACCATTCTTGGCTTGATGGTCAGATAGAACCAGTTGTCGTGAAAACCTGGCGACCCCCAGGGAAATACCTGGATACCGGAGATGTAATAAATTGCCATGAGAAAGCCCATGACGCCGAGAAGGGCGAGATGACCGCCGACAACCTGCTCGTCATCGAGTTTGTCGGTATCGAAAACCTGATACCACTTCGTAGTTCTCGTCTCTGTCCTCTGGAACAGAAATCTCCTCATTTTGGCGGCATCCTGTTCCTTGATAACGGACGGACTGCCTGGTGCGCCATTTCCCTTGGGGGATGGAGCATTCCCCTTGGGAGGTGGGACAGATCCCTTTGGCTTGACTCCTGCAGGATTCACTTGTTCAGCCATTGTATTCTCTCCTTTGTTTGGTCGTATTTCAGGTTGAAGAAACCGAAAAGAAAATCTTTGCGTTATGCCTTGAGTCACCGGCACTCACCGGTCCGTTTTCAGATAATTAAACGCATGATGAATGCCGGTCTGGAAGGCAGTCGTCATATGTTCCTCATGAAAAACAAACAAGGAATACAGAACAGATCTACTGATTTCGAAAGGCCGTACGCCCTATAAATCACTTGACACAGTAGCAAATAAAATAAGAAAAATTATTTAATAATAAATTTTTTTGCCGCGGCTTTCCGCATGCACCTCTGTATTTTAGCCCATCTAAGTCATTGAAAACCATGGTATTCCCTCATGTGTCAACGAGGGATACGTTATTGCTACATCATAAGAGAACTGAACCTTTTCGCCATGAAGATCGATTTCATAAAACTCTCGGGAGCAGGAAACGACTTTATCGTTATCGACAACAGAAGCTTATCGCTGAGGCTCTCTGCAGAACAGATCCGGTCGCTTTGCGCAAGACGAACGGGAATCGGCGCGGACGGACTTATCCTGATTGAAAAGTCGGATCAGTTCGATTTCCGCATGAAATACCATAACGCCGACGGCCTGCCTGGTTCCATGTGCGGCAATGGCGGGCGGTGCGCCGTCTATTTCGCGCACTCGATCGGAATTCCTTCGGCAGATCATAATGTTTACGTTTTCGAAGCGAACGGCAACCGTTACGATGCCTCGGTTACAGACCGGGAGATAGTAAAACTGCATATGCTTGACCCGCATGATTTCCGCGACAGTCTTGCCGTTGAAGGATTCGACTGCCACTTTGTGGACACAGGATCTCCGCATGCCGTCATATTTTCTCCCCATGGCGAACTCGATAGGATCAACGTTTACAGCGAAGGCCGCGCAGTGAGACACAGAACGGATATTTTTCCTGGCGGCACCAATGTCAACTTTCTTGAAATCGTCGCTCCGGACAGCATAAACGTAAGAACATTTGAAAGAGGGGTTGAGGACGAAACCCTGGCCTGCGGAACCGGTGCGGTGGCATCTGCGATCATGAGTTATCGGCTCGGCAGAGTATCGAGCCCGACCGTCAGCGTCAGGGTAAGGAGCGGCGATACCCTTACAGTGTCATTCAGCGAGAATCTTACATCGGTAACGCTGACAGGCCCGGCAAAAATCATCTATCGGGGCACGCTGGAACTGCCTTTGTCCGAGACATGAGCCATAAGCTCACCTCCTTTATTACGATCATATTTCCGTGCTCTCGAAATCGCGGCACGGAATCGTCGCCCTTCCGTTTCGAACACGACAGAACCCTTCATTTTCTCACTCTCCGGTTTACCATATAAAGACCCTGCTTACAAGACCTTAACGGGCCGTCAGAAACCCGATAAATAATTTCTACATTTCTGTATATTTCCGATTACTTATCTGAGCAGCATCCTCCCCCGTTCTGTTCTCATGAGCTTATTCCGTCTTATTTCCTTTCATTAAATAACGCCGACAATGAATGAAAGAAACGAATCGTCGCAATGCACCTGTCCTGACATGATCATCGAAACAGACGGCTTTTCAGACAACAATCCATTCCGGATTGCACGAAAACAGCTGGATGAAGCCGCCGCGATCATGAACCTCGACCATGCATCGCATGAAATCCTCCGCTGGCCGCTCCGGGAACTGCACGTGGCTATGCCGGTAAAAATGGATAACGGTACCACCAGAATCTTTCATGGTTTCCGTGTTCAGTACAACGATGCCCGTGGACCCAACAAGGGAGGAATCCGTTTTCATCCGGATGAAACGATCGATACCGTAAGGGCTCTGGCTGCATGGATGACCTGGAAAACCGCGGTACTGGATCTTCCTCTCGGAGGTGGTAAAGGCGGGGTGATCTGCGACCCCAAATCCATGTCGAGCGGTGAACTCGAACGGTTATCCCGAGCCTATATCCGCCAGGTGGGCCGCATGCTCGGTCTTGAAAAAGACGTTCCTGCTCCCGACGTCTACACAACACCCCAGATTATGGCCTGGATGGCGGACGAGTACTCTTTTATGCAGGGAAACAACGAATTCGGAGTCATTACCGGCAAGCCTATCGCGCTTGGCGGTTCTGCCGGAAGGACTGACGCCACTGCCCGCGGAGGAATCTACTGCGTTCGTGATGCGGCGGAAGTTATCGGTATGAACCTTGCCGGAAAAAAAGCAGCGGTACAGGGATATGGAAACGCAGGTTATTATGCGCATAAACTTGCCGTAGATATCCTCGGTATGAAGGTCGTTGCCGTTTCGGACTCAAAAGGCGGCATCCATAATCCTGACGGCCTTGATTACACGGAGGTCATCGCCCATAAACAGGCAACCGGCTCGGTAAACGATTTTCCCGGAAGTTCGGCCATTTCGAACGAAGAGCTGCTTGAACTCGATGTCGACGTTCTTTTTCCTTCGGCGCTCGAATCGGTGATAACGAGCACGAATGCGGCAAACATCAAAGCACGCATCGTAGCTGAACTTGCCAACGGCCCGACAACTCCCGAAGCCGACAACATCCTCTACAATAACGGAGTATACGTCATTCCCGATTTTCTCTGTAATGCAGGAGGCGTAACCGTGTCGTACTTCGAAATGGTGCAGAATACCTATGGATTCTACTGGGAGGAGGAGGAGATTCATAAACTGCTTGATAAAAAAATGACAGCGGCATTCCTGAAAGTTCATGAAACTGCAGGAAAATACAGTATCCACAATCGCCTTGCCGCTTATATCGTCGCCATTGAACGGGTTGTAGAAGCAATGAAGCTTCGTGGATGGGTATAAGGCAATCCCGAAGCAGGGCAGGTAGGGTGCGGAACCCTTTTTCGGACGGCAGAGTCGATTGACGGGAAAATTTTCGGGCATCCCCGTAAGAACTTTTTGGCACCGACTCTGCGTTATGATTCCCGTTCGTGAACATAGTCATGCCGAAGGCATTACCTGCATGACATCTGAACACAGGAACAACAAACAGCAACTTAAACGGAGGTAACAATATGCAAAAATGGGTCTGTACTCCTTGCGGGTATGTTTACGATCCCGAAGTCGGAGATATCGACAGCGGCATCGAACCCGGAACGCCTTTCGAGGATCTCCCCGAAGACTGGGTCTGCCCGGTATGCGGTGTGGATAAAACGCTTTTTGAACCCTACGACGAGCGCCGCGGAAGATAAGCGCAGATAAAAAAAGAAACAGCTCCAGTTAAAGGCGCTGTTTCTTTTTTCCTTATGAAAACAGCTTGCAGATCATCGAAGCAGGAGCCCTATTCTGTCTGCGAACTCCTCGAGATTGAAGGGTTTGGTAATATAATCCACGGCGCCGAGCTGCAATCCTTTCTCGCGGTCTTCGCTGCTGTCCTTTGCTGTCAGCATAACAAGGGGCACCGCACAATAATCCGGATTCCCCTTGATAAGAGAAGTCAGTGAAAATCCATCCATGCCTGGCATGGAGATATCCACAACGATGAGATCGGGTTTTTCGCCGCTTTCGAGTATCTCAAGTGCCGCGGCGGCATCGCCCGCCGTCAGTACGGTGAACTTCCGTCCGAGGTTATGCGCCAGAAGCCGCCGTATGTTTGCGGAATCATCGACAATAAGTATGACGTGTCGTTTCATGTCAGGATTTGATTGTCAGGGTTTATCAGATTGCTCAGGCAAAGGAAGACGAACAAGAAACTCCGCCCCTTCCGATACTCTGCTCTTTACCGTTATAGTACCTCCATGGGCTTCGACGATTTCCCTGGCTATAGAAAGACCCAGACCTGTGCCATCGACAGCGGTTTCTGAATGTTCGACCCGGTAAAACTTTTCGAAAACCTTTTCGAGATCCTCTTCGGGAATACCCGGCCCGTTATCCTTTACGCTGAAAAACATCGAATTATCATCATATGAGAGCAAGACGTCAACCCTGCCGCCCGAAGGGGTAAATTTCAGCGCATTGCCGATAATATTGATGGCAACCTGTTTCAGGGCATCCGGATCTGCATAGAGATGCTTTGAAGGAGCATGTACCTTCAAATGCAGTTCGATCATTTTTTCATCGGCCCTGATTTTCAGGTTCCTGCAAACTTCCGAAATCGTAACAGACGGATCGATTTCACTTTTTTTATAGGATACCCTTCCGGAATCTATGCGTGAAATCATCAGAACATCCTCTATAAGAGAGGAAAGCCTTTTACTTTCATCATGAATAATGGAGAGAAATTCCATTCTTGTCGCACGATCGAGTTCGTCCTGCTCCCTGAGTAACGTACCGGTAAACCCGAGAATCGAGAAAAGCGGCGTTCTCAACTCATGGGATACCGTAGAAATAAAATCGTTTTTCATCCTGATATTTTCTCTGACAAGCCGCTCTGAACGCTTTTGTTCGGTAATATCCCTGAAAATACCGACAAACCACAGGTTCCCCTCTGTCATGAACATTGCCGAAGTCAGGTGAACATCGATTCGGAGTCCATGACCGGTCACTATCTGTGTTTCAAGCATCCTTGGCTGGCTCAGGCCATCGCTGCCGAACGATGCCGCAGCTTCTTCACGCAGCTCCTCCGGGTAAAGATCCCCGACATGCAGTCGGGAAAGATCTTCAGGAGAATAGTCGAAAAACCTCTCTGCCTGGGTGTTCCATTCGACAAGAGTTCCGCTTTCGGCGTCGGCGACAATAATGGCGTCAGGAATAGCGCGAAAAAGATTCAGATATTTTTTCCGATTTTCGTCAAGCTTCTGCTCGGCCTCTTTAAGTTCGGTAATATCGACAACGATACCCCGAAAACCTGAGAACCCGTTTCTGTCGGATATGGGCGCAGCATACACAAGCGCCGGAAAACAGGAGCCGTCCCTTTTGAATACCCTGAATTCATGACTGCCCAGCCTGCCGGTTATTTTTTTTGCATTCAGGCCCCGCAGCACCCTGGACCTGTCGCCCTGAGCGAAAAAATTGAGCGCATGAAGCCCCTTTTTCATCTCTTCCCTGCTATACCCGAAGGTTACGAACCCTGCCCGGTTAGAATAGGTGACGAAGCCTTTTCTGTCCGTTTCAAAAACCGGCTGCGGCAGGAGATCGGCAAGATCCCTGAAACGGCGTGTACTTCGAAGCAGAGCCTCCTTATTCTTTCTGACATCGGTTATATCCTGTATCAGCGCGAGAACATGGGACGGAATCCTGCCCTTATTGCCGACAGGACTGATTATGGCATGCGCCCAGCAATGACCGCCGGCTGCATTTCTGTTACAGAAATCGCCCTGCCAGACCTTTCCGGCAACCATGGCTTTTCTGATATTTGAAGGAAGTTCTGCCGAATCGCATCGGGCAAACGCAGTATCGGCATCAGGAGCAAGAGCGCCGAACACAGAAGAAAAGGCGCTGTTGGCATATTCGACGTTTCCCCCGGCATCGGTAATGACAACTGCTACCGGGCTCTGGTCAACAGCCGCAGACAGCAGTCTGACCTGCTGACGGAGAGCGCATTCTGAAAATGCGTTTTTCAGAACAACCGCCAGACGGTTGGAATCGACCGGCTTTGTGAGATAATCGTATGCGCCCATTTTAATGCACTGCACAACAAGATCGATATCGCCGGAACCCGATATCATGATAACCGGCATCACATCGTTGCTCTCCATGAGAAAACGCAATACATCCATCCCGCTTTTACCCGGCATATGGACATCAAGAAGCATCGCGTTGAAAGACGAAGTACGCAAAAGCGCAATTGCCTCGTCGCCTTCAGAAACCATAACGGGGCGATAGCCGAGATTCGATACGATCCTGGATATTTCCTGCCGGACAAGCGCACTGTCATCGGCAATAAGAACCGTTGTCCCGTCACCCTTTTTCGGCATAAGAGAGTATATTGATGGCTTGAACGATACCTTGGTTATCGACGGGAAACGGATCTGCCGGAACCGACAGTTCTGTTTCAGGAACAGTCAGCCGTCCTGATCAATCACAGAAAAGCACCTTGTATTCCCGGCTGACAAATGTATTGGCAAGACGCCTGAGCTTCAGTGCGCTCTGGTGTTCTTTTTCCAGCACCTGCCAGCGATGCTCATCGGTCGACTCCTTTCCCCTGAGCAACTGATTCTTTTTTGTCTCGTGGTACGTCAGTTCGATATAGACGCCGAGATCGATACCGTCCGTCGCAATTGCATAAAGACCGTCGATGACTAGCATGTCGATAGATGAAAAATCGGTAATAAGCAGATCCACATCTTCGGTGATGATATCGACACAAGGCATGCTGGCCTTACGGCCCCTCCTGAAATCCTCGATATTGCGATTCAGCCATGCATGGTCATATTCGTCAGGACCTACCGACTCGAAATTGTTCCGCTCACGCTCGGCACGACGCAACTGAGGCTCAACCCTGTAGTAGTTATCCGTGTGCAGAATCTTGACCCTTATCCCTTCTTTTTTCAGGACAAGAGCCAGGGAGTGCGCAAGCTCGGATTTACCTGCGCCGGACTCCCCTGAAATAGCCACAATGAAGCGATATCCCGGAAACTCCTCCTCTTTCGCCTGCTTTTCGACAAGGACTCGTTCAGAAATCGCCTCTGCGGCTTTTTTATGTTTTTCGCTGATGAGAAGAATATCGCTAAGCACGGCACCTGGGGGTTACAAGTTGCTTGATAACGGCACCACGGAAGCATAACCGACAAAGCACGGGAATCGTAATGACCGGCTTTGTTAATCTTACCAATATAAGAAAAACGTAATACCATTCAGCAAACAGTAAGCCGCATAAATTGCCATGAACTCGCTCATTACGGAACAAAGCGGCGGACATCAACGCGTTTCGGCGATATCACACTCAAGGGTACCTCGAAAAAGTGTCGTGAGCACCCGGAGTGCAAGGCGGACGGAGCGGAATCGCGTGGCGCATAGCGCCTTACCAATAACAGCATCCATTGGCGACAACAAGATGTATAAACGCTCTCCGGCTGTTGTGGCATACAACTCTTCGTTCGGGATCCGGTGCTCGGAATCGGGTGATAATGATGTGGAATAAGAAGTCCCCTGGTTCGAAGCAGAAAATACAGAGGCAGCAGGCTGGCGGATACTGCTTCGGACATCGAGATCACGCCTGATTTGCAGAACTTCCGATAAACAGGAAAAGGCAGAAGCGCTTTCAGGTACTTCTGCCTTTTTTCGGCTCCGCGAGTAGGATTCGAACCTACAACCCTTCGGTTAACAGCCGAATGCTCTACCATTGAGCTATCGCGGAGTATATCCCGCTGAATGGGCTGTAAATATACAATCCGTTTCTTTTTTTCCAAAGATCAATCGTCATTTTTTTCACCTTTTGATCCCGATTGCGCATTCTGACGCTTTCATTTTCCATAATAATTTTCGTACATTGGTGTTCTTTTATTGAAAAGAAGGCATATGCGTAAAGAAAAAGCACTGATAGAGATCCGGATAGCGGGTCTTATGCAGGGATCCCATACGTTCGATTTTACCTGCAGGGCTGAGGATTTCATGGATAAGGGGCTGAACGACGCGGTTTTTTCGAGAGACATATCGGTACAGGTAATCGCAGAAAAAACCGAAAACGAAATCACGGTTATCATAAGAACCGCAACGACAGCCGATTTCACCTGCGATATCTGTCTTGCTCCGCTTGAACGGGAACTCACCGGAGAGTATCGCATTGATTATCTTTTCGACACCGAACCTGAAAATCCGGAAAACAGCGACGAAGATTACCGCATGATCGACAGGAACGCCATATCGATCGATCTTACCGAAGATGTGCGGGAAACCCTCCTGCTTTCTGTGCCGATGAAAGTTACCTGTACGGATAATCCCGACTGCAGACTGTTCGTTGGAAACACGGAACCGGAAGATCCGCCTGAAAATGAAAAAAGTACCTGGCAGGATTCTCTCGAAAAGCTGAAAAACAAGTATCGTTAACCGACTATAAAATCAGAGGACAACCATGGCAAATCCGAAAGCCAAAATGTCGAAATCCAGAAGGGATAAAAGACGTGCCCAGTTCAATGCCCGCACCAAAGCAGCGATGACTGTCGTCTGCCCGAACTGCGGCGAACCGACGCTGCCTCACCGCGCCTGCCGTCATTGCGGCCATTACCGCGGCAGAGCTGTCGTGACCAAATCCGCCAACAGCTGATTAAACAAATACAGGATTACCCGTCATGCTGACCATCGCCGTTGATGCCATGGGCGGAGATAACGCTCCAGCCTGCGTAATTGAAGGAACCATTCAGGCTCTTCGGGAAAGCGGCAACCGGTTTTCCGTCGTACTGATCGGACAGGCAGAAAAAGTCGAACCGTTGCTTGCCGGACAGGATACTGAAGGATTGAACCTCAGGTTTGTGCATGCTCCTGAAGTGGTTACCATGGATGACATTCCTGCCATTGCCGTTAAAACGAAACAGGAATCATCTCTGGTCAGGGGCCTTAAAATGTGTAAGGCCAAAGAAGCCGATGCCTATGTAAGCGCCGGAAACACCGGAGCGCAGATGGCTGCATCCCTTTTTGTGCTCGGCAGATTGCCGGGCGTCCAGCGCCCTACGATTTACGCTTATTTCCCGAGAATCCAGGAAGGACTCACGAACATTGTCGATGTCGGGGCGAACATGGACTGCAAACCGGAGCATCTTGTGCAGTTTGCCGAAATGCTTACCATCTATCAGCGTTTCGCTGCAGGCATCGAACAACCGGTTACCGGGCTGCTCAATATCGGCGAAGAAGAAGGAAAAGGACCGGAAGTTCTCAAACAGGCATACAGGCTTCTGAAAGAAGCCGACAGTAAGGGAAAAATCTCTTTTGCCGGCAATATCGAAGGGCACGACATTCTCAAGGGAAATGTCAGTATCGTTGTCTGTGACGGCCTCGTTGGAAACACCATCCTGAAGTTCGGCGAAAGCATTCCCGAATTTCTCGGTTCCCTGCTCAAACCTGCCCTGCAGAAGCTTGTCGCGTCCGGAGAACTTGACACGGCAGCCGCAACTCTGGCTTCGTCCGTATTTAAAAGCATGTTTGAACCTTTCGACGTCGAGAAGTTCGGAGGCGTCCCCTTCCTGGGGGTTGACGGCATCTCGATTGTCGGCCATGGCCGGTCATCGTCGCGCGCCATTAAAAACATGATATTCATGGCTGAGCATATGATTGAAAAGAAGGTCAACGCCCACATTGCGGAAATGCTCTCCGAAGAGTAGCGACCTTTCCCATCATCGCATCAACTGCTGCATGGATCGGCATTCATGCGGAAGAACATGACAACCCTGTACAGAAATAACCTCTTAGAACGCATGAAAGCTGCAATAACGGCTACCGCCAAATACCTTCCCTCCGGCGTTATCACCAATCTCGACCTCGAAAAGCTTCTTGAAACAAACGACGACTGGATCCGCAGCAGAACAGGAATCAGCGAGCGTCGAATCGAAAAAGATCCTGCCAGGGCGACATCGTTTCTCTGCGGAGAGGTCGCAAAGCAGCTTCTCGAAAAGCGTGGCATTTCAGCAGAAGAAATCGAACTTGTCATTGTGGCTACAATGACCCCCGATATGCTCTTCCCGTCAACAGCCTGCCTCGTACAAAGCATTATCGGAGCATCGAACGCATGGGCGTTCGATCTGAACGCAGCCTGTTCAGGTTTTATTTTCGCGCTCAGCACAGGTGCAAGCTTCATTGAATCGGGAGCACATAAAAAGGTCATGGTAATCGGAGGCGATAAAATGTCTTCGATCGTCGATTATTCTGACCGGTCGACGGCGATCCTTTTCGGCGACGGCGCAGCCGGTGTGATTCTTGAGCCTGCCGACGACGGCTACGGCATTCTCGATACGAAACTTTACTCTGACGGCACAAACGGAAAAGATCATCTTCTAATGACCGGCGGAGGAAGCCTGCATCCCGCAACGCACGAAACCGTTGACAAGCGGATGCACTACATCCATCAGGATGGCAGGCAGGTATTCAAGTCCGCAGTAACTGCCATGGCGGATACCGCTGCCGAAATCATGCTCCGCAACAACCTCGATGCTGAAAACATCGCATGGCTGGTACCTCATCAGGCAAATCAGCGTATTATTCATGCCACAGCCGAACGCATGGGCCTAAGCGACGAAAAGGTCATGTCTAACATAGCTCATTACGGCAATACCACGGCCGGCACCATACCGATCTGCCTGGCAGAGCTTGAAGAACAGGGAAAACTGCACAAAGGATCGAATCTCGTGCTTGTCAGTTTCGGAGCGGGCTATACCTGGGGCGGCATGTACGTCCGGTGGCAGTAATCCATTTACTCACACATCAGAACCAGCCATAAATGAAAGCATTCGTATTTCCGGGGCAGGGGTCCCAGTATTGCGGCATGGGCAGGGATATTTTCGAAGCGTTTCCTGCAGCGGAAGAGCTTATGAAAAAAGCCGATGCTATCCTCGGATTTTCCATGACCGGCATCATGTTCAATGGAAGCGAAGAGGATCTCCGCCAGACAAGGTATACCCAGCCGGCCATTTTCCTCCATAGCATGGCTATAGCCGCATTGATCGGCAACGAGGGCATAGCTATGGCTGCCGGACACAGCCTCGGAGAATACAGCGCCCTCTGTTTTGCCGGCGCCATCTCATTTGAGGATGCCATGCGTATTGTCGCCAGAAGAGGGGAACTGATGCAGAAAGCCGGAGAGGAGAATCCCGGCTCCATGGCTGCGCTTATCGGCATGCAGGACAGCGCCGTCGAAGCGCTTCTGGCCGAAGCATCCCCGGAGGGAACCGTTCAGGCTGCCAACTTCAACTCCCCCGGTCAGGTGGTCATATCCGGAGATATTGCCGCTGTCAGAAAAGCAGTCGAACTTGCGCCTTCGCACGGCGCAAGAATGGCAAAGGAGCTCGTTGTATCCGGAGCCTTCCATTCTCCGCTCATGAAACCTGCAGAGCAGGAACTTGCCGAAGCGCTCGAACTTGTCGATATTCATGATGCAGGAATTCCCGTGTGCATGAATGCTGTTGCAGTTCCCGTCACTTCTGCCTCAGAGATCAGAAAAAACCTTATCAGGCAGCTTACAAGTCCGGTGTTGTGGACCCAGTCGATCGAAGCGATGGTGAACAACGGAGTAAACGACTTCATAGAGGTCGGCCCTCAGAAAGTACTGCAGGGACTCATTAAAAGAATCGACAAATCGGTTACAACTGCAGGAGTCGATACGGCAGACGATGTCAGCAGGCATATTACGGCTTGACAGAAGCGGATTCTAAACTTAAAACAGAAAAGACAGGAAACATGCTTGAAGGAAAAATTGCAGTAGTGACCGGCGCAGCCAGAGGAATCGGACAGGCGATCGCTTTTGATCTTGCAGCAAAAGGGGCAGGAGTGGTCGTATGCGATATCAGGGAGGAGTGGCTTGCCGAAACAGCAGAAGGAGTTCGGAATCTTGGTCGCGACGTGTGGTGCCGTGAACTCGATGTAACGAACACTGACGCGGTACAGAACGTTTTTGGAGAAATAGCCGAAACAACCGGAAGAATCGATATCCTCGTCAACAATGCGGGCATCACACGTGACGGTCTTCTGATGAGAATGAGCGAAGAGGACTGGGATGCCGTACTGACGGTTAACCTGAAAGGAACGTTTGCCTGCACCAAAGCCGTGACCCGGATCATGATGAAGCAGCGCTCCGGCTCCATCGTCAACATAGCGTCCGTCATCGGACTTATGGGAAATGCCGGACAGGCCAACTATGCCGCTTCGAAAGGCGGAGTGATTTCCTTCACCAAATCGGTGGCAAAAGAGTTCGCCTCCCGCAATATCCGAGTCAACGCAGTCGCTCCCGGATTCATCGCATCAAAAATGACCGATGCGCTCTCCGAAGAGGTAAGAAACAAGATGCTCGATGTCATTCCGCTTGCCAGATTCGGTCAGCCTGAAGATGTGGCAAGGGTAGTTTCATTCCTTGCAGGCGACGATGCGGCATACATTACCGGAGAGGTGATAAACATCAGCGGCGGCATGGTCATGTAGAATGCGCTGTTTGAGTAAGCTTTTTTTCTTTGTATATTGCCGAACACTTTCATTTTTTTTATCCACAACAAACCATTAAACAGGAGAACAGAGCAATGAGCGAAGCTGAAATTAAAGACAAGGTGTACGATATTATTGTCAGTAAAATGGGCGTCAACAAAGACCAGATCAAACCCGAATCGAAGTTTTCCGATGACCTTGGCGCAGACTCACTCGATACCGTCGAACTGATCATGGAGCTCGAGAACGAATTCGGCGTTCAGATCCCGGATGAAGATGCAGAGAAAATCAGCACCGTACAGCAGGCTATCGATTACATCGCCAAAAAGTAATTACTCCGCCAGGTATCCTTTGATTGCCCGGAACAACGAAACGAACACACAACAGATGGGTCAGGAACGCAAACGAATTGTCGTTACAGGAATCGGAGTTCTGTCTCCGATCGGCCTCAGCAAAGAAGAGTTCTGGACCTCCCTGGTTCAGGGCAGAAGCGGCGCCGCGCCGATCACCTATTTCGACACTGCCGGCTTTGCAACAACCTTTGCATGCGAGCTGAAAAACTTTTCCGCGTCCGATTACATGGACAGAAAATCAGCCGATCGCATGGATCCATACTGTCAATATGCCGTTATTGCCGCAGAACAGGCCCTGAACGATTCGGGGCTTGACCTGCAGGCGATCGATCCGCTCCGGATCGGTGTTGTTCATGGCTCCGGCATCGGAGGAATGACAACCTACGACCAGCAGTTCAGAGCCTATCTTGAACGCGGACCCAGAAGGATCAGCCCGTTCTTCATTCCGATGCTTATCCCGGACATCGCTGCCGGTCAGATTTCAATGAAATTCGGCCTGATGGGCCCGAATCATGCGACGGCATCCGCCTGCGCGACGTCACTGCACGCCATAATCGACGCATGGATGATACTTCAGCTCGGCATGGCAGACTATATGGTCTGCGGAGGCTCGGAAGCGCCAATCACGCAGATGAGCGTCGGAGGCTTCAATGCTGCGCGTGCCCTTTCGACGGCAAATGAACATCCCGAGACAGCGTCACGACCTTACGACCGCGACCGCGACGGATTCGTCATGGGAGAAGGAGCAGGTTCTCTTGTACTCGAAACTTACGAATCAGCAGTAGCGCGCGGCGCAAAAATCTATTGCGAAATCGCCGGTGTCGGAGCAACTGCCGATGCTTACCACCTGACTGCCCCTCACCCGGAAGGAGCCGGCGCAGTCAATGCGATGAAGGCAGCGCTTTCCGTGGCCGGGATAGGACCGGAAAGGATCGACTACATCAACACTCACGGTACAGCAACGCCGCTTGGCGACATTGCCGAAATCACGGCAATCAAAAAGGTCTTCGGTGAACATGCAAATAAACTCAGTATCAGCTCTTCGAAATCCATGACAGGGCACCTGCTGGGTGCCGCAGGCGTCGTAGAGTCCATCGTCTGCATTCTTGCAATGCAGAATGCCATGGTGCCGCCGACAATCAACAACGAGAATCTCGATCCTGAAATAGATCTTGATATAACGCCGAACCAGCCGAAACAGCGAATCATCAACTATGCGCTCAATAACGGATTCGGATTCGGGGGACATAACGCCACGCTTATTTTCAAAAATCAGTCATAGTATCTTATTGTGACACTCCGCTTATGGAGCAGTTCTGGCAGAAACTGACCGGGTTCGCCTTCAACCGTGCTCAATCCTCCGAAAATGGCGAAGATGATTCCTATCGGAACAGAACAAATCTGCTGCCGGAAAACCTCCGCGCGTTAATCGACAGTGTTGCAGCAGGACCCGGCAACAATCCGGAAATCTATCTGACTGCGTTTACCCACCGCTCTGTTACCCACGATCCCCGAACTGCCGACACTCAGTCCAATCAGCGACTGGAATTTCTCGGTGACGCAGTGCTTGATCTGGTCATTTCGGAATATCTCTACCGCCTTTTTCCGGAAAGCTCCGAAGGTGAGCTTTCTAGCAACAGGGCAAAAATTGTCAATCGTAAATCCCTCGCCGGATTCGCCGGAAGCATGGGACTTGCCGACTACCTCGTTATCGGAGAATCCGCGGACGACGAAAAAATCAAAACCAGCGAATCGGCTCTGGCAGACGTTTTCGAATCGCTGACCGGAGCTATCTATCTCGACAAGGGGCTGGACGCCGCTCGCTCCTTCGTTATGAAGCAGGTGATCGGACATGTGAATTTCCAGACAATCGTTGCTGCAGAACACAATTATAAAAGCCGCCTGATAGAGTATACCCAGTCCCGTCACATTGCTCCTCCCGTCTATACCGTCATCGCCGCAGAAGGTGCCGAACACGAGAAAGTTTTCACTGTGGAGGTCACCTGTGAAGGCCGGCCATACGGAAAGGGTACCGCCCAGAGAAAAAAGGATGCCGAACAGTTTGCAGCAAGAGAAGCCATGGAAATGCTGGCAAAAGAAGAACACGAAACAGTACTGCAGAAACCGTCCCGTTCCGGAAGTAATCAGCCATTATAAATCCCCGCAGGTTTGAGCTTTTCGCCGCAGTGCTCTATATTGCTTATCATTTCAAGCCTCAGACCACTTCACGACGCTGCGCAACCATGAGAGAACAACTGATTTTCGACTTATCCAGAGAGGGCCGTAAAGGATACAGCCTCGCACCGGGCGACATTCCGGAACTGACACCGGAAAAGGCTTTGCCTGCCAAATTCCTGAGAAAACAGCCCGCAGACCTTCCCGAAATTCCGGAAAGCGAGGTGGTCAGGCATTTTATACGGCTTTCCAACCTGAACTACCATGTCGACAAAAACATGTACCCTCTCGGCAGCTGCACGATGAAGTACAACCCGAAAGTCAACGATGCTGCGTGCGATCTTGCAGGTTTCAGCGAACTTCACCCGCTGCAGCCGGAAAAAACCGTACAGGGCGCCTTGCAGATGATGTACGAGCTCAGCGGCATGCTTGCCGAAATCGCCGGAATGGCAGCCGTCAGCCTGCAGCCGGCCGCTGGCGCCCATGGAGAACTTGCCGGAATACTCCTGATAAGAAAATATCATGAGGCAAGAGGCTCGAAACGCACGAAACTTCTCGTCGTAGACTCGGCTCACGGTACCAACCCGGCATCTGCAGCAATTGCAGGTTATTCGATCGTATCTGTAAAAAGCGCTTCAGACGGAAGGACCGACCTCGCCGACCTCAGGGAAAAACTTGACGACGATGTAGCGGCCATCATGCTCACCAATCCTAATACCATAGGGCTGTTTGAAAAGGATATCCTCGAAATAGAACGCATGGTGCATGAAAACGGCAGCCTGCTCTACATGGACGGCGCGAACATGAATGCGCTGCTCGGCATTACCCGCCCCGGCGACATGGGATTCGACGTCGTGCACTACAATCTCCATAAATCCTTTTCAGCGCCGCACGGAGGAGGAGGACCCGGAAGCGGACCGGTCGGTGTCAGCGAAAAACTGATTCCCTATCTTCCCGTACCGATTGTCGAAAAAATCGTCGGCCCTGAAGGAACCGTTTACCGGCTCAATAGCGAATGCTCCGGGAGTATAGGCAGAATGATGAACTTCTACGGCAATTTCGCCGTACTCAT
This sequence comes from Chlorobium sp., assembly GCF_036528655.1. Classification (GTDB taxonomy): domain Bacteria; phylum Bacteroidota; class Chlorobiia; order Chlorobiales; family Chlorobiaceae; genus Chlorobium. Next base: position 62,482 of record NZ_JAIGND010000022.1, read on the forward strand.
CAGGGCATATACCTACATCAGAATGCTGGGCTCAGAAGGGCTCAGAAGGGTTTCTGAAAACGCCATCATCAATGCGAACTATCTCCTCGGACGCCTTGACGAGAGGTACGAGTTGCCCTATCCGAAACCGGTAATGCACGAGTTCTGCCTTTCCGGTGACCGTCAGAAAAAGCGGCACGGCGTCAGAACGCTTGATATTGCCAAAAGAATTCTCGACTACGGCTTTCATGCCCCTACCATCTATTTCCCATTGATCGTAAGCGAGGCGCTTATGATAGAACCGACGGAAACAGAGACGAGGGAAAGCCTCGACATGTTTGCTGATGCCCTTCTGAGTATTGCCGACGAGGCCGAAACATCTCCGGAACTGGTGCTTTCAGCGCCTGTATCTACTCCGGTCAAACGCCTCGATGAAGCACAGGCCTCCCGCCAGCTGAACATCTGCTGCCCGGGATAAGGCAGCGGAAATGTAACGAAAAGTTCACAGAGGGCATTTTGCCGCGGCAGTATCCGGAGGTATACTTTAACAAAAACCGGGAAAATGTCCTTGCTCAGTTCAAAAGTTCTGGTACTGAACAGCAGTTACGAACCCTTGAGCATCTGCGATGCCCAGAAGGCCGTTCTGCTGCTGTTCTGCGGAAAAGCAGTACCTGTTGCGGACCATCCTGAACATGTGGTCTGTACGGTCTCCCGCCGTTTCCCGCTTCCGAGCATCGTGCGCCTGAACGTATTTGTGCGGGTTCCATTCAAACGAATAATGCTGAACAGGAAAAATGTGCTCCGGCGGGATGCTTTCCGATGCCAATATTGCGGACGCGGCGATCTTGACCTTACGGTCGATCATATGCTCCCGAAATCCAGAGGCGGAGAGGACTCCTGGGAAAATCTCATAACCGCCTGCTATCGCTGCAATACGAAAAAAGGCAACAGAACGCCGGCAGAAGCCGGGATGCCTCCCCTCTCCAGACCGGTACGCCCAAATCACATCGTATTCATGCAGCAGTTCACCGCTGCGGTTTCGGAGGACTGGAAACCCTACCTGTTCATGAGCTGAACGCGCCGATTTGACATAATCACAACTCGAATGATATTCTGTAATACACTTGACATACTGCCCCGGCCAGCCGCCGCATTTATTGAAACTTTGCCCGAACTCATAGCAGAAGAACGCAAACGCATGCTTGCAGTCATCGAACTATCTCGATTGAATGCAGCTCATCGCACGGGCGGGCCATTCGGCGCCGCGGTCTTTGAATCGGCAACCGGCAGGCTGATTGCCGCAGGCGTCAACCTCGTGGTCGAAAGCCGCTGCTCCCATGCCCATGCGGAAATGGTTGCGCTGGCCGCCGCTGAGCAACGATTAGAGACCTTCGATCTCGGAATGCATAACACCGCTCTTGAGCTCGTCACATCGACCGAACCCTGCGCAATGTGTTTCGGCGCGATCATCTGGTCGGGAATCAGAAGGATCATATCGGGAGCAACCGGCTGCGATGCAGAAGAAGCCGGGTTCGACGAAGGCCCGAAACCGGCAGACTGGAAAGAGTGTCTCGAACATCGCGGAATCTCCGTATTGACGGAACTTTGCAGACTCGAAGCACGCGCGGTACTCATGAGTTACCGCGATACCGGAGGCATCATCTATAATCCGCATCGAACCATATAGCTTGGCATGGCCTCACAGGGTCATTTCGCCGCAGATGAGCGTCTCGATACCTGTTTCCACGAAATCCGTCCCGCACCCTTCGATAAGAGCCTTTCCCGTAAGACAGATAAGCTTGGCAAGAGCTGCTTCCGCGGTAAGATCGTGGCCGCAGACAGCATGTGCACTTTGCTGCAGCCGGTAGCCGGTTTCATAGTTTTTCATCCGAACCGTGCCCGAAAGCACCTGTGTGGCATCAACAACGACGACACCCTGTTCTCGGGCCCGTGCAAGCGCATCGATAAAACCGCCTGATACCGGAGCATTACCCGAACCGAACGATTTCAGCACGATCCCTCTCAACCTGGGCGAAAGGGAAAGCAAAGCGTCGATCATGCCGGCAGGTATTCCCGGAAAAAGCGTCAACGCAACGACGCAATAGTCCGCCATCACCTGCCGCAACAGGGAGAGTTCCTGAAGCCGGGAAATCCTGTTCAGCGGATCGTCAAGCGACACAGCACCAGCCGGCGGATCAAGATGCAGTGAACGGTTGATGACAATCTCCGTGCCGGCTCGTCCCAGCTCGGGATAATTCGGAGATGCAAATGCGCTGAATGAACGGGCATCGACTTTCACTGACCGGTTTCCCCTGAACAGCAGGTGATCGAAAAACAGCGAGACCTCGGGAATATCGAAGGTAGCCGCAAGAATAACGGAAGTCAGAAGGTTCTGCGCGGCATCGCTCCTCTCCTGGAAGAGCGGCAGCTGTGAACCGGTAAAAACAACAGGCTTTGAGAGGCCTTGCAGCAGGAAGGAGAGCGCCGAAGCGCTCCACGACATGGTATCGGTCCCATGCAGTATCACGAAACCGTCATATCGGTCGTAACGTTCAAGTACCCAGACCGCCATAGCAAGCCAGTCGAGCGGGACGAGATCGGAACTGTCTGCAGGCCGGCCTATCCATTCGATGCGGCAGACTATCTCATCGCAGCCAGCGCGCAGGGCTCCACCGCTATACCAGGGAATCGCATTGAACCTCTCCCGGAATATTTCGCCAGGTACGGGAGCAAGCGGAAAGCCCTCACACCCGATAGTCCCCCCGGTATAGAGCAAGGCCACGTTGTAACGCATAGAGATTTTTTCCTGTTACAAATAACGTCAGAACGATCCCGATAAACAGCTGATGCGCTTTCGATTCAGGACTCCCGGCAATATAGACAGAAACCGTGCGTGGCGAAAACGCATCCGCCTGCATGAAATAAACCGCCAGTACCGATTCATCCCTTTTTTTTGTATTCTTTTACAAAACAGAATCGACAACCGGCAAAATCCGCTTCATGACCATTGCAACCCGAATAACCTCTGCCCTGCTTTCAATAGCCCTGATGCTTTCCGTTGCAGCAATGCCTTCGGATGCGAAGCCGAAACCTTCTCATAAAAAATGGCAGGCCCAGTACATTTTCAATCGCAAGGATTCCGGCATCGAAAAAGAGCTCGATCGGATGACGCTTGAAGAAAAAGCAGGCCAGATGATCATTGCGCAGACCGAAAGCCGATACAACAGCGCAGGAGACGCAAACTACCTGCAGCTGCAGCGTCTCGTAAGAGAAGGAAAGGTAGGCGGCATCATGTTCATGAAAGGCGAGGCGTTCAGCGCGGCCATGATGGCAAACAGTTTCCAGGCCATCGCTCCTCGTCCGCTGCTGATGAGCGCAGACATGGAAAGAGGCCTTGCCATGCGCCTTTCCGGCGCAACGGAATTCCCTCCGAATATGGCCCTCGCCGCTGCAAACGACCCGAAACTCGCATTCTCCATGGCCAAAGCCATTTCCAGCGAAGCCCGCACTGTCGGCATTCACCAGAGTTATTCTCCGAATGTCGATCTCAACATCAATCCTGCAAACCCCGTCATCAACACCCGCTCGTTCGGTGACAATATCGAGCAGGCGGTAACCATGAGCAACGCCATAATCGAAGGGCTGCAATCCCATGGCATGATTGCGACAGCAAAACATTTTCCCGGACATGGAGACGTAACGGTTGACAGTCATCTGGCGCTCCCCGTACTCAGCGCCGGCAGACAGCGGCTCTTCGACTACGAGCTCAAGCCCTTCAAAGCCGCTATCGATCATGGAGTCATCAGCATCATGACCGGGCATCTTGCCGTTCCCGGACTGACCGGCACCATGGAACCCGCATCGATTTCCAGAACCATCGTTACCGGCCTTCTGCGTAACGAACTCGGTTTTCAGGGCATCATCATCACCGACGCGCTGAATATGAAAGCGCTCTACAACGGCAATAACGTGCAGGAAATTTCAGTCAAAGCCGTACAGGCGGGCAACGACCTGCTGCTTTTTTCTCCGGACCCCGAACAGACACACTCGGCAATCGTCCAGGCCGTAAGGGAAAAGAGGATTCCGGAGGAGCAGATCGACGCGTCGGTCAGACGAATTCTCAAGATCAAAAAATGGCTTGATCTTGAAGGGAACAAGCTGATCGATCTCAACAGGGTGCCGCTTGCCATAAGTCCCGAATCGCACAGGAACCTTGCAAAAGAAATATCCTCCCGTTCCGTAACCCTGATAAGGCAGGATCCGCGTCACCTCCCGCTGAGAACCAATGGCGGAGCAAACCGGATGCTCAACATCATCCTGCAGGATAAAAACAATCCTGAAACCGGCAGACAGTATGCCGAAATGCTGGGACGCACATTCCCGGCTACGACAGTGAGAATCGATCCCAAAACCGATTCGGCATCATATACAGCGATCAGGGAAGCCGCAACAGGCGCAGATGCCATAATCATTTCCTCTTATGTCCAGGTCTTTTCAGGTTCCGGAACGCTCCGGATTACCGGTGAACAACAACGGTTCCTGCAAATGCTCTCCCGCTCGCTTCCTCCTGAAAAACCTCTGATCTTCGTATCATTCGGAACGCCGTACCTCATCAGTGCATTCCCTGACATACGGACTGCAGTAAGCACCTACTCATCGAACTCCGCAAGCGAGGATGCGGTTATCCGGCTGCTCAAGGGAGAACTTGGCGCTACGGGAAAACTTCCCGTTTCGCTTTACGGGGCAATGCAGTAAATGACCCCCTGCATGTAATCAAGGAATACACTCATTACTGGAACCATGGGAAAAACCGTTCGTGACGAATCGACTGCAAGCGCATACTGGGCTGCGGTCAATACCTTCTGCTCGCTCCGCGATGTTCACGTCGTAGCCGACGCTCCGGTAGGTTGTTATAATCTGGTAGGCGTTGCCGTCATGGACTACACCGACGCAATACCCTACCTTGAGAATTTTACGCCAACCAGTCTTACTGAAAAGGAGATATCCTCGTCAGGAAGCACCGAAACAGTACGTGATATCCTTGACAGACTTCCTGCTGCCGACAGGCATATTATCCTTGTATCCAGCGCTGAAAGCGAAATGATCGGCAGCGATCATGAGCGCATGCTTGAAATGCAGTTCCCGGACGTCACATTCTTCCCTTCCGACTCTCTCGGAGAGGATGAGTGGCAGGGCAGGGACAGGGCTCTGCAATGGCTTTTCGGAAAGTTCGATGACGGAAAGCCTGCCGTAATCGAAAAAGGGACTGTCGGCATCATCGGTCCGACATACGGATGCTTCAACAGTCCTTCGGATCTCTCCGAGATCAAGAGAATCATAAACGGCTGCGGAGCGCGCGTCAGCCGCGTCTATCCGTTTGAAAGCAGACTCGCAGATATTTCAAGCCTGAAAAACTCCGAGGTCATTGTCGTGCTCTATCGCGAATTCGGCAGTTCACTTGCCGAATCGCTGGGACGTCCGGTTCTTTACGCGCCTTTCGGTCTCGAAGAGACCAGGCAATTCATTACGGATATCGGCAGGCTAACAGGAAACACAGAGAAAGCCGCATCGTTTCTGCAGGAGGAAAAAAACGGCACGCTCAAACCGGTATGGGACCTCTGGAGAGGTCCGCAGGCTGAATGGTTCCCTACCGTCCGTTTCGGCGTAACCGCAGGAAAAAGCTATGCTCGCGGACTCGAAAAATTTCTTTCCGGAGAGATGGGCATGCAATGCATGTTCAGCCACTACACTCCGGGAGCAGACAATACTCTGCTGCGCGACGAAATAAAGGAAAAACAGCCGCAGTTCCTTTTCGGGCGCATGGCAGACAAGATCTATCTGGCCGAACTCGACTCAAAGACGAAATTCATTCCCGCAGGCTTCCCCGGCCCAATTGTCCGCAGGGCTCTTGGTACCCCGTTCATGGGACACAGCGGCGCGGTTTACCTGCTGCAGGAGATCGTGAACGCTCTCTACGACATGCTCTTCAACTTCCTGCCCATACAGAAAAGAAGCATCACCGCCGAAGACGCGCTGACGAGGATCACCTGGACCGGAGAAGCAGAAGCGCTGCTCAACGAATTGGTGAAAAAAGCCCCGTTCATCAGCCAGATATCGTTCGGACGCGAACTTAAAACAAGGGCCGAAACTCTGGCAAGGAAAACCGGAAAAGAAACCGTAACTGCTGAACTGCTCCGGAATATAGGCTGAATTTGCTTTTTCAATATTTTATTCGTATCGTTGAAGTCCACTTAACGGTAACGGGAATTGTCGTGCATAACGACGCGCTCAGCCCTCCCGGCCGTGCAGTACTGACATAAAGAGGCTGGACACATTTTTTTTCTTCTCTCCTTCGGAGAGATCCCGCGTTGTACCGGAACAACCGTCCGGCGACGCAGCATGACGAAACGACAACAACAGCATGTCCGATATACAGGAACAGCAGGCTTCGATAGCCATCACCCTGCCTGACGGGACGGTTCGCACCGTTCCCTCCGGAAGTACCGGTTTTGATATAGCGCTCTCCATCGGCAAGCGGCTTGCCGAGAATGCACTTGCCGTTACCATCAACGGCAAACCCGCGGATCTCCATACGCCGATCCGGAGCGACTCGAGCATGGAAATCGTCACGTTCGACTCGCCGCTCGGGCGCGATATATTCTGGCACAGCGCGAGCCATATCATGGCTCAGGCCATAGAGGAACTCTACCCCGGAAGCCGCTTCGGTGCGGGACCGGCGACTGAACATGGCTTCTATTACGACGTAGCTTCGGAACACCGGTTCCGCGAAGAGGATCTCCGGCTGATCGAGCAGAAAATGCTGGAAATCGGAAAACGTGACATCCTCCTGAAGCGCGAAGAGATGAAACGTTCCGATGCAATAGCGTATTTCACCGGCGTGCGCAACGACCCTTACAAGGTTGAAATCCTCAACGATACCCTGAAAGAGGTCGAAACCGTATCGCTCTATCACCAGGGATCGTTCACCGACCTCTGCTCCGGGCCGCACCTGCCCACGACGGCGAAACTCAAGGCCGTTCTCCTTACCAATATCTCTTCATCATACTGGCGCGGTGACTCCTCGAGGGAGAGCATGCAGCGCATCTACGGCATCGCTTTTCCGTCCGAGAAACTGCTCAGGGAGCACATCGCAAGACTTGAGGAAGCCAAACGAAGGGACCACCGCAAACTCGGCGCCGAGCTCGAGCTGTTCATGCTCTCACCTGAAATCGGCAGCGGCCTGCCGGTCTGGCTGCCCAAAGGCGCCATCATCCGCAGCGAACTTGAAACGTTCCTGAAAGAAGAACAGCGCAAACGGGGCTATCTGCCGGTCTACACACCGCATATCGGCAATATCGGCCTCTATAAGCGATCGGGTCATTATCCCTATTACAGCGATTCGCAGTTCCCTCCGTTGACCTATCATGACGAGGACGGCAAGCAGGAGCAGTACCTGCTCAAACCTATGAACTGTCCGCACCACCATCTGATTTACAGTTCGAAGCTGCGCAGTTATCGTGATCTGCCGATACGTCTTACCGAGTTCGGCACAGTCTACCGCCACGAACAGTCCGGCGAACTCAACGGGCTGGTACGAGCAAGAGGATTCACGCAGGACGACTCTCACATCTACTGCCGGCCTGACCAGCTTGTCGATGAAATCTGCAACGCCATCGATCTGACGCAGTTCGTTTTCCGTACACTTGGATTCTCCGAGGTTCAGACCCGCCTCTCCATGCACGATCCTGCCAACCGGGAAAAATACGGCGGTACGGCGGAAGTATGGGAACAGGCGGAAAAGGATGTTCGGGAAGCTGCCGATCGTATGGGCATAGACTATTTCATTGGCATCGGTGAAGCGAGTTTCTACGGCCCGAAAATCGATTTTATCGTCCGCGATGCGCTTGGCCGCAAATGGCAGCTCGGTACCGTCCAGGTCGATTACGTGATGCCCGAGCGCTTTGACCTCAGCTATATCGGCAGCGACGGTCAGAAACATCGACCGGTGGTCATACACCGTGCACCGTTCGGCTCCATGGAACGCTTTATCGGCGTCCTGATAGAACATACCGCCGGGAATTTTCCGCTCTGGCTCGCTCCGGTTCAGGCAATCGTTCTCCCGATCGCAGAGGATGTGCATGACTACGCGAAAACCGTCCACGCCGCTTTGCTTGCGGCTGGCATCCGCGCAGAGATCGATATGAGAAGCGAAAAAATAGGAAAGAAAATCAGGGAAGCGGAAGTCGGTAAAATTCCCTGTATGGTTGTCGCCGGACAGAAGGAACGGGAAAATAGCGAAGTATCGTTACGCCGCCACAGGAAAGGCGACATGGGCAGCTTCAGCGTTGCCGCTCTTACAGATATGCTCAGAAAGGAAATAACGGAACGAATCTGACTTTTTAAACTAATGCTGATCTCATGAAGAAACAGAAGACGACGACTCAGAAGCCGAAACTTTCCTACCGGGTCAACGAACAGATCCGCGTTCCGGAAGTGCGTATTGTCTTTCAGGACGGAACCCAGCAGGTCATGAAAACCCTGGACGCAAGACGTATGGCAGAAGATCGGAATCTTGACCTGATCGAAGTACAGCCCAACGCCGAACCTCCTGTATGCAAACTGGACAACCTCGGCAAGCTTCTCTTCAAAATGGACAAACGGGAGAAAGACCTCAAGAAAAAGCAGAAAACCACGACGCTCAAGGAACTGCGGTTTCATCCCAATACCGACAAGCACGACTTCGATTTCAAGACCGCCCATCTCGAGGAGTTTCTTCGGAAAGGAAACAGAGTAAGGGCCACTATCGTCTTTCTCGGACGGTCGATCATCTACAAGGACAAAGGCCTCGAGCTTGCCGAACGCCTGACCGAACGGCTCAGCTGCGTCAGCAACCGTGACGGAGATCCAAAATTCGAAGGAAAAAAACTCTTCGTCTATTTCGAACCGGATAAAAAGAAAATTGACGCATTTGAACGTATCAAAGCCAAAACAAGCGCCATATCATCACCTGCGCCTGCACCGGAACCGAAAAGCGGAGAATAAATCGGCACAGGCCTGTTTTTTTACAATACAAATGAGACGATCATGCCTAAAATGAAATCACACAGAGGAGCATGCAAGCGATTCAAAGCGACTGCCTCCGGAAAAATCAAACGTGAACGAATGAACGGTTCGCACAACCTCGAAAAAAAGAACAGAAAACGTACTCGCCGCCTTCATCAGTCGACAATGCTTGACGGAACAAAAGAAAAGCAGATCAAGCGGATGATTCTTGCATAAATTGACAACCTTAATTGTAGAGAACAATGCCTAAAGCCAATAATGCCGTTGCATCCAGGGCGCGGAGAAAAAGAGTCCTCAAGAAAGCCAAAGGCTTCTGGGGATCGAGAGGAAATATCCTGACCGTCGTCAAACACGCCGTCGATAAAGCCGAACAGTACGCCTATCGCGACCGCCGCGCAAAAAAACGCAACTTCCGTTCGCTATGGATCATGCGTATTAACGCTGCTGCCCGCCTGAACGGCACCACTTATTCTAAACTTGTCGATGCGATGAATAAAAAAAGCATCGAAATAGACCGCAAAGCCCTTGCAGAAATCGCCGTCAAGGATCCTGCCGCTTTTACACAGATCGTCAAATCAGTCATCGGTTAAGCATCAGCTCGCTTGCAATGGAAGAAGCAATCCTTAGTCTGCAGCAGGAAATCAATGCCTTCGAGATCCGGAACGCCAGGGATCTCGAAGCGTTCAGGCATGCCTATACGGTCCGTAAGGGGCGAATAGCGGCTCTTTTCTCTCAACTGAAATCCGTCGAAGCCTCCCGGAGACCAGGGATAGGTCAATTGCTCAACGCACTCAAACTTACTGCAGACGAAAAGATCGAAGCGGCCAACGCCGCATTTTCTTCTCCGACAGCCCGCAAATCGCAGGCTATCGATCTCACTCTGCCCGGAAGAAGGGAATTCAGCGGAAGCGAACACCCCGTCCAGAAGGTGCTTGGCGAGATGAAGCAGATATTCCATGCGATGGGATTCAGCATAGCCACCGGTCCGGAACTCGAGCTTGACCGGAACAACTTCGATATGCTGAACTTTCCTCCCGACCATCCTGCCAGAGATATGCAGGACACCTTTTTTGTCACCAGAGGAAATCCCGGTGGAGACGTACTGCTGAGAACCCATACCTCTCCTGTACAGGTCAGAGTGATGCTCGACAATAAACCTCCGATACGGGTGATCTGCCCCGGAAAGGTATACCGGAACGAGGCAATCAGTTCACGCAGCTATTGCGTATTCCACCAGCTCGAAGGACTCTATATCGATAAAAACGTCTCCTTCGCCGACCTGAAAGCCACCATCTTTTCATTTGCCCGACAGATGTTCGGCACGGATGTGAAGCTGCGCTTCAGGCCAAGTTTTTTTCCCTTCACCGAACCCTCGGCCGAAGTCGATGTCACCTGCTATCTGTGCGGCGGCAAGGGATGCCGCGTCTGCAAAAAATCGGGTTGGCTTGAAATCATGGGATGCGGCATGGTGCATCCGAACGTCATGCGCAACTGCGGCATAGACCCGGAAACCTGGTCGGGATATGCATTCGGCATGGGTGTTGACAGAACCGTGCTGCTTCGCTATAAAATCGACGATATTCGGCTGTTGTTCGAAAACGACGCGCGTATGCTTCGTCAGTTTCCTGCATAAACGGCATGAAGAAGAGCAGACAGAAACAGAAAAAACCTCCGGAGAAACAAACAACTCCGGAGGTTTTTTTCTTTCTTCAAAAAAAGAGGTGCACGGATACCCTATTTATCTTTCAGCTCTTTTGTCCAGGTTTCCATTGCCTCGTTAGCCGCAGGATTGGGGGCTTCCAGAAACGTTATGACAAACGAATTCTCAAGTTCGACGACACCGATAGACCTGGGACGCACGGCAAGCACTCCCGGATTTGGAATCTCTTTTCCGAAACAGAACAGAATGTTCCCGGCATCCCTGATTCCCGGAGCTATCACCCCGTCAGGCAGCGAAGAGGTATGAGCATAATGATCGAAAACACCGATAAATTTTATCCCCGGATTGGCATCGATCCGCTCTTTAAAACGTGCCATAATATCATCCACGCTACCGCAGCTTGTTTCGGCTTTGTCAAGCTCCAGCGTGTAGATGGGGTATTTCTCCTGCAAAAGTGTCTGGATCATATCTGTTCCCCTTTTTTATGTTCAATGGTACTTCAGTGCTGTCTATCCCGGTCTGCCGGTGGGATGCAGACCGTATTATCGTATTCTACGGCAGGATCGAAGAATTTCCAAAGCCGACACAATAAAAAAAGCTCCATGGCTGTTTTACGCCATGGAGCACGGTAATGACAGAATAGAAAACAGCGCTCAGGATGCCGCGGCTTCCGCTTCCACTTCGAAGCTGACTTTAACCGTTACATCCGAGAAAAGCTTCGCTTCGGCCTCATATTTGCCGAGAGCTTTGACCGGGGCTTCGAGAGTGATCTTTCTGCGATCGATATCGACTCCCTGAGCTTTCAGTGCCTCGGCAATATCGGATGATGTCACCGTACCGAAAAGCTTGCCTGACTCTCCGGCCCTGGCAGAAACCTTTATGATCATCTGTTCGATTTTCTGGGCAAGCTCGCGAGCATGTATACGCTGCTGTTCGATTTTTTTAGCCTGCTGTTTTTTTTCGGTTTCAAGAGCCTTGAGCGTCCCATCGGTCGCCCTTATAGCCATACCCTGCGGAATCAGGAAGTTGTTCGCATAACCATTCTTTACTGCAACAACGTCACCTGCATCGCCAAGGGCAGCCACATCCTTTCGTAAAATGATTTTCACTTTAGCGTCCTTGTTTCAAGAGATTGCAAAATTGTTTACTTGTATTCGTCGGCAACATATGGAATCACCGCCAGGAACCTTGCCCATTTCACCGAATGGGTCAGAAGATTCTGTTCTTTTGCGGAAAGTCCTGTGATGCGACGGGGAATGATCTTCCCCTGATCGTTAATGAAACGTTTCAGCTTGCGCTCGTCGCGGTAGTCGAAAAACACAATCTGGTTTTTCGAAGTTTTCTTTTTGGAAGCCAAAGCGTTTCCCAACGATTTGTTCCCCATCTGCTGTGCGGGTTTCTGTCTCATAGGTAGTTCTTCACAAATTTGTTCTTTTCACTTCCTGTCAGTCGGAAGAGAGATATTTGTATTCGTAAATATGGCCGGGATCTTCATCCGTAAGATCTCCATGATGCATATCATGGCAATCGTCCTCGATGAAGCCCTCCTCGTCCTCTTCGCCGTTACGTTTGCGTTTATTGAGGAACTGGATTCTCCTGGCCTTGATCTCGACAACCGTTCTCGAAGATCCGTCCTGCGCCTTCCATGTACGGCTCTGCAGTTCGCCGTCAACCAGCACTGCAGAACTTTTCTTCAGATTGTCACGGCAGCTTTCGGCAAGTTTGTTCCATGCAACCACTCCGACGTAGCAGACATCTTCCTGCCACTGATGGTTGCTGTCACGAAACCTTCTGTTGCATGCGATTGAAAAATTAACGACCGGCGTCCCTCCTGAATTAGTCTGCCTGAACACAGGATCTTTGGTCAGGTTTCCAGCAATGATGACACTGTTGATTTCAGGCATCTTCAATTCAGCCATAGCATCTTCTCCGTTTTATTCTCCATTGAAATCAATACACGCCTGCACATTTTCCGAACCTTGTCTTCACTTCGCATCCTTGCCGGACTCGCTGGCTTCAGCAGCCGCGGCATCTTCGGGACTGCCGATAACAACGCTGTACTTCTCGACTCTCTTTCGCATTTCAAGAAGTCCGCTGGTAAGATGGATAATAAGGTAACGGAGAAGGTCGTCTTCGTAACGGAGCACCTTCTCTACTTCCGCGATAACCGGAGTCGCCGCGGTAAATTCGATGTGAGCATAGTAACCGATAGTTTTCTTGCGGATCGGATAGGCCATCTTTCTTCTTCCGATTTCAAGAACGCTGCTGATGCTCCCGCCCTTGGCGGTGATGGTTTTCTGTACCATTTCCATTGCCGCGGCAATAGCTTCGTCCTGAAGCCCGCCGTCAACAATGACGGTACATTCATACAGTTTAGTTGTTTCCATAGCGCAATTGTCTGTGAGATTGAGATCGTCAACTGCTTGCATGCGGCGGGATCAGGGCATTGCGCACACCCCTCTCCGCGGCTTTATCGCGAAAAATCGCAATAAACACCACCTGCAAATTTGAACCTTAAAGGTAAGGGTTAGATGTCACTTTTCCAACCATCAAAATCGCCCATTCGGAAGCCCGATACCATAGCGCATCATGACGTTTCAGCGCAGAAAACGACACGCTCAGTCAAATGCCATTTCCAGCATAACAGGCGCATGATCGGAGCTTTTTTCTTCAGTATCTACCGAAGCGCCGATGACACTGGATACAAGTTCGGCTGAAAGATAGAAGCAGTCGATACGCCATCCAAGGTTGCGCTCGCGGGCCTGCCTCCAGTATGGCCACCAGGTGAACAGGTCTTTTCTGTCAGGATACAGATCGCGCATGATATCCCGGAGTCCGCCGTCTATCTGACGCTGGATTGCCGAACGCTCCTCGGGCCTCAAACCGACTGCACCCGGCTTGTTCTGGGAACGATGCACATCGATGTCGCGGTGAGCGACATTTATGTCGCCTGTCAGAATAACCCGTTTTCCCGATCCGAGGAGTTCCGATACGTACCCCCTCAGGGATTCGAGATAGTCAAGCTTTATCCGGTAATGCTCCTCGCTCTCTCCGCGAGGCACATAGGTGCCTATCAGCGAGAATAGCGGTGTATGCAGCACCCCTGTCCGGTTTTCAAGATCGAACAGGGGGATTTCCCATATAACCTCTCCGGAAAAAAAGTTTTCCTTCAAAAGAAAACCTGTCCCGCTGTACCCCTTGCGGACAGTCGAACCGTTCCAGAACTTGCGGTAACCGGCAATATCGGCTATCTCCGCCGGTATGTCCTCCGCTGCGGCCTTCACCTCCTGAAGAACGAGCAGATCGGGCTGACGAGACTCTATCCAGGACAGGAGCGCATCTTTTCGGGCTCTGATCCCATTTATGTTCCAGGATGCGACTTTCATTGACGAACAGTATTGAAATATTCAAGAATTGCACCGGCTACGGCATCCTCGCTGATATCGTTCATGCAGCGAAAGTGTCCTTCCGGACAGAAATCCCTTCCGATATGCGAGCAGGGCCGGCAACGAAGACCCGAAACCTCGAAAAGCTCGAATGGGGTATGATAAGGAAGGAATCCGAACGATGAAACAGAGGAGCCGAACAGGACGAAAAGCTGTTTGCCGAATGCCGAAGCCATGTGCATGAGCCCGGTATCGTTGGTAAGTACTGCATCCGACCGCTCAAGCACCGCTGCCGTCTGCATGAGCGAGCATCTGCCTGCATAATCGACAACCCGCTTGCGCATATCGGTTGGAATATTCTGCAGAATATCGGCAGCATAGGGAGCATCATCCGTACCGCCCAGCAAAATCACCTGCAGAGGCATTGCTTCGAACAGCAGCGACAGCAAACGAGCGAATTTCAACGGCGGAAATCGCTTCGATGCGTGCATGGCGCCAAAACAGAGGGCAAGACGGGGACCGTCGCATCCGGGAAGAGCATTTGCAAACGACCTGTCCTCACCAGACGGATAGAGTTCACATCGCCGTTCGTCAGCCTTTACTCCTGAACCGGCAACAGGTTCCCTGTATCGCTCGACAACGGAACGGTACTCCCCGGTCAGATCGATCCCCGACTTCACGAGCAGCCATTTTTTCCTGTTACCCTTGCGATACCTGACCGTTCTTCCTGCATCGAGCATCCTGACAAGCTTGCGTGACCGGATATTATTCTGAAGATCGACAACCAGATCGTAGCGACCGGCAGGTGGATTATCCGGAGTGAAAAGCGCGTTAAGGCGCGGGTTCTCTTCAAGCAGTGCTCTGAAGGGCTCTTTTGTGCAATAGTCTAACCTTACACCGGGAAAGGCAGTCGCCAACTCACGCAAAAGCGGCGTAGTGAGAATAATATCGCCGATTGAACTCAGCCGTATAACTAAAATCGTTTCAATTTCCCCCATACACATTCCGGCTGTTCATTTCTGATGGTGTTCATGTAATGCAGCTCAAATATTAATAAAAAATGCCACATCACATGAAACAACATCACTAACGCAGTGGCGTCAGTACCCTTCCGGAGGACTTTTTCAACTGATTCTGCGGGGTCAGCGGCTTAATCTGCCGTATAAGAGGCAACTGTCGACTTCTGTCGATCGGCGGGATGACTATCGGTGACGAAGGGTCCTTGATCTGCCAGAAACGGTCATAGACTCCCGGAACACCTTTGCAGCCGAAAACATTGAATGCCGTATCGCACGCATCTCCCTTCCCGTCACAATCGCCGTCTTCCTGGCCAGGGTTAGTCTGACCGATACAATTATCACAGGCATCCCCAATACCATCGCCATCCGAGTCCTTCTGGTCAGGATTGCTTGTAAAATCGCAATTGTCGCTCATGTCCGGAACACCGTCACCATCGATATCGCTGTCACAGAGATCCCCTGTTCCGTCACCATCCGAATCCTTCTGACCCGCATTGGCTTTCAATGGACAATTGTCACAGACATCACCAATACCATCGCCATCCGAATCCTTCTGATCCGCATTGGAAACGTTCCTGCAGTTATCAAGAATATCGTACACTCCGTCCCCGTCACTGTCAACAAGGGGAGAAGAGGTAGTCATCGACTCGGTCCATTCCCCGTCACTGTTTTTTACAGCATCGCTATAAGAAGCCATAACACAGTTTCCCTCTCCTCCAGGATCCATTATATGAACAATACCTCCGGCAATATCGGTGTACCCCTTTACGACAGTATAATGTGCCCCGCCATCAGCCCATTCTATATAACGAAACACCGGGTTTCCGTTATCGATTTCATGCTTGATCTCACTGAAGCTCAACGCTCTGTGCAATGGAAATGCTGTCGGAACACCCAAATGCGTCATGATTCCCTGAACACCCGGAGGATTTTCGGTGTAGTTATAGGCGGAGGGATCGGAACAGACATTATCGACATTCAATGAGGTATTCTGTTTCAGAACCCATTCAACCACGTGGCACTGAGCGTAATTCTTTCCATTGTAGGCAAGCACAGCTTCTGCAACTGCGGCCCAGCACCAGTTGCCTTGCACCTGGCCTGTTGTTGGAACAGAAAGAGTCTTGACATCGAGTTTTGGTACAGCATTGCCGTCATTGTAACATAACACCGAAAAAGCAAGATACAGACAGAAGAAAGACCGAAGCCAATGCGTGATACCTGGTTCATCATTTCTTCTCATGATCCATCTCCAGGATGTTTTGTTTCATAAGAAGCAAGACCTCTTTTGCTGACCTCAGAACCTGTCGCGAAGGATATGACGCATCTTGCGTGTAAATATCGGAGGTTTTAAGGGAAAATGCCGTACGGGCAGATTGGAGAGGAATAAGTCTCGTATCGCTTTCCGTTGCTCCCAGAAGAATAAAATCCGAATACGATCGTTCACCAAGTACTTTTACAAGTCTTACAGCAGCCTTACCATTTCGAGCATAGGGATGCCCGAGAATGCTGTTGAGCTGGTTTGCAACACCAGCCTCCCCTATACGGACAACCTTGAAAGACATCCCGTCACCTGCCACAGTCAGGAGTGTTCTTATTCGTCCGTCGACTATAACGGGAATGACCCAGCGCCTGGCGGAAGGAAGCTGGAGCAGTGAAAGATTATCACCGTTGTATGTCCTGACCGAAGATGCCCGAAGATAAAACACTTCTATAGGGTTACCCGGATTTGCCTTCCGGAACTCGGACGTATGGTAAAAGCCATACTCGTTAATCTCTTTTGGAGGTATAAGATTCAGCCATGATTGCAGCCCCTGGCTTGCAGCATTGGTGACCTGCAATGGGGCTTCACCCGGAAGCGCAACCGCTCCTGATGGCTTCGCTGCAGAAACAGCAAGAACAATTGCAAGGAGTATCACTGATATTTGCATATCTCACAGTTGGTTATGCACACCATAAACGTCAGCGTGACACACGTGTATACATAAAAACAGCAAGCCGACACTTTCCTTTACAAAGTACGCAAAACAAATAATCGCATCAAAAAGAATCTGCCATTCACGACCAGAACTCCCACCATGCTCTGTAGCCCGGTTTCCGAGCAGACTTCGACAAGCAGCCAGAAACAGAAAGCCGCTCCGCGATCTGTCGAAGCATATCTTCCCTTCCCGGCAATTCTCCATTGCGCTCCGCAATCATTTCTCCTGCCATACCGAGCGCTTTTGCCGCATCCTCCAGAGCGCCGGTCTCCTGTAGTGCGATACCGCGACTGAATACAACCGAAATCCACTGTTTTCCTTCGTCCTTCTGCAATTCACCCCGTCGGTTGAAGTAGCGAAGCGCACGATCCGCGGAATCCAGACATTCGGCATACTCTCCCATGCCCGCTTGCGCCGAAGCAAGCACAGCAAAACAGAGGCCGTCGAAGCCCTCATGGTCGAAGGCTTCTTCCGGCGGCATGGTTCCCGATATCTCCATGGCTTTTCTCGATTCAGCGGCAGCTTCAGCAAACATACCATCCTGCAGTTTCTTCTGCGCTTCAGCAAGCACCATGTACGACATGGCGACTTCTTTGAGTGGTTTCATTCCTTGTGCTTTTCATCTTTCTTTCAAACCCTGTCAGTCAGTACGGCAGCAAGCCCTGCCGGAATCTGAGGCCGTCCTCTTTCATTGAGCGCCGTACCGATAATCTTCGCCTTAACGACAGGCTTCATGTCCGGCAGTCGGTAGATATCCTGGTAAAATGCGAACTTCAGCTGCGACTCCCGCCTGAAGTTCAACCCGACAACAAACCGGTCGCCGCTTTTAAGCGGATACCTGTAATCCAGTTCAGCCCTGACGACGACGAGATTGATGCCTTTTCTCGTATAATCGGCAAAATCTATTCCAACCCGCTTCAGATACTCATGCCGGACATGCTCAAGATAGTTCTGATAGACGCTGTTATTGACAATACCCTGCATGTCGCATTCGTAGTCTCTGACACTCATCTCATGAGTGTACGCATAGGATGCATAAATCATATTCATCTCTGCTTGACTTATTCAAGTGTCACAGGTACTGGAAACTGGTTATGAATATTGTTATTCGGCGGACATGTACCAGAAAAACATCAAACTCGCCTTAAAATTACCGTTGGTGATAAGGCTTCACTGTTACTATATTTTAAAGCAGTTCGATATTCAGGGTTTCGCACATACTTTAAAGGAGAACATGATTATGATACTACGATCATCCCCTTTTTTCAAAGTAATATCGCGTTCTTTTCTGACTGTCGGAGCCGCGCTGCTCCTGATCCTTTCACTCCCATCTGACGATTCATCCGGCATGTCCCTGGACAAATCCGGAAAATGGATAGGATGGGACACACGGCTTGACCCTCCCGCATCAAACGCAATAGAGAAAAAATTCTCATCTGAATCAAGAAAATACACATTCAAAGGTACAGGATACTCCTATTACGTAGACGGAGGGACACATGCAACGCCTGGAGTCTATTTCGACTACAGCGTCGCTGCATCATATGATATCGACACCGAAACCGCAAAAGAGACGATCACGATCAGCGGTTCGAACCCTCCTGTTAACCCTCCCTTATATTATACAGGAACATATCGCAGCAGCAAAGATCCGTGGCTGCAGAAAAATGTTCAATGCAGCATCGTCTCCCAGTCAGGATCGCTGATGCCCTATGTGCAGCGATTGGGAAGACCCCTGAGTGCAGGGGCTCTTACAAGCTCACAAATGGCCATGTTCAAAAAGTATGCCATTGAGCAGGCAAAAATACTTGAAATCGCAGAACCAAGGGAAAATGCTCAATACTCGTCTAAAAACGATATGCTCTTCATGGTAAAACAACGTATACCTGATGATCTCGAAATACCGGCTGTATCAAAAATAATGCTGGATATACGGAACATGGACAATCCCTCGAAGAGCATGGCAAAAATCATTCAATCCTCAGGCAGTGGTCATGTCTGGCTGAAAACATTACCGATCGAACCCGGCACATGGCGTGTACGCAGCTACATTTATTCTCCGATCATGGAACTGCCAGCTAATGCTCTCTGGCGATCGTTCGTGGTAACAGAGCAAACCACGCTCGGAAAACCGCCAGTACAACCGCCGCTCTCGATCCTTGAACCAAAGGCTGGTAGCACTGTTTTACAGGGAAATAATCTTGCTGTCCATCTATCCTTCGGTCAGCCCGTTAAACCCGGACAATCTTTAATCGACATTATCCTCAGAAAATATACAGTAACTGCACCGGGGCAGTGGCCGAAACCTCCTGAAATCCGCTACCAGCAGACTCAATCAATATCCTCATCAAAAGCAATATTGTCCATTCCTGGCGATGCTCTCGTCGATGCGGGAAACTACCAGCTCGAAATTGTTTTTTTCCCTAATGGGAAATCAGGAGCAAACGTTATTTCTTCCACGGCAA
Organism: Chlorobium sp.; assembly: GCF_036528655.1. GTDB lineage: Bacteria > Bacteroidota > Chlorobiia > Chlorobiales > Chlorobiaceae > Chlorobium. The sequence goes on from NZ_JAIGND010000022.1 coordinate 82,030, forward strand.
AACAGGAATTCAAGGCGGCAGGAATCAAAATGCAAAAGATCAAAAGATTATCGAATCCGCAGCAATAAGGCAGGAGACAGGAGGAAGGCTCGGCAGGGGAAAGCCGGTAAAATCAGGAACGGCCATAAAACACGAAAGCCTGTCGAAAGACAGGCTTCTTGCGTGTATAAAAATTCTCGGCGACGACCTACTCTCCCGCGTGAAGCAGTACCATCGGCTCTCCAGGGCTTAACGA
>NZ_JAIGND010000023.1:0-68465 GCF_036528655.1 Chlorobium sp.
GGTGCGGGACAAAGTCAAGTCCGGGCTCTATACATCTGCAAGTGAGGTTATGCGTGAAGCTTTGCGTCTTATGGCCGAGCAGGATTCCATTCGTCAGGCGAAGATGGATCTGTTACGGCAGGATATTCGTGCGGGAATAGAGAGCGGGATAGCCGTTGTCCGGGATCCTGAAGAGGTAAAGGGATAATTCCGGTTGCGTCAGGCCCAGGCTCTGCCGGTTTTCAGCATATCGGAAAGCTCATCGGTAATGCTAAAGTAACCGCTGTCAGGAAACGCATTTCTGCCCGGGTTTGCGTTCGTCCTGCTTCGGATAACCAGGGCATCCATCAGGGTTTGTGCAGTGGGGGAGTGAGCCCTACCAAGGAACTTTGTTGCTGTCACCTATTGTTTCGGTTGCTGTTCTGTAATGGTTTAATGCACAGATATGGAAACCGCCGGTAGAAAAACGCCTGTTTTTTTTGCTTCGCTCTGGATCGTGGCATTCTTTCTTAATTTTTTCTGGGAGTGCCTGCACGGCCTGCTCTATCAGGATCATCCGGAGATGGAGGCGATCATATATGTGCCCATGATGGTTGAAATGGCCTTTTATGACGCAGTTGCAGTTTCAGGGCTCTACCTGTTTCACGCACTTGTTTTTCGCTCTCTGCTCCGGGGGAACACGGTAAGCCATATCGCGGTATTTTTCCTTGCGGCTATTATCACTGCGGCTGTCGTCGAGTATGCAGCGGCGCATCTGCTGCATGCATGGAACTATCTGCCATCTATGCCGACGGTTGCAGGGATAGGTCTGCTGCCGTTGCTGCAACTTGCCGTTACGGGCGTTGCGTCGATTTTCGCTGCAGAAAGACTCTCATCTCACAAGGCTGCCTGACCAATTTGTTCACAGGAGCTTCCGGTTTTACGGAGCAGCATGGAGTGGAATTTGCCCTGACTTCGCCACTTTTGCTTATGTGAAAGGCATCGATATAACAAGGGTGCGCCGGGAGACCGGTGAATTCAGAATTTCAGATGAACGCCTATTGTTCCCGATATGGGAATAGTGTATGTTTCGATTAAAACCGTAACCACGAGGCATTGAGAGTCATTTCGCGAAAAACGCTTGTTCAGTTCTGGACGCAACACAGCGATGCTGAACAACCACTCAAGGCGTGGTTCAAGGAAGCCGAACAAGCACACTGGAGTTCACCCAATGCATTGAAGCAATACTATCCGACAGCCAGTATTTTGAATAGTAATCGGATAGTATTCAATATCAAAGGAAACAAGTACCGGCTTATTACCATGATAAACTTTGACTATGGCCAGGTATTCATCCGATTTGTAGGAACCCATGCAGAATACGATAAAATTAATGCCACAGAAGTTTAGGAGCACAGTATGCAGATCAAACCGATAAAAACCGAACAGGACTATCAGCAGGCACTTGCGCGCCTGGAAGAGATATTTACAGCAAAACCGGGCACAAAGGATGGCGACGAACTGGAAATCCTCGGGATTCTCATAGAAAAGTATGAACAAGAGCTTTTTCCAGTCGATTACCCGGACCCGATAGAAGCAATCAAGTTTCGAATGGATCAAATGGGACTGGATCAACAGGATTTGACAAGGATGATTGGATCGAAAAGTCGGACAAGTGACCTGCTAAACAGGAAACGGCCATTATCTATCCGCCAGATTCGACTGTTGCATAAGGAACTGCATATACCTGCCGATGTATTACTGAAGGTATAGTGGAACGATTTTCTCGATGCCCCGGGAAATCCTTGAACATGCGGAAGGTGTCCGGATTCGGCATCTGGAATCGCCGGCATGACAAGTATAAAGGGTTCCGTTGCCAATAAATACTATCGCCAATATGTGCCCATGATGGTTGAGATGGCCTTTTATGACGCGGTTGCAGTTTCAGGGCTCTACCTGTTTCACTCCTTCGTTTTTCGCTCTCTGCTCCGGGGGAACACGGTAAGCCATATCGCGGTATTTTTCCTTGCGGCTATTATCACTGCGGCTGTCGTCGAGTATGCAGCGGCTCATCTGCAGCATGCATGGAACTATCTGCCATCTATGCCGACGGTTGCAGGAATCGGGTTGCTGCCGTTGCTGCAACTTGCCGTTACGGGCGTTGCGTCGATTTTCGCTGCAGAAAGACTCTCATCTCACAAGGCTGTGTAACGAATTTGTTCACAGGAGCTTCCGGTTTTGCGGAGCAGCATGCGCGGAGACTTGACGATCAGAAAGGTCAGGACTGCATCCGGGGCACCCGATCCAAAATGAAGATAAACATCGTTCCTTTCTCAAGCATATCGGCAGTGCTCATACTGAGCATGAACTCGAGTTGTTGAGGGTTGGTGCCAGAAAATCCGCTGAAGCGCATTGCCGACAGCTGAATTGATTTTCGGGATAGCGATCTAACCGCGTGGCAGTTTTCCTGTTCTACATCCTGTTCACTTCGATGGTGATATGGGCGAGTTCCCTGTGTCGTTCGAGCAATACTTTTATCTGTTCGGCCGTAATGTTTTCTGGCGTGTTAAGCGCGATAATACAGGAGTAGTGCGTTTTACCAATGCGCCAGAGATGCAGGTCGGTGATGATGGCGTTGTTTGTGCCGGTACTGATGGTATGGCGGATTTTTTCGGCAAGGGGAGTGTCCATTTCGGCATCGAGAAGTACGCGTCCGGAATCGCGCAATAACCCGAAAGCCCACAGGCTCACCAGGATTGCGCCTGCGATCCCCATGAGGGGGTCGAGCCAGACGGCATTCCAGAAACGTCCTCCGAAGAGCGCCACAATGGCAAGTACCGAGGTTGCGGCATCGGTAATGACGTGAATGTAAGCCGCCCGAAGGTTGATGTCGTGGTGATGTTCATGTCCATGCTCGTGCTCATGATCGTTGCTTTGCCCATGGTGATGATGGTGATGGCCGCTGTCGTTGAGCAGCCAGGCGCAGAGGAGGTTGATCATCAGGCCGAACGTGGCGATGGCAATGGCCTGATCGTACTGGATCGGGGATGGCGTTATCAGGCGCTCTATCGACTCGAAAAACATCAGGCCGGCAATCATGACGAGAAACACCGCGCTGGTGTAGCCGCCGAGCACCTCGATCTTCCAGGTTCCGAACGAAAACCGGGTATCCCGGGCGAAGTGCCGGGCAGCCCTGTAGGCAAGCAGCGACAGGCCGAGAGCGAGCGCGTGCGAGCTCATGTGCCACCCGTCGGCAAGCAGCGCCATGGAGTTGAAGATCCAGCCGCCGGCAATTTCCAGCACCATGGCAAACGCGGTCAGGATCACGGCCCATTTTGTCCGTTTCTCCGCAAGCGGATTTCCTTCGTCAAAGATATGGCACTGATTCAGTTGCCTGGAGTCTAACGTCTCTGTATCCATGTGTGACGGCACTCTTATTGCAGGAATTTCTTAAAAAATGGTATACTCCCCTATACTATAATTTTCATGGATAAATGCAATGGCTCACACGGTAGAAGGCAGAAAAAAGCTGCTGAATCGCATCCGCAGGATCAAAGGGCAGATAGAAGCGCTTGAATCCGTGCTGCAGAAGGAATCATCGGACGACTGTTCGGCGGTGCTGCAGCAGATAGCTTCCATACGGGGGGCTGTGGGCGGGTTGATGATGACCGTGCTGGAGGGGCATATACGCGAGCATATCGGCGCCGAAAAAGTATCGCCCGACCAGAGGCAGGCGGATACCGAACAGGTCATATCGGTGTTGCGGTCCTATGTGAAGTAGTCCGGTCGTTCCGAATCCCATCAATTTTATCGCTATGAAGCATGCCGGACAATAAGGCTCATGACAGGCATCCGCTTGCGGTCTTTCTGATTTTTCTGCGGCTTGGCCTCACCTCGTTCGGCGGACCGATAGCTCATCTCGGCTATTTCCGGGATGAGTTCGTCACTCGCAGAAAGTGGCTCTCGGAGCGGAGCTATGCCGATCTTGTGGCATTATGTCAGTTTCTTCCGGGGCCCGCAAGCAGCCAGGTCGGTCTTGCGCTCGGGTTTTCGCATGCAGGATATGGCGGCGCTCTGGCTGCATGGGCGGGATTCACCCTGCCTTCGGCCATCGCCCTGATGCTTTTTGCGATGGGGTTCACGACCTTCGGGGAAAGGCTTCCTGCCGGCGTGCTTGACGGCTTGAAAATCGTTGCTGTCGCCGTAGTCGCGCAGGCTGTGTGGGGAATGGCCAAGAATCTTTGTACGGATGGGACGCGTGTAACGATTATGGCTCTGGCGACCTGTGCGGCGCTTGTGTTTCCTGCAGCCGTTGGCCAGATAGTCGTGATTCTGATGGCAGCAATGCTCGGGCTTGCGGTATTCAAGCCGAAAGATCTCGGAGAACACGATCCCTTGCCGCTGATGGTAGGACGGCGTACGGGATTGCTGTTCTTTTTCCTTTTTCTCTCGATACTTGCAGGTCTGCCGTTTCTTGCCGAGGTTATGCCGGGGCAGGCCATATCGATGGCGGATGCTTTTTATCGTGCTGGTTCACTGGTGTTCGGAGGCGGCCATGTCGTCCTGCCGCTTTTGCAGGCCGAAGTCGTTCCTTCCGGCTGGGTCGATAACGATGCTTTTCTTGCCGGATATGGCGCTGCTCAAGCTGTTCCCGGTCCATTGTTCACGTTCTCGGCTTTTCTTGGCGCATCGATGGCAGGTGATCCATCCGGGGCTGTCGGAGCAGCAATTTGTCTGGCAGCAATCTTTACCCCCTCTTTTTTGCTGGTGTTCGCGGCTCTGCCGTTCTGGGAAAAGCTTCGTCGCAGCAGTCTCATGCAGGCCGCTCTTGCCGGCATCAATGCGGCTGTCGTCGGTCTGTTGCTTGCGGCGCTTTACCATCCCGTCTGGACGAGCGCGATCGACGGTCCTCAAGACTTTTCGATCGCTCTCCTTGCGTTTGTCGGCCTGGTGTTCTGGAAACTTCCTCCCTGGCTTGTCGTGCTGTGCAGCGGCCTGGCGGGAGGAGCGGTTACGTTATTCATCTGATGCGGCGGCCTGAAAATTGAATCGAAAACCAAATGGCAAAACCGTTTCGGGTCTTTTTTGTGTGCGCGCTTGCCGCTTCGCTTTACCTGCTCGTTATGCCGTTACCTGCGGCGGCCCGCGACGCAGTGCTGGCGGAGCTTTTTGCCCGAAGGAACACAGATGGCACGCTGGTGCTTTCGTCCCTGAAGAGCGGACGGACCTTCGTGCACAATGACGAACGGTCTAACCGGCGGTTTGCCGTGGCTTCGACCTTCAAGATACTCAACAGCCTGATTGCGCTTGAGGAGAAGGTCGCGACGGGAAAGGATCATGTGATCCGATGGAACGGCAGGAGGCATGAGTTCTCCGACTGGAACCGTGACCAGACGCTGGAGAGCGCCTTCAGGGTATCATGCGTCTGGTACTATCAGGAGCTTGCCCGCCTGATAGGAGCCCAGAAGTACCGTGACTGCCTGAAGCGTTCGGGTTACGGGAAGCTGCGGGAGCCGTTCGACACGACGACCTTCTGGCTCGACGGCTCGCTGGAAATCAGCGCATCGGAACAAACGGATTTCCTGAGGAACGTCTATCTTCGGAAGCTTCCGTTCAGCGACTTCTCATATACGACGCTCAGGGAGATCATGGTTGCCGAAAGTAACCCCGATTTTTCGATATACGGCAAAACCGGATGGGCGGCGTCAGCAAAGCCGCAGACAGGGTGGTATGTGGGTTATCTGGAAACGCACGATGAGGTCTGGTTTTTCGCCCTGAATATGGATATTCGCAGCGAAACCGATCTGCCGCTCCGCAAGCAGCTGGTGCGGGAGGCACTCGTTGCGAAAGGCATTATCAGGTAAGAGGGGACATTAAAGTGTCGTTAGTTGTTATAACGGAGGACGTGTTCCCTGAGATATCCGGGAGCTGCATCGGACGGTTCAGGGCACCCGGTATGACGGTTCTGAATTGTAAACCGATGATGTGAGAAAAAGAAGCTGATTGCGGAGCCTCTGCCTGACGATCCGGATGCCTTGGGTCTGTCTTCTCATGATATATCCCGCCTTCCCGCACTGTGACATCAGCAAGTATGCGGTTCTGCCGTTCCGGCGCTCCGAAAGGGAATTGATTGCTGAAATGGAATTCATGTGCCGGAATGCATCGGCAGGCGCCATCGAGATGATGCAGCAGACGCGGTTCAGGATGATGTATTGATTCAGGATGGCTGCTCGACGGACAGAACAGGGATTTCCGGTTGCGTGGAAAATGAAGGCAGGTCGGGGATGATGTTGTCGAGCACACGCACGGCTCCGGCGTATCGTTTGTCGTAGTAGTTCTGCTGGAGCTTGTCCTCGGTGATGCCTTTGGAGACGGAGGAGTGTACGAAGGTGTCGTTGCCGACGAAAATTCCGACATGGCTGATACGGTTGCCGCGGGTCTGGAAGAAGACGAGGTCGCCCGGTTTAAGCTCGCTGCGCTCGATCTTCTGCCCGATACCGGCCATTTCCAGGGATGTGCGAGGGAGTTTCATACTGAAAACCCTGTCGTACATGAAGCGAACAAATCCTGAACAATCGAAGCCTGCGGCCGTTTGTCCGCCGAAACGGTACCTGATGCCGAAAAACTGTTTTACGTCGCCAAAGAAGCGGCTCATCGAACATGCGTTATTTTCAGGCGCTATCTGCTCGGGTGAGGGAGTTGAAGATTGATCGGCAAGAGTGGCGGAAGGCGTAATGAAAAGAAGAGAGAGAGCAAAAAGAAGGGGGCCAATATACCTGCGGAGCGTCTGCTGCGGATTTCCTGATACGGATTGTGGCCGGGCGAAGGACTTTCGGGACAGCATAAGCAATTGAGTTGGAATTACCGGATTGAGGGCTTTTACGGTTTGGCACCAAAACTTTAAGTTACCGTATTGTGCGCTTAAAATCCAAACTGACAGGAAAAATAATCTCCTTTTATGCAGGGAATCGCGATGAAGTGCTTCCGAAACCGGGTTGCAGCGTCGGATGGTTCCCGGTGACTGCCCTTGTCGTTTTTTCAGACGACGAGTTTTATTGCGACGCCGCAGGGACGTCGGCCTGGCGGAATGCTTCAGGTTGTTGCGGTAATTATGATTACTTTGAAACAGGCTTCGATAACTGCTGGAAGTCACGAGTCCATGCAACCAACAATTTTTTTTACTTTATGACCCTTTCCGATGATCTGCTGCAGCCGCTGACAAGCGAAGAACTCGATCAGCTCGAGGATTTTCTGCTTTCCGACGTACATGGCGAGAAGTCCATGACGCTCGACATGCTCGATGGCTTTCTTGCGTCTCTTGCCGTTGGCCCTTCCCTTGTGCTTCCCAATGAGTGGATGCCTATGGTGTTCGATGTGGAGGGACAGGCCGAACCTGTTTTTGCATCGCAGGAGGAAGCCGGCCGGATAACGGCACTGATCGTCCGTTATATGAACTCGGTGGTATCGGTTTTTGAAGCTAATCCGGAGAGCTATCTGCCGCTTTACGAGCTTTGCTCGTTCGACGACCCGGAAGAGGAATCGATGGCCGTTCGTGCCTGGACGCTCGGGTTCATTCTCGGCATGGAGCTGCGGTGGGACGAATGGCAGCCGGTTTTCGATTCCATCGAAGAAGCCGGCGAAGAGGAGATGCTGCTGATCTCTCCCATTTTTGCGCTGTCCGGTTCTGACGAGGATATGCCGGAGTTGACGCAAGATGAGAGGGAAGCCTGGCGTGAACTGATTCCTGACTGTGTTTCGGCGCTCTATAGGTTCTGGCAGTCTTGCAGTAATGAAGACGAGAGCCTGGAGCCATGAGAAAGGTTTCGTTTTGTTTGTTGTTTTTCTTGTTGTCGTTCCGGACGGTTTTTGCCCGGGAACCGGATCTGATGTTTGCCGATATTGCCGATTACGATAAGTCGATCGTGCTCGATATACGGTATGCGACAACGAATAACTTTACCGGAAAGCAGGTTTATCCGGCGGCCAGGTGCCTGCTGCGTCGGGATGTAGCCATGCGTCTGCTGAAGGTGCAGGAGAAGCTGCGCGGTATGGGTTACCGGCTGATCGTTTTCGATTGCTACCGCCCGTTATCGGTGCAGAAAGCGTTCTGGGCCATTCTGCTGGACGAACGTTACGTTGCCGATCCGGCTGAAGGATCAAGGCATAACCGGGGTGCAGCTGTTGATGTCAGTCTTGCGGACAGCACGGGAAAGCCGCTGGCCATGCCGACGGAGTATGACGATTTTTCGGAAAAGGCATCGAGAAGCTGGAAGGGCTCGTCGGCTGAAGCGCAGGGCAACGCCATGCTGCTTGAAACGGTTATGATGGCTGAGGGTTTTATTCCTTTTCCCTCCGAGTGGTGGCATTTCGACGCTTCAGGATGGGAGATCTATCCGGTGTCGGATTTTCCGCTTGAGAAAACCGGCGGCTGCGGGGATGACTGAGCCCGACCGGCTTGGCATTGTCGTAACCGGAGGAGGAAGCGGACTTGGGTTTTCGCTTGCTTCCGGGTTTCTTGAAGCCGGCGACAGGGTGGTTATCTGCGGAAGGGATGCGGCAAAACTTGAGGGTGCGCTGCAGTCGCTTTCAGAGCGGGTTCAGGGCGGCTCGGTTCATGCAGCGGTCTGTGACGTGTCGAAAGCTGCCGATCTGAAGGATTTTTCGCTTTTCGTGCAGGACAGACTCGGCAGGGTTGATCGCTGGATAAACAATGCCGGAAGCGCAGGCGCATACAAGCGCCCGTTGTGGGAACTGGACGTCGGCGATATGCAGGAGGTATGCGCCACAAATCTTGCCGGAACCATGATGGCATCGGCAGAAGCGCTCAGGATCATGCTTGCCCAGCCTGCCTCGCCCAGGCCGATCTACCATATTTTCAATATGGGTTTTTCCCGCGCAGGAGCGAAATTTTCACGTTCTTCCGTACCGCACCGTGCTTCGAAAACCGCCGTCGCTTCGGTAACCAGGTTTCTTTCTGAAGAGATCCGCAATAATGCGATCACTTCCGTCGGAGTTCACGAACTGAGTCCCGGTCTGGTAAAAACACTTCTGCTGATGCAGGGTAACGATCCCAAAACCCTTCATTTTCTTGAAGCTGTCGCAGAAGCACCCGATCATGTTGCCCGGGTGCTTGTGCCGAAAATCCGCGCGATCGGCAGCCGTTGCGGTAAGGTGAGTTACGCGTCAGTTGCGAGGATTGCCTTGCGTTCGATTCTTGCTGCCATAGAGGGATCGCGCAGCGGATGGAAACCATAGCCATCCATAGGGGGATTGCCTGACGTGCAGGAGCGATGCGAGCCTCGATCAGGGCAGCAGGTCAACTTGTATTTCTTCCCAAAGCTGCCGGAACGCTTTGGCTGCCGCTGATGAGGGGTGTACGGCGTTGAGAGGCGCCCTGTAGATACCCATTTTTTCGACTTCGGAATTGTAGGGCACTGAACTTTTCAGAAAGTCGGGCTGCGATCCGCGTTGCTCTATTATCTCGCGGTGCATCGATTTTCTTTTCTCAACCATATTGAAAAACCCCCTGATTTTTGACGAGTCCAGTCCGGTGTCGTTAAAAAACTTTCTGAGCTGTTCGTAGGTGCGTATGGAGAGCGTCGTGGGAATGACCGGTACGAGTATGATGTCGGCAGCTGCGAAGATGCTCTCTGAAAAGAGCGTGAGGTTTGGCGGGCAGTCGAAAAAAATATAGCGGTATTCCGAGCTCAGTTCATTGATGTTTTTCCTGAGTTTTTTCTGAGGCTTTTTTTCTTCGAGCAGTTCGAGATCGAGATTGCGGTAGGAAAAGTCGGAAGGGAGCAGGTCGAGTCCTTCGAAATCAGTTGCTTTGATGTTTTTATAGATCTTTGCGCTGCCTTCGAGAAATTTGGTGCTGTTGTATTTGTCTCTCGGAGAAATTCTGAAGTAAAAGGAGCTGGCGCCCTGGGGGTCGAGGTCGCAGATAAGGGTCTGGCGGGCATCTCCTTTCGAGGCGAGATAGGAAAGATTGACTGCCGCTGCGGTTTTTCCTACGCCGCCCTTGATGCTGTAAAGCGCAATCGTTTTCATTTTTTTTGCGTTCAACTGTTGAGGAGTGCGTTGAAAAGGGTTTCGGTTTCGTCGTTGTCGAAATGCCTGAAGGTGCGGTGGAAGAGCTTTCGGTTTTTTTGCTGTCGGCAGTGAAGTGTCGTTATCAGTCCGCCCAAAGCTGCGGCAAGCTCGGGGTCCGAGGGTTTTTCCTTCATCTGTTCGATGTGTCCGGCAAGGTATTGCTGCTGGACGGCAAGATCGACGAACATTCCGAGGTTTTCCTGCAGCTCCTTGAGCTGTCGCACGACCGTGGCCATGGTCTTATCCGGAAAAAGGGAAGCGAACAGTTCGAGCAGATAGCGCAGCTTTTTGCAGTCTATTCTCAGGGAGTGCAGTTCCGCGTCGGAGGCTTGTGCCGGGATGGCCCGGCCGTGTCTGAGCACCTTCTTCCATGCTTTCCTGATGTTTTTTTTTGCTACTGCCAGGGTGGAGCGGTCTTCGGTATCTTGGGTGGCGACAGGAACCGGATTTCTTTCGGTTTCCCCGAGAAGACCGTTCCATTCGTCGAGCATGGCTCTGTATGCTTTCGATCGCAGAAATGATGAGAACCGGCGCAACTCGATTCTGTGCAGTTCATGCAGCTCTTTGAAAAAGGCGGCGATATGGGGGGCAAGCGATTCCGGCAGCATAGCCCGGTAATCCGACTCTCTGAGGAGGTAGACGTCGCAGTCGCGCAGGGCATTGCATGCTTTGCCCGCATTTCTGAATGCATTCCGGTATCTGGCGGTGGTTCCGGAATCGAAAATATCCCTGATAGTGCCGAGAACGGAACGGGTTCTTCTTACCGCCACCCGATAGTCGTGCAGAAATTCAGTGTCGATATTTTCCGGAATCCATGGCTCGTTCCGCTTCATGATGTCGAGTGTGCCGAGCAGGAGGGATGCGGCTGATTTTTGAACCGGGTCACCGGGCTGAAGCGTGATTCTGATTTTCGAAGAGTAATCGTTGACGGGAACGCCCGCCGCATCCATGAACTGCATGAAAAGATCGCGATATCGGGTTCTGTGTTCCCTCCCGAGAAGCTTTCCTGTGCCGGATGCAAAAGTTTCGGTCTCTTCCTGAAATCCTTTCAGTGGGGTGATGGCAAGATTTTCGGTTATCAGTATCCGGCTTTTCTTCTCCTTGAAAAGGAAGTATGTTTCCCTGTTGAGGATGGCGATCGTTTTTTCCTCCTCATCGAGGAGTTGCTGAGAAACGATGTCAACTTCCACGGTGCATCGTTTTATGAGTGCTCTGAGTTCGGTGTATCGTTCGATTTCACTCCTGAATTTCTCGTCTTTAAGTTCGAACGGGTGAAAGAAACGGGCAGTTGCCGAATGGCCGACTGATGCGAACGGCAGGCCTGTATCGAGATTGTAAAGGCTCAGGAGCCGGTTTTCCTGGATCGCCGCGGCATTATTGGCGAGCAGCTGCCACTCGAAGGTGTCGTAAAAAATCCGGCGCACTCTGCGCTTTTGCGTTTTGCCGGGTTTAACCGAAAGTCCATTATCCTCAAAAAGGGATTCGGTTTCGAAACCTTCAGGAGGCCTGAAGCATATGCTTTTCCGTTCAACCGTCATCGGCGATGGGTTTTCATTAGGAGTATTGCATAAAATATAACAAGAACATCAGGAGTTGTAAGAGACTTCGGGTGTGCGGTTACGATTTATCGGGATTGTAATGAAATAAATTTATGCGACTACCGTTTTTAATTGGAACGGGTTTTTTCTACCTTCAATTTCGTATGGACTAACGGTCGTCATGGCATATCCGCATCACTTTTTTCCTTTAACCATGAAACATTTCTTCCGTCTTTTTCTGGTATGCACGTTTATGCTCGGAGCTTGTACAGGCGAGCAGGAAGCAGGAAAAACAACAGGCGGCGAAGAGGATGGAAAACCGACAGTCGGCATGGTTTTCGATGTCGGCGGACGCGGAGACCGCTCGTTTAACGATGCGGCCTATCATGGGCTTGAGCTTGCCGGAGAGAAGCATGGTATTGAATTCATTAATGCCGAACCGTCCGGCGAAGGCGCCGACAGGGAAGCGGCGCTCAGGCAGATGGCTGCTGATCCGGATGTCGATCTGGTGATCGGAGTGGGTCTGCTTTTCAGCGACGATATCGCATCCATAGCCGAAGCGTTTCCGGAAAAGAAGTTCGTTTGCATCGACTATATCCCGAAAGCCGGAGCAAAAATGCCGGAAAATCTTTCAGGCATTGTTTTCGAAGAGAAAAAAGGTTCGTTTCTTGCCGGCGCCGTAGCGGGACTTTCAACAAAGACCAATACCGTTGGGTTCATCGGGGGAATGGAGTCGTCCATTATCAGAAGGTTCGAGAGCGGTTTTACCGAGGGCGTAAAATACGTGAATCCGGACGCTGTGGTCATTCCCGCTTATATCGGCATGACAGGAAGCGCTTTTGCCAATCCGTCAAAAGGCAGGGAGCTGGCGCTTGGTCAGTATGCCAAAGGTGCCGATATCATTTATCAGGCGGCTGGAGCGAGCGGCCTGGGCGTTATCGAAGCAGCAAGAGAGACCGGAAAACTGGTGATCTGCACGGATCGCGATCAGGAGCCGGACGCTCCGGGTTTCGTGCTTACCAGCATGGTTAAGGCGATAGATCGGGCAGTGCTGAAGACTATCGATGATGTGCTCGAGGGTACGTTCAAGGGAGGATCGGTTACCGTTTTCGGTATAGACGACCGATATACCGATTATGTTTACAACGACAGAAACGCAAAGCTGATCGGCGCTGCGGTTCATGATCGGGTAGAGGATATCCGAAAAAAAATTATATCAGGAGAAATTGCAGTTCAGGAGCATGCAGCGGCACAGTGAGCGATAGTGCCGATTAATGCCGTTCTTTCAATGATTGAAGTTAAATTATAGGTGAAGAAAACAATTCTGGTGACCGGCGGTACAGGGTTTATAGGCTCCCGACTGGTTCACAAGCTGGCATCCGATGCCGATGAAATCCGTGTTCTTGTCCGGAGAAGTTCCGATCTGACGTCGCTTGAAGGCGTGCTCGATCGTATCACGCTGGTCTATGGAGATGTGACGAACCGGCTATCTCTCGACAGCGCGATGGCTGGAATCGATCAGGTTTATCACTCTGCGGGTCTGACCTATATGGGAGATAAACGTAATCCTCTTCTGCAGGCCATCAATGTTGAAGGTACGAAAAATATACTTGATGCGTCGCTGAAGGCAGGCGTCCGGCGAGTCGTCCATGTGAGTTCCATTACTGCTGTCGGCATATGTGACGGAAAAAAACCTCTCGACGAAACCTCGGTATGGAACTTCGACCGTATAGGCCTTGAGTATGCCCGAACCAAACATCAGGCAGAGCTGGCCGTAGCGGAGGCCATCGGCAACGGGCTTGATTGTGTGATTGTCAATCCGGCCTATGTTTTCGGTGCCGGCGACATCAATTTCAATGCGGGCCGTCTCATCAAGGACGTTTACAATCGGAAAATCCCGTTCTATCCTCTCGGAGGGGTTTGCGTCATCGATGTGGAAATCGTTGCGGAAACCATTATTGCAGCCATGGAGAAAGGCCGGTGCGGCGAACGCTATATTATCGGGGGTGACAATGTGTCGTTCAAAAAGCTTGCCGACACAATTTGCGATATTTCCGGAGTGCCGAAGATTATTCTGCCCTTGCCGTTCTGGATGGCCAGGATACTCAAATCCATGCTCGACATGAACAAGCGCCGGAACAACATATCCAAGCTGTTCAATCTTACCATGTTCAGGGTGGCTTCGGAAAACCTCTATTACGACTCCTCCAAAGCCGTTCGTGAACTCGGTATGAGGCAGGAGCCGCACGAAAACAGCATCAGGAGCGCTTTCGACTGGTACCAGAAGAGGAATATGCTGAACTGACAACAGCTGTTCCGGTTCCGGCAGGGCCTGCAAACGAGCCGTCAGATATATTTTTCAACATCTTATACCGGAACAGTCATGGCATCAAACACCATTGTTGAACGTGTTGCCGCAGACCTGTCGAAATATCCCCCTTTCGATGTTCTCGAACCTGCCGTCGTACAGGATCTCGCTTCGTCGATATCGATCCATTACCATGAAGAGGGCGAAATGATCTTCAGGAAAGGCGATACGCTCAGGGAAGCCGCATTCATGGTGATGAAGGGCGCAGTAAGGCTTTTTGACTCGATGGACGATGAGGAGATACTGGTCGATCTGTGCGACGAAGGCGATATTTTCGGCGTGAGGGCGATTTTCGGCGGAAGCAGTTACGTACTCAGCGCTCAGGTAGCCGAGGAGAGCCTGATTTACGAAATGCCTGCCGAAAAAATACGGGGTCTCATTGCGGCAAGCAATGCCGTTTCGATGTTTTTCGCCGGGGAGTTCGCCAAGAGCATGCAGGTGATGGAGCGCTCTCTGACCAACGCTTTCGACCAGCGCAAGCTGCGTTACAGCGAACAGTCCTGCCGGAGTTTTCTCGAACACGAAACCCTCGAAGTCAAGCCGGTTGCCAACGTCATTACCTGCTCTCCCGACATAACCATAAGGGAGGCGGCCAAAATTATGTCGGATTGCAATATCGGTTCCATTCTCGTGGTCTCTGCCGATAATCATCCTCTCGGAATTATTACCGATACCGATCTTCGCAAGAAAGTGGTTGCTCAGCCGGGATCGGTCAAAGAGCAGCCTGTTCGAGATATCATGAGCAGTCCTGTTTACACCATTACCGGCAGGAAAACCGTTGCCGATATGGTGATGCTCATGGTGAAAACCAAGTTGCGCCATTTCTGCATTACCGAGGACGGGACGGTGAATTCTCCGTTGCAGGGCATCATTTCCGAGCACGATATCATTACCTCCGAGGGTAACAATCCGGCTGTGATCATGAAGGAGATCATGGCTGCCGATCAGGTCGGGCAACTGAAGGTCGAGAGGGACAAGGCCGAACACCTGCTTCGGATCTATATTGGCCAGGATGTCGCCGTTCACTTCATATCGAATATTATCACCGAAATAAACGACGCCCTGATCGTTAAGGCAATCGGGCTTTCCATTGCCTCTCTCGAAAAGGAGGGTTGGCGTCTGCCGGACATTCCCTTCTGCTGGCTTTCGCTCGGCAGCGAAGGCCGAAAAGAGCAGCTTCTTCGCACCGATCAGGATAACGCCTTGCTCTATCTCGATCCTCCCGAACATCGCAAGGCGGAAGTTCAGGCATCGTTTGTTGCGCTGGGACGTAAAGTTACTTCCATACTGGAACAATCGGGGTTCGCTCTCTGCCCGGCAGAGGTGATGGCAAGCAATGACGAGTGGTGCCAGCCTGTTTCGGTCTGGAAAAAGTATTTCAGCAGATGGATACTCACTCCCGAGCCGAAGGCTCTGATGAACGCCACGATATTTTTCGATTTCCGGCCGGTATACGGAGACGCTTCTCTGGCTGCCGATCTGAAAAAAGGAATTTTTGAGGAACTGGCCAGAGGGCGGGGCTTCCTTGAGTTTTTTGCGAAGAATGCCCTGCAGAACCCTCCTCCGCTCGGCTTTTTCAGAAATTTCCTTGTCGAGAAGAGCCGCGATCATGCCAATGAGTTCGATATCAAATCGAGAGCCATGATGCCGCTTTCGGATGCGGCAAGAGTGCTTGCTTACGAGCAGAGAATACCTGATTATCTCAGTACGGTCGAAAGATACCACAGGCTTGCCGATCTTCTTCTTCCTGAAAAGGATCTCTGCCTGGAAGCTGCCGCCGCCTACGAGTTCCTCATGCGTCTGCGGGTGGTCAACGGGCTCGATCAGGGCAGTTCCGGCCGTTACATCAAACCTGAAAGCCTCAACAAAATAGACCGGCAGATGCTGCGCAACGTTTTCACGACGATCGGACAGGTGCAGAAAACACTTAACATGAGGTTCCAGCTTGATTACATCCGTGATTGATCGCCTCATCATCGAAACGGCGCTTTACCGGTGCAGGAATAATTCCCTGCCCGAAAGCGTCTGTCGATATCTGAGGCTGAACCGTAAGAAAATGCCGCTCGCAACGCCGCTTGCCGATATCAGGTTCGTTGTTTTCGATACCGAGACGACCGGCTTCGATGTCCGTCACGACAAGGTCATTTCCATAGGAGCCGTGTCGCTTAAAGCCCAGCGGATCGTTGTGGGGGATTCTTTCGAAGTGCTGGTGCGCCAGGAAAAGGTCGGCGATCGTGAAGCGGTAAGCGTCCATGGACTGCTTTGCAAGGATATAGCTTTCGGCGTGGATGAACGCACCGCCGTCAGCGGGTTTCTCGACTATATCGGCAACAGCGTGCTTGTCGCGCAGCATGCCGGATTCGATATTGCCATGGTCAATCAGCTGCTGTCCCGTTATTTCGGAATAAGGCTGTTCAATGATGTGATCGATACGGCAAGCCTGGCAAAACGTCTCGAAAAAGGCCCCTATTACAATCTCGCCCACAAGGTCGGCGAATACAGGCTTGACGCTTTGTGCGAACGTTACAGCATCCGCCTCCACGACCGGCATACTTCTGCCGGCGATGCTTATCTGACGGCGCAGCTTTATCAGCGCCTGCTTGCAAAAAGCCGGAAATCGGGGATTAAAACCGCGGGAACCCTGCTGATGAAATAGGGCTTTCAGGTTTTGCGTATGAACAGCAGCATCCTCGGTGAAGCCTCGCTGTCGAAAAGCGCTCCCGAATAATCTCCGGCAACGGATTCGATGGCAAGTCCCGCCTGATCGAGCAGCGTCCTGATCTCTTCGGGCGTAAACAGACGAACCGACTCGGAGAACCGAAGCGGTTCCCCTTCAGCCGGTGCGATCGTGATTTTTTTCTTTATTCTGCCGTGTTCGATCGAGCGCTCCTCCAGTACGTCAAGTCCGGCAACGGTGCGACGGGAAACCGGCACAAGGTTTCGCCGCAGATGGCGTACATTGATGAGGTCGAGTATGTACCATCCGTCCGGGGCAAGAAGAGAGGATACGTTTTCGAGCACGCAGAGATCTTCTTCGACCGTATTGAAATACCCGAAACTGGTAAAAAGCTGCAGGATAAGATTGTAATGCCTGTCCGCCTTCAGGTGCCGCATGTCGCAGCAGGTCAGGGAAAGCTCGATGCCGCATCTTTGCGCTTCGCTGCGGGCAGTCTCGAGCAGAAAAGGGGATAAGTCGTTACCCGTTACCGAGTAACCGAGACGGGCGAGTTCGAGCGCATGTCGTCCTGCTCCGCAAGCGATATCGAGTACGCTGACCGATGACGGACGTCGGTCAGGGGATTGTGTCCGCTCGATAATCATCCTTATGCATTTGGAGGCTTCGGCGTTGTCGCGATGGCTGTATACCTGCAGATAGAGCGGATGATTGAACCACTCGGCAAACCATGCCTGCTGAGCGGATTTTTCGTCTGCCCTGATGGTGCTGTCGGGAGAAGAGGACATATAAGGCTTTGCGTGAGATAAGCATGCAGGGCAACCTGTGAAAGGAGCCCTGCGAGGAAGGAGTCGTTTATTTTACCGCGTCGCTGACGGCTTTGGCGAGAATGGTCTGCTCGTTTTCGCCATTAGGAATACGGACGTTTTTTTCGACGAATTTCCAGGCTTTGCTTTTTCCTGATGGAACAGAGAGGACGAGTTTAGCTACTTTGAAATCGCTGGCGCCTGTTTTTTTTCCTTTATCGCCGAATGTTTGTTTCTTTGCCATGACTGATCAACTGATTCTTATTGTTGTGCTGAACGAAATTGAATGTAATAAAATTAATCGCTTTTGACAAATCCAATCAATTCTTAAAGGTATTGTTTTCAGCGGTTTTCTATATATGCTCCTTTGTGGAAGATGCCGACTGCTTTTCCTTTGAGTCGGCTTCCGATGAAAGGTGTATTCAATGATTTCGAGCGCATACCTTCTCTGGTGAGGGTCCACTCGATATCGGGATCGATAATCGTCAGGTTTGCGGCAACTCCTTCCTGAAGTCTGACTGGCGGAAGGTTCATGATCGCTCTCGGGTTGATGGAGAGCATTTCCACCGCACGTTGCAGCGTGATGATTCCTTTGTCGACAAGCTGCGTTATGGCAAGGCCGATCGCGGTCTCCAGCCCGGTTATTCCGAATGAAGCCTGATCGGGAGGGCACTCTTTTTCATGCGCGGCGTGCGGCGCATGATCGGTAGCTATCGCATCGATCGTGCCGTCGGCAATGGCGTCGAGCAGCGCCCGGAGGTTCCCGGCCGAGCAGAGCGGAGGTTTCATGATGTAATTTCCTTTCGCTTCGGCTTTGAAAAGGTCTTCATCCGTCAGGGTGAAGTGGTGTGGCGTTACTTCGCAGGTAACCTGCAGACCCTCGGCTTTTGCCTGGCGGACGAGATCGATTGCGGCTTTCGTGCTGATGTGAGCGACATGGTAACGGGGGGGATTGAGCGGATCGTGCAGCTTGTGATCGCGCAGATACAGCATGAGCTGCAGATCGCGGGCCAGGGTGATGGCTTCGGCTGCATCAGGAATGCCTTTGAGACCCAGCATTGTAGAAAAACGTCCTTCGTTCATTATTCCGCCCTGGCTGAGCATTCTGTCTTCGCAGTGCTGGATGATGAGCAGCCCGAAATTCGATGCGTATTCGAACGCAAGCCGCATGATCTGCGAGTTCTGGATAGCCGTGCCGTCATCGGAAACGGCTGTGACTCCGTAAGATCGGAACTTGCCGAATGGTGCGAGAGTCTCTCCCCGGCTTTCGGTAGTCATAGCCCCGATCACTTCCAGATCGACAGGCAAGTCGGCGGCATGATAGCGGATGTATGCCACGCCGAGCGGACTGTCGATGACCGGACGGGTATTGGGCATGAGCGCAACTCCCGTAAAACCGCCCGCGGCGGCAGCGGCGGCACCCGAAGCGAGCGTTTCCTTATACTCCTGTCCCGGTTCGCGAAAGTGGCAGTGCATGTCGAAAAGTCCGGGTACAAGCAGCTTGCCATCGAGATCGACGACCTGTTCGTTACCCGTCGAAACGATGCGATCGGCTTCCTTTGCAATCGTTTCTATGCGGCCGTCGTCCGAAATACGGATCGATCCATTCGTATCCAGGTTTATGGCTGGATCGAGGAGGCGGGCGTTCTGAAATATGATGCTCATTCGACGATAGATGTGAAGATTTACAAATTATGCTCGCAATAACGTTCTTTCACAGAAGAGTTCCGGATTGCAGTATCGATACCCGAAGTCGTGCGAGTTCCGATGATTCGTCCTGCAGGGCGCTTCTCTTGCATAGCGTTGCTTCAAGTCGGTCACCCGGCACCACCCTTCCGACGCCGGCAGGAGTGCCGGTAAAGATCAGGTCGCCTTTGCGCAGCGTGTAGAGGCACGACAGGTAATGTACGAGATAGGGAGGAGAAAAAACCGTTTCCGAAAGGGTTCCGTGCTGAACCCGCCTCCCGTTGCAGTCGAGAAAGAATTCGAGATCCTGCCAGCTGCCGGCTTCGCTTCGGGGAACGATGCCCGACAGTTGCGCGCTTCTTCTGAATCCTTTGCTTTTCAGCCACGGATTGCCTTTTTTCTTCGCATCGAGCTGGACGTCCCGGAGCGTCATGTCGAGTCCTATCGCATAGCCTCTGACTGCCTGAAGCGCTTTTTCTTCGGAACAGCAGTCGCAATCGGAACCGATAACCAGCACGATTTCCGCTTCATAATGCATATTGTCAGAGAGGGGATGCCCGTCGAATCCGGGAATCATGGTTATTCCGCCGGTTTCTATCGACGAGGGCGGTTTGATAAAAACGACAGGTTCCTGTTCTTCAGTATCTGTTAGTTGCATGTGCTCTTCCCAGAGCATCATTTCGCGGGCATGGTCCGGGTAATTTTTGGCAATGCAGTAGACGGTTCCAAAGGTTATGGACGACGGATCGATAAGGGTTGACATATGAATAGGCGGTTTGTACAGTGCTGTTGTATTACGATAATGTAAAATCATTGCTGTTCATGTACAACTATCCTTATTGCGCCATCTTCCCGGATGTGAAAGGCTGCTGAATGACAGTAATGTTTTATATCTTGAAGTTTAAACCGGAATGCCACATCGATGGCATATTTTACGTTATGGATGCACCTATGGAGAGCAAGCAACTTGTCAGGAGCAAGCTGCTTGCCGCGAGGAGAGCCCTGTCTGAGGAAGCATGGCAGGGCATGAGCGCTGCTGTCGTATCGGAAGTCCTTAAAATAAATGAGGTAACTCGTGCGCAGTGCGTTATGGCTTATCTTTCGATAGCCTCGTCCCGCGAAGTCTCGACCGACGAGCTTTGCAGAAAACTGCATGAGGCCGGGAAGCGGATTACGGTTCCGGCAGTCACTGCAGATCGTCTTGTTCCCTTGGAGTACCTGCCTGGTGAGTCTCTGATCGCCGGCATTTTCGGCCAACCCGAACCTGTTCGGCGCACTCCGGTCGACTCAGCCGAACTCGATGCCATTCTTCTGCCTGTTGTCGGTATCGATAGCGCTGGTCGCAGGATGGGTTACGGAAAAGGATATTATGACAGGTTCCTCTCGGAACTTGCAGCTTCCGGCATGAATCCGTGCCGGATAGGATTGGCATTTTCTCTGCAGTTTTTGCGGCATCTGCCTGCAGATCCCTGGGATGAGGCTCTTGATTATGCCGTCCATGAGGGCGGCGCAGTGCGATTCAACTAACCACTTGTTCATTATGGACCATCTGACGGCTGATTTCGTTTCACTTCCGGAAGCGCCGGACCTGCGTGATCCGGCATATTATATAAACAGAGAGCTGAGCTGGCTGGAGTTCAACCAACGCGTACTTGAAGAAGCGCTTGATACTCTTGCACATCCTCTTCTTGAACGGGCGAAGTTCATTTCGATTTTCAGTTCCAATCTTGACGAATATTTCATGATCCGGGTTGCCGGAATCGAAGACCAGCTCGACGCCGGCATTCAGGAGCGTACGATCGATGGCCTGACGCCTGGCGAACAGCTCGCAAAGATAAGGGAGAGGATTCTTCTGCAGCTTCGTCAGCGTAATGACTGTTTCTATAACGATATCCTGCCTGCTCTTGCAGCAAAAGGAATCGAATTCGTTCGATTTACCGATCTGCGAGATGAACAAAGGGAGGCGCTGCGTCATTATTTCAGGCAGGAAATTTTTCCTGTGCTGACTCCGCTGGCTTTTGATACCGGTCATCCGTTTCCGTTTCTTTCCAACCTGTCTCTGAATCTCGCTATCGAACTGAATGACAAGGAGGCGCATACGCATAAATTCGCACGAGTCAAGGTGCCGAACATTCTGCCGCGGCTTCTGTTTCTTGGTGATATTGAAGGGATATCGTTCGATGATAAAGTTTCGCGGTTTATCTGGCTCGAAGACCTTATTGCCAACAATCTCGAACAGTTGTTTCCGAAGATGCAGATCATCAATTCGCATCTCTTCAGGGTTATCCGTAATGCCGATATCGAAATCGAGGAAGATGAAGCAGGCGACCTGCTTGAAACCATAGAGCAGGGGATCCGCTCAAGGCGATACGGCAGGGTAGTGCGGCTCGACATCGGGCCGGAAATGCCTGAGTCGATAAGGAAACTGCTTATGAAAAACCTTGACGTCATCGACAGCAACGTTTACGAAATCGGCGGCGTACTTGGTCTTGGATGCCTTGTCGAGCTGCTCAGGATAGATCGTCCCGACCTGAAGGACGAGCCTTTCATTCCTGTCAATCGCATCGAAGAGCAGTTCGAAGGCGATATTTTCAGCGCCATAAAGGCAAAGGATCGGCTGCTCTATCATCCTTACGATTCTTTTCAGCCGGTTGTTGATTTTATCCGGCAGGCAGCAAATGATCCGGATGTGCTCTCGATCAAACAGACGCTTTACAGGGTCGGCAGCAACTCTCCGATCGTCAAAGCGCTCATGAATGCCGTGGAGCACGGCAAGCAGGTTGCCGTACTTGTGGAACTGAAGGCGAGATTCGACGAGGAAAACAACATCGTCTGGGCAAGGGCGCTCGAAGACGTCGGAGCACATGTGATTTACGGACTTCCCGGCCTGAAAACACATGCCAAGCTCACCATGATCGTGCGCAGGGAGCAGCATAAGCTGAAAAGGTACCTGCACCTCGGCACCGGAAACTATAATCCTGCAACCGGGAAAATATATACAGACTACAGTCTGTTTACGGTAAATGAGCGTCTTGCGAGCGAAGTCGCGGAACTCTTCAACGCGCTGACAGGCTACTCGAAGTACACCGATTACATGAAATTGCTTGTTTCGCCCATCAATACCCGTAAAAAGATTATCGCCAAAATTGAACGGGAGGTGGAGCAGCATCGCAAGAGCGGCAAAGGACGCATCATCATGAAAATGAATTCGCTTGTCGACGACAAGACCATCAGGGCGCTCTATCGAGCGTCCGGCGAAGGGGTTAAAATCGACCTTATCGTACGCGGCATATGCTGCCTGAAACCTGGTATTCCCGGGGTCAGCGAGAACATCCGCGTGACAAGCATCATCGGGCGGTTTCTCGAACACAGCCGTGCTTACTATTTTGCCAATGGCGGCAACTGTGAACTCTATCTGGGCAGTGCCGATATCATGCCGAGAAATCTCGATCATCGGGTGGAGACGCTTTTTCCCGTGCTCGACAGGGAGATAATACGTACGGTCAAGTCCGATCTCGAACTGATGTTGCTCGATAACACCAAGTCGTGGCTTATGCAACCCGACGGGATATACCGGAAAAACTGTTGCGAAGGTTCGGAAATTAACAGCCAAAGTATTTTTTTAAATCAGTCGGCAAGACGGAAATTTTCAAACAAATTCAATCAGGACGAGTTATGAAGATTGCGGTAGGAAGCGATCATGCAGGTTATGAACTCAAAACCTTCGTTGTCGAGTGGCTTCAGCAAAACGGTCACGATGCTGTCGATATGGGTCCGTTCAGCGAAGAATCGGTCGATTATCCCGATTATGCCCGGAAAGTCGCGCATAGCGTGGCTGAGGGTTCATGCGAACAGGGCATACTGCTCTGCGGTACAGGAATCGGCGTTTCCATTTCCGCCAACAAGGTAAAAGGCATCAGGGCCGCGCTTGCCTGCAGGCCCGAATTCGCTACGCTTGCGCGAGAGCACAACAACGCAAACATCATATGCTTTTCCGCCAGGTTCAGTGATCGGGAAACAATTGCCGAAAGCCTTGAAAACTGGTTTGCCGCCAGTTTCGAAGGTGGACGCCACGAGCGCCGGGTGGGAAAAATCGAACCATGCTGCTGAACAGGTACATAGAGCAGTTTTCCCTGCATGAGTATCCGGTTTTTACCCTCGAAGACAGGGTTGGAACCGTTTTGGATCTTCTCGGTGCGCAGGGGCGCAGTTGCGCTCCAGTGCTCGATGGAGGTAAGCCTGTCGGTCTCGTCACGCTTGCCGGACTCCTCGCGCATAGCGGCAGCAGAGCCGATGCCGGCTTGCTGCCGCTTTCATCGGTTCCTCATTCCCCGCTGACAACCGCAGGTCTGCACGAACATCTTCTCGATGTCTACAGCAAAGCCGCTTCCGCCCGGGGCGAAATTCTTGCCGTTGTCGATCATGACGGTTATTTCAGCGCCGTGATCGAGAAAAACCGGCTTGCACGGGAAGTCGCCGCGCTTTTTCATCTGGGTTCGGGGGAGTGTGCCACTATCGAAATCGAAGTCCCTTCCTCGGGGATCAGGCTTTCGGAAATTCTCGACGTATTCGAAAAAAACGACGCATACATTCCGGCTTTCGGAACCGTCCCTTCCCGAGTTGAAAGTGAAAGCACTCTTGTCTGTTTCAGGGTGCAGACCCACGACCTCTACCGTCTGGTAGCCAACCTTGGCAAATACGGCTACAATGTGCGCTATGCCTCCCCGACAGCCGGTTCGGCAGAAGACGAACTTCGCGAAAAAGCCCTTGAATTCATCCGGTTCATGGATATGTAGGATCTCTCCTGCAATGAAGCCGTTCAGTAACTTCTCAGTGCGGCAACCACAACCCCGTGAATCCTGAAGTCCGAGTCTGCAGTGACCGGAATAGGACGGTAGGCAGGGTTTTCGGGCAGCAAAGTAACTGCGCCGCCTTTTTCGATGCTGAGCGTTTTTACAGTCATTTCGCCATTGATGCTTGCTATAACGACCTGGCGGTCCTTGGCTGTCTGTTTGGCTTCGACCACGAGCGTATCGCCAGGCATGATGCCGATGCCGATCATGCTTTCGCCGTTTACCCGAAGCGCAAAGAGCTGTTTTTTGCCCTGTATCCAGGACGCGGGTATATCGATATGCTCTTCGATTTCGCTGCTGACCGGATCGGGATAGCCTGCGGCAACGGCTTCGAGATAAAGGGGAACAGTGGCAGTGAATTTTTTCTGCTGCAGGTCTATCTGCATGATTTTTCCGATCCGGGATTCAAGTCGAAGCAGGCGGGATTCAAGGCTCCCGTTTTCGGCTTGTTGTGCGCCATTTTGCGACATATTGCCGCTGCCGGTCATCAGCCATTGGGAATCAACGCCGAACTCGCTGCATAAAAAGTAAAGTGCGCCGGCTTTCAGTTCCCCTTTGTCGTGCTCGATTTCCGACACCCTGTTACCGGAAAGACCGATCTTTCTGCCGAAATCCCGCTGGTTGAGTCCGGCATGGCGACGGACTTTCCTGAGCCTTTGACCGAACGATGAAGTTTCCTTCATGATCTCTCCGGTTTGTCGTATAATAATAATCGATATACCGATATAATAGCCAATATTCTTCGGAAAACCGAATATTATTGACGGAAACAAAGCCGGGACTGCACGATTTCCATTTAGCAGGATATTTTGTACTTTGTCTGAATGCTTGTTTCGTCCGCCCTTATGCATTAATTCCTTTCAGTCTCTCTGCATTTCCTCTTTAAGAAGGTTGTAGTTATGTTTGAACGAAGAGATAATCCTCTTGCTTCGCGTATTCGGGAAGAAGCTGAACGCATTTATCCTGAAATCGTCGATCTTCGCAGGGCCATCCATGCCTGTCCCGAACTTTCCTACGAGGAGTTCCGGACTACTGCAAGTATCGAGAAATATCTGAGAGCCATCGGCATCGAACCAGAGCCGCCATTTCTTGAAACAGGGGTGACGGCTATCATAAAAGGATGCGGTACGGCCATCGCCGGCAGGCGGCGATCTCTTCTCGCTCTCCGGGCCGATATCGATGCGCTTCCGGTAAACGAGGAGAACAGCCATGCTTTCTGCTCGCGGGAGCCGGGCAAGATGCATGCCTGCGGACACGATATGCATACGGCAATGCTGCTCGGTGCGGCAAAAATACTTTTAACGTTTCGTTCGGAACTTAATGGCGATGTACTGCTGATATTCCAGCCTGCCGAAGAAAAAGCACCTGGCGGCGCCAGACCGCTTATCGAAGCCGGGCTTTTCGAGCGGTTCCAGCCTCAGGCGATTTTCGGGCAACACTGTTTTCCGAGCGTGGAAGCTGGAACGGTGGCGCTCTCAGGCGGCAGTTTCATGGCAGCGACGGATGAGATCTACATAACCGTCAACGGCCGAGGAGGGCACGCTTCCGCACCGCATAAGGCAGCAGATCCGGTTCTTGCCGCGGCGCATATCATAACGGCAGTTCAGCATCTTGTGAGCCGCGTCGCGCCGCCGCATGAACCCGCTGTCGTTTCCATAGCCTCGATTCACGGCGGAAACGCTCCCAACGTTATTCCTTCAGCAGTTGCCATGTCAGGCACCATGCGCACCATGAACGAATCGCTGCGTACCAGGCTTAAAGAGCGGCTGCTCGAAACGGTTACGAGTACGGCTTCGGCCCTGGGCGTGAGTGCGGAACTTGAAATCAGGACAGGATACCCGGCGCTTATCAACGATCCGGCCATGACCGATGAGGCAGAGGGTTACTGCATCGAGTTTCTTGGCAAGCAGAATGTAAAGCAGAGCGAGCCGCTGATGACCGCAGAAGATTTTGCATACTACCTGCAGCAGATTCCCGGGACATTCTGGCAGATCGGAACGGGTGACGGCCAGGCGGAGCAGCGGGGGAACACCCTGCACTCTTCGACTTTCGATCCGGTCGAAAACGTGCTTGCAACTGGTTCGGGCTTGCTGGCTTATACAGCACTGCGTTTTTTTATGTGATTTTGACACTCGCCCCCCCGACAGGTCGGGAGATTATTTTTCTTCTGCTACAACGACAAAGCGCTCCGGGGAGGAGCGCTTTGTCAAGATGTGTTCGTGACGAATCTGCGACCGGTCAGGCTTTGCCGTTCGATCCGAGCACGTTCATGATCTTGTGGATGTAGAGCTTTTTCAGCGCATCGCGTGCTGGACCGAGATATTTCCTGGGATCGAACTCTTCGGGTTTTTCGTCGAGCACTTTGCGTATGGCGGCGGTCATGGCCAGACGTCCGTCAGAGTCTATATTGATCTTGCAGACCGCAGACCCGGCTGCAAGGCGAAGCTGATCTTCGCTGATTCCGATGGCGTCCTTGAGCTTTCCGCCGTGTGCATTGATGGTTTCCACAAGATCCTGGGGCACGGATGATGCGCCGTGCAGCACAATGGGAAATCCGGGAATACGGCGCTCTATTTCGGCAAGAATATCAAGACGGATTTTCGGATCCTCGCCTGGCTTGAACTTGAAAGCTCCGTGAGACGTTCCTATAGATATGGCCAGGCTGTCGACGCCGGTTTTCGATACGAAGTCCTCGACCTCTTCCGGCTGGGTATAGGTGTGGTGTGCAGAAGAGACCTCGTCTTCGATGCCTGCAAGCACGCCGAGTTCACCTTCGACGGTTACGTCGAACTTGTGGGCATATTCTACAACTTTTCTTGTCAGTGCGACGTTTTCTTCATAGGGAAGGTGTGAACCGTCGATCATGACCGAGGAAAAACCTGAAGCTATGCAGTCGCAGCAGAGTTCGAAACTGTCACCGTGGTCCAGGTGCAGCACGACCGGCACGGGCGTACCGAGTTCAGCAGCAAATTCCACGGCTCCACGGGCGAGATGCTTGAGAAGCGTTGCGTTTGCGTAGCTTCTTGCTCCTTTTGAAACCTGCAGGATTACCGGCGAAGCGGTTTCCGCACAGGCCATGATGATCGCCTGGAGCTGCTCGAGATTGTTGAAGTTATATGCCGGAATGGCGTAACCGCCTTTAACCGCTTTTGCAAAAAGATCGCGACTGTTGACGAGTCCCAGTTCTTTATAGCTTACGGGCATCTTTTCCATAGGAAGGTTTTGCTTAATTGTTATTTTTCGTCGGAATATTTACAGGCATCACAAAAATTATGCGGTTTACTGCCCGTTAATATAATATAATTGTCAACTCATTCAAGAACACACAAGCTTACCCGTCGCATATACCATGGATTATCGTACTCCGGCCATAATAAAAAAAGGCCTGATCGTTGTTATTGTTTCAATCGGCTGTTCGGCTTCAGCAATAGGCAAAAATACGAAACCCGTCGTACCGGCGGTTTCCGTTGTACAGCTTAAGCCGACGGCGACTCAGCAGACTGCCGGAAAGTACGTCGCGCAGTACCTGATCAGAAACCATTTCCGCAAGGTTTCGGTCAACGACTCCCTTTCACAGCAGATGTTCAGGAGGTATCTCGAACATCTTGACGGCAGCAAAAGTTATTTTCTCGCAAACGAAGTGGAGTCTCTTCGGAGGAGTTACGGTAACCGGCTCGATAATGAGTTTCTTGAAGGGAAATCCAATGCGGGATTTGCCATCTACAATCTTTTCCTGAAAAGGGCAAAGGAAAAAATGCAGTTCATGAAATCCGCTGCCGGAACTGCACGGTTCGATTTTTCCGTTTCCGAGACGCTCGATCTCGACAGAAAAAATGCACCCTGGCCTGCTGACCGCAAGCAGTTGCAGGCTCTCTGGATGAAAGAGCTGAAGTACCAGTGGCTGAACATGAAATATTCCGAAGATACCGATAAATCGATTCGAGCCGAGCTGTCGAAAACTTATACCAATCGCCTGAAGCTGCTTAACCAGCAGAAACCGGATGATGCCTTCCAGGCTTATATGTTTGCGGTCACCACATCTTTCGATCCGCATACCAATTATTTCTCTCCGGACGAGTTCGAGAATTTTCAGATAGATCTCAGCCGTTCGCTCGAGGGTATCGGTGCGAAACTGCAGATGGAGAGCGAGTATACCGTCGTCAACGAAATCATTCCCGGAGGCCCTGCATCCAGAAGCAATCTGCTTAAGAAATCCGATCGGATTATCGGCGTCGGGCAGGGACCGACGGGAGAGATCGTCGATGTGAGAGGATGGAGAATCAACGATGTGGTGAAACTTATCAGAGGGCGGAAGGGGAGCGTTGTGAGGCTGCAGATCTATCCCGCGAGTCAGGCGGGAAGAGGGCCGGCTAAAATCATCAGGCTTGTACGTGACAAGGTGGATCTTCAGGAGCAGGCTGCGCGAAAAAGCGTCATAGAACTCGATAACAGAAAAATCGGAGTGATCAGCATTCCGTCGTTTTATCTCGATTTCGAGGGCCAGAAGCTTAACGTCAATAATTACAACAGCACAACCAGAGACGTTTCGAAAATCCTCAACGAGCTCAGCAGCGCCGGAGTGGATGGTCTGATCATAGATCTTCGGGACAATGGCGGAGGATCTCTCGAAGAGGCCGTAAACGTTACAGGCCTGTTCATTTCAGGAGGTCCCGTGGTACAGATAAGCAATTCATCGGGCGGGAAGATGGTGCTGCGCGACGAAGACAAAAGGGTGCTGTATAACGGTCCTCTTGCGGTGCTGGTCAACAGGTACAGCGCGTCTGCTTCGGAAATTTTCGCTGCGGCGATCCAGGATTACGGAAGGGGGGTTGTTATCGGTGAAAGAACCTTCGGCAAGGGCACCGTCCAGAGTATCGTTAAATTGAATCGTCCATTCAGCATTCTTTCCAAGCAGACAGATCTCGGTCAGCTGAAATTGACGGTAGCGAAATTTTACCGAATATCGGGCGGCAGCACCCAGAACAGGGGGGTTACTCCGGATATTGCGATTCCCTCACTGATCGATACGGCATCTATCGGCGAGGATACTTACCCGAGCAGTCTTCCCTGGAGCACCGTTTCCAAAACCTTCTATCGTCCTGTAGGCGCCGTTTCGCGGGAAGATATTGAACAACTGAGGAAGAGCTATGACCTCTCCTACCAGCAGGGGCACAGCAGCAGGGAATATCTCCAGGACGTGGGCATCCTGAACCGGATCAGAAAAAGAAAAACGGTGTCTCTGAACGAGGCGGCTTACAAGGCGGAAAGCAATGAGCTGAAGCGAATCGAAAAACGGTGGACGACTGAAGAGGATTCCGTCAGGGACAGCAGCAAGGACTTTATGCTGAACCGGTCTGCAGAAATCATGAATGGCTTCATAGGCATAAAAAAACAAAGCCAGGCCGGAACGCCCGCCCGAAGGCAGATTTCAATGAGACGGTAAATCGAAACACTGTGTAAACGAAAAAAGCGGAAGAATCTTCCGCTTTTTTCGTTTACGTTTGATACCGGTTTTCAGATCAGGGATTTCGCCTCGGCTATCTGTCGTTCGACGGAAAGAAAGGAACAGCTGCCATGGGTCTGTTTTGCCTTTATGCTCGCTTCGGGTTTCAGGGCATCATAGATATCGCTGTCGAACAGTTCAGAAAAGGTTCTGTACTCGTCGAGAGAGATTTTCGGTAGCGTCTTGCCTGTGGCGATGGAGAAGGTGACGATTTTTCCGGTTACGCGGTGCGCGTCGCGGAAGGGAAGCTGCTTTCTGACCAGATATTCGGCAATTTCCGTTGCGAGGCTGAGATCTTCGGCGGTAAGTTTTGCAAGGCGCTCCTCCCTGAGCGTGGTATGCTCGAGCAGTTTCGTGAAAATGGTAATGCTGTCGATGGTTGATTCCGCGCTGTCGAAAAGGGGAGGCTTGTCCTCCTGCATGTCGCGATTGTAGGAGAGCGGCAGCCCTTTCATGATGGTGAGCATGGTGATTAGGCTGCCGTAAACCCTTCCGGTTTTTCCCCTGACAAGTTCGGCGATATCTGCGTTCTTTTTCTGCGGCATGAGCGACGAACCTGTTGCGAAAGCATCGCTGATTTCAAGGTAGCCGAACTCGTAGGAGCTCCAGAGAATGAGGTCTTCGGAAAAGCGCGACAGGTGCATCATGATCATGGCGCAGGCGGAGATGAACTCTATGATGATGTCGCGGTCGCTGACGGCGTCGATACTGTTTGAAAAAACATCGTCGAAACCGAGCAGCTCGGCGCTTCGTTCCGGATTGAGGGGCAGCGTGCTGCCTGCAAAAGCCGCAGCGCCGAGCGGAGAGATGTTTACCCGTTTGAGCAGATCCTCAATCCGTTGGCGATCGCGGCGGAACATGTTGAAATACGCAAGGTAGTAGTGTCCGGCTGAAACAGGCTGGGCTCGCTGCAGATGGGTGTAGCCGAAAATGATGGTTTCCTGATAGGTTTCGGCTTTCGATACCAGCGTCTGCTGCATCATTTTCAAAGCCGCGTCGAGAGTGCGGATCTGCCGGCGCAGATAGAGCCGCGTATCAGTTGCTACCTGGTCGTTGCGGCTTCTTCCCGAATGGATCTTGCCCGCAGTAGCTCCGATTTTCTCTTTGAGGCGGTTTTCTATCACCGTGTGGATATCTTCGTCTTCCCAGTGCGGTACCAGCTGACCCGATTCGAGCTCTGTTTCGATCTCCTGCAATCCCTCGATAATCTGCTCGGCTTCATCCTTGCCGATAATGCCCTCTTCGGCAAGCATGGTGACGTGGGCTGTGGAACCCTGTATGTCCTCTTTGTAAAGGGCCTTGTCGATGTGGACGGATGATGAGAATCGAAGTGCGTCACGGTCGAACGGTTCCGAGAAGCGGCTCTGCCAGAGAAGTTCTTTCTTGTTACTCATGAATGCGGTCGTGTGGTTTGGGAAATGCTGTGTCAGTGGGATTGTGGTCGCGGCAAAACCGCGTGGACTCCGGTATGGAGCCCATGCGGTATCGTTATGACGGATCAGAGGCCGGGATTGACCTGGCTGAAGGTTTTCATGCCGAGGCCGTACAGGTGAATGAACCCTGCCGCCGCCTTGTGGTTGAACGTGTCTGCTTCGGTATAGGTTGCAAGTTCCTCGTTGTAGAGCGAGTTGGGTGAGTTTCTGCCGAGCAGCGATACGCCTCCTTTATAGAGTTTCAGGCGAACCATGCCGGTCACCGGCTTCTGGGTTTCGTCGACGAACGCATCGAGCGCTTTGCGTATCGGCGAGAACCAGGTGCCGTTATAAATGATGTTGGCATAGTCCTGGCTGATGTTCTTCTTGTACTGGAAGACCGTCTTTTCAAGCGTAAGCCGCTCCAGCTCGCGGTGTGCGAAGTGCAGGATGGTTGCTGCCGGTGCCTCGTAAATTTCACGCGACTTGATGCCGACCACGCGGTTTTCGATCATGTCGAGACGTCCGATGCCATTTGCAGCACCGATGTCGTTGAGTTTCTGGATCATGTCGAGTCCGCTCATGCGCTCGCCGTCGAGAGCTGCCGGTATGCCTTCCACAAATTCGATCTCCACCGCTGACGGAGTATCGGGCGCATTTTCCGGAGAGGTGGTGATCTGGTAGGCATCCTCGGGAGGCGTCACCATGGGATCTTCGAGCACGCCGCATTCGATGCTGATGCCCCATATGTTCTCGTCGATCGAATATGGGCTTTTCTTCGTGGCCGATACAGGTATGTTGTGTTCGAGTGCATAGGCGATCTCGGCTTCGCGCGAGGTGAACTCCCATTCGCGCAGCGGGGCGAGAATTTTCAGGTGGGGAGCGAGCGCTGCAAAGGTCACTTCGAACCGTACCTGGTCGTTTCCTTTTCCGGTACAGCCGTGGGCGAGCATGGTGCAGTCCTCTTCGAGGGCGGCATCGACAAGCGCTTTGGCAAGCAGCGGTCTGCCGAGCGCCGTTGCCAGCGGATAGACATCCTCATAGAGCGCGCCGGCTTTCAGGGCACGCCAGATATACTCTTCGACGAAGGTTTTACGCAGATCTACGAACCTGAACGCGGAGGCTCCGGTAGAGAGCGCTTTCGATTCGAGGTTCTCGATCTCTTTGGTCTGGCCGAGGTTGCCTGTTACGGCAACGATCTCTGCGTCGTATTTGTCTTTAAGCCATTTGATCATAACGGAGGTGTCGAGTCCTCCGGAGTAGGCGATGGCGATTTTTTCCTTGCTCATACGTCAGCGTATTGGTTATCAGTTTTTTGAAAGATTTTCTTGAATATAGGATATCACCTGCGAAATCTGCGATACCGAAGAGGGAATGACAAGCACTGTATCGTCACCGGCGATGGTGCCGAGGATCATGGGGTTTTTCAGCTGGTCGATGAACGATCCCACGCCATGTGCCCTGCCGGTAAGGGTTCTGACAATGATGGTCGTCTCGTTCGAGTGCAGGGAAAGCACCTCCATACCTACCAGTCCCTTGATGATGTTGCCGGGATTCTCTTCCGGAAGCATCAGCCGATATCCTTTCATTCCTCTCGTGCGAACGAGCCCGAGCTCCGAACAGTCCCTCGAAAGCGTAGCCTGCGCCACCTTGATGCCGTTGTCTTCAAGCAGAAGCATAAGATCGTGCTGATTGCCGACCTCATAGCGGTTAAGCAGCTCCCTGATTTTCATTTGTCGTGCCTGTTTCTGCATCTCTATCGATCAGGCCTTGATTTTTTTTGCAGCATTGAGCAGCCTGTGGGTCAGATGGAATTTGCGGTACTCCTCATGGTTGAGCAGTTTGACAAGAAGCGCTTTCTGCACATGCAGCCGGTTTTCGGCTTCGTCGAGCACCACGGATTGCGGTCCGTCCATCACTTCGGCGGTTATTTCTTCTCCGCGGTGAGCAGGCATACAGTGCATGACGACTGCAGAGGATTTTGCCAGACCGAGCAGGCGGCTGTTGATCTGATAGGGCGCGAATATCCTGAGCCGCTCGTTACGCTCATCTTCCTGACCCATACTGGTCCAGACGTCGGTATAGAGCACATCGGCACCAGTTGCAGCTTCCTCGGGATCGTGTACGATTTCGATACGGCTTATGCCGGCAGCACGGGCGGTTTCGAGCAGACCGCTGTCGGGCATGTACCCTTCAGGACAGGCCAGCACGAAATGGAAGGGAAGAATACCGGCCAGTTCGATCCACGAGTTTGCAACGTTATTGCCGTCGCCGACGAACACCACCTTGACGCCTTCATGCCATAGTCCTTTCTCGTAAAGCGTAAATGCGTCGGCAAGCACCTGGCAGGGATGCGAAAGATCGGTCAGTGCGTTGATGACCGGTATGGATGCGTTTGCGGCGATTCCCTCGATGACGCTGTGCTCATGCAGCCTCGCGACGATGGCGTCGTTGTATCGGGAGAGCAGGCGAGCGATATCTTCGACGGATTCTCTCGATCCCACTCCGATCGATTTACCTTCGAGATTGATGGTGTACCCGCCAAGCTCATGAATGCCGAGTTCGAACGATACCCTCGTGCGAAGCGAAGGTTTGTTGAAAATCATTGCTACCGTCCGGTCTTTGAGCGGCAGGAAAGGATTGTCGTCCGAACGCTCTTTTCGTTTCTTTTTTATATGGAGCGAGTAATCGAACAGTTCGATTATTTTCGCGGCATCGAGGCGGGAAAAACCGAGGAAATCGCGTTTTCCGGCGTGAGCCTGTTTCAGCACCTTCTTTTCCATAAGGGTCGGCTGTTTTCTTGTTAATTGTTGTTCTGTTCGGCGATAAACTGTGTTCCCACTCCTTCGTGCGTGAATATTTCAAGCAGGAGAGAGTGTGTGAATTTGCCGTCGATCAGATGAATTTTTCCTGCACCTCCATCGAGGGTTTTGAATGCGGAAAGCACTTTCGGTATCATACCTCCGGAAATGATGCCTCTTTCGATAAAATCCGCAGCTTCGGCCTTACAGAGAGTTTTCAGGATTTTATCGCCAACCTGGATCCCCTCGACATCGCTGACGTAGATAAGCTTTTCGGCTTTGAGCGCTATGGCTATGCTGCTTGCGGCATCGTCCGCGTTGATGTTGTATATGTTGCCGTCATTGTCGAACCCGACCGGAGCGATAACCGGAATGAGACCCGCCTTGCAGAGCAGATCGATATAGGCGGTATCGATCTGCTCGACATCGCCGACAAGACCGAGTTTTTCGGCATTCGGACCCGGAACTGCACGAATGGTATCGGCATCGAATCCGCTGACCCCGACAGCCTTTCCGCCGTGCTCGCTCAGCAGCCTGACGATATCCTGATTGACTTTACCGGCAAGCGTCATCTGAACCACAGAGATCATCTCCCGGTCGGTGATCCGTTTGCCATGAACGAACTGCGAGACAAGTCCGAGCTTTTCGGCAGTCCGTGTTATGGCGTCGCCTCCGCCGTGCACCAGCACAACGTTGATGCCGACCTTTCTCAACAGGGTTACGTTCTGGGCGAAACTGTTTTTGAGCAGCTCGTCTTTCATGGCCGAACCGCCATATTTGATTACAAATGTTTTTCCCTCGAACTGTCTGATATAAGGCAGCGCTTCGATAAGCACCTGTCCGATAGCAGCCTCGGGGGCCTTTCTTGCCGAAGTCAGTTCACTGCACGAAGAGTTCATTCTCGATCTGGTATTGTTTTACTTGTTGTAAAAAGAAAAGTTCTGTTATCGCTTCAGCTCCTGTAGCTGCCGTTGATCTCGATATACTCCTTGCTCAGATCGCAGGTCCATACTGTCGCCCTGCCGGGGCCGTTTCCAAGAGAGACGGTTATCGTATAAGCCGGTTTTTTCAGGATAAGCGCAGCATCATCCTCGGAAAAAACGGCATTGAATCCCTTGGCAAGGATTGGAAGATCGTCGAAACGGATTTCTATCTCTTCCTGGTTGAATACCGCTCCGGAACGTCCGGCTGCGGCAATGATTCTTCCCCAGTTGGCATCTTCGCCGTGCAGGGCAGTTTTGACGAGCGGCGAATTCGCTATAGTGCTGGCCGCAAGTCTGGCATCCGCTTCCGAAAGGGCACCCTCGACCTTGATGCCGACCAGCTTGGTGGCACCTTCGCCGTCCACCACAATGAGTTTTGCAAGAAATGTCATGATCAGCTCCAGTGCCTCGGCAAATAAGGCTTCATCCTCGCTTCCTTCTTCGACAGCCGGCCCGATACCGCTTGCAAGAATTGAAACCATATCGTTGGTACTGGTATCTCCATCTACAGTGATGGCATTGAAGCTGCTGCTGTTGGCTCTCGAGAGGAGTCGCTGAAGCAGATCGGGCGAAACCGACGCATCGGTGGCAAGAAATGCAAGCATGGTTGCCATATTCGGGCAGATCATGCCGGATCCTTTCGCGATGCCGCTTATTCTGGCGGTTCCTCCGGAAAGGCGGACATCGATTGCGAGGTATTTTGGAAAGGTATCGGTGGTCATGATGGCTTCCGCGGCATCGAAACAGGAATTCGATGCAAGAGCCTGCGGCAGTTGCTGCATGGCATCGATGATCTTCCGCATCGGAAGCGGCTGTCCGATGACGCCGGTCGAGGCCACTATAACCTGTTCGGGATCAATGCCGAAGAGTCCGGCCGTTTCGGCAGCCATGGCCGCAGCATCGGCTTCGCCGGCGGGCCCGGTTGCGGCGTTGGCATTGCCGCTGTTGCAGATGACGGCCCGCATATAGCCGCCGCTCTGTAGAAGATGTCGTTTCGACAGAAGAACAGGCGCTGCGCAGCAGAGGTTTCCGGTAAATACGGCTGCCGCCGCCGCCGGGCGTTCCGATAGCAGCAGCATGATATCTCTTTTGTCGTACCTGATCGCCGCCGATATGCCTGCCGCATGAAATCCTGCCGGCCAGAATTCCGAATCGTCACTTCCGGCAAAAGAGAGCGGCGTCACATGCCGGGGCCACGCTGTCATCCGGGAGAGGTTTTCTATGGAGTCGTACGATTTCTTAATGTCAAGGTTCACGGCCGTCATTGCTTTAACTGTTGTAATCAGAGTAATCCGAGTGTTTCATCGAAACCGAGCATGATATTCATATTCTGAACCGCCTGGCCCGCTGCCCCTTTGAGCAGGTTGTCGATGGTGCTGACAATTACCAAACGCCCGTTTTCCGGACCGTGGGCGATATGAATATCGCAATAATTCGTCATGGCGACATGGCGCACTTCGGTCATGCTCCCGCGAACTCTCACGAAAGGTGCGCCGCTGTAGAATCCGGCGTAGAGATCGGAAACCTGACGATCGCCGAACTCCCCGTCGAACGATACGGTGAGCACCGAATAAATCCCTCGCGTAAACGGCCCTATCATGGGTGCGAAAGTGAAGTCGAAAGACGGATTCGAAGCCGATGTGCCGAGAGCCTGCATGATTTCGGGCGTATGCTGATGCTGGCCGACTTTGTAGGCCCGCATATTTTCGCTCATTTCGGAAAACGACAGCTCGGTTTTGCTGGTTCTTCCGGCTCCGGAGATACCAGAAACCGCAGTGCAGCTGACGCTTCTGACCTTTACAGAAGAATTCTTATCGAGAAACAGCGGGGCAAGTCCGAGAATGATGCTTGTCGCATAGCAGCCGGGATTGCTGACCGCTTTTGAATTGATAATATCGTCCCGACCGAGTTCCGGCAGGGCATAGGTCATCCATGCGTCCGCCGTCTTAATCTGTTTGTAGAATCGTTCGTGTTCATCCGGGTTTTTCAGTCTGAAATCTCCGGACAGGTCGATAACCCGTTTTCCTGCGTACGTAAGAGCCGGAACGAGGTTCAGCGCCTCGCCGTGCGGCAGCGCAAGGAAATAGATGTCGCTGCCGGTATCTCCCTCATAGCGCAGAAACTCCTTGCCGCACGGAACCGAAGGGTAGAGATCGGAAAAAATTTTTCCGGCCTGGGAAAAAGCGTACAGTGTATCGAGCTCCACTGCCGGATGGCGAAGCAGAAGCCGGACAAGTTCAGCCCCGGAGTATCCGGATGCTCCGATAACCGAAACCGACAGCCGTTTCGCGTCGATCGTATATCTTTGGTTCATGACCCTTTATGACGATGAATGAAAATTCCGGGTAAAATCTGCGATGATATGCTTTTTTTTCGATATTGTAAAGTGATTCAATCAGAAAAACAGGACATGTGATTCGATCAGTAATTGTTATCCTGAATATATATTCAATAAAGTGGATATGCTACGCATTTAGCGGAAAATATCAGGAACAGTGCGTAATTTTTCACATCCATGTAACAGAATCGCAGAGGTTATGGAAACGACAAGAGAAACAGGCCGTTATCGTCCGGGCGGGACGGGGCGTCATCGCTCATGTTTTTGGTGCGGATCGATGTTCATGACCGCGATACTGCTCATGCTTGTTTCGACTGGCTGCGATAAACATGCAGGCTCGGTGGCGGAGGTTCCAACGGCAACTGCCGGCGACATGCGCCTGGCCGTGGAGAGTCCGCTCCGGGAGGTTGCCCGGGATCAGGTGGAAATATTTCAGGCACATTACCCGGATGCGAACGTCGTTGTCAATACAGTGGTTCCCGAAGATATTCTCCCGACTCTGCTGAAAAAGGAGTCCGGCGCCTTGCTTATAGGCGGTTCACTGTCGCAGATCGAGGACTCGCTGCTGAACCTTCCGGCCTATAGGGCTCGAAAAGAACCGGTCGCTCGTGACGCGATAATCTGTATCGTGAACCGCAACAGCCGGGTGTGTTCGCTTTCTGTCGACACCCTCGCGATGATGCTTTCCGGAAAGTCGAATTCCGGCCGATACGGCAGACCTCTTGTTGCCGACAGGAACTACAGACTTCTCATAACGCTCCGGGATCTGCTGCATGCCGGAAATGCGGAGTTGCATGCGATGCTGGAGCGTTCGGACAGTCTTCTTGTCGCCAGAACCGCCCGCGAAGCCGGAACTGTCGGCCTGCTGTTTCTTTCTTCATACAAAACGCAGAATTTGCCTGCAGGCATCCGCGAACAGGTGCGCATCGTTCCGATTTCATCTGCTGATGACCGATCTCCGGGGGTGTTTCCGGCAGAACAGCAGGTTTATGACGGTTCCTATCCTCTTGCAACAATCGTACACTATATCTACATTCCGGGCAATCCTCTTGCAACAGGCCTTGGATCATGGCTTTCGAAGGAAGGACAGAAGGGGTTCGAGCGGAGCAGTCTCGCCCCTTTCAGGCAGATCCCGAGAACCATAATCCTGAAATAACCGCATGAACAGTTCAACTGAGACGATCAAGCCGTCCAGACTGCAGCACATAACTCTGGCCGGGACTGTATTCCTTGTTGTCGTGGGTGCCGTTACCGGCGGATTCGTGCTCTACAGAAACGCACTTGTCGAAACATTGCGCTACAAGCAGGCGCTTTATACCGATCTTGTGGCTTTCAGGGGAAAAGCCGCCGCCGGAAGTGATACCGACACCCTGGTCATGCAGTTCATGCTCGATAAAGTCCTCGAAAGCGCAGCCGAGGCAGAGGAACCCGGAATTGCAGGCTTGCTGGCACAGAAGCGTTATAAACTGAAAAATGCGTCCGCATCTGATCGGGAAATTTTTCTTCTCGCCCTTGACAGAGCGGTACTGAAGTCCGACATCGAGTTTCGTTCGGCTCTTGACGACTGTACACGCGCAAGCAATCAGTTCGTCACATCTGTTTCCCTGCTTTTTTTGCTTCTGTTCCTGTTCGTCCGAAAGGAAATCCATCGGAATTATATTATGACCCTGATTCCTTTAGAGAGACTGTCTCAAAAAATAAGCACTATGAACCGGAGCATTCCGGAAAGCGTTCGCGATACCGCCGAAGCTATCAGGAACGATCTGGCTGTTGCTCCGCACTCCTCTGAAATTTCACGCCTTACGGGGACGCTCGCTGATTTTTGTGCCGAAATAGATGCGAAAAATAAAAAGCTCGACGAGCTTTTTATTCGGGACGAAAAAACAAATCTTTACAATTACCGGCATTTCAAGGAGCATCTGATCATGGAAATCGAGCGTTCCAAGCGGGCGGGCGATCAGGTTTCGATAGCCATGATCGATCTCGATCATTTCAAGCGGTATAATGACGAACATGGTCATATAGCCGGAGACCGGGTACTGGAGCAGCTGGCAGGAATCATTGCCGAACAGTGTCGGGCATCAGACATGCCGTCCCGGTTCGGG
Organism: Chlorobium sp.; assembly: GCF_036528655.1. GTDB lineage: Bacteria > Bacteroidota > Chlorobiia > Chlorobiales > Chlorobiaceae > Chlorobium. The sequence continues at coordinate 39,118 of NZ_JAIGND010000023.1, forward strand.
GGAGAAGAGTTTACCGTGCTCTTTCCGCAGACGGGAACTGAAACCGCAATGCGGATTTCCGAGCGGCTCAGGCAGGTGATCTGCGCCGAGCCTGTCGCACATGAAAAACGCCAGCCGGAAGGTCGCCTGACGGTCAGCATCGGGATCGCATCGTTTCCCGCGGATGCGACGGACTGGTATACCCTGATCAATAATGCGGATCGAGCGCTTTACCATGCCAAATCGAACGGCAGAAACCAGGTTTGCGCCTTCTCGTCCATCAGCAAAAAGGAGGAGCAGGTATGAGCCCATTGCTCTATATCGCCAGGCGATTCGCATTCAGGGATCGTAAAAGCTCAAGACCGGCATTTATCGTACTTGCATCGATAACAGGCATAGCTGTCGGTACGGCTGCCCTGATTCTTACGCTCTCGATCGTCAAAGGGTTCGCATCGAGCGTTGAAAACAAACTTATCAGTTTTACCTCGCACATCCAGGTTCGCCAGGCCGACGACCGGGTTTTTGCGGCAAGCCGTTACGACCGGAGGCTGGTGGCCGGAACTCAGGGAGTGGTGTCCGTCTCTCCATTTTTTGAAAAAAGCATCATGGTCCAAGGACGCAGGAGAACTGAAAGCGAAGGAGCGGCAATAAGGCCCGCTTTACTCAAGGGGATAGCTGCCGATCAACAGGAATCCTTCCTGTTGCGATACGGTTCTCATCAAAGAAAGGGCGAGGTCAGGGCTAACGGCAGGGACGGCATGATTTCGCTTTTTCTCGGCAAATCGATGGCTGAAGCTCTTGGCGTTCAGAAAGGAGACAAACTTCTGCTTGCCGGAGTTGAGAATTCCGGAGAAGGGGGGGGGATCGGCAAAGGTGATATCGTGGCGCTGCTCTCTTCGCTCGAACTCGAAACCGGCAGGGTTGCCGGCGTCTACGAAACCGGGCTTCAGGATGGATTCGATGATGTCGTCATCCTTGGAAGTCTCGATGAACTGCAGCAGAGGTTTGGTCCCGGTATGATCAGCGGCTACGATATCGACGTTGACGATATCGATCGCATTGAATCCATAGCGCAGGAACTGGGTGCGAAGCTGAAGTTTCCCTATTATACCTACACGGTTTTCGAACGGTATGCCAATCTGTTCGAATGGCTGAAACTGCAGAAAAACATCACTCCGCTTCTTATCATTACCATTACGCTCGTAGCCGTATTCAACATCATGTCCACCCTGCTGGTACTCGTTATCGAGAAAACAAAAGAGATCGGCATGCTTGTCGCCCTCGGTCTCGAACCCGGAAAAATCAGCCGTATCTTTCTTGCACAATCCCTCCTGATCGCCCTTGCCGGCATCGGCGCAGGATCACTCATCGCTCTTGCGCTCACCCTTTTCGAACAGCGTTTTCATCTTATCAGGCTTCCTGAAAAAAGTTATTTCATCAGTTATGTTCCGCTGATGATCGATCCCTTCGATTATCTTGTCGTCGGCATGGCCGTTCTTGTGCTGACCATGTTTTTCGCGTTCATACCCGCCCGTATCGCATCATCGCTCAACCCGGGTATGGCATTGACCACCTGACAGAAACCCGACAGTATGAATACTGCTTTTTGGATAGCGCGCCGGTTCAGCTTTGCCCGCAAGCGGTTCAGGATCATCAATGTCATATCCGCCATCAGCCTTGCGGGCATAATCATCGGCGTCAGTACGCTGCTTGTCGTCATGAGCGTTCTGAACGGTTTTCAGAAGCTTGCCTTCGACATGTTTACGACGATAGAGGGAAACGTACAATTGGTCTCACGAAACGGAGGAACCATCCCTTATAACGACGCTCTTCTGAAAAGCTTAGCTGCTCTGGACGGCGTTGCCTCCGCAGAACCGTTTCTGGAAGGGGATGCGATCATATCAGGCGCAAAAAAAAGCGAACTGATCGTCATAAAAGGCATGAGCGAAAATGCCCATACTGAACTGATGCGCAATACCGGCGCTCTTCGACCTTATTTCTCCCCTGAAGGCGTTGCCGCAGGGGAGCTTCTGTCGGGGCGCATGCAGCTCGCCCCGTTCAGCGAGGTTAAGATTTTCAGCCCGGAACTGATAGGAGTAGGTCTCGAACTGCTTTCTGAACCCTATATGCTTTCGGCTCTTGAAATACCGCGCACGACATTATATTCGACGTTTTCGCTGCAGAGAATATTCGACGACCGGTATGTGCTCGCTTCGAATGAATTCGTTCGACGTGTGCTTCTGACCGGCAAAGATCGCTGTACCGGCATCGATATCCGGGGGGAAAAGGGCGTATCTGCATCAGGACTGCGCCAGAGTCTCGATACATGGCTTGCATCCGACGGCAACCGTGAACACGCTTACATGCTGAGGCCTCTTGAAAGCAAATACCACGATATCTTTGCCGTAATGGAACTTGAAAAATGGGCGAGTTTCAGCATCCTTATGCTTGTTGTGCTGGTTGCCGCCCTGAGCCTGACCGGCTCACTTGCCATGACAGCCATCGACAAGCAGAAGGAGTTGTTCTATCTCCGGTGTCTCGGCCTTGAAAAACCGCAGTTTATCTCTCTTTTCATGATCCAGGGCGGGATGACCGGTATAGCCGGAACGGCGATAGGGGCATCGATAGCATGGGCAATCTGTCGGCTGCAGGAGTTGTACGGACTGGTCGAGCTGCCTTCCAAAAGCGCGTTCATTATCGAAGCCTATCCCGTCAGTATGGAGGCAGGCGATTTTTTTGTCGTGGGCTTTACGGCCATAGCCCTTACGTTGCTTGTAAGCCTGTATCCTGCAGGAAAAGCCGCATCGATAGCCATGAGCCATTCTCTCGATACCAAGACAAACTGAAGCGCGCAGTCATGTCGGGAGTTCTGACTTAAAACGTTTTCAGGCCATAGGCTCGAAATTGCCTGCAGTTTCGTTGCAGACCGGACAGCGCCATTCCGGAGGCAGCAGTTCGAACGCTGTTCCGGGCTTCACCCGGCTGTCGGGATCGCCTTCAGCCGGATCGTACACAAAACCGCATTCTCTGCATCTCCAATATTCATGCATGGTTTTATCCTCTTCAGAACTGTTTTCTCATAACGGTCATGGATGATCGCATAAAACCTGATCGGGAGTAAAACTCCTGCGCGCGGCTGTTGTCGCCATCGGTCAGCAGGGTGATTCTGGCCAGTCCCTGCTTTTCTGCAAAAGAAATGGCGTGGCTGATGAGCATGGAGCCGATACCTGCGCCTCTGAAAGTCGGATCGACGATCATGTCTTCAAGCAGAGCGACTTTGCGTCCAAGAGCGGTGCTGACGGTAAAGAGCAGCAGCACCATGCCTTGTATGGTGCCGTCCACCGTACACACGAATACACGTCCAACCTCCGGATTGCGGACAATCATCTCAATACCGCGCTGCTGTACCGCAGCATCCGGGCGGAATTCCACCTCCTGAGAAAAAAGCGTGCCGAGCAGTTCGGCACATCTTATGCTGTCCGCAGGGTCGGCGGTTCTGACTGCAATATCATGCATTGGAGAGAATATGTATCTGTTTACGCTTTTTTCGATGAGATAATTTAACAATCGCGACGATCCATCCAAGAAGGATACAGCCGCACTCGCCTGCTGAAAGGTTGAACGTATCGACGGACTTGCAGGTTATTACAGAAAAAGAGAACGCTCTCGTCAACCTCTTTGCAATGAACCCATGATATCCCTCTTCAATCCACAAAGAAAGGCCGGAACTCCGCCGAGTACCGTTGATCAGGTCGATGTGGCCCGGTATTGCGGTACCTGGTATGAAATCTCTTCGATTCCTGCAAAAAGACAACGCAATTGCACAAAAACGAAAGCTGAATATACCCTTTCAGGTACGGCATCGGTAACGGTAAGAAACTCCTGCGTTCGGAAGGGGAGAACGGTATCGGTCACCGCTACGGCATCTCCGCTTCAGGGAAGCGGCAATGCTCATCTGAAGGTCAGGTTTTTCAGGCTCTTCATCGCGGACTATCTGGTTATCGATCTTGCCGACGATTATACCTGGGCTGTTGTTTCGAACCGTTCAGGCTCCGCGCTCTGGATCCTTTCCCGGACGCCCTATATGCATGAGGGCCTTTACGAAACGATTCTCGGCAGGTTGCGCCAACGCGGCATCGACACTTCGAGGCTTATGAAAACCGTTCAATGACCGCATGAAGATGAAAAACACCGCTTTTCATGGTTTTAAAATAAGCGCGTTTAGGTTATACTTGTCACTTTACTGAAAGACGCGTTAGGCGAAGTTGTTTCAGCGCGACAATCGGTTTCAGGAATCACATACCACTCAAGGCACCGGAAATGGATGCATTCTGGCTTTCGCTTGCTATGATTTTTCTGGCGGAACTTGGCGACAAGACGCAGCTCGTTGCCCTCACGCTTGCCACATGCTATAAAACGAAAACCGTGCTCTGGGGAATTTTCTGGGCAACGCTTGCCGTACATGTTTTTTCAGCAGCCATAGGCTGGTTCATCGGCGACAAGCTCCCTTCCGACTGGATAGGTTTCATTGCCGGCATCGCATTCATCATTTTCGGTTTATGGACGCTCCGCGGCGATCATCTCGAAGAAGGAGAAGAGAGCTGTAAAAAAACCATTCACCCATTCTGGCTGGTGTTTACGACTTTTTTCATGGCCGAACTTGGTGATAAAACCATGCTTTCGACAATTACTCTTGCTACAACCCATGCGTTCCTGCCGGTATGGATCGGTTCGACCATCGGCATGGTGCTTTCTGACGGGCTTGCCATCGTTGCAGGCAAAATGCTCGGCAAGCGTTTACCTGAAAAAGCCATACAGATCGGTGCGGCAATGGTATTCTTTCTTTTCGGCGGTTACAGCATGTACCAGGGAGGAGCCGCATTTTCGCTCAATATCTGGGGGGCAGCCATTATGGCGCTTGTCATTGCCGCATGGTTCTTTTTACGCAAACCGGCAGTAAAGTAAAACTGAACCGGGCGGAAGGCATCCGTCGCTCCAATGCTGTTATCCCTGCAACCTGTATGCCGGCAGAGCGATTGTTTCGATGCCGTTTGTTCCATCATAGGCCACTTTCCAGAATGGCAGCCAGCCGAGCGCAACGAAATGAACGGCGACATCGCTTCTTCGAGGCGCAAGCTCTTCACTGACGAGCTGCGCTTCGGGATGTTCCCATTTCATGGTAATGTTACCGACGATCGCTTTCATTTCGGCGTTTATTTTCTCCTGCTCCTCTTCGAGTGCCGTCAGGGCTTCACGTGATTCCTCGATATCGGCTTTGGCGTTTGCGGTCATTCTTCTTCTGCTGATGGCGCTGCCGATTCCCCTGGTGCTTTTTCTGCCAAGAAAAAAACCAAGCACGGTTTCTCCGAGCCCCGCAAGCTCGCTGGCTTTACGGCTCTGGTGCTCGGCTTCGTCTTTTGCCAGCTCCCGCTCCTCCTTACGTATTTTATCCGACAGGCGTTCCAGCTGTACTTCGAATTTTTTTTCGAGCGCATCGACCTCCCGATCGCGCGCTTCTCTTGCCGCCTGCTGCAGCCGTATGGCGAAATCGCGTTCGCTTTCGCCGGTCTTGCGGAAAAGACCGGTATCAGGATGGACCGAGAGTCTTAGCCTTGCGTGATAGTAGAGCCAGTCTGCAAGCGGCTGACTGAAAGATGAAATCCTTTTTGCGGTACTTGCGTTTTCGGGGAGCGGCGCAAAAAGAGCGTCCGGTTCCTGAGCTTTATCGGCAAGGCGTTCCTCCTCAATTTCCAATGACTCGCTTTTCTCCCATGTCGCAGAGCCGGAGCCTGCCGGATCGCAGACAAGCAGCATGTGCCGGCTTTCGCTGATGCCGCGTTTACGTTCGGAAAATATGACCGAGGCAGAACCTATAATCGCAGGCTCATAGACCAGACGCTGACCGGAAACGGCAGGCAGGTCTTTTCCCGTTTGTTTCTTATGAAGTTCAATGGCGGTTCGGGCATCGATGCCGATCGGCACGAACACCTGTTTCACCGAAGGATCGAGTCCCGGGGGAATCGCGGTGAACCCATACGGCAGATCGGCTTCCTCCTCTGGCAGCATCTGTTCTGAAGCCCTTACTGAAGACAGGGAAGGATCTGCGGCAGTTGAAATGATCGGGTTGGTTTGTGCCGCAACTTTTCGCGGCGCCATAAGTTTTCTGATCTGCGGCCTGGTCAGCGGTCCGGAAAGAAAGCTCATGGCCCAGCGGGTCTGAAAAACCACAGGGCGTTCATCGTGAACATTATGCATGAGAAAGACCCTGTTGCCGAGCCGGCTGATGATGCTGTCGTAATCGACCGATCCTCCCGATCCGCCGGCTTCCGCAATGGCGCTTTTCAAGCCTTCGAGCACGCGCTGCTTGTCGCGTTCAGCCTGCAGCTTGCCGATGAACCATGTGCCGGTGTTGGTGAGCCCTTTATAGTCGAGGTCCACCGGGTTCTGGGTGACCAGCACGCATCCAAGCCCGAATGCTCTTGCCTGTTTGAGCAGCGTCAGGAGCGGACGTTTCGAGGATGGTTCAGCTACCGGCGGAAGATAACCGAAAACCTCGTCGAAATAGAGAAGAGCCCTGAGACTCGACGTGCCGGACTGGGCACGTGTCCAGGTCAGCACGTTTTCGAGCAGCAGCGTTACGAAGAACATCCGTTCGCTTTCAGAAAGATGGGCAAGATAAAAAATGCTGTGGCGAGGTTTTCCATCTGTCGTATAGAGCATACGGTCGATGTCGAGCGGATCGCCTGTCAGCCAGCTCCGGAACGATGGCGAGGCTATCAGATTGTTGAATGCCATGGCAAGCTCGAACCGCTCTTTTTCCGGGTAGAAGGTGTTCACGTCGAACACGCCGACCTGCCGCATCGGAGGCGTTTGAATGCTCGTTATCAATGAAGCGAGGTCGAGATCGAGCTGCTGTTTCCAGAAGTGTTCGAAAATGCCCGAAAGTAGAATCGCTTCACGGCTTCGTGCCGGGTCGGCCTTGATGCCGGCAAGACCAAGGAGTGCGCTGACCGTGCCGCTTATCCGCTCGCGGATGGTTTCGGCATGTTCTTTGAAATCGAGACAGGGAGCGGCAAGGCTGCCGAGTATGCTCACCGGTATGCCGGAATCGGAACCCGGCGTGTAGATTGTATAATCGGCGGCTTGGCGAAGCCGGCCGATCCGTTCGGGAGAAATTCCCCATTCGGCAAGACCGTTTTTCCACTGCTCGGCGGTCGAGGCGGCAAGCTCATCGACCGTTTTTCCTTTGCGCCTCGCGTCGGCCTCATCGATCCACGGCAGAAAATCGTCCGGCAGGAGAAGGGGAAACTGCAGCAGCAGATTGGTCATGTCGCCTTTGGGATCGATCAGGATCACAGGAACGCGGTCCATTGCGGCTTCCTCGAGCAGGCCTATACAGAGTCCGGTTTTGCCGCTGCCTGTCATTCCGACGCAGACCGCATGGGTGGTGAGGTCCCGGGCATCGTAGTGCACGGGTGTTTCAAGACGCCGTCCATTCGACAGATCATATTCCGCACCGAGGTAGAATGAGCCGAGTTTTTCTTCCGGAGCCTGCATGAGTCATATGGAGTTTTTGTGAGAAGGATGTATTTTCTTAATAAACGAATAGTTAGTGACCTTTTCAAAATCCCGGACGCATGATGCCGCTTCTCGAAATACGCGATCTCGATTACGCCTGGCCGGCAGCCGGGATGCCGGTATTCGATCGACTCGATATGACGGTAAGCGAAGGTGCGTTCATTCTTGTCAGGGGAGCTTCCGGCTCCGGCAAGTCCACCCTTCTTCGCCTGATATGCCGCCTCAACCAGCCGCAAAGCGGTACGATTTTTTTCAGAGGCCGGAATATCGCATCGATTCTTCCGTCCGTTCTGCGTTCAATGATCAGCTATGTCGCCCAGATACCGCAGATGGTCGATGCGACGGTGGCAGAAAACCTCCTGCTTCCGTTTTCGTTTTCCGCAAACAGCAGTAAAACCGTCCCGGAAGAACAGGAACTCGCTCGCATGCTCGGCGATTTCTACCTCGATACGGTTTCGCTCAGCCAATCTGCTCTGAAGCTTTCGACTGGTCAGAAACAACGACTCGCCATCATGCGGGCCATTCTGCAGCATCCCGAGCTGTTGCTTCTCGATGAACCAACCTCGGCTCTCGATCCTGAAAGCGCAGCAATGGTGTTTTCCATCATGGAACATCTGAACAGAGAGCAGAAGACGACGATAATGTGTGTCACGCACAGCGATTACCGGCCTGCGACCCTTGCGGCGCAGACCTTCAGGATCGAGAACCGGCAACTTATACTCAATGCTCCATGAATAGCGGCATCATCGATATATCGGCAGGAAATCTGCTTCTTGCATTTATCTTTATCTTTATAGCCCAGGCAAGTTCCTTCATCTACCATCTCGGGCTCAATCGCGATATCACTGTCGGTGCGCTGCGCACCTTTGCGCAGCTTTTTCTCATGGGGTATGTGCTCACCTTCATTCTCGGCTCCGAAAGCCTGCTTCTGACTGTTGCGGTATTTGCTGTTATGGTGATATCGGCAATGTTCATCGTCAGGGGAAGAGTAAAGGAAAAACAGGTATCTTACTTCATGCCGACCCTTCTCACCATGCTTGTCACCTATTTTGCAACCGCGGTGTTCGTTTCGGGTCTTATAGTCGGCACTACTCCCTGGTGGGAACCCCGGTATTTCATTCCCACAGCAGGAATGGTCATCGGCAACTCCATGTCGGCAATCGCCATCGCGCTCGAACGGCTGTTCCGCGACCTTCGCCAGCAGCGCGAATTGGTGGAAATGAAACTCTCGCTCGGTGCCAATTACCGCGAAGCCAGCGATGAGGTATTCAGGAACGCGGTGACTGCAGGAATGATTCCCTCGATCAACGCAATGATGGGCGTCGGTCTCGTCTTCATTCCCGGCATGATGTCCGGTCAGATCCTGTCCGGAACCGATCCGCTTATCGCCATCCGTTACCAGATTGTCGTCATGTTCATGCTGGTGGGTTCGACGGCGATAACCTCGATCATCGTTATGCTGATCGTGCGGAAACGGTGTTTCGGCAGCGGGGAAGAGGTGCTCCTAACGCCCCGGTGAGGGCTTTTTCTGCAGGAGCAATATGGCTGCGCCGGCAAGCATCATGGCAAAACAGAGCACCTGACCCATGGAAAGATTCAGAAACACGAAACCGAGATGCGCATCGGGTTCGCGGAAATACTCAATAAAATAACGAACGAACCCGTAACCGAACAGGTAGAGCCCGGAAAGGAATCCCGGATACGGCGATTTTTTCCGCAGGGCCCAGAGCAGGACAAACAGAACGATACCCTCGAAAAACGCTTCGTAAAGCTGCGATGGATGGCGAAGCTCAAGCGTTGAAGCCATCGGGAAATACATGCCCACAGACGCCTCGGTTACCCGTCCGTAAAGTTCCCCGTTAATGAAATTACCTATACGTCCGAAGGTGTAGCCAAGGGGCAGGGCAGGAATGAAGAGATCGAAAGACTCGAAAAATCCTTTTTTCTGTGAACGACAGAAAAACCACATTGCCAGCACAACCCCGATAACGCCGCCATGATAGGACATTCCCGTTATTCCCGCAAAACTGCAGCCTCCTGACGATGAGGCCCACGGGAGCAGTGTGCCCAGCGGATCGGCAAAAAAACCTTCGAGTCCGTAGAACAGAATATAGCCGAGTCTGCCACCGAGCACCACGCCGACCATTGCCCAGGTCAGCGCATCGCCGGCAAAAGCCCGCGTAAAATTGGTTTTTTCGGTTTTCAGACGGTAAAGCGTCAGCAGGTACACCACAGCGAACGCAACTATGTACATCGTACCGTACCACCGGACGGCAAATCCTCCGACCGAAAAGATAACCGGATCCATTTGTGCAGGCAGATTCTGCCACCAATAAAGAAAATCGTTCATATGGGTCTTTTTTTAAGAAGATTTAAGCGTTAACAATTATAAACTATTGGATTGTATTGAAATATAGTTAACTTAAAATCTTGCACATTTCCTTGTTTATTTCAGTTACCCAAAACATACAAACAAATCAATAGTATGGCTAAGATACTTGAAGGGCCGGCTATGAAGCTTTTTAACAAGTGGGGCATTCCCGTGCCTAACTATGTGGTTATCATGGACCCGAACCGGCTTGAACAACTTGGTGAAGCTAATAAATGGCTGAGAGAATCAAAACTGGTTGTCAAAGCACATGAGGCTATCGGCGGACGTTTTAAACTCGGCCTTGTCAAGCTCGGCCTGAACCTTGAGGAAGCTGTCGCAGCTTCTCGAGAAATGATCGGCCGCGAAATAGGCACTGCGGTCATCCGCCAGGTGATCGTTGCGGAAATGCTCGAGCACGATGAAGAATATTATGTCTGCATCAACGGTAATCGTGACGGGGCCGAAATACTGCTTTCCAACAAGGGCGGCGTCGATATCGAGGATAACTGGGATAGCGTCCGCAGGTTGTTTATTCCTATCGATGAAAACCCGAGCATCGAACGCCTGACGGAATTCGCCAATGAAGCCGGTTTCAGCGGCGAGATTGCCGAAAGGGTGGGAAAAATCGTTTCCCGTCTCGTTCTCTGCTTCGATAACGAAGACGCGCAGTCCATCGAAATCAATCCGCTTGTCATTCGCAAGAGCGACATGCGATTTGCCGCACTCGACGCGGTCATGAACCTCGATTACGATGCGCGGTTCCGGCATGCCGACTGGGATTTCAAGCCGGTATCCGAAATCGGACGTCCCTTCACAGAAGCTGAACAGCAGATCATGGAAATCGACGGACGCATCAAGGGTTCCGTCAAGTTTGTCGAGGTACCCGGCGGAGAAATCGCCCTTCTGACGGCAGGCGGCGGCGCTTCTGTTTTCTACTCGGATGCTGTTGTGGCTCGCGGCGGCACCATTGCAAACTATGCCGAATATTCCGGTGATCCGCCGGACTGGGCCGTTGAAGCGCTCACCGAAACCATATGCAGTCTGCCGAATATCAAGCATATCATTGTAGGCGGAGCCATCGCGAATTTTACCGACGTTAAGGCGACTTTCAGCGGCATCATCAACGGGTTACGTGAAAGCAAGTCGAAAGGCTACCTCGAGAATGTAAAAATCTGGGTCAGACGTGGAGGTCCTAACGAAAATCAGGGTCTTGCCGCCATGAGAAAACTGCAGGACGAGGGCTTTGACATCCATGTGTACGACCGCAGTATGCCGATGACCGATATTGTCGACCTCGCGCTCAACTCTTGAGGAACAATATCATTAACGACCAATTATAAAGGAACTTATAACTTTTTAATCAGGAAAGAATCGTGAGTATATTAGCAAACAGGGATACACGGGTAGTGATCATCGGCGGCGTCGCCGGCCTGAATGCCGCAAGGAGGATGGCCCAGTTCGACTTTCTGGTCAACAGGCCCCTGACGGTGCAGGCTTTCGTTTATCCTCCCGAAGAAGGCCAGCAGAAAGAGATCTACCGCGGCGGCGAGCTGAAAAACGTGCCCGTCTATTCGTCTCTCGAAGAGGCGCTTGCCGAAAACCCGGGCATCAACACCGCGCTCATCTACATCGGTGCGAATCGGGCCTACACCGCTGCCAAGGAGGCGCTCGAGGCATCGAACATCAAGCTGGTTTCCATGATCACCGAAGGTGTACCTGAAAAGGATGCCAAGAGACTGCGCAAGTTGGCCCATGAAAACGGCAAGCTCTTCAACGGCCCATCCTCAATCGGCATCATGTCGGCAGGGCAGTGCCGCCTCGGCGTTATCGGCGGCGAGTTCAAAAACCTGAAACTCTGCAACCTCTACCGTTCCGGTTCGTTCGGCGTCATCACCAAATCCGGCGGACTTTCGAACGAAGCCATGTGGCTTTGTGCCCAGAACGGTAATGGCGTTACAACTGCTGTTGCAATCGGCGGCGATGCCTACCCTGGTACCGATTTCGTCACCTACCTCGAAATGTTCGAAAATGACCCTGAAACCAAGGCTGTCGTTATCGTAGGAGAAGTTGGCGGAACTCTCGAAGAGGAAGCTGCCGAATGGCTTGCCGCAAAACCCCGCCGCATCAGGCTGATCGCCACTATCGGTGGAACCTGCCAGGAGGTGCTGCCTCAGGGTATGAAATTCGGCCATGCCGGCGCAAAAGAGGGTAAAAAAGGCCTTGGCTCGGCACGCTCGAAAATGAATGCGTTGCGCGATGCCGGCGCTCTTGTGCCAGAAACCTTCGGCGGACTTTCAAAATGCATCAAACAGGTCTACGAAGAACTTCTTGCCGACGGCTCCATCCAGCCGGAACCGGAAATCGACGAGGCGCTGCTGCCCGAACTGCCGCCAAAGGTGCAGGAAATCATGAAGCAGGGCGAAGTCATCGTCGAACCGCTTATCCGCACGACCATTTCCGACGACCGCGGCGAAGAACCTCGTTATGTCGGTTACGCGGCTTCGGAACTCTGCGAGAAAGGCTATGGCATCGAAGATGTAGTCAGCCTCCTCTGGAATAAAAAGCTGCCATCGCGCGAAGAGTCGGAAATCATCAAACGCATCATCATGATCTCCGCCGATCACGGCCCGGCGGTATCCGGCGCATTCGGAGCCATCATCGGCGCATGCGCGGGTATCGATATGCCGCAGGCGGTCTCGGCAGGTATGACCATGATCGGCCCGCGTTTCGGCGGAGCTGTCACCAATGCCGGCAAATACTTCAAATACGGCGTCAAGGAGTTCCCGAACGACATTCCCGGATTTCTTGCCTGGATGAAGCAGAACGTCGGTCCGGTTCCAGGTATCGGCCACAGGGTGAAAAGCCTGAAAAATCCCGACAAACGCGTGAAATATCTCGTGGATTACGTGAAAAACCACACCTCGCTGCATACGCCATGTCTCGACTATGCACTTGAAGTGGAAAAGATCACAACGTCGAAAAAAGACAACCTGATCCTCAACGTGGACGGAACCATGGGCTGTATTCTTGTCGATCTGGACTTCCCGGAACAGTCGCTCAACGGCTTCTTCGTTCTGGCGCGTACTATCGGCATGATCGGCCACTGGATCGATCAGAATACCCAGTCCGCAAAGCTTATAAGGCTTTACGACTACCTGATCAACTATGCCGTCAAGGAAGAGCGCGAAGTTCCGGAAAAGAAGTAAGCGCATCAGCGTCAATAGCAAGACCAAGAGAGCGGGAAATAAACCTCCCGCTCTTTTTTTTGCGATCCGGATTTGTTGTATAATATAAATTATGTAAAGCTAATAAACTGTAAACAGTTATTGCTTTACATAATTGAGGTTATAATACAAAAATCCGCAACCGATCTGTTGCCGGATGATCGTGTATCAATGGTATCACTTATTTGCCTGATTATGCAGCAGCTTTGAAAAAGTAACGTCAAGATTCAGTATCTGATGCAGAATAACGGCAAGAATGGTTGTTGTCGGCAGCGGATCGGTAAAGAATATCTGTATGAACTCAGGGGCGCGCGCGTACAGGTCCGGCAGGAATGCCGTGCTCAGGCCGAAAATGAGCGAAATGCCTATAACGAAGGTGTTCCGCGGATTCCATGATTCCGCGAACATTTCGATCAAACCGGTGGAGATCATGAAACATCCGGCAAAAATGATCGATGCGCCGAGTACCGGTTTGGGCATGAGCGTCAGGGCAACGGTCAGTTTCGGGCAGAAAGCGAGTATGATGAACAGAACCCCCGACGCGACGCTGATCCAGCGGCTCAGAACCCTGGTGGAACCCGCAAGACCGATATTGCTCGAAGAGGTATCGACCGCCATGCCGCCAAGCAGACCGGCAAGAGCCGTTGAAAAACCGTCTGCAAGCAGACCTTTGCGAATCGGCACATAATCGACTGTTTCATATTCAGGTCTTGATATCTTCTGTGCTGCAAGGAGATTGCCGAACGACTTGAGCGAACCGCTGATCGAAATAACCGCAAACGGCACCATCAAACCCCAGTCGAAGGTGATCCTTCCGAATTCCGGCCCTATGACCGGCAGCGCGAAAAAGGGGGCGTTCGTGACCGCGCCGAGATTGAACCAGTATTCCGGCAGCATCAGAAAAGAAAACAGCCAGCCTCCCAGCATACCGATCAAAAGACAGTATATTCTGACAAAGCCCTTTCCCCAGAGGTTGCTGAGCACCATGATCATGAGAGATACCATCCCTATGACGATATCTCTCGCCCGTATCGCATCGCCCTTGAACTCCACGCCAAAGAGCGCTGTTACCGACATTTTGATGACGCTGATACCGACCATCGCGACCACAAGTCCGACAAGATATTTCGGAAAAACGTTTTTGAACCTCTGCACCACCGGCGCAAGGGCCATTTCGATAAGGCCTGCAATAATGATCATGCCGCGCATCAGCGGGATGCCGCCAAGCCAGGCGGCTGATAACGATACGCTGAAATAGGATGGCCCGCAGACATTAGGGCAAAGATAGCCCGAACCGAGAAAAGGCAATCCCGCAGACTGGACAATCGAACCAAGTCCGGCGGCAAGCATCGAAAACGTAACGAAAGTGGCAGCAAACTCTGAGGTTTCGTTAATCTGCGCAGCAAAAATGATTGGCAGGGCGATTGAAACGAACATCAGCATGACGTGCTGAATCGAAAGCACCATAAGCTGTAACGGCGGCGGAACGTCGTCAACCGCATACTCCATAGTTTTTCTGTTTTTCTTCATGTCAGAGTTGATGAACGCTCCATTTATGGCGGCTGAGGCAGATCGGTCACAGCTCCTACATAGACCACCCTTCCCTCGAGCGGCACCTTGCGAAGATAGAGGCATTTCTTGATCAGGCCCCGCTGATACCGACTTTTAGCAAGAAAGACCTCCCATGTGCTCTCTCGCTTCCGAAGCCTTTCCAATGCTTTTCTGAAAGGCTTGTGCCCCACCTCGTCAACCGATTCGATAATGTTTATCTGCTGTAACTTCTCGTTCACCACCGGCGAAATCAGCGCGTTGCCGTCGGCAGTGAAAACGAATGACCTGACGTCGCGATAATTGTACTCTGAAAAAGGATCGGCTATCTCAGCGATTGCCGCACGCCCTTCTTTTTGTATGCGCATGACCGCGTCATCGACAATAACGCGGATAAACTCTTTTTCTTCGTGCGGATAGTCAATTCCTCCCCCTACATACACCTGCTTTCCATCCGGAGTAGTGACCATGAAATGGCAGGATGATTTCGGCACAGGATAGAATTTTCCGGGCTCCCACCAGGTATAGTGTACCCATCCATGCGGATTGACCGGATTAACGATTGCCCTGAGAATATGTCTTGTGATCTTTTTGCCGTTTTTATCGGTTACATCAAGCAGGTTTTTACCCTCAAGCTGCGGCATGCCTTCATGGTAAAGATTCGTGCCGTCAATCGAATAGACGTAGAGGTAATAATCTTCAGTGTCCTTCTTCTGCTTTATGTTTCGATGCCGCCTGAGGTTCAGCACTCCTTCCTGCTGCACCAGCATTGCCGCATCGTAAACGAAACGCACAAGATCTTTCGTATCGCGATACTGGTATATTCCGAGATCAAGTTCCCCGTATCTGCTTTGACACCCAGAGACGGCGAGCAGAAGTGCCGTAACGATCGATAAACCCCATACAAGGTTTTTTTTATTTCCGTTTTTCATAATGCATCCGGGGATCCACCGGCATGAGCTATGCCGGCAAGCGCGGCCATATCCGCCCTGCAGGTTACCAGATCATCCCGGCTGAAATCGCTGAGCCTCCGGCAGCCGCACGCGCGAGCCATCACTTTCATCAGTACCGTAGTGTTCATCAGGTAATTGCGGAGCCTTCCCGCTGCGTGATCGATCGTCACCCGCTCCCTGAGAACAGGATCCTGCGTCGCGATGCCCACGGGACAGCGGTTGTTGCCGCATGCCCGCATGGAGAGGCAGCCGATTGCCTGAATCGCGGCATTGCCGATGGCGATGGCGTCAGCTCCGAGCGCAAGGGCCTTGATGTAGTCCGTTTCCGTGCGCAGGCCGCCGGTGATGACGAGTGAAACGCTCGCAGCTCCGCACCGGTCGAGATGAGTGCGGGCCCGGGCAAGAGCGGGAATCGTGGGCACGCCGGTGTGGTATTTCAAAAGATCGGGCGAGGCTCCCGTACCTCCCCCCCGTCCGTCGAGAATGATGTAATCGGCACCGGCGTCGAGCGCGAAGTCGATATCCCGTTCGATATGCTGGGCTGACATTTTGAATCCTATGGGAATGCCGCCGGTCGCTTCGCGTATCACTTCGGAGAAATTCCTGAAATCCTCCGGAGTAGAAAGGTCGGGAAAACGGGAAGGCGAACCTGCTTCCTCGAAAGGCCGAAGCCCTCGCGTTTCGGCGATCTCCGGGCTCACTTTCGCACCGGGCAGAATGCCGCCGATTCCGGTTTTGGCGGCCTGACCGGCCTTGAAGTGGAATGCCTGGCAGCGTTTGACCTTATCGATATCCCAGCCGAATTTAGCAGGCGCAAGTTCATAGAAATAGCGGGAACTCTCGCTTCTCTCAGCCTCCAGCATCCCCCCTTCGCCTGAAGCGATACCGGTACCAGCCATCTCGGCGCCTTTTGCCAACGCGATTTTCGCTTCGCGCGACAGTGCCCCGAAGCTCATATCGGTGACAAAGAGCGGGATGGACAGTCTGAGGGGAATACGCGCGTTCGGTCCGATAACGACTGCGGTCTCAACCGGCTCATCCTCGAAAAGAGGCGGTCTTGAGAGCTGCGCCGTAAGAATCTGGATATCGTTCCATTGCGGAAGATCGACGAGAGGAACCCCCATTGCCGAAACATGTCCATGTGCCGGAAATGCAGCGGGTTGTGTTGAAGCGAGTCGACGGATATAGCTGTTGAAAGGCTCTTCCGGCGTATCGTTCGTATCGGCATAAGCATGGCGGGATTCGGGCTGCGGATGCCGGGCATCCCAGCTCCCGATTTCGTTCTCGTCAACATAGACGGCATCCTCCTGTTGATCGATCCACGTCGCGAACTGCTCGAGCTTTTCGTCGTTGTTATATTCGCTTATGCCGGTATCGAACCGGTAGTCCCACCCGTGTACGCCGCACAGAAGGTTCTTTCCCTCTATATGTCCATCGGCCAGGAGGGCCCCTCGATGATGGCACCTTCCGTAAAGTACCGAGACGTTTTCTCCGTAACGGATGACGACGAGATCGACATTCAGTACCTGCGCATAAACCGGTTTTTTCTCTTCGAGCTCGCTCCAGGTTGCGACCTTGACTTTACCTGTCCGTATACTGCTATCCATAGATCTCCGAGGTTTAGAACCTTTTTCAGCCATTTCAGGGTACAGGGTCACCCCTTACTAACCAGAAACGAACCCTGAATATGAATAGCTTTCACCTGACTTCCCTGCTGCACGTTCCTCGCGACTACGCAACTCCCGACGATGGGGCATAAGTATACCTGACGGCCTATTGTGCACGTAACTGACCCATTATTTTTACAGTGACCGGATAAGTTTCAAGCTCCTGCGGAATTAAAGCCTGTGTTCGAACATTCTCGCGGGCGAGGCCAACCACGATAGCCGGACTCCCCTTTTCGTCCAGCCCTATTCCCACCGACGCCACATCGGGCAGGGCAAGAAGTTCTGCCTCATTCGCCTGCTTCACCTCGCCGATCGTTTTCATATCGATATCTTTTGAGCAATTGGCCATAATCGGTATCAAGCATAAAAACAGAATACGCAATATCTTCACAACGTTACTCCCAGCAGGCCGAAAACGTTCTGGATACGGTTGATCACCGTAGTTTCGTCACTGCCCGCAAATAAAAGTCCCACAAGGTTGTTCGAGTTGTCAAGTACAGCCGAACCGCTGTCGCCGCCCTGGCTCATGGCTCCCGCAAGCAGCTGGTCGCGGAACTGGGCAACCCTGCCGGCACCGTAGCTGACGTTGACCGTAACGTCGATCTGCTGGATCTCCCCTGTCGTCAAGCCCGTCGTTCTGCCGCTTTTTTTTACAGCCATGCCCAATGTCCCTTCCGCCGTTCCGGCAATGGCCCCGAATCCGAGAATATCGTTCAGCAGTTCTTCCTGATTGATCGGTCGCGCAAGCGCGGCATCGACAAGATTGTCAGCGCCTTGAACGCTTACTGCCTGTAAACGAGTGTCGCTGCCGGTTACCGAAGCAAGAAAGTTGCATACATCGGCAATGGAATTAGCAACCGGACAACTGCTCGAAGAACCAGAATAGGTGATGGGCACAAACTCGGCAAGCTCGGCAATTTTGTCGGCAGGATTCATACCACCGTCATAAGGGCCCGGCTGGAGAATCGCATCACCGATGGAAGCGTCGTTACTGTTGGACAGCACATGATTGTTCGAAAGGATGAACAGCTCCCCGTTCTTGCGTACAAGACACCCGAGCGTACCGGCGGTGATCTCATAATGCCCTATGCTCACTCCTCCCGGTGAAGGCCGGAACCTTCCTGTCGGCGGCTGGAATGCCCTGATCCGACCAGTTGCACGCACATCGGTAGGAATACCGTCAACCGATTTCGGCAGGAGATCCCTGCTCAACAGCTTCGACTCAGGTTCTTTTCGCTCCACCGAACAGACAATGCTTAATTCGCCGGTTTGTTTCCCTGCAGTGGTCTTGAAACCGATACCGGTAGCGACCACATTCTTTCGGCTCATAAGCGATTCACGAACGGAACCGAGCAGCGGGATTATCGAAGAGATAACGGTGTCCATGAGCACTCCTTTTTTTCAGGGATTGAAAGGAATCTGAAAACGGGACTTTACTCTGCAAAAATACGAAAACCAGAACTGAGCGGCAAAAAGAAGCCGAAAGAGCCGGGAACATCAGATCCGGCCTGTTGGATATCCCCAAAAACCCGAAAAGGGGAAGTGCCCGAAAACCTGACCGTTTTCGGGCACTTCGTGACTGGAAAACACTTTCAGTTCGATACAGATGCCTTCACTCCTCGGCGCTACCGATAAAACGGTATATGACGGCGCCAAGAATCCCGCCGACGATAGGCGCCACCCAGAACAGCCAGAGCTGTTCGATAGCCCATCCCCCGGCGAAAACCGCCACGCCGGTGCTGCGTGCCGGATTGACCGAAGTATTGGTAACGGGAATGCTGATAAGATGGATAAGCGTGAGACAGAGGCCGATGGCAACCGGAGCAAGGCCTTTCGGAGCCCGCTCGTCAGTCGAACCGAGAATGACGATAAGAAACATCATGGTCATCACCACCTCGGCAACGAGAGCGGCAAGAAAGGAATAACCGCCAGGAGAATGCTCGCCGAAGCCGTTGGAAGCAAATCCTCCGGCAAGAGAGAATTCGCCTTTTCCGCTGGCGATTACGTACAGTACGCCGCCGGCGACAATCGCTCCGGCAACCTGCGCCACAATATACTGGACGAGATCCTTTGCTTCGAAACGGCCCCCTGCCCAGAGTCCGATGGAAACCGCAGGATTGAGGTGACACCCCGAGATGTGCCCGATCGCATATGCCATAGTAAGAACGGTAAGACCGAATGCAAGCGAAACGCCGAGCAGCCCTATACCGACATCGGGAAAAGCCGCGGCAAGCACAGCGCTTCCGCAACCGCCAAGCACAAGCCAGAACGTACCGATAAACTCTGCTACATATTTTTTCATATGAAGTTTTACTTTACCGCCCGGATGGAGTATTGCCGAACGAGGGTTGATCTTTTTTATTAATACATTATATATGTACTTAAACGGTAAAATATAGTTAAACCCTCATATTCCTCAAATATTCATATCGGTCTGATGGAAATCTCCTCAAAAGAACAAGCGCCCTGTTCAAGGGCGCTCTGGTTCAAAAAAAGGATCGGGGAAAACTATTACCGAAGACAGTAACTCGGTCAGGGACAAGTGAAGGTAACGTTGATCCATGCCGAAGCCGCCCCGTCTTGAAGGTTTGGAATAGCCCTGTAACTGCCTGCCGGAAGACTGTATCCTTTTGCCTCGCCATAAGAATTGAAATTCCTGACCAGTTCTCCGGTGCCTTTTTCAATCCAGAAGCCGCTTGCTCCCTGACCATTGACATTTGTGATCGTTCCGGTTGCAGGCAATGAAAAGAGCTGGCCGTTGATTTTTGCATTCTGACCGGGGTATCCCCTGCTTTGACTGCCGTTACCTGTAACGGTCGTTGCAGCCAATGATACTGTAGCAACGAAAATAACGGCCATCAAAGTCGCAGATAAGGCTCTCATTGTTTTTTTCAGCATGGCACTTCTTTTGATTGTTTTTGATTGTTGTTGTAAGATTTTGCCGGATATGGATTTAACAGAAAATATAATAACAAAAAAAGCAATTGCTGCAATCTGAAGCAAGCTCATTTATCAACAGTCCCTGCCGGTTTTCATCTCATCACGCACCGCATCAACAATCTCCTCAAAGGCCTGCAGCAATTCCGGCCTTTGCTGTCCCGGAACTTTGCCCGCATCGAGACAGCGGTTGAATACATCGAACTCGCTCAGTTCTTCGAGCGATTCTTCCCGCGACAGCCGCTGGATAGCAAGCTCCGTAACCCGTTTGTTTTTTATTCTTCTAATTTCGAGGGCAGAACCTTTGATCGTTACTTCAAGGTGGCCCCTGAGATCACCCGGCTGCTCGTCGCCGGAGTACTCGATTTCCAGCCATGCGCTACAGCCTGATGCCCTGAGTTCGAGAATGCGCGAAGTGATGGTGTCGAGATTCCCGGAGATACGTTCAAGCGGCTGGAAACAGGGCACGGGAACCGTGGTGATCACCCGCTCTCCACCGCTGAACTCCACAATCACAACCTCTTTCTGCTGTCGGGCCTCGCCGAACCCGATTGGAATGGGCGATCCGCTGTAGCGCATATGATTCTCCCCTGCCACGCGCTGGGGAACGTGCAGATGGCCGAGGGCAAGATAATCTATGCCGGCTGGAAAAACCGAACGGCTGACGTGGGCCAGCGAACCGACATAGATTTCGCGGACTCCATCGCCCTCAACAGTGGTTCCCCCTGCCGTGAAGAGGTGCCCCATGGCGATCAGGGGCAGAAAGCCCCCCTCCTCCAGCCGCACCTGTTCAGCCGCCTGGCACACATCGCGGTAATGACGTTCGATGCCTTCGATCAGTTTGCGATTCTTCTCCTCGATACTCTCGCCCGGCCCAACGGTGCGTATATCCCGATCCCTCAGATGCGGCACTGCGCATACGACAGCCTCGGCTTTTCCCTTCCTGTCGCGAAGCAAAATCACCTCGTCCATGGGATCGTCGCCCGGTGAGCCCACCACATGCACGTCAAGTGTACGAAGCAGGGCTTTGGGCGCATCGAGAAACGATGGAGAATCGTGGTTTCCGGCCGTTATCACCACATGGCGACAGACATTCGATCGAGCCATCCTGTACAGAAAACCGTAGTACAGCTCCTGCACTCCGCTGCCGGGTACGGAGGTATCGAACACATCTCCTGCAACAAGCAGTGCATCGACCTTTTCGGTTTCGATCAGGTGATGGAGCCAGTCGAGAAAAGCAGAAAACTCTTCATAGCGGCTTCTGCCGTAGAGCGTACGCCCCAGATGCCAGTCGGATGTATGGAGAATTTTCATGCTGTTGACACTCGCTCACTGATTTGTTGAACCCATTCGAGATCGGCTTCAGAGTCCGTTATTCACGCTGCTTTGTTCATAATCTTCAATTCTGTTGAACGAATATTCGTATTCGTAACTCATTGGAATGATCTCATTGTACTCTTCAATGCTTGCATTCGACAAACAAGCCTCAATAATGCGTTTACCCGTATGAAGCAATTCACCCTTTAAAAATTTCTGCAATTCGGTTTTAAAAAACGCCTGAAGCATTTCTGCTCCGGCATCGTAACCCTCGAACCCGACTTCAGGTTGGCTGTAGACTTTCAGGAATCTGGAAGGTATTTTCGAGCCTTCAAGAGTCAGGTAATTCAGCTCGTAGCCCAACAGCGGGCAACGGGCAGGCTGATATTGATCGCCTTTGAGCTGTGCTGCGCCTCTTCGCGTAAGGTATTCCCGCATAAGCAGTTGAGGCTTGAAGCCCACAGCCCATACCCCGATATTCTGGTTGGGAACCAGTGTAAATGTTGTACGCGGTGTATCGATTATCTGCTTGAGTAACATATTTGCATGAGGGATTCTTTTTCCTGTAGCAAAAGGCCAATATGAACCGACGCCTTCGCTTTCCATCCCTCCTGAGCTGACAATACTGGGGTTGTTGTGTCCGCGTGGAGCCACCAGCCTCCACAACCAAGCCAAAGCAGGCGGAAGAACATGAAACAACCCAGCAATTCCATACGATGGGTTTTCTTTTGTGCAAACCGGGGCGCGCAAACCGAAACTCCTGATGTCAACCGAAACCGGCCGGTTAACGACATTCGGAACCGATTTCCTGGGTATAATAACTCTTGGATTCGGACAGGGTTTTCCGGGTTCGTCCTGAATATGATTCCAGATTAAAGCAGTTGATCCGGGTTGAGTTTCGATATTTAAAAATAATAATGGCAATGACGGATTGATCGTATTCTTTTCCAAAGACGGGTCGTCGCCATATTGTTTCACGCTGTCAACACGAACAAACCATGCGTTTTCAGCATCGATAATGCGCATCTTTCCGTCTTTTATCTGAACAGAAGGATGGCAGAAAGCCATATCATCGGCTACTGAATTGAAAGTACAAAATCGGGGAATCGTAATGAACCGTTCTTCGCCGGTTAATGTATTGCGCCCCAAAAGCACGCGTCCGTCGGGTTCTCTTATAATATGCTGGTGCATTTCGCTCTTTCCGCCGCCGCTTGCGCCTTCATGCATAAAAGTAGTTACATTATCGTAAGGGCTGACAGATTGCACGGCAGAGCAGTGCGCAATAATCCAATCCTCTTTTTCCGCTTGTGTAAGCATAACCCCGTAAAGGCCTTTTTTTGCGCTCGGTCCCGGATATAAATTATATGAATACAGCTCGTGAATCGATTCCGTACGATTGTGTACAACAACCTGCTTGCCATCAAAATGGGTATGCCTGAAAACAGGAGCTACAAAAATCACCGACTTCAATGCCGAATTATTCTTTAATTCATCAACAGAAACCATCTCCTGCAGCATCGACAGACCCAAAGCGAAAAATGCCGCATTGGCAGGCGCAATGGCAATTCCTAACGAACCGATATTTTCCCTTCCGGCAAAGTAAAAGAAAACAGCGAGATCCTGTTTTTTTAACCAATCGAAGGTTTCTGTCTGCAGTGCTGAAAATTCATATCCATATTTATCTATAAATCGTTTTTTATCCGTTGGCTTGTTATCGGCAATTACCATGGTTCCGGGATCCCTTCTGCGCATATATGCTTCGGTATAATTAGCCGATATGCCATTTTTCACTCGTTGCACAACTGCTTCCGTATAAATCCCTTTACCGGAAACATCGTATTTCACTTCAAACTCGGCATTGTCTTTTCCGTTTGTTGCGGCATCAGAAAGCTCTCCGGTTGTATTGAAAACGGTATAGCTTTTGCACTCGGTTAATACTTCCCTGATATTATTCGGAATAATAATGTTTTTATCATTCAATACAGTCAGTAAATTGCTCATATTCTATTATTTTTCGAGATTATATGCCTGGTTCAATTTGTTGTGTTTGTGATATTTCAATAATCAGAATATTCTCATGTGTTTTGGTTTTATATTTATTTATTTAATCAGTTAAAAGCCGAATTGAAGCAGTGCTGCCAATACACCGCATTGCGCATCTGAAGGATGTTCGCCAATAATAATTAATCGGCTCAAATCCATATTGAGTATTCAGCAGGCCTTTCAAATAAATAATTACAGATTATTTCCCGGAACGATTATGCCGGGTTAAATAAGGCAGGCAAAAACAGCTGTTTCCTGTTCATTATCACAGGCAACAGCATTTTCAGTATCAAATATAGTGCTTTTATTTTAAGTAGCCAGAAAAACATACCCAAAGGCCCCTCAGTTTTCAATAATTTTACAGAACCAGGGCATTCAAGTGCTTGCAGCCTCAAACTGCGCGCTTGATTCGAGAATAAAGTTTTCGGGCTTTTCCTGACCGGATACTTCGATGTGTCTGATTTTCCTTAAAGCAGATACGCTCATTACTCGGCGCTACCGACAAACCGGTATATGATGGCGCCCGGAGCAAGGACTTTCGGAGCTCGCTCGTCGGTTGATCCGGGAATAACCGTCCGGCGAGTCTGCCACATGCACGTAAAGCCCTTTGCCCGGATACGTTGACCGCATCCGGGCAAAACGCTTTACTTCGACGCCATGGCCGCAAGCACTTTCACGATATTGTCCACCACCTGTTTGTCGAAGGTGGTCGGCATCAGGTTATCCGCCTCAGGATCGATCGAACGGGCTATCGCATCGGCGACCGCGACTTTCATATCCGGCGTGATCTTTCTTATGCCTGTCTGCAGCAGTCCCTTGAAGAGACCCGGAAATACAAGCGCGTTATTGACCTGATTGGCCATATCCGAGCGACCGGTTCCCACGATACATGCGCCGGCCCTTAAAGCCGCTTCAGGCATGATTTCCGGCGTAGGATTGGCCATAGCGAAAATGAACGGAGAGGGATTCATGCCAGCAACCATCGCCTCCGTTACGATGTTGCCTACCGAAACGCCCACAAAAACATCGGCTCCGATCAGGACGCTCTGCAGGTCGCCTTTATGTTTCAGCCTGTTGCTTCTTTCGGCAATCTCCTGCTTTATGGGGTTCATGCCGGAACGGCCGTCATAGAGCGCTCCCTGGGTATCGACAAGAACCACCTCTTTTACCCTCGCATGAATCAGCAGTCTGGCAATGGCGATGCCGGCCGCACCGGCGCCGTTAACCACCACATGAAGATCCCCGAGATCCCTCTCGCTGACACGGCACGCGTTGATGATGGCCGCCAGAGTAACGATTGCGGTTCCGTCCTGATCGTCATGAAAAACCGGAATGGAAAGCGCCTTTTCGAGTTGTTCGAAAATCTCGAAACACCTCGGAGATGAAATATCCTCAAGGTTTATGCCGGCAAAACTCGGTTCGATCAGCTTGCAGAACTTGACGATATCATCGACATCCGTTGAATTTATACACAATGGAATAGCGTCAATATCTGCAAACTCCTTGAAAATAATGGATTTGCCCTCCATCACAGGCATTGCTGCCTCCGGCCCGAGATCGCCGAGCCCCAGAATAGCCGTTCCGTCGGTAACGATTGCCACCTGACTGCCACGGTTGGTCATGATGAAAGAGTTCCGCTTGTCCCCGGCAATTTCCGTGCACACAGCCGCAACTCCCGGAGTGTATGCCGCAGACATGTCCTCCTTGTCTTTTAAACTGACTTTGGATCGTATTTCTATTTTACCGCGCGCATGGCGATGCAACTCGAGAGATTGTTTTGAATAACTCATATGATGTAAACCTGTTGTAGCCTGGTGATAATAAAAAAAAAGCTGATGCTGGCGGAATGCCGAAAGGAGAAGAAGAACAGCGCCGCAATGTACCTAAAAAAGCGAGAACCCCATGTGTTGATTTCCTGAACGCCGATATTCCGGCCAAGGCTCCCCTGCCGAAAGAGCTTCGCCTGCAACATAAACGTCACCCCTTGGTTTCAGTACCTTCATACCTCTCTGGATCGTCAACGGCGTTCACGCGATCATACAACCTCCTGAGCGCCCGTATTGCCGACATGCTTTACTTCTTCATCGCCGTCAACGAAACCGACAATGCCGCCCTGCGGTACGGCACGCTGCATATGAAGGATTTCTTCAGGGAGTTTGCGCGGAAAAATGTAACCGGGAAATAATGTCCGGGCTTTTTTGCTGAACCGGGTAAATTATCTACCATACAACAGACAGATAATCAGGGTACTTGATAACCAGCACCCCTTTTAAAGCGTTTCTCATGACATTTCTGATGGATACTGAAAACATTCTCACCCGGGAAGCGGCTGAAACCCGCAGCAACCTTGTTTCCAATGCCAGCTACACCCTTGAACTCACCCTGAAAGAGCATGCCGCCGAGTACCGGGGCCGCTGCATTGTCGCGTTTGACTATTGCCATGGAGGTATAGCCCCCCTCAAGCTTGATTTCATTACCAAAGAGATCGATGCGGTAACGCTCAATGGCATGGCGACGGAGGAGTATCTCAGGGGTGAATTTGCCATCTATCTCGATGAAGATCATCTAAGAGCGGGCTGCAATACGCTGGAGATCACCTACACCGGATTATTCGATAACACCGGATCGGGCTTTCACAAATTTCAGGATCCCGCAGACAGTGAAGAGTACCTGCATACCGACTTCGAGCCCTACGACGCCCACCGCCTCTTCCCCTGCTTCGATCAGCCCGATATCAAAGCCTCCTACCAGCTCACGGTACACGGACCCTCAAAATGGACCTATATCCACAACACCCTGCCCGAGCACACCCGGACAAACGGCGATGAGGTAACGATTGCGTTTACACGCACGGCTGTCTTTTCCACCTACCTCTTTGCCCTGGTCGCAGGTCCTTACAGCAAGTGGGAAGAGCGTTACAACCGCATTCCGCTTGGCATTTACTGCCGGAAATCGCTCGCAAAACACATGGACCCGGACAACATCCTTGCCATCACCAGGGAAGCCATGGCCGCCCTGGAGGCCTACTTCGACTACCCCTATCCATACGACAAGTACGACCAGGTTTTTGTCCCGGAATTCAATTTCGGAGCCATGGAAAATGTGGGTTGCGTCACCTTCAGCGAACACTATATCTTTCGCAATAAAAAGCTCTACAGCGAGCACCTGGACCGTGCCAATACCATCACCCACGAGATGGTGCATATGTGGTTCGGCGACCTGGTGACCATGAAATGGTGGAACGACCTCTGGCTCAACGAAAGCTTTGCCGACTACCTCTCCTATTTCACCATGTCCAAAGGGCAACTGTTCAGTGATGCCCTGGAACACATGTATGTCCGCAAAGAGTGGGCCTATCAGCAAGATCAGTATGCAACCACCCACCCCATAGCCTCTTCGGCCCGCGATACCATCGAGGCCTTCAGCAATTTTGACGGCATCAGCTACTCCAAGGGCGCCTCGGTGCTTCGCCAGCTTCAGTACTACATCGGCGATGAGGCTTTCCGCGCCGCCATCGGGAAATACTTCAAACGATTCGCTGGAAAGAACACCACTCTGGATGATTTTCTTTCAATCATGTCGGAAACAAGCGGCATCGACATTGTCGCCTGGAGCCGCCAGTGGCTCGAAACCACCGGCGTCAATACCCTCCTGAGCCGAATCGGGAACGGCAGGCTCAGGATCGAGCAGCTGGGTTCGGTCGGCAACGATCTCATCCGGCAGCATGCCATCGAATTTACAGGCTACCGTCTGAGCGGCGGCGCGCTCGTCGAAAACGAAACCCAAAAGATCATCATCGACGGGAAAACCGCCGAGGCACAGCTGCAACCGGATACAGCATTCGTGATCCTCAATACGCACGACCACGATTATGTAAAAGTCTTTTACAGCCCGGATGATATCGCCATCGCCCGCCAGTCGCTCGGTACCCTTGAAGATCCGTTTGCCCGTCGGCTCGTTCTGGGCAGCCTCTGGCAGATGGTGCGCGATAATGCCTTCGATCCGACCGGGTTCATCGAAATGGGCATTGAGCTCGGCATGAAAGAAAAGGATCTGTCAATTCTCAACAGCCATCTTATCGCAAAGATCAATGCCATAGTAACGCTATACCTGACTGATGAAAACAGAACAATATGGATGTCCAGGCTCAACACCATGGCCCGCGAACGCCTGGGCCGGTCCGGTAAAAGCGAGCAGGAGCAGATCATCTGGTTCGGTCTCCTGCTGACAACCGCTCTCCAGCCCGATGAGCTTGACTACCTGCACGCCCTTGTCGATGGAACCGAATCCATTGCATCGCTCGAAATCGACCAGGAAAAACGCTGGAACATCATAGCCCGCCTGATTGCCTTCAGCCATCCTGGAGCCGAAAACCTGTTCAGCAACGAAAAAGAGCTGGACAAAAGCGATCTTGGGCTGAAAAAAGCCTTTATGGTGGAAGCCTCGAAACCCGACAGCGCGGCAAAGGAAACCTGCTGGAAG
Source organism: Chlorobium sp. (assembly GCF_036528655.1). Lineage (GTDB taxonomy): Bacteria > Bacteroidota > Chlorobiia > Chlorobiales > Chlorobiaceae > Chlorobium. Next base: position 67,217 of record NZ_JAIGND010000023.1, read on the forward strand.
GCATTCACGGAACAATCATCCCGCTCCACGGATTACCTCCGCTACGGCATGAAAGGCTTTCACTGGAAGGTGCAGAAGGATCTTCTTGCACCGTACATCGACCGGTATTTTGACGCGCTTGAAAAGGTCTATACCGAGCGCGATGTGCATTACGCCGGGGCTTTCGGCCACTCTCTCTTTCCGCAATGGAATCAGACTCCGGACATGCTGCACAACATTGAAACCTTTTTGAACCGGAAAGGCTCAAACGGCTCCGGGCTACCGTCCTTGCTCAGAAAAATGCTCATCGAACAAGCAGACGACCTGAAACGGATCCTGCCGATCCTGGAAAAACAGCAAGCCGCGGACAGTTCGACAGAGTAACTATCGCCGTTGCGGTTATAAGCGCATCGAGCACAGCAGGCTGGCTGAAAAGTGTACAAAACCTGATGCTGTCGAAAAACGTCAACTATCGGAAAAGGTTATGCACTAACAAATTGAAACCCGGCCTCAATACTGAGGGGACGGGATCCGGCGAGCAGACCTCCACCATACTCAGAGGAATGAGCAATCCGGTCTCCGGCCTGTTCTGGTGGTGAACCATGATGTGTTTCATGACCGGCCAGGAACCGTTATTGCAATCGCGTTGACAAGCCAGCCTCAAAAAGCGGGTTTTCCGCTTGCCATGCTTTGCCCATGTTCAGACACTGCCGGCTTGCCGTAGACCGTTCCATGAAAAGACAGCGCCTCGGAGATCAATTGCTGCTGGCGGCCGAAAGACAGTGTTTGCCGGCTGCCAGCCATGTCGGAGGTATCGGATTGCACATCGAAGCCAAAAACCCCGACGTCGCAACCTGGTACGCCAGCTACGGAGCCTTGCCCTTACCCCAAAAATCGCTCCCCCTCATTCTGTCATTCCAGACAATATGCACAGCACTGGAATCAGCAGAAAAACGGTAAGGCGACGGCTCTCGTCCCTTGCAGCATTGCGGTCCCATGCTCTCAAGATAACTATTTTACAGGAGCAGTTTCACGTACGGATGCTCGCCTCCAAGTCATCCATTGTCGGAATACCTCTTGTGCAGTGTTTGCTCTTTGCAGAATGTTTGCTATGTTGAGTTAATTTACTCAACATAGTGAGCTAAAATTATGATCATCGAGCGCACACAAAAAAAAGTGCTGACACACAGGATCGAATCAGAACCTCGTCAATTTATCCAGGTGCTCTACGGCCCTCGTCAAGTCGGTAAAACCACGCTGGCATTGCAGT
>NZ_JAIGND010000024.1:0-75256 GCF_036528655.1 Chlorobium sp.
GAAAATACTAAAATCCCTTATGTTCAGAAGGTCATCAGGCTTGAACCGATTCCGGCGCCATCTGCCCCTTGGCAGAAGAACCCGCTCAACGGGAAGGTGATTGTCGATCAACTACACAGAACACCACTTTCTCATAAAACCGATTTTCGTTGTTAAATATTCTCGTTATGCATCAAGGATTCCTCTATCAATCCCCTCTTGTAATCATGTCTGCGCTTTTCCTCCGAGCCAGACTCCGCATCTTTCTCCTCCCCCTTCTGTTTTTCTTTTCCTCATGCAGCGAGTCACCCGAATCTGCCCGCGTCGTCAGAATCGCAGACGGCGATACCATAACCATTCTCTACGCCGACAACACGCAGGAAAAAATCCGGCTCTACGGTATCGATTGTCCCGAAAGAACACAGCCGTTCGGCAGGAAAGCCCGTCAGTTCACAAGCTCGCTCGTTTTCGGAAAACAGGTAACCATCCGCAGTGTGGATCGCGACCGATACGGAAGAAACGTAGCCTGGATATATATTGGCGAAATGAATCTCAACGCCGAACTCGTCAGGGCAGGTTATGCCTGGCATTACCGGAAACACTCGAACGATCCGATGCTGCAGAGGCTCGAAAACGAAGCAAGAAAAGCCGGGCGAGGCTTGTGGCGAGACTCGGATCCGGTGCCACCATGGAAATACCGTAACGGAAAACGCAACTGAGAGATACCTGCTGCCGCAAGCCGGAATACGTTTTTTTGGGGGGCTGAATTATCCACCAAAACGCGACCGGAACTCAAAACACATAGCCATGCATAACAATCAGAACATCGAAGCCGTAACGAAAATGACGCTGCAATTCCTGGCTGAAGCAATCGGACAATGCCCGGCCGGACTCGATAACAACACGAACAGAGACATCGTTTTTGCCCTACTCGGGTTCCAGTACGGAGCCGTGCAAAGCGCGTCTTACGTTGCCGGTCTCGACGAGGAGGACACTGCCTCCATCGCCGAAGAGGTCGTCGGAAGAATCAACGGCATGGAGAGGAATACGGCATCCAAAATACTTGCCCTCATGCCTATGCTTGCAGAAAAGCAATATCCTCCGATCGGTATCGGCGGCAAGGCAATAATCGGTTTTTATAATGCTGACGCAGATGAAGAAAAACAGAACGCGGCCGGTTCGCTGAGAGAAATCCTCCGCCAGATCGACGAAGGGTAGATCCCGAATCGACCGACAGCAAAACCTCGCTCATCCAGGCATGCGATCCGACGCCCTGAAACTGCAAAGCCCCGCTTTTTCACGGGGCTTTGCAAAGAGCATCTCAATCTCAACGTGCCGACTCCAGCGCGGCAATACGCGATTCAAGGGGAGGATGGCTGCTGAAAAGAGCCATCATGCCGCCTCCCGCAATCCCGCTTGCCGCCATCTCCTTCGGCAACTGGCCAGCCTGGAGACCTCCCAGAGCCCGCAGAGCGTCAATCATAGGACGACGGTCGCCCATCAGCGCAGCCGCTCCCGCATCAGCCCGGAATTCACGCTTGCGTGAAAAGTACATAACGATGATGCTTGCAAGGATGCCGAACATAATCTCAAAAGCAATGCTGCTGATCCAGTAACCGATACCCGGACTGCCAGAGGACTCCTCGTCCCGGCGAAGAAAGCTGTCGACAGCATAGGCCAGGACACGAGCCAGAAAGATCACGAAAGTGTTGACCACGCCCTGAATCAGCGTCAGTGTCACCATATCGCCATTCTGGATATGGGCCACCTCGTGAGCCAGCACGGCTTCCACCTCTTTTTTATTCATGCTCTGCATCAGCCCGGTCGAGACGGCCACCAGCGATTTCGACTTGCTCGGCCCAGTGGCAAAGGCATTCGGAGCGCCTTCGAAGACGGCCACTTCAGGCATCGGCAATCCGGCTTTTTTCGACAGCTGTCTCACGGTATCGACGAGCCATGCCTCCTCCTGGCTGGATGGCCGCTCGATAACCCGTGCGCCGGTGCTCCACTTTGCCATGGTTTTCGACATCAGCAGCGAAATAAAAGAACCGCCGAAGCCGATCAGGGCAGCAAATGCCAGCAGCATGCCCAGATCGAGCCCGTTGCCGGTTAAAAAGCGGTCGACGCCCAGAAGACGGGCGCTGACGGACAGAACAGCTATCACCGCAAAGTTGGTCAATACAAAAAGAAATACGCGTTTCATACAGGTGCTCCTGCTTTATAATATTATTGATTGATTATACATGTAAAGATAGGCACTTAAGCAGACCATGCAGTCTCTTCGGATAAATAAGAAATTCTCCGCTTATGAAAAACCATAATCGCTTCTGAAGAGAAAATTTCCGGAATGACACGCATGCAGATCGGAGTATCTGATTAGTAATATCAGAATCCGTCTCATTCCGGTCCAGGCTCGTCTATCTTATAACGTAACCACCACGATTATCGCAAAAGCCAGAAAAAAAGGATATGCTCGATACGCTCCATTAAGCTGTAGAATCCATTGTTAAACTGCGAGGCATAACCCCGCGGCAAGCGGATCGACAGCCGAAAACTGAAAGGAACCGAAAAACCGGAAGTTCCTGACGATCTGAAAAATCTGCGGAATTACCTTAACTTGCAAAGCGGAAGCATCATGACTCACGATGCCCCCCTATGGGATTCCTATTATAATTCGCAATATCGAGGCCAGAAATGCCATCCCGAATTACGCTGAAGAACAGTCAGGGATGCTGATCGATCCCGATTCCCGGTTTTCCTGAAAACAGATCTTTCAATCCGCACTCATCAGCCATCCCCCTATCGCGGAATAACCTTTACGGACGCAGGAGAAACACCGTTAATAATCCCTGCCGTCTTCTGATTAGTCCACCGTTCCACCCGGGCAATACCGGCTGCTCCATAAACAATCAACGGCAGGATAACATAAACATAACGATGCCGCCGATTCCTGAAAAACGGGATTCAGGGCGTTTTCAGAATCTCTAACGCTTTGGGCCGATTTCCTCTGATGTCCGGCTTCATTCACGGTCTCCGTGAGCCATACCTGCACAGTCCTGTGTATGCAGACATAGTATGCGACCGGCACTCCGGCAGCTTATTACTGTATGCCGGACTTGTTGAAAAACGTTCTTACAATGAATTTTTCAAGTTCAACGAGCAGCAGCAAGATAAAGCCTACAACCATGATAATTACCCATTCGGTCAGACCGAGCGGTCTTGTGGCAAAAAGCTTCTGCATGAACGGCGCGTAGATGAAAAGCGCCTGCAGCGCCAGAAGAATGCCGACAGAATAGAGTACCGCGGGATTTCCGGTAACGGCTTTTCCCGAAAAAACGGAGGAAACGAAAAAACGCGAACTGAAAAGGTAGAAAACTTCGAGCATGACCAGCGTCGTGACGGCAACCGTCCTCGAGAATTCATGGGAATATCCGGCGCGCTCATACCAGAGAAAGAGCCCGAAGGTACCAATCATCAGGAGGATGGAAACATACATGATCCGCCAAAGGATATAGCGCGAAAGAATCGGTTCGTCGCTTTTCCGAGGTTTCCGCCGCATGACGTTCGCTTCGGCGGGTTCGAACGCGAGCGAGAGGGCAAGCGTTACGGCCGTAACCATGTTCACCCAGAGAATCTGCACGGCGGTGACCGGAAGCGTGTAGCCGAGAGCTATGGCAAAAAGGATGCTCAGCGCTTCGCCGCCGTTGGTGGGCAATATAAAGAGAATCGACTTCTTGAGGTTGTCGTAGACCGTCCGGCCCTGTTCGATCGCACTCGCTATGGTCGCGAAGTTATCGTCGGCAAGCACCATTTCGGCAGCCTCTTTCGACACTTCGGTACCTTTGAGCCCCATGGCTATGCCGACGTCGGCCCGTTTGAGCGCCGGCGCATCGTTCACACCGTCGCCGGTCATGGCAACCACATGACCCCTGGCCTGCAGAGCCTTGACCAGACGAAGCTTATGCTCCGGACTGCTGCGGGCGAACACGTCATGCCGCAGGACGGCATCTTCAAGTTCGCCGTCGTCGAGTTGTTCGATCTGCGCGCCGGTTACGGCATGCATGCCCTCACCGATACCGATCATCGCTCCGATGGCTTTTGCCGTATCGACATGATCGCCGGTAATCATTTTTACGCGTATACCCGCGCTCTTGCAGGCCTGTACGGCGGCTATCGCCTCCTCGCGAGGCGGGTCGATCATGCCCGTGATGCCGAGAAAAACAAAATCGCCGGCGACATCCGAAAAATCCAGTCCGGTTTTTTCCGGATCGACCTCCTTGCAGGCGACGGCAAGCAGGCGCTGCCCCTGCGAGGCCATTATGAGCATCGCCTCGTCCCAGTATGACAAATCCGGAACGCCCTCTCCTTCGCCGTTGCGCTGCCTGGCACATCTTGCCAGCACGACTTCGGGAGCCCCTTTCATATAGATTCTGCCGTGTCCATGATGATCATGGTGCAGGGTAGCCATAAAGCGATGTTCGGATTCGAAGGGAATCATATCGATGCGGGGCCACTCATTCCTTACGGCCTCTGGATCGTAACCAGCCTTCATGCCCAGTACATAGAGAGCGCCTTCGGTCGGATCGCCGGAAAGAAGCCACTGGTTTTCGTGATGGCGAACCGATGCGTCGTTACAGAGCAGCGAAGCCTGGGCAATAGCCCTTACAGATTCGATGCTCTGGTGATCGACCTGCCTGCCGTCCGAAAGAAAGGCACCATCGGGAATATATCCTGAACCGGTCACGTCGAAGATCGCTTGAGACAACGCGAGCGAACGGACGGTCATTTCGTTTCGGGTAAGCGTTCCGGTTTTATCGGAACAGATCACCGATACCGAACCGAGAGTTTCTACCGCAGGCAGTTTTCTGATAATCGCCTTGCGACGGGCCATCGCCTGCACTCCGATGGCAAGGGCTATGGTCATGATGGCGGGAAGTCCTTCGGGAATTGCGGCAACGGCAATGCCAACCGCTGCGTTGAACATCTCCGATACGGAATATCCTCTTGCGAATACCCCGAAAAGAAACAACAGAACCGATACCGAGACGATAACGATCGAAAGCGTTCGGGCGAACTCTTCGAGACGACGCATGAGCGGAGTCTGAAGCGTTTCGACCGTACCGAGCATGGTGCTGATTCTGCCGATCTGGGTGCCGTCGCCGGTTTCGACAACGACTCCCTCAGCCCTTCCGTATGTAACCAGCGTTCCGGAAAAAGCCATGCAGGCACGATCACCTATAGATGCTTCGGCGGCAACCGCATCGCTCTTTTTCTCCGTCGGAAGCGATTCCCCCGTAAGAATGGCTTCGTCTATCTTGAGGTCCCTGACGCTGAAAAGACGCACATCGGCAGGCACTTTATCCCCCGACTGAAGAATCACCACATCTCCGGGCACAAGTTCCTCGGAGGGTATGGATACCTGCATCCCGCCCCTCCTGACAAGAGCCTGCGGAGAAAGGAGATCCCTTATGGCATCGAGCGCCTTCTCGGCTTTGCCTTCCTGAACATACCCGATCAGCGCATTGATGACGACAACGCCAAAAATAACCCACGCGTCGATCCAGTGACCGAGCAGTGCCGTAACCAATCCGGCAACAAGCAGGACGTAGATGAGAATATTCCTGAACTGCAGCAGGAACCTGACGAGCGGATTCTGTTTTCCTGGCGGATTCAGCCGGTTCGGGCCATGCTGCTTGAAACGCTCTTCTGCTTCCTGGCCGGAAAGACCGTTCGAGGAAGAAGAAAGCGTCCGGAAAACGCTATCGACAGATTCGCCATGATATTTCACACTATCGATCATATCATCGTTCTCATTGGGCATTGATTGGAGAAACGAACCCTTCGGGTTTGAGCGCAACCAGCGAGCAGCTTATCTCCTCGAGAATATTTTCGGCGGTATTGCCGATGATGAAGCCTGAAATACCTGTTCTGGCGACAGTCCCCATAATGAGGATATCAACCCGGTCCCGGTCTGCAAAAAGCGGAATGACCGCATCGGCACGTCCGCGCAGATGCCTTACATGATACATACCCAGCATCCCCGATTCGGCTATCAGGGCATCGAGCGCTATCCGGTGATGATGCTCCACCGCAGTAACCGTATTGGCAGGGTGCTCATCGACAGACCCGAGCCACTGGCTTTTGTGGAGATATTCCTCGAACTCGAAATCCCAGCAGGAAAGCACGGTCGGTTCAACCTTCAGGCGCTGCCCAAGCGCATCAGCAAGCCGAAGCAGTCTGAGGGAAAGATCCCGCTCGGCTTCGTCGCGAAACTCGGAATCGACGGCGACGGCAATATGCATCTCGTCATAAGCACGAAGCGGCGGCCTTACCAACCAGAGCGTACAGGGGCATTTTCGAAGCATTGTCATATCGGTCGCCCTGAAACCGCGCCCTTCGGCTTTCGGTTCGGCATCCTTGATGACCAGATCATGCCCCGCCTGCAATACTCGCTGAATGACGCGTATCGCCGGTGGCCTGCTTCCTCCTTCAACCACAATCGAAATCGGCGCCTCGTCGGGGTTCCGGCCTGTAGAGATCGAATCGACAGAATCGCGAAGCCTTGCGGCAAGAAACTCCTCGAACCGGGGAACCAGATACCGGCTGCCTTTGGGCAATTCGGGATAGACCAGCAGCACGGTCAGCTCAGCACAGTTAAGGGCAGCGAGCGCCAATGCCTGCTTCATCCCTTCGGAGGGATCTCCTGAATCGTTGCTGACATAAAGAATATTACGAGCATTGTGCATGATTGCCTCCTTGTATGAATGACTGTTCCCTACCTTGCCGAACGGTATGTAGCAGCTTCCGCCATAATCTGTTCTGCCGCCTGTCGGGCTGCATCGTGATACGGATGGAATACGAGATCCGATCCGAATTCGCGAAGCTGCTGCACCTCTTCCATCCGTTGCGTCGAAACGGCGATTTTTCCGCCATATCCATTCCGCTTGAGCGCATCGATCAGCACCAGGCGAGGATCCTCGTAAGAGACCCCGAGATCATGCTGCGAGAGGGCGCATACAACCCATTTCACGCCTCGCAGCGGCAGCGATGCTACAAGTTCCTGATCGGATGCGTCGCCGTAAAGCGCATCGCACCCCTCCTGCTTCCATTTACGGACGACGTCAGGATTGAAATCGACGACAAGAATGCGGAATCCTTCCCGCAAGAGATTTTCGGCAACGGCGCTGCCGTAGCGCCCGAGTCCGAACACGATGATGTCGTATGGTTTATCATGCAGCGCCCTGCTCTCTTCGCTCTCTTCGACGATGCCCCTCTTCCGCTCGAAAACACCCAGAAGCGGCTCAAGCATGCTGAAGAGCGTATGGGAATAGGTGATCATGTAGACGGAAGTGGCAATCGTAATGAGGCCCACAAGCGTAACCAGCCCAAGGGTCTCCGGCTGAACATGACCCAGAGAGAGCCCCATTGCCATGAAAACAAGCGAAAACTCGCTGATCTGGGCGACCGTGAGACCTGCGAGAAAACCGGTACGTTTGCGGTAACCGAGGGCGCCCATGATGACCATCACGATCAGCGGATTGCCGATCAGCACAAAAACCGAAAAAACGATCGACGGCCATATCTGGGATCCCAGCAATCCCGGATCGAGATGCATGCCAAGCACGATAAAGAAAAAAAGCAGCAGAAAATCCCGCAGCGACGCCAACCTCGACACAATCGATTCCCGGAAAGGGGTCGAAGCGAGCGAAACGCCGGCAAGCAGTCCGCCCAGCTCCTTGCTGAACCCGAAATGACTGCCCAGAGCCGCAAGCAGCGCCGCCCATGCGAGCGAGAAAGTAACAAGCAGTTCCGGCGAATGAGCGATACGACTGACAAGCGGTGTGGCAGCAAAACGGATGAACATCCATACGAAAACCAGAAGCAGCGCTCCGTAAAAAAGTACGGAAGCGAGCTGAACGTACCAGCCGTCAGCACCATCCAGCATACCGACGCCGAAAGCCGACAGCACCATCATGGCAAGCACGACAACCAGATCCTGAACGATCAGGAATCCGATGGCAATACGTCCGTGCAGGGAGTCAACCTCCTTTTTATCGGAAAGAAGCTTGACGATGATGATGGTGCTGGAAAAGGTGAGCGCTACAGCGACATAGAGAGCCGGAATCGGGGGAAGGCCGAGAAGCAGACCGATAACGAAACCGATAACCGAAGTAAAAAGAACCTGACCGAGACCGGTTGCCAGAGAAACAAGCCCGAGCGAGCGTATAAGAGAAAGGTCGAGTTTAAGCCCCACAAGAAACAGCAGCAGCGCAACGCCGAGCTCGGCAAGCAGTTCGACGTTCTCTGGCGACTGCACGATATCAAACGCCGAAGGACCTGCCAGGACGCCAACCGCTATAAAGCTCACAACCATCGGCTGGCGAAGGAGCAGGCCAACGAAACCGATGCCGGCGGCAAGCACAAGCAAGGCCGTCAGTTCAAAAAAAGGCACCGCATGGATGAACGACCAGTCCGGCATAGCGACAGGAAACGTTATAACTTTACAAAGTCAATGCTTGTTACATAAAAAACAACCTGAAGGTCATAATCATCTGCTCGTGATTGACCTTGCATCATTTGATGGCCTATGAGGAAATGACGACTCTTTTTTAGTAATGAATAAATTCCTATCCGGATCAGCAAGCCTACATCGAACAGTAAATAACTGCATTAGAGTCATTGTTATTAACAGTCAATAGATCAAAAACATTTCGCAAGCTATTCATATAAGGGCAACTCAATACGTAGTACGTAGTGGAAATCGCAACCTGCAGAAAGGAGCAAGAGTGGAATTAAGTAACAGAATAAAAGGGTTTTATCGACGGCATAAGAACTGTTCTCAAGAATATTATGTTATAGAGAATAAATGATGGGCTGATATTCCTTTATGACAACCACACAAGCGTTGCCTGTCTGCATTACTGTTGACAATGAAGCCGGAAGACGCATAGACAGCATAAGAGACAATCAGCAGGATACGATCCGGTTCACAATCAGCGCCAGCCCATGACTGAGAAACAAAAGCAATTGAGTTTGAGAAATGAGCACATCCGGAGGTTGATGACGTGCTGGATAGCCCGGGACTGTCAGGTCCTGAATATAGGCATAGAAGTCGTTATCAAACGAACGAAGTGATGCCGACTAATACCGGAACAGATGCGATCAACCATAAACGTTTATGCTGAATCACCCTGCAAAAGGAGAACCACATGATCATTCAGATCAACACGGATAGCAATATCGAAGGCAACAGCGAACTGGCGCAACAGCTCAAGGCCTTACTGGAAAACAATTTGGAGCGCTATGGCGATAAAATAACGCGCGTGGAAGTTCACCTCAGCGATGATAACAGCAACAAAAAATTCGGCACGGATGATAAGCGCTGCCTCCTTGAGGCTCGTCTCGCCGGGCTCCAGCCTCTCGCGGTGAGCCACCACTCGGCGACTACGGAGCAGGCCGTCGATGGTGCTGTCGAAAAACTGATGCGTTCCATCGACACCACCCTTGGGAAACTGGACAACTGAAAATCAGGAATGCTTCGGCAGAAGGAATCCTGCCAGCGCAGAGGATATCTGAAACCTCAAACGTTCATCAGAAGTCAACGGTATCTCCATGCGATCTTCCGCATCTTTCAGCACATCCGTGACAAACGAATCACTGCCGAGAATCCGCTCGTCGCTGAGCACTCGCGTCCCTTTTTGGTTAGGCTGAGCCGGCAATTGTCCCCGGTTTGCCTGATCAATAGACCGAATGCTGCATCGGGTAGTCGGTATATCCCTTCGATCCGGAAGTATAGAAGGTCTCCATGTCGGGCGTGTTCAGCTCCGCGCCGGTTTTCAACCGCTCTACAAGATCGGGGTTCGCAAGAAAAGGCCTTCCGAAAGCCACGAGGTCGCACCTGCCCGCATCCAGATCGCTTTCGGCCCGCTCCGCATCGTAACCACCTGAGAGTATCAACGAGCCCCTGAACGACTTGCGAAAGGTCGCCCTGATGCTCTCCGGCACAACGGGAGCGCCCATCGAGGAGTGGTCGACGAGATGGATATAGGCGAGACCTGAAGCGTCAAGCTGCCAGGCCAGAAAGTCGTACTCTTCCTCCATAGCGTCGTAAAGCGGCATGTCGTTGAATACTCCAAAGGGTGAAAGCCGTATGCCCACCCGCTCCCTGCCGATGGCCCCGATCACCGCATCCACCACTTCGAGCACAAACCGCGTGCGATTTTCAATGGAGCCGCCGTAGCTGTCGGTGCGCAGGTTCGTATTCGGACGGATGAACTGTTCAAGCAGGTAGCCGTTCGCACCGTGCAGCTCGATGCCGTCAAACCCTGCCGCAAGGGCATTGCGTGAGGCATCGGCATATTCAGCAACGGATGACAGGATATCCTCCTCGCTCATGGCCTCCGGCACGAGAAAGGGTTGCAACCCCGCAGCATCAGTGTACATCGTGCCGGCGGCCGCAACAGCCGAAGGCCCAAGCACGCGGGCGCCCCCGGGCATGTTCAGCGGATGGGATATCCGCCCGCAGTGCATGATCTGCAGAAAGATCTTCGCACCTTTTTCATGCACCGCTCCGGTAACGGCTTTCCATCCCTCGATCTGCGCCAGGGAAAATATTCCCGGTATGCGCGGGTAACCAAGGCCGTTCGGCGAGGAGGAGGTGCCCTCGGTGATGATAAGCCCGGCCGTTGCGCGCTGGGCGTAATACTCTGCCATCATCTTGTTGGGAATGTTGCCAGGTGCCCGACTGCGAGTCATCGGCGCCATCACCATATGGTTCTGCAGCGCTATCGGGCCGAGTTCGGCGGGAGTGAAGAGTATAGACATACCAGAATCCCTCAACGGTGAATGTTTCGGTTATTTACTTTTTAACACATTTATGAACCTGAGGGTTCAGGAAGGTGGTTGCATAACATTGCCTTCGCCGTCGCATAGTTCAGATATCTCCGAGAATACGCTTTGTGTTTCGAAGCAGAACTGCCGAAATTGAAACTTTTTATGTTTTCGGGAGTGTTTTCATTGAAATATTTACCTACTGTTTCGCGCCCCCCATAGATATAAGCGGTCATTGCTTTTTTTCAAAAGCAGTACCCGATGATACGTACTCAATCCATTTAAACGCAAAGGGCGCGTGTTATGAAAAAAATTATGCAGTTTATTATTAGGCGTTGCGATGATGTTTATCGTTCAGCATTCCGCTACTGCTGCAAATAAAAACGTCAAGGTCATGCAGAAAGAGGGTATAGGCAGTTATCTTGCCGACGGCAACGGGAAAACACTTTGCTGGTTTAAAAAAGATTCCCCCAACACAAGCAACTGCACGGGTGCCTGTCTGGAAAAATGGCCGGCCTTTTTCAGCGGAGCAATGCTCACCGTATCGGAACCCCTCAAGACGACAGATTTCGGCACCATAGACCGTGCTGACGGAAAAAAACAGAACACCTGCCGCGGCTATCCGCTCTACTATTATCTCATGGACCAGCACGCAGGCGATATGAAAGGCCATAAACTCAACGAGGTACTGTTCGTCATCGACCCGGGCAAATTCCCGCAGATGGCAAAACAGGATATCTAATCGCCAACTTCGAAATAACTTCAGGGCACATCTGCAACGTTTGATGAGCGATCAAAGAAAACAGACGGAGTTCCCCGGCCTCACGGAACAACGCAGCTAATCTGTTGCTCGATAACGCTACAGAGGCACCCTTTACTAAAACAGAAAGGAAAAACAGAACGTGCCGCACTACTTCTTCAGAAACAAACTGCATCTGTCGCTTCTCTCCTCGCTCGGAGCCGCGAGCTGGTCAGTATATTTCGATATTCAGGTCAACCTCTGGGCCGTTCTGACGGTCTTCTTTCTGACCTTTTCGATCTACCAGGACAACAGACTTACCGACGAAGGCGAAGACGCGACCAACGACCCCGAAGGGCTGAAAAACGCCCTCCGGCACGAAGCACTTATCACGTACGCGACCTTCTACCTGCTCTCCATGGTCTCGCTCGTCATAGCCTTTCAGTTCGGGCAGTCCGCGTTCCTGACGACAGCAATCGTCATCCTCATCGGTTTTCTCTACAACCACAAATGCTTTCCTGCCTTCCTCTCCCATCGCCTGAACGGAGCCCGGCGGCTGAAAGACATCTACATCGTCAAAAACCTCACCCCTCCAATCGACTGGGCCACAGCACTCGTCTTTCTGCCCCTGTTTTTCGAGGGTCAGGCGCTGTCGCTGAAAGCCTGGATCTGCTGGGGGTATGTGTTTATATGCGCGTTTTTCGTGGAGGTTATGTGGGACATGCGCGACCATCGGGGCGACCTTATCAGCGGCATCAAAACAATCGCCAACACGCTCTCCTTCGCGCAAACGAAGCGGTTTCTCATCGTCACGAGCCTGATAAGCGGACTGCTCCTGCTCTACTTCACCAACGCGGAAAATCTTCCGTCATCCACCCATTTCCTTCTGGCGAACAATGTCGCCGTCATCGTAATCGCAAGCCTGTACAAGGAGAACAAAACGGCCTTCATGCGCAAAATCAGCGACTATACCATTCTTCTGGCCTCCGTGCTCTTTGTCTCCTTCGGGTTGATCGCCTTTTACTCGAACTGACCTATTTTCCTCATCGCAACGGACAACGCCTCCCCGTCCGGGTTCCTCGCCATCCATACATTTTATACAATTTGAATTTTCAACTTTAAAATCGTATAATTTCCTATGATCTATCGAAACATGACAGCAACGCTTCAGCGGTTGGCCAACGCATTTCCTGTTATTGCGATAACCGGACCAAGGCAATCGGGAAAAACAACGCTGGCAAAATCCGTTTTTGCCGGCAAGCCATATGTTACGCTTGAAGATCCGGCAGAACGGGCATTCGCGATGGAAGACCCGAAAGGATTCCTTCAGCGGTTCCGTGATGGAGCCATCTTCGATGAGGCGCAACGCTGGCCTGATCTGTTTTCGTACCTTCAGGGCATGGTTGACGAAGCGCCGGTTCCCGGAAAATTCATCGTAACCGGTTCACAGCAATTCGGACTGCTCTCCGGAGTAAGCCAGTCGCTTGCCGGCCGCGTGGGCATGACCACGCTGCTCCCGTTATCGCTGTCGGAAATACCGGGAGTTGGCGAGCATTCGATATCTCTCGACCATCTGCTCCTGCAGGGATGCTATCCCGCCCTTCATGCCCGAAACATGCTGCATGGCGACTGGTTTTCAAGTTATACGGCAACATATATCGAAAGGGATGTCCGGCAGGTCATAAAAATTCAGGATCTGTCGGTCTTCCAGCGCTTTGTGCGCCTCTGTGCAGGGAGAAACGGACAGATGCTGAACCTGCATGCTCTTGCGGGCGAAACAGGCATTTCCCATACAACCGCCCGTTCATGGCTTTCGGTGCTCGAATCGAGTTACCTTGTTCATCTGCTTCCGCCATACTACAGAAACTTCGGAAAGAGGCTCGTAAAAACGCCGAAGCTCTATTTTATCGATCAGGGTCTTGCCTGCTGGCTTCTTGGCATCCGTTCATCCGAACTTCTTGCCATTCATCCCCTGAGAGGAGCAATTTTTGAATCATGCATCGTCAGCGAATGCCTCAAAGCCCGGTATAACCGAGGACTTCCTGCCGACCTCTACTTCTGGCGCGACAACAACGGGCTCGAAGCCGATATTGTTTTTGAAAGAGGCAGAATGCTTCAGCCGATAGAAATAAAATCAGGCCAGACCATTACCGGCGACTATATCCTCTCAGGCCTCAAAGCCGCACGATTTGCCGCTGACGAGGCGCTTCAGCCCTGGCTGATCTACGGAGGTGACGATTCATACGAAAGAGGCGGGGTAAGCGTCATGAGCTGGCGCGACTGCGCACAATGGGCAGAGCCCTGAACGGAGCGCGCCTGTCGCTTCTATCCGGTTTCTCTTCAATACCTTGCAGACTTATTGTGAATCCGGATCGATGCCCCGGAGTCTCATGCAGCTCCTGCGGAGCTGGATGTGGGAGGAGGGAGCGCTTCTCTACCGACATTGCACCCCTACGGGGTTTGAAGAGGCATGGAGGTTAAATCACGGCGTGAGGCATCCCCTTTTCTCCCGAGTCCCCCAGGGACGACATGCCGGCAGCACATGCAACCCATCCCCACCGGTCCCGACCTGTCGGTTAAAAAAAGAAGCGACACAGGCGCTCTCTCCAAAGTAAACGTTGCCATGGTTATGAACTTGCCCTCAACATACAGTTCCAAAATCAGCACCCTGGAAATGATTATCTTGAACAAAACATGAGAAGTAACGATGACGTAACAATGTTTTGAGCTACATTATTTCCTCAAAAAATAAGGTATTCGATGGAAGCAATAACTGGAGAAGACGATGAACGGGAGGCGCCTGAAACACGATATTATCACCACACAGGAGCAGCTCGCTGAGTATGTCACGCTGACCGATGCAGAGAAAGAGGGAATCTGCAAATGCAGGCCGATAATGCCGATGAAAATCACGAGGCATTATGCAGGGTTGCTGGATCGCGACAATCCTGACGATCCGCTCAGGAAGCTCGCCATTCCTTCAGTTGAAGAGCTGGTACGATACCCGGATGATGAAGCGGTGGATATTCATCGGGACGAGGCCAAATATCAGCCGGTTGAAGGAATCATCCACCGCTATCCGGGCAATGTTTTGCTTATGTACACTACCGCCTGTTTTTCCCACTGCCGTTTTTGCTTCAGGTCGGAGAAAGTCGCTTCAACTCTTGATGGACGGCGGCTCGACAAGGCCATCGGGTATCTTCGAAAAAACGAATCGATCCGTGACGTGATCTTCACGGGCGGTGATCCGATGTACGGAAACCCCGATCGTCTGGAACACGCATTGTATGAAGTTCGCTGCATTCCCCATGTGGAAATCATCCGCATTACTACCCGTGCGCCCATATTCGCTCCGGAAATCTTTACCGATGAGTTGATCAGGATGCTCAGCTGGTTTAAACCCCTCGTCATGATCACCTCTTTTATTCATCCGCGAGAGTTGAGTGACGAGGTGTGCAGCGTGCTCGACCGACTTTCCGATGCCGGAATCGTGCTTCTCCAGCAGGGGCCGATACTCAAGGGCATCAACGACGATGTGAACACCCTGAGAACGCTGTACGAAAAACTGGTTCAGCATCGCACTATGCCCTACTACGCGACCTGGGGCATCGTTTCTCCCGGCAACCGCCACTTCACGCTCGACGGCGAAAGCGCACGCAAGCTGATAAGGCAGCTGGAAAACACCACCTCCGGCTTCTGCATTCCGCATCTCAGCACCCTCGATCAGAACAATAACAAGACCCGCTCTATCGGATGAAGCGGCCATCGATAAGCCGTGCTTCCAGACAAACTTCGGCGTCAGGGTCTTTTTCCTCGACGCCAACTCCCTTTCCTGCTGCCGGATCACAGAAACATTTCCGTTATTCCCCTCTTCAACCAACACCTGCTCAATATTGCATCTAATCAGTCTTGAGCTTTCATCGGGAGTTAACGGGCAAAGACAAAAGTGTTCGGCCTATTTCAGCATCGTCCTGAGGCGCAACATCAAATCTTTACAATGATTTACATTGCTTTACAGCGGCCCCTACTCTACGAATCAACAAGCCTATGGAGTTTTTGAAAAGGCATGGTCGCTAAATCCCGATGCGGGAGACATCCGCTTTTCTCCTCAGTCCCGTAGGGACGACATACCGGTAGCACAAACAACCCATCCCCTACCAGACTCTTGTGTCGAGCCTCATCCACCGCTACGTTTCCGGGGCAAAACGACCTCCTGAATCCCGAAGCCGAACGAATCGTTCAGGCAGTTTTCCGGAGTGCAAGGGCGACAAAAAAACCGTTTCGCATTTCGCGGAACGTGTAAACTATTCTTTAGAAGTATGTTAGAGTATTTTTACTTACAGATCAGTGTCTCAAAGTCGCCTATAGGTCAGTCACTCCTCCTCAGTGTCGCTGGCACGCTCATGAAACCCACTGCATGCGCACAATGAAAGCGATGACAACCTTCTACAAGCATATATCTGTAATCTGGATCGTTTGAGGTGGCCGCCTTAACCGGCTCCACCGCTTCGTCTGCAACGAACCAACGAAGTAAGCGAATCACCCTCTCTTTCGCGGTAGCACCGGTTTCTCTGTCGTCGCAAAAGACGCCCCTCAATCGTGCTCTCTCAGTTAAAGGCTCAACGCTGGCTATTGGAACAATAAGAATCTCTCCGTCTACTGGTGCCGCACTATAACATTCACGGTTCGGTCGAAAACCGACAGCGCCCGCCTCGGCGAGCCATTCGTCGTCTATCTCATACTCCAATTGATGGTGTCGGTACTTCATCTTCTATATGCATAACGTGAAGTTGAGCGGACTGCGCGGCTTTTCGCGCAGGTCCGCTCGAACGTAATGTTAGAGATCACTTTGCAGGGGCAAAGGATGCCGATTTGTTTGGTGCGATTGCATAGGAGAACGTAATTTCGTCCTTAGAGCTGCCGTGACCACGACTCTGGAGCTTCTCGATCTTGGTGGCGAGGTAGTAACCGGCAGTGTTCTGCCAAATAGCGATTTCACCAAGTCGTGGACTCCTTACTCGGGAAGATGTGTCATACGCTGACGCATCGGTGATATCGGCAATGCTCTCCGCCCCAAGTGCGAGCGCGACAGACCGAATGCTCGGCGGATCAGTGTATGCGTGGATAGAACTATTGCCTCCGCGAGACCAAGCAGTCTCAAATGCCATATCGCCAGCACCGACGACATACCGTCCGTTGTTGTTCGAGTAGTCGAAAACCACTGTGCCGGCAAGAGACGGTGACACGTACCGCTCGGGGCCAAAAGATATGAGTGGTGGAGTCGGAGTAGGTGCTGAGAGAAAAGGGTTCGCTCCGAGTGGTGGTCTAGGCTTTACTCCTTGGCCATGGATGTCGCGAAGGAGCTCCGCATACTTTGACTCGTATGCAAGATCATCGCGAAAATCAACGTATACGCGCGAGGAGAGGAAGATTGGAACCAGCTGCGCTAGCGTATTTGCCCGGATTATTGGGATGATGCGGTCTGCGGTGACGTTCTGCATCATTTGGGCTGTGAGAATCATTTTTTCGTAGCCAACGCAGCCGGTGCCAGCGTTAGCTTTTTCAACGTATTGGCTTGTGCAGATGGACAGAACACGATCTGCGGCTGTTAGCCCTGACTCCATGAAACGAGGTAGATCATCACCGAGTGTGAGATCCCATTGATCAAGGAGGATGTCTACGCCATTAGCAACAAGCCTTGTTGCCAGCTTAAGCACCCAGTCCTTGTGCAAATCGCTGTCGTGAGAATATGAAACGAACACCTTCGGTGGGAGAGAAGTCATTCCGGCTCCGTGATGATGAGTGGTGAGCTCTAACAATGTTTAGACTGATCTGCCTAATTCAGGAAAAGCAGAAGGCTTCTTTCTGTATAAGACAATTTCAAATTTATAATCACAGACCAGCCAATTAATTATCCAAAAAAGGCTTACCGGCAGTTACAAATATTTAAACCTTAAATTCCGGAACGACATTCTCTTCATTTACTTTTCACCCCGACATGACACAGATTTTAGACAACTCCTGATGTCGGTATCACTGACGGACTGGACCCTCGTCGAACGGGCTTCACCACTCCGCATACCTAATAAGTACTCAAAGCAAACATCGTCCCTTAATTCTGTCCCGGCCACGTTCACTCGACCGCAGGGCGAGTGAACGCTTCAATCAGCCGCCGCGTTTAGCGGTCGGCTGTATCGACTTGTTAAATTTGAACTTTTCCGCAACGTATTTTGCAGAGTTTTCAATGTATGGAAACACTGTGCTTTCATTGATATTTAATAGGTCCAGCTCTTTCAATATAGCTTTTTTGTTCGCGATGGTGATTCTTGATACCTTAATTTCCGCAGTTCCCTCTTCATCAAATACTGCGTCTAACCCAAACAAAAGAAATGCTCCAGACTGAGAAGAGATTCTATCGTTGCTCTGTTTTCCTTTTACGCAAATTATTTTTCGCAAATCATCGGGGATTATGATTGGCTCGAAGAACGGCTTTTCTTCTCTGATAAAGTGCAGCAATCGCCTGATTGGTGGTTGTTCATTAAAACCCTCTTCTTCAAACTTTATTGATTCCTTCTCAGATTGCGGTAAGCGAGCTAAATTAGTAATACAGCTAGCCACATCGGAATCGAAGTACTTAATGTCTTTTCGTTTCATTGAGAAAACAATTACTTCCCCGTCTTCGTCGACGGATGACTTGCACGCGAAATAGAGGGCAATTAAAGGGTTTGATGTTATATCGAGAAGTCTCGTTGGTAATGAGTAATGCTGCATCCTCACAAGACTATCAAGCGTGTAAACGTCTGATTGAAAGTCAGCGGAGTTGGAGACTAATAGCTCTCTGTATAAAATATGCTCATTGTCTTTATAAAGGTAATTTCCTTCTTCATCTTTCCTAAACAGTGAAGGCTCTAATTTGTACTTCTTCTTATTTGAGTGACCACGGTAAAACACTTCGTAACCATCTGTCTGCTCAAGGCCCAAAACCTTGCCAATAAACCCCTGAACCTTAGTGACCTTCGGGTTTGAGCTTCTTTCAGTGGTGGGTCGTTCCTGCTTAGTGATTTTTGTTTGCTTGTCAGGCGGGAGAATTCCTCGATCTCGAAATCTCTGGAATAGGTCTTCGTCTTTAACCGCCCAATGAGTCCTATTCATTTCCCAGCCACGGATATCCAGCAATGTGGCGATCGGTTGGATTTGGGAAAATGGTATTGGTTCGATGTCTTGTTCGAACTCAAACTCTATGAGAAGGTTGCGTCCACGTTCTTTAATAGATGTCAGATAACCAACTCGGACATCTGAATTTTCCCCTTCATAAGCAAATAGACAAGGGTAGCTTTTCAGATTTTCAATATGAGCGTCGCTTAACTCTTTTAAAGCAGACGCAATGGTCTCATTCGTATATTCAAGGAAGCGACTTTTATCATACTCATAAAACCCTTCATCCCAAGCGCCATCCATCGCGGTTACTAGTAGGTTGTACATGGGATGATCGATTCCTTAAAAATTTAACGTAAACGTAACCGGCCTTGCGCGGCTTTATGCGCAAGGTCCGTTTTGACCGCCGGGTTAGGGCTTGGGCGGCTTGGACTTTGCAGAGCCATGGCCGAAATGCTCGGATAAAGGTTCTTCATTGTGATGAACGATCTCTCCGGTTTTTGGGTCTTTGACAATTTCTCTGTACAGATTCTTGTCTTTGTCGATGACCCGCTCTTTGGTCATCCATTTGTTATCGGACTTTCTCAAGTCATCGCCAGCGAATACGTCGACGCGCGGATTCTTCTTGAACGGCATTTTCACGTTTTTCGCCTTGGCCCGGAGACTGTCGTGAATCTCAAGCCCGATGTTCTCAACAGCATTCAAACCGATTGATTTCTTAACCGACCCACATTGTGAACATAGATGTTCTGGCGCAGGATGATGGGCCCATTCTTTAGGAAGAGAAGCACCACAATCCATGCACGAAACGGTAATGGTCATGTCGTCGCTCATGAGTGAAAGCCCTATCGTCGCAAATCCCCGGCGGCAAAAAGCAGCGCGACGAAGGAGCAGCGCTTTTTGCTATCCGAGTGAATGCGATTGTTAGATCATGCTTTTGTTTACTAAATTCCAATAGTGCGCCCCGAGCACTGTTAGTTTGCAACCAGTTGAGTTCATGGCGGCATAATACATATGCTCTTCGTCTATTGGCTTAACTAAATTTATTCGGCTGTACTTTTGTAACAATGAAAATATTTCTGTGTTTTGTTCGTCTGGCGTATCTGATGTTGGTTCGAAGCTAGGGTCCAGAGGAAAATTAAACGTAGGGTCAGGGAAAAGCTTGTTTATCTGCCTCAGGTCATCAAGCGCAATTGGCGGCTGGACCTCACGCAAAGAAATAAATCTCTTTACGTTTGTCTTAAAAATTGGTCTTTGCTCCCAAGGGCCTAGAGACTGATCGATGTGTGCATATACGCTACCTGGCGTAATATCACCAACAAGATTTGAGGCGCTGCCATTTAAGGCGTCTACGAACAACGACGTGAAAACACCAGAACCACCTGATTCGATTGAATACTGATCTTTTGCCGATGCTGTAAGTATTGTTACACCTTCACTCAAGAATGCTTTGTCTTGTGCGCTTGACGGGCTTCCGACCAATCCGGAATGACAGCAATCTAAGATAACTACCTTATTTTTTGCCTTTGATGCATTTGCAATAGTCAGCAACTCATCCATTGAAAAGCCATCATCTCCATCGGTACATTCTGATGTAATAAGATAACCTCCCGTTGACTCAATGTACCCATGACCGGAAAAATAGAATAGCGCAATATCAGCGTCATCTCTAAACAGCTCAGTCACAAGGTCTTTAATCTGTCGCCTTTCAATCTTAGAAGTGGAATCTGAGGAAACAATTGTATTGACGCCAAAATTGGGCGAGCCATCTCCATGCCTTTCAAGAACATTTTTTACTGCGTATGCATCGTTTACACAACCATGCAAACGACTAACGTTCTCGTAATAGTCTATTCCGACGACAAGTGCCTTTCTCATGATTCACCTAAATTGAGTATTCCCGGACAGCTTTCACAATCGATGCGCTTTGCCACTTAACCACTGCATCCGCATTATCTTTGACTATCTTTGAGGTTTTTTCCGAAGCCCAAGGTTCAATTGCGATCAGAGGCTTTGAGTAGACCTGTTTTGCTATCTCAATCTCTTTGTTTATCCACTTTGAGTAAGTGCTATATACACCAGCCAACATGACGACACAATTTGCGAACCTCATCTGGTTTTGAATCGCAGCATAAAGAGCCATATCGTTTGGAGCATTATGAATAGGGTCATTTTTTGGAACGGAGTAGTCTACCCACTGAAAATTTGGATGCTCGTTGAAGAACAAAACCAACTTGTCATACGCATCTCCATAGGCCCATGAATGGCTAATAAATAGCCGGTATGTCTTATGCACTGGCATATTAACTTCTCCTTTTTCAATTGGTTGGTTTCGCACTGCACTGATCTAACAATGTTTAGACTGATCTGTCTAATTCAGGATAAGCAGAAAGCTGCTTTCTGTATAAGAAAATTTCACATTCACACTCACAGACCAGCCAACTTATTAATTATATGAAACTTAAACGCATTAACAAATATTTAAATCTGTCGGTTTATAAATGGGAGATATCTTCTTTGCACCTCGAAAATCATGAATAAGTCAGTGCGTATCGCTCAGTCGCGAAACCGCTTGGTCAAACTCTTCGAAATCCCGGATATGGGCAGTAGCAATGGCAAGCTCGGCTGCGTAACCCTGAGAATTGAACGACGCAACGACTCAAGTTTCTGTTCAATTAACGGCCAATCCATGCTTCCCTCCGCTCCTTGAGAATTCTTCTCTGATAAGGCACAAAATCCTCCTGGTTATAAAGATGTTTGAGCAATAACTCGGCATAGAGCGTATTGCTGCCAACTATTCTTCGTCCTCCTGCTATGATCTGGCCAAGCAGAGGCTCTCCAACTGTTGACAGGTCGATCAGATCAACAGGGCGGCCTAAAGCTTCTGCAAGGTCTGCAATCAGTTTCATGGTTTCATCTGTGTCGAGCGGATGATCCGCACCGACCGCCAGATCGAGATCGCTTTCACAATGAGCGGTACCTTTGGCCAATGAGCCAAACAAAAGCGCCAAACGGATGGTGTTATGCCGTTCAAGCACTTTCCGGATCTGAATGTCAATTGACTCGGTCGCCATGCGCTTATCTTCTGTTCCCATAATTCTCCACCTCCTCGATAACAAAGTATGACTACCTTTGAAATATATTCAATGCGCCTCACTCAATCAGTGCGTCGCGCATCACAACACAAAAAAAGCCAATCCCGCCTCATCAAATGATGTGGCTTTCCCCGTGCGTCAAGTCTCTATACTCGTAGCGTATAGCTTTATCGTTTTGAAGTTTTCAAAAACTTATACCAGCACAATACGGCTTACTACCCGCAAAACACAATATTCTATTCTATGCTATTGCACTGCGTCCCGTACTCTCTCGTACTCCCTTATTCAAGCATTATTGACACGTTTCCCCAACTTGGAAACCGAACATCTGAATTAAGCAACCTACTCGGCTTTTCGGCAGGTCCGCTCGAATGTTGGATTAGGCCTTTACACATGGCCATCTGGATCAGCCCCAGGGTGATTTGTCCAGTCGCAAACACCGCAACTTACATAATAGTCACCATCCGGCGGAATGAGTAGATCGTAGTGCGTTCTTACATCACGCGAGTTACAAAGCGGACATTCTTTTCTCTTGTCTGTGCGACTTCTTTCGAGAATCTGTATGAAGTGACTGGTGAGCGTCTGGCAAGCGTTGATTGCAATAGACGATGCAGTCTTATTCGCGCTTCTCGTGTGAGTTAGCCAGTTAACGAGTTGCCAAGTGGCCTTGGCCGTATTCTTCAAATGCTGCCGCAACTCCTTGTTAGCACCGCCTACACACAACTGGTTCATCAGGACTTCGGTCCAATCGTTGAAATTGGAATCCTGCGGACGTTCAATTTCTTTCGGAATTTCAGTATGACGCCGAAGTGCACCGACAAGTGATATCAGGCTTTCCCTCAGTAACATGCCTACTGCCTGATATTCTTCTACCTCCAGCGCGCTGTCATGCCTGTCGCTAGCTTGCTCTCCACGCCTAAGCACCTCGTCAAATGCGCTTGGGTCATCGGCGCTGACTCGCCCGGAACGGCTTTTTAGGCGAGCCATTAGACCAATATGGAAGGACAGCGTGTAGTCGAGACTTGGAAAGTGCTTCTGGGAATAAAGATTAGTAGAATTCGTAATGACCCACCAGCGAGCCTTATCGGTGATGACATCCCAAATGTCGTGTGCCTCACCTAAAACGATCTCACGCTTGATCCTTTCCAAGTGCTGGACGGTTTCATCTTGCGCTTCAATTTCCACATATCGAGCGATCTCCATTTCTGAGTGAGGATCACGTTCAACTGCGTAGCGATCAAGTTCGCCAGGCGGGACCGGATGTTCGTGTATGAGGCTTTCACCCTCCGGACGATCATCAGAATTCTCGTATTCAGCAGCCATCGATTCTCTCAAGAGGTCTAATATTAATTATATAGTTTCGTATAAGAAAATGTGTTATTGATCTGTGTTCTTATGCTTTATTCAAGAATTGATTTCGTAATTAACAAGCCAAAGCATAAACCAATCAATACGTAAATCAAGTAAGAAGCATCATAATCCCGAATCTCGGCTCAGAACAAATCACAGTTTAGCTTGTTACTGAGCGCTTATATTATACCGCCAAACAAGGAGCACTATTTTTTCAAAAAACCAAGACCAGAAATTATTCCATCACTCTATACCAGCATGAGCAATGAGCAATTCAATGATTTCGGTATACCCAAACTCTTTGGCATATTTTAAAGGCGTATAGCCGCGACCATCTAAAACATTGACCTCAGCATTCCCATCCTCTATCAACAAACGAGCAATACTAATAGCATTCTTATTAACAGCAATATGCAATAATGTTTGTTTATTAAAATTAGCAATATTTGCATTTGCACCATAAGATAACAACAAACGTACAACCTCAGGATTATTACACTCAACAGCAATTAATAATGGCGTCCACTCTGGCGGCAATATAATCGCATTAACATCAGCAGAATTAGCAATCAAACCCCTAAGCCGATTAAGTTCACCTTTAATAATCGAATCAAAAAAATCATTATCCATAACTTGACATCTTATTAATTTAAGGTCTTATAAAAAAAATTATGCATCATATTATTTTAATCCAATAAATTATCTAGTAAACCATCAATATCAACCGAAGTCTCAACTATGGTCTCAAAAAGATCCATCAATGCCCTTTGCTCTTCAGCATACACAAATTCCAACTGATTTTTATCAGACAAAATTGCAAAACAAACATATTCAACGTGATAATGCTCTTCATATTCACCAGAGAATCGTCTTACTCTTTCCTCATAGACAGCTATATTTTTACCCTTATATTCAGTAAAATAGTATCTTGGCACATAGACATCCCTATATACCGAAATCGCTTGCGGAGGAGTAGATAGATACCACTTCAAATCACCGCAAACTGTTAGCCTATTTAATTCAACTAATAGTTCTATAATTTTTTTCTTATTCATAAACCTATAGAATTATTTTTTCATTTTTGCTTTGTCTTAACATTTCACCAATAAAACATATTGACCCATATGCATCCCAACATATTTTATCTATTGATGTATCAAAGTCAGAATATGATGCAAGATATTTAACAATCTCCTCTTTATCTTCACCAATAGCTGTTTTTTTCAATTTTATCATTATCCCCTTTGCTCTCGCAAAACATTTCAGCAAAGAAACACCTGTGTTTTTATCTTTTAATAAAAGATATATCTCCCTAGCAAGTTCATCCAAATCTTTATTTATCTCAAAAATGCGAACATTTTTTATATAATGATTTTTTATGGCATAGGTCTGCATAAAAACCAATATCCCAAGCAAAAACGAACCGATTGATAATATAATAGACAAATTATCAATCGCATTTGAATCAAACCATTTATAATACAGCAAATCCATCATATATAATTGAAAAAATATTAGGAGATGTCCTTCAGAAACGACAATAAAGGCATTTTGAAGGTAAGGCTACCCCTCGGAAGCTGCCCCCCCATGCGCCTCAACCCTCTCCGCCCACTCAATCAGCTTCTTCTCATCCATACCCTCCCATGATTCGACCTTGCCGGTGAGCGCCTGTTCGATGAAGGCGTTCTCGATCACTGTTATATCTGATGAAAAGATGTAGTCGTCGAGGGCTGCGTCGTCGTGGGGCTGAAAAGCGAAATACGGCACATCCGGCTTGCCGTCGTTGAAGAGAAAGAGCTTTTCGTCGGGGTCGAGATCCTCGTTCTCTTCGAGCGATTCGCTCTCTTTGGCGATCTCTTTTATCTCAGCGTAATGCTTCAGCGAGAACTCGATGGGGCCGAGCAGGGGGTCGTACACCCGACAATCCACGCTGATCAACCCTTCGTCCGTCAGGACATAGAGCATGCGTCCGAACTGCGAGTATCCCCCGTCGACAAGGATCGGCGCCGCGATGGCTTTCAGGAGGTTGAGCGCTGTATTTCTGTCCATTTTTTGCACCAATAGGTTTCAGTGTTAACACTGTGCAAAATACGAATCAATTCACTCAATAATGTAATTGTGGCGGCGTAGGCCTGACTGATTTTCAGAAAAGGTTTCCGGATGGTAAGTTGCAGGCATGAACAAGGGGAACAAAACGAACATCGAGCTTACCGAGAACCGGGTTTTCGAAAAAAGCGTATTCGGCTCGGAAAACCCGCTCGGCGGCGTGTACGAGGAGTGCCGTTTTCTCGGCTGCGGCTTCACCAACGCGGAGCTTTCGGGCGTGACCTTCAGGAACTGCACCTTCGAGGGGTGCGATTTCAGTCTGGCGAAGATGAAAAACCTGAGCCTGCAGGAGGTGCTCTTCAGGGAGTGCAAGCTGCTCGGCGTGCAGTTCGGCGAGTGCAGGACCTTTCTTCTCGAACTGCGCTTCGAAAGCTGCATGATGAAACTCACGACCTTTCTCAGGCTCAGCCTGAAAGAGACCGTGTTCAATAACTGCGATCTTCAGGAGGCGGACTTCACCGAAGCCGACCTCACGGGTGCCTCTTTTGCCGGGAGCGACCTCCTGAAAGCCTTCTTTCACCACACGAACCTCGAAAAAGCGGATTTCCGCACGGCCTTCAACTACTCCATCAACCCCGAAGCCAACCGCCTCCGCAAAGCGCGCTTCGCCCTGCCGGGGGTCGTCGGCCTGCTCGACACCTACGGCATCGAGATCGAGTAGGTTCGGCATCTGCAGCGTTCGCCGATGCCCCTGGGGCCATGAAGGAGATTCCCTCTGCCCGTCGCAATCCTGAACCCGACCGGCCGGCAAATGGTCCGGAAAACGGGGAAATAACCCCGATACGGGCTTTGTATATCGGCAATAATCGTTATCCTGCAGGCTTCACCATGCACCTGCGCAGCCAACATAACCGGAGTAACCCCGCCATGTACCGTTCCGTCAACCGCATTGAAGTTCGCGCCTGGAATCGCACCGTGGGAGCCGTTACCCTGGATGCCGCTTCCGGCTGCTGCATTTTCGAATACGACCCCTCGTGGCAGGCCGGAGGCATCGAGCTCGCACCGCTGACCATGCCGCTCGCAGAGACCGTCCACACCTTTCCGCTGCTCCCGGAAGCCGCCTTCATGCGCCTCCCCGGCCTGCTTGCCGACTCCATCCCCGATAGGTTCGCCAGCAGGCTCATCGAGACCTATCTGGCAAAGGAGGGACTCTCCCCCGAGGCGATCACGCCGCTTGACCGGCTCGCTTACATGGGCAGCAGCGGCATGGGCGCGCTGGAGTTCCGCCCTGTGCGCGGCCCGCGCTTTTCGAAACCGAAGGAACTGGAAATAGACCATCTGGTAGCCGCATCGAACGCAGCGCTTGCGGGAAATTTCCACAATGACCGTGAAGCCGAAGCCGGAACAGCAAACCTCTTCCAGGTCGGCACGTCGGCCGGAGGCGAACAGCCGAAAGCCGTTATCTCGTGGAACGAGGAAACCGACGAGATCCGCTCGGGTCAACTGCCTGCCGGACCGGGTTTCGAGCACTGGATCATCAAGCTCGACGGCGTTGGCGTGGAGGATGAAGCGGCAAACGACTGCTCTGCAGGACGCATAGAGTACGCCTATTCGATGATGGCAAAAGCGGCTGGCATAGCCATGACGGAGTGCTGCCTGCTCGAGGAGAACGGAAGGGCGCACTTCATGACCCGCCGTTTCGACCGCAGGGAGGGCGAAAAACTGCATATGCAGAGCCTCTGCGCCCTGCGCCATCTCGACTTCACCCGGAGGGACGCCCACGATTACGACCGGTATTTCGAAACCGCCGGGGCGCTCGGGCTTCCGGAAACGGCCATGCAGGAGGCATTCCGGCGTATGGTGTTCAACGTGCTTGCGGCCAACTGCGACGATCACACCCGGCAGCTCTCGTTCCTCATGGACCCGGACGGCAACTGGTCGCTCTCCCCGGCCTGCGGCCTGACGCACGCGTTCACCCCTTACGGAGAGTGGAAGTTCCGGCACCGGATGTCGGTCAACGGGAAGTTCAGCGACAGTTCACGAGAGGATTTCGATATGGTCGGAAGGCGCTTCACGGTGCCGGACCATGAAAGCATCATAAGCGAAGTGGCCGAAGCCGTCGGGCGCTGGCCGGAGTTCGCCGCTGCCGCAAGGATTTCGCCCGAAGCCGCGCTCCGCATCCGGCAGGATTTTCCGGATAGAACCGCTGCCCCCTGAAATCCCGAAAACGGGGCGGCGGCGCTACCCGATCACAGTTCACCAGCCTGGCAGCACGAGGCCACTGAATCGTCCGACTGTTTGTTCAGCAGAAAATAAAGTGCAACGCCTATACCGATCGTCAGCACTCCGGCTGCCCCGACAAGCGGTCTGCTGGAGATCGTAAAAACGACAACCCAGAGGTTTCCGGCAATGAAAAGCAACGGCGTAAAGGGATAGCCGAATGTCCGGTAAGGACGGGGCAGGTCTGGCTCTTTCAAACGTAAACGCATCAACCCCAGCACCGTCAGCATAGCCGACAATGAAAGCGTAAAGCCGATATAAACGAGCAGCACTTCAAAGGCAGCCGTAAGAACCATGACAATGGCAATTGCCGCCTGAAAAAAAATCGAATATGCCGGTGTATGATGTACAGCATCGACCTGTCCGAAGGTGCTGAAAAAAAGGCCATCGCGTGCCATGGCATAATAGACCCTGGAACCGGTCATAATCATGGCGCTGACAACCGAGAGAAGACCGAAAGCGATGGCCATGCCGAAAAAGGAGCCGATGCCCTTGCCGAATAGGGCTGTCGCAGCCCCTAGTCCCACCTCAAGCAGTCCGGTCATGCGTTCGGGGGGCAACGCATAGAGATAGAGAAGATTCAGCAGCATATAGAGCAGCGTTACGATCGCCGTTCCGATAAGCAGCGCAAGGGGAAGGGTCCTTTCGGGATTTTTGATTTCTCCGCCAAGATAGGCTGTGGCATTCCATCCGCTGTAAGCGAAACTCACAAAAATCAGCGCCACGGCGAAATCACCCCACGGCATTGCATCCCCCTCTCCTGCAGAGAGCAGAGCCAAACGGGACGGATCGCCTTGACCCAAACCGAAACCGGCAACAACGAAAAGCAGGATGAAGGCGATTTTGAAGGCCGTCAGAAAATTCTGAACGCGCTGGCCCAGATGCAGGCTGTGGTAATGAACCAGCGAAAACGTCACGATGGCAGCAATAGCCAGAACAGACACTGGCGAGATGCCCAGCAACCGGAAATCGAACAGGTCGATAACGAACAGCGGTTCGTCGCCTCCTCCCAGCAGATAGGTCGCAAAGGCAATTGAGGCCGCCGCAATGGGAGCCGAAAACCCGACAATGAGCGAAATCCATCCCGAAACAAAACCGGGCAGCGCTCCAAAGCTCCGGCGCAGATAGATGTACTCCCCGCCTGCATGAGGCAGCATGGCCCCAAGTTCGCCGTAACAGAGAGCTCCCGCCAAAGCAAAGAGCCCTCCGATAACCCAGCAGGCAAGAAGAGCCTGCGGACTCCCGACCTCACCGAGGATAAAACCCGAGGAGGTAAATACGCCGGTACCGATCATATTGGCAATCACCAGAACGATTGCGGCAGGAAGAGCAATTTCCCGCTTCAGTCCGCCGGTGAAACTGTTTTTCATCTGAGAAAATCCCCTACGTAGACAAGATGCGCGAATGGAAGCTTATCCGGGCCCAGCTGCCCGACAATGGTATCGAGCGTAGCTTTGATTACCTTTTCCTCTTTTCGGAATCCCGCGTCAGCCACGATAGCGATAGGCGTGTCGCCGGGATAACTCGTTTTGAGTTCAGCAACAAGCTCCGGAATACTTCTGTTCATGAAAAACACCATGGAGGAACGGCTCTCGGCAAGCTTTTTCACGTGATCGCTGTTACCTGCCCCTCCTTTCGATGAAGTCAGGATAACCGCCCTGCCTTCCCCGCCGATAACTCCGCGCTGAAGAGCCGCATTGGCTGCATTGAAACTTGAGATACCCGGCACGACGATCGGCTTGAGGTCCTCGAACTCTTTCAGATAGCCGGAATGCGGCCCATAAACCAGGGGATCGCCGTTATCGAGCACCACGACGTTTCTGCCTGCGCCAACGGCTTCGCGAATCACTTTGCGAGCCTGGGCTTCAAGCTTGGCGGGGTCTTCATGCCTTCTGCGATTGTCCTTGTCTTTATCGCCTTCCTTACCTTTCGCATGCTTTGCAGCCCGTTCAGCCTTGCCATCCGCTTTCCTGTTATCGTTTTCTGCGCGATCTCGCTTCCAGAACAATCCATGTCCTGCGGGATATAGCTTCTTGCCTTTCAACAAATCACCATATCTTTTATCGGCGCCCTCCGGCTGCATGGTAAAAACAATATCCGCCTGGGTAATCACCTTGTGTGCACGAATGGTCATATTGTCGAGGTCACCGGTACCGGTACTCACCAGAAACAGATGCCCATGGCCGGGAGGCAAACCCTCGTGCGCATGCGCGGGCATTACCTGGCCAATCCCGATTGCGCACAGCATGGCTAACGCCGAAAAAGCTGTTTTTGTTTTTTTCATTTCTGACATTCCACAACCCTCCTGTCTATTTGTTAATTGATACATGTTTGTTCACCAAAGCAACCTTAAAAGCGATAGGAAGCAACAAGGCGGAGGTCACGGCCAGGCTCATAGATAACGGTATCTCCGCTCTCTATAGAAGCCTGATCGCTGTATCGCCGATCGAGCAGGTTGTTGACAACCATCGAAAAACTGACTCCGTCGAGACCTTCCGGCAGCCATTCTGCCTGCAGGTCATGCAGCACATAACCCGGCCGGTCGAGCGCGCCTTTTTTAATCGCTCCCACGGCCGTAAGGGTATAGCCGAATATCAGATTGCCGGACGCCCTCCAGCGGGTATCCCATATCATGCGGTCACCTGTAGATGCACCCTTGCGCCGGGTTATGGCGAGAGGATTGCCATACTGGTCTTCGGTATCGACATGGGAGTACCCCAAGGTCGAACTGAAACTACGCGAACTCCAGCTTCCGCGAACCTCCCATCCTGACGATATGACCGGGTCGTCATTGTAGAAACCGCTAACCGGCCTGCCTTGGGTACCACCGATCTGCATGATCAGATTGTTGATTTTCGTCTTGAAAAGGGTGCCCGTTATGCTAAAATTATCGCCGGAAGCGACAAGCCCGCTACCAGAATACCGCAGGCCGATCTCGCGCTGCAACGACCTCTCAGGCTCAAAAGGCTTGCCGTAGCTGTTTTTACCTGTCTGGGTATTGAATGTTGGAGTCGCCGATGCATTCGCGAGCCACTGAACCGGAATGATGCCGGTACTGCGCACAGCCTCGCCATAACCGGCATGGGCCGTCAGCCCGCGCGACAGCTCAAGCTCCACGCCTGCACTCGGCGACCACTCCCCTCCGCTCACCATCATACCCCCGAAAGCGGTTTCATAATCATCGTAACGGGCACCGAAAGAGATCCCCACCGGCCCGATGCCCATCCTGTGCCGAACAAAAAAACCGAGGTTTTCCGCCTTGTTATCGGTACCGGTCTGCACTCCCTGATTGCGATGAGTCCCCTCTTCGGAATAGTAATCAGCCCCGACGGTCAGCCGGTGGCTGGTTCCGGCAAGGTCAAACAACGCCGTATTGCGCACCTGACCTCCTGTACCCTCGCTCTCGGTTTCCGTGCCGGAATCGCGGTTTTTCAGGTACAGATTGTTCTTGTACAGATTAAAGCGCCAGTCGACCAGCCTGCTGCCGGGCATGCGGTACCGATGGTCAAAAACATAGGTTTCACGCTCACTCTCCTGGTAATAAAGAGTTGCGCTCTCGTCATACCCCGCATCACCCGCTCCCCAGCGATACAGGCCACTGTTTGTATTTTTTTCCGCGCTTACCCGAACGCTATGACCAGCCTTATCGAGCACACTGAGCTTAAGGAAATAGTCCCTGTCCTTGCCGGCCGAGCCATGAACATCTTCGCCGCCCCCTGCCCGATAGTCGCCGCTATTTTCAGCGGAAACATGCGCAAGAACTCCAAGCCAGCCGCCAACCAGTCCGTATGCGGCGGCAGAACCTCGCCATGAATCATCGACTGTGGCATAGCCGTTCTTCAGCATAAATCCGGAACTTCTTCCCGGATAGAGCAGGTCCTGTGCATCCACGGTTTCAAAGGCGATACTTCCGCCCAGCGCTCCGGCACCATTATCGGCGACGGGGCCGGGCGCCACAACGACGCTCTTCAGAAGATCCGGATCGATGCCGCCCGCATTTCCCCGATGCTGGAACAGGTTCCTTCCCTGGGTGGCGCCGTCTATCGTAATGTTGAGGTTTGTGCCTTCCACGCCTCTCAGATATATCCGCTGGGCACTTCTCGCTCCCCCGCCAACGGTTACCGATGGTTCGGCGGCAAACACGTCCTTGATATCCCTTGACTGGCTGCGCCTGACCTTTTCAAGGGAAACGGTTCGCTTGCCGGCCTCAAGCGAATCTGCCGTTACGGAAATTTTTTCCAGAGAGAATGACGACTCATTGGGGGCTCCATAAGCCCTTGAAACCGGCACGCTCAACACAACAAGCAGGGTGAAAAGCAGTTTTGCCAACCTGCAGCTTCTGTCTTCTTGCATATGCTCCTCGATTTTTTTATCGGCCTTTCCCATATTCCTCTGCAAGCACAAAAAACGCCTTCCTGAAAACAAAACTTAATTAAACTAAGTTAAAATAGAAACAAAAACACAAGATCAAAACACTATTTTATATACACATACAGCACCATATAAGCATATGTCGATAACCGGGATACATAACGCTTAGGGAGCGATGCGGCACGTGCAGGGTAAAACAGAAGAGGCTGTCCCGATTTTGCCTTCGGGACAGCCTCTTTGCGAAAAGGGTATGATGGGGCGTAGGCTCTCGTCAGCTGACAGTCGCCTGTTCTCCGGATGGAATCGCACCGACATGCCACGCCTTCACCGATTGCTGCGCGTCCCACATGGCGCGGTATCTGCCTCCCGCCGCCAGAAGTTCCCGATGACTGCCCGTCTCGGCAAGCCTGCCCTCTTCCATTACCAGTATCCGGTCGGCGCCGACGATGGTCGACAGGCGGTGAGCGATGACAATGACGGTCTTGTCCTGAACAAGCGTGTCGATGGCCCGCTGCACTGCCAACTCGCTTTCAGTGTCAAGAGCCGCTGTAGGTTCATCGAGAATGACGATGGGAGCATTCTTGAGTAAAGCGCGTGCTATGGAAATACGCTGACGCTCCCCTCCGGAAAGCCGACCGCCGATATCTCCCAGGGGGGTGTTCAACCCCTGGGGCAGGCGCTCGATGAACTCCAGGCATTGTGCCGCCCGAAGCGCAGCCTCGACCTCCGCTTCGCTTGCATCGGGACGCGCCATACGGACATTTGCCAGAACCGTATCGTCAAACAGGTAAACATCCTGGAATACCACGGAAATCAGGGAGTTGAGCTCGTCTGGAGGAATTGTGCGTATATCGACGCCCCCAATGAGCACCCTGCCGGCCTGGGGATCCGCATGACGCAGCAGAAGACGGGTAAGGGTGGTTTTGCCCGAACCTGATGGCCCGACAAGCGCAGTGAGGCTGCGCGCGGACAGGAGTGCGGTGAAGTCGGTAACCGAGGGAGTCGATGCCTGTACATACCTGAACGTGACCCGCTCGAACATCACGTCATGGCTCTCCGGCCGGGCTGCAGCGGGCTTCTGGGGCAGAGCTGGAACAGCAAGCATCGTTTCGATACGTTCGAGTGCAGCTTCGATCAGCTCCAGTATGGCCGTGTAAACAACAAAGGTGGCAAGTGGATCGGCAAAACGTACGACAATTACGAACACTGCGGCAAGTATGGCTATATCGAGCGTCCCCCCCAGTACCCACACGACACCGAGAGCGAAAATAAGCATGAGGCCGACTTCGACAATGCTGGTTACCAGAATATCGGGCTTCGAACTTTTTCTGTGCCCGAGCGTCTGAATCTGTTCAAGGTGCTCGAAACCGGCCTGAAGACGCGCGGCTTTCAAGCCGGCGCTGCAGGACGCTCGCAATACGGAAATACCCTGGGTATATTCAACGATATCGGCGCTGGTCCGCTCATGGGCGTCAGCCAGCAATCGCATATTCGCTCCGAAAACAGGTCGACGCCAGCGATAGAGCGGAACGATGGCCGGGAACATGAGCAAAAGCGCGATACCCAGGCGCCAATCGAACGCCATCAGGAACAGTGCCGTGGCAAACGGTGTAACAAGTGCAACCAGAATAAGATTGAGAATGAGCAGGGTATAATTAAGATTCTCATCGACATTGCCGAGCAGAGTTGCGTTCATTTCCCCGGCTCGCTTGTCCTGAATGGCTTCAAGCGGCATACGGCGCAACTGTTCACCCAGCAGGGTACGCAAATCGTGGGTTGCCTCGGCCATGCTGCCATCATAGTCGAAAGCCTGAGCCCGCCAGCGGAAAACCGTTGCCGCAATCATAAGGCAACTCATGGCAATCAGCCAGAACCTGGCCGCATCCGCATCCGGCCTGCTGAGGACGGCAATGAACAGCGGTACGATGCAGCCAAGAGCAAGCCCCTGCAGGGCTGCCGCAAGAAAAAGGCCGATGAGACTTTTGCGCAATGCGGGGCCTCGGCTGCCGACGCTTCGGAGCAGCTGCCGATATGTTTCCCGCCAGGGGGTAATCGGACGAATCGGATTGTTCATGACTTTCATATAGTTGCTGTTTGCTGATTGTCGCCGGATATCGTGCTGCCGGCAAGCGCCCATATCTGAGCCTGTTCAAAGCTGCGCCAGAGTCTTGCGTACGTACCATTCGCAACCACGAGATCTTCATGGCGTCCCGCCTCTGCCAGCCGGCCTTTATCGAAAACCAGTATCTGATCGGCATCCCTGATGGTCGCCAGCCGGTGCGCCACCATGATGACCGTCTTTCCCCGCATCAGTTCCGACAACGCAACCACCAGTGCGGCCTCGTTTTCCGGATCGGCATAAGCGGTAGCTTCGTCGAGCACCAGAATTGGCCTGTTCTGCAGAATGGCCCGCGCTATGGTTATGCGCTGGCGCTGGCCTCCGGAGAGGAAAACCCCCCGCTCACCGGCCAGCGTATCGTAACCCTGAGGCAAAGCCTGAATGAAATCGTGAGCCTGGGCGGCTTTCGCCGCCGCCATGACCGCGTCCATGTCGGCATCCGGCACACCAAGGCGGATGTTTGCGGCAATAGTGTCGGCAAAGAGAAAGGTATCCTGGAAAACAAAAGCCACCTGCTGCATGAGCAGATCGGAAGCTATCCTGCCGACATCGGCGCCCCCGATCAGAATCCGGCCGGAGGTGACATCCCAGAACCGCGGAATGAGCCTGGCAACCGTACTCTTGCCTGCTCCGGAGGGGCCGACCAGGGCCGCAACACTTCCGGAGGGAACCGTAAAACTCACATCGACGAGAGCATCCTCATCGCCCTTGCCGTACCGGAAGCTTACGTTCTCGAAACATACGCTGGCGTCTGCGGGAAACAGTTCGGCGCCGGAGGCCGGCACTGGCAGATCAGGAATATTCATAACCTCGTAAATACGGGCGATACTGAGTTTCACCTTGTCAATCATGTGACCGAGCATCATCATCGGCATCATGGCTTCGGCCATGCCCGTACCGATCAGCAGCACCGCAAGCCAATGTGCGAAAGAGAGGGTATCCTGCCATATCAGCCACGTACCCAGCCAGAGCAATACCGCAAGAGTCGGCATGGGATTGAGTACCGCAAATGAAAACCGTGCCGGAAAGCCACTCTCCCGATACCAGCGGGTCAGCATCTCCAGATAGCCTTCGAGTGCCTGCTGGTATCGCCCAAAGGTTGCCTTGCCGCTATCGAACGTTCGGACAACCGGCATGGCCTGAACAAATTCGATGATCGAGGCGCTGACCCGCTCTCTCGCCTCATTGTACAGCCTTACCATCTCGGTGCGGTTGCGCATAGCAAGACTCAGGATGCCAAAACCGAAAACCAGGACGGTTGTCGCTCCAAGGGCAAGCCGCCAGTCAAGCCAGAGGAGCATGCACAGGGTCATGACCGGAGCGGCGTAGGCACGGGCATAAAGCGGCGTACTGTCTGCAACGAAAACATGCAGGGCCTTCACATCATCATAGAGAACCTTGGAGAGCGCCCCTGCGCCCGCAGCCTCTATATCGCCCATGGAAACACGGGCCAGATGGTCGCTGATATTCATCCGCAATATTTTTTCCAGCCTGAAAGCCGCATAATGGGACTGGTCGAAAGAGGTCTTGCGCAACACGAAGGAGAGTACCGTACAACCCAGAGCGGCGACCATAACCGGCAATGGCAGCTTGCCGGGTGATTCCAGAAGCTGACGGACGGTCAGGGCCAGCAGGCCCATTGCCGCCAGCCCGGAAACAACCGCACCGACCGATAACGCCATGGCAAAGCGGATCTGTGCGCGGACCGGATGCATGATGAACCATTCGCCATGACGCTCATTCGCCGACGGGACAGGAATGGTTGCCGACACGTTGGCTGAATCAGCCTGGATACGGAAATCAACAGATGACATAACTGTTTTTTTAATCTTCGTTTACGGAGTCTATACGGGCCTCTGGCCCGACGGTATTGCTATTGTAATCATCAAGGCATGGCTGCGGGCCATTGTAGCGAAAAGAGAGATAAACCATTGCCAAACCGAAAGATGCCGCCAGCCAAAGCACCGGCAGGTAACCAACCCTTCCTGCCAGGGCGGTGCCTGCGGCGACGGCAACAATACTGAACAACATGTACATGCTGTATTGCAGCGAGTAGTCGGTGGCAGGACTTTCAAGGGAGGAATGCTCCATCATCAGGGTGCTGATCACCGCCACAACGGGGTTGTAGAACAGAAAATAGAGCCCGACCGCCGCCATCACAGCCAGCTCGCCGGTCTGCCCCTGAACAGGCACAAGAAGAGCCAGAATACCGGGGATCTGGAAAAGCGCCGCACCGATCATGACTGGCCGGAGCCCATACCGGCGAATCAGATAACCTGTCGCAAGAGCGGAAGGGATGCCGAACAGGCTTCCGATAACATTGACCACGAAACCGATTCGGTCCAGAGCCCATCCGGCATCCACCAGAATGGGTGTAATGAGCGCATAACCCAGACTGACTCCCATAGGATAGAAGAGCAGCATAAGCAGCCAAAGGCCGCCCTCCGGGAACTGCCAGATGGTCCATATCCGCCGGATGACTGAGGTAACGGGCAGAGTCCGGACGTGACGGACCGGCTCGCGAAACAACACGACCTGAACCAGAGAAATCATGGTCCCGGCAGCAAGAATGGCGATGCTGCCCTGCCAGCCGAAGTAAGGGTAAACCATCAGCACGCCGCCAGCGCCCAGGAGGTTGCCAAGCAGGCCGCCGGCAACCTGCAAACCGTTGCCGACTCCTCGATCCACTTGCGTCAGCAGCAGACAGGCGAGTCCGTCGGTTGCGATATCCTGGGTTGCAGAAAAAAATGCCAGCAACAGGCAGAGCATGAAAACATTGAAAAAATCGGATACCGGATCGAGACTGCCGATGGCCAGAAGAGTCAGGACCATACCACCCTGCATCAGCAGCAGCCATCCCCGGAAATGGCCGGCCCTGGCGAAGCCGACCCTGTCAACCAGAGGCGCCCAGAGAAATTTCAGGGCCCATACCAGGCCAAGCAGGTAGATCACGCTGACCCGTTCAAGGGATGCCCCCCCGGCCCGAAGGATAGCTACCAGCGAAACCAGAAAGAAACCAAGGCCAAGATACTGGGTAACGTAAAGGCTGCCCAGAAGATACCAGGCTGCAACAGGCAGATTCTTTTGTGCGGACCCGACCGGCATCTTACGTTTCCCGGAGTGCGGCACCGGCTCCGTACCTGTTTTTCGAATAACGCAATCCCGGCAAAACAACAGATTCAATCATAACAGCTTCGGTTGAAATCAGAAATAATAAGCCGCACCCAGGCCTATCGTACGACCCATACTTGGCCATCCGACGGTAAAAGGAGCTATTGTCGAAACCATCGAAATCATATAATAGCCGTAATGATCGTAACGCTCGTCCAGAAGATTGTCACCCCAGACATAGACTTCGCCATTGCCTATTCCAAGACCGATACGGGCATCGACTTTGTGATAGGCATCAAGTTCGAAATTATTCTGCGGATCTGCGGCACGCTTGCCAACATAGCGGTATCCGATACGGGCGTTGAACGTCGATGCGCCGGCACCGAACAACCCGCCTAAAGCCTTGCTGTACTCCGCCGAAATCATGGCGCTCCATTTGGGTATATCAGGCATGCGGTTTCCCGGCTCAACGTCTCCGGCTGCAGTGTTTGTCGTGACATGGCTGGTTATTCCGCCATCGATGTAGGTCACCCCGCCTCTCAGGGTCAATCCACCTCCTGCCCGCCAGCAGCCCTCAAGCTCGAAACCCTTGCTTTCGGTGTCGGCATTCAGTGCGACCGTAGCAAAATTTTTTGACGGATCATAACCAAGCAGATGATCGTCCTTGACGTCGTTATAGAATAACGCCCCGTTCAGCATAAAGCGACGATCTCCGGATTCGTGCTTGAATCCGACCTCAAAGTTGTTGACGATAGCCGGATCATACGGATCGCTGTCAAAAGAACTGGTAGCATAATCGTTGAATCCTCCGGCCTTGTATCCCCGCGCGAACACGCCGTAAATGTTGGTTCCTGTGGCAACCGCATACGACAGGGCAACCCGGCCTGTGGAGTAATTGTCCGACAG
Organism: Chlorobium sp.; assembly: GCF_036528655.1. Taxonomy (GTDB): domain Bacteria; phylum Bacteroidota; class Chlorobiia; order Chlorobiales; family Chlorobiaceae; genus Chlorobium. The sequence goes on from NZ_JAIGND010000024.1 coordinate 37,982, forward strand.
ACTTCTGTCATCGTACAGAATCATCCCGGCCGTCTCATAGCTGGCGCTGTACGTCTTTTCTTCCCAGGTATGGCGCAGCCCGCCGGTCACTTTGAGCGCATCGCTCAGCGGATAGGTAATCTCCCCGTAAACGGCATATGCATTTGTCTCGAAATCACGCAAATTGACCGTGGAATAACTGGGCATATCCGTATCGAAGCTCCGTTCGGTACGCGAGAGGTTCAATCCGGCAACCCAGAAAACTTTTGAATCAGGCAAGGAACCCAGGCGCAGATCCTGACTGAACGAGCGCTCTTCTGCCGCATCCTCTTTTATCAGCTCCATCGGGATACCCATCCACAGTGAATTCACGCTGATGTCCGAACCGTTATAGGTCTGCCAGTCTGACTTGAGGTATGAAGAAACGGAGGTCATACGGAAACCGTATAGATCGTGATTCAACTCAGCCGAACCGTGCACCGTCTCCTTGCTGCTCTCTAAATGACCCGGTGTCAGATCAAGACTCGGGTTGTCGCCATAAGGTCGAAGCACCATCATTGAGAGCCGGTCTTCAATCTTCTCGTATTCGGTCAGGAACAGCACCGACGTCTTTTCTCCGGGCTGCCACAGCACACTGCCCCTCATAGCCATATCCCTCGGCTTCGTAACCGGCTCACCATCCTGCTCGTTCATTACCGGACTGTCGCTGCCCGAACGGCGCAGAGCGACACGCGCACTCACGGTCTCGCTCACCGGACCTCCGACAGCTCCCTCAAGAAGATACCTGCCTTCCCCGCCGACTTCGCTGCGAAGATATCCCTCCGTTTCGCGGGTTGGCTTGCGGGTGGTTATATTGATCGCACCAGCCTCACTGTTCCGGCCGAACAGGGTACCCTGAGGACCTTTCAGAATCTCGACCCTTTCGATATCGAAGGTTGCCATCTGTGCAAACCGAGAAGACATCGGCGCGCCGTTGACATTGATCGTCACCGATCCGTCATCGGCACTGACAGGATAGAGCGCACCGACACCCCGGATGCGGATATTTGTATCGTTGTCTCCTCCTCCCGAGTTAACATCCACTCCAGGGCTGCTGCGAAGCACATCCTCGAAATCGACGGAACGCCGGGCAGCGATCTCGCTGCCGCTGATGACACTGATACTGAAAGGAATTTCCTGCGCATTCTCGGTGCCGCGCCTTGCCGTTACGGATACCGGCTCCAGCCGGATAACCAGAGAATCCCCAGACGCCTCCCCGGCATAAAGAGATTTCGGCGAAAACAACATCGCCAGAAAGAGTACGTTCAGGCCAAGAACAAAACCGCCTCTTTTTCCGGAACAGAAAGCCGGACTCACGCAACCGAAACGCAATAATGACGACATAGAACAAAGGATTGTAATTGAAAAACGCCTGACGAATCAACAATCGGAAAAGGCTCTATGCTTTTTTGCCACGAACACGGACAATGACGGGAACATGATTGCCGAGAACAGGCAACCGCGCAAGCAGCATGAAAAGCCGGATGAAAAACCCGGCGCGGATATACCGGTAAGGCTCGTTCGTCACCGACTCCACGCGCGGGCTCCATCCCCGGAGCAGCGGGTCGATCTCGTTGCGAAGCACCCCCCAGGGCATCTGCGGAGTCCGATAGTGCGGCGTTTTCCACATCCCGGCCATGGTCTTTTTTGAAAACCAGGGCGGAATGGTATCGAACATGATTTCGACACCCGGAAACCGCTCCAGTATGGCAAGAAGCAGTTCTCTGACCTGTTCTTCGGTGAAGTACATGAACAGCCCCTGGGCGGTAACGAAAACACCTGCGCCGCCGTCGACCTCGTCCATCCATGCCCGATCCAGTGCGCTGCGGCGAACATGCCTGCAACGCGGTCCGGAAGAGAGGAACCGTTCCCGTACGTCGATTGCCTCCGGCACGTCCACACACAGCCATTGTACCTTTCCGTCATCTATCCGCTGGAACTGGGTCTCCAGACCACAGCCCAGCTCCACCACGGTGCCTCCCGGATGATTCTCCATCCAGGGTCGCAATGCCTCATCGAACATCATCGAACGAACGGCGTGGGAACTGTCCGGAGGGCCGAAACTCCGCCGGTAGTCGTAATCAATCGATCGGTAAATCCGCTCGGCATGCTCGTCGCGAAACCAGGCGTCCTGACGCACCGACTCGCTGGCACGATTGTGCAGGGTCCAGAGCATCGTTTCCGGAACGCCGCACAGCCCGGCTTTCACCGGCTCACAACCCTGATTCATATGCAGCCCATCCTCTTTCATGTTCTTTTTCGTTAACGGTTTTCGATCCAGTATCTCCTGAAAGAGCGCATACAGAAAACACTGCTCTTATGCTTTACCTGACCGCATTAAATTAACAATCTCCGAAAAAGAGTCAAATTTTATTTAAACTAATTTTAAATAAAAAAAACACACAGAAGCATCACGACGCGCGAAAAACTGCAGCACGCCCGACCGACGCAGAGAGGGGTGAAGGGAACGTGTTCTCTCTCCTCCGGTAATGCAAGGGAGAATCCGTTCTGGCGCAGGGGCGTATAGCAGAACCATCACCACTCCCCGAAGCGCCACCGGCAGCCCCCGCACCACCCCCATCCTCAACCACAAACCGAACCGGAAACAACGTCCGCCGCAAAAACCCATCCATCAAACCCATAACCCCTCCATCTCATGGATAGAAATATCTCTCATTCAAAATGAACAACAAAATCCCATATAATAGAAATAAATTTCTATTATTCAGGCGCAAAAAAAAAGCCATCCGGCCAGCCGCCCTCCATCCTACAGCCCACCGCTCACATCTTCCACTCCGTCTACCGCCAGCCCAAAAACCACGCTATCGCCGTGGAATACTCATATTTCCTGCGTACATTATCAGGTTACTTTTCCGAAAAAGCAGCTGTAATCAGCGTTTTTATACCGATCCATATAAACAGCCCAAATAAAATCACAGCCATTATATAAGTGCATGCTTGGTAAGCATATAACGGATTTTGAAGCCTTGAGTTTTTTGTGTCTTATATGGGTTATGATTCGATTTCTGCGGTTTAGGCGGATCAATCTAATTATTGTTACACTACGGGAAAATACCGATGAATGATTTGCCAAAAGAATTGGTGGAACGAATTAACCTCTTTGAGGAGAATTACGACCTGAAGTTCTCTCACCTTCCAAGTAGTCCAAAAGTTGTTATTGGAGACAAAACCAATGGATGTCGCTTCGCTGTGAATGAACATCCTGAGCAAACGTTCAAACAGGTGGCTCATGCACTCCCTGAAGCAATTGGCAACAAATCAATTATCTGTGCTGAAGAGTGTGATTCATGCAACCACTTCTTTTCCGAACACGTGGAAGTGCATTATGACAAACTGGCAAAAGTGTATCGGCAAATTGCTCAGATCAAGGGAAAGAAAAAGGTTCCAAGTTACAAGACCAAAGATAAGCGATCTCGCATTGATGTAAGTGACAGAGTTATGATTAAGCAGACTGTTGGGAGCAACATGGTTGAAATTGACCAAGAGGGAAAGACAGTCACTATAAATTATGAGATTGAGCCATATGTTCCTGCGGCTGTCTACAAGACATTGGTCAAGATGGCACTGTCAGTCATGCCGCGGCCTCTTCTCGATTCCTTCGAAGCCGCAAACAGATGGATATGCAATCCTGATCACACAAAGGACCTGATGACTCCGCTCATGATAGATGAGACTTTCATACCTGGCCCACGCCCTAATCCAAGTCCAGCGGCTCTCTTGCTGACCCGAAAGGATTCTTGCACACAGCCATTTCCACACTGCATTTTTGTTCTTGCCTACGGCAATATCGTCCAGCAAATCATGGTTCCGAGCAGCGCAGACGTGGAGAACATCCCTGACGGCAAGATGAGAATCCCCAGATTCCCAACACCATTCGAGGTTGAATGGGAATACGGTGGGATAAGGTCCTGTTCAGTCGATTACACGAGCACTGACTTGCTGCGTGGCCGCGTTCTGCCGGTAACAATGTCTTTTGAGGGAATGGAAGAAATCCCAACAGACAGCAACGAATTGAAGAAGTACTTGTAGACATTTGTGTAACAAAAAAGTGCACCTGTGGTGTACCCGCTGTCCGTCTTCGGCAGCGGGTACACCACAGGTGACTTAGTCGTTATGTTTCAAGGAGAGTTCAGTGAACTTTAAGAAAATAGCTAATCGCCTTACAGGATTTAGCACTCCAATTTTTGGCGTTTCTTGGAACCCACCAAAGCTTGAGTCTGAAGCTGCACAGAGGTTAATTACGGAGCTTGAGGATAAGCGAGTTCTGTTTAATCCGTCAGACGTTGAAGTTCCGCATCACTGTGTTGAGTCAATTATCCAGCTTCGTCGCTTTTTGACTGATGAGCTAAAAGGCTTGGATCGCGAATCCAATCTTGCAGCAAATATCAATGCTATGCGTGCTGCGTGTAGAAAATTCCTTGATTCTGTTCAGTCTGACGAAAGGATCATTAGGTTTGGCTCAGATCAAGGTCATTTTGCGAGCTGGCAATTTATTAGTGCGGTTGGTGAGCTGCGTGGTGTATTTGGAGTACATATTGCTCAAGTATCGGCTCAGTACGGCATTAATTTAGGGTCGCCGCTATTAACTATCTTGCCCGGTGAGCCAGATAAAACATAACAAGCAACTGCAGCTGATCAATTTACGCTGCGCTCCAATTGCCCGATCCGCGGCCACGTTAGAAGCAAAAAATGTCTGGTCACTATTTTAAATATAAGGCTATCACCCTCACCTCAGAAGGTGAGCTAGATAAACGTTCGGTCAGCCAGGTCGTAGAGCCAATAGCTGAAAGTTATTTGTATTTGCCGACCCGTGAAAAATTGAACGATCCAAACGAAGGGATATTTCAAAATCAGATACAAGCGGGTATCACAGCATTTCTTCAGGGCTTAGTTAGTATTGGAGAACGAACTGAATTAACCAAAACGCTTTATGACTTAGCGCGCCAAATAAGCCAGTCAACGGACAATAGCGGTGTGTTTTCGCTATCGAGAAACGTTACGGATGAATTGATGTGGGCTCACTACGCCGCAAGTCATTGTGGAATTGCAATTGAGTACAACCTTGTTCAATTAACACGGTTTTGCTCAAAGCAACATCTCCACTGCTTTGGAGTAGATTATGTAGATGAGCCTCCGAGCCTTGATATTCAACATTTGCAAGGCAATGCCGAAAAAGCCGTTCGAGCAATGCTCGGGCACAAATCTCCGAGGTGGTGTTATGAAGAAGAATTTCGTGTTCTTTTAGAGAATATTCACGGCCCTATTCCTCACGATTACCGTGCAGTAAGAAGTATCACTTTCGGATTAAAGGTGCCTGAAGAAGTTCGAAAACAAATCTACGAAGAAACAAAACATAAGGTTCCGAAGTATTACGAGATTATCAAAATACCAGAAACATATCTGCTAGAAAGAAGGCTCATAGAGGCACTTTCAGGCAAGAATCCAACAGGCGAAAAGGCTGAAGTGGAATGGGCGGAGCACTTCACCGCGTTAAATGAAAATGAGAAGAAACATATGGTTGAAATTGCGCAGCGCGAAATTGAGAACGATCCACATTTCGTAGAGTTGATGCTAGCCGAAAAATCAACCACATCCCCATCCAAAGCCGTCCTGCAATACGAAGCAAAGCATCACCTTGGCCTTGATCCTTGGTCAAAATACACGAAGCACTATTATGACTTATAGTGCCAAAACGTCTAACAATGCCCTCAACGCGGACGCATTTTTAGTTCGCTACGCTCACTACAAATTAACCGGTTACAGCTGGCGTTGTACATCTATACACAATGTATGAATGACACGTGAAGAAACGCGGATTCTGGATCCACTACTACGACATGTTCGTATGCTTGCTCCAGAATGGTGGAAGGAACTGAAATATCAAACACAATTTGGGCCTGAGTACACTGACTTTCCGTATTTTCCCGCAGCACTTGAATTCGATGCACTTGCTCGCAATGCGATTATGCACCTTAACGAAGACCGCAAAAATATTCTTGTGCAGCAATGGCAATCCCGGCATCGCATTATCAAATTTGAATCAGAACAAGAGATCTTCGAACAATATGGCTCGATGTTATTGGGTTACATTGTAGAAACAGCAACGTGGGCCGGCACAAGAAGTTATTTCGAAAGTTAGCCATATATTGCAAATGCCAGGGCAAACGCTTCGAGAGTATCGCACCTCAAGCTTACTTCTGTATCCAGCCTATTCCCATTTGATATGCAGACCAGCACCCCAACCCCATGACCAACCGGCAACAACGCTTCACTCCAGCCGCTTAGCTCTCCGGCTCCGGGTGCGCAACACGCGCTTCCATGACACCCACTCCTCGGTTATTCTCTCAATCCCTGCTGTATGACAACTGACCTCTGGCGACCCCAGTCCCGAACACCGACCGGATGGCCGACTTGCTTCGCCAGCTCCGCAAGTCGCCCCCACCCCTCCGGCAACCCCGAGCCAAGCAATGCCGACAAAACCGTAACCAAACAAATCCGCAGCTCAGCCGACATCATCGGCATCGAACTACTCGACCACGTCATCATCGGCAGCAACGGCAACCACTTCAGCTTCAGGCAAGAAGGCCTCTTCAACTGAAACAAAAAAACAGGCGCTCCCACCCCAGCGCTCCTCCCCAGACACCTCCCGAATCCTCCTCCCACACTACCCACCAATCGGCAAATAATTACGCTATCAACAGTGATAGACTCCGGATTTATGCATATATTATTCCTTACACTTTCTGCAATAATGGCAGCAATCTGAGCTGTTATGCGGGTCAGTACAAGACATAGTCATAAAATTCATTACATTATGTAAGTTTATTACATTAAGGATTTAATGACGTTGTGAGGAGAATGAATCTTGTGTCTTATATGGGTTTTAATTTAATAAAATCAACAACTTTGCGATTCAATCTTATTATCATGAGCAAAATCAAGAAAGTTGACATTATATCAATAAATACGCTTCTTTGTCAAGTAATTGAGGGATATGAATACTACCACTACTCCTTTAATTACAGTACTATGAAAAGATTTTTAGAGCCCGAAATAGAATTTATCGATAGACAGAGTTTGGCAAAAGAACTTATAGAAGGCATTATTATTAATCATGGCAAAAAAGATATATTAAAATCTATCGTTAAACTGGCAGACTTTGAACAAAAGGCACAAGAATTAAAGCCTGAGTTGAGGGATCATGTTGTCCATGCCTTACTCTGTTACGTTTTTGGAGCCTATATATATGAAAGCTTTCTAAAACCAAGCGGAATTATAATAAATGATATTCAATGGAAAATCGCATGCTTATTTCATGATATTGGGTATCCTGTTGAAGTCGCAAATGAAATAGGCATAAAATATTCGAAAACAGTTAATTCGATATCGAATAATATTGGTTTTCCGGTTGATGAGGTTTATTTTAAAACTGTTCCAATAAATTTTGAGAAACTTCAAAATAACAAAAACAGCTTCGATTTGATCCAAAAAAATCTTGACTCCTGGGGGCTAAAAATTAATGCGAAACAAGAATACGATAAAAATATCGATTCCGGAAGAGTTTGCCATGGTATGATTAGCTCCTTGTCGGTCTTAAGAATAATAGATATATTGTACCAGAAAAATAATCCTGAAAGAATATTTGAGGAAAAAATCGTCGATGGAGTTGACTGGAACCAACGCTGGTTTATTGAGGATATTATCCCTGCTTGTTCAGCCATTTTTTGCCACAACCTTCCACCAGAATGCTTTAAAGAATCAAAAATCAATAGACATAATGCCCCTTTAGCATTTTTATTAAGAGTTACTGATTGCTTGCAGGAATGGGAACGGCCTTCAAAAGAAAATCCGGAAGGGTATTTAAGTACCAAATTTAATCTGAGTATTGATGATGAAAAATTAATACTATTTGCAGATATTCCCTTAGAGCGTAAGTTCAAAATAAATTCTGAGCTGCAAGCGGCACTAATTGCTGAAGACATAGTAATCCAATGATTCTTGCTAAAAAATCATCGGTGAGGACGTAATAAGCAGTTCAGCTCGTTCGCGCGGACAGGATAACCCCCGACGCCCTCACCCAATAACCACAACCTCATCCTTCGGCCCATCATCCCCAGGCACCGGATCACGTTTCGCCCACCGCTCCGGATGCTTCCGTTCCAGATACCACGCCGACGCAAACCAGCTCTTCTTTGACGCATCCTTGATATTCTTTCATGTGAAACTCCTCAGCCTTCGCCTCCGCACGCTCCACCGCTCCGCTCTTCATTCTACACAAAACACGCCGACAACAGCAGAAAACTCCGAATTCCTGAGTACATTTTCTTCGTATGCACTTCAAAAAGAGGCAGGAGCAAGCGTTGTTATGCGGATCAGCACTAAACGCAGCACTAAAACGCAATGCATTAGCTAACTCATTTCTTCGTAAGAGGATGATAGCGTTTTAAGGTGAGTCAGCTTTGTGTCTTATATGGGCTGTAATTCACAAATTCGCAGTTTATGCGGATCAATCTATTTATTGTTAGGCATTCGGAGAAGTAGTTGTCCAATCCAAATTTCGATCTTTTAAATGTTCTTCCAGTGACAACTCCTGAGCACACTGCTCAAGAATTGGCTTTTGCTCAAGCTGGTATCAATCCTTTACGAACCATTACTACATTTCATAACGAGATTGATGGGAACCTCGATTTATTGAGTTTTGATATATCTCTGTACTTGGGTCAGCCGAAAAGCTCGTAGTCGATCCTAAAAAACACCGTTCTTTGACACATTTTGGGCTTAAAAGCTCCCTGGAAGAACCTCTTAGGCGTAGCTATCCCGCAGGAAAACATCGTGCACTTTCTTCTTCAACTGTGTGCAGCGCATCATGTTATAGGTCAAGTTGGCTAATCCGATCTTGGCTGTTGCCCGTATGTAGCCAATGGTTCTGATGTACATGGCATGCATCGAATTGGTCATGAAGCCGAACACATGTTCAACTCTGGCGCGGGTACGAGACTTTTCCTTGTTCGAAGCCTTCTGGGCATCGGTGAGTTTATGGTACCTGTTGCCTTTTTCATGAACCATATTCCTCATACCACAGCTTTCGATAGTTTCTTCCTGTCCAATATAGGCCGCGTCTGCGTACAGTTTCTGACCGCCATCGTCGGTACTGATAAGGGTTTCGAGTTCCTGTGAATCATGAACTGAAGCATCGGTAACCATGTAGTCCCTGATGAGCTTTGTTCCCTTGTCAGCTTTTATATGGTTCTTGTAGCCGTAGAAAGACATCTTATTTTTTCTGGTCCAGCGAGCATCACGATCTTTTTGACGAAGTTTGTTGGGTCTTGCTTTCCAGGCTTCAGGGGTTTCGCCTTTCTTGATCTGCTGGTTCTCGTCCCGCGTGTTGCGCTGACGGGGAACTTCAACAAAACTGGCATCGACAATCTGGCCGGTATTTGCAAAGACGGACTGGTCGTCAAGGGCCTCATTGAACCGGTGAAACAGGGCTTCGATAACCCCTTCCTGGATGAGGGTTTCACGGAACTTCCAGATGGTCTTGCTGTCGGGAACCTTGTCGCTGGACTTCAGTTTCAGAAAGCGCTTGAAGCTCAGCCTATCTGTTATTTGGAACTCCATCTGGTCATCGGAGAGACTATACAAGCTTTGTAGAATGAGCAGTTTGAACATCATGATTCGATCAAACGGAGGGCGACCTGCTTTGCTGCTGTTTTCAGGCTTACTGAAGACGACATTCAGGATCGGCGCAAAGATGTTCCAGTCGATATATGTATCCAGTTTCACCAATGGATCTTTGAGCTTGGTGAGCCGTTCCAGCAGAAAATGTTCGTCGAAAAGGCCAAGAGGATTGATGTTTTTCATGATAGCAGAAGATGAATGAAGAAATCTGCTGAAATATACGAATTTCCGGCCTTTTTATGAACGCTAAGTCATTTTATTTATGAAAGATATGTCGCTTTCGAATAAATAGAGATGCCCAATAGTACTGCTGACGATGCCTCTCGGGCATGCGGCAGTTATTCTTCTGCAAAGCGTGCCGGGTAAAGACCACGTCGTTCTTGCGGGTCTGCTCCTCGGTTTTATCGGCATGGCGCTTGTACTTGGGGGCATGCGCGTTTCTCTGGACCTTACGGCGACTTTTCTTGGCCTGTTCGGCGGTCTTTTTGTCTGGGCAGGGTGGATCGAAATAGGATTGGAGTATCATGCTGCTCAGTTGGGAGTCGAGCCGATGATTCGGAACGGGGAAGTTGTCACCAAACCGGAATATCTTCTCATACCCTCTTCGGCAGGATTTTTTGCGGTTCTCATGCTCTATTATCTGTTCGGCATACGTACGGGTTGCCGTTTCTTCCTCTGGTTCCAGCGTTTATTGCGCATCGACAGATCGATCTCATCGGCCCGGATTTCGCGTAACGCGGCGATGGTCACCTTTATGGAGTTCGTCGTGCTGCTCTGGGGGTTTTACCTGCTGTTGCTGTTTGCCTACGACGAGCAGTTGGCCGGAGACCGACACGCCGTGACCTATTTCATTGCATTCGGTTCTCTGTTATGGTCGGTTCTGCTGTTTGCGAACCTTCTGAAAATCGGCAGTCTTGGTTATGCCATACGGTATGCCATACCGACGGTCGTCATATTCTGGAACTTTGTTGAAATACTCGGCCGCTGGAATGTGTTTACCGAGATCTGGATAGAGCCGTCCGATTACCTGTTGGAAATTGCGCTTATGGGAGCTGTTCTGATCATATTGACCATCTCCGTTCTGTTCGGAGAAAAAGGAAAACTGCAGCCGGATCGGCAATAGGGGGTTGTTGTATTGCCGAAAAGCAGTGAACTGCGATGTTTATTCTACAGGAAGGTTTCAGGAGTCGCATTAAGTCGAAAGGTATGCTTGAGGGATGATTCGGGAGCGTACCAGTAAAATCAGACAGTAAAGGTCTGTCGTTCTTTGGTTTTACTTTTTTCTGTGATACCTTACGACAGAGTGTAACATCATTCAATGGTCAGACTTCAAGTACGTTTCGTTCATCATGGCACATTTTGATGGAGAAGCGGTCAGGTTTTCTCTAATTTTAAACAATTCCGGAGGTTCATCATGCGATTTAAAGCGGTTCTGCTGTTTCTTTTTCTGATTTCACTCTCTGTCGTTTCCGAGGCGTTTGCCCAGGAGAAGCCCCGGATCGGAGTGTTGCGGTTTACAAACCGTACTTATGCAAGCTGGTGGCATGGCGGGGTCGGTTCGGAGCTGCAGGATATGCTTATTTCGGAACTGGCCTCGACCAATAGTTTTCGCATACTCGAAAGGAGAGAACTCGATGAGGTCATAAGGGAACAGGATCTGGGAGCTTCCGGCAGAATCAATCCGGCTACCCGGTCAAAGCTGGGCAGGATTACCGGGGCAAAGTATCTGGTTGCCGCTACAGTTTCCGCTTTTGAACACAATACGAGCGGCGGCGGTGGCGGACTCTCATACGGCGGCATCAGCCTTGGCGGAAGGCAGGACAAGGCATACATGGCTGTTGACCTGAAAGTGATCGACGTCGAAACCGGTGAGATCTATGACGCCCGTACGGTCGAAGCGACATCGAAGTCCAGCGGTATCAGGGTAGGCGTCTACCGCGGCGGGTTTGGGGGTCATCTCAACCAGTACAAGGATACTCCTGTAGGAAAAGCAATCAGGGGCTGTATCATTGAAATAGTCGATTACCTTCAGTGCTCTCTCGTGGAGGGAAAAAACAGCGGCTGTATGGATGAGTACAATCAGAAGGACAGAAACAGAAGGGAGAAGACCAAAAAGTCTATCGATCTTGATGATTGAAATGTGATACGGAAGGGCGGCTTAAAAGGAAGCCCTTCCGTGTTTAACTCGTTTTCTTATAGTATGCCAGGCTGAACCATTCGTTTTTATCGGAAAAGATCCGGTCGAGAAACAACCCCGCATGCTCTCCGACCGCATGAATGTCTTTTACATTGAACTTGTGGGAATTTTCGGTGTGAATGGTTTCTCCTTTCTGCAGGTCAAGAGGTTTTGCCGTTGAAGGGCAGTTCACATGGACTGCCCTTTTTGCTTCGAGATGCATTTCGATTCGTCTTTGTTCGCGATTGTAGAATGCTCTGTGCTCGAAATCTTCCGGGTCGAAATCCGACTTTATGAGGCGATTGACGACGCATAAAATGTTTTTGTTGAATCTGGCGGTAAGTCCCTGCCGGTCGTTGTATGCGATTTCAAGAAGAGCGGCAGTCTTTACCCGGTCGAATCCAATCAGAAATCCATCGCCGGGAAGCATGGTATCGCCGATGTTACGGATGAAGTTCATGGCTTCATCGCGGTCGAGATTGCCGATGGTGCTGCCGAGGAAGCAGAAGAGTTTTTTTCGTTCTCCTGGAATGAGATGCATCTGGTGGTAGTAATCGGCTGCGATTCCCTGTACCGAAAGCCCGGGAAACCTTTCTGCAAGTGCCCTGATCGATGTTTCAAGCGCCGAATGGCTGATATCGACCGGCAGGTAACGGATATGCGAGAGTTGCTCCGACGATAGTCTGTCGAGAATGATAGTGATTTTGGCGTGGTCTCCGCTGCCGAGTTCGGTGATGTCGATATCGCTGGAACCAATCAGATGTATCAGGGGGAGTTTCCGGAGAATCTCTTTTTCTGTTCGTGCAGGGTAGTACTCCGGAAGGCGGGTGATTTCGGTAAAGAGTTTCGATCCTTCCGTATCGTAGAAGTATTTGCATGAAATTCGTTTCGGGCAGGCAAGCAACCCATCGATGATTTCCGAAACAGCCTTCCGGAGGCCTATTTCAGGCAGACGGTTCACGATTGAGGCGGAACCGCATTCAACTGCATCTTTTGTGGAATAATCCATCATGCAACCATCAATGGTTAGGGTATTTCATTGTTTCGCTAGGGGCACTCCCGTTTCCCAGGGGTTGTCGGGATCGCTGCTCCACTCGAACCAGCCGCCATCATATACCGAAACGCGCGGCCAGCCCATGAGGATCGCATTGAACCATGCCTCACTGCCGCGCCACCCGGTTCCGCAGTAGAAGGCGAGGCGTTTATCGGGAACGATGCCCGATCTTTTCCATATATCGGCAATCTCGTGATATTCGCGGGTGGTATGATCGAGGTTCCGGTAGTTCTGCATGTGGTAGGCGTCGCTGCCACATTCGGCGAACACCGCTCCGGGTATGCGCCCTTTCTTTTTGATGTAGTTGTAGCCGCTGACTTCGCCGATGTATTCAGGATAGCTTCTGACGCAGACCAGCTCGGCATCGTCGGATTGCAGAATCTCCTTTGCTTCAGGGGTATCGACGGCGAGTTCCGGTCTTGCGGGTATTGCGGTTCCGAACGATGCAACCGGCCGTTTTGGCTCGTCTTCCGTGCTGACGGGATAACCGGCATCTTCCCAGGAGCGGTAACCGCCGTTCAGTACGCGCACGTCTTTCACTCCGGCGTACATCATGATGAACGCAAGCCGGATGGCGCCGATATGACCGGCTGCACTGCCTGGAAAGGGGTCGTCATTGTTCGGGTGCAGGAATTTGCCGTAAAGCACGACGGTGGTACCTGCGGTGATGCCATGCTGCTCGAGCGCTTTCCGCAGTTCTTCGGGAGTACGCCTGTTCCAGGTTTCGGGAGCCTCCAGCGCAAGTGTGTCCATATCGATTGCGCCGGGAATATGGCCGCCAAGATAGGCGTTGCGGTTGCGGTAATGGGCATGGCAGACGACGAACCTGTCGTTCCGGTATTCCTGCGGAGTGCCTCCGGAAATCAGGGTGTTCACCCAGTCGGAATGGACGAGCATGTGATGGTTGGGCAGTTTGTCCATCGGTTTGTCTGCGTCGCTGCTCCATTCATTCACAAATCCGTTATATACCGATATCTTTTCGTATCCGTTCAGCTGGAACCGTTCGACCAATAGAGTAGTTTCATCGGGCGAATATCCATACAGTACCAGTTCATCCTGTTGGCCGATATGTTTGAAATCGAGGATTGTTTTCCATTCCGGCAGGGTTGCCCATGTTGCGGGAAGGGATTTCGCGCCCCTGATATGTCCGCCCCGCATTTCGCCCCGCATTTTCCATCCATTGTAAGCGTCAACAGGGCGTACATCGATGATTATCGATTTTCGGCTTTCCGCTGCGCGGAGCAGTTCCCAGGTGGTTATTTCTTTTGGTTCAGGCATGGCATTATGGATTGGTGCGCATACGAATCAATCAGGGATATGGTAAAAGGTCCCTGTTTGTTTTATGCAACCATCAACCGTGATAAAAAAAATCCCGACGCACGTATCTTGTGGGTTTCCAGAAGGAAGGCGCATTCATATTATTGCAGCATGTTCAGCAACGAAGGCGTGAGGCTGATTTCCGTCACCTGAGCCGTCGTAAAACGGACGCCGGTTTCCATGGCTTGAAAATGGAGATGAAAACCGTAGCCAGGAGCAGGAGTACCTGCGCCGAACCGAATATCAGGTTCATCCGCTGGTTCCAGAGATAAGAAGGGTCCTGCAGGGCCGCTATGCCGATGTTGCCGGAAATATCCATCATTGCTGTTTCCCAGGGGCCGAGAAAGAAGGTGCCGAAGAGTATTGCCGAAACCGTGACGATCCATTTGACGGTAAGCCAGGTGTGCCTGAAAAAACCCCAGTTGCTGAAGAGGGAGTAGATGAGCCCGGTGAGGAGGCAGCCTATTGCTCCGGGGATGACCACTATGTTCATGTCGACATGATGGATGCTCCGGTTGATGCCGTGGAGTTCGCTTCCGTCGGTGATGCCGTTTTTCAGGAAGTAGAGCGAGAGCAGCGAAAGCGCGCCTCCCGTCCAGAAGCCTACAGCAATTAGGTGGAATCCTTTCAGCCATTTGAGGCCTTTTGCCGAGAGTTTCCGCATTCGGAACTTCAGTTCAGTAGTAGTATTCGGGGGAGAGCTTTCTGGTAAAGCGGTGCATCATGTAGTTTGCGAACCAGACCCAGTTCAGCGGTTTGCCTTTCATGCGCTGCATGATGGAGCGGCCGTTGTACACCTCTTTCTGAAGCTTTACGAAGTTTTCGAGCATTTTTTCGCCGCTCATTTTCTTCGGTTCGAACATGTAGTGGTAGGTGTCGTATTTATCCCAGTCGAAGTGGCGTATGCGGGATTTCATTTCGTCGAAATAGGGCGTGCCGGGGAAGGGGGTGACCAGCGAGAAGACCGGAAACTCGATACGGTTCTTCATGATGAAGTCGTAGGTGAGCTGGAAGCTTTCCTCGGTATCGTTATCGAAACCGAACATGAAGTAACCCTGTATGGCTATGCCGTTCTGATGCAGGTTGCTGACCACCTTTTCGTAGCTTCCGAGACGGTTCGAGCCTTTCTGGACGCTTTTCAGGGTTTCGGGGTTGAGCGATTCGAACCCGATGCTGAGCAGGTCGCAGCCGGAACGTCCGGCAAGTTCGGCGACTTCTGGTTTGTCGAGGAAGTTCATGGAGATGTTTGCGTTCCAGTGGACGCCGAGCCCGGCCATCTCTTCAAGCAGAGTCATGAAGTATTTCGGCCTGAAGCTGATGTTGTCGTCCATGAAGGAGAAATTGATCTTCTGCCTGCCAAGCCTGTCCTGGTGATAGCGCATTTCTTCGAGCACCAGATCAAGTTCCCTGTAGCGGTAGTTTTTGCCGTAGATGGTGGGTGTCGTGCAGAAGTTGCAGCCGACCGGGCATCCTTTTGTGGCAAGGATCGGAATCAGGGTACTGTATTTCTTTCTGTTTTTGGAGTTGAGCGCATAGGTGAAGTCGGGGCGGAGCATGCCGTTCATCGGCTTCAGGGTCTCGGCGCGGTAGACCTGCTTCATCTTGCCGGTGAGCATATCCGTGGCTAGTTCCGTCCAGATGGATTCGATTTCGCCATAGACGACGCTGGTGCAGTGCTGAGAGGCTTCGTCATGCAGCATGGTGGGGTGCACGCCGCCGAGAATGACGGTTTTGCCCTGTTTCAGTGCTGCGTCGCCTATTCTGTAAGCTTTGTTTGCGTTAAGGGTGCGTGAGGTGATGGCGATGACGTCATAACCGGAAAGGTCTTCGGGTATCGTGTCGCCGAGCCGTTCGTCGATAAAGGTGACATCGAAGAGTTTTCCGACGAGAGTGGCTACCATGATGAGGTTGAGCGGCATGCTGACCGTGCCGGAGTCCACCATCATGCTGGTGTTGCTTTTGGGCTGCACGAGCAGCCATTTTTTTCCGGATTTCTGTCGGGATGCGAGTTGCTGCAGAAGCTCTTCTGAATAACCTGCTGCGGGGGCGAACGGTGCTGTAACGATCTCGGCTTGTTCGGTCTGCATACCCTGATGAACGGCAAAAGTGGTAAAAAAAACAGGGAAAACGCCATGAGCGGTTCCCTTGAACTGCGAAATTACAAGGTATGAAAAGTTTTGAAAAAACAAGTATCTCAAGCCGGAAAAATCGGGCTTTCCCGGTTTGGCTCTGTCTGATCAGGTTTTATGAAGTACCGCTACGGTGAAGCGGCTGACGCAGACCAGTTTCCCTTCTTCGTTCCGGATTCTGATGTCCCAGACCTGAGAGGTTTTTCCAAGATGCAGAGGGGTTGCAGTTGCGTGGACATATCCACTTTTTACCGGTCGGATGTGATTTGCGTTGATTTCCTGGCCGACGATATACTGCTTTTCGCGATCGATGCAGTATGATGCGGCGATGCTGCCAACGGTTTCAGCAAGGGCCAGGGAGGCGCCTCCGTGGAGAATGCCGATACGCTGAATGGTGCGATGATCGACCGGCATCCGGGCTGTCATGAAATCTGAGCCGACTTCGGTGATTTCAATGCCGATATGCCGAGCCATCTGGCCCTCGACGATCTGGGTTTCGTTGATCTCATCCGGCGTTACAGGAACCGTGAATATTGTGGCAGTATTCATATGGCTGGCGGGAGATGTGTTGAACGGGTACGATATCTGATCGGGATGAAATGCGGGAGCGGGTGACGAGATTCGAACTCGCGACATTTTGCTTGGGAAGCAAACACTCTACCAGCTGAGTTACACCCGCATGAAATGGGACTCCTGATGCTGTTCCGATGTGGTGAGAGAGGGAGTTGAACCCTCGACCTCAGGGTTATGAATCCTGTGCTCTAACCAACTGAGCTATCTCACCAGTTGATGGGCTGTTAATATAGGAAACTATCCGAAAAAAACAATCGGCGTCCCGATTTATTTTTCGCTGCAGGTCTCTTCGGCGACAATGAGCCTCCGGTAAATCGCCTCGGCAACTTCGACGTCTTCCGGCGTGGTAATTTTCATGTTGTGGTAACCGGTTTCATAAATGCGGATGCGCTGTTCGGGGAAAAATCGTTCGACCAGCGATGCGTCGTCGGTTCCGTACCATTGCTCCATCTCTCCCTGTTCATGAGCCTGTACGAGAAGGCCGGCGCGAAAACTCTGCGGAGTCTGCACCTGCAGCAGACGGCTTCGATCGGGGGTTTCGCCGAAGAATCCGGGATCGCTGGCGATGAATTTTATGGTGTCTTTCGGTTTGGTTGCCGGAACGCAGGCACCGTATTCCATTGTTAGCCGGGAGATGTTGTCGATTTCCGATGGACGGATGAACGGGCGTGCCCCGTCATGGACCATGATGATGTCCGGTCCGGCGCCTGATGCCGCAATCTCGTTTTCGATGAACCGGATACAGTTTCTGATGGAGTCCTGGCGCTCTTTTCCGCCTTCTATGATCGCCCTGATCTTGCTGAACCCATACTGCCTGGCCATGGATTGCAGGTTTTCGATATTTTCAACTCTGGTGGCTATATAGACGGCCTGTATTGTCGATGCGTTCTGAAATGCTTTAAGGGTGTGGCAGATGACCGGGTATCCTCCGATTTCAAGCAGTTGCTTGCTCTGGCCGTCGCCGAGCTGCATCCGTTTGCCTATTCCGCTTGCGGCGATGATTGCCGATGCGCTGATGGTCATGACAGAGCTGATGGTAATGGTTAGTGGATGAACATTGCATCGCCGTAAGCCAGGAACTGGTAGTCGCCTTTGAGCGCGGTTTTGTATGCTTCCATGAGCAGACGGTGTTCGGCAAATGCGCTTACAACCATGAGCAGCGTGGTTTCAGGCTGCTGGAAGTTGGTGACGAGGGCGTCGGTGACCTTGAACTGGTAGGGCGGATAGATGAACTTGTCGGTCCATCCCCGCCCGAACTTTATTTTGCCGTCAACCGTGGCGTTTGCTTCGAGTACCCTGCAGGTGGTGGTTCCGACCGCGATGACTCGTCCGGTTTTGTTGATTTTGGTTTCGTTGATCTCCATGGCGGTCTGGTAGGGAATATTGAAATATTCCGAATCCATCTTGTGCTTCGATACATCCTCGACTTCGATTGCGCTGAATGTGCTCAGACTCGGATGCAGCGTTACCGGCAGGATCCTGACTCCCATTTTCTGGATTTTCTGCAGAAGGGGCATGGTGAAATGCATACCGGCCATCGGGGCCACCACTGCTCCGGTTTGCGAAGCGTAAACCGTCTGGTAGTCTTCCTTGTCCGACTGCTTCGGTTTTCTGGTGAAATAGGGTGGAAGCGGAACGTGGCCGATTCTTTCGACAAGTTCGAAGACGTCTATTTCGGGGTTAAGAAAGCGGATGGTCCTGCCGCGGGAGGTGGTATTGTCAACCACTTCGGCTACGACGTCCTCATCGAAGTAAATTTTATTGCCGACACGCACCTTTCGGGCGGGATCAACAAGCACGTCCCACAGGCCGGCGTCTTTGTTCAGGACGCGAAGAAGGAATACTTCGATCTTGGCATCGGTTTTCTCTTTCTGCCCGAAAATCTTGGCAGGAAAAACCCTGCTGTTGTTAACGACAAGCAGGTCGCCTTTTTTGAAATACGATACAATATCCTCGAATACCTTGTGTTCGATCTCTTTTTTTCTGCGGTTGAGCACCATAAGCCTGCATTTGTCGCGGGGCGAGACCGGTTCTTCGGCAATTTTGTTTTTCGGCAGGTTGTATCTGAAGTTGGACAGGCGCATAAGCGGTGAAGCGATGAATCGTCAGTAAAAATGGAAAAATAAAAATTATACGTTTTCGCTCTGAAAGAACAAAACCCCGGAAAGCGTCGCAGCAATACCGGGGAGTTGTCAATATGGTCATGAAGCGATTTCAGCCGCCTCGCCCTCCTTAAGCGTGAGGTGGTGTCCGGCCAGGCATGCTCCGGCCTCTCCTGATTCGGATCTGGTGAGCAGTGCGCGAATCAGGTGTTTTTCTATGGTTATGGTGTAGCTGTTTTTACGGAAACAGACGTTCAACTGCAGTTTTTTCCAGTGACCGGGCAGGTTCGGGTGGACGTTGAGTTTACCGTCATAGAACGAAATGCCGGCGAAATAGCGAAGAACCGTGTCGAGCGTACCGGCCATGACTCCGCAGTGAATGCCTTCCTGGGTTGTGCCTCCCTGCGTATCGTTGATGTCGCTTTTGAGCGCCTCGAAGAACCATTTCCAGGCGGTTTCGTGCCCGTTATCAAGATAGCTCGAAATTATGGCGTGAACAACCTTGCTGAGGGTCGAGCCATGACTTGTTCTTGGTTCATAGTAAGCGTAGTTCTCCCTGACGAGCCGCATGGCGTCAGGCGGGGTATAACCGTTCTTTTGCACCAGACGGGCAACCTCGCCAGGGGAGAGCGTGAAAAACGTCATGAGCACATCGGCCTGCTTGGCAACCTTGTAGTTGTCGGGCGAATCACCTTCGGCTTTGAGTATCCTGTCCATTCGATGGATATTGCCGTACCTGGAACGGTAATGTGTCCAGTCGAGTTCCTTGAGCCCCATATAACCGTCGAACTGTTCGAGGATTCCGTTTTGATCGATCAGGATGTTCATGGAACTGCTGATATCGCGCCATTTCTGCAGCTCGTCGAAACCGAGATGGATTTTTTCCATCAGGGCTCTCAGGACGGATTCGTCAATGGTTTCGCTGATTTCAATCGCTTTCTCGAACAGCCAGACAGCCATGATGTTGGTGTAGGAATTATCCTTCACACCCTCTTCGCCGCTTTCGGGAAGCGCTTCATGGAATTCGTCAGGCCCCATGACCCCTTCGATATGGTATTTTCCCGATTCGGGGGAGTAGTTTGCGATGCTGGCCCAGAAACGTGCGATTTCAAACATCATTTCGGCGCCGAATTCATTGAGGAACCCGGTGTCGTCTGTATCGTAGATGTAACGCCAGGTATTGTAGAACACGGCGATGGAAACGTGACGCTGCTTTCGGCTCAGATCAGGGCCCCAGGTGCTGCTTTTTGGATTGAAATGGATGATCTGGGTGTCTTCCTTTCCGTCATCGGCGGTCTGCCAGGGGAACATGGCCCCGTGATAGCCGTTTTCGCGGGCGTATTCCCTTGCCGCATCGAGGCGCCTGTAGCGGTACATGAGCAGGGCTCGCGATATGTCGGGGAATGTTCTGTTGAAGAACGGAAGAATGAAGATTTCATCCCAGAAGATGTGGCCGCGGTATGCTTCGCCGTTCAGTCCCCGGGCGGTCATGCCGGCATCGATCGATGTATTGTGAGGCGATGCGGCGCAAAGCAGGTGATAGGTGTGCAGGCGCAGCACTTTCAGGCTGAACCGGTCGCCCTCGATGCAGAGCCCGGCTTGGTTCCAAAGTTTTTCCCATTCGCGGCTATGAGCATCGAGGAGAGTCTGGAACGACTCATCCTGCTGCAGCGATTCCCTTGCCGCAGCCATGGGGTTTTCGCTGCCGTTTTCGTCGAGTGAAGTATGAATTGCCACCAGTTTTTCGATGGTACAGCTTTTCTCGGGGCTGAGCTGAAGCCTGAATGACTGGCTGATGTAGCGTTCGCGCGATTCCGTCGCCCTTTCAACTGCAATTTCCTGGGTGTGACAGATCACTTTTATCCGTGAGGCTGTCGCAATACTGTATCGGGAGTTGCTCGTTTCTACCTCCAGGCAGATCGTATCGCCCTCTCCGGATGCCGATATGTGTTCGAGATGGTCGGATGAGAGTTCGCTGTATCGGGCGACATTCCTGTTTTCGATCGTGCCGTCGATTGCCGAACGGAATTCGACCGTGGCAGTATAGTTGACGGGACGCAGGACAAAGCGAAGGGCGCAGCGGTGCGGATTGTCCATGCTGGCGAACCTTCGGCTGATGATGCGGCTGATTTTTCCGAGATTATCCTGGATGACAATCTCTCGTTCCATTACCGCGGTTCTGATATCGAGGTTCTGGCGGTAGCTGAGGATTTTCTGTTCGAAAGGATCGATGAATTCACCGCCTCCGATCCTGAACTCTATCGGCAGCCAGTTGGGGCAGTTCACGAAATCGTTGTTGAATACCGTCTGGCCGTGAACGTCGGAAGGGAGCCTGTTGTATATTCCGGCTATGTATGTGCCCGGGTAGTGATGGCTCGAGGCTTTCGATCCCTCATAGGCGCCCCTGACGCCGAGGTAGCCGTTGCCGACAGAGGTGAGCGCTTCACGGAGTTTTTCCTCTTTTGCTGCAAAGTTGTTGTAGGTGACGTTCCAGCAATCGGTTGCGAGCCCTTCGGTAAACCAGGCCTCGATCTCTTCGATTGAAATTTCACCGAGATCCCTGACGACGATATCTGCGCCCTCTTCCTTGAGTTTCGTGCCTTCTATCTCGCGTGCGATGCCGAGCACAAGTCCGAAATTGCCTCTTGAGCCCGCTTGCACGCCCGATATGGCGTCTTCTACCACGACGCACTCGTGCGGTTCGAGGCCCAGGTTCTTTGCCGCAGTGATGAAGATATCCGGATTTGGCTTGCCTTTCAGGTTCATTTCGATGGAAACTTCACCGTCAACCCTTGTTTCGAACAGATCTTCAAGTCCGGCAAGCTGAAGGATCATCCGGCAGTTGCGGCTCGATGAGGCGATGCCGATGCGGATGCCTTTTGCGATAAGGTTTCTGATCAGTTCGACCGATGAGGTATAGACCTCGGGCCCCTCCTTTATGAGAATTTCAGTAAAGAGCGTGTTTTTCCGGTTTCCGAGTCCGCATACCGTTTCTTTTTCGGGGATATCGTCAAGCTCTCCGTTCGGCAGCTCGATGTCGCGCGAGGCAAGGAAGCTTCTGACTCCTTCCATGCGCGGCTTTCCATCCACGTATTTGTGATAATCGTGAACCGGGTCAAACGGGACGAACGGCTCATTGTTCGCTTCGGCATAACTTTTCAGAAAGGAGTTGAACATCGATTCCCAGGCAAGGCTATGCACTTTAGCCGTACCGGTTATTACTCCGTCAAGATCGAATATTGCACCTTTAAAGACGTTACTCATTGTCACGCGTTGAATGTTAGTATGAATTGAACGTAAAAAAACTCACAGCGAAAGGAGGCCGAGAATGGTGAGCAGGATGTCGGGATACGGCACGATGTAGCTGTTCGGACAGATCTCTTCAACCTGTTTTTTCAGCTTTTCGTCCCTGGTCACGAAGATCGCCCAGACATCGTCGAACATCTCCACGGCTTTTTTCAGCATCGGGATATCGGAGGATGTATCGCCGCAGACAAGGGTGGGGCCTTTGGCGGTATCGATGCCGAGTTTGCTGGAAATGAAGGCGAGTCCGTCACCCTTGTCGAAATCCTTGATGGCGGAGTTTCCGGAGTTGACGTCGATGGTGAGGATGATTTCGATGTCGAGTCCCGTGTCCTCGATACGGAAATTCCGGTTTTCAGGATCAATTTCCCTGACGATGCTTTTCACTTTCTCGAGAAATGCCGAGGATTCGTCATCCTTGATGGAGCGGCTGATATCCTGTCGTGCTACGGTTGTTTGTCCGAACTTGATCTGCATGGCAGATCCGATAAAGTTGAACTTCTCGAAATTCGGGTCCTGGAGGAGAACATGGAGGCGGTCGTTGAGCAGCCTTATGAGTTTCTGCTTGTTGTCCTCGATGGGGAAACTGTTGAAGTGACCGTCGAGATCGATGAACTCCCTTCCTTTCGATCCCGCATAGACAAATGTATTGCTCGGATTGATCGACACATTGAGGATTCCGAAATCCTTCAGCGGAGCCGAGGTGATGAAAATCGGATAACGGCAGCAGTTCCTGGCGAAACGACTGATGAATACTGCGTTATAGATTGGCTGGATTGATGACCGGTAGCGACCGCAATAGTTGTTCGTGGTTCCGTCCCGGTCTGTGACGAAGGCGTTGAAGCGTTTTCCGCGCAACATGTCGATGCCGTGGTTGACGTAACCGCGGAATCCGGGAATGAACTTTGCCAGATAGTCGATGAACTTGTCTTCGCCGTACTCGAGGTAGTAGATGTCTTTCTGAAGCTCGCGTATTTCATAGGTCAGATCCACTTCGATCTGCCTCATCCCGTCGATTTTGAGAAGCCTCTGGCCTGTATCGTCGTCGATGTAGATCGTTTCGAGGGAGTAGAGCGCGTTTTTCAGCGATTCGACGCATGCTCTTCCAACGACCCGCTGCTTGATGATGTTTCTTACTATCGGTTCACGCAGCTCTCGGGTTTCGGCTTTCAGCCTGTACAGTTCCTTGAGCGTTCTTATGTCCTGCAGCGTGATCGGCGTAATGCATGTTGTGAGCTGTTGTTCTTTCAGAATCGTTTCGTGCATGCGTAACCGGTAAGGAAGTGAAGATCGGGTAGAATGATAAGCAATCTACGCAAAAAGAGAAGAAAAGCTTTAAAAAACTTTCTTAATTAACATATTCGTCATACAGGGAAGTTCCCGTTTGAATCTTTTGTTTTACTCTATTGCCCGTCGCCTGTTCACGGTTCCGAAGGGTTTCGTTTGCCGGGAAGACGATGGCTTACGGATTCGATAATCCGTTTGTGCAGTGTCTGCGGATATTCAAGGGCGTCGAGTACCATGAACCGATCCGTTTCTTCTTTTATGATATCGAGGTAACCCTGTCTGACTCTCCGGAAAAAATCCAGTCCGGATCGTTCTATCCGATCGAGTTCGCTGTCGTCGAATGCGATGGGCAGAGACTTTTCCGAAAATTTTCGCAACATGGCATGTTCAGGTGAAATATCGAGATAAAACGTCAGATCGGGCCTGAGAGAAAAAATCGACAGATCGATGACGGTCTGCAGCATCCGGCGGTCGATGCCTCGTCCATAGCCCTGATAAGCGGTGGTCGAATCGAAGAATCGGTCGAGAATTACGGCTTTTCCTGTTTCGAGTGCGGGCAGAATGACTTTTTGCACCAGTTCGGCGCGACTTGCCGAGAAGAGAAGCAATTCACCGATCGGGCTGATATTCTCTCGGCTTTCAAGAAGGATATCCCTGATTTTTTCGGCTGTCGGGGTTCCTCCCGGCTCTCGAAGGACAAGCACCTCGATCTCCTGTTCGGCAAGCCATTTCTGGAGTTTTCTGATCTGCGTCGATTTTCCGGCGCCGTCGATGCCTTCGAAGGTTATGAGCATTGTGTGTCCGGATGATTATTGCCGTTAAGAATGAATTCTCTGACTGCGGCAGAAAACTTTTCGGGGTATTCCAGCATCGGAGAGTGGCCGCAGTTGTTGAACATGATAAGGCTGGAGCAGGGGATTTCCGTGTTCACGGAGCGGGCGATTTTCGGAGAGAAGTACTGGTCGTGGTCACCCCAGATAATCAGAACGGGAATATTCAGTTCTCCGAGCTTTTTGCGCAGACCCGAGCGGTTGAGATCGAGCTTCATGAGGTTGCTGTTGAGGGACATTACGGTGTCGAAGGCGTCACGGTCGCGCGCTGTTTCGAGGTTTTTGCGATAGGAATGGGGATCGACCATGGCAGGGTCGAAAAAAGCCGTGGAATACATCTTTTCCGATACCGTTTCCGCTGTCATGACTTTTTTCAGTACCTGGCGTATGCCGGGAAGGCTTATGCTTTTTGCCCAGAAAGGGACATGGATGAATCCGTCGGTATTGCTCAGTACAATTTTTTTATAGGTGCCGGGGTAAAGCAGCGCTGAGGCGAGCAGATATTTCCCTCCCATGGAGTGTCCGGCGGCATAGAGGTTTTCACTTGTGCTGCCGGTTTTTTCAAGAAATTCGCGGATCAGCGAAGCGTACAGTTCAAGGGTATATGTTTTTCTGCGGGGTTTATCGGAAAGTCCGAACCCGAGAAAATCAAGGGCAAGCACCCTGAATGATTTCGACAGATGCGGGATGACCTGTTCGTAAAAATCCAGAGACGAAGAAATGCCATGCAGGAGCAGAATGGTATGTTCTGCGCGACCGGTTTCGATATAGCGGTGCCTGTGACCTCCCAGGGTGATGTACCGGTTCTGTGGAGCCATTGCGTGGAGCGGATTACGATGCGGTTAATGGAGGTTTTCTGCAGAAATAGAATAAAAATAGTAGAGAGTTGTCAAAAGACGTATCATCTTCGGTTATTTCTCTGTTGTATAATATACTGCGCGTATCTTTTTTTGTCGGTGCGGGAATCAGTGCGGTTGGCCCGACGGTCTGATTACGATTTCGTTTACATCGACATGCGGAGGCTGAGAGAGTGCGTACATTACCGCATTGGCAATATCCTCGGCTTTCAGTTCAGGGGTGCCCGGTTTCTGCAGATGATTCCAGAACGGCGTATCGACCACTCCGGGTTCAATCAGCGTCACGCGGACGCCGGTGCCGGCCATTTCGTTACGGATTGCATGCGCCATGCCGGTTACCGCCCATTTTGTGGCCGAATAGAGATTTCGTATAGAGGTTATACGGCCGACGACGGATCCGGTCATGAGAAAGTGACCTTTTGTCTTTATGAGCTCGGGCAGGGAAAGCCTTGCCGTCGCTGCGGCTCCGAAAACGTTGACCAGCACCATCTCCCGCCACTCTTCGGGCTTGTCTTTGCCTCCGAAAAAAGGAGAGCCTTTTGAAAAGCCCGCATTGGCCAGGACGGCATCGATCCTTCCGAACCGTTCGAGCGCTCTTTCGATCATTTTTTCCTGCGAAGACCAATCAGCGACGTCACAGGGTATTGCGATAGCATGATCGCTGCCCAACTCAAGCCCGATGGCGTCGATTTTACTGCAGGATCGGGCAGCAAGAACGACGCGATATCCGTTTTTGACGGCAATTCTTGCTGTTGCGGCGCCAATTCCTGAAGAGGCTCCGGTTATGAGTATGACCCGGTTGTTATTCATATACACGAGCGGTTTGACGTTGCTTTGATATGAAAGATAATTGTTGCAAACATTGAAGTTATTATAGTAACTTTAAATATAGGCTGAAAATCATGCCTGAATGCGGGTCTTCGGTGTCGAGCATTCAGGGTTTACATTTTGTTGGCTCCCATCAGCATTCGGTTTTCACTATGCAGGAACCTGCCCCTTCCGCCGCTCCGAATCCCGGCGATATACATGATAAGGACTTTTCCCTGGAACGGCGCAGTCGGCAAGTCTTTCATAAGGAATCCGAACCCTGCGGCTTCAATGATCAGGCATATCTCCAGAGCATACTCAGGGCCGTACCTGCGGGTATCGGTATCGTAGAGAACCGTACTTTGATGGATATCAACCAGAGAGTTTGCGATATTCTCGGCTACGAAAGGGAGGAGCTTGTCGGCCGTAATTCGCGGATCCTCTATCTCAGCGATAAAGATTACGACTATGTAGGGACTGAAAAGTACCGTCAGATAGCGGCATACGGCATCGGAACGGTAGAAGTGCTCATGCGCAGGAAAGATGGCCGGATCATCAATGCGGTACTCAGCTCGGTACCTCTCGATCCCCGCGATATTTCCAGGGGGGTGACCTTTACCATTCTTGATATAACGGCTGTTCGTCAGGCTGAGATTCAGCTGAGGGAAAGCGAGGAGAAGTACAGGACTCTTGTGGAGCGTTCCATTCAGGGAATGCTTATCGGCAGGGGTGATCCTCCGAGAATCTGCTTTGCAAGCAAGCCCATCGAGATGCTTACCGGCTACACTCCGTCTGAACTTGTATGCATGACTGCCGACCAGCTTTTCGCGCTCGTGCATCCTGACGATGCCGAGGCATTCTTTCATGCGTATCGGCAGAGGATCCATGGGCAGGAGCAGCAGGTTCAGGGAGAATTCCGGATAATCCACAAGAATGGCGGGATCCGCTGGATTGAAATATTCGGAACGGTGATTTCGTTTGAGGGGCAGCCGGCGACTCAGACCGTCATGGTCGATATAACCGACAGGAAGCTTGCCGAAGAGACCATGGCAAGAAGCCGCGAGTCGCTGAAATTACTGTTCGATAACATACGGGACGGCATATTCGTCTATACTCTTCTGGAAGACGGCTCGCCTGGTAAATTCGATATGGTGAACCGGACGGCTTGTTCGATGCTCGGTTACGACGAACAGGAGCTTCTGACAATGTCTCCACCGGATATCTGCACTGCCGAGCCTTCAGCGGAGTTTGCCGAATCCGTCAGAAAGCATAATTCCTGTTTTGCCGGAAATCGTCTGTTCGAAGTCACAATGACTGACAGGCAGGGTCGGCGTCTGCCTGCCGAAGTCAGTTCGGCCGAAATCGTTTTTTCCGGCAGACCCTGCGTCATTGCGACCGTTAGGGATATCTCCTCAAGAAAGCGCTCCGAAGAGGAGATCAATAAAATCAGCACGGCGCTGCAGCAGAGCCCTACAGTAGTTGTTATGACCAATGCTGCGGCGGAAATCGAGTATGTCAATCCGAGATTTACGGAACTGACCGGTTACGGTACGGCGGAGGTGTATGGAAAAAACCCCCGGATTCTCCAATCCGGACTCATGCCCGATGAGCATTACCGGCAGATATGGGATGTCCTCCGTTCCGGCAGAACGTGGAAGGGGGAGTTTCTCAACAGAAAGAAAAACGGAGAGCTGTACTGGGAGAACGCGATGATAGCTCCCGTCCTGAACGCACAGGGGACTGTCACGCATTACGTTGCCGTCAAAGAGGATATAACCGATAACAAACGGCTTTGGAACGAACTGGTTGCCGCGAAGGAAAAAGCCGAAGAGAGCGACCGGCTGAAAACGGCATTTCTGGCCAACATGAGCCACGAGATCCGTACCCCGATGAATGGAATTCTCGGATTTTCCGAGTTGCTCAAAGATCCGCTTCTGAGTGGTACTGAAAAGGAGGAGTATATAGATCTTATCCTTCAGAGCGGCAGAAGAATGCTTGGCATCATCAATGATCTGATCGATATATCGAAAATAGAGACAGGTGAAATAACCGCGCATTTTTCCGATACTTCGATACATGAAGTCTTTCAGGATCTCAAGGCGTTTTTCGCTTCCCAGATGCGCAGAAAGAACCTCTATCTGCACTTCAGGAGATCGCTGCCTCCCGATGAAAGCATTATTCTGACTGACAGAAACCTGCTTGTGCAGATTATGACCAATCTGCTGCAGAATGCCTTGAAATACACTTTTTCAGGCGGTGTTGAATTCGGATACTTTAAAAAGGGCGATTCTCTGCACATGTACGTCAGGGATACCGGAAAAGGAGTTCCTGCCCATTTGCAGGAAAAGATTTTCGATCGTTTTCATCAGGGGGACGTGAGCGACTCACCGGATAACGATGGAGTCGGACTCGGTCTGAGCATTTCCAGGTCCTTCGTCGAGGTCCTTGGGGGGCGCCTGGAACTCGAATCGAGAGTTGGCGAGGGAAGCGTTTTTTCTTTTTCGATACCCTATCGAAGAATTGAGCCGGTTTCGGAGATGCCAGACATGGAAGATTGCCGGAAGCCTGGCGATTTCCTCGGAAATCTTCATATACTTGTAGCCGAGGATGACGCCGTCAATCGCATGCTGCTTGAAAAATTGCTTGAACGGCAGAGTATAAGCGTTGTTTCGGTTGTCGATGGCGAAATGGCCGTGAGCGAAGTGCGCGGAAATGCAGATATCGATCTTGTACTCCTTGATATTCGTATGCCGCGCATGAATGGCTATGAAGCTCTTTTTGAGATCAAGAGAATCAGGCCCGATCTGCCGGTTGTTGCCCATACGGCGTTTTCATCTCCTGACGATAAGAAACGCGCCATAGAGGCGGGATTCGACGGGTTTGTCTCAAAACCGGTAGTTATTGATGAATTATATCGGTTGATCACCCAGTTGACTGAGAGTTGCAGATACCATAAACACTGATTCTGTTCAGTTCAACCAACCCAAGGAGGACGATATGCAGAGAAATACAGTTATTGCGGTTGTGGCGGCCCTGATGACCATTTCTTCGTGTTCACCTATCAAGAAGCCGGCTGTAAAAGAGGCTGAACCGGCAGAGACGCTTAAAGTTGAAGCAAAAGCGCCTCGTGCGGGCGAACCCGTTATGCCTGTAGCAGCAGCTGTTCCGGCTAATCCCGCAATGGTCGAACTCGGCAAGAAACTGTTTTTCGATCCGCGACTTTCGAAATCGGGTTTTATTTCCTGCAACTCGTGCCACAATCTCAGTATGGGGGGCAGCGACAACCTGAAATCGTCTATCGGTCATAAATGGAACAAAGGGCCGATAAACTCCCCGACCGTCCTGAACTCTTCGATGAACCTTGCGCAGTTCTGGGATGGACGCGCAAAAGACCTTAAGGAACAGGCCGGCGGCCCTATCGCCAATCCCGGAGAGATGGCCTTCACTCATGAACTTGCCGTCAGCGTGCTGCAGTCGATTCCAGGCTACGTCGAGGAGTTCAAGGCCGTTTTCGGATCGGATCAGATTACCATTGATCAGGTGACCGATGCCATAGCGGCATTCGAGGAGACGCTCGTTACGCCTGATTCGCGATTCGACAAGTGGCTGCTCGGAGACGATAACGCTATAACGAATGAAGAACTGAAAGGGTACGAACTGTTCAAATCGAGCGGATGCACCGCTTGTCATAATGGCCCTGCACTCGGAGGCAACTCCTATCAGAAAATGGGCGTGATCGAGCCCTACAAGGCCACAAGCCCGGTCGAGGGGCGTTCGGCCGTTACGGGAAAGGATGCCGATCGTTTCAACTTCAAGGTGCCGACGCTTCGCAATGTCGAACTGACCTATCCCTATTTCCATGATGGAGAAGCAGCTACGCTTGCCGAAGCTATCGACGTGATGGGTCAGATCCAGCTCGGCAAGAAATTTTCGCCGGAGGAGAATGCGAAAATTGTGGCTTTCATGAAAACCCTTACCGGATCGCAGCCGTCATTCATGTTGCCGGTTTTACCACCATCTTCCGATTCTACGCCATCTCCGGAGCCTTTCGGGAAGTGATACCCCCATGTTGTTTCCTGAAAAGCCGGAAAAAAAGGGCGCTCTTCAGAGCGCCTTTTTTTATTGGGGGTTCTTTTATCTGGCTGCGATTCGAGACACTGATCGATATGCTGGCTGTTCTCTATTATTTCGGTAAGCGAGGGTTCAGGCCGTCGTTCTCGCTATTCCCGCAATGATGGCCATGGTGCCGATGGCCGCATGGGCGAGCGAAACGCCTGCGAGGTTAGGATATTTCCTGTAGATTGCAGCCAATACGATTCCCGCTGCAAATGTTGCAAGTGCTGTTGTTACGTCGAAGTATATAATATGAATAAAAGAAAATACAGCCGCAGAGACGAAAATCTGCACCGAGGGTTGCTTTATGCCGGCGCGATTCATTTCGGCGAAAAGGAAACTCCGGAACAGGAATTCCTGAAGCGGACTCGATATGAGTATGTAAAAAACAAAAAACAGAGCGCGTGGATGATCTGCATCTGTTTCGATAAGACCGTATCCGGAAAGGAAAAAGAAAAGTGCCGCAGATAAAAGGACGAAAAATGCATTTGCTTCAAGGGACTGCTTCAGATAAGTCATCTGTATGCCAAGTTCTCGTGCGCTGTATCCATGACGCAGGGCGATGAACATAGATATGCAAAAAACTCCCGCAAGACACACCCAGCGAAGGGAAAGGGGTACTAAGCCGGATACAAGAAGAATTACCGGCAGAAAGAACAGCAGAAAGATCAATACTGAAAAAGTTACGACGGATGGGTAACGGTAAAAAAAAGAGATGTTTTTATATAATCGGAGGAAGCGGAGCATGAGCGGTACAAAGTAAACGGCTTATTGTTTTTTTTCTGTGGTTTTATGAAGATGTCTGCATGATAAACAGTTCATCCGGTTCTGATTTTTTTCGATTGTTTCATCGGTTTCGTATCCGGGCTGCCCGGGTGTCATGACAGACCCGCAATTGCCGGTCTCACTGCATTGAACGGATTTTTTTTATGATCATCCGGTGAGGATGAATGATCAGGTCGTCTTCATGTTCAGGCAGGGTGACTTGCCGGGCCACAATTTCGAGAATGCGAGGTTCGAGGTGTTCCGAAATGTCGAGCATGTGGGCGAGATGGTGCTGCAGTTCGTAGTGTATGAACTGGACGGCATGGTTTTTTTTCATTTTGCCGAGGAGTTCGGCAACCAATTCATGTTCGAGGTGTCTGGATACTTCGCTGAAGTATTCGAGCGGCAGGTCGTTAGCATAACCAGTAGCCTGATCGACTCCCATCTTCCGGCAGACTCCTGCTGCGATCCGGGGTTTGATATGCTCGACCATGAGCGGAATTACAATGAAGTGCGGGATGTACTTCACGATCATGCCGATGGCATGAAAGAGCTCTTCGAACCCTTCAGTTTCCCTGTTTACCACTTCCCGCACATATGAAGCCATGCTTTTCTGTTCAAACGGCTGCAGGTTATTGAGTTCTTCAGGTAAGGGAATATCTGTCCAGGCAAGCGCTTCCTGCAGTTCAGTCATGATGCGGATTCTTTTACATCGTTGGTATGTTCGCGTGGTTTACTCATGAAACCTATTTTATTAAAAAAAACGGTAAGAATGAATGGCTGCTGAGGAAATCCTCGGCGAGAGGTAAAAAACCTTGCGTGAATGGCTATATTGAGCGGTTTTCCTGATATATATACCGAATTTTCAAACGCATTTCTGATTAAACAAAGGCATAAGGGCGACGGATATGGTATTATTGACGGTAGAGGGACTCAGCAAGCAGTACGGTCTGAAAAAACTTTTCGAGGATGTCTCTTTCGGCATTGACGACAGGGACAAGATAGGCATCATAGGAGCAAACGGCAGCGGCAAGAGCACGTTGCTGAAAATTCTTGCGGGGGTCGAAACTCCAGACAAGGGAAGGGTTTCGATAACCAACAACCGCAAGATAGCCTATCTTCCTCAGGAGTCGCCCTATAATCCAGATGATTCCGTGCTTGAGGCGGTGCTGAAGTCGGGAGACAACGTCATGCAGCTCATTTTAGACTATGAGCTCGCATGCCATGCGCTTGAAGCCGGCCATAGCGACGATCCATCCCTGGTGGAAACGGTCAGCAGGCTTTCGCACGAGCTCGATGTGACGGGAGCCTGGGATCTCGAGGCTAACGCTACGGCTGTGCTCGGCAAGCTCGGACTTCAGGACGTTACCGCAAAGATGGGTACGCTTTCCGGAGGTCAGCGCAAGCGCGTAGCACTGGCTCACGCTCTCGTTACGCCATCCGATGCGCTTATTCTCGACGAACCGACCAACCACCTCGATGCGGACAGCGTGGAGTGGCTTGAGAACTATATCCGCCGCTATCAGGGTGCGGTGGTACTCATTACGCACGATCGTTATTTTCTCGACCGCGTAGCCAACCGGATGTTCGAGCTGGATGGACGGACGGCAAAAACCTTTATGGGAGGTTATGCGGCTTATCTTCAGCAGAAGGCCGAAATCGAAGAACAGGAACAGCGTGAGGACCGAAAACGACAGGCACTGATCCGCCAGGAGCTCGACTGGATGCGGACCGGCTGCAAGGCGCGCACCACAAAGCAGAAGGCGCGCATGCAGCGAGCCGAAGAACTGGTATATGCCCCTAAAAAAACGCAGCAGCAGGAGATGGAGATCGGGTTCGGTGCGGAGCGACTCGGAGGCAAGATCATCGAGTTTCACCAGGTTTCGAAATCTTACGGGGATAAAACGCTTCTGCACTCGTTCGAATATCTGCTGCAGAAAGGAGACCGAATCGGCATTATCGGGCCTAACGGATCGGGAAAAACCACGCTTTTCGACATGATCACCGGACGGGTTGCGCCTGACAGCGGCCATATCGATATCGGTAAAACAGTAAAAATCGGATATTACGATCAGGAGAGTCGGGAGCTCGACGACGACAAGAGGGTAATCGAGTTCATCCAGGAGGAGGCCGAGCAGATTAAGCTGAAGGACGGGCAGGTTTTTTCTGCTTCGAAAATGCTGGAGCGTTTTCTCTTTACCCCCTCTACGCAGTACAGTTATATCAGGACGCTTTCCGGCGGAGAGCGTCGCAGACTATATCTTCTGAAACAGCTTATCGGTTCTCCGAATGTGCTCCTGCTTGATGAGCCGACCAACGATCTCGATATTCCTACTCTGCAGGTTCTTGAAGACTATCTTGATTCCTACGAGGGGTGTCTGCTTGTGGTCAGTCACGATCGCTATTTTCTCGATCGTACCGTCGAGCATGTTTTTGCTTTCGAGGACGGAGGCCGGATCAGGCGATATCCTGGAAATTACAGCGTCTATCTGGAGATGAAGCAGAAAAGCCTCGATAAGCCAAAGGAAAAGGTACCGGCGATAAAGGAGCCTGCAGTCGTAAAGCCTGCCAGGGAAGAAGCGAAACAGCGGAAGCTGAACAGTAAGGAGAAGAGGGAACTCGAACAGCTCGAAGAGCGGATAGCCGAAGCCGAAACTCGCCAGGAGGCGATCAATAAAGAGCTTGCTGCTGCCGGTTCCGATTTTCAGGAGGTACAGCGGCTGGGTGCTGAATTGCTTGAGCTCCAGAAAAAACTCGATCGCGACATGACCCGCTGGACCGAACTTGCCGAGTTTTCCTGAGTCAATCGCTGCCTGTAGAAGCATGAATACGATCGATGCCATATTCTCAAGGCTTCAGCTCATTTCGGACGAAAAGACTGCGAGCACTCTTTGCTGGTTTTTCAAGACCGGACCCGGAGAGTATGGAGAAGGGGATCTGTTTCGCGGAATCCGCGTGCCCGTGCTCCGTAAGCTGTGCCGCGAGTTTTCCCATGCGAGCGTCGATGATGCCTTCGAGCTTCTTGCTTCATCCTGGCATGAAGACCGTCTGCTCGGTCTCCTGCTGCTTGTCGATAGGTATAAAAAGCCGGATGAAGCACAAAGATCGTTGATTTACGCTCGCTATTGCGCATGTACAGACAGAATCAATAACTGGGATCTCGTTGATCTTTCGTGTCCGAGGATCGTCGGTTGCCACCTGCAGGAGCGCGACCGTCGGCCGCTTTATCGTTTCGCTTTATCGGATAGTCTCTGGGAGCGTCGCATCGCAATAGTTTCGACGTTTCATTTCATCAGGGCCGGCGATTTCCACGATACGCTTGCCATTGCCGAAAAGCTGATGGGCGACCGGGAGGATCTTATACACAAGGCGACAGGCTGGATGCTCCGCGAAGTCGGCAAGCGCGATGTCGAGGCGCTGGAAGGGTTCCTTTCGGAATACTACCGCGGCATACCGAGAACTATGCTGCGCTATGCAATTGAAAAGCTTCCGGAACAGCGCCGACAAGCCTGGCTCAAAGGCCTTATCTGAGACGTTTCGGCTTCCCGTTTCCGGTTTCCGGTTCAGTCTGTATGTGCACGCTATGAGCGACTTGCCCTGATTCGCAGGCAGGACGATCAAAGACGAATACGGACGTTCAAGGAAAGATTCTCAAGCCTTCTGACTCCATTCTCACGCTTCCTGATTCACTTCTGAAATTCCGGATGTCCGGTCTGCCAGAGGCCGAAGCTCAGGACGTCGGCCAGGGTTTCGAAGTTTTTTGTTTTGGCGTTTCCCATGCCATGCCCGGCTTCAAAATCCGTGAAGAGCAGCACGTGTTTGCCGGAAGCAGTTGCTGCCTGCATGCGGGCGGCGAATTTAGCGGGCTGCCAGGCAATCACCCTCGGGTCGTTGATGCCCCCTGTCACAAGGGCGGCAGGGTAGTTCACGCCGTCTCGCAAATGCAGATAGGGGTCCATGGCAATAAGCGCGCGGCACTCTTCTGGTATTTTCATGGTGCCGAATTCAGGTATGTTCACTGGTCCGTTCGCGGTTGTTTCGCCTCTGAGCGGGTTCATCGCGCCGACCTGGGGAATTGCAGCTGCAAACAGGTCGGGGCGCTCGGTGATGGCTCGACCGACCATGATTCCTCCAGCGCTCGCTCCGTTAATGGCAATCCTGTCTGGCGATGTGTATCCGTTTTTTACGAGGTACTCCGCTCCGCTGATTGCATCTTTCCAGGTATTGGCTTTTGTTGTTTTCATTCCTGCAGTGTGCCATCGATATCCCAGTTCTCCGCCGCCGCGCACGTGCGGAACTGCGAAAATACCGCCTTTCCAGGTCCAGAGCAGCAGGGATGGACTGAAGAATGGGTTCATGGATTTTCCGTATGCGCCGTATCCGTATAGCAGTACAGGGTTATTTCCATTCTTTTCAAGACCTTTGCGGTAAATCAGCGAAAGGGGCATTTCAACGCCGTCGTGCGAGGGCGCCATCAGTTCCTCGACCACGAGATTCTCGTATTCAGGGTACCGGGCAGGTGAGGAAAGTGTCTCATCGAAGAACGTAAAACTCGTTTTATCGAAACGGAATCTCCGGTAATCGCGGTTCCATCCTGTCAGGACGGTCCATACTTCGGGGAACCGGAATCCCTTCGAGGAGAGCGATATGGTGCCCGCCTTGAACGGTAGGGTGATTTTACTGCTCAGGTAGCTTCCGTAATCCTGATGATAGAGCTCCTCCTGTACGCCGTTCCTCGAAAGCTTGTAGTATATGCCTTCGCTTGTGAGTGTGAAACCG
Source organism: Chlorobium sp. (assembly GCF_036528655.1). Taxonomy (GTDB): domain Bacteria; phylum Bacteroidota; class Chlorobiia; order Chlorobiales; family Chlorobiaceae; genus Chlorobium. The sequence goes on from NZ_JAIGND010000024.1 coordinate 73,791, forward strand.
GTGAGTTTTGCGTCGCGGAATTCCGGTATGACTGTTTCTGCGTTTTTCAGGTCGGGATTCTGCAGCGAGGTTTTCAGCACCCGGAACCCGGGCGCATTTTTCGGGGTGTAGATGTACAGTTCGTTATCCGTAACGGCAAAGTCGTGAATGTCGTCTTCGGGTCTGAAGAGAGGTTTCCATGAAATTTTCTTCTGCTGGAGTTCAGCTGCGGGAGCATAGTAGACCTGAAGCCGTCGATCGACATTCGAAACGAATGCGAAAAGCGTGTTGCTCTCTTTGTCGAAAGATGCAAGGGGGATGTCTTCGGGGTTGATTCCAAGTTCCGTGTTCAGCGTGCTTGAAAAAATTTCGCGATCATTCGATGGATCGGTTCCGATTCGGTGCAGCCATACTTTGCTTGCGTATTGTGGCCCCGTGTCTGCTGCGCCTGATGGTTCGAGGCGATTGAAGAGGAATGATCGCCCGTCAGGCAGCCATGAGGGCGATGCGAAACGGCTCCGGTTGATGGCTTCGGGATACCATTTTCCGCTGTCGGTATCCACGATGATGAGGGTTGCGTTTTCAGATCCGTCCGGGTAGACTGTCAGTGCAACGGTGGCGCCGTCGTCACTCGGGGCAATCCGTCCGATGGTGTAGTGGGCTTCTTTTTTTTGATTGTATGTCGAGGGGTCGAAGAGCAGGGTTTCCGTTCCGGTATATCCGTTCCGATAGTATAGCTTTCCGGTTTCGTCAGACGGGGTCTGCTTCAGATAGAAATAGCGATCGTTATCAGTGATTGCAAGATTGTATATTTTTGCGGATTTTCTGCTGTCGAAATCCTGCATTTTCTTTATCAGTTCATTCCGTCCCGGTATTCTGTCCAGCATGGTGCGCGCATAGGTCGATTGCGCTTTCAGCCAGGCCGTTACTTCGGGATCTCTGAGCTTTTCCATATACCTGTACCGGTCGGTTAAGGTGGTATCACATATTTTTTCCTCAAAAGGTTTTTCGGTTGCTTTCGGTGGTAAGCCGGAGTTTCCTTTTATCTGTCGAGCATGAACGCGGGCTGTTCCGAAAAACAGCAGGAAGACGGACAACGTAATCAGGGTATTTCGAAGCTTCATTTCTATGGGATGAAAATGGAAAAGGCATGTTGCTATCCATGCCTTGAGAGTTACAAAATAAATATACGATCGAAACATGTAAAGACCGATTATCTTCGGTCGCGATTGCCCCAGCCGCCGAACTCGCCTCGAACATCGTTATATCGGCCTTCTTTTGTTCCGGAATCGCCTTTGTCGTCGCCTTTTCGTTCATCGTTATCCTTGACATATTTTCCTGCGCTGCCGAACTTGCGGTCATTGTCGAGTTTTCTGACACCGTCGAACTTGCGGTCATCGTCGAGTTTTCTGACACCGTCGAACTTGCGGTCATCGTCGAATTTTCTGACACCGTCGAACTTGCGGTCATCGTCGAGTTTTCTGACA
>NZ_JAIGND010000025.1:0-71293 GCF_036528655.1 Chlorobium sp.
AATAAGTTGGCGGTTAATTTCCACAGGCAAAGCCTGAGCAAATCAACCGCCGCTGTGAAAATCCGTACCAATCCATGGGCAAAAATCCGCCTTCCCCGACTCCTATCTCCCGTCTTCAATCCGTGCCAATCCGTTTTCAATCAGCGGGCACCGCGTTCTTCATTCTTCATCCTCATATAGCGGATACCCCGACACCTCAATAGCCGAAAAGCTCAACACAACCCCCGGTAACCCCTCATCCATAAATCCGTGCCAATCCGTGCCAATCCGTGTTAATCCGTGGGCAAAATCTTCCTCTTCATCTCTTCACTTTCTTATCCGCTCAAGTTGAGCTGCAAAACAACGTCCCCAAATAAGCGGGAACCGCGCCCTTCCATCAATAATTTGGCGGTTGAGTTCCTCAGGTAAAGCCTGAGCAAATCAACCGCCTCCGTAAAAACCCGTGCCAATCCGTGGGCAACTCTTCCCCTTCATCCCTTACTTTGCTGGATAGCGAGATGGCTGAATGGCAAGTTGGCTTCATAAGAACTCTTCGTGAAAATCTGCTCTTCAATCAGCAGGAACTGCGCTCTTCATCCTCAATAAAACAACGCCTGTTATGAACAGCGAAGCTGAGCAGAACAGGCGCCAATCCGTGATAATCGGTGTCAATCCGTGGGCAACTCTTCCTCTTCAATCACGGATTGAGCTGCCAGATGGTGAAATTCAGATACGACGCAAAACTGACCCAGAGCAGATATGGAACCAGCATATAAGCCGCTACAGCGGATATCTTTCTGAACTGCACGATGGTCAGCACTATGGCCATCCACAGAAGCAGGATGACGATCATCCCTGCCTGAGGGTTCTGCATGCCGAAAAATGCGGCTGACCAGGCCATGTTCAGGAGAAGCTGCACACAAAACACTACGACGGCAAACGTTACCTTGCGATCCTGCGTTCCTTTCTTCAGCACCAGCCAGAGCGAGATGGACATCATGAGAAAAAGCAGGCTCCAGACAGGGGGAAAGAGCCAGTCGGGCGGGTTCCATTCAGGCCTTGCGAGCTCTGTGTAGTACCACGATGAACCGGGATCAGGCGTAAACAGGCTGCCGGTATAGGCGGCCAGAAAACAGAGAATGAAGGAGATGGCGAATTTCAGGATGCTGGCGTTCATACCGATGTGGATTATAATTCAGAGTTCAGGCTTTCGGGTACCATAGAATGAAACTGTAGATTATAACCGGCAGCACTGGCCGATAATTCCCTTCTTTTCCGTCAAATAGCTCTTTGCACATATGACCCGGAATTTCTTCGAATTATTATATTCACTGCCACTGTATAACAAACGAGCTGTAACTACGAACAGAACACCATGACAAGAGAACTCGATACCGCAATACTCGCAGCCAGAACTGCCGGAAAAATCACGCTTGACAGATTCGGGGAGCTCTCCTCCCCCGAAATCGCAACAAAGGAGTTCAAGGATTTCGTGACGGAGGTTGACAAAGCCTGCGAAGCCGCCATCAGCTCTATCATCACCGACGCATTCCCCGACGACAGCCTTCTGTGCGAGGAGGGAACGCTTGCACAAGGTCTCTCCGGCAGAACATGGATTGTCGATCCCCTTGACGGCACATTGAACTTTATACACTCGTTTCCGGTATTTTCCATCAGTATAGCTCTTCGAGGGGGCGATGGAACAATTCTATGCGGCGTCGTCTACCAGCCGGTTCTCGACGAACTGTTCACTGCCGAAAAAGGAATGGGTGCCTGCCTGAACGGCAAACCGATAACCGTTTCTTCCCGGTCTGAAACAGACACCTTTCTCATCGCTACCGGACTGCCGTTCAAGGAGTATCATTACATCGAATCGTATGTAGCCATGCTTAAAGAGGTTATCCGCGATTCCGCCGGAATCCGCCGTGCCGGATCGGCGGCAATCGATCTTGCCTACACGGCCTGTGGAAGGTTCGACGGGTTCTGGGAATACAAACTCTACCCCTGGGATTTCGCCGCAGGAGTTCTGTTGGTAAATGAAGCGGGGGGCACCGTTACCGACTTCGAGGGAAACACCGATGTGTTTCAGAAACAGAGCATCATTGCCGGCAACGGCATTACCCATCCGATGCTGCTTGAAAAGGCGCTGCGCCATTTTTCCCGGAACTCTCCTTTATCGGAACAATGAAAAGGATTATCTCTTTCTTCTTCCTGCTTGGGATCGTTGTCCTGCAACCAATCGACGTTGCTGCAGAACCCGCCGGAGGCAAGCCCCCGTCGTCGGCTGCGCCGGTTGAGTCCGCGAAAAAGATAACTGAGGCTGACCTTGTTCAGGGCAGATCGCTCTTTGCCCAAAAAAAGTATGGCGATGCCCGGAAGATATTCGAAAGCATCGTGCTCAATTCCGGAAACCAGCAGCCGAAGACCCTGCATGATGCCCGCCTGTGGCTTGCAAAAAGCCTCTTTATGGAAAACAGGGCCGATGAGGCTGCTGCCCAGCTTGAAATCCTGCTGAAAACGCCGCAAGCATCAGGTCTCGATCCGGCAACGATCTACGAAGCGCATTTCGACCTTGCATCATGCCGGTTGAGACTTGGCAAGACCCTGCCCGCAGCACTCGACTACCTCAATATCGGCGTTTCGGCCGGCCCGGCAGGAACGGAAAAAATACGACAGACAGCTCTCGGCAACGCCCGGCTGATCGCCTGCGCAATGCTCGACGCCGACGAAATAGCTGCCCTTGAACGGATAGCCAAAACAGCTGATCTGCAGGCATTTTTTCTCAACGAGCGGATGCAGAAATATCTGCGGTCGGGCAACCTGGCTGCGTTCAAAAGCACGCTTCCTCTTGCGCAAACTCTGGCCGGCTCACAGGCTCTTGGTGTCTTTTACCGTGAACTGCTTCGCTCGCTTCCCGCTCAGGATAAAGCGCTGAACGCGAAATCATTGAAAGAGTATCGGATCGGCATCCTTCTGCCTCTTGAATTCCCGGTCTATCTGCGATCATCGACGATACCGGCAGGAAACAGGGTTTTTCATGGACTTTACACCCGGTCGCTGAAACATCAGATCGTGCAGCCCGAAACGCTGCTGAATACGGCTGTCGCTTCGACATCCGAAAACGCAGGAACCTCTGTAAAGGTCACTGCGAAACGGCTGATCGAAAAACACCGGCCATTCGTCATCCTGGGGCCTCTTTTCAGTGACGAAACCGAGAAAGCCGCTCAAGCGGCAAAACAGGCGAAAGTACCGCTTCTGTCCCCGACTGCGACCGACAAGGCAATTTCCTCCGATAACCAGTGGGGATTTCAGCTGAACCCTACGCATGACGAACGGGGCAGGATCGCCGCTCGCGAACTGCTGAAAACGTCGAAACCTGCAACTGCTGCGGCACTGTCCGAAAAAAGTCCCTACCTTGAAGAAATGGCCAAAGGGTTTCTTGACGAGTTGATGCGTAATGGAACAAAAACCGTCATCTTCGCATCTGTTGATAACGGAAGCGAAACAAATGCCGCAACAACACAGACACTTAACACGCTTTCCGGCAAAACGCTCGATGCGCTCTACCTCCCAATGGACGATCCGGGCCTCATTGACAGGACGCTATCACAGCTTTCAACATCAAAAACCGATTACCGCCGGCTTCTCGGATCGGGAATATGGAATGAATCCGGCATCATCAGCCGGTTCAAAACGCGTCTTCCGAAAGGCATCACCTTCTTCAGCGACTACCACACCCCACCTGCGGCAGGAAACCTGGCCGAAACGGCAAAACACAACAGCCTTATCTGGGATGTACAGCCTTCTCCATATTTATGGTACGGTTACGACAGCCTCGATTATCTTCTCAATCTGTTCTCCCTCAAGCCGATCAGGGACGGAAAGGCTTTTGCCAGAGCACTTCGTGAAGCGCCGTTATTCAAAGCGCATTACACAAGCTATTATTTCTCGGGAGGCAATGTCAACCGTTCGATGAACGTACTTCATTATGAAAACAATACCATAAAAAGCCTTCCGTAACGGCAGGTCGGCTCCGGCTTGGTAACCGGCCTGTTCTTTTTTATCTTTCAAGTTTTCAGAACGCAAGGACAACATTATGCTCATTCATCAGCGCACCCTGCAAAAAGAAGTATCCTTACAGGGAACCGGACTGCATACCGGAAAGGAATGCACCATCACTTTCAAACCGGCACCGGTCAATTACGGATACCGGTTCATCCGTACTGATCTTGAAAACAATCCTGAAGTTCCGGCTCTCATCGACAACGTCGTCGATGTGCTTCGGGGCACCACCATAGCCTGCAATGACGTCAGAATCCACACCACGGAGCACGTCCTGGCAGCACTCTACGGCCTTCAGATAGACAACTGCCGGATCGAAATGAACGGACCCGAACCGCCGGTGATGGATGGAAGTTCCCATCCTTTTGCCGAAGCATTGCTTGACGCCGGTTTCCAGGAACAGGACGAGCCCAAAAACTACCTCGTCATCGATGAAACCGTGGAGTATCACGATACGGAAAAACAGGTGGATATCGTCGCCCTTCCGCTCGACAGCTTCAGAGTGACGGTTATGGTTGATTACAAGAACCCTGCGCTTGGCTCGCAGCATTCCGGACTGTTCGACCTTCAGCAGGAGTTCATGAAGGATTTCGCGCCCTGCCGCACATTCTGTTTTCTGAGCGAAGTAGAAACCCTTGCGAATCAGGGTATCATCAAAGGAGGAGATATCGGCAATGCCATCGTCATTGTCGATAAAACCATGCAGTCCGCCGAACTCGATGCCCTTGGCGACAAGCTCGGCATCGAGCGTACAAGCCTGACTGTCGGCACGAACGGCATACTGAACAATCGCGAACTCCGCTTTGCCAATGAACCGGCACGGCACAAACTGCTCGACCTGCTTGGCGACATGGCGCTGCTCGGAATGCCGGTCAAGGCTCAGATACTTGCCGCAAGGCCTGGCCATGCTTCGAACGTGGAGTTCGTCAGGCAGCTGAAAAAATATGCCGACCGAAACAAGCTTGCGCGGCAGTACCAGCACGAGAAAAAAGCAGGAGTGGTGTTCGATATCAACGCCATCCAGAACATCCTGCCTCATCGCTACCCGTTCCTGCTGATCGACAAAATCGTTGAGTTCAAGCTCGATGAAAAAATCGTCTCGATCAAGAATGTTACCATGAACGAGCCATTTTTTCAGGGACACTTCCCCGGCAACCCGATCATGCCCGGCGTACTTATTCTCGAGGCAATGGCACAGACCGGAGGCATCATGATGCTCAACGGCAACGAAAACATCAAGGAAAGCGTGGTCTACTTCATGGGCATCGACAAAGCCCGCTTCCGCAAACCCGTTCTGCCGGGCGACACGCTCGTCATCGAAGCTGTCATGACCAACAAGCGAAGAACCGTCTGCCAGTTCGATGGAAAAGCCTTCGTAAGGGGAGAACTGGTCTGCGAAGCCTCGCTGATGGCGACGGTCGTGCCCAGGAACAAGTAAGCCGCACCGGAACAGTCATAGTACCCTGTATGCTTCCCGCATGCAGGGCACGCTTCTCCCCTTTCCACGAACCATCCACACAATCGCCAACAAGTTATCAACATTCCGCCAACAGATTCAAAAAAAGCACAATAGAATATAAGTCCTTATTTAAAAAGGACTTAACATCACTCGAAACACTTACCTTCTTATATTACAAACACTTATCAACGAACATTGACGTGAGATCTGGCGGTATGCCGGTGAGGATGTGGCAATTCATGAGCTGAGGTACATAATGTCCCTGAGCCGTATCTGCCAGTATTCGCGGTTGTTCCAGTTTCTTTTTTCAAGCGAATATGCGAGAGAAAAAACGCTCATCGGGGAAGCCTCTAAAACTCTGTAAATATCAGGCCGGTCGAAGCCGATTACGTCGAACATCCTGCCGTTGCGGTCGCGAACGGCGAACTTCACGTGTTTCTCCTTGAGCAGCTTCGGGCGACCGGCGAGCACGAGACCGGAGGACATGAAAACCGGTTCGCGATTTCCGTAACCGTATGGAGAAAACTGTTCCAGTACATTCATGAAATTCGCGGTAATCTCTTCGAGCGCAAGCTTCGAATCGATCAGCAACTCCTTCTGTCGGCGTTCGGGAGGAAGCAACTGCGAACAGATTTCATCGAACTTCTTTCTGAAAGCAACGAGATTTTCCGGCCGAAGCGTTATGCCTGCCGCCTGGTTATGGCCGCCGAACTGATCGAGCAGATCGCCGCACTGCTGAAGAACTTCGTAGACGTTCAATCCCTCCACGCTTCTGACCGATCCTTTGATCCGGCCGTTCATGCTGCCCATGATGACCGTCGGCAGATAGTATTTCTCGAGCATTCTCGATGCGACAATGCCAAGTACGCCGAGATGCCAGTTCTCGTCGTACAACACAATGGATGAACAGTAGGAGGCGAAGTGGCCCGCAACCATGCCCTCGGCTTTCAGGAACATGTCGGTATCGATTTCCCTTCGCAGCAGGTTCATCCGTTCAAGCTCCTCGGCGGAACGCCTCGAACTCTCTTCCGATGACGACATAAGCCATTCCACGGCAAGCTGCGCCCGCTGCATCCGTCCCGCGGCATTAATGCGCGGAGCGAGTCCGAACGCTATATTGTACATGGTCATGACCCCTGCGTCTACGCCCATGACCGACAGCATGCTTTTCAGGCTCTGGCGGGGAGATCGCCTGATGCGCAGCAAGCCTTCGTTGACGAGAATACGGTTCTCTTTTTCAAGCGAAACCATATCGGCTGCTGTCGCTATGGCTACAAGATCGAGATGTCTTGCCCAGCTCTCTTCCCCGGTGCCAAGAGTTGCTGCAAGCGCCTGCACCAGAAGGAAAGCCACGGCACATCCGCAAAGATCCCGGAAAGGATAGGTACAGAAGGGCACCTTCGGATTGAGAATGGCATATGCAGGCGGAAGCTCGTGCGGTTCATGGTGATCGCAGACAATCACATCGATACCGGATTGCCGGCAGCGTCCGATAGCCTCATCTGCCCGTATGCCGCAATCCACCGTTATGATGAGCGTTACGCCTTCCTGTTCGGCAAATGCTATGCCTTCCGGAGAGAGCCCGTACCCTTCGGTGAAGCGATCGTTGATATAGTATGAGACGCCGGCACCCTGCTCGCTGAGAAAAAGGTAAAGCAGCGCCGTTCCGGTAGTGCCGTCAACATCATAATCGCCGTAAAGCAGAATTTTCTCCCCGTTGCGCAGCGCATCCTGAACACGAGCGACAGCCCGTTCCATATCCTTGAGCAGAAACGGAGATGAGAGTCCGGAAATCGATGGTCTGAAAAAGGACCTTGCTTCATCATAGGTCGCTATTCCCCTGTTGCAGAGCGCTCTTGCCACCGGAAGACTGACATTGATGGATTCCGAAAGCAGCAGTACATCCCGCTCATCCGGCTCAAGCAGTTTCCAGCGAAATCGTGTCATACGGAAATGAAAATAGGCTTGCAGATCGAAAAGACACTCTATATAACATTTCAGCACCTCTTAACAAAAACCATACGTAACGATCTGTCGCTCTTCCGTTTGATAAATGGCCTGAATACTCTTACATTTGAACCTTATACCTTGTACAATTTCCGCCGGAACGGCCCAACCTCTGGAACTCGCGCATCATGAAACTCATCACGATCGAACGGCACATCCTCGAACAGCAGAAACATTTTCCCGAAGCAACCGGGGAGTTGACCGACCTCCTCAACGATGTGGCTTTTGCCGCCAAGCTCGTACGCCGGGAAGTTGTGAGAGCGGGACTTGTCGATATTCTCGGATTCGCCGGCAGCACAAACGTACAGGGTGAAGAGGTAAAAAAGCTCGATCTTTTCGCAAATGAAAAAATCATCAACGCTATCGGCCAGCACGGTCGGTTCGCCGTGATGGGTTCCGAAGAAAACGAAGGCATCATCATCCCGCCGAAAAACGAAACGGGCAGTTACGCCCTGCTTTTCGACCCGCTCGACGGATCGTCGAACATCGACGTCAATGTCAGCGTCGGCACCATTTTTTCCATTTATAAACTCAAAGTCGCCGACCCCTGCAAGGCAAGCCTCAACGATTGCCTGCAGCACGGATACGAGCAGGTTGCCGCAGGATACGTCATCTACGGTTCTTCGGTCGTGATGGTCTATACCACCGGCCAGGGCGTGCACGGCTTCACCTACGACCCCACTATCGGAGAGTTCCTGCTTTCGCACGAAAACATCGTAACCCCGAAACGCGGAAAATATTATTCTATCAACGAGGGATCTTACGAGCAGTTCAACGAAAACACGAAGAACTATCTGAAATACATCAAGGAGGAAGACGATGAAAGCGGACGACCATACAGCACCCGTTATATCGGTTCGCTCGTGGCCGACTTCCACCGGAACCTGCTGACCGGCGGCATATTCATCTACCCCCCGACCTTGAAGCATCCCAATGGCAAACTCAGGCTCATGTACGAGGGCAATCCTCTCGCTTTCATCTGCGAACAGGCCGGAGGAAGGGCAACAGATGGAAAAAATCGAATCCTCGATATCAAGCCATCGGAACTCCACCAGCGTACGCCGCTCTATATCGGCAGCGAAGAGGACGTCATGATCGCCGAGCAGTTCGAACAGGGATTGAGGTAAAGCGCAGGAGGGCTTGTTGGCTGTTTAGCCGGATGGCTGGGGGACAGTAAATCCCGCCAGCCGACAAGCCGATCCGCCATCACCCCGAACGCAAGCTCATAGCAATGGCTGCGCTATTCAGCTATTTCGCCCCGTTCGAACTCGGGATAAAAAATACGCCTGATCGCAACGGTTCTGCCTGTTGCCGCATCCAGAGAAAGCACGATTCCGGAAAAATGCACGTCATCGACAGCGCACTCGTATTTGTGCGGCGTCTGGTAGATCATTCTGTCGACAGCGGTCTTGGTCTGCATTCCGATTACCGATGCATGAGGCCCGGTCATTCCCGCATCGGAACAGTACCCGGTGCCTTTCGGCAGGATGCGCTCATCGGCAGTCTGCACATGCGTGTGCGTGCCGATAACTGCCGAAACCCTGCCGTCAAGATACCAGCCAAGCGCTATCTTTTCAGCGGTCGCTTCGGCATGCATGTCCACAATGATGAACCGGGCCTGCTCCCTGACCTGCTTCAGCACCCAGTCGGCAGTCCTGAACGGGCAGTCGATCGGATACATGAAAGTCCTTCCCTGCAGATTCAGTACGGCGATATCGCCGAGTCCTCCAGGCAGCCGGTAAACTCCGTAACCCCGGCCATATGTCCCCTTGGGATAGTTCTGCGGCCTGAGTACCTGGTTATTGGTTTTCAGCGTCTCGAAAAAGTTGAAGTTGCTCCATGTATGGTTGCCTCCCGTAACGACATTGACCCCCGAAGCAACAAGCTGATTGAGGGCTTCAAGGCTCATCCCCTTGCCGTGATGAGCGTTTTCTCCGTTACAGATGACAAACTCTATACTGAATTTCCTGATAAAATTCTTCAGCCACAGCTCGACCATGTTCAGCCCAGGCGTTCCGACGACATCGCCGATGAACATGACATTGAAGATTTTTTCTGCCATACCCTGCCCCTCTGTCTTTATAACGTGCATAAGAAATTGTCTTCACGTAAGTTACATAATAACAAACAGAAACGGGCATACTGCCATGCGGTTTCTCCTGAATCGAAAGCCTGATGGTACGGAATCGTCTCATAAAGAAAACAGAAACTCCGAACCGGCAGATGAACTTGTTGACTGCCGCTGCATGTTTACATTGCTTTCGGCCGGACAAACAGACAGGAGATGCTCATGAACAGAGCACGGAAAATCAGCCGCGTATCGACCAGCAAACCTGTTCTCGAAGGTGCGGGTGTCAGATTGAAAAGAGCTTTCGGTTTCAGCGAGCAGCCGCTTTTCGATCCGTTCCTGCTGCTCGACGATTTCCGGTCTTCCGATCCTGAAGAATATCTGAAGGGCTTCCCATGGCATCCGCACCGCGGCATCGAAACCATCACCTATGTACTTGAAGGGTATGTTGAACATGCCGACAGCATGGGTAATCGCGGAGTTATTGCCGCCGGTGAGGTACAGTGGATGACTGCCGGCAGCGGAGTCATCCATGAAGAAATGCCGTTTGGCAATGAACGCGATGAGGTGGCCGGTTTTCAGCTCTGGGCTAACCTTCCTGCATCGCAGAAAATGATGCCTCCCCGTTATCGAGGAATCGCTGCCCACGAAATACCTCTTCTGCGGCTTGAAAACGGAATTGTCATCCGTATCGTCTGCGGCAGAATCGGAGAGATGGACGGGCCGGTACACGGCATAGCCATCGATCCGGAATATCTCGACGTTGCCCTTCCTCCTTATACGACATGGTTCCACCCGATCCCCTCGGGGAGGCGGGCGTTCGCGTATGTCATTGACGGCGAAGGGTTTTTCTGCCGTAAAGACGACATTGATGGAAGCAGCTCCTTCGATGAGGAATCTTCCCGGCTTCTCGAAAATCGAACGCTTGCCCTTTTCACCGATGGAGAGAGCATCACCGTTACCACTGAAGATGATCCTGTCCGCTTTCTGCTGGTTTCGGGCAATCCCCTCGACGAACCGGTTGCGTGGCACGGGCCGATCGTCATGAATTCCCGCCAGGAGCTGCAGACCGCTTTCGACGAGTTCCGGAACGGCACATTCATAAAAAAAACGGAAAACAGGCACCCTTGACTGTCACAATAAAAAAAGCGGCGGGAATCTTTGCTGCTGTTCTCATGCTCGTCACCGCTTCAGGAGCGCTGACCCTTTACCTGCCTGAAAAGATCTCTCCCGAGGCATACAGAGCTTCGTTACAGTCGCTCGAATCATATCGCAGAGCGCATCCGCAGGAATATATCCGCATGCTTGCTGTCGTGGATTATTCGAAGCCTTCGTACCTGAAGCGGATGGCGCTCGTCGACATGAAAACCGGGGAACAAGCTTTTTACCTCGTTGCGCATGGCAAACGGTCCGGCGAGCTGTATGCCCGTCATTTTTCCGACACACCTGAATCGAATATGAGCAGCCTGGGGCTTTACAAGGTTCTCGGCATGTACAATGGAGATCACGGTATGGCACTGCGCCTCGAAGGACTCGAACCGGGACGCAACGGCAATGCATACCGGCGGGATATCGTACTGCATTCGGCGGAATACGTTTCGCTGCGTTACATTATCCTGAACCTCGTCACCCTGGAAGGGCCAAGAATCGGCAGAAGCAACGGATGCTTCGTGGTGCCGGCGGGAAAGATCGAAGAGGTCGCCCAACGGCTCGGCAGAGGGGGCTTTATCTACGCGTGGGCTGAAGAGGAAATAGAAATGGACTGATCCGACCGATCGGTCGGATCGGACCGATACTGCAAAAAAAACAGCGAAGCCCGGTTTACTCCGGGCTTCGCTGTTTTTGTATCCGACCTGTTGACGCATCAACTGCTCAGATGGCGTCGATGATCGCATTAAGCGTAGCGCTCGGGCGCATCGCCTTCGACGTCAGTTCGTCGTTGGGCTGGAAATAACCGCCGATCTCGACAGGGCTGCCCTGCGCGCCTATCAGCTCCTCGTTGATCCTGGCCTCGTTTGCAGCAAGTTCGGCACTCACGCCGGTAAAACGGGCTTTCATTTCCTGATCGGAATCCTGTGCGGCGATAGCCTCGGCCCAGTAGAGCGCAAGGTAGAAGTGGCTGCCGCGGTTGTCGATCTGGCCGACCTTTCGTGCCGGGGATTTGCTGTTGTCGAGAAACTTGCCGATTGCCTGATCGAGCGTGTCGGCCAGTACCTGTGCCTTGCTGTTATCGAATACCCTGGCAAGGTGCTCAAGCGATGCGGCAAGCGCCGAAAATTCGCCGAGCGAATCCCAGCGAAGATAACCCTCTTTCTGGAACTGCTGCACGTGTTTCGGCGCGGAACCGCCTGCGCCGGTTTCGAAAAGACCTCCGCCGTTCATGAGCGGAACAATGGAAAGCATTTTCGCGCTGGTGCCGAGCTCGATGATCGGAAAAAGGTCGGTCAGGTAGTCGCGAAGCACGTTGCCGGTGACGGAAATGGTGTCCTTGCCTGCACGGAAGCGCTCGAGAGAGAATTTCATGGCTTCCACCGGAGCAAGAATGCAGATTTCAAGACCGGCGGTATCATGCTCCTTCAGGTATTCGTTGACCTTTGCTATGATCTGGCCGTCATGGGCACGGTTGCTGTCGAGCCAGAAGACAGCAGGCGCACCGGTAGCTTTGGCACGATTTACAGCGAGCTTTACCCAGTCGCGGATAGGAGCATCCTTGACCTGACACATTCTGAAGATATCGCCGGTTTCGACCTGCTGCTCCATGAGCACTGCACCGGAGGCATCGACAACGCGAATTATGCCTTCACCGGGGCCCGTGAAGGTCTTGTCGTGAGAACCGTACTCTTCGGCTTTCTGCGCCATCAGGCCGACGTTCGGCACGCTGCCGATAGTTGAAGGATCATAAGCGCCGTTCTTCTGGCAGTCCTCCACCATCGCCTGATACATGCGCGAATAGCTGCGATCAGGAATCATGGCCTTGGTGTCGTGCAGCTTGCCGTCCGGACCCCACATCTTGCCGGAATCGCGAATGACGACAGGCATGGATGCGTCGACGATGATGTCGTTCGGCACGTGCAGGTTAGTGATACCCTTGTCGGAATCAACCATTGCAAGCGCCGGACGGGTTGCATAAACCGCCTGGATATCGGCTTCGATTTCAGCACGTTTGGCATCCGGCAGATTCTGGATCTTCGCGTAGAGATCGCCGAGACCGTTGTTGACGTTCACGCCGAGTTCGCTGATGACATCGGCATGCTTTTCCATGACATCTTTATAGAAAACCGAAACCGCATGGCCGAACATGATCGGGTCGGAAATCTTCATCATCGTGGCTTTCAGGTGCAGCGAAAGAAGCAGACCTTTCTCTTTTGCGTCTTCGATCTGGGCGGCAAAAAACTCCCGCAGCGCGCGCACGTTCATGACCGCGGTATCTACAACCTCGCCTTTCTGCAGCGCGATGTTCTGCTTGAGCACCTTCACGCTGCCGGAGGCGTCGACATACTCGATTCGTACCGATGTGGCTTCGCCGACAGTAACGGATTGCTCGCTGCCATAAAAGTCACCTGCCTGCATATATGCTACGTGTGATCTCGAATCGCTGCTCCAGGCGCCCATCTTGTGGGGATTTTTCTGCGCGTACTGCTTGACGGAAAGCGGGGCGCGACGGTCGGAGTTGCCTTCGCGAAGCACCGGGTTGACAGCGCTGCCAAGCACTTTGGCATAGCGTGCCTGGATCTCTTTTTCTGCATCGTTTGCCGGGACTTCAGGATAATCGGGCACATTGTAACCATGCTCCTGCAGTTCCTTGATGGCGGCTTTCAGCTGGGGAATGGAGGCGCTGATGTTGGGCAGCTTTATGATGTTCGCCTCTGGCGTGAGAGCCAGTTCGCCAAGCTCGGCGAGCTGGTCTGAAATTTTCTGCTCTTCGGTCAGGTTGTCAGGAAAATTCGCGATGATCCTTCCGGCAAGCGAAATATCACGGGTCTCCACCTCGACACCGGTGCCTTTCGTGAATGCCTGAATGATCGGAAGCAGCGAATAGGTAGCCAGAGCCGGAGCTTCGTCGATTTTCGTGTAGATGATTTTTGCCATTGTCAAGTATTGTTTTTATCAGGTTTATTAAACTATCAATGCATTGAAACGAAAAAAACCGGAACCGGAAGGCAGCAACGAAAAAAAACCGCCCCCCTCCGCATGATGAGAACCATACGGGTATATGCTTTATCTTGTCGTATGATACTGAACAGACTGCTTCAGCAACCGCACCTGCATCGCGTACAGGCGCAGATCAGATCCGGAATACCGGAAATGACCGGATAGTGGAGATGCCTCGAAGGGCATCAGGCAGATACTGCTTGAATGCCTTTCGATAAGAAAGGCAGATAACTACAAGCCCGTTTCGAGGGAGAGGGCTTGTAGTTATGTTATGGAAAAAAAGGGAACAGAACGGCGTTGCGCTTATCCCTCGGCGGATGGTTTTACATCGTCGAGACCGACTTTAGCGGCAAGTTCGCTGTCGTTGAGCACTTCATGCGCAAGCTTGATCATGGGAATGGTCGCTCCCATCGAGCTGTAACCGCCGTCATGAAAAAGGTTCTGCATGGTGACTTTCCGGGAAAGGTCACTGAGCAGCGTCATGGTATACTCGGCACACTCTTCTGCTGATGCGTTGCCAAGCGGAGACATGAGGTCGCTGTACTCGTACATTTTGTCGAAACCGGGAATACCGCTGCCGGCTTTGGTGAACGTAGGGCTCTGGGAAATCGTATTGATGCGGATCCCGCGTTTTGCGAGTCGCGGACCGAAACTGCGAACGATGGACTCCAGCAGGGATTTCGCATCGCCCATATCGGAATAGGTCCAGTAATTGCGCTGTGCCGCTATATAGGAAAGTGCCACAATGCTGCCGCCGTCAATGATGGCGTCGTTTTTGAGGGCATATGCTACAAGACGATGCAGCGAGAGACCGGAAACATCGAGCGTACGCATGAACCACTCGTAATTGAGATCCTCGTACGGAAGCTGCTTTCGGATATTCTGCGACATGCCGATGGAGTGCACGATAAAATCGACGGGTCCGAGCTTTTCCTTCAACTCGGCGAAGCAGGCATCGACATCCTCGTTTTTTGAAGCGTCGCAAACGATGACCGGCGCATTGCCGCACAATGCGGAAAGTTCGTCGATATTACCGAAACGCAAAGCGGTTGCAATATTGGAAATGGCGATTTCAGCCCCTTCACGGTATGCATGAAGCGCGATCTGCCACCCGATACTGCTCTCATCAAGCGGACCGAAGACAATTCCTTTTTTCCCTTTCAGTAAACCGTAGTGCGATTTATCGGACATGATGCAAGCTGATTCTTTAACAAAGATTGGGAAGATGTTCCCGTTGGTTCGATAATTTAAACAATGAAGATACAAGATTCCCGTGAAAACTTAAACAGTTTCCCCTGTAATTTTTGCCTGAATGCGATGTCCCGGGGATCTTGCGCCCTCAGATTTTCAGCCTTCTCATGGAACGGAGCTTGTCGAGCACGTTTTTATTGACGCTCAACTCCATCTCCTCTTTTTCGACGGGCACCTCCCTGAAAATAACCCTGAGAAGACTCTCCTCGCAGATATGCTTTTCCAGTTCAAGGCTGTAGAGCGCTCTGGGAAGCGTGATAATGCGCTGCGCACGATCGACCGTCACGACGATATCGGTACCCATACGCTCGACCTTTACCTCTTCTGCGTCCTTCAGGAACGGGATCCTGATACAGAGAATTTCCTGATGATCCTCCGTTACGGCGTTCTTCCGGCTTTCGATCCAGAAGTTTTTTCCGGAATAGAATATCTTGTCGGGAATCTGCTCTCCGAAGACGAGTTTACTGATCTCGTGCAGGGCATCTGGACCGATCGGCTCTGTACGCTGCAGGTTGCATCGGAATACCGGTGTGGGGTAGAAGGAGTTATCGATCTCCATGAGATACTTGCTGTGCAGATCGCTCCAGAACTCGAAATACTCTCCTACAGTGCGCGAGGTGGGAAGAATTTTGTTGATGACGATACCGTCGATATTGATGCCGTAGAGATGTACGAAGGTATAGGCCCGCTTGGTTTCAAGAATCGAGAGTTTTTCGGGATTGAGTACCAGTCGGAAGGTCACCTCGGGGCTGAGAATGAACTTGTTGATATCTTCCATCTGCTTGAGCAGCACGTTCACCTCGTTGAAAAAATCTTCGTCCGGTATGGAATTGCCGCTCAGGGGCCGGGCAAGCGAAGACATGCTTTTGTAGAGCTTGAAGAACTGCTTGCCCATATTGCCGCCGATAATGATTTCCGGATAGGCAAGAAGCCTCAGCGTATTGCCGGTCGGAGAGGTATCGAGCACCACTGCGTCCCATTTGCCCGACTGCGCCTCGTCAACCAGGCGGCTGAGGGCGAAAATTTCGTCAAGGCCAGGCTGTGTGGTGAGTTCGGATGCCATTCCGCTGTCAATGCCCTGGTTCTTGTAGGACGAAGAGACAAATTTCTGGAACCCCGACATATTTTTTTTCAGTTCGTAGACCGTATCGACTTCGAGCCCGTAGAGATTCTGCTCTATTCTCTGGGGATCGTTGCGGCTGATCTGCGTATTGAAAACATCGGAGAGCGAATGCGCCGGATCGGATGACATGATCAGCACTTTCTTGCCCTGCCGGGCAAGAGCGACAGCCGTAGAAGAAGAAATCGTTGTTTTTCCGGTTCCCCCCTTGCCCGAATAAATAATGACCCTCGGTCGGAACTGGTTATCCGTTAAGTCTCTCGACAACATAGACGATACTCCTCTCTCTTTACGCTCTTGGGTAAAACCGCGGTTTTTATAAAACAGAATATTTTTAAACTTACCATTTTTCCCGGTTCAGAGAAAACGAATCTTTTTATGAAGCGCCGTATCGAGCAGACGCATGTAGGTTTCGTGAGAAATACCCACAGCTCCGAGTTTCTTAAGGTGAGGGTTCATGATCTGGGCATCGAGAAGAAGATACCCCTTTTTGCGCAGATGCGCGACCAGTCGGTCGAAAGCCACCTGAGACGCGTATGAGCGCCGATAGAACATCGACTCCCCGAAAAAAACCCCACCAACGGCAAGACCGTACAATCCGCCGGCAAGTTCGTCGCCGTACCAGCTCTCGATGCTGTGCGCGATGCCGAGCTGATGCAGCTTCACGTATGTCGCAATTATCTCTTCTGAAATCCAGGTTTGGGTTTCGCTCCTTCGCGGAGCGGCACAGGAACGGATAACCCCTTCAAAATCGGTGTCGAACCGTACCTGATAGTCGTGACGGCGGAGAATGCGACGCACATCACGTGAAGGACGGTAGCTCTCAAGCGGAACAACCGCCCGTTCATGCGGGCAACACCAGTAAAGCAGGCCGTCTGAAGGGTCGTTCATGGGAAAATATCCTTCACGGTAGGCTCTGAGCAGTTCCCCGATATCGATCATACCGCTGTCGATGAAAATGGCATTGTCTAACGGAACGTCAGCAGTACCTCGTCGAGTGTCCTCTTGGGCACGCGGTGCACTCCGTGGCTGTCGCGATAGTAACGGACGTCAGCGCCGGCATCCATCTGTTCGATCACCACATTCTCTATGGGCATGCCGAGAGCGAGGACCAGTTCGATGGAAAACCTGTCGGGGATGCCAAGCAGAGAGCGAAGGCGCTCGCGTTCGACAGACGCTACGATGCAGCCGCCGAAACCGATGGCCGAGGCTCCTAAAAGAATGGTCTGAGCGGCTATACCGATGTCGCAGGCTGCCCCGGCAGAACTGATCGACGAATCGCAGAGTATGACGATATAAGCCGCGGGTCTCTCGGAAACGGAAGGACCCGGCCAGTCCGGAAGATATCCTGCCCACGAAAGGCAGCTGAAAACAGCGTCGGACTCCTCGGGATCCGAAACGGCGACATATTTCAACGGCTGCAGATTTTTTGCCGACGGTGTGTAGCAGGCAAGCTCCACAAGACCTTCAAGCTGCTTTCCGTCCAGACGGCAGGAGGAATCGAAACGCCGGTAGCTCCGGCTGCGCAGAACAATATCCCTGAAATTCATTTATTCCCCTGTTCAGAACGTCGCTTTCCATGAGGCCGCAGTGTATCGGGGAAGTGAGTCCCAATCTCCGCTGCCGATCCACTCGGCAATATAATCAACCGTACGGGAGTAACGCAGGGGTTCGCGTCCGGGAAGCTGCAGCCAGTCCCTGAGAATGACATGATCAAGCTGATGCATGGCCATGCCATAGCCGAGAGCTTCCATGGCAAGCGCGTTCGACTCCTGCTCTATCTGGCCGTCGAGAGGCCTGAGCAGCAGCTTCTTGCCAAGGTGCAGAGCCTCTCCGGGCAACTCGAAACCTGCATTGCAGACCACGCCGTCACACTCCGTCAGATCCCTGAGAAATCCCTCCCTCGAATAACCCCGGTAGTGCAGATGCCCGTCGTCGGCATTTTCCTTCACCTTTCCGTAAACAAAGAAATCATAGCCGATGAACGGCTGCACGAAAGCAGCGACGTCATCGACCTCCTCGAAAGGAAGGTAGACCAGAATTTTGCCCGGCACAATCGCAGCTTCCCTCTGGGCATAGAGCGTTTGCGGAATGACCGGCGGAAAGATTGGCTGATTGAAATGGCTCCAGTGCAGACCGGCATTATAACGGGCAGGCGCGAAGTTCAGAAGCGTATATTTCTCGAATATGCTGCCTCTGGCAACAGGAATATCGAAACGAAAGGCGTACTGGTGACCGAAACCCATGCTCGGAATGTTCCTTATCCTTGCCGCCATCGAAGTGATCGGCTCGAAATCCGTAATGATGAGATCGATACCCGAGGTATCGAGCATGAACACATCGCTCATAAGCCGCATCAGATCAAGCTGGAACATGGTTTCCATATAGTTCATCCTGCCCTTGTACGTCACAAGGGTGAGTCCCTTCATGACCCTGTACGGAGCGAAAACCTCGATCTCTTTCAGCTCATCTTCCCTCCTGCCGCTGATGATCACCTCAAGTTCATGTCCGTCCTCCTTGAGTTTTCTGACCAGCTCCCTGCTGCGGCTGATATGGCCGTTCCCTGTCCCCTGGACACCGAAAAGGATTTTCATGCTGCCAAAAACGTTTATCTCTTCAGACTCTTAACCTGTATTTCTGCAGTTTTAACCGACGATTTTCAGATTTGCGTACTGCACCATCAGCGTTTTATCCCCTGCTGAACGGAATCTGATTTTGACCTTCTGCGCCGTACCGGTTCCATGGACTTCAAGCACCGTGCCGGGACCGAAGAGAACGTGCTGCACCATCGTGCCGGGACGTATTCCTTTCGCCTGGGAGCGGCTCTCCGTTTTCGAAGCCGCTGCGGCGCCGTCTCCCGGCTGCGATCTCCCGGAAACCGGTCCGCCGGAAGTCGGCGGTTTCCGGCCGGCACTTCGACCCGCAAGCAACTCCCCCTCCTCGGTATGGAGGATCGACGGATCGATCTCGGCGATGAACATTGAACGCAGGCACTGCTGCGGCTGTCCGTACAGGTACCTCGAACGGGACCAGGAGAGAAATATATTTTCCTGCGCTCTGGTCATCGCCACGTAAAACAGGCGACGCTCCTCCTCCAGTTCGTCATGCTCATAGGTATTGAGCGGAAAAAGGCGCTCCTCCATACCGGTAACGAAGACGACCGGAAACTCCAGCCCTTTGGAGGCATGCACGGTCATGAGCGAAACATAGTTGTCGGACTCCCTGGTTTCGTCATAATCGGACGCCAGCGAAATATTTTCAAGAAAATCGCCGAGCGAACTCGCGTCGGAATTATGGTCCGAGAAGTCCCTCGCCATTGAGAGAAGCTCCTGCAGGTTCTCGTAACGGGCAAGCGATTCGGCGGTATTCTCGGCCTGCAGCAGCGAAGGAATTGCCGTGAGGGTGTACATTTCGTTAAGCACATCATAGACGCTGCCATACTCCGCGAGCTGCCTGAGCTGTTCGATAACGCCGGTAAAACCCTGCAGCGCGTTGACGAGCCGCTGCTGAAAATCGCCATCGGCTGCGCTGGAGATAGCCTCGTAGAGAGAAACATCACGCTCCCGGGCGTATTCCTTCAGCCTGGCGATGCTCACCTCGCCTATCTTGCGGGGGGGGAAATTGATGATTCTCAGAAGCGACTCATTGTCGCGATCGTTGAGGATGAATCGCAGATAGGCAACGGCGTCCTTGATTTCCTTTCGCTTGTAAAAGGAGACGCTGCCGAAAATACGGTAGGGAATACGGTTCTGGCGCATCACGTCTTCAAGTACCCGCGACTGGGCGTTCGTGCGGTAGAATACTGCGAAGCTCCGGAAATCGTAGCCTTTCCTCATGCGCATGGTGCGGATATGCTCAACAACCTTTTCCGCTTCGTGCCTCTCGTTCCATGCTTCGATAAGTGTGACCGGGTCGCCGGCGCTGCGATGCGAAACCAGCTCCTTTTTGATCTGGCGCCGGTTGTTGCGAATGATGCTGTTGGCTGCCTTAAGGATGGTGCCGGTACTCCGGTAGTTCTCCACAAGCTTGAAAATCTGCGACTCCTGATAGTCGTCCTGAAAATTGAGGATGTTCGAAATATCGGCGCCTCGCCATGAATAGATCGACTGGGCATCGTCGCCCACGACAAAAATGTTGCGATGCTTCGCGCCGAGCATCTTTGCTGCCAGGTACTGCGCACGGTTGGTATCCTGGTACTCGTCGATCATGATATAGCGGAAGGTCTCCTGCAGCTGGTGGAGCACATCTTCCTGCTGCCTGAAAAGCTCAAGAGGCTTGATGAGGAGGTCGTCGAAATCAAGCGCATTGTTCTCGCGCAGCTTGCGGGTATAGAGTTCGTAGATCTTCGCTGCCTTCTGCTGATTGTAGTCGCCGGTACGCGACTGGAACTCCGAAGGCAGGACAAAGCTGTTCTTGGCCTTGCTGATGATCGACTGCACGGCATTGACCGGCAGGGAATCCTGGGATATGCCCAGATCGTTCATGGACTGCCGGATCAGGCTTTTGCTGTCGTCGGAATCGAAAATCGAAAAGTTCCTGTCGTAACCGATAAGGTGAATATAGCTGCGAAGCAGCCTGGCGAAGACCGAGTGAAAGGTGCCGATCCAGAGCCCCGATGCGCTGCCGCCCTGCAGAAGGCCGTCGATGCGATGGCGCATCTCTCCTGCCGCCTTGTTGGTAAAGGTAAGGGCAAGGATATTGCAGGGAGCTACCCCGTTATTTCGGATAAGGTGGGCTATACGATAGGTGATAACCCTTGTTTTTCCCGATCCTGCGCCGGCAAGCACCATTACCGGCCCTTCGGTCGCCCTCACCGCACTGCGCTGAACATCGTTGAGATCGCTTAAAATATCTGTCAAAACACAAGAATACCATTAACAGGTTGATCGCTGCGAAGCAATCCTCGAAGCGAAGAAAGTTCCTGTTGAATTTCGTATAAGTTTGCCCGAATTACAAACCGCCCTCCCGAAAAAACGCAATGGCCATTCATCTCCGGCAATGCGGACAACTCTTTTTGTTTACCTTTCAGGAAAAGAACTCGCGATGCCAATGAACAGTGCCGCACTCGATCTCTATGTTATTTTCAGTCCATGGCTTTTCGGCGCGATAAGCCGCTTGGGCGCCGCACAAGGCAGGCTGCGCGATTTTCTTTCAGTACGGAACAGCCTGTTCGAGAATCTCGAAGAGAACATAGCCTCCCTGCCCGACCGGAAGACCGGTTCCTACAGGCTCTGGGTGCATGCGGCTTCGGTCGGTGAATTCGAGCAGGCACGTCCGGTCATCGCCGCACTGCAGGCAAAACACCCGGATATCGCCCTGTTCGTTTCTTTCCTCTCCGATTCCGGCTATAATGCCCGAAAGGACTTTCCCGGCGCTTCGGCCGTTTTCTATCTTCCAGTCGATACACCTGCCAATGCAAGAAGACTCGTTTCGCTCATAAGGCCGGATATGCTGATGCTCATGCGTTACGATTTCTGGCCGAACCATCTGCTCGAAACGAAAAAAGCCGGAGCCAGGCTGGTTCTCGCAGCAGCGGTGCTCCGGCAACGGTCACACTATTTCCGCCCCGTCCTCAAAAGCTTCTACGGAAGCCTCTTCAGACTGTTCGACCGTATCTATACAGTTTCGGAAGATGACACGCGGGCATTCAGGGAGAGTTTCGGCTGTGTGCATGCAGAAACCGCCGGAGACCCGCGCTTCGATCAGGTGCTGCAGCGCAGCATGAACGTCGCGAAAGTCTCGCATCTGAAACCCTTCTATGAAAATCGCTCCGTACTTGTTGCCGGCAGCGTTTGGGATCGCGACGAAGCCATCCTGCTGCCTGCATGGCAAAAGCTTGAAAAAAGGCCAGTCCTGATTCTCGTGCCCCATAAAGTCGATCATGAAAACATGGGAAGGCTCTGCCGTGGGCTTACAGAAATGAAAATCGCGTTCAGAAAGATATCTACTCTCGACCGATCGTTCGATCCGGAACAGGAAACGCTTGTGATCGACCAGACAGGCTACCTGGCAGAACTTTACTCGCTCGCTTCGCTTGCCTATGTGGGAGGAGGGTTCGGCGTCAACGTCCATAACACCCTCGAGCCTGCAGTCTACGGTATCCCCGTGCTGTTCGGCCCGCGCCACCTCAACTCTCCTGAAGCTGTCGATCTTGCTGCTTGCGGCGGGGCAACCGTCGTCAGCGACGAAACAACGCTCCATAAAGCGCTCTGTCATCTCTTGGGCAGCCGGCAAGAGCGTATGCGTGCCGGAACTGCTGCAGGCATGTTCGTCCGTGAACGTTCCGGGGCAACGGATCGAATAACGGAATACATAGAAACGGATTGCCAGTCCGGAAAAAAAACTGTGCCAGGCAACTGCTGATCGAACCATTGAAATTCCCGCCATCGATTCCGTTGCCGTTATGCTCTTTCCGGCTCCATTCAGTCAGCAGTCGGTTTTTCATGCGATTACTCCGTAAATTATGCTATCTTCCCAACCGCTGCAGGCTGTTTCACTCCGCTCCGCGTCGATCAAGAGAAATCCTCGCCCGGCAAGGCTCGCATATATATTTTCAATACCTCTGACACCCTATGACATTCAGTTCTCTGGCTATAATCGACCCGATTCTCAAGGCTCTTGAAGAAGAAGGATACTCCTTGCCGACACCTATCCAGTCAAAAGCAATTCCGATCGTCCTCGAAGGATCCGATCTTCTCGGCTGCGCGCAGACCGGCACGGGAAAAACCGCGGCATTCGCCATTCCAATCCTGCAACTGCTCTCGAAAGAAAAACCCAATGACAAGAAACGAAGAATACGCACTCTTGTCGTAACACCGACAAGGGAACTGGCCATCCAGATCGGCGAAAGCTTCGATGCATACGGACGGCATACCGGATTGCGGAACTCGGTTATTTTCGGAGGAGTAAGCCAGAACCCGCAAACCTCGGCACTGCACAGAGGAATGGATATTCTTGTCGCAACGCCGGGTCGTCTGCTCGACCTTATGAATCAGGGGCATCTGCATCTTCGCGACATCGAGATATTCGTGCTTGACGAAGCGGACCGGATGCTCGACATGGGATTCATCCACGATATCAGAAAGATTCTCGGCGCTCTGCCAAAGAAAAAACAGTCACTCTTCTTTTCGGCAACCATGCCTCCGGAGATCGTCAGGCTTGCGGCCTCAATCCTGCACCGGCCTGTAACCGTCTCCGTCACGCCGGTATCCTCGACTGCCGAAACCATCAGACAGGAGATGTACTTTGTCGATAAAGGCAACAAGAACAGCCTCCTGCTCCATATCCTGCGCGAACCGAAAATCAGAAACACCCTTGTATTCACACGCACGAAGCATGGCGCCGACAAGGTGGTGAAATTCCTGCAGAAACATGATATCACCGCAGCAGCCATCCACGGCAACAAATCGCAGAACGCGCGGCAGCGCGCTCTCGGGGGATTCAAGGATCAGTCCATGCGGGTGCTGGTGGCCACCGATATTGCCGCACGGGGCATCGATGTGGACGAACTGGAGTATGTCATCAACTTCGACATACCCAATATCGCCGAAACCTACGTGCACCGGATCGGAAGAACCGGCAGGGCCGGAGCGAAAGGTACGGCTATATCGTTCTGCGACCAGGAAGAAAAGGAGTATGTGCGCGATATCGAAAAACTCATCGCATTGAAAATCCCGGTCATCGACGGGCATCCGTTTCCTTTAACCGGACAGAAAACGGAAAAAGCCAAACCGGAGGAGCTTCATGCCGCCGGCCATCCCAATCCCAAACCGGCAGCAGGCAGGAAAGGCCCGCAATGGAGAAAAACGACCCGGAAAATGAACTGAAAGGAAAGACTCCGGCAATAATCAATTTGCCGGGTCCTCCGCTTCTTCCATTGCTGCAATTTTCTTCATTGCCGTGGCATCGCCAAGCTTCGCCGCTTTCCTGAAATCGTCCATCGCTCCGTCAGCATCACCTGACTGCTCTCTGGCAAGCGCCCTCTCCCGATAGGTCTCGGCTGCCTTGCGATC
Source organism: Chlorobium sp. (assembly GCF_036528655.1). Lineage (GTDB taxonomy): Bacteria > Bacteroidota > Chlorobiia > Chlorobiales > Chlorobiaceae > Chlorobium. Next base: position 24,111 of record NZ_JAIGND010000025.1, read on the forward strand.
AAACCTGATGGCTTTCGAATAATCCTCAATGGCGCCCTGAAAATCCTTCAGGTCGTATTTCACATATCCCCGATGCTTGTAGGGAAGCGCAAACTTCGGTTCGAGGATAATTGCTGCAGAAAAATCCTCGATTGCCCCGTCGTAGTTTCCCTGTATGTATTTCAGCAACCCACTGTTATCGAATGCGAAAGCGTATCCAGACACAAGATCTTCGATGAATACGCGGCGCGAACGATCCTCTGCTGAAAGATACCCGGCATCTCTATCGACATCCTTCTGATCCTTCCTGAAGCAGTCCGCGGCAAGCTGCGGCTCAAGATCGATTACTTTCATAAAATCAGCTATCGCTCCCGGCCTGTCTCCGGCGTCAAGTTTTGCCAGACCCCGGCTATGATAAGCCCGGGCATTCTTCCCTTCACGCTCGATGACGCTCGTAAAATCGGCTATGGCGCCAGCATAGTCACGCCGTTCGTGCCTGGCTTTCCCGGAAAGCAAAGAAACCTCGTTTCCCGTGTCGGCATATGCGGAGGCGGCGGAAGCAACCGAGACAGATAACGCGACAAAAAAAAGTTTTGAAATAGTATTCATCGTCAGAATAATCAGATGTGGCGGCTGAACGCTGCTCGTTGAGTTTTCGATAGATCCCCCGAAATTAAAGCAGATCCGCTCAGCACAGGCTGCTGCTTATTCTATTTATCAATTGCTATTGGAATTCACAACCAATACTCTTATCCTTTTTACAAGGGAGGCCCCGTTTCTTCTTTTCCCTTCTGTATTACCCGGTACTGTTCAATGGATATTCAGGCATCATCATGGCGACGATCGCCGCAGTTTGCGCCACAAATACAAACCGGCACCAATTACAACTGACGCAAGAACGTTTCGGATCATCCTGCCCATTAAAAAACCGGATTGCATTTTAAAAAAAGATTTTCTTCAGCTATTGCTCCCGGGGATTTCTTCTACCCGGTCAAGGAGAATAATACAGGGGATTCATGAAGGCAGGAATGATCGCGAGCATCAGATGCGTATATGATCTCCCGGCATTCGATATTTTCGTTTGAACTACATACAGGAATATCGCCAAATGATTTCGCATGTTTTAACCGTTGTGCTTAACGAGCTGAACAGCCACATGGACAGCACCTATGGCAACAACTCGCAAAAGCCGCAAGCTGCGCTTGGCAATCTGGCAGAAGGATTTGCGATGACCGCGGGAAGCCCCGGTCTCGACCGAAATACGATCTACCTTTCAATTGTCAATATCAGCGAGGAAAGCGCCCTGAAAAACACGCCGAACTATGTCGTTGACAGCAGCAAACTCACCGCAGTATTCGAAAACCCTCCTGTTTTCCTGAATTTTAAAATCCTCCTGGCGGCAACGCACAGCAATTATAACGATGCCATTCTGATGCTTTCGCGGGCCATCCGTTTTTTTCAGTACAGGAACGTGTTCACCAGAGAAAATGTCGATCCTTCGTCGATTTCGGATGGCCAGCCGCTTAATCCGATAGATCGTATCGAGACCTTCAAGCTGATTTTCGACCTTTATTCGGCGTCAATGGAAGAGGTGAACCATATGTGGGGTACGCTCGGAGGAAAACAGTATCCGTTTGTCCTGTACAGGATGCGCATGCTCGACCTCAAGTTCAAATCCGTACAGGATGAAATGCCTCTGATCAAAGAGGTTATCCGTGATCTTTCTCACCTGACGACATCATCGGCATGAGCACCGGGCAACACAACATCGAGGGCAAAAAAGCTCGACACGCGCCTCGTTCAGCGTCAATCCGGCTAATTTCTTTTCCGGCAGTTCCAGCGCGTTGCCGGAAACATACCGCTTCCGACCCGCGTCCTCCGAAGCCTGAAACAGGATCGTCGGCAGCTTGTCCGGTATTTTCAATATAACGTCGATTACCAAACCTAAACGGGACACACTATGCCAGCATTGTACAAGACACCGGGAGTGTATGTCGAAGAGATACCCAAGTTTCCACCTTCGATCGCTGCAGTGGAAACGGCAATTCCCGCATTTATCGGCTACACGGAAAAGGCTTCGCGCGACGGAGAGTCTCTTTTCAATAAAGCGGTACGCATCGAGTCTCTTGCGGAGTATGAAGAGATCTACGGCGGATCGCCGCCGCAGACAATGGAGGTCTATCTCGATAACGATAATGCATATACCGGCGCAGAAAAGGCGACCGGCTTCCTGCTTTACGACAGTCTGAGGCTCTTTTATGCAAACGGCGGTGGCAACTGCTATATCGTATCGGCAGGAAGTTATGGCAACTCCCTGAAAAAACAGAATCTGCTCGATGGCCTCACCCTGATTGCAGATGAGGACGAACCTACCATCCTGCTCTTTCCCGACGCTGTCAACCTCGACGATTCCGGTCTGCATGACGTGCAGATCGAGGCGCTCTCCCAATGCAACAGGCTCAAGGACCGGATCACGCTGTGCGACATCAGGCATACAGGCACCTTCGGCACGGATGTTCAGACGCTCCGGAACAGCATCGGAATCAATAACCTGAAGTATGGCGCAGCGTACGGGCCGTGGATCGTTTCGAGCCTGCCCCGTACGGTCTGTCGCCGCGACCTGACCCTGAAACGGAACGGTTCGACAGGATCGGTTATCGAACTGAACAGCCTGACGACAGACGAGACGATCCTGCAGATCCTTTCCGACATCTCCGGAGCGGAGGCGGCAGTAGATACTCTGAAAAACTGCGAATCGGCTGCGGGAAGCGGTGCCGGAGAAACATGGGAGGACCTGCTGAAAGCCGCTTCAGACGCATATGTCGCAAGCGCGGTCGTCGACGCGGATCTCGACGATCTGGAAGACGATCTGCAGAAAATGTACGATCTCCTGGCAGAAATCCTCGCCGGCGTCGCATCGATGGCCGGGGCTCTGCCCGAAATCGTCACCGCATCCCCATCGGCCGGCCAGACTAAAGATCTGTTGCTGAAGTCCGATATCGAACGGTATCTGGAAAGCGCCAAACTGAAGGATGCCTTCAATATCCTTGCCGCTCATTACAAGTACCATCGGGATGACACGAGAACTGTAAAAATCAATCTGTTTTCGGACAACCCCGAAGACGCGGACAGCAACCTCGGCAAAGCTCTCTCGCTCCTGAACTATGCCGATACCGATCCTTTCAATGCCATCGCAGCCGATTCGGTCGCATCTGCATACGCATCTGCGGCAACTGACAAGGCGAGAGCTGACGTTGCGTGCAATGCGCTTCTGAACGCAAGCGGAGCCATGATCGCATTTTTCCGGTTTGCCCGGAAATCGGCGGCGGAGTACGAGAAAAAGTTCAACGACAGCCTCCTGAACAGTTTCGGAGCATACAAGAACATCGTCAATAAAGCCTCCGAGTTTCTCAATCTGCTGCCTCCGGGCGGGGCAATAGCCGGTGTCTACGCAGCGGTTGACCGCGACCGCGGTGTATGGAAGGCGCCTGCCAATGTCAGCCTGAACGCAGTGGTAAGGCCGGCAGTGAAAATATCGCATGAGCAGCAAGCCGAATATAACGTCGATGCCAATGCAGGCAAATCGGTAAACATCATCCGCAGTTTCCCGGGAAAAGGCGTTCTGGTGTGGGGCGCCCGGACGCTTGCCGGAAACGATAACGAGTGGCGGTATGTGAACGTGCGGCGCTTCTTCAACTTTGTCGAGGAGTCCGTAAAAAAGGCTACCGAGCAATTCGTCTTCGAACCTAACGATGCCAATACCTGGGTAAGAATTCAGGGAATGATCGAGAATTTCCTGACGGTTCTGTGGCGCCAGGGAGCTCTTCAGGGAATCAAGCCCGAACATGCATTCTTCGTGGCTGTCGGCCTCGGAAAGACCATGACACCGCTCGACATCCTCGAAGGGCGACTGATCATAGAAATCGGTATGGCTGCCGTCAGGCCGGCAGAGTTCATCATCCTGAAGTTCTCTCACAAGATGGCCGAGTCGTGAGGAAAAACACGACATGGAGACAAGGGTTTGTCGTTCACCATTCAACTCATAACAAAACAGTAACGTATGGCACAGGAATATCCTATCCCGAGGTTCCATTTCCAGGTCGATTGGGGCGGTGCGAAAATGAGCTTCACCGAAGTGACCGGACTGGTGATGGAACGAGAAAAGATCGAGTACCGGCATAGCGACAGCAAGGATTTCAGCAAAATCAGCATGCCGGGCATGGTCAAAAACAGCAATATCACGCTCAAGCGCGGCAAGTTCGAAAATGATTTCGATTTCAACAGCTGGCTCGAAGAAGTCGCTAACGAACGTGTGGACAAACGCCGGGATGTGACGATCCGGCTGCTCAACGAAAAACATGCTCCTGTAGCTGCATGGACGGCAGCCCGATGCTTTCCGGTGAAAATCACGGCTCCCGATCTGAAGTCCGATGCGAACGAAATTGCTGTCGAAAGCATCGAGCTTGCCCATGAAGGATTGAAACTGATGAAAGTTTAAGCCGATCCGGTTCAATGACCGATTATTATCCTCCCTGGGGGTTCTATTTCAGGGTAGTTTTCAACGATATCAGCCAGGACACGAACGATGTGCGTTTTCAGTCCGTGTCCGGCTTGTCGGTCGAGTACGATTATGAAAGCTACAAGGAAGGCGGAGAGAACCGCTTTGAACACAAGTTGCCTGTTCGGACCAGGTACAGCGACCTCGTGCTCAAACGGGGAATGCTGACGGATTCAGATGTGATCAGGTGGGTTCTCGACGCATTCCGGAACCGTGTTTTCAAACCGGCAACAGTAACGGTGACGCTTATGAACGAAATAAGCGAGCCGTTGCGTACCTGGAATGTGGCAAATGCGATTCCGAAAAAATGGCTCGTCAGCGATTTCAATGCGACCGAAAACAGCATTGTCATAGAAACGATGGAGCTGACCTATCAATATTTCACGGTCCAGCAGGAATGAGTTATCCATGCCTATCGAAATAAAGGAATTGCATATACGGGTAACGGTCAGCAGCTCCGGAAATAACGAAAAGTCCGGAAGCGCGAAAGCGGGCACTCCTGCCCCGCCATCACCCGGCGCAGGTAACAAGGAGGCTATCGTTGCCGAATGCGTGGAACAAGTACTCGAAATCCTGAAAAACAAATCCGAACGCTGATGTCCGAAAGCGGAAAACTTGAAAAAATGCTCATTCTCGCCTTTTCCGATTCAGGAAAAGCGGAGAGCGGCGGCATAAAGGAGGCTGATGATTCGATCGAGGTTCTGATCAATCCTGAAAGCTATACGCTCAGCTACAAACTCAAATTTTCGGATTCGGGACAGGGGCAGGGTACCAGCGGACAGCAGCTTAAATACGAATATACAGAACCTGAAGAGATCAGTTTCGAGTTTCTGTTCGACAACACAGGCATCATTGACGGCAATCCGCGTGACTCTGTGGCAGAGGATATAAAAAAATTCAGACAGGTTCTCATCGACTACAAGGGCGATGCGCATGAACCGAGACATTTCAAGCTTGTCTGGGGAGAAAACTCGATTTTCAAGGGTCGGGTCACTGAAGTCAGCATTACCTTCAAGCTTTTCAGGCCTGACGGTACGCCGACAAGAGCCATTGCAAAGGTAACCTTCAAAAGCAGTATCGAGGAGCAGAAAAGGGCGGCAAAGGAAAACAAGCAATCTGCCGATCTGACGCACGTTCGCAAGGTCAAGGCCGGAGATACACTGCCTCTGATGTGCTACCGTATTTACGGCGACCCGAAATATTACCTGCCGGTTGCTGCCATCAATGGCCTGAACCACTTCCGGAACCTGACACCCGGCATGGATATTATCTTTCCACCTGTAGATAAAAACGGCAAACTCTCTTGAGCAACGAAAGCACCATCCCGACGCCGGCAACGCCTGATGTCTGCACGGTTGCCGTTCTCATAGACGGTACCGAACTTCCCGGCACGCTGCACATTCTTTCCGTATCAGTCACACGAGAACTGAACCGCATACCTTCCGCCGTTCTTCATTTCAAGGATGGTGAAGCTGCCAAGGGCACTTTCGAAGCAAGTAATGCCACGCATTTCGTTCCGGGAAAGAAAATCGAGGTGCAGCTCGGCTACAGGTCACAGAACAGTACCGTCTTCAGGGGCATCATCATCAGGCACAGCATCAGGGTCCGCAAGGGATCGGGACTCCTCGTCGTCGAGTGTCGGCATGAGGCGGTCAGAATGACCTCCGGCCTGAACAGCCGCTACTTCATCGACAGGAAAGACAGCGATATCATGGAAGAACTGCTTGATTTGTATGGCCTGCAGAAAAAGGTACAATCGACTGCGCCGGATCTGAAGGAGGTTGTTCAGTACGAATCGAGCGATTGGGATTTTCTTGTCTGCCGGGCAGAGGCGAACGGTCGGGTCGTGATTGCAGGAGATGACAAGGTTGTGATAGGCCCGCCCGATACGGAGAGCGAACCTGTTGTCAAGGTGAGTTACGGATCGACGATTCTGGAACTCGATGCCGAAATCGATGCCCGCTGGCAAAGCAGTGGAATCAGAACGATGAGCTGGAGCCCTGCCGATCAGGATCTGGCAGAAACGGATGCCGCCGAACCTGCGACAATGGATAACGGCAACATCCTGCCCTCGGAACTATCGGTGGTCACTGATGAGCAGGTCCATACGCTCCGCCATGGCGGCAGGCTCGCTCAGCCCGAACTTCAGGCCTGGGCGGATGCGCGCCTGCTCAGGGAAAGACTTGCCAGGATACGTGGACGGGTACGTTTTCAGGGCTTTGCCGAAGTTACTCCGGGAAGGGTGATCGAAGTGACCGGTATAGGCGAGCGATTTGAAGGCAGGCTCTATGTATCGGGAGTCAGGCAGAGCGTCTCGGGAGGAAACTGGGAAACCGACGTCCAGTTCGGAATCGATCCCCGCCTCTTTGCGGAAACATACAACCTGCGTCCTTTGCCCGCATCGGGACTGCTTCCCGGCGTCGGCGGACTCCAGATCGGGATCGTGACGTTGCTGGAAGGAGATCCCGAAGGAGAAGAGCGCATCAAGGTTCGCCTTCCCCTGATAAGCAATTCGGAGGAAGGTATATGGACGAGGCTTGCGACGCTGGACGCCGGAAAGGAACGAGGCACCTTTTTTCGTCCGGAAATCGGCGATGAAGTGGTGGTCGGGTTTCTGGGCGACGATCCGCGCCACCCGGTCGTTCTCGGCATGTGCCACAGCAGTTCGATGCCTTCGCCGGAAGCGGCTGCTGACGATAACCACCTGAAAGGATACATGAGCCGGGAAAAAATGAAACTGACCTTCGATGACAAGAAAAAAATCATCCATATCGAAACGCCGGGCGGCAATAAGCTTTCTCTCACGGAAGAGAAAAAAGGCATCCTTATCGAAGACCAGAATGGCAACAGAATTTCACTTGACGACAGCGGCATCACGATAGAAAGTGTCAAGGACCTGATGCTGAAAGCGACTAAGGATATCAAAGCCGAAGGCATGAATATTGAATTAAAAGCGCAAACGGGTTTCAAGGCCGAGGGATCAGCCTCGGCAGAAGTCTCGGGGGCAAACACGACGATAAAAGGCAGTGCCGCCACAGTCATCAGCGGCGGTGTGGTTCAGATAAACTGAAATCTGTCAGAGCAATGGTTCCTGCAGCGCGCGTAGGCGACATGATCGTAAGTTCGGCCACACAGGGAGCGCCGGTTCCGATTCTGCCTCCCGGAGCGGCGACCGTCCTTATCGGTGGCATGCCTGCAGCACGGATGGGAGACTCCAGCGGTGCCGATGCTATCGTAAAGGGTTCGGCGACGGTGCTGATCGGCGGCATGCCTGCAGCGCGGATGGGCGACCCGACAGCAGCGGGAGGGATGGTGATGCCGCCTTGCGCGCCCTCCGTCCTCATCGGAGGATAGATCGATAACCAAACAGCTGAAAAACCCATGCAATATCCATTTCTCGGACGGGGCTGGTCTTTTCCTCCGACATTCGACAGGAATATTTCCGGCGTAGAGATGCTTGAAGAGGCCAGCGATATTGCTTCGAGTCTCGAAATATTGCTGAGCACCCTGCAGGGTGAACGGGTGATGCTGCCGCAATACGGCTGCAACCTCGACGAACTTCTGTTCGAGGGGCTGGATACCCGCATGAAAACCCTGTTAGCCGACAAAATCGAATCTGCCGTTCTGTATCACGAACCACGGATCGAACTTGAAAATGTAATCCTGAGCGAAAACGATGACCTCGAAGGCGTGGTGACAATCAGTATCGACTATCGGGTGAAAACCACGAACTCCAGGTTCAATCTGGTTTTTCCTTACTATCTGCAGGAGGGTACCGACGTGAATCTTTCCGCAACGCTTAACCTGTTACCTGACAACAGTTGATGTATGGCTGATAAAAACGAATACCTGCTCAAAGGGAACTACAGGCTTGTCAGAAACGGAACAAGCCGGACGCAGCGATTTTTACAGGCCCTCGATCCCTCATTCGCACCGGTGGACGACCGGGGAATCGAGCATGGAATGGTCTTTGCAAAAGCGTTTTCGGCTCATCTCAGGTATTACGATGCAAGCAATGTCGAGGTGGACGATTGGCAGCGATTTTTCAGTGATGACCTCTCGGTGCTGCTTGCTGAAGCCTCTATCCGGAACGTGGACGATTACAGGATAACCGTGAAGTCCTGGTTCGACGTGCTGAAAAACGACGAGACCGATGAAACGGTTGCGATAAAGGTGTTCAGTTACCTCTTCAGCGCTGCCGCCACCCTTGCTCAGGCGATCGATCTGTTCAAGGAGAGGCTGCCGGAATCGGAACCGATCAGGAGCATGATGGAAAACCTCGTCAAGCGTCAGCTTGCGCCTGCGCTCAGAAGACTTGCCGCATATTATAAAGCGGGAAAGCTCAGAAACCTGATCGAAGATATTGCTGCTCCGGACATAAGAATTTTCGACAGCAAGGCCGTTACCTTCGGGGAAGTATGCATCAAGGGGTTGTCTGAAGACTGGATTACCGACGGTTCTGAAAACTGGAATTCTTTTTTCTCTTCAATTCAAGAGGAGTTCTCGCCCTATGGGCCCTCAGACGGCATCCCGGAACAGATCAATCATATCGCGACACATAACCTGTTCAATACGACGTTTCATCAGTTACTGAAAGCCTATGCCCGCACCACGGCAGAGGCCAGAGCCGCACTTGCCGACAATATAGCCAACCGGAACGACCACAAGCCGCACTATGCCCTGTTCCTCTCCTTTCTGCAGCTTATGGAGTATGCCCGGGAACACATGAATACCCTTACCGGAAAGCATCTCGATTTCTATTACAAAGAGGTGCTTCGCCTTACGGAAAAAGCCGCCGACCCGAACCGTGCGCATCTGGTATTCCAGCTTGCAAAAAACGGAAAAAGCTGCCAGATCCCTGCGGGAACGGCTTTCAGCGGCGGAAAGGACAGCCTCGGAAAAGATGTGATCTTTACGCTCGATGCGGATTTCGTACCCAATACCGCTTCCGTTGGTGACCTGAAATCGGTTTTCAGATCCAACGCCCTGCTCTACGCCTTTCCCGTTTCGAACTCGGACGACGGCAGAGGTGCGGATCTGACCGCAACGGACGGCCAGTGGCCTTGTTTCGGAGGGAAGCTGGAGGATCGGAATCTGGCATCAACAGGATTCGCATTATCGTCGCACATCCTGCTGCTGGGCGAGGGAGAGAGAAGGATCAGGCTGACGCTTGTCTGTTCGACGGCCGCCGTCTCGGTGGAAACGCTGTGCAACGCATTCGATTTTCAGCTTACAGGAGACAAGGGGTGGATTACGGCAACTCCTGATTCCGTTACTCTTTCACCCTTTAAGAAAAACGTTCTGGAGATCCCGCTGCTTGTCGACGGCAGTCAGCCTCCGGTAGTTGCGCTGAACCGGGACCTGCATGGCGACGCCCTGCCTGAAGGGTTACCTGCACTCAGAGCGATGCTGAAACAGGAGAGCACATCACAGGATGTTCTCCATGCTCTCCGCTCGCTCGTGCTCGTTCCCGGGGAGTGCCACCTCGATGTCTGTGTCGGTTATGACGGATTCAATGCCGTCAAGCCGAACGAACAGGGTCTTAAAAACCTCAGCGTTTACACGAAATTCGGGGAAATCAGACCTGACAAGCCCTTTCAGCCCTTCGGACCGACGCCTGAAACCAACGATTACCTGATTGTGGGATGCGACGAGCTGTTCCAGAAGAGCAATGCGCTTTTCCAGTTCCGTCTTGTATGGAAAGGGCTGCCCGAATGGATCGGCGATATCGATTATGACTGGGTGAACGAATTCTATCCGAATATCTCCGTCACCCTGCTGCAGAACGGGATCTGGAGCTCTACGCCCTATCGCGACAACGTACAGATTTTTTACGGAACGCGTCCGGATGTCTATTTCCCGTCATCGAAACTCGAATTGCCTGCAGGCGCCGCATCCGGAATCCATTTCGATGCGCGCCCTTATACGCAGGAGAGCCGGAACGGCTTTCTTAAACTGACGCTAAAGGGGGATTTCGGACACCAGTTGTACCGTCTGACCCTGAGCCGTTATCTGATGAAGCTGGCCAACGGGTCGGTAAACCCGAATGCCGACAGAATGGAAAAGTTCAACGAAGCGCGCAGCAAGGTCTACCGACAGGAGTCAGGTACATGGATGCCGATTGAAAAGAATGACTTCGTGGCGAATTATGTCGAGGCTTTTTCCGAGGCTATGCCGATAGAACCCTATACTCCCCGGATAGAATCGCTGAGGTTGAGTTACAGGGTTTCGGAAAAATTCGAAAAGATGACATTCAGCTGGATCACGCCGTTCGGTTATACCGTATTCGATTCAGGATCGACGACCACGCTCCTTCCGGAATCCGGCAATGAGGGCGAGTTCTGTATCGGGATCGACAGCCTTGTGCCCGGACAGAATCTTTCGCTGCTCTTCCAGCTCGCCGAGGGAAGCGCCGATCCGGAGGTAAAAAAACCTGCTGAACACGTTCAGTGGTGCTACCTTAAAAACAATCGATGGAAACCATTCGACAAGAGCGGCATCAGCGATGAAACCGCTCAACTGACTCGTTCCGGCATTATCCGCTTTTCCATACCCAAAGATGCGACGAACTCCGATACGCTTTTTCTTGCTTCATCCCGGCACTGGCTGAGAGCCGCCGTTGCAGATCGTTCGACGGCTGTATGCAAGGCGATCGGCATCCATGCGCAGGCGGCGCGAGTGACGTTCAGCGACCAGGGCAACGCTCCGGATCTTCTGTCGGCGCCGCTGCCCGCAGGATCGATAACGAAGCTTGCCGTTGCCGATGCGGCGATAAGAAAAGTGAGCCAGCCCTACCCTGCTTTCGGCGGACGCCCGCCTGAAACATCGGAACTGTTCCGTACCAGGGTCAGCGAAAGACTTCGACATAAAAACAGGGCCATTACTCTTTGGGATTACGAACGAATGATCCTCGATGCATTTCCCGGGATACACAAGGTCAAATGTCTGAACCATACCCTGTACGAACCTGGAGTCGACGGCAAACCAGTTTACAGGGAAGCGGCACCGGGCCATGTGACGATCATCACGATTCCCGACCTGCAGAACCGCAACGCTGTCGATCCGCTAAGACCCTGCACGAATCTCGGTGATCTGGAGCTGATCAGGAAGTATCTTCAGGATTATGTGTCGGGTTTCGTGAAGCTGCATGTGGGTAATCCGGTTTTTGAAAGCGTGCGTGTTTCATTCAGGGTGAAGTTCTTTGCAGGTGCCGATAAGGCGTTCTGCACCGATCTGCTTCAGAACGATCTCGTCACCTTTCTCTCTCCCTGGATATCGGGCAAGGCGACGGATATTTCGTTCGGCGGCAGTCTCTACAAATCGTCACTTATCGATTTCGTGGAGGAACAGCCTTATGTGGATTATGTAACCGACTTCAAACTGTTCCACAGACTCGACCAAAAAACCGAACTCGATGATTCCGACGAAGTGTCGGCGTCGAAAGCTGTCTCGATTCTTGTTTCGGCCAATGCTTCGGAGCATGCCATCGAGGTTATCGACGACGAGGCGGATACATGAAAACAGAACGGGGACGACGCTGCAAGGCTGGATCGTCTCTCGCTCGCGATGCAAGTGGTACTCAACCAAACCTGAATCATGGCAACTCATTCCGTAACCATACAGAAAAACCCTGTTCTTGAGACCTGTCAGGACTATCTTGCTTTGCGCAGAATGGGAATAGGGTTCATCGAAGCGTCGGGAAGCCGCTGGTGGACGGATTACAACAGTCACGATCCGGGTATTACGATTCTCGAAGCGCTCTGCTATGCCATAACCGATCTCGGCTACCGAACGGAATGGAACATAGAAGATCTTCTGGCCTCACCTCCCGCAGAAGCCGGAGAAAACCTGAAGCAGGCATTCTTTACGGCTCGCGATATTCTGACCGTGAGTCCGCTTACGATAAACGACTACCGGCGTCTGCTCGTCGATATGAATCATGTCGGCAATGCATGGATTTATCCGCGATCCGGCAGCTGCGAAACCGGTTTTGATGCCGATTACGAGCATGGAGAATTGCGTTTCGCACCATCCCGGAACGCAGCCTTTTCGATACCGGTTTCTCCGCTTGGCACGTACGATATTTTTCTGGAACTGGAAAATGACCCGGTACTCGGCGACCTGAACGACCGGAAAATCGGCTACGGATTCTTTGTCGAAACCGGCAGGAGACGCCATGCCGTTACCATGGAATTACGGTTTCCCGAGTGGAATGCCCCCGATTGGGGGAATGCTTCCGATTATGCCGATGAGAATGGAAACCTTGCAAAGGCAATCTCTGCGGTGGAGATACGACCATCCCTGCAGAAGATCGGTATGCCGGACACGCTGCCGGCATCGGAGACAACCCGGCGCTGGCGCCAATGGCATCGGGTATTTTTCGCTTCAATGACCATCAGGTTCGAAGAGCACGCAGCTTTGAAAAACCGGACCGTATCGTCCATCGAGCTGCAGAACGTTCCTTTCATGTTATTCGGAGAGAACGAAGCGAAAACAGCGTTTTCGGTCGAGATGCTCGAAAAATGGGATTTCAGCGAAATTGCTGGCCTGTTCATCAGAAAAACAGCTCAGATCGAACGGGCACTGAAAAGCGTCAGCATGAAACTCGGCAACCATCGCAACCTTTGCGAGGATTTCTGCTGCATTAAGACAGTGAAAATACAGGATGTAGCTGTTTGCGCCGATATCGAGGTGAATGCTGATACGGATATTGAACTGGTACTGGCTCATGTACTCTTCAGGATCGAACGTCTTTTCAATCCTGAAATCAGATTTTTTACGCTTCAGGAGATGCTGGCCGACGGAGTGACGGTAGAGGAGATTTTCGAGGGGCCCCGCCTCGATCACGGATTCATCAGAACGACGGATCTTGAACAGTCGGTTCTTGCTTCGCAGCTTCGTACTTCCGATATCATTAACGAACTGATGGAAATCGAAGGCATCATCGCCATTAATAATCTCTTGCTTACGCGTTACGATCAGGATGGCTTTCCGGAAAGCGGCGTCGCCGACGGCGGTGAGGGAAAACACAAGGATAAAATAAGTGCCGAATGGAGCCTTGAAATCGATGATGACTCTCAGCCCAGGTTGTCGATCACGCTCTCAAAGTTCATTTTTCATAAAAATGGTCTGCCGTTCATTCCTCGCTCCAGCGAAGTTATCGATACCCTCAACCAGCTTCGGGGAGAGGTTGAACGCCTGAAAATCCGCAGTCCCGGCGTCGAGGAGCTCGATCTGCCCGTGCCCGAAGGCATTTATCGCCAACCTGACGGGTTCACTCCGGTACAGTACCTGTTTCCTCTCACCTACGGAATCGGAGCGGAAGGCGTTCACTCGCCTGCGACAGATAAACGGATTGCGCAGGCGCGTCAGCTGAAAGCTTATCTGATGGTGTTCGAACAAATGCTGGCAAACGCGTTTTCCCAACTGGCTAACCTCAGAAAACTCTTTTCCCTGGACGAGACACTCAAACAAAGCTACTTTGTCCGCAATCTGAGAGACGAAAAGCTGATCAGCGGCGTATCCGATCTGATCGATTCCTCCCTGACGAAGAGCGTGCTCGAACTGCTTGTCGAAAACGAACCGGACAGGACGGAACGCAGAAACCGCTTTCTTGACCATCTCCTTGCGAGATTTGGCGAACAGTTTTCGGAATACACCCTCCTGCTTTCGAACCACGAGGGTTCTCAGGTAGCCTCGGATGATCTGATCGAAAGCAAATGTTCATTTCTCAAAGCCTATCCGAAGATAAGCTGCAACAGGGCCAGGAGTTTCAATTACCGGGTGACCCCGATGGAAAAGGATCCCCGGACGTCACTGCGTCAACGGATAGCGTTGCTGCTGGGTCTTGAAGCGGATATGGAGCCGGAAATAATTATCGTCGAGCATCTGCTGTTACGACCGAAATTCCCCGGTGACGCGCTTATGGAGGTATGCCTTGGCAAACAAGGCCCGAACGAAGCCGAAACCGATCCTTACTCGTTTCAGTGTACGGTGATCATGCCAGGATGGGCGGCGCCGTTCGATACCGATATTGAATTGAGACGATTCGCCGAAAGAACCATACGAATGGAATTACCCGCTCATCTGTTGTGCAGGATATGCTGGGCAAGTGACCTTGCATTCGGCGATGAGAGAAAAGAGGAACTGGAACATAAACTTGCCTCTCTGCTTTACGAAGAGGGCAGGAATGCGGGAAACGCCAGGCCCGGCAGAAGCAGCGCGGAAAAAGGAGCAAAAAAAATTTATGCGGCAGCACAAGCGGCCTCTGCCGGGTTTTTACGAAAAAAAACGATGGACGAGCCCGCAAACGCACATGTTGCATCGGATAAAGCCGGCAGGATGTGGCTCGAAAAAACGCCCCCTTACGTAACGCTCTATGGCGGCGTCAGAAATTACGACGTCATCGGCGACCGGATTTCCAGTCTGCTTTCGACGCATTTCAGCCGGATTGCCCGGGAAAACCGATGGGAACTTCACCGCCGATTCAAGGAAGCATGGAATCACTGGCGGGAACTCAATGCCGGATTCGACTGGTGCATGGAACAGGTGAGGACGAAAATCGATGCCGCTATACAAACGACGATCGGCTTACCCGGCCCTCGGGCGGCAGCAGGAATGCTGGCCGTGGAGTTCGCCGCATGCTTTTCGCAGGAGATGAAAAACAATGTCATGAAGGGCATAGCCATCAGCCTCGATGGAAGCCCGACGGAAGTCCGCAGGATTTTCACGATAGCGCTGAAACAGACAACGATACCTTTAAAGCAGAACGGTGTGACTACCGCTGAGATTGACAACCTGGGCAATCGCCTTGCAGAGATCTATGCCGGTTATATCGAGATAACCATGGCTCTCTGGAACGTCCTGCTGCTGCTCCCGGAACTCTCGAGCAGCTACCCTTCCGCAACCCTGCATGATTGTGACGATGGCAACGACCGGAACCCTGTTCGCCTCGGCAGCACAAGCCTGGGAGAAAACATGATGCGTGACGCCTGAATTCGATTCTGCAATGCCCAAACAAAGCCAGTTATGAGACCAAATACAACGGAATATCCGGTTTTCGAGTCCAATCAGGTTCTGACCGCCACGCACCTGAACAACATGCAGAATTATCTGGATGAACAGAACCGTCTGACAAGAAGCGCCCTTTACGGCATTGGCGTTGTCTGCGGACTGGACGTCGGTTTCACAAAATCGAACGGCACTTCTGCTGCAATCCTGACAATCACCCCCGGTTTCGGGGTGACAAGCGAGGGCTTTACGGCAATTCTTGGCGAACGGGACTTCGTGGCGGACAGGTACCGTGTTTTCACTGTTGAAGACGGGTATCCGCTGCTTTCAAGTGCCCGGAAAAACAAATACGATCTCTGGGAACTGCTTGATGCCGACCATGACGATTACGGCAAGGGGCTCCCTCTGACCGACGATATACCTGATAAAAAAGTCGTCCTCCTCTATGTGGAACTGCTTCAGCATGACCTGAAAAATTGCAGCGCGACATCGTGCGACGATATGGGCATGAAGGTGGCGGTCAATGTCAGAAAGCTGCTTATCAAAGAGAGCGACATGGTTACGCTCCACGAGGAAATCGCCGCTGATACGAAGGCTGAGCAGAGTGTCGGCGATTTTGTTCCCGATCTGGCTTCCCGGTTCAGGTTGCCGGACATCGCATTGCCGAGAGTTGACGTACCGGCATCGAACATGGTCGACGGCCCGTCGATCTTCGACGCCTACAGGAAAATCCTGTCGCCCGGCCTGAGCAGAAACTCACCGTTCCTGAAAATCGGATCGGCACTGGATGATTGTTACAAGGCGTTCAGACCGATACTGCCCGCGCTGAGATGGAAATTTTCCGACAAACTGCACAAAATCAGTGCGTTGTACGAAAAATACCAGAGTGAGACAAACGTCATTTTTTCGCAGTATTTCCATGATTTTCTGGCCGATCTCATCAATGCCTATGATGAATTCAAATGGAAAGCCGCCGAGTTCACGGCACTGTGCAATCCTCCGCGAACGCTCTTTCCCCGGCATCTGGAACTTGGCGAAACCAGGAACAGTTCCGGGCCGATAATGTACCGTCATTATTTCCGTCCGTCCCCGGCTCTTGCCGCAGGAAAGCCGTCCGGCGAAGCTGTCCGGCAACTGTTCCTGCGACTCAGGCTGATGGTCGAGCAATTCGAGGTTCCTTCCCTGCCGGTTACCGGTACTCCGGATACGGCAATAAAAATCACACCGAGCCGGTCGGGAGACGTTCCGCTTTCGCTCAGATCCATTCCGTCTTACTACGCATACTCAAAGACGCTGCCTGAAGCATGGAATATCGGGGAAACGAAATGGGGACGCAAGGCAGAAGTTCTCGGCTATCATGTCGATGGAAGCGAGAAAGCGCTTGTATCGGATCTTGAACGTTACAACTTTTTCCGTATCGAAGGACACCTTGGGTTTGACTGGCGCAAATCCATACAATGCCTGCTTGGAAAAATCAGAACGTACAGGCTTCCTTTCGATGTGGTAGCTCTCAATGCCCATCCGGCGGCTCTTTCGGCCAAGACATACGGTGCCGATTCGGCAACTGTCTGCCTTACAAGCGATCTTGAAGTCATTTACGAGGCATGGAAAAGTGAGCTGGAATGCCTGATGCGCGAGAAAATAAAGAAACTGACCGATTTCCATTTCCGGAAGGAAACCGATCCCTTCGACGGAATCGGCAGAACCCCAACGGTTGCTCCGGTTGCGGGAATCAGAAAAGTTTCCCGGAAATTCGACGTTGAATCTTCAGTTGTGACCACGGAGGGATCGTTCGGCAGAATCCTGATCGACTCAATGAAAAGCTCATCGGGTAAATCGTCCCTGAAACTGCAGGATACGTTCAAGAAATCACTTCTGAAAGAAAACCCTGATCTTGCTGCCTTGCCGGTTAAAGAGTATGACATCGCAATCGGACTCCGCCTCGATACGCTGACTTCGATGTTAGAGTTTGCCGATGCGTTGCCGGATTCGGCGGAAAAACTCGATTACATGTCGCTCAGGCAGAAGTACGACAATATGACGAACACCCTCGAGAAATACAGGGATGACCTCAAGGAGTATAAACCCTCCACCGAGAATCCGCTGATAACGGAAAATCAGAAAGAGGAAATGCTCGATGAACTGGAGAACCTTCTGAAGAGCTGCCTTATGGAACGCCTCGGCTATCTCGACGAGGAGCTTGATCGGCGCCGCGAGGAACTTGACAAACTGTTCCTTTTCGGCAGATACGCCCTGAAACATCCTGGAATGGCACACAAGGCAGGCGTTCCTCCCGGAGGAACTTTCGTCCTGGTCTACCATGAAGCATCGACAAAAGCGCTCCCGGGCCGATTGAAGGGGGGTCAGAGCTCATACACGATACCCGAACGGGTAGTGATTGCAGACTTTTTCCTGCCATACCGGTGCTGTTCCGACTGTCCGCCGGTGCAATTCGTCATACCGGCGGCACGACCTGTTTTCAGCATGAAACAACAGTGCCCGAACGATGCCGGTATCGCATTGGTCGATCTTGATTTCACCTATCGGATACCGCCCTGCGAAGTAAGAATCGATGGAGCCGAGTATTTGCCGCTTATGGAAGACCGGATAAGTCTGGCTGTCGGCAGGCACCTGGTTACCGTGAGGGACGCCGAAGGCGGCGTCTCGCTGGAACAGTCTATCGAGGTGCGTTCCGGATTCAGCGTGGAAGCTGAAACGCCGGTCTGCGACGAAAGGAAAGAAAGCTACACGGTAAAACTGAAGATCGCCAACGCGAAGCTTCCCGTAACCGTCAATGGCGAGACGGTCGAGACAAACAAGGAAGCGCCGAACATTGTAACATTCACGGTCGGCCCCTGCAAAAGCAGCAAAAGCCTCACGGTCAGGATCGGCGACAGTTCGGATTGCCCTGAAAAAGAGATCACGTTTTCGCATACCTGTTGCGACCTCCCCTGCAAGGGTATGACCCTCCGCCGCGGTTATCGGTTCCCTCTTCCCGCACCGGCCCCGAATCTGGCGCTTGAAGTCGATTTCAGAATCGAATTTCCGCAAGGAAAACAGCTGTTGCTTTCGGAAGAAGTGAAAGAGATTATTCTCAGCGGGGTCGATGTGGCAAAAAAAATGAACGCCCTGATCGACAGGAAAACGGGTATCCCGGGATGGTTTTCTCTGCGCGGCACCCGTGCCTCTGTACTTGTCGAAGATCTTAAGGCATGGGAGATCGACTGTTTCGATTGTCTTGAAAAGAAGTTCTCGCTCGAACTCTCCTGGACGAACCGGATAACCGCCCGTCTGGCCAGTACCGTTTCAGTCAGCGTCAATCCGTCCGGCAGCACGGTGAAAACAAGCTCTGGCGATAACGACATGAAACCTGTTTCCATCCCCGCTTTCGGTGGACTTATGATCGACAGATGCCATCCTGAAATTCCGCCAGGATCATTGTGCGATGAGACGGACCTGAAAATTGCCGTGAAAGCGAAAACCGAGGGAAAAACAGTGACGCTGAGCGCAAGTCCATCGGGATCAGAAAACGCAGCCACCTACCTTTGGGAGGTACCCGGCTCCGTTGAAAAAATCGCTAATGGCCAGAATGCCTCCTTTACGTTCACGCAAACCGGAGACGAAAAAAGTCCGTACCGGGTAACGGCTTTTACGGAAAAAGGTTGCAGTGTCAGCATGGATGGCTCTTTCAGTTTCGATGGCAGGTAGAAGAACGTCCGTTATCAGCAGGAAATAACGATGCCCGAATCGCAGCAGCATGCAATTCTTCGTCACTATCTCGATGTGGAGATGGCAGGAACCGAACAGGAGGCTCTGACACTCAGCCGTTCGCTTTCGGATGTCTGCTCCCGCCTGCTTTTCCCCGCTATCGAGAGGGTTCTTAACCGCTGTTCACCGAATGACGAGTTTCTCGTTATCGAGCGTCTCGATATCGACGCCGGTTGCATCAGCCTGAACGGCGTTGCTGAGGAGTTGCCGGATCTGGTTTCCGTCGCTCTTGAACAGGCCCTGAAAGCAACAACAACGGTTCATGGCCAGTCGCGCCATTCCGGAAGTGATCAGCCGAAGCGACGGATAACGGAACCGGAGAGGCTGTTGGAAGCATTTCTTTTCTTTCTTGAACATGGAACGCTTCCCTGGTTTTTCTCCAACGGTTCCCTTTCGATGTTCGAATCGGCATTTACGGGTGTCTGGAAGAGTTCTGCCACTGAAATCGCCCGTTCGGGATTTCACGGAGAATTGTTGCGCGAGAAGCTCCGGTCACGCAGCGCACGGACAAGATTGACCTGCCAGTTCAGCCCGGCTTTCGTCGATGGAATACTTGCTTATTATTCGCAGAAAACCGCAGACATCGCAACCCGGCTGATTGAGGCCACAACCCGATCTGAAAATCACTTTGTCCGTATGGACAGAATCGGACGCTTCGTGCGGGAAGCCGCACTTGCCTGCATCGCGTCGGGATCGAACGCGACAATGAAGCTACTGCTCGCGGAGCTGCAATCGGTTCCGGAACGTGCCGATACGCTCTCTGTCGAGCGGGAGTGGCTGCGTTCATGGATAACAATGAACAGCTCCGTTATGGAAAAAGGCGTCTCTGACAGTACCGCAAAAAACGAAAAAAAACATTCGCGGAAGGCCGATGTCAGAGAAATTCCGCATCAGAAGAATGTTCTGCCGGATGATGTCCGACCCGTCGAAGATTCCCTCAAAGAGCAGACTTCCGGCAGAAGCGGTTCTGCGCTCTCTCAGCTTCATTCCGAAAAAAATGCGCATCCCGGCCCGGGTTCGGAAGGCGGTTCCCCGGATATCGAAACGAAGCCTGTCATGAAGCGCTCGCCAGAGCCGGGTAAAGAGCGTCATGCTCCAGCGGCAGATATGATCTCCTCGGAATCAGAAGGCGATATGGCTGGTTCGGCGAATATCGATACGGAAGGCCGGGGCGCTCACTGCGACGAGACATGTTCCGACGAAAAGAAAACTGCGCTTATTAAACCGTTGTCCGGTGATTCGACCGGATCAGCAGGAATGGCTGATTCTGTTTCCTGCCAGGAACATCCCGATTCGGCAACAGGATTGTATATCGACCATGCGGGCCTGGTTCTTCTTCACCCTTTTCTTCCCCTTTTTTTCAGGGGCCTCGGAATTGCCGGTGATGACACATTGCTGCATGAGAATCGCGCCCTGTTCCTGTTGCACTACCTTGTAACCGGAAACTGGTGCGCTGCGGAGTATGAGCTTGTTCTGATGAAAGTTCTCTGCGGTCTTCCGCTTGCATTCGTATCTGAACCGGAAGATCCGTTAAAGCCGGAGGAAGCTGAGGAAGCAGAAGCGCTGCTTGCCGCAGTTATACGCCATTGGGAGGCTTTGAAAAATACCGGTCCGGCAGGACTGCGGGAAACATTTCTGAAACGAAGCGGAAAACTCGTATCGAAAAACGACGGCGAATGGCTTCTGCAGGTTGAATCGAAAGGATATGACATTCTGCTGGATCGGTTGCCATGGGAGATTTCGATGATCAGGCTGCCATGGATGCCGTCGATGCTTCGGGTGGAATGGCTTTCGTAACCCATGATAAAGGGAGAAGATGAAAACAGGCGCGAAAAAATCTTCAAGCACGACACAGCCCGCACTCAACAAGAGTTCGAGCGCTCCTTTTTTCTCAAAAACGGGCGAAGGCACTTTTTTCTCTTCCGCGAGCCCTTCGATTCAGGCCAGAATGCGTGTCGGCAAACCAGGCGACAAACTGGAGCAGGAGGCCGACCGTATGGCCGGAAAGATCATGCGCATGAGCGAGCCTGCTGCAACGCCGACAATGGGTAAGGATGAGAAAATTCGGCGCCGGTCCGATGACCGGCTTCGGAAAAAAGAAAACGACAAGCTACAGAAAGCTCCGGTTACAGAAGAGAAACCGCAAAAACAAGAAGACAAAAAACTTCAGAAAAAGGAAGCCGATGGTAGCGGATCGGTTTCTGCAGGCGTACAGTCGGCAATAACAGGCAGAATGACCGGCGGTCAGGCACTCTCAAAAGATGTCAGAAACTTTATGGAACCGCGTTTCAACGCCGATTTCAGCAGCGTGCGCATACACGACGGCAAAGAATCGGCAAAACTGAGCAATCAGCTCGGCGCACGCGCTTTCACCTACAGAAACCATATCTTTTTCGCAGGCGACCAGTATCGGCCCGGAACGAGCGAAGGAAAACAGCTTCTGGCCCATGAACTGACGCACACGATCCAGCAGGGACATGCCATACAGCGCAGTCCTCAGGGAAGCACAACGCCGACACAGCCGCACATACAGCGATCGGCTGTCGGCGAAATTCTTGACTGGTTTGCCGACAAAGCCAGGCATATCCCGGGGTTCAGAATGTTCACGATCGTGCTCGGTTTGAACCCAATCAATATGAGCGCCGTCGATCGCAGCGCAGCCAATATCCTTCGCGCGCTTGTGGAGTTCATGCCGGGAGGTGCCGTCATTACGCAGGCCCTCGACAATCATGGTATTTTCTCGAAAGTTGCCGGCTGGCTCGAAGAAAAAATCAAGGCTCTCGGCATGGTTGGCAGCATGTTCAGCAGCGCAATCTCGGAATTTGTCGACTCGATCGGCTGGACGGATCTTGCGCCATGGAACTGGGGCAGTCTGTGGAATCGAGCCAAACGGATTTTTACCGCTCCGATCGATCAACTGATCGATTTTGCCAGTGGTGTAGTGACGGATATTCTGACTTTCGTCAAAGATGCCATTCTCAAACCACTGGCAGCTATGGCGCAGGGAACCCGGGGCTATGATCTTTTGTGTGCCCTGCTCGGCGCCGACCCGATTACAGGAGAAGCTGTTCCAGGAACCGCCGATACCCTTATCGGCGGGTTCATGAAGCTGATAGGACAAGGCGAAATCTGGGAAAACATCAAAAAAGGAAACGCCGTTGCTCGTGCATGGGCATGGTTTCAGGGTGCTCTTGCCGGCCTGTTGGGATTCGCCCGCTCGATTCCGCAGAAAATCGTCCAGACCATCACATCACTTACCATTCAGGACATCATCACGGTCGCCGGCGCTTTTACGAAAATCGTATCGGCCTTCGCCAATATCGCCGGCAGCTTTATGAGCTGGGCCTTCAACCAGGTGGTAAACCTGCTGGAGATTCTGTTCTCGGTTGTAGCTCCGGGTGTGATGCCCTATCTCAAAAAAGCCAGATCCGCATTTACGGCAATCCTGAAAAACCCCATCGGTTTTGTCGGAAATCTTGTGCAGGCAGGTAAAAAGGGCTTTCAGGTGTTTGCCGGAAACATTCTCAAGCACCTGAAAGCCGCGCTTATCAAATGGCTGGTCGGGCCCCTTGCCGAAGCGGGCGTCTATATTCCGAAATCGTTCAGCCTGACTGAAATCATCAAGCTGGTGCTTTCGGTACTCGGCCTCACATGGCAGAATATCCGGACAAGGCTCGTCAAAATCATTCCCGAACCGGTTCTGGCCGGGCTCGAAAAAACCGCCGGCATCCTGGTCACGCTTGTCAGGGAGGGTCCGGTGGCTGCATGGGAGCAGATCAAGGCAGAACTGAGCGAACTTAAAGATCAGCTCGTTGCCGAAATTACCCGGATGATCTCCATCGAAGTGGTCAAGGCCGCTGTCATGAAACTGGTAAGCATGCTGAACCCGGCAGGCGCTGTGATTCAGGCAATCATTGCGATCTATAATACCATTACCTTCTTTATCGAAAAGATCAACCAGATCGCAGCCGTCGTAGCCTCGTTCATCGACTCCGTTTCGGCTATCGCCGCTGGCCAGGTTGACGCGGCTGCCAAAAAGGTTGAAACCACGATGGCAAACACGTTGACGGTGGTAATAGCCTTCCTGGCAAAATTCGCCGGACTCGGCGGCATTCCGACAAAAATAGTCGGCATCATCCGCAAAATCCGCAAACCCATCGACAAAGGATTGGACAAGATAGTGGCATGGCTGGGAAAGATGCTGGGAAAGGTGAAAACAGCGGCAAAAGCCGGAATAAGTAAAATTCTCAGCTGGTGGACAAAAAAAGTCCCCGTGACTGCCGGTGGCGAAAAACATAACCTCACATTTCAGGGGAAAGGTAAAAACGCGAAACTCGTTCTTCGATCGACACCGGAAAAACCGTCAGTTTTTCTTGAAACGACAGGAAAGAAAAAGGATATCTCCGACAGTAAACGAAAACAACCTGTCGATACTACAATAACTCATGAAAATAAAATCGAATCGATATTAACCGATCTGCGTGCATATGATGAACAGGCACAAACACCCGCAGGCGAAGATGTTAAAAAAGCGGATACATTGATGGAAAAACTCGACACAAAAATGATTGATCTTTCCACGCATATCGTTACGACACTCAATCAATGGGGGGTAACCGATGATGTGATCAGGGATCTTAAACTACCAAGAGGTAATTTCACCGTTGAACAGAAGCGAGGGATTGCCAGACAACATCCCAATAAAAACGATCTCAAACTCAACTCTCAAGCAGAACTGATCAATCTGCAACAAGGTCTGGCTCGAAGACACGTCGTTTCGTCTTATGACATGGCCCGGCATTATGGAGAAGCCCTTAATGGCAAGAAAACCTCCGAAGGCAAACTGTTGCTTGAACAACGCGGATCTATTGCAGCTTCAAGAACAAAAGTCGATGATTTGAATCAGGAGAGTATCCATAAAGCTGCGCAGGTACGCTATGGCAACTTTTTCGGATACCTTAAAAATATGTTCATAGGCGACAGCAGAGAGAACAGTTCCATTCAGGAACATCTGGATCAGGGGCACCCCGATCTTGCTGACCAGAAACTCGAAGAGCATGTCAGCCATATAAAACGTGCATGGGCTATCGAAAGCAACATGAAAATTTCCCGATTGAATGAAGACTGATAACAGTAACATCGATGATTTGCGCGAAGTACTTCACTGGATCAGGAATCTTGTTACGGGCCGTCTGAAAATTCATTTCAGTCAAATCGATGATTATCTAGTCGAAAATATCGCTTTTTCGGAAGAAACAACCGGATTGGCGTCCTTTGCCATCACGCATCAGCCCACATTTATCGAGTTTGCAGTTCTCGCTCTATCCTACGTCCCCCACATACAGCCAGACTTCTTCAATAAAATCATCGCCGAGTACCTCCCCGACGGCGGCGACTTCCCCGAGTTCGGCTGCGTCAAGGGAACCAACCATCGGGCCATTCTTCCAACCGGCGAGACGGCTCAGTTCATCATTGCCGGAGATGATATCGGAAAGCGCATAGCGGTACAGCGTCTTTTCAGCAGCGAACACTGGTTCGCCAAAGAGCATGTTCTCTGGCTGGAACAGGTCAGGGAGGGCGAACCGGCAATGAGCGGACGGATGATCATGAACCCTGAAATTGTCGAGCTGCTCACGCTTGGTACCGTCAGCAAACCGAGTTTCAGCATTGATTTCCCTGCGGAGCACATCGAAACGGAAATGGACTGGGACGACCTTGTACTTCCGGAAACGACGTTCCGGCAGATTCAGGAAATTGAACAATGGATCGCATGCAACGAGACGCTTATCAACGACTGGGGCATGAAAAAACGGATCAAGCCCGGATACCGCGCGCTTTTTTACGGGCCTCCGGGTACAGGAAAAACCCTGACAGCCATGCTGCTCGGAAAACAGACCGGAAAGGAGGTGTTCAGAATCGATCTGTCGCGTGTTATTTCGAAGTATATCGGCGAAACGGAAAAGAATCTTGCCCGGCTCTTCGACAAGGCAGAAAACAAGAACTGGATACTCTTTTTCGACGAGGCGGATGCGCTCTTCGGCAAACGCACGGATATCCGCGATGCGCACGACAAATATGCAAATCAGGAAGTGGCATACCTGCTCCAGCGGGTCGAGAATTACAATGGTCTGGTGATTCTTGCCTCAAACCAGCGAAGCAACATCGATAACGCTTTTTCCCGACGCTTCCAGAACATCATTCCCTTTCCGATGCCCAGACCGGAAGAACGCCTCAGCATCTGGAAAAAAACCATACCGCAGCAACTCCCTCTCGATATGGACCTCGATATCGAGAACATTGCTCTCCGTTACGAGCTTTCCGGAGCGGCAATTCTGAACATCATTCAGTATTGCTCAATTCAGCTGCTCGCGGATACGGCTCCTTTCCTCACTGCGGAAATGCTCGACGCTGCCGTCAGGCGCGAATATATAAAGGAAGGACGAATCACGTAACGTTCATCAGCAACGAAAGATTAACGCAAAAACAATCCCGAAATACCAGCAAAAGCAACCATCGGCCACGCGCGGAATTCCAATTGCCCCTGGTGGCATCGATGATGCTTTTCAACCTCGACTGAAACCAAATGTTTGCGGTCATTCATCATTTTGTCCGGTAATCTCATTTACAGTAAAAACGCTATATTCGCAGGCAGATATCGCACCATACCTGAAACCGCCAGACTTGATCAGAAAAGCAAAATCATTCTTTGCCGGAGCCGGCATCGGCACACTTGGCGGTCTTATCGGCCTTGGGGGTGCGGAATTCCGTTTGCCGCTCCTGCTCGGCATGTTTGCTTTTCCTCCGTTGGAAGCTGTCATCCTCAACAAAGCCATGAGTCTTCTGGTTGTTGCCTCAGCTCTCCCCTTCAGAACCGCCACCATCTCATGGGAAACCCTGTTCGCTCACTGGCCGATTATCGTCAATCTTTTAGCAGGCAGCATGATTGGCGCCTGGATTGGCGCAAGCTGGGCAACCAGTTTGCGAAGAGAAACGCTTTTCCGGGTGATTGCTGTCCTGCTGGTTGGGATTGCATTGGTGCTCCTGACCGGACACCATACGAACGCGACGGGAACCGCGCTCTTTAATTTGCCTCTCCTGCTCATAACAGCCGGAGTTATAGCTGGTCTCGGCATCGGCATCGTGGCCGCGCTCCTTGGGGTAGCCGGAGGTGAATTGCTCATTCCCGCAATCGTCCTTTTGTTCGGAGTCGATATTAAACTGGCGGGCAGTCTCTCGCTCGCTGTCAGCCTTCCAACCATGCTGGTCAGCTTTGCCCGATACAGCAAGGACAGCAGCTTTGTTGTTCTCGGCGCAAACAAACAGTTTGTCCTGATCATGGCAGCAGGATCTGTTTTCGGAACATGGATAGGCTCCCGGCTGCTCGGTATCATTCCGGACACCTGTTTACTGCCGATGCTCGCAGCAATTCTCCTGATTTCGGCTGTCAAAGTCTGGAAGCATAAATAACGTCCACAGCATTCATTTCAGGGTAACGCACACTCATGAAATGACGGATGATCTTCCTGTAGCACGTCAAAACATTCATAAATCATCCTCAGCTTGCTTTATAATCCGCTTTCTGATGCGCCCCCCTGATTTACTGGACAGTAATCTGAATGTTCTTCCCTAATGCTTCAGCATACTGGTACAGCGTCGAAAGCCCGAGATATTCATTCCTGGCGTTGTTCGGCCAGCACGATCTGTTCCTGCGGTATTTTCCGGAATTTCTTTGCACACCCGTTGGCAAGAATCACAAGCCGTTCCACCGCTTCCGATACATCCTGAGGCCAGACAAATATCCGGTTATATGGCAGCACCTTGAAATAATTCTGTAGGGAGACGATTTCCCGTGTGGTCATATCCACGCAGAACCTGCTGAACCAGGAGCACTTTTCAGTACTTGACAGTTTATTCCTCTGGACAAGCTTCCTGGTGATTTCATGAAGCTTCACGCTCATCCGGCTCTTCCGAATCCCGCATCTCCCGGTAACTGTTCACGTAGAACGCTGCGGCTTGGGGGTCGATGAAATAATAGTGGCGGCAGAGACGGCGGAACAGCTCGACTATCGGGTCGTAGAAACAGAAGTCGAGCAGACCGTCAAGGGTTTGCTTGATATGGCGGGCATCTTTGTTGTCACTGCCGACTATGCTCTCGACAACTGGAGTGTACTGTCGCAGAGCTTGCTCTGTGCATCTCTTGAACGAGGGCTTTTATCGAGCCGAAAGGGTCGTCAGGCGGTTTATTGGGCGGAGTCATACTTTTCTTCAGCTTTTGGGAACAAACCATCGGACGATTCAAGTTACAAAATCGGACGATTATCAGACGATCACACAGAGGAAAGCTATTCGACAAGACTCCAGCGCCAGATCGGACAGGAAAGCGGCGGAAAACAGATTATCACCATGTCAGACAACACAACAGATCGTTTTCTGGGATACCTGAATTGGCTGTTCAATCCATTCCACGGGTTGCAGACAACGGAAGTCTATGATTTGATCGGCACCTCTTCACTTACTGAGCATGCGTTATATCTGAATCTCGGCTATTGGCGGGATGCGGACACAATCGATGAAGCCAGTGAGGACCTTGCGCTTCTGGTGGCGAAAAAAGGCGGCATGGCTCCTTGCGATACCGTATTGGATTGCGGGTATGGTTTTGGCGATCAGGACATTCTCTGGATGAGGACCATGAAACCCGAAAAAATCATCGGGCTGAACATTACGAGTTCTCAGGTTGAGCGCGCCCGGATGAATGTTGCCGATGCGGGTCTATGGAAATCAGTAGACTTAAGGGAAGGCTCGGCAACAGAGATGCCTATCGAAAATGAATCCATCGATCTGGTTGTTTCCGTTGAAAGCGCTTTCCACTACAGAACCCGTGAGGATTTTTTCAGGGAAGCATTCCGCGTTCTGCGGCCGGGAGGAAGGCTTGTGACCGCGGACATTTTGCCGACAGAAAACTCCGATAACCTCTTCAGGCGAATGGAGCAATGGCTTTCATGGAACCTTGTGGCAGGAAAATTCAATATTCCGCATGAAAACTACTATTTAACTCCTTCGTACAGCAACAAACTCTCGAATGCCGGATTTATCAATATCGATGTCACATCGATACGTGAAGATGTCTATAAACCTCTTCATGAGTATCTGTCAGGAAACCGGACATTTGTCGGCAAGCTGCATCCGCTTGCAAAGATTCTTGCACAATTAACGCTCAATCGTTCTGCCCAGAGCGTCTACTGCGGCCTGGACTATATTCTTTCCTATTCGGAAAAGCCATAATCCGGGGAATGTAATCGCAGGTGTATGCAAACCCTGGCGCCTGTTTGAAGATCGCTGGTGCTGTATACTGAGACCCGGAAACGTGCAAATACCGAGCAACAACTCCACATTGGCAAGAACCGGATTTATCATGCACAAAAGAACGTACTCCGCTCCGATCGACTTAAGTTTATGTAATTGCGAGCGTCCCCATTCCGGATGGATTCAGCTTCCGAAGAAGCTGAACGGATGAAACGCCGGGGATGGGCACCTGACATGCATGTGCCCGATCCCCTTTCTTTTTACTGTTTACGGGCAACGAGACGGCCCCGCCCCGTCTTGCCGGCTGCCGAGGCATCGCGCCACAGGGTAATGCCGCGGACAACTTCGTCATACATCTCCTGTCCGTAATTATCCACAATCCCCTGTCGGAAATCGTTCTGCACGTTGTCAAGATACGTTTGAATATGTGTGGCGAAATCGGGGGTAAGATCTTCTTTTTCGATAACCCTCAACCCTGCATTTTCGGCCATTGTCGCATAGCCTTCGAGCGTCTCCATATAGGGAAAAACCATAAACTCGTGCAGCGCCTGCCATTCTGCTGCCGGCATGGGACCGGTTTCAAGCCAGTCGGTAAAAGCAAGAATGCCGCCCGGTTTCAGGACTCGCGCACACTCGTCGATAAGCCGCTTCTTATCAGTGATGTAGCACCACGCATCCTGACCCCATACGACATCGAACGTATTTGCCCGAAAAGGCATATCGAGGGCATTGCCCAGCCTGAATGCGATCTTCCCTGACAGTCCGGCATCTGCCGTGCGCCGGATGGCTTCTTCGTGCATTCGCAGGGTCGCATCCAGACCGGTGATGCTGCAGCCATACGTTCTTGCCAGTTGACGGGCCGGGCCGCCCAGCGCGCTGCACACATCGAGAAGACGACTATCGGCGCCAATACCCGCTTTTTGGGCCAGAATATCGGTCTCCCTGTCACCGCCGACATGAATCTGTTCGCCCATGAGCATTTCCCAGAGAATGCCGCCAGGGCCATCGTAGACCTCATTGACGTTTCCGATAGTGATATCGAGTTTTTTTCCGCTCATCTGAATTGCCTTGTTTTGCATGTTGGAGTTATTCTTCCTGCTCTTTTACCCGAATCAGCCAGCATTTAGGGTCCAGACCGTCCGCATCGCGGTTGTAATGATAGGCGCTGGCCCGGCATCCCCAACAGGATGGATTGTTGATGCACGTATTACAGGGAGCGGGCAGGTTACAGACATCGTGCAGTTTTCCGTGAACGAGAGTGTTGACATGTTCGGCGATGATTTCCCGGAACGGCCTTACGCGGATATTGCCGATGCCTTCGCGAATGACCGAGCAGGGGGTCACGTCGCCGGTGAATGTCACCGTAGCCATGGTGCCGCAGTAATATTTATCAGTGTCCATGGCGGCTATGCTGATGCTGTCGCCGCCGTAGTTGATGCTGTCGCGTTCGGTATAAACCTGCTGTACTTCGGCGAGTTCGGGTTCGAAAGATCTCCAGCCCGAGCCCATTCCTGCGGGATTGAACATGGTCAGGCAGGTACGCAGGCCTTTCTCTTCAAACCACCAACGCATCGTCCGGATGGCGTCTTCCGGGCCCTGCTCTGCGGTGTAGGTGATGCAATTGATCATCTTATCGGCAGGTTTGCCCAGAGCGAGCATATTCGTCACCCCTTCAACGATGGCGTCGATATAGTGAGCATTGCCTCCCCGATGGAGTTTTGCGTAAACTTCCGGAGTGATGGAATCGACGTGAACCGAAACAAAACCGCCCTCGGTTACCTCATGGACCCTGGCGGCAATCTCCCGGTTCCGCAGTGGCAGACCGCTTGTCCAGACATTATTGATAATGCCCAGAGACCGGGCATACTGCATCAGCGCATACCAGTCGGGCCGGACGAGCGGGTCGCCTCCCAGCCAGTCGATAGCCCGGATTTCCAGCGCAGCGGCATCGTCGAGCAGGCTGCGGATTTCAAGCGAGGTGAGTCCGTAACTCTCCCGGGATGTTGAACCGGCATAGCAGTAGAGGCACCCCTGCTGGCAGGCATCGGTGGTTTCGATTTGCAGGGCGTAAAGTCTTTTCTCTGCAAAGTATCGTTTTTGTTCTTCTTCATGTCCGACGGCCAGACCGCCATATCGATTCAGATGATCGTTGATGCAGGCACCCATGATATGCTCTCCGGGAAATTATGAAACGTTGCGGCACTTCAGTAACCGCATGTCCAATAGGTCTTCAACAGGAATAAAGGTTCCTTTGAACTTTTTCCCGTCAAACAGGCAAGAGATCCGGTTATTTCGGTAAGTTGAAAAAAGCTCAACCTTCGGAATCGAAAACCGCCACGTTACATCCCATGATTGTCAGAATGATGTCCGACATCCACAACGAGTTCCATATCGGGGAGAACGGCTCGGACTATAGCGTTCCGGAAATGGCCGATGACAAGAAATCCATCCTCATCCTTGCCGGAGACATCGGCCTCCTCAGCTTGCAGCAGACGTGGCTCGGTTTTCTTTCGCAATGCTCGAGCAGCTTCAAAAACATTTTCGTGGTTGAAGGCAACCATGAGTGGTATCACGGCAACATCGAAAAACACTGCTGGCAGAACGCTATTGCCGGGCACGGATTGCACAACGTCCATACCGGTCGGCTCATTCTGGAAGAGGAAAAAATCGCCATCATCGGCGCTACGCTCTGGACTGATTTTTTCGGTGGCAACCCCATCGCCATGTTCGATGCCAGTCAGGGACTCCAGGACTATCGCCTGATAAAGGTCGGTGCCGATTATCGCCGTTTACAGCCGGAATACATTCTCGCCCTCCACCAAAAACAGAAAAAGAGGCTTTTTGAAAACACCGATCGCTATGCGGATCTCGGGTACACCGTAATCGTAGCAACGCACCACCACCCCTCGCTGCAGGGAATAGCGCCCTTCTATAGCAACAACCCCCTTAATGCGGCGTTTGTGTCGGATCTTGACAAAGAGGTGCTCTCCCATAAAATAGACTACTGGATCTGCGGTCACTGCCATACCGCCATGGAATATTCCATCGGCGAAACCAGAGTGATCTGCAACCCCAAAGGCTACGCTCACGAAAACGACAACGGGTTCGATCCGCTCAAAACCCTGAATATGCCTTAGTTCACCTGGCTTACCTCTACTCCTGAGCGCTGCCCGCCCTCAATGATTTGTCAATAATATTTTGGTATTTGTTCAATTATCTCTATGTTCAATTTTATTGAACATAACCGAATCATGAACACACCAGACTGATCATGACCGACCCGAAACTGAAACACACGGGATACGACGAAGAGATCCTCCATAAGACTATGGAGACCCTGGCAAAGCTTGTCCCACTAGAATACAAGATCGAAAGAGCTCTTGAGAAGTACTGCGACTACATTGTCAAGGGTACGGTGCAGGGACATCCTTTCGTATGGTCTGTGGAAGAAAAAAAAAGATTCACCAAAACTGACGAGCCTCGCATCTTGATAGACAAGGACAAGGCTGCTCAGCCGTTCGTGCTGGCGACCCGATATATCCCGCCAGAAACTGCGGAAAGATTGCGCGTTGCCGGTATTCAGTTTATCGATACGGTCGGAAATGCGTTTATCCAGGGGCCCTCTCTCCTTATCTGGGTGAAAGGAAACAAGCCAGAAAAACCTGAACTCCTCCCCCAGACTGGCCGCCTTTTCAAAGGTGTTGGCTTGAGGGTCGTCTATGCTTTGTTATGCAAGCCAGAACTTCTTGAAAGACCATATCGCGATCTCGCAGAGGCAACCGGAGTCGCTCTGGGAACGGTAAAAAATACCCTGGCTGAACTTGCAGAGAAAAATTTCGTCCTCAACATGGGCAAACAGGGCAAAAGACTCCTGAACAGAAAAGAGCTGTTCGAGCGCTGGACAGCAGCGTACCCCGATGCTTTGAAGCCGAAACTCTTGCTGGGACGGTTCCGGGGAGAACGATATTGGTGGAATGACCTCCAGTTGGACGCTACCGTTGCCCAGTGGGGTGGCGAAGTTGCCGCTGCGAAACTGACCGGATACCTGAAGCCTGGGACCGTGACCATTTACACGGGTAAAAAACAACTGGCTGAATTTGTCATCAACAACCGGCTAAAAAAGGATCCGAAAGGGGATGTGGAAATACTCGAACGCTTCTGGCAACCAGGCTGGGGCCTCGATGAAGGCGACACTGTAAACCCCTTCCTGATTTATGCCGATCTTGTCGCCCTGGGCGACCAACGAACCATGGAAACCGCAAGAATGATCTATGAACAACAAATTGAGGGATATTTCGGGCAGGATTGACCCCGACATTGTATCCATACTGAAAAACATCACGGACGTTACAAATAAGCTGGGCATACCGTTTTTCGTTGAAGGAGCTTTTGCGCGAGACGTAATCTTCGAGCATCTCCACGGCATCCATACTGCTCGTGCAACAAGAGACATTGACATCGGGGTTGAAGTTCCCGGCTGGGAAGCATTCACACTCCTTACAGACACAATGGTTTCCCGAGGCCATCTCACGGCTACCAAACAGCCTCACCGTTTCGAAGCCGTCTCTTCGGCCATTCTTATCGACATCGTGCCTTATGGATCAATCAGCGACGATGTGAAACAAATCAGCTGGCCCCCGGATCATGAGCGCGTCATGAGTATGCTTGGATTTGAAGAGGCCTGGCAATCCGCATTAACCGTTCGCCTGAGGAAGGAACCTCCATTGGACATACGGGTTCCATCAATGGCGGCATTGGCGCTCCTTAAAATCATATCATGGGATGATGCTTACCCGCACCGCAGTCGAGACGCGGAAGATCTGTATTTCATGCTCTACAACTGTGGCAAGACACAAGACATGCAGTTGACGCTTTACGAGACATATCCACATTTGCTGGAGCAAGAAGGATTCGATCCCGATCTGGCAGCGATTCGGTTGCTCGGACAAGAAATAGCACAATTAGTCAATACAAGAACATTGCACGCCGTACAAGAAATCCTGTTCAGGGAATCCGAAGAGATCGGTGAACTCAGGCTACTTCGTGATATCGCCAAGGAATCAATAAACAGCAAATTTGAGCAAGCGTTACAATTCCTGAAAAAGCTCCTGCAAGGGACTCAAGGATAACCGAATCATTACAACACGACGATATGAAATCGCCACTTTATTTTTGGAGAGGTAGCAATAAAAACACAAGTACATGCTCATGAAGGACTTATGCGACGCCACCATTCTCACGTCGCATATGCGTCGCAGATTTGATCGCATAAAGCATAAAAAACGCGCAACAACACGAAATATTGAGGCTTAAACACTCATTTTTTAATGCATTTATACAGCACTATAAAAAAACCGGCACTTTTTCAGAAAAAAGATAAAGCCATGTAAGTCATCTTCTTACATGGCTTTATAAGGAATACCGTGGGCGATAGAAGATTCGAACTTCTGACCTCTACAGTGTAAAGGAAAAACGAATAGACCCATATCATTATATTATAAACACTTAGACGGCATTCAAAAATTTTGCCGTGGCAATGGCGTAACACTTTTGAGATTAAAATCCATGAGCAACCATTAAAATCCATCACAACAGTAGGGCAAAGGTATCCATGTCGAAGGGGTCTGTCAGCAGACAGTAATTTCAGAATAGACCATCTCTTACTTGAAGAAAACTTTCTGCGGTTTGTCAGTCGCCTTTCGAACACATGGAGGCAGAAATTCATCTAACTGGCATTATCAGCTGGACTTAATGGCATCAAACGCCGCTCTGACAAAAAATTATCATTAATCGACGCACTTTTTGATACTGCTGATCATCTTGTTGACTTCAATAACGTCAGAAGAAAGCTCGGTCAGCTTCTTCTGAATCTCCAGAATCTTGGCGACACACTGGTCATAGAGCTCCTGATTTTTTTCTGAACAGCTTCCCTCCCCCTTTCGTCTTCCCGTAATGATGTAATCGACATCGATCCCGACAGCCTCAAGCTTTTTCCGCAGAATCTTGCCGATCATGCTGCGCCCATTGACGTAATGGGTCAGATAGCTCCCATCACTGGCCCCAATGGCCTTGGCGAGGGCTATCTGCGTCCCAAACTGTTCCCTGATTACTTCCCTGAACCGGTTTGCCTGCTCTTTATATACTACTTCCCGAGCTGCCATGACCCCCTCGATCTTGTTGCGATATTGATAAGATTTTACTATATAAAATTAACGCTTATCAATTTATAGTAAAATATATTAATAAATATCACTAAATACAAACATGAACGCGCATGTAACCTACGACAACCTGCCCCAGGCTGTCATGAGCTTGCATGAAAAGCTCGATGTGATAGGGAGCAGAATTGAAAAACTGTCCAGGAAACAGATCTTCGGCACCGAAAACGACCCGCCTTTAGACGTAGACGAGGCTGCTAAACTCCTCAAAGTTACAAAGGCTGGCATCTACTCCAAGGTCAGCCGCAACGCCATCCCCTTTTACAAAATCGGCGGCAAGCTCTATTTCTCCCGTTCGGAACTGCTCGACGAGATTCAATCTGCACGTCATCCAACGCAGGAAAAGAAGAAAACGGATGAACCACCCGCAATGCTGCAGCAACTATTTCTTGATAAATCTTCTCCAGCATCACACCAATAACCAGAACCCCATACCCATGCTCCTCAGCATACCTACAGGTTTCCGTCATCAAACCCGGTACCGGTTTCATGAACCTGTACTGTTCTGAAGATGAAATCCGGCAACTGGATACCTATGTCGAAAGCCCTTTTGAGGGAACTGCCGACCGACCGTCCTTTCTCGAAGGTGGAAGCAGCGTTCTCCCTGCAGGTGGATTTCGACCAGGGCAATCCGGTTACCGTTGCCGGCTATGCGAAACGATGGAGTTGGACAAGGAAAAAGGTCATGAACTTTTTTGAAGAGATCGGGGTGTACATCGCCTATCCGGAAAATACCGCGAATAAACAGAATCAGAAGGGACAGATACGGATACAGATGCAGCGCAGAACCGGCACAGACAAGGAACAGATCAACTTCATCAATAACCGTGAGTTACCGTCGAAGAAAAACAGATACGGAACAGATCAGGAACAGAAACGGAACAGATCAGGGAACACTACTACAGATACTGGAATACCTGATACCTCTTTTTCAGGAAATCCCCCTGAAGTCCCCCTTTCCGGCAGTGCGCCCGTCGATTCCCCACCCACACAGCTCGTCAATCCCGGATTCAGTCCGGCTTTCATCGAAACCCACTGGAAGCGCTGGCTCAGGCTGAAAAAAGGTGGAAAGTACCGGAACGCCGAGGCGGAAAGCATCGCTCTCGAAACGCTCTTCAACCTCTCAGAGGGCAACGAAAGCGTTGCTGCCGATGGCCTGAAAACCGCTATCGCCGGTCATGGCCAGAGTTTCCTCTGGTGCTTCAGACCAAAGAACCATCAACCCCGTCAAACCCATGAAACCGACCAGCACCGTCAAAACCGCCCTCATGAAAGCGGCCAGCAGTTTGGTGCCGACAACCTCCGATGGCTCGAACTTCATGCTCGAACAGACTGCCCGGAAATTGGGCAGGAATTTCAATGAAGCCTGGTCACGCTCCATGGAGCTGGTCACCGAGGCAAACGAGACCGAGATCGAGCGGGCGATCAGAACCCTGCAGCTCATCAAGGGGAAAACGTATGCCAAGGCGCTCCTGAAGGAAAACGGCAGGGTCGTCAACGAAGTCGGTTTCGACATCGGCATCGGTCTCATGCTCCGCAAACACAACATCAGCAGAGCCGAACTTGATCGCTGGTACGATGGTGCTGAAAAGACGAAATTTGAAGGGCACATCTTCCAGCCACTGCCCGATAAAGCTGATGCCTGGAAGCTCTTCATGGATGTGCGAAACAAGCTGTTCCAGCTGAGAAGCGCGGCAGAAGACCTGTTCGAGATGCAGAAAAAGCGGCTATTGCCGACAAACACCCGACTCTCTCGTGAAGGGCTTGTCACATCGATGGAACTCGGCATGTGGCGGCTGCTCTCCAGAGATCAGAAACAGGAAACTTTCACGCTGCTCGACTGGGAGGAACTGCCCAAGGAGGCCCGTCTCGACTTTTTCCATTCCCTGCCAAAGGACGACAAATCGCGCATCTACACCTTATCCGATCCTCAAACACGTGAACAGGCAACCCGAGCGATGTTCTGCAAGCTCCTGAACAAACCTGAGTCCGGCAAATGCACCGCCCCGCCATCAATATCTCCTCTGCCTTCGAAGGTGCAACCTGATGCTGGCACGAGACAAACCGGAAAATCCCCCTGAGGAGTAAACATGCTGACAGACATACATGAACACAGGCAGCCATACAGGCCGGTTTCACGGCATCTGGCAGGTCTTGCAACCGGCACTGTCATATCAAAAAAAAGAACTCATCACGAGACAGCAACCTTTCACTCTTGCACAGAGTTGATATAGATGTTAACTTTTACCATGCGTTCAATCATTTTTTATACGACGCAATCGGGTCAGTGCCCGGTAAAGGAGTACCTGACCAGCCTCCCGGACAAGGAAAGACAGAAGGTTGCCTGGGTGCTGACGCTCATCAGGGATTTTCAGATGGTGCCGAAGGAGTACTTCAAGAAACTCCAGGGGACAGACGGCATCTGGGAGGTGCGCTCCTCGCATGGAGGCAATGCGGTCAGACTGTTGGGGTTCATGCATGACGGAAACCTTGTCGTGCTGACCAACGGCTTTTCCAAGAAATCACAAAAGACACCAGCGCAGGAGATCGCGCTGGCAGAACAGAGAAAAAAAGATTATGAGAAACGACACGAACAGGGATGAATTGCAGGCGTTCATCGACGAACAGAAAGCCATGAGCCCCGGTTTTGCCGAAGGCTATGAAGAAGGATACCGGAATTTCCGCATCGGCGTCATGCTCAAACAAGCCCGGCTCAACGCAGGCATGTCACAGGTCGAGGTCGCCGAGAAGCTGAAAACACACAAGTCGGCAATTTCCCGCATCGAGAACCATGCCGAAGATGTCAAGCTCTCCACCCTCGTCAACTACGCCGAAGCGCTTGGCAAGAAACTTGACCTCCTCATTCATTGAACGGCCAGGAACCTTGCATGAAGGCTCTTGGCCATTCTTCACCTCCCCCCGGCAGAAAAGCCCCCGACAAGGGGGCTCGCCGCTCAGAAACCAAATCGGGTGCACGTTCGTGCATTTTCCATCATCTCCCGCGTACTGAACGCCGTCTGGATCAGCCTGACCTGATGCCCGATACCGGTTCTCCCGACATGCTTTGAACAGATCTTCCGGAACTCGTCGGCAAACCCTACTGCGATCAAGCGCATCGCCTCCAGCTTTCCGGTCGAGGCCTCCACCAGAAACAGCGTGATCACATTTCCCTCAGACGCCAGCCACTCCCTCCGGAACTCCTCATCGAACATCGAAGCATCGAACGACATATCGATACTGAACCCCTCTCCGAAATCGAGCACCAGAAAAGGAATCCCCTTCTGCTCGAAAAGATACACCGTCAGCCTGCCGTTCATGAACAGCTCCTTCTCGCGTTTTTTGATATGCTTCAGCGACATCAATACATTGAAAAAGCTGTTTGTCACAATGGCCACATGCTGCTCCTGTCCGGTACAGTACTTTTCGATGGGAAACAAATTCCCAACATGATAGACATCCATGGTTCATCCAGTTACGCCCGGCACACTCCGGACTGGTTAACGGTAATTTAATCAATCATTCCCCGGGAGGACAGAGGCTTCCCGAGGACAGGCAAACTTTTTGCGCAAGGGAACCAAAGTGAGCTGCACAAACGAAGAGCGGAAGCGAACGCCCCTTGCGCAAAACAGGCAAACTGGCCTATCCTGCGCCGGAGCCCTCCGGGGATGAACGATCTCCCAGAGTCCGCAAAGCGGGTATGATCAGTACATTATTTCTTCTGAAGGTTCTGGTGATCCGTGATGAAACCAACCATACAGATGAGCAGGATTTTTCGGACAATCAATAGAATTGCAGCTGGCCTGAAACCAGCCACTCCCAGCGCAAGAATCATTTTCGGGATTGATTGGTCGAACATATCACTGTTAACTGGCCGATGCTGAATAATCCCTTGATAACTCTATCTTATACAAGGAAAAGGCTTGGATACCGGAGCATAACATTACCCGTATCAATGGAACACAGCCAAAAGGGAAAAAGAAACCCCGACACAATCAGCACAAAATACCATGCTTCTGATGCTGATGCATATGAACCGGGGTCTCATGACATGGTTCTGAAAAATCTTCTGGGTATTACATCCAGGGAAGAGATTGACCGGACCGAGATCAAAGGTTATGCGGATGCATTCGAGTACATGATAGCGCATACCGGCTCTGATCAGCAACTGACCGTCGCCGATATCAATACGTTACACAAGGTCTTTTTCGGGTCCATCTACGCATGGGCAGGAAAGCCAAGAACCGTCAATCTGACGAAAGATGGCTTCACCTTCCCCGCAGCGAAATTCCTGGATCAAACCCTGCAGTACTTCGAAAAAGAGATCCTGATGCCAAACACCCCTTGTCACGGTTCCAGAAATGAAGTCATCAGGAAAATAGCCACGGTACACCTCGAGCTGCTATTCATTCATCCATACAGAGAAGGTAACGGCCGAACAGCAAGACTTCTTGCCACACTCATGGCCTTACAGGCTGGATTCAACGGGTTCGACTGGGAAGTACTTGAAAGGAAGTTTGTGGACTATGTCAGATCTATTCAGAAATTAGACCTTGCGCTTATGGAGAGCCTTCTTGACGAGGCGCTTCTTGAGAGTTCGCATTCCGGCTGACTTTTCAACTCCGTACCGCTCGCCTAACACACGCTCTGCACAAGCAATCCCCTCGACTTTCGATGAAGAAATCACCTCACGAAAGAGGATAACCTCTCGCCCCGCTTTGGTTTTCAACACGACATGCGTTTCAGCCAATGATGATTTCATATCTGACAGATAATTATAGTTATGCTTCAATATACACTTCAACAAACAACACTACAAAAAGGAGCGGCAGGCGGGATCAGAAAAACAAAAACGAAAAAGCAATCAACCCCGGAACTGCAACAACAAAAAAGTGCTGAACCGAGCCGGCAGCCCGGAGCAGTTGAGCACCATAGCGCCAATGCGAAGCACAGGCATCCTCGAGCCCTGAACGGATGGTAGCGAAATGAATAACCGCTGGCGTGGTGTTTTGCTCTGCCGTTCATGCAAAACCCATGACCGCGGCAGAAGGGAGCACTTTCCGTTGAGGGCGAAGCCGACACGACATCATTGAAGATTGTCGCAACGCCTTATGACAAGACCCGCAGACAGAATGGCTCAAATAGCCTGATTGGCCCATTCCGTCTGCCATACCAAGAGTTATAGCAAATCTATGCGCCAGGCACCAGATTCAGCTTCCCAACGGCATCCGTCACATCCTCAGCCCAGATGAATATTCGATTATAGGGCTGCACCTTGAAATAGTCCTGGGGATAGAATATCTCACGAGTGGTCATATCCAGACAGAACCGGTCGATCCATGAATATTTCTCCGTACTCGATACCTTGGTTCCTTTGACCAGCTTGCTGGTGATTTCGTAAAGCTTGACGCACATCCGGAACTCATAGCCGGTCAGCGTCAGGGAGTCTGCCCATATACCCTTACCGCTTTCAAGCGCGTTCCTTCCGGCTTCCTGCAGAAGCAGCAGATCTGAATGCTTCGGCAAGCTCGGATAAATCGGAAAAGTTGCCGCCCAGCCCTCCATGACCATCAGCAGGTTGAAGGTTGCCCGCTCTACAGCCGACATGCTTTCCCGTTCAGCGGCCGTATAGTTCGGAGCCATGTAGGCCAGCAATCGGCCATACTGGTCGAATGGCTTTTCAGCCGAATGAAGATATACCGTGCGGTTCTTGCCTCCTTCGTGCAGCTTCCTCTCGACCAGTTCCTGAAAAGCCTTACTTGCTTTCTCTCCCTGCTCCATCTGCAGTGTTCCGGCCCTGCCACCTTCGAGCTTCGGCATCAGGAATCCGGCAAGATCATCATTGATCGGAGCTTTTCCCTGGCGAATCCATTCAGCCAGCTGCAATAGGGTTGTATCCTGTTTCGAAGGCTTTGTGTTTCCCGGATAATGAACTTCGGGGGTATCGATGCTCAGCATGCGTATCGACATCGACACATACGGGGTATCTCCATCCGTTGCCCGCAGGTACTTGTTCGTACCCAGACTGTCCAGCTGGAACCCCTTGGGATCCCAGAAAATAGCAACCTTAGCCATTCCTCGTCTCCTTGATTGTTTGAACAACCGTTAACGATCGACCTTATTTCTTTTTACCCGCCCTCTGAGAAAGTGTACTCCCTGCAGCTGATTTGGAAGCCTTGCTGCTTCGCCCGTCACTCAGCGTTTTTGATGCGGCAGAAGCCGCACTTGCGCTTGTTTGTTTTGCCGGCGCTTTAGTCTGGGATAGTGCGCTTGCAGCAGCAGTCTTCGATTTTACTCCAGTAGATCCACTGCTCTATGTCTTGGAAGCACTGCTTGCGGCTTTCGGCCCGGTTACCTTGCGAGTCATATTGTTTCTCCGTAATCTGTTATTCATCCAATGAAGTACATCACCACCACAAGAAATATACGCAAAGAATATTATCACAAACCAGAGCGATTGTAAAGCCCCGACACAGTCAATTAACGAACTGAACCTCTTCACCACCTGTCCTCACATCAACTGATTCAATCCCAACACGATACCGGAACTGCAACAAAAAAAGTGCTGAACTGAACCGGCAGACCGGAGCAGTTGAGCACCATATCGCCAATGCGAAGCACCGGCATCCTCGAGCCCTGAACGGATGGTAGCGGAATGAATGATCGCTGGCATGGCGTTTTGCGCTGCTGTTCCCGCAAAACCCATGACCGCGGCAGAAGGGAGCACTTTCCGTTGAGGGCGAAGCCGACAACACTACCAAGGAAAAGACATCATGCCCACATGACACCATGAGCACAAGCAGACATGACAGCATGAGGACAGGGCAACATGAAGCCGTGCATGCATATCGTCACCCCTCCCTGAACATGAAGAGCCCCGGATCAACCGGGGTCTTCGTTGTGATGGCCAAGGATGTAATCGGCCGCCCTCTGCGCTTTCGAGCCTGCGTGGACGATGTACTTCGGATCGGCTTTCAGTATCTTGAGCCATCCGGCAAGATAGGCCGCCGAACTCTGCAGCGTCTGCTTGCCGATGCCTGCGATGCCGCAAAGGAACGAGGAGGCCATCTCGGCCACCAACTCCTCCTCCGAGTATTCATGCGAGCCGAACCCCCAGTTTCTGGTCACGCCCTCGCGCTGCAAGCGTGACTGATGGCCGGTACTGTGTGCCAGCTCGTGGAAAAGGGTACTGTAGAACTCCTCGCTATTGACGAAGCTCTGCATGGCCGGTATCGTCACCTCGTCATGGGAGGGCGAGTAACTCGCCTTGTTCCCATCGAAGCGGATCACCCGCAGATTCGGCATGTTCCGGACGATCTCCTCAGCAGCACCAATCGGCGTGACTGCCTCGGCACCGGAGTCCGGCACCTCGATCCCCTCGACACCGGAAACCGGATACACCCGGTAATAACGAAGCATCGGAATCCTCTCGATCTCGCCGCTCTTCCGGTTCTCCCGTTCGAGGATCTTCCAGAACACGACCGGGAACCCCTTGCACCGGATCTTTCCACCCAGCGCTTCAGCCTGCTTCCGGGTGACGAAATACTCACTTCCTGCCGTGGAGAGCAGCAGAAGGTTGACACCCCGGTACTCCCTGCCGGATACCAGGTTTTTCGGCAAACCCGAATGCCATGGCTGACGCCATGGAACAACACCCTTTTCAAGCTGGGCGATGATCTGAGCGGTGATGATCTCATAGACAGAACTAGACATGACAGCCTCCATAGGATAGTGTTGATGCAATGCGAACGTGCACTACAGCAACAGGGCACCAGCGAGGACGGCAGGAGTGCATGACCTGAACGCCGGGCTGCCCATACAGGCTACCCGCCCCAGCGACAGCGGGTGGAGGAGCCACGGCAGCCTCAAGCCCATGAGAGAACCGCCAGGCCATTTTTCCGACAGGAAAAAAGGAAGAACCACTGACAACAGACCTTTGCCGCACTGGAGCGCTCATGACCCCGCAGCGGATCTTTCAGGTTGCTGTACGTGAAGCGGTATGACTTACGATAGACCCGCCGGCAGGCTGGCATAAATGGCCTGCCGGGTGGATTCTATCCGGTACACCGGGTATGATTGACAAAAGGGGTTCACAAGCGCGTGTTGTGCCCCGGAGCAAGAGGGTGATGCGGCAGAAGTGAAG
Source organism: Chlorobium sp. (assembly GCF_036528655.1). Classification (GTDB taxonomy): domain Bacteria; phylum Bacteroidota; class Chlorobiia; order Chlorobiales; family Chlorobiaceae; genus Chlorobium. The sequence continues at coordinate 67,087 of NZ_JAIGND010000025.1, forward strand.
CAGTTGCACGGCACCGGGCAGCGCTGAACGGAAGCCGCATGCCCTCTGGCGGAGGGTGTACAACAGACGCTTTCTTCCGGCTGACAGCGACGCCCGCCAGCCATCAACCCCAGCAAGGAGTTTCCCGCTTTTGCGGGATAGTCTTTGCTGGGGCGCAGATACAGCCAGGCGAAATAGACAACCATACCAAATAGCCCGTCACATCAAAAAGCCGATCTGAATGGCATCCCATGATGCTGTTCAGATCGGCTCTTCCGGCAGGGTGCTGATCAGATCGGGCATCCCGACCTGTTGAGCACCCTGTCCCTCCTTCAACCTCCTTTAGGCAATCTTGCTTGCATCAGCACACATGCAAGAAACCTCATGGATATCCTTCCCGCTCTCCAGACATTGAATAGCAAAACCCCGAAACTCCACCAGAAACCAGCAACCTCATCAGTCAACTATCGAGCATATAACAATACATACGGGAAAGGCCCGGCTTGGCCGGGCCGCGGGGTCGATCAAATCAGGGAGTGCTCCTTGAAACTGTAGTACCCGCCCTTGCTCCCGATGATGACATGATCGAGGATCTTCACATCGAGGATATTCCCCGCATTCACCAGAAGCGCCGTCACCTGCCTGTCCGCTGAACTCGGTTCAACATTGCCGGACGGATGATTGTGAGCCAGAATCAGGGCGTTTGCATTGGCAAGCAGTGCCCCCTTGAACACCTCCCTCGGATGCACCAGCGAAGCGTTCAGGGTTCCCTTGCTGATCATCTCCATCCCGACAATCTCGTTCTTGGTGTTCAGGTACACCGAATGGAACTCCTCGCCTGCCTTCTCATGCAGCCCGATAAACTGCATCAGCTCAGATACAGCCGCCGCACCATTGATGTGCCTGTTATCATACATGATCTCTGATTCCTTCACCAGCCGGATACCGTAACGTGGTATCATAATCTGCTGCTCTGCCTGGAATAGCGGAAGGGTCTCTGCGTGTCTCATAGCCGTAACCATTGAAGTTGCTGAAGTTTGCCTTTCAAATCATTCCCCGAGGGGACAGAGGCTTCCCCGAGGACAGGCAAACTTTTTGGGCAAGGGAGACAAGTGAGCTGCACAAACAAAGAGCGGAAGCGAACGGCCCTTGAGCAAAAAGGCAAACTGGCGTATCTTGGCCAGCCCCCTCCGGGGATGAGTGAATTCTCAATCCGCGAAGCGGGCATGACATCACATTATTTCTTTGGATGTTTCTTAACGAAGGGGGAACAGGAGGAACACATGTCCTCACCGACGAATCATACCGGCTCATCCGGGAAACAAAAACGTGCTGAACTGTTCCGGGCAAGCGGCACTATTGAGCACCATAGCGCCAAAGCCAAACCAAAGGCCACATAGAGTCCTGAAGAACCGTTGTTAGAGAAATGAATACGAGACGGCGTGGCGTTTTGCATGGCTGTTCCACTAAACCCATGACGGTTACAGAAGGTAGCCCCTACGGTTGAGAGCGAAGTTCTTGTTTATACTGGCATCACTCCTCGACATCAACGACACCGCAGTTATATGATGCCATAACTACATATATACAGGCCATCATGATGACAAGACAGCATAACTACATGCAATCATGCAAACACGACAAAACATAGACATGCAGACATGTAAAAAGCCCCGGATCAACCGAGGTGTTAGACGCTATGGAGCGCACATGACACCGCAAGTGTGAAAACTTTCAGGTTTTATCTACAGGTTAACCCTCCTGAAGAATCAAATAGACGGTTGAACGTCCGATCTTCATCTGCCGTGCAATATCCGTAACTCCGAGGCCTTGTTCACGCAGGGCAAACAGTGTGTCCCTGTCGATCGATCGTTTTCTTCCGATCACACCCCTTTTGCTTTCGCCTCCAGTCGGCCCTCGTTGGTTCTCTCGAGAATCCGCTGCCGTTCTGCCTGGGCGACGGCAGAGAGAATCGTCACCACCATCTTCCCCATCGTTCCTTCCGTACTGTTACCGTCATCGAGAAACCAGAGGGTGACACCTATACGATCAAATTCCTTGATCAGCTGGATCATGTCAGCCGTATCCTGGCCAACCTGTTCGATCTCGCCGGATGAAGCAGCATGGGTATATGCCGGCGATATGGATGTCAATGCTGAGCTTGTCAGAGCGGACTATGCCTGGCATTACAGGAAGTATTCGAAAAACGCCAGCCTGCAGAGGCTGGAGGACGAAGCCAAGATGGCAAGGAGAGGGTTGTGGGTGGATCCGAATCCCGTGCCACCATGGGAATACCTCAAAGGCAGACGGATTTCTGTGGCAATCCCAGGAAGCATAACCGGAGGCATTGTTTCATTGGCTCAGATCACGAATGCCGAGAACCCGCTGCCAGTTCAGGCTGTTTACCATGGCAATGTGAAAAGCCAGAAATTTCACAGGCCAAGCTGCAGTGTCTACGACTGTAAAAACTGTACGGCAGTATTCAGAAACCGTGAAGATGCGATCAATGCAGGTTATGAGCCATGTCGGATGTGCAATCCGTGAGGAAAAACTTCTCTTCTTATCCCAGATGGAGTGGCTATTGGTGCTGCAAACAGTGGCTATAAAGTGTTATAAAATATGCTTATAATATTAGCAATTTTACATAACTATTATTATACAACAAACAATAATAATAGATCCAAAGAGCCTCTTATGCCTCTGTTTCCAATTCCCCTCTCCTGAAATCAATGTAATCACTGAAGACTTCGAGTTAAGGGATCTGCCGGATCGTCGAGTAACTCGATTGGCAGGCGGCGACAGCCATCGGCAAGGCCGATCCAGCGCCAGGCCTCTTTCGATGCCGAAAGCAGTTTCAGCTCCGTTTCACTCCATGAAGCGGTTTCGTTATCCGGCAGGTTTGCCATCGTCATGAGGCACTGGCCGGAGTGGGCGTCCCACAGCTTCAGCGTTTTATCTTCAGAACCCGAAACGATACGCGTGCTGTCCGGGCTGAATGACGCAGCGTTGACCCCGCCGGAATGGCCGGTGAGCGTATAGAGGCAGGTACCGGAGTGCGCATCCCATAGCTTCAGCGTTTTATCGGCAGAACCGGAAACGATGCGCGTCCCGTCAGGGCTGAATGACGCAGCGCTGACCCAGCCGGAATGGCCGGTGAGTGTCTGGAGGCAGGTGCCGGAGTGCGCATCCCACAGCCTAAGCGTTTTATCGGCAGAACCTGAAACAATGCGTATTCCATCAGGGCTGAATGATGCAGCGATGACCCAGCCGGAATGGCCGGTGAGCGTCTGGAGGCAGATGCCTGAGTGCGCATCCCACAGCCTGAGCGTTTCATCGGCAGAACCTGAAACGATTTGCGTCCCGTCCGGGCTGAATGACGCAGCGCTGACCCAGTAGGAATGGCCGGTGAGCGTCTGGAGGCAGATGCCGGAGTGCGCATCCCACAGCCTAAGCGTTTCATCGTCAGAACCCGAAACGATTTGCGTCCCGTCCGGGCTGAATGACGCAGCGCTGACCCAGTCGGAATGGCCGGTGAGCGTCTGGAGGCAGATGCTGGAATACGCATCCCACAGCTTCAGGTTGTGATCGTCAGAACCGGATACGATGCGCGTGCCGTCCGGGCTGTATGACGCAACTCTGACCCGGCCGGAATGGCCGGTGAGCGTCTGGAGGCAGATGCCGGAGTGCGCATCCCACAGCTTCAGCGTTTTATCGTCAGAACCGGAAACAATGCGCGTCCCGTCAGGGCTGAATGACACTGCCCATACCCGGCCGGAATTGCCGGTGAGCGTCTGGAGGCAGATGCCGGAATACGCATTCCACAGCTTCAGCGTTTTATCGGCAGAACCGGAAACAATGCGCATCCCATCAGGGCTGAATGATGCAGCGCTGAGCCAGCCGGAATGGCCGGTGAGCGTCTGGAGGCAGATGCCGGAATACGCATCCCACAGCTTCAGCGTTTTATCGGCAGAACCTGAAACAATGCGTATCCCATCAGGGCTGAATGATGCAGCGATGACCCAGCCGGAATTGCCGGTGAGCGTCTGGAGGCAGATGCCGGAGTGCGCATCCCACAGCCTGAGCGTTTTATCGGCAGAACCGGAAACGATGCGCGTCCCGTCAGGGCTGAATGACGCAGCGCTGACCCAGCCGGAATGGCCGGTGAGTGTCTGGAGGCAGGTGCCGGAGTGCGCATCCCACAGCTTCAGCGTTTTATCGCCGGAACCGG
>NZ_JAIGND010000004.1:0-69360 GCF_036528655.1 Chlorobium sp.
CGGGAGGCAACTTCGAATACTACGAAGTGTCCGATACGCCCGGCTCGCCTTCGATCACCCGCGGCATCGAAGACCCGACGCTTGCCGACGTGACCAACGCGTCGCTCTCGGTGCTGAATCAGGACGATGACGGATTCTTCATCATGATCGAACAGGGAGATATCGACTGGAGCAACCACGCAAACGACTATGAAAATATGGTAGGCGGGGTCTACGACCTCGATGAGGCAGTCAAGGCAGCCGAAACGTTCGTCGAAAGCGGCTCGAACGGCATCAGCTGGTCGAACACGCTCATCATCGTCACGAGCGACCACTCGAACAGCTACCTGCGTGCGCAGGAAGAGCTTGGTCTCGGCGACCTGCCTGCACAGAGCGGCAAGAGCTATCCCGACGGCGAAGTGACCTACGGAAGCGGCGGGCACACCAACGAGCTGGTGAGCGTCTATGCCCGCGGCGCGGGAGCCGATCTGTTCGAAGAGGCCGCCGGCGACATCTATGCCGGAACGGAGATCATCGACAACACGCAGATATACGACGTGATGATGCAGGCCGCCAAAGAAGCCGGAGCCGAGCATGTCATCCTCTTCATCGGTGACGGCATGAACATCGAGCACGAAATTGCCGGAAGCCGTTACCTCTACGGCGAGGATTTCGGTCTTGCGTGGCAGGACTGGAGCGAAGAGGAAGATGGCTGGTCGGGCTACGCCTCCACCTGGGACGTGACGGCATACAACAAGTACGCGGCTGCAGCAGACGTGGCTTCGTACGACGAAGCGACCTTCGATCCGCTTATCGGCTACGATCCGTCGAAGGGCGGCGAAACCCCCTATCCGGTAGCGATGACCTTCAGCGGTACCCCGGAGAAATCGGAAGCAGGAATATACGAGATCCTCGTTACCGCTGCCGATGAAAGCGGTGCTTCGATAAGCGATGTCTTTACATTGACCGTAACGGACAGGGAGTATGGCGAAAGCGAGGGAGACGATACGCTGACAGGGGACAGGAACGATAATGTGATTTTCGGTTCCGCAGGTAACGACAGGATTTCCGGTAACGACGGCGACGATATACTCGTCGGTGGAACCGGCGACGACCTCATGGTGGGCGGCAGGGGCAATGATACCTACTATGTGGACAGCGAAGGCGATGTCGTCCGGGAAAGCAATTCCGCTTTTGGCGGCTTCTTCAGTTTCTTCGGAAACCGTTCAGGCGGAACCGATACCGTGAAATCCGAAGTCGACCGGGAGCTTGGCACGGGTATCGAAAACCTCGAACTGCTTGGATCGGCCGATCTCGACGGGACGGGTAACATGCTTGACAACGAGCTGGTCGGCAACGAGGGCGACAACAGACTCGAAGGGCTCTCTGGCGATGACCGGCTCATCGGCAACGGCGGCGACGATATCCTCGATGGTGGCTGGGGCAATGACGTACTGATCGGAGGCGCAGGCGCTGACCGGCTCATCGGCGGCTCGGGTCGCGATATTTTCCGGTACGACAGCGAAACCGAAAGCGGGTTGACGGCCGAGACCATGGATGTCATCACGGACTTCAGGAGCCGTCAGGACAGACTCGACCTGTCCGGCATGGACGCCAATAATACCATCGCGGGAGACCAGGCATTCAGCCGTATCATTCTCGGCAGCTCCGATGCCTTCAGCGGAGCCGGCCAGCTCAGGTTCGACAGCGCTTCCGGTATTCTTTACGGCAATACCGACAGTGATGCCGATGCGGAGTTCGCTATCCGTCTCTCAGGCGTGAACTCGCTGCGCTCTTCTGATATCGTGCTGTAAGCTGCTGTCCGGGTCCGGTCAACGGTTTAACCTTGTGTTCCGCCGTGTATCCTTTTTTCCCTGAAGGTATACGGCGGAACGCTTTTTTTACCGGTTTGCCTCTGGATGGAAGATCTCTATGGCGATAATTCCGTATACTCAGGAAAAGCGGAAGAGGATTCCGGTGGATCCTGAGCGGCGGTAGAGGGCCGAGCCGTTCTGCCGCAGAGAGATAAATCGGGTTCATGTCAACAGCCAGAGAGAGTTACAACTTCCAGAAAATCATCGCCGTTACCGGCGTAGTGCTGCTTGTCGTCAAGTTTGCGGCCTGGTACATGACCCGGTCGGTAGCAATTCTCACCGATGCGCTCGAAAGCATCGTCAACGTCACCAGCGGCTTCATTGGTCTGTACAGCCTTTACATTTCCGCAAAGCCGCGCGACAGCAGCCATCCTTACGGACACGGCAAGGTGGAGTTCATCTCGGCGGCTGTCGAAGGCACCCTTATCACTGTCGCGGGACTGCTTATCATCAACGAAGCGGTGGATAACCTGCTGCATCCTGCGGTCATCGGAAAGCTCGATCAAGGTATTGCGCTTGTGGCCATTACCGCGGCGGCGAACTGGCTGGTCGGTTCTCTTGCCGTCCGCAAGGGAAAGAAAAACAGTTCGCTCGCCCTCGTAGCAAGCGGCAGGCACCTGCAGACGGATACCCTGTCAACCATCGGCATTATCGCCGGTCTCGTTCTGCTCGCCCTGACCGGTATGGCATGGCTCGACAGCGTCGTGGCTCTGGTGTTCGCGACCTTCATTCTTGTTACCGGTTATCGTATCCTGCGCAATTCGCTTGGCGGCATCATGGACGAGGCCGACACCGAACTGCTCGAAAAACTCGTTATTCTGCTGCAGCAGAGCCGCAGGGAAAACTGGATCGATCTGCACAATCTCAGGATCATCAAATACGGCAGCGTGCTTCATCTCGACTGCCACCTTACCCTGCCCTGGTATCTCAACGTCCGCGAATCCCAGAAAGAGATCAACAAACTGCAGCATATCATCCGTCAGCAGTTCGGAGAGAGTGTCGAACTGTTCGTACATACCGATGCCTGTCTCAGATTTTCCTGCTGTATCTGCACGAAACGCGATTGTCCGGTTCGCGAAGCCCCTTTCGAGCGGGCCGTAGGGTGGACGGTCGATAATATATCGAGAGACTGCATGCATAAAATGGAAGGGCAGGATGGACCGGGATACGCCGAACAAAAACGAAAACACAGCTGAGATGATTGCACTCGTTACGGGAGCATCCGGATTCATCGGATCGCATATCGCCGACAGATGCCTGAAGGACGGTTATCAGGTCAGGGTACTGGTCAGAAAAGGCAATGGCGCCATACCCGATCTGGCGAATAGAGATGTAACCGTCATCGAAGGGGACATTCGCGATGCGTCTGCCGTCAGCCGGGCCGTCGAAGGGTGCGATATCGTTTTTCATGCGGCAGCCGTAACATCCGACTGGGGCGAACTGCAGGATTTTATCGACATCAATGTCGGAGGAACGCGCAATGTTGCCGAAGCCGCCCTCAGGACCCGGGTCGGTCGTCTCGTCTACATCAGCACCATCGAACTCTTCGACCATATGAAAAGCGAACGTATCGACGAGGGGATGCCCTGCCATATCAGGAACCAGCCCTATCCCGATACGAAAATAGCAGCTACCCGGCTGATATGGGAGTATGCCGCTAGGGGGCTCGAAGTTTCGGTTGTCTATCCTGCGATGGTCTACGGTCCGGGAGACCGTACCGTTTTTCCTCTGATTGCCGATGGTCTCAGCAAAGGAATGCTCTTCTACTGGGCATGGCACGCCCGCATGAACCTTGTCTATATCGATAACCTTGTCGATCTTGTCATGCTTGCCGCAACGCATCCTGAAGCGGCTGGCGAAGGGTTTCTTGCCTGCGACAGCACCGTCCCCACCTTCGAGGCATTCTGCGATCGGCTCGCTTCGGGCATCGATGTGCGCTCCCCGTTCATCTATCTTCCGTTCAGTCTTGCCTATCTGCTTGCCTCGATTATGGAAATGGTCTATCGGTTTACCGGAAGCGACACTCGCCCGATGCTGACACGTCAGGCGGTAACGCTGCTTGCGTCCCGGGCGATGTTCGATACCTCAAAAGCCCGAAATAAGCTTGGATGGAACCCGAAAGTCACCTATGACGAAGGCTTCCGGATAACCCTCGACTGGCTGCGCGGCATCGATCCTTCGCAATGGAAACGCAAATGAACGAGCTTCAGGGGTGATGGTATACCGCAACCTCCGTCGCACCACCCACAATATCACCAAATGAGAATTCTTCAATATGCCGGGTTCGATGCCGGCAGTTATCGGAAAGCTTACGACAAAGTATCCGAAGCTCTCCGGAAGCACGACTTTCGTGCCGCGCAGGTAAAGAAGCTTGTCAACCTTACGCACGGACGATTCTACCGGGCACGGCTCGATGACGCGGCAAGGCTGCTTTTCACGATGGTGCGTCATGGCGATGAAACCTGCATCCTGATGCTCGAGGTTATTGCCAACCATGCATACGACCGATCGCGTTTTCTTCGGGGTGCGGCCATCGACGAGTCGAAAATATCCGATATTCAGGCAGAAGAAGCGATTGCCGAGGCTCTTGCAGTTCGTTATCTGCATCCGGAACGTTCTACGGTGTACATGCTCGACAAGCCGATTTCGTTCGACGATGCCCAGGAAACCATCTATCACCGGTCTCCGCCGCTGATTATCGTCGGTAGTGCCGGCAGTGGAAAAACCGCGTTGACGCTTGAGAAACTCAAGCATACCGAAGGCGAAGTGCTCTACGTCACCCATTCAGCATATCTTGCCGGCAATGCCCGTAACCTCTACTATGCCAACGGATTCGAGCATCCCGGCCAGGAAGCGCACTTTCTCTCGTATCGGGAGTTCGTCGAATCCATTCGCGTTCCAGCCGGAAGAGAGGTGACCTGGCGTGACTTCTCGGGATGGTTTGCAAGAATGCGCAACCTCGCCCGTACTGTCGGAGCCCATCAGGCATTCGAAGAGATACGGGGGGTCATAACTGCCGGAGCCGAAGGAACTCTGAGCCGTGAGGCATATATGAATCTGGGCGTCCGACAGTCGATCTTTACTGGTGCTGAAAGATGCGTGATTTACGATCTGTTCGAAAAATACCGGCAATGGACAGATGAAGCGGGTTTCTACGATCTCAATAGCATAGCGCACCGCTGGCAGGAGATCGCCCGTTCCCGGTATGATTTTGTCGTAGTCGATGAAGTGCAGGATTTGACCCCGGTTCAACTGGCGCTGATACTCGGAACCCTGAAACACCAGGGCCGCTTTCTTCTCTGCGGAGACTCCAACCAGATCGTGCACCCGAACTTCTTTTCATGGAACCAGGTCAAAAGCCTTTTCTGGAACAACGCCGATCTTGCCAGGCAGCAGCAACTCTCTGTCCTGACCGCCAACTTCCGCAACGGAACGGAAGCAACCAGGCTTGCCAACAGGCTTCTGCAAATCAAGCAGCAGCGGTTCGGCTCGATTGACCGCGAAAGCAATTTTCTTGTCGATGCCGTCGGCGGAGAGAGCGGAGAGGTTGTGCTGATGGCTGATACCGATGCGGTAAAAAGCGACCTGAACAGAAAAACCCGCAACTCGACCCGTTTTGCCGTGCTTGTCATGCGTGACGAAGACAAGGCGGAGGCCCGAAAATACTTTTCGACACCGCTGCTCTTTTCCATTCACGAAGCCAAAGGTCTCGAATACGACAACATCGTGCTCTTCAGGTTTGTCTCCGGCAACCGGACTGAATTCACGGAAATAGTCGAAGGTGTCGAAAAGCCGGGATTGGGCGACGAAACGCTGCGCTACTCGAGAGCAAAAGATAAAAGCGATAAATCCATGGAGATTTACAAGTTTTTTATCAACGCTTTCTACGTCGCGCTTACAAGGGCAATCAGGAATCTCTATATCATCGAGGCAGATACGCAGCACCACCTTTTCGGGCTGCTCGATCTTGCCGTAACCCGGCAGGTGAAAGTCGGCGATGCGCAATCAACCATCGAAGAGTGGCAGAAAGAGGCAAGAAAGCTCGAACTGCAGGGCAAACAGGAGCAGGCGGATGCGATCCGGCGTACCATGCTCAGACAGGTTCCCCCGCCATGGCCGGTTTTCGATGAAGAGCGACTTAAAGAGACCCTGATAAAAGTTTTTCGCGATGACTCTTTTATCCTTTTTCTTTACGTCCGTACCGTGATGATTTCTTCCCATGCCGTGGTATAGCGCGGTGAAAGCATCGCCTGGTTCGGCCTCCACGCTTCAGCGTTTTCCGCCGCAAGCCGTACCGTTCCCTGACCGTAGCGGAGGTTCAGGCTGTCCATCGCCTCCATGAGCCGCTGCAGCCGTTCGCCTGCTGCATTATCCGGCGCGTCGAACAGGCTCAGGCAGGGTGCTGCGGAGGCCACCGGTTCCAGGCCGCTCACGATCACCCCCGCCTTCCTGTACCCGAACCCCTTCCGCCAGATCGCTCCGAATGCGCGTTCCGCAGCCCGTACCAGCGCGATGGTATCCTGCGAGGGTGACGGCAGGGCGACGGTTTGCGTTCCCCGGTACTTTTCAGCCGGTTTGTTGAACGGGCTCGTGCAGATGAATACCGTCAGCATCGAGGCAAGGGAACCCTCGCGGCGGAGCTTTCGTGAACAAGCCCCCGCAAAGGTGCCCACGGCCTGCAGCAATTCGTCGGGGAGGGTGACCGTTCTGCCGAACGAGCGGGAGGTGCAGATGGTCTGCTTCGGCGGACGTACCTGTTCGAGCGGCAGGCATGAGCGGCCGTTCAGCTCAGCCTGTACCCGTGCGCCGGTGATGTGCAGATGTTTGCGCACCCAGGGTTCCGGAGCCATTGCGAAATCGAGCGCCGTCCGGATATTTCCGGCCTCCAGCAGCCGGCCCCATTGCCGCCCGATACCCCAGATATCCTCGACCTGCAGCATTGCAAGCGCTTCCCTGATCTTTTCCGGCGAGGAGAGCATGCAGACCCCCTCATACCGGGGAAGCTTCTTTGCCAGCCGGTTCGCCGCCTTGGCCAGGGTTTTCGTCGGTCCGAGACCGATGCTCACCGGTATGCCGGTATGCCGCCGCACGGTCGCGCGGATGTGCGCCGCGTACCGCATGGTGTCGAATCTGCGAAATCCGCTGAAATCGAGGAACGCCTCGTCGATGGAGTAGACCTCGATCTCCGGGGCAAGCTCCCCGAGCGTGGCCATCACCCTCGACGACATGTCGCCATACAGGGTAAAATTCGCAGACAGCACCGAGACCCGGTGCTTTTGCAGCAACTCCCGGTATTTGAACGCCGGACCGCCCATCGGCAGGCCGAGAGCTTTCGCTTCTTCCGAGCGCGCGATGAAGCAGCCGTCGTTGTTCGACAGCACCACCACCGGCCTGCCGATCAGGGCCGGGTTGAACACCCGTTCGCAGGATGCGTAGAAGTTGTTGCAGTCGATAAGGGCAAACATGCCGGGCACTTTTTTTTGATGCCGGTGAAAATCGAAATCATTATCCCGATGCGTTGTCCGTTTCAACGGGCCTTGTGGATCACGTAGGTCACGATGCCCCATACGATGAACTCGCTCTCCCCGCTGATGCGGATCGGTCTGAACCGTTCGTTCGCCGGCAGCAGGCAGAGTTCCCCATCGATGCGCCCGATTCGTTTCACCGTGAACTCCCCGTCAAGGAAGCAGACCGCTATATCGCCTTCTTTCGGCTCGAGCGCCTTGTCGATCACCAGCAGATCGCCGTCGAGGATACCCGCATCCGTCATGGACGTTCCCTTTACGCGGGCGTAAAAGGTGGCCGCAGGGTGTCTGACGAGCGCCTTGTTCAGATCCAGCGAAACCTCTTCGTAATCTTCCGCCGGAGAAGGAAAACCCGCAGCGATTCCCGAGCCCGCCAGCGGCAGCTCGAGTTCCGACGAAATATCCGCCGTATAGAAATCCAGCACCGGGCCGGTATGGATGCGAGAAAGTTTCATGCGATGACGGTTGCGGTTTCCTCTAATATGCATTGCCGGCAGCAGGAGTGCAACAGGGAATGGTCACCCGCTGCCGGATGTTCGCCGGAGCTTCCCGGACTATCGTGGAACGGGAGAGAAATACGACGGTCAATACTTCCGGTTTTTCGTCCTCCCCTGTCCGTGAAGGCTCGTGTCCGTCCTGTATGGGCTTAAATCCTGCAGCGGTAGGTGCAGAGGATGCTGCCGTTCTGCTGTTTGATTGTCGGGGTTATGGCGGTGTTCGGATTTACCAGTTCTTCAAGCAGCGCTTCGAAGGTGCCGAGGTAAAAGTTGCCGACGACGGGAGTGCCCGGGTGGGTCACCCGGACCGTGATCTCCGGATTCTTGCCTGTTGTATAACTGAATTCGCCGCTGCCGGCGAAAGTCCAGGCGTTTTTGCTTATGGCAAAAAGGAAGAGGCTGAAGGCCGGCCCGGCGGGCAGCAGCCTGAGGATTTTCTGAAAGAATTCCGGAATGCGCACCCTGAGCAGGTAGGCGGCGGTACGGCGGCCCGATTCTTCGAGAATCGAGGCGGTTTTGTTGTCGCCGATCTCTTTTTCAAGGGCCGTTACGAGGCTGTGGAATTTTGATTCTTCGGTCATCTCCGTCGGCAGGTTGCCGATCCAGTGCCCCTGGCCGATTCGTTTGAGGATGGCTTCAGCTTCGGTTTTTCCGAAATGCTCTTCAAGCGCGGCGACGGTCTGTATAATGGAGTTCGGGCCTATTTTCGAAGGTGCGTTCATGACGGGTCAGTGTATGGATTTGTTTTGCATAACAAGTTGATTTCCGGCAGGAAGATAAGCAGGAAACGTCAAGGCTGAAAGCTCTCATGGCCTGAGCATGAGATCGATCCCGTCGGTCAGCCATCCGGGCCGGATTCGTACGGTATCGGGGTAGACGGCAAAGGGTTCCGAGGGAGTGAATGGTTCGAGTTTCCCTGGTTTCCATGGTTCCGGTATCGCTCCCTGCTTCCGGTCTGAGGGTACGGAGGCGCTGACGGTGTAGGTTCCCGGAGGAATGGACTTGAATGTGTATATGAAGAGCCCTTTTGCCGCCTTTACGGCTGCAGCGAGGAACGAGGCGTCGTCGCTTTTTCGTCGCGCTTCGATGGTGAGTGCGTCGGCATCGCTCCTGCAGGAGCCGGACAGGGTGCCGTTTTTATCGGTTGGCTTCGCCTGCTCCGTTATGGTCTGCATGGGGGTTGTGTCCGTGACTGGAGGGAATCGCAGTCGAAGCGGGGCTGTTCCCGTCGTGATGCGGGCCTTGTGGGCTACAGCGACGGATTCCGTTTCCCGATCGAAGCGCAGATTGTGATTGCGGTCATTCACGGCTATTACCCGGTAGTCTCCTCCGGCGAGATTGTCGAGTCTGAATATCCCGTCGTTGTCGGCCTGAACCAGATAGTCCGGCTTGTCTGCATTACCGTCTTCCCTGAAAGCTATCAGCAGCGCGTCGGAAGCGGGGGCCAGGTTGTAGGCATAAACCGTGCCTTCTATTGAGCCGGCATCTGTTGCCGCGCCGGTTGAAAATGCGATGACCGCGGTCTTGCCGAGCCTGTTGCCGCGCATGTCGCGCATGTGCCTGTTCAGAATGATCCTGTAGGTGGTTTCCGGTTTCAGGGGTTCGAATATGCGTATTTCCGCTTCGCGGCCGTTGACGGCCACGTCGTAGTTGCCGAGTGCGGGAGAGATTCCGAGTGCGCCAAGAAACTCGCGGCCGCTGACCGGATGGCTGAATGCGAGGCGGATGCTTTTACCTGAAAAGCCGGTGGCAGTGTGCGCCGGATCGGAAGAGATCACCTGAAGCGGAGACCGGTCGACAGGGCCTCCCGAAGGGGGCTTGTCCGATGCGCATCCTCCGGTAAGGCTCAATAAAGCCAATACCGGAAGGAGAATGATGTTGCGGTTGCGTTTCAGCGTTGTCTTCCTGATAACCGGTTGCTTTGTACCCGGATTGTATCTGTCTTTAAAAATTCGTAAATTAAAAAGTAATGGAGTTCTATGAAAGTATTTGGTGAAAAATTATAGATCGATTGATATATAGATGGCCAGAAGAAATTTCAAGGTTCTTTATGTCTCTGGTGAAGTCTCCCCGTTTGTAAGGATCAGCGCTCTTGCTGATTTTATGGCATCGTTCCCCCAGGCTCTTGAAGAAGAAGGTTTTGAAGCTCGTATCATGATGCCGAAATACGGCACCATCAACGACAGGAAGTTCCGGTTGCATGACGTGTTGCGGCTTTCGGACATCGAGGTTAACCTGAAGGATAAAACCGAACTTCTTCATGTTAAAGTTACGGCGTTGCCGTCCAGCAAGATCCAGACCTATTTTCTCTATAACGAGAAGTATTTCAAGCGCAACGGCCTTTTTACCGATATACAGAGCGGAGGGGATCAGAAGAGCAATACCGAAAAAGTGATTTTTTTCAATGTCGGCGTTCTGGAAACTCTCCAGCGGCTCGGCTGGAAGCCCGACATCATTCATTGCCACGACTGGTATGCAGGCATGCTGCCTCTGCTGCTCAGGACGGTCTATGCGGAAAACAGCTTTTTCAGCGATATCAGGACGGTCCTGACCATTCACAACGTCTACCGCCAGGGAGTGCTTCCGCTGAAGGTGTTCCAGAAGCTGCTTCCCGAAGAGGTGTGCAACGGCCTGCACCGCGAAGGAGATCAGGTGAACATGCTTTACACCGGCGTCGAGCATGCCGATCTTCTGACAACGACATCGAAGAGCTATGCCGATACGATCGTAAGCGACGGAAACGATACCTACGGGCTCGGTCCCATCGTAGAGGAGCGCAAGGAGCGGTTCCATGGCATTCTCAACGGCATCGATACCCGGCAATGGAATCCTTCGACCGACAAGCTGATCAAGAAGCGGTACAGTACGGACAGGATGGAAGGGAAGCTCGATAACAAAAAAGCGCTTCTCGAGGAGGTTGGCCTGCCGTTTACCGAAGGACGCCCTCTGGTCGGCGTCATAGGCGGTTTCGACGCGTTTCAGGGAGGCGAACTCCTGAAGGAGAGCCTCGATCGGATGGTCGGGCTCGATATGCAGCTGCTGATTTTCGGTTCCGGAGAGAAATCCTACGAAGCCGTTTTCCGCAAGTTTGCCGAAGAATATCCCGAGCAGGTGGCGCTTATGCCGGATCATGCCGATACGCTCCTTCATCTGGCGATTGCCGGTCTGGACATTCTTCTTATGGCGGGGCGCATAGAGTCTTGCGGCATGCTGCAGCTCTTCGCGATGAGCTACGGCACCATTCCTGTGGCCTATGCCGGAGGTGGTATCGTCGAAACCATAGCCGATATTACGGATGGCACCGGATCCGGGTTTCTTTTCCATGAGTATACCGCCGAGGCTTTCATCGCCAAAATCAGGGAAGCCCTCGATCTCTATAACGATGAAGAACGCTGGCAGCAGCTTGTTCTCGATGCCATGGGACGCGATTTCGCCTGGAAGAGTTCCGCAGAGGAGTACGACCAGCTTTACCGCCAACTGCTTGAACCGTAAGAGGCATGGCTGAAACCGTCAGAGTGCTTTTTCTTGACCGGGACGGCACCATCAATGAGGATATCGGTTCCTATGTTACGTCCAGAGAGCAGTTCAGACTGATCGAAGGGGCAGCGGAGGCCGTTGCCCTTGCCAGGTCGGCAGGTTTCCGTATTGTTGTCGTGACCAACCAGGCCGGTGTTGCGCGAGGCATTACCACCATCGAGCAGGTCGAGGACGTGAACCGTTATCTGAACGAGCTGCTGGCCGCATGGGGTACCTCTTACGACCGTTGCTACTACTGCCCGTCCCATCCCGATTATCCCAATCCGCTTTACGATCGCGATGCAGGATGCCGCAAGCCCGAGCCCGGCATGGTGGAGCGTGCGATTGCGGATTTTTTTGCGGAAGGTCAGATTGTCGACCGCAGCCGTTCATTTTTTATCGGCGACAAGATCGTCGATGTGGAGTGCGGTCTTCGGGCGGGACTGAGGCCCGTGCTGGTGAGGACCGGGCATAATGAGGAGCGCATGTGCATCGAGCGGGGCATCATGCCGGAACATATAGCCGACGACCTCTATCGTGCCGTTACCGGTCATATTCTTGCCTGACGCACGTTTTTCTCCGGATCGTGTCCATGAGGAGGGAGAACCGGTCAGCATCTATCTGCATGTTCCTTTCTGCCGGACCCGTTGCAGCTACTGCGATTTTTTTCTTGTTACCCGTCTCGACCATGTCGAATCTTTTTTCAGGGCTCTTTCGTCCGAAACGCTCGCTTCCGCACCGTTGCTGAGGGGCCGCAGGGTGAAAGCGGTACATATAGGAGGGGGAACGCCCTCACTGGTGCCGGTGAGCTTTATCTCCGGATGGCTCGATCTTCTTTCGACGATCGGCGATTTCGAGCCGGAGGCGGAAATAGCGCTCGAAGCCAATCCCGAGGATCTCGGCGGACCTGCGATGCGCGAACTGCGCAGTGCGGGCGTCAACCGTCTCAGCCTTGGCGTACAGTCTTTTCAGCAGCGAAAGCTTTCCGCTCTCGGTCGCAGGCATTCGGCGGACGATGCTCGCAGGATAACCGGCCAGGCGCTGCAGGTGTTCGACACCCTCAGCGTGGATCTTATCTGCGGCGTGCCGGGGGAATCGTCCGCCGAATGGCAGAAGGATCTGCAGGATGTCATGGGACTTGCCGTGCCGCACGTATCTGTTTACATGCTGTCTGTCGAACCAAAAACCCGACTTGAGCGCAGGATTTCGAGGGGCCTTGTAACGGTGCCCGGAGAAACGGTTCAGGCGTCGATGTACTCGTCGGCCGTCGCGACCCTCTGCTCCAGCGGATACCGCCATTACGAGGTGTCGAATTTCGCGTTTCCCGGTCATCATTCCCGCTACAATCTTGCCTGCTGGATGCGTGAGCCATATCTCGGGTTCGGTCCTTCGGCCCACAGCTTCGTCCGCAAGGGGCGTGTCGAGGTACGCCGTGCTAACGCGGGAAGCCTGCTCCGCTATCTTGCCGGGCCGCCGGCATCTTCCGGTATTGAAGAGACGCTGACCGAGGAAGAGCGGTTTGTGGAGCAGGTTTTTCTGACGTTGCGTATAAACCGGGGTCTCGATGTTGGGATTTTGCGAAAACGCGATAAATTAGGGCTGAACCTGCAGGGTATGCTGGAACGTTTCCATGCAAAAGGGTGGATTGTGCTGGAAGACGGATGCATTTTTCTTACCGGCAGCGGATTCCTTTTTGCCGACCATATAGCCGGAGAGCTGATTTCCCTGGAACCATGACAGCGAACGAAATAACGACGCGAACGAAAAGAAACCTATGACACACCGGGCACTAAACCGCCTTTTTGCAGTGCTGCTTTTTGCCGCAGCCGAGCTGCTGTATCTGATGACCATGGCGCCGACGCTCTCGTTCTGGGATTGCGGCGAGTTCATTGCTACCGCCTATACGCTCGGAGTGCCGCATCCTCCCGGCGCGCCGCTTTTTCTGCTTGTCGGCCGCCTGTTTTCGATGATCCCCTTTTTCGACGATATCGGCGCGCGGGTGAATCTTCTGAGCACCATCGCAAGTTCTGCTACCGTGATGCTCACCTATCTTATCACCGTGCGGTTCATCATCATGTATCGAAAAAGCGACCCGGACGGCTGGAGTGCGGGCGAGAAGATTTCCGCATATGGAAGCGCCCTCGTCGCCGCTCTTGCGCTGGCTTTTTCCGACAGCTTCTGGTTCAATGCCGTAGAGACGGAAGTGTACGCGCTCTCGTCATTTTTTACCGCCATGGTGGTCTGGCTGATGCTTCGCTGGTATGAGGAGTACCCGAACCCCGGCCACGAACGCTGGCTGATGCTCATGATGTATATGGTGGGACTCTCCATCGGGGTGCATCTTCTGAGCCTGCTTGCGGTGTTCGCCGCAGCTCTGGTCTACTATTTCCGACGTTACGAGGTTACCCTTAAATCGTTTGCCCTGCTTGTCGCCGCTGCTTCGGGGCTCTTTTTTCTGATCTATCAGGTTATTATCAAAGGGTTGCCCATCCTGTTTCAGTTCGCTTCGTGGTGGGGTCTGCTGCTGCTTGTCGCCGCGCTTGGCTGGGGCATCCGGTATACCCATAAGAAGCGCTTTTCGATGTCGAACACGCTGCTTGTTTCGCTGTTTCTCGTCATTATCGGGTACACCTCCTACGGGATGATCTACGCGCGTGCCCAGGCCGGGCCGCCGATCAACGAGAACAACCCTTCGACGCCCGAAGCTTTTTTTTCGTACCTGAACCGCGAACAGTACGGGGAGATGCCGCTCTGGCCGAGGCGGTGGTCGCCCGAGCCGGTGCATCAGTACTTCTACCAGCAGTACCGGAGCGATCTCGATTATTTTATGAGCTATCAGCTCAACAGGATGTACCTGCGTTATCTCGGATGGCAGTTTATAGGCCGTGAGCATGACATGGAAGGCGCCGGCGTCGACTGGTCGGTACTCTGGGGATTGCCGTTCATTGCCGGTCTTGCCGGCGCCGCGGCGCATTTCAGGCGGGAATGGAAAATGGGGATGGTGGTGACCGCCCTCTTCATTCTGACCGGCGCAGCGCTCGTCATCTACCTTAACCAGACCGAACCGCAGCCCAGAGAGCGCGACTACAGTTATGCCGGCAGCTTTTTCGCTTTCGCCATATGGATCGGTATCGGCATCGAAAGCATCTCCGCATGGCTTAAGGATCGTTTTACCCCGGTCAGAGGTCGGCAGCAGGCTATGCTTTCAGGTGCGCTTATCGCTGCGGCACTGCTGCTCATCAACGGGCGCATGCTGCAGGCGAATTATCGGGTGCACGACCGGTCGGGCAATTATGTTCCCTGGGACTGGGCTTGGAACATGCTGCAGAGCTGCGACAAAGATGCTATTCTGTTCACTAACGGCGACAACGATACCTTTCCGCTCTGGTATCTGCAGGAGGTCGAGCGCATAAGGACAGATGTCAGGGTGGTCAACCTCAGCCTTGCCAATACCGGCTGGTACCTGCTGCAACTCAAGAATACCAGCCCGAGAGGAGCAAAACCGGTCGCTTTCAGCGCCAGCGACGGCGAGCTTGCTTCCGTCACCTATATTCCTGTCGATTCGGTGGATGTATCGATTCCTGCCGGGCAGGACGGTATCCTGCTTGCCCGCGAAGCCTCCCGTCGGGGGTATTCTCTTCCGGCGAAGCCTTCCGACAGCCTTGAATGGGTGCTTAAGCCGGGTTTTTCATATGAAGGCCAGGGATATCTCCGTCCGCAGGATATCGCGGTCTACGAGATCGTCGCCAACAATTTTCCTCGCCGCCCGATCTGTTTCGCCCTGACGGTCGATCAGGAGAGCATGATAGGGCTGCAGCGCCATCTGAGGCTTGACGGTCTTGTCTACAGGGTTGTTCCTCTCAGGAGCGACGATCCGATGAGCTTTGTCGATCCGGCAAGGCTCTACCGTTCCCTCATGAGTGTCTACCGGTTCCGGAACCTCAATAATCCCGAAGTTACTCTCGAAGAGACCTCCCGACGGCTCAGCGCGAACTATACGCCGCTTTTTGTCCGTCTGGCGCTCGACCTCGCCGGGGATGACGGAGGTACGCTCAGGATCGACGCCGGAGAGAAGTCCCTGCGCACGGCCGGCAGAGGCGAACTTGCGCTCGAAGTGCTCGATACCGCAGCTCGAGTGCTTCCTCCCGACCGGTATCCCATTAACCCCGAACTGGCCGGGACGGTCGTTTCGCTCTACAGCCGGCTGGGCTCGAAACAGAAAGCCGCGCAGTATATTGCCTATCTTGAGGAACTCGCAGCAGGAAGCGGCTACCAGTCCGATCCGAAGCTGTTTTTCGTGCTTGCCGGAGCATATCGCGACGCAGGCAGGGATCGTGACGCCGAGCGGGTCATCGAATCGCTGTCGAGGGAGCTGCAGGAGCCTCGCATCAGGGAAGCCTTTGAGCAACAGAAGGAACAGCAATAATACATAAATCCATGATCAGCACTATCCATCAAACCGCCATTATCAGCCCGGAAGCCGTTCTTGGTGCAGGCGTTTCGGTCGGTCCTTACACGGTCATCGAAGACGATGTAATCATAGGAAGCGGTACGGCAGTAGGGCCGCAGGTGCATATCGCCGCGGGCACCCGTATCGGCAGTGATTGCCGGATTCATACCGGAGCCGTTCTGGGCGGAGAGCCCCAGGATCTGAAGTTTTCGGGAGAGAAAACCTGTCTTTTTATAGGTGACCGCACCGTAATCCGCGAATGCGTTACACTCAACCGCGGTACGAAAGCGAGCGGCAAAACCGTGATCGGGTCGGATAACCTGATTATGGCTTATGTTCATGCAGGTCATGACTGCGTTATAGGCAGCAATGTGGTGATCGCAAACTCCGTGCAGTTCGGCGGGCATTGCGAGGTGGGCGACTATGCCGTTATCGGCGGCCTTGCCGGGGTGCACCAGTTCGTCAGGATAGGGCGGTACAGCATGGTCGGGGGAATCTCCCGCGCTTCGTCCGATGTACCCCCTTTTGTAATGGCAGGGGGACACGCGTCTTTCCGCTATGAGGGGCTCAATGCCATAGGGCTGAAAAGAAGGGGGTTTTCACCTGAGAAAATCACCCTTATCCGCGACGTGTATCGCATCATCTTCCAGTCGGGCCTGCTTCTTGGCAATGCGCTCGAGAGAGTGCGTTCCGAGTGCCCTTCCGAACCGGAAGTTCTCGAGATTCTTGAGTTTTTCGCATCGGGCAGGTATGGCAGAAAGTTCATCCGCCCCTTCAGCAGCTAACGAAACAATCACAGCGTCTATGTCACGATGGGCAATCGGCATCGATCTCGGAGGTACGGCAATCAAAGCTGCGGTTGTGAGTTTTCAGGACGGGATTATTCTGGAAAGGAGCGTTCCTACCGATACATCTTCGGGACCAGAAGGAATTGTCTCCCAGCTTTCCGGGATTGTCGCCGCGCTTTACGCTGACGTTTCCGGCGGACTTGGCCCCGATGCTTTTGCGGGAACCGGGCTTGGGGCTCCCGGCGCGGTGGATCCGGAGGAAGGGACGCTGAGCTATCCGCCCAATCTGCCCGGCTGGACAACGTTTCCCCTCCGCAATGCGCTTGCGAGCGTGCTTGAGGGGACTTCGCCCGGTTCCTCGCCGTTTTTCATCGAAAACGATGCAAATGCCGCGGCGCTTGGTGAGGCATGTTACGGAGCGGGACGCTGTTTTCGGGATTTTCTCATGGTAACGCTTGGCACAGGCGTCGGCGGCGGCATTGTGCTCGACAGGAAGCTTTATCGGGGTAGCGGGGGTACGGCAGGCGAGATCGGGTTCATGATCGTGGACTTTCAGGGGCCTTCAGTACATGCCGGGATACGCGGCACCATCGAGGGGATGATCGGAAAGGAGCGCATCGTTGACTATGCCTGGGCTCTCATTGCGGAAGATCCCGTTGCGGGCAGGCATCTTTCGGGTCTTTGCGGGCATGATCGCGCCATGCTCTCTCCCCGACACATCGAGCAGGCCGCCAAACAGGGTGATCCGCTTTCACTTGCAGTGTGGGAGCGGGCAGGATCGGTACTCGGCGTCGGATTCGCTAACGTCACTGCCCTTATGGATATAAGGAAATTCGTCATCGGCGGCGGTATAGCGGCCGCGGGAGGGCTGATTTTCGATCCGGCGCGAAAGCAGCTGCTGCGTTCCACGCTTCCATCGATGCATGACGGAATCGAACTGGTACCTGCGGAACTCGGCAACAGGGCAGGAATGCATGGAGCTGCGGCATTGTGTTTTCAATGATTCCTTTTACCTGACGATGAGCGCCCGGCTGTTCCATTTTCTTTTCCCTGCGGTTTGCGTTGTCTGCGGAAAACTGCTGATGCCCCGGGAGCAGGGATGCTGCGGCGACTGCAGGGAGGGTTTTGACGGATTTACCGATGCCCGTGCAGCCGGCTATATGCTCATGCACTCCATCCGGTCGCATTTCGTCATGGGCGACACGCTTCTCAGCCAGGCTTCCTGCCACTACAGGTATTCCCGGCACAGTTCGCTGCAGAAAGTCCTGCATGCCATGAAGTACGAGGGTAACTATACGCTTTGCCGCGCTTTCGGCCGGGAACTCGGGGAGTGGCTCTCCGATGTGATTCCACCGGAGAGTATAGATGCTCTTGTACCTGTTCCGCTTCACCGGCTCAAGCTTATCGAGCGTTCGTTCAACCAGGCCGAAAAAATAGCCGAAGGGATAGCCGAAACGTTCCGCAAGCCCGTTCGCACCGATCTGATCGAGCGGTGTCGTTATACCGAAACCCAGACCGGCCTTTCGGTCTCCGAAAGGCGGGAGAACCTCGATGCGGCATTCAGGACCACTGCCGAAGCGATGCCTGAACGCATCCTTCTCGTTGACGATGTCGTTACTACCGGAGCAACCGTCGTTGCCGCTGCGGGAGCATTGAAAAAAGCCGGAGTCCTCGCCCTATCGCTTGCTGCTCTTGCTCTCACTGTAAAAGAATAGGCGTATCATGGAGCTTTTTTATGCATTGCGGTCCAATATCGACCTGACGGGGAAACGCCTGATTCTCGACGGCGACGAATTTCACCATCTCGTGCGCGTACTCCGAAAAAAAACGGGAGACAGGATTCATGTTACCGACGGTTGCGGACTGCACCTCGACGTGCTTGTAGCCGCAATCGGAAAACACGCGCTCGAAGGGAATATTCTGTCGGAACGGACGGAGTCGCCTCCCCGGACGAAGGTAACCGTGGCGCTTTCTTTGCTGAAAGCTCCGCAAAGGTTCGAGTTTTTTCTTGAAAAGTCTACAGAGCTTGGCATTTCCGGCATCATTCCAATGATCACCGCACGTACGGTTGCCCAGCCGGCGGAAGAGCGTGCAGCCAAAAAGCTGGTGAGATGGAGAAATATAGTACTTTCCGCTGCACGTCAGTCTCGCAGATACTATCTTCCTCATATAAGTGAACCGCTTTCGTTCGCATCCGTAATCGCTCTTGAAGGATTCGACAGCCGCTTCATTCCCTATGAACTGTCCGCGCAGCCGCTTTCTGACAGAACCTTCAGCGGAGGAAACGTTCTTTTTCTGATAGGGGGCGAGGGAGGATTCAGCGCTGAGGAGGTCAGAGAGGCCAAAGCCTCCGGGTTTGAGGAGATTTCGTTTGGCCGTTCGACGCTCCGGGCCGAAACTGCAGCGATTTTTGCAGTATCGCTGGTCAGAGCGAGGCTTCTGGAGCAGGCGGAAGAGGACTGGTTTTAGTGGGGATGCGGCCCCGTTACCGAAACACCTACAACATGAATCATATGAATACGCCTACAGCGAGCCGGGTGGTTCTTCTGCTGATCGTTCTGGCGATCTCAGCGCTGTTTTTCGCCATGATCCGTTACTTTTTGATGGCTATTTTTCTTGCAGCCATCTTTTCTGCGCTTGCCATGCCGGTCTACAGCAGGATCGATCGTCTTTTCAGGGGTCACGGGAGCGTGAGTTCGGCCTTCACCATGCTATTGCTTTTCGTCATGGTGTTTCTTCCTTTTATGGCGATAGCCGGCGTCGTTGCCGTTCAGGCATACTCGATCAGCAGTACGGCCGTTCCCTGGATCCAGCATCAATTGCAGGAACCGGCAGCATATAATGCAATGCTTGAGACGTTTCCCTACTATCAGGAGATCATGCTCTATCAGGAAGAGATTCTTCAGAGAGCCGCTGAACTGGCCGGAAAGGCCGGCGGTTTTCTTTTCAACAGCATTTCTGCCCTCACTGTCTCGGCCGTGAACGACCTTTTCCTGCTCTTCGTGTTTCTTTATACCATGTTTTTTTTCCTCAAAGACGGAAAAAGCCTGCTTGAAAAAATCATCTATTACATGCCGCTTGCTGAATCCGACCAGCGCAGGCTGCTCGAAAGGTTTCTGTCTGTCACGAGGGCAACCCTTAAAGGCACCATGGTTGTAGGGCTCATTCAGGGTTCGCTTGCCGGTCTTGCCCTCCACCTTGCCGGAATTCCGAGCGCCCTCTTCTGGGGCACCATCATGACGGTGCTGTCGGTTATACCGGTTCTGGGTCCTCCGCTTGTCTGGTTTCCTGCCGTCGTTTACCTTGCCGCAACGGGCCGCTATACCGAGGCCGGCGCGGTGTTTCTTTTCTGCAGTATCATCGTCAGCCAGCTTGACAACGTTCTCCGTCCCATTCTCATCGGCCGGGATACAAAAATGCATGAACTGCTTATTTTTTTTGGCACTCTCGGAGGGCTTGGGCTCTTCGGACTGTTTGGTTTCATAGTCGGGCCGATTATCGCCGGGCTGTTCATCACTGTCTGGGAGATGTACGGTGAGGCGTTTGGCGATTACCTGCACGACATCAAGGAGAAAAAACAGATCGGGCCGTAAGGGCCTGAAAACCGAAAAAGCGGCATTGCGGCCGCTTTTTCGGTTTCCGATTTCGGAATGAGTGTCAGTTTACGCGAACCGTCTCTTCCAGAGAGAAGAAAAACGACGCTTCGATTGCGGCATTTTCCGCTGAGTCGGAGCCGTGGATGATGTTTTCCCCTT
Organism: Chlorobium sp.; assembly: GCF_036528655.1. Taxonomy (GTDB): domain Bacteria; phylum Bacteroidota; class Chlorobiia; order Chlorobiales; family Chlorobiaceae; genus Chlorobium. The sequence continues at coordinate 20,385 of NZ_JAIGND010000004.1, forward strand.
TGCTGTCGGCGTAAAGCTGGCGGATAGTGCCTTCATCGGCCTGCGCAGGATCGGTGGCGCCGATCAGGATGCGGAAATCGGCAACGGCGTTCTCTTTTTCGAGGATCATCGGCACGCACGGTCCGGAAGACATGAATTCGACGAGTTCCCCGTAGAACGGACGCTCGCGGTGCACCGCATAGAACTCTCCCGCAGTCTCTGTCGTGAGCCTGGTTTTTTTCATGGCGACCACGCGGAACCCGGCGCGTTCGATTTTATCGATAACCGCGCCGATAAGCTGTTTGCGCACACAGTCCGGTTTGAGAATGGTAAGCGTTCTTTCCATGGTGAAGATCTGGATTTACAATGGTGAATGAAAAAAATATCGAGCGAAGATACACAAACCCGGCGGGAAATCGAAATGTTGCTTTCGGGAAACTAAGAAAGATCCCGGGCAGTTCCTCCATGGAGTTCATCCATGAAGTGCATTCGCGGTATGGATTGCATTATTTTTTCAAAAACGTGTGCTCTGAGGGGAGGAGGTCTTTTCCATAATGGCGGGATTATTGCCTGTAATAACGGCGATCTTTGCTTGCATCCTGTTATCGGGTTGTTCCATTCAGGATGAAACGGGCGGCGATCCGCCCGAATTGTACAGAAAGGCGGGACTCCTTGCGCGAAGCGGCGAGTACGACAAGGCGTTGGCGCTCTATGACAAGGCATTGGCCTCCGATACAGCAGGCGGACTTTCCGCTCAGGCCGTTCTCGAACTCGACAGGAAGCGTCATCTGGAAGGATTGATCGGCAATTACGACGAGGCGATGCGAACAACGCGTTTTCTTGAGCGGCATGCCGGAAATCTACTGCCCGACTCTCTTCGATCTTTCATGATCGAAGAGAAAGCCATGTGGCTGTCCGAACTCGGCGATTTCAGGGGGGCGGCAGAAGCTCTTTCGGCAATCGACAATCCCGACGAAGAAAAGCGTTTCGCTCTTGCGGCTTTTTGGTTGCGACTCGGCGATTCCGACAGGGCCAAAGAAATCTACGAGGAATCGGTCTCGCATGAGTCAGATCCGGTGGCGAAAATCAGAGGGCTTTCGGGATTGCTTGCATGCAGCATGCACAGCAGACCGGCCGGCAGCAGGGAGGCTCACGATCTTGCCATGCAGATCGCCTCGTTCTCCGGAAAGGTACTCTCGATGGAAGGCGATTTTTCCAGAAGGATCCAGGCGCTTCGTGAAGCTGCCGGCAGCCTGCAGCTGCTCGAAAAACACCGTGGAAACGCAAGCTATCTGCTTTTTCGCGCGCTCGCTCTTGCTGAACGGTCAAAAAATCCTTTTCTGCTGCAGTTGCTTCGCTTCGAGTCAAATACCGCAGTCGTTCAGAAGCCTGTGCCGTACCGTGAGACCGGCGATTATTTCGCTGCAAATAATATGCAGTTTGCCGAAGCGGCAGCCCTTTTTCGGCTCGGCACAAGCCAGAACGATCTCAACCCCTCCGAACGGGTCGATGCCCTTCGCAGGGGATTCATGCTCTATCAGAATTGCCAGCCGCGGTATCCCGGCGCGGAAATGGCGCAGCTTGAACGTTATGCTGAGCGCGTCCTTTCAGGGATCCTCATCCGGCAGGCAAGAATTTTCGAATTGTACGATGCCTTGCAGCAGTATGAGATGCTTGCGCTGCAGCGGAGCCTTTCCGATCGTTCGGATCAACTGAATCTCGGTGAGGGACATGAATCGCTCGAACGGGAGTTGAGCCTTCTGCAGCGCGACATTGCTGGTCTCTTGCAGCGCAAAGCCGATATTTTCATAAAGGGAAGGGGTTATGAGTTGAACCGTCCTGCCGAAGCGGCCCTGCAGGCAAAGCGGGGCAGGCTTTTCGAGCTGCTTGGCGAGGTGAAGAAGATCAATCCCTCCGCTGCATCGGTGCTGCAGATGACACCGGTAACGCTTCAGACGCTGCAGCGCGTCCTGAAAAGCGGGCAGCTCATTATCAGGCCGGTACCCGCAGATTCGTTTTTTGCGGTGATGACCATCGGTACAAGAGAGTTCGGTATTGCCGGTACGCCGGTACCGTATGATTCTCTTTACCATCCGGATTCCGGCCTTCGCCGTTTATATAAACGCATTGCGTCTCTTTCCGGATCCGGCATTGAACCGCTGCTGCGGGATCGTGACTACCTGCGGTTTTCAGCAGCATTGGCCGATCCGGTACGATCGGTTTCCGGCAGGTATGACCATCTGATCGTTGCTGCCGATCCTGCTGTGCCGTTTCAGCTGTTCTGTTCCGGTCGTACCGGTGCCGATGAAAAAAAGATTTCCATGACATCCTCTTTTCGTGAAATCGTTCATGCCGGACTCCATGCCGACATCATCAAAGACGGTTCTCCGGTGAGGTTTTTTGCTGCCGATCGCCTGGCGGATGCCAGAACGCATCTGCTTTTCAATCCTGGTCACAGGGTATATCTTCTATGGAAGCCGTTCGGAGATGCTGAACTGGCGATCTTTCGCGGGCGCCTGAAGCTGGCTCACGAAAGGGAGCGTTCCTCCTCGTCAGCGCTTTCCGGACTCTATGGCGGCGATAACGCGACATGGTGGTTCATTTCCGCATATGGATCCGATTGATACAGAGAGGCAATCGGGCAGATTCTTTTATCAGCATGGAACCTGTCCCGTTTATCGAATACTCTTGTGTTGATTCTGGCATGATCTCCGGTATTTTCGTAGATTTATCTTTTGATAGTCAATAACCGTTTTATTTCCCGGCATATCTTTTTTATTTGCGGTTTATTGCGTCATAACCAGGATAACCGACACTCATTAACTCAACCATAAACACATGGAAGAGAGCGGCTCTGGCATTTTTTCATTGGAGCAGCTGGCGACGGCACTCAAACATGCCCGTGAACGTCAGAATGTTACTGTCGAGGAGGTCAGCAGGCATATCGGCATCGGCCGGGACATCATCGAAAAAATTGAATCGGGCGATTTCGATTTTCTGCCCGGTGTTTATGTTTTCGCGTATGTCAAGAAGTATGCCTCTCTGCTTGGCATCGGTAATGAAGAATACTTCAATAGTTTCCGCGAAGCTCTGCTCGGAAGGAAAGAATCACAGGCTTCGGTCTCCGCTGCCGTTTCCGAACATTCCGGAAAAAGCCTTTTTTACGAACGTACGGTTTCCGTCATGTCGCGTATGCAGGATCACGTAACTCCGCGCCGGCTGCTGGTCGTACTGACGGTGATTCTTGTATTGGCAGCTCTTTTCGTCATTCCCCGTTTTTTTCTTTCCGCTCCCTCAGTAACCGGCGTCAATGACGGTTCATCGGCAGATGCGCTGATCGAAGCCGATACCGCCGCCGTAGCCGAACAGGTTATCGATAAAGGGTTCATGCCGCTTCTGCCGCCTGCCGATTCGCTTGCCTCCGGGGATTCGGCTGCCGCAGATCGGCAGAACAGCCGGATTGCTTCGCTCGTCGCCATGGAAGCCGCCCGTTCAGCCGATTCAGCAAGGGTCATCAAGGCTGAAAAGCCGAAGGTGGGCAGGTTGCTTGAGGTAAGAATCATCGAGGATCAGACATGGGTAAAGGTCGTTGCCGACGACAGTGCACGGGTCTATGCCGGCGGACTGTTCAGTAAAGGAGAGGTTCTGCGTTTCACTGCGGAAAAGAAGTTCTGGATCAATATCGGGCGTCCATCTTACGTCGAACTTTACCTTGACGGTAAAAAGCTGCCGCCTTCAACGCAGAGAACCCTGATATTTCAGTAGTTTTCGTGATTCGTTCCGGCTTGGGCGCGATAATGAACGCTTCCGGAATATCGGACAAAATAAGTCTTTATTGGGGAATTAATAGAGATGGCAGATCATTCGTTATTTCTGTAATAAAAAACGGTACCAGCAGGAAGGGTTAACAGTCAGGAATGAGTGTTATGGGGAAGTTTTCGGACAGAATCGTCGTCGTAGGGGGTGCTGCAGGCAATGTCGGCAGGGCGGTTTCTGCGGTTTTTTATGAAGCCGGAGCTTCCCTTGCTCTCTGCGACCGTCATGCAGAGGGGCTACAGCAGACGTACGATGGATCGGATCGGGTTCTTGTGCTTGAGATGGATCTTGCATCGCAGGAATCGGCGGATCTGATGGTTGAGGATGTTCTGAGGACTTTCGGGCGGATCGATGCGTTTGTTGCGCTTACCGGGGGATTTTCAATGGGAACGCCTCTGCATCTGATTTCGTCAAAGGAGTGGGAGTCCATGATGCGGCTGAACGTCTCCACGCTCTCAAATGTCTGTCATGCCCTGGTGCCTCACATGCGCGAGCGGGGATATGGAAAGATCGTGACGGTCGGGGCAAGATCTGCGCTTTCAGGAAAGGCCCTGATGGGCGCCTATTGCGCGTCGAAAGCAACGGTAATCCGTCTTACCGAGACCCTTTCAGAAGAGAACAAGCATTACGGCATCAATGTGAATTGCGTCTTGCCGAGCATCGTCGATACGCCGCAGAACCGCAGGGATATGCCGGATTCGGATTTTTCGACCTGGGTTGCTCCCGATGCTCTGGCGGATGTTATTGTGTTTCTTGCATCCGACGCTTCCCGGGCGCTGCACGGAGCGGCTGTTCCGGTATACGGTCGCTGCTGACTATTGAAATAATTAATAAAACAAGGCCGATAATGAGAATATACGACAGCATCCTGCAGACGGTCGGAAATACTCCTCTTGTGCGTCTGCGGCGTCTGTGTGAAGGATGCCGCGCAGAGGTGCTTCTGAAGATAGAGTCATTCAACCCGATGTCGAGCGTCAAGGATCGCATAGCGGTAGCCATGCTCGAGGATGCCGAAAGAGCGGGACGTATAGGGCCGGGTACGACGCTCATCGAGCCGACAAGCGGCAATACCGGTATCGGGCTTGCTTTTGCCTGCGCAGCCAAAGGATATCGTCTCATGCTTGTCATGCCCGAGACCATGAGTATCGAACGGCGCCGCCTCATGCAGATTCTCGGTGCCGAGCTGGTTCTGACGGACGGATCGGGCGGAATGAAGCTTGCGATTGCCGAAGCGGAGCGGCTTGCCGCTTCGATTCCGGGCAGCCTTATTCTGCAGCAGTTCCGCAATCCTTCCAACCCTGCGGTACATCGCGCCACGACTGCCATTGAAATCTGGGAACACACCGACGGCATGGTGGATGTGTTCGTTGGCGGCGTCGGTACGGGTGGAACGATAACCGGCGTAGGAGAAGCGCTCAAGCAGCGCAAACCCGAAGTCCGGATCATTGCGGTCGAACCGGTCGATTCACCCGTACTGTCGGGAGGTCAGCCAGGACCGCATAAAATTCAGGGTATAGGTGCGGGTTTCGTTCCGGATATTCTCAATCGCTCGATAATAGACGAAGTGATTACCGTGACGCATCAGGCTGCCGGCGAAATGTCCAGAAATCTTGCAAGGCATGAGGGGATTCTGTGCGGCATATCTTCCGGTGCGGCGCTGCATGCGGCTGTAGGCGTAGCCATGCGTGAAGAAATGGAAGGAAAAACCATCGTTGTGCTTCTTCCTGACAGCGGGGAACGATATCTTTCCACCTGGCTTTTCGATGAGCTGCCGTGAATCTTGTTATATTTACGCGATTAACTGAAGAGTTTCAATTTCAAAACATGAAGTATTACTGCTGCCATGAAGGTCTATTTTGATCATAATGCCACCACTCCGTTGCATCCGGAAGTGAAAAAAGAGATGGCCGAAGCAATGGAGATGTTCGGCAACCCTTCGAGCATGCACGCCTGGGGGCGCGAGGCAAGGGCCAACGTAGAGGATGCCCGCGGAAAGGTCGCCGGGTTCATTGGCGCGACCCAGGATGAGGTCGTTTTTGTAGGCAGCGGATCCGAAGCCAACAATACAGTACTTTCCCTGTTTGTCTGTGCATCGAACATGTGCATTCCCGGCACCAGGATGCGAAGCACCATCATCACGACAAAAATAGAGCATCCCTGTGTGCTCGAAACCTCGGAGTGCCTCGCTCACAGGGGCGCCCGGGTGAAATACCTCGATGTCGACCGCTACGGAAAAGCAGATCTCGATCAGCTTGAAGAGATGCTTGGCGACGATGTCGGTCTTGTTTCGGTAATGATGGCAAACAACGAAATCGGCACGTTGCAGGATATTCAGACCATAGCAAAAATGGCGCACGAGAGCGGAGCGCTGATGCACACCGATGCCGTACAGGCGGTCGGCAAGGTTCCGGTAGACGTGAACCTGCTCGGCGTCGATTTTCTCACCATTTCCGCTCACAAAATTTACGGCCCTAAAGGTGTCGGGGCGCTCTATGTGAAAAAAGGCACTCCCTATTGTCCGTTAATCCGCGGCGGGCATCAGGAGCGTGGGAGAAGAGCCGGCACAGAGAACACGCTCGGCATTCTCGGGCTTGGCAAAGCTGTGGAGATGCGTGGGCAGGAAATGGAGGGGGAAGATCTGCGTTTTGCGGCAATGAAGTCCGCGCTGAAGAAAGGCATCGAAGAGCGGATCGACGATATCCATTTCAACGGTCACCCGCTCGATTCGCTCTCGAACACGCTGAACGTATCGTTTCCCGGGGCCGAAGGAGAGGCCATCCTGCTCTATCTCGATCTCGAAGGTATAGCGGTCTCTACCGGATCTGCGTGCGCTTCCGGCTCGCTCGATCCTTCACACGTGCTGCTCGCGACCGGCGTGGATGCCGAGCGCGCTCACGGCTCTATCAGAATCAGTCTCGGAAGGGGCAGTACCATGCAGGAGGTCGAGTATATGCTTGACGTTCTGCCGAGAACAATAACACGAATCAGAAACATGTCAACGGCATACATTAAAGGAGGAGCGCATGCTGCAAGCAGGTGAGTGGGCATACAGCGAGAAACTGAAAGAGCATTTCATGAGCCCGAAAAATATCATGCAGGGCGAAAATACCGATGAATTCGACGGCGTCGGCATGGAAGGCAACCTGCAGTGCGGCGACCAGATGATGGTCGTCATCAAGGTGGATAAAGAGAGCGAGGTCATTACAGACTGTCAGTGGAAGACCTACGGTTGCGCCAGCGCCATCGCCAGCACCTCCATACTTTCCGAAATGGTGAAGGGCATGACGCTCGACCAGGCATTCCAGATCTCTCCGAAGGATGTCGCCAAAGAGCTTGGCGGACTGCCGGATAACAAGATTCACTGTTCGGTGCTCGGCGACAAGGCGCTCAGGTCGGCCATAAACAATTACTATGTCCGCAACGGTATGGATGACAGGGTCAGGCAGGAGCAGGCGAAGACCGTATGCCAGTGCATGAGCATTACAGATCACGATATCGAGGAAGCCGTACTGGAAGGGGCCCGCACCTATTTTGAACTGCAGGAGCATACGAAAATCGGTACGGTCTGCGGACAGTGCAAGGATGAGGCCGAATCACTGCTTGAAAAGTTCAAGCATATTCATTTCGGGGTTTGATCGAAATCAAGTCAGGCTGCGGGAGGTTTTCCCTTTGAAAAGAGATCCGGCGAAGTTCCATATCCACACCTTCGGCTGCCAGATGAACCAGGCAGACAGCGATATTATCACGACGCTGCTCCGAAACGAAGGTTACCAGGCTGCGGCATCGGAAGAAGAGGCAGGCATAATACTGCTCAATACCTGCGCAGTGCGTGAGAATGCCGTCGAGCGCATTGCGCATTATCTCCAGCACCTGAAGGGGGTGAAGAAGAGATACCCCGATCTGCTTGTAGGTCTTTCGGGATGTATTCCGCAGTACCGGCGCGAAGCGCTTTTCGATGATTTTCCGCTGCTCGATTTTCTTGCCGGTCCGGACACCTACCGGGCACTGCCATCTCTTATCGCCGAAGCGGCATCAGGCTGCCGACGGGTCTCGCGACTCGATTTCGATACTTCAGAAACGTACGTCGGGGTCGAGCCCTCCAGGACCGGTTCGCTTTCTGCTTTCGTTCCGGTCATGCGCGGTTGCAACAATATGTGCGCCTTCTGCGTGGTGCCCTTCACAAGAGGCCGCGAACGCAGCCATCCCTCAGGGGCGGTGCTCAATGAGGTGCGCGCACTCTCCGAAAGCGGATGCCGTGAAATAACGCTGCTCGGCCAGAACGTCAACTCCTACTGCGATCCGGCTGCCGGAACGGATTTTGCCATGCTGCTCGATGCGGTCAGTCGCGAAGCTCCCGGCATTCGAATACGCTTTACGACCTCTCATCCGAAAGATATGTCGCGTTCGCTTGCAGAAACCATGGCGACAAGGCCAAACATCTGCAATCATATACACCTGCCGGTACAGTCAGGATCGACCCGCATGCTCGGCAGGATGAACCGCGGCCATACCATCGAGGAGTACCGGGACAGGATCGACATGATACGAAACATGATTCCCGGGATATCGTTTTCAACCGACCTTATAGCCGGATTTTGCGGCGAAACCGATGACGACCATCGGAAAACGCTTGAACTGATGCGCGATATCCGGTTCGATTCCGCATTCATGTTCTACTACTCGGTTCGTCCCGGGACGCTTGCGGCCCGCAGCATGCATGACGATGTTCCCGAAGATGTCAAGAAAAGAAGGCTTCAGGAGATCATCGATCTGCAGAACGCCATTTCCTCGGAACTGTTCGGCGAAGCGGTCGGCACGGTTGTCGAGGTGCTTGCCGAAACGGAAAGCCGTCGTTCTTCACTGCAGCTCATGGGCAGGACGGAAACGAACCGGGTCGTGGTGTTCGATCGCGGCCGGCAGAATCCGGGGGATCTTGTCAGGGTGAAGATCACGGGTTTCTCTTCGGCAACGCTCAGAGGCGACGCGCTGCCGAATTACTGAATGCTTTCGAAAAAGCTTATCCGCATTCGGCAGGTTTTTTTATCTTTACAGCGATTCGTAAATTAAAATTTAATCGAAAGCATTTTTTAACGCACCCGCATAATGTCAGTTGCCGTTCGACGACCCGGATTTACCGATAAACTCAGAGCCCACCTCGAGCTGCTCGATCCGGTAACCTGGATCAGTGTTTTTCCCTGTCTTGCCGGAGGGGTAATGGCATCGGGTGCCATGCAGGCCACCCTTCACGACTACCTGCTGCTTGCCTCCATATTTCTGCTCTACGGTCCGCTCGGTACCGGTTTCAGCCAGTCTGTCAACGATTATTTCGATCTTGAGCTCGACCGGGTCAACGAACCGACGCGCCCTATACCTTCCGGACGCCTGAGCGTGAACGAAGCGCTCTGGAACAGTATCGTCGTGCTGCTGCTCGCCATAGGTCTGGGGGTTTTTCTCGGTCTGTATATCGGCGGTGTGCGAGGTACGGTGATCATCGTCTCCATTCTGACCGCTCTTTTCGTTGCCTATATCTACTCTGCTCCGCCGCTGAAACTCAAGAAGAACATCATTACCTCAGCGCCTGCTGTAGGGTTTTCCTACAGCTTTGTCACTTTTCTTTCGGCCAATGCGCTGTTCAGCGAAATCCGGCCAGAAGTTATCTGGCTTGCCGGACTGAATTTCTTCATGGCCATAGCGCTCATCATTCTCAACGACTTCAAGTCTGTCGAGGGTGACAAGGAGGGCGGCCTGAAATCGCTGGCGGTCATGATCGGATCGAGGAACACGTTTCTCGTCTCGTTCACCATCATCGATCTGGTATTCGCCGTGCTTGCCTGGCTTGCCTGGAGCTGGGGTTTCACGGTCGCGGTCATTCTGGTGCTGATCGGCCTGGTATTGAACATCGTCATCCAGATACAGCTGCTGCGTGACCCGAAAAGCAGTATATCCTTTATGAAAGGCACCGTCGAAGACGGGTTCGGCAATGCCATCGGCAAGAGCGAAGTGCAGGAACACAACGCGTTCCTCCGCTATCAGGTCGCGAACAATATCCTTTTTCTTCTCAACAACCTGATAGTGGCCGGCATGATAGGCTCGAAATACATGTAATGTCCGCTCGCCGGGAGAACCGTCAGGCTTCCGGTATGTCTGGGTTTTTTTATTGTTTTTCCGCTCCAGTGAGACGTATTTCATAACCTCTAATCACTGATGTGCCATGCTCATGTCTGAAACCACCTTCTTTTCCCTTTCCCCTCTCTGGCATAACGTGCTGGTTACCCTGCTGACGTTCGTCTATGTATTCAGCGTACCTCCGCTTATGGACTACCTGGTAACCAACCACGGTCTGCCGAGGGATATCAGCAGGAAAATCACTCATATCTGCGCGGGTTCGGTCATCGTTTTTCTTCCGCTGTTCGTTGACGGAGACTGGTCGCAATATCTGAACATCACGGTGTTTGCCGTCTGGACCGTTCTGCTCGTCCAGAAAGGTCTTTTTGCTGCTGACGACGACCAGGCAGTGAAAACCATGACCCGTACAGGCGACAAGCGTGAACTGCTCAAGGGCACGCTCTATTTCGTACTGGTCGCCATGCTTTGCGGCACGCTCTATTACAAGACCTTCGAAGGCGTTCTGGCCATGGCCGTGCTGGGCTGGGGCGACGGCCTCGCTCCGGTGATCGGCACCCGGTACGGAAAAATGAAGTACCGGATTCTCAGCGACAAGAGCGTCGAGGGCAGTCTCGCTTTCCTTGCCGGAAGCGTTGCGGCAGGCCTCTTTTTCGTATGGTTCGTTGTGCCCGAAGCCTTCGATGCGGGAAAAATCCTGATAATAGCCCTCATTGCCACTATTGTCGAGGGAATGAGCCCCAAAGAGGTCGATAACCTTACCATTCCCGCCGCAGTGATTCTGTCGGCGCAGCTTCTCTGATGGATGGCACAACGGGAACGGGAAAGCATTTACTTCATCAGCGATATTCACTTCGGACTTCAGGTAGAAGGCGAGGAGCGGCTGAAGCTGGAAAAACTCGAACTGCTTTTCGCATTGATCAGGGAGGATGGTCGGGCGCTTTACATGCTTGGCGATATTCTCGATTACTGGATGGAGTTCCGTCACGTCATTCCCAAAGGGTTTACACGGCTTTTCTGTCTTCTCGGCGATCTTGCCGCCAGCGGAGTCGATATCGTCTATGTGGCCGGCAACCATGATTTTTATCTCGGCGAATTTTTCGAACGCGAGCTGGGTCTGAAAGCGACGCTTTACGGACTAAACAGTTTCGAATATGCAGGCCGCACCTTTCTTTTTGCGCACGGCGACGGGCTCGGCCAGGGCGACGTCGGGTACAAGGCGTTTGCCCGCCTTGTCAGAAACCGGTTCAATCTCGGACTGTTCACGGCATTCCATGCCGATCTTGGCGTCGCCCTGATGAAAAAACTCTCTTACCTGAGTCGTCATCACAAACCAGTCGATATTCCCAGGGAGTCGAACAGACTGTTAAATTTTGCCGAATCCATAGCCGCGGAACAAGAATTTGATTATTTTGTATGCGGACACAATCATGTCGAGGGAGTGCACCAGCTCAGGAACGGCGCATGCAGGTACGTCAATCTCGGTACCTGGATCGACGGCCGATACCCCTATGGCGTGTTCAGTCACGATGAGTTCCTCCTGAAGGAACTCTGATTTTTTTTCAACAACCGTTATTTCCGATATGAGCAATTCCGTTCTTAAGCTTGGTTTGCCGAAAGGCAGTCTGCAGGATTCGACTCTCGATCTTTTCGCCCATGCCGGCTTTCATTTTTCCGTCCAGAGCCGTTCTTATTTTCCGTCCATAGATGACGATGAACTTGAAGCAATCCTGATTCGGGCTCAGGAGATGGCTCACTATGTCGAACTCGGCGCGTTCGACGTGGGTCTGACCGGCAAGGACTGGATCATCGAAACCGATGCCGATGTGGTCGAGGTTGCCGATCTGGTTTATTCAAAAGCGTCCATGCGTCCCGTCCGCTGGGTGCTGGCCGTACCGGAAAACTCGCCGGTTCAGTCGGTCAGGGATCTCGAAGGCAGGCATATTGCGACGGAAGTGGTCAATATCACCAAAAAGTATCTCGCCCGACACGGCGTGAACGCTTCGGTCGAGTTCAGCTGGGGTGCTACCGAAGTCAAACCGCCCGATCTTGCCGATGCTATCGTCGAGGTTACCGAAACCGGATCGTCTCTCAGGGCCAACAAGCTCAGGATAGTCGATACCATTCTCGAATCCAACACCAAGCTTATCGCCAACAAAGCGTCATGGAACGATCCGTGGAAGAGGGAAAAGATCGAGAATATGGCCATGCTGCTTCAGGGCGCCATCAACGCCCAGGGCAAGGTCGGCCTCAAGATGAATGCCCCGAAAGGTTCGCTCGACACCATTCTTTCCATCATTCCCGCACTTCGTCAGCCCACGGTATCGCATCTTACCGACGAAGGGTGGGTTGCGCTCGAAGTGATCGTTACCGAAAAGATCGTTCGCAAGCTCATTCCCGAGCTGAAGCGCGCCGGTGCCGAGGGCATTTTCGAGTACGACATCAACAAGCTGATCGACTGAGGTTTTTTCGATCCAATTGATAACAGGGCCGCAATTGTATAATGGCGGCCTTGTGTTTATGATACCCACCATGCCGCTTCTTGCCTATCAGATTATCGTGCTGTTTTCGTTGCTGGTATTTGCCGGCATTCTGCTTTTCAACCTGTTCGAGCTTTCCCGTCTGCCCGACCTTTCCGGAGATTCCTCGTTCCTGCCGAAGGTGTCCATTCTCGTTCCTGCCCGAAACGAAGAGGCCGGCATCGAAGCCTGTGTTCAGTCTCTGCTTGGACAGAACTACCCGTCTTATGAGTTGATCGTGCTCGATGACGGTTCTTCGGATGCAACCCTCGACATTCTGCGTCGCATAGAGGCATCTGCAGGTGAGGCATCTGCAGGTGCGCGATTGCGCGTCGTTCAGGGAAAGCCGCTTCCGGAAGGGTGGCATGGAAAGGCCTGGGCATGCCAGCAGCTCGGCGACATCGCCGAGGGCGAACTGCTGCTGTTTACCGATGCCGATACCCTTCATGAACCCGATGCCCTTCGCCGCGCTGTCGAGGCGCTGCGTCAGAGCGGCGCGGACATGCTGACCCTTACTCCGTACCAGGAAATGCAGGGTTTCTGGGAAAAGCTCGTCATTCCGCTGGTGTACTTTATACTTATGTGCTATCTGCCGCTCCGGCTGGTGCGCACTTCCTCCAAAACCGCGTTCTGCTCGGCTATCGGGCAGTTCATGCTGTTTCGACGCGGCGCTTACCGCAGGATCGGCGGGCATGGCGCCGTCAGGGCGGACATCGTCGAGGATGTATGGCTATGCAAGGCCGTCAAGCAGGCCGGCTGCAACGTTGCGGTTTTCAACGGTATCGACGCAGTAAGTTGCAGGATGTACCGTACGCCCGGCGACATCATCCGGGGTTTTTCAAAAAACCTCTTTGCCGGTCTCGGCTACCACACTGCGGGCCTGTTTGCCCTCGTTGCCCTCACGCTGGCATTCCATGTTTTTCCATACGGTTTTCTTGCGGCGGCTCTCCTTCAGGCCGAGTTCTCTCTGCCCCTCTTTTTCATGCCGCTCTTTCAGGCCGTTCTTGCAATTATCTGCAGGCTGCTCATTGCACTGCGGTTTCGCCAGCCGGTCGCTTACGCAATCCTGCACCCTTTTTCGCAGCTCGTTCTTGCAGCCATAGCGCTCAACTCTTTCGCAATCGCACGCTTCGGAAAAGGCCCCCAATGGAAGGGAAGAACTTATCGTTTCAATGGGTAATGGGGAATGGGGAGTGGGTAATGGGTAATGGGACATATGGGACGAATGAAACCTATAGAACTTCCCGTAAAGGATTCTTGAAGCCTTTCATACGTCCTATATGTCCTATAAGTCCCATTTTTCTCACACCTCACTCTTCCCATATCCCTCACCTCTTCTTCGGGGAAGGTTATTTTTTTTCTTAAATTAAACAACTCGTCATAATTCATTTTAAAACAGAATCGATCATCATGGGGTTTCTATCAAAGATATTCGGTAAAAAGGAAGTCGAGCTCAAACGTCCCCAGGTCAGGGAAGACGAGGCACTGATCAAGACTCTCAAGGGCCACGAGGATCGGGTGCTTGGCGTGAGGTTCAGTCCCGACGGTAAAAAACTGGTAAGCGGGAGCTTTGACGAAAAAGTTATGCTGTGGGATGTCGAACGGGGTCAGGCTCTGCATACGATGGCTGGCCATACGACCTGGGTCAAGTGCGTCGATTACAGCCCCAATGGAGATAAAGTCGCAAGCGGCAGTATCGACAGCACGGTGAGAATCTGGGACGTTGCCACCGGAACATGCCTCCATGTCTGCAAGGGACACGATACCGAGGTTCGTATGATCGCATTCAGCCCGGACGGCAGAACGCTTGCAAGCTGTTCGCGCGATACAACCCTGAAGTTCTGGGACGTCGAGTCCGGAAAGGAACTTAAAACCGTGACCGGGCACAAATCCTATATCGAGTGCGTGGCTTACAGCCATGACGGTAAAAAAATCGTCAGCTGCGGAGAAGAACCGGTCGTGAAAATCTGGGACGTGGAAACCGGTAAAAACATTGCCAACTACAAAACCGGCGATACCCTTTCCCATTACGTGTCTTTCAGCCCGGACGACAGTCTGATAGCGCTCTGCGGACGCGACGCCAGGGTGAAGATTCTCGATGCATCGACAGGCGGGATACTCAAAGTGCTCGAAGGCCACGAAGACGGTGTGCGCAGCCTCTGCTTCAATCCCGAAGGCACTCTGTTGGCAAGTGCCGCAAACGATGAATCGGTCAGGCTCTGGGATGTCAGATCCGGCACTCTTCTGCACACATACCGGGGGCACACTCACGAGGTTCAGTCTGTGGATATCTCTCCTGACGGTCGGGTTATAGCCAGCGGAAGCGACGACTTCAAGATCAAGCTATGGGGCATCAAGTAACCTGCGCAGGCTTCGTTTCATTGAAAAAGCCCGGTAATGTTTCAGCCAATTACCGGGCTTTTTCCTTTTACAGAAGGGAATCCCTGCAACGTATGTTGAGCGATCAGAGCACAAGGCCGGACGGAGTCCCGACTTATCGAGCCAACGCGGCAGTATGGTTGCGTAATGACCTCTTCAGAGGTTCCCTCCGGGATGTTTTTTTTACGGTTTGACTGCCTGCAATCGACACGGGAGGAGTTCCGGATAAAGGGATTTTATATGATAATGATCGGTTCAGAAAAACAGTAACCCGATCCATGGGCGGTTTTAATGGGAATTCTGCAGCTCAAACCGTTTTTTTTACGACGTAAACGATGTATCAACGCGTCAAGAGAGCGGTTGCCGAATTCATCATTTTCATAATCGAGTGTTTTCAGGAGAACCTGACGTTCAACTATCTGGTTCGGAAAAGATGCGAGTTTTTCGATAAGATCGAATTCTTTTGCAGTCAATTGAATCAGTTCCCCTTCGGGCGTCAGCATCGACCAGTTGTTGCGCTGAAGCTGCCACTGCTTTTTTTCATGATCCGGCTCGGATTCGTTTTTCTCCTGCCCGATTCTGTTGACCGTGCCCGCATTAAGGCGTCCGAGAATGCTGGCTATGGAGGCCGACAATTCCGGAAAATCGACCGGTTTTGTCAGGTAGAGATCGGCACCGGATTCATAGGCGGTGACTTTGCTTTTCTGGGATGATTGCGCAGTCAGCATGATAATGCGCATGTCGGTATTTTTGCGGACGTATTCGGCAAGCACAAGGCCATCCTGATCCGGCAGGGAGATATCGAGAATAACCAGAAGATATTGCTCTTCGGCGATATTCAGATAGAACTCCAGCGCCGAAGAGACTCCTGTCACTTCAAAACCTGCAAGTGCAAGATACTCCATAATGCTTTCACGAAAATCCCGGTCGTCTTCTACAATGATGATGCGTTTGTTGTCCGCCATGAAAGCAGATACTTGGTTAACGTTATAAAATTATTACCAATATAGTTTTTTTACTCCGCATTATCGGGAAAGGGACAGATTTCATCCTTGTCTCTTTCGTGATTTCGTTACGTCCGATTTCTGCAGCCGCAGGCAGGCGCGGCACCGCAGGATGCCCGATGAATTATCCTTGTGCGTACCGCTTTCGTTCAGCGCTTCTGATTATTATCCTGGCAGGTATACTATCGCGCCTGGTTACCGACAGCTTTTCAAGCTGCCGGGATGAATGACGGTATCGCAGGAACTGAGAGTTTGAGCAAGGGAGATCAGGTTACGGCAAAGAAAAGGAATCCTTTACGTTATGGCAATACGATCTTGCGCGCACATCGATTTCGCGATGCACGCACGCGGGCCTTTTCTGTCGCAGCCATCGGTGCGTTTACCATTTGAATGGAATCTCCTTGACCGGGTTTCCCGGCTTGGGTTTGGATAGCAAGGCATCCTTGATGAGTCCTGCGGCATTCGTGCCATCGGCAAGGATTCCCGAGGCGGTTTCACCAAGGAAATTTTTTGCATTGACGAGTGTCGATCCGGACGCATAGACGCCGAACCCGACTACGGCAATTCCTGCCAGGCCGTGCAGCGTCGGGGCGGCAACCGGGGCAAGCAACGCGGCTCCACCTGCGATGCCTAAAGCGGCAGCCGCCGAGGCTAAAGGATTCTGAAGCATGGCAATTTTCCTTTATCGGATTATAATTATTGTAAATTTGAGCACAACGCTCTGAACCGGGAATGATTCCCTGGAAGTCATCTCGATTCTGCCGGTTATTTCAATGCTGATGCCTGTCAGGAACAGTCATCTCCCGTAATCGGGTTGAGACACACTGAACAAGATCAGGACAGAATGCCATCGGCGTTTTCTACGGCGCTCCAGACTTCATTGCGTAACCGCAATGCCGACCCGGCATCAATCAGGCCTTGTTTTAACAATCTGTTCCAGTGCGACTTACGTAATTCCTTGTGCTGAAATTGCCACCATTCTCTCAAAATCAGCGAGGCATCAGCAGCTATGCTGTTCTTTTCGTCAACAGCCTGAAAACAGCTTATGGCCACATCGAAATATCCATATGATTCTGCGGAATCCTGCGAGATTGTGATAACATATGCGTTGTAGCCGGGCAGAAGCGTAGCGTAGCAGGCTTCAGGGCATTTAATATCAAGCTGTGAATCGTCCCGGTCAACTTCCAGAAGATGGATCGGAAAAACGAGTTTGTTTCTCAAGCCGACAGGGTTCTGCCAGGTTTTTCGCCCGAGGGTCGCAGATCCATCCTCCTTGATCGACAAACCCTGAGGGAGCCGGCATTGAACGGAATAGAGAGCAATTTCCGCGACCCTGTTGGCATCCGCAAGGTCATCCCTTTCAGGATATGCAGGAACTGACCGCATCCAGCGTTCAATGAGCATCTGATCCTCCCGTGTATAAAGGGAAGGGATTACCATGCTTTCCTGAAATATCATGTTTACTCCTTTTTAGGGCACCTCTATTTATTTGTTCCGAATCCCTATTGCTGTGTTGGGCGGTGCTCGAAATCCTCATGTACTGTGTGTACACTCCGGTTTCTCCGCTCCGTCCGCCTTGCCCTCGTGCTTCTCACGACAATACATAGAGGTGCACTTTACTTGTGTGACTGAAACGCCCGATCTGTTGACAGAAAGATGTTCCTTTCGGATCAGAATCAGCCGGAAAGTCTGCTGATATTGTACGGGCGGCATTCTGAAGCTCTCCGGTATAAAGAAGGAGCGCCTTAATAATACTTCAGTTGATCTCGGCCTTTCGGCTGAAAGTCTCGTGCGTGTAAAATTGCCGACCCTGACAGGTACCGGTTTGGAAATCCTTATCGAACAGCGATCAGTAACCGGCAGTGGCAGTTGCCTTCATAACCGGCACACGGTGAATGGATATGAGATTATTATAAGATATGCGGAAAATTAATAAAGAATATTATAAAAATGATAAATATTTAATGATATCCGATGTGAAAATGCCCATAACCCTGATAAGCGCAGTATTTCAGCATGGTATCATTCTGACTGCCCGAGTGATACATTCATTTGATGGAGCCTCCCTGAAACGACGGGTCCTCATGTCGCGCTGTCTGTGAGGCTATACTGCGGAACGACAGCAACGGAGCGTGACCATGCATGTTGTGGATGGCCGGGATGATTTTGTTGCGTTAACATCACGTCGTGTGCATGAATGAGCTCAGTGAAAGCGCGTGCCTGTAAGATTTGTGAGATGTATGCAATATTCTTAACTTTCATAAGTTCTGCCCGCGTTCAATCGGGCAGCGTCATAAGGCAACACGGCAAAACTTCACGACAATGAATGTCATCATCAATGATAAAACGTGCGTTTCCTCTGTCGGCCAGACTCTTTTGAAGGCGGCACGGATCAATCACAGCCATGTCGGCTATGTATGCGGTGGACACGGGGTTTGTCAGACCTGTTTTGTTATCGTTCTGGAAGGTTCTGAATGTCTTTCTCCTCTAAACGACGTTGAAAAAACCTTTCTCTCTCCTCACCAGATTCGGCTTGGTGGTCGTATGGCCTGCCGGGCGGTCATCGCAAAAGAGGGGACGATCAGGATTCTTTCCCGTCCGGAGGAAGTCCGCAGGATGTTTTTATCCAATCCGATGCCATTGTTCAGTTATGGCGCTGAAATGGGGAGTAATTTTGCCAGACAGGTTATTCCGGGTATCGGCAACATTATGAGCCGAATCGTGACGGGAGAGATTGTCAACGAGAATGAACTTGAAGACCTGAAGGAGTCGGTTGACGGATTGATAGGTCTTGCTGTTGAAACACTGCCGGAGTATCTGCCGTTCAAGGAGCAGGTAATGGGCATCGTCAGCAAGCTGCCTGTTCAGCTGCCGTCTCAAATCCAGTTGCCCCTGCCATTTCAGTTGCCGGTTAAAATTCCTTTTTTACAGGAGACTACGCGAAAAAACGCTCAAAAGCCGGTTCCCATCAGGTATATACCGCGTAATACGCTCACCTGAACAGGAAACACCACATTAAAGTCGGCGGTGTTTCCTGTTAAATCGCTATGGGGTATATTCCTCGAAGCTTTGCTTCGTGAAGGTAATCTCAAACATGAACAAATACCCCGTAGCTCTGCTGCGGGGTATTTGTTTGACACTGTTACTTTTCAGGGGCAATTGCCGACGAGATGCCCTGCAGAACCTGATTCAGGGAATTGATGGCATTTACCGTGAGATCGACAGAAATTTTGTTTACTGTCCGGAATGCGTCAACAGAAGATGTCATCATGTTGGTGACGATGTCCACCGACATCTGACTCATTTTTCCTGCGGCATCAGCAAGGTTGTTGACTCCTGATGCTGCCTGATTTACCGGTTCGTTTGCCATTGTTGATATGTTTTGGTTATAAGAAGTACTCTATTCTTATAAAGGTTATGATTTTTTTGAAAAAAATCCAATATCGCGCCATTTACATACGGATTGACGAGAGAATTATTGCGATTATTATAAATCTTACATCGTATTTGTCTCGGGATCGGGTTTGTTTTCAGTACCATGCAACGATGACATGAAAAGACGAACAGTGGGGAAGCGGTGATGAGTGACGGAAAGAAGCAGGAAGGAAAGGAATGAATTACTCCCTGATTTGCAGGCATCAGGATTAATGCCGGGGCGCCAGGCAACCGGCTTATATGAAGACGATCGGCGCGGAAAAACAGTATCCGGCGCCATGTGAGGTTTTGACGGGTATGTAGTTATCGCCGTTTCCTTTTTTACGTCTCATGCGATGTACCAGCGCGTCGAGCGAACGATTGCCCGATGCGGTATTTTCATAATCGAGAGTTTGCAGAAGTACTTCCCGTTCAACCACTTTCCTTGGGCAGGAGGCCAGTTTTTCCACCAAATCGAATTCCTTTGGCGTCAGAATGATCTTTTCCCCTTCAGGCGTGAAAAGCGCCAACTCTTTTCTGGAGAGCTCCCAGGGCTTGATTTCCCGGTTGGCCGCGGTTTCGATTTTTTCCGTTTCGTGCTCACCGGCGTGCGAGTTGCCGAGACGTCCCAGAATACTGGTGATCGATGCCGACAATTCAGGAAAATCGACCGGTTTGGTCAGGTAGAGATCCGCACCGGATTCATAAGCGATGATCTTGCTTTTCTGGGATGATTGGGCAGTCAGCATGATAATGCGCATGTCGGTGTTTTTGCGGACGTATTCGGCAAGGACAAGACCGTCCTGATCCGGCAGCGATATATCGAGAATTACTATGAGAAAACGATTCTGCGCTATTTTCTGATAGAATTCCAGAGCCGATGCGACTCCCGTAACATCAAACCCCGCAAGCGCAAGATACTCTATAATGCTCTCGCGGAAATCCTGATCGTCTTCGACAATGATGATTTGATTGTCCGGCATTGCGGCAGCATGAATTGTTATGGTTGTGAACGATTTGTCAATATACCCATTACCCGGCGATGTCTCGGGAATGGTCGACAGTTTCCTGTTCATTGCCGAGACTCGTGCTCCAGCCGGCACCGTCGGCAACCGGGAGGCGCACGGTTGCTTCTACGCCGGACGGGAATCCTCTGAGCGAGACCTTTCCGTTATGCTGTTCGATGATTTTTTTTACCAGCCATAACCCGAGACCGGCTCCGCTGGTGTTCATGGAGTTTCTGCCACGCTGGTACTTGTTGAAGAGCGTTTCGCTTTCCTCCCTGGAGATCGTTTTTCCCCGGTTGCGGATCGAGATGATTACCTCATCGGCTTCCTTCCTGCAATTTACCGCGATGGGGGTGTAAGGTGTCGAATATTTCCGTGCATTATCGACCAGGTTGTATATAGCCAGCTTCAGCTGCGACGGCTCCCCGAGTATCCTGCTCTCGTCAAGGCGTTCCGAGAAACGGATGTCCACATCCGGCCACATGTTCTTGAACGATGCTATCTGCGAGTAAATGAGCGGGGCGATCGCAACATGAGTTTTATCCGATATTTCCTGTGTTTCGATCATACGGCTTTCGTGCATGGAAACTTCCATGACTTCGACGAGCCGGTCGATGGCGCGATGTATCTTGTTGATTTCGGTTTTGATCAGCCTGTTACCGCTCTGATGCTTGATTTCGATCAGATCCAGATTTCCCCGGATGATCGCCAGCGGTGTGCGGTACTCGTGAGAAACCATGCTTATGAACCGTTCAAGCCGTTCGATTTCGAGTTGTAACTGTTCCGTACGTTCTGCGACGGCCTTTTCGAGATGATTGATGCTCTGCTGCTGGAGCTCCTGCAGCGTGACGTCCGTCATCATGACGAGCAGGATCGAGTGGTCTTCCAGGTTGATGAATTCCGCGGAATAGAGGACGTTGAGAACTTCCCCGGATTTTTTTCTGAGCTGCACAGATCTGTTCAGGAGGTGGCCATGGCTTTTGAGCACCGAAACGATCTGTTTCCATTCTTCCCTGTCAACATACAGGGTGTGATCCGTGACAGGATGTTCCCTGGCTTCCTGGATTGTAAAACCGAAGAGCTTCAGCCAGGTTGCATTGACATTGATAAGAGCGCCTTCCTTAAGGTCCCAGATTCCTATCCCTACAGGCGCATGGTCGAAAATGCTCCGGAATTTCGATTCGCTTTCGGCAAGGGCGAGGTCGGTATTTTTCCTTTCCGTGATGTCGATCACGGTGCCGATATAACAGGATACATCTCCGTCATTCTCGCGCAGGGGCATTCCCCGGCACATGAGCCAGTGGGTGGAGCTGTCCTTGTGGATCACCCGGTATTCGACATTGATTTCCACTTCCCGTAGCGCTGCGTCCATGACCTTCTGGAAGGTTACGTCCCGGTCTTCGGGGTGCAGATTGGTTTCGCAGAGCTTATGGGAGGACTTCATGCTGTCCGGTTCAAGTCCGTAGAGCTTCCAGACCCGATCAGACCAGAATACGTTATCTGCCTTGACATTCCATTCCCATATGCCGGCATTTGTTGCGTCGAGTGCCTGGTTGAGTCTTGTTTTGCTGTCGCTGAGCGCGATTTCGATCTGTTTGCTTTCGGTTACATCGATAATCGTTCCTATATAGCGGTTGATCTTTCCGTTTTCCTCCTGAACGGGTTTCCCTCGTGACATCAGCCAGTGTATTGATCCGTCCGGATGAGCAGTGCGATATTCGACACTCAGTTCGGTATGATGTTCAGCGGCAAAGGTTACGTTTCTGATGGCCATCTCACGATCGTCTGGATGAATCGTGCTGCACCACAGATCGAAAGACGGTGCGTCTGTATGTTTTTTGATTCCGTATAATGGCCAGATCTCATCCGACCATATATTTTCGCCGGTTTTCAGATCCCACTCCCAGACTCCTGCGCGTGCGGCTTCGAGCGCCTGGCTGAGCCGGCTTCTGTTTTCCAGAAGCTCAAGCTCAATCTGCTTGCGTTCGGTGATGTCGATGATGGTACCGATATAACGGATCACCTTGCCCTCTTCGTTATGCAGGGGCATCCCGCGGGAAGTAAGCCAGTGGATGGATCCATCCGGATGGCAGACCCGGTATTCTACGGATGCCGGGTTTTGGTTATTGATGGCATTCTTTATGATCCAGGAGGCCATCTGCCTGTCTTCCGGGTGGATTGTATCCACACAGAGCTGATGGTTCAGAGGCAGACTGTCGACCTGCAATCCGTACAACGCCCATACCTGATCCGACCAGGTGAGGCGGTCTGTTTCGACGTTCCACTCCCAGATTCCTGAATGAGAGGCATCAAGTGCATAGCTGAAGCGCATCTTGCTCTCGATGAGATCCTCTTCAAGCTGTTTCTGCTTGCTGATATCAACGCCGACAGCAACGACACAGGGTTTTCCGTCGATGATGACCCTTCTTCCTCTGGTTGCGAGCCAGAGTGGAGCGTTGCTTCCCGGGGGGCAGATTTTAACTTCGCTGCTGTCCTCGGCGCCGGAGTTGAGGATGTTCAGGAACTTCTTTTTAACGGGAAAAATATGATCGGCGCAGATTGTCTCTATGGGATCGACGCTTTCAGTTGAGGCGTCGGTTTTGCCGAAGATGATGTCGTGGGCATACCGGTTCCAGACAATGAGCTGTCCTTCCGCATTCAGAATGATGGCGCAGCCCGGCATGGCCTCAAGCAGGGCGGTTTTCAGCGCCCGTTCTTTTTCAAGCTCCTCTTCGACATGCTTTTGACGGGTTACATCCTGGATGCTGACGAAAAGACTCGTGACGATGCAGTCCGGCGAAAGTACAGGGTTGATGGCGGTTTTCCAGAAACGGCCACCCTGCCTGTCTTCGAATGTAATCTGTTTTCCTGAACTGAGAACGTACTCCGCCTTTTCTTTACGGCTGGCGGCAAGTTCCGGCATCTGCAGCACGCTTGAAATCAGTTCATAATAATTTTCACCAATACATTCGGATGCCGACAGGTTCAATCGTCTGGCGAATATATTATTGGTATTGAGTATCGTGCCCTGCGGATCCATGAGCAGGACTGCCTCCGGAAAGGATTCCAGCAATGCCCCGATTTCGGTTTCAGTTGCATTGCTTCCGGAATGAGTGTGTTTCGTGCGCATTGCCTTTGAGAAGATCGGTTCAGCACCCGAGGCAACTGACCATTGCTTGTTCCGCAGCAGGGGGGCTTACGACATGAACCCCTCGGGTATTCAAGGATATATTTATTCCCGTCTTTCCATGCCATCGCGGCATGATGCCGGATTCATGAGTGATTGAATGCATTACAATTGGAATCAGTAGGCATGCATGTATTTCATGCCGATCAGCCCTGCCGCGATAAACTGGTTGACGAGGAACAGGATATTGTTGACCACCTGAAAACGAAGGAACGCATTATGTTCGTGAATTTCGCTTTTGCCGATGGCATTGCCGAATCCGTCTTCGACGGTGCCTTTCATAAAGGATATGCTGCTTTTCGGGTCACGCAGCAGCTGTATCTGGACAACGATATTGATGGCCAGCGCCAACAGCAGTATATACAACAGTATATGAAATCCCCAGCTCCATGCGAGCAAGGCGAATACGGTAAACACCATATCGATGATGAGGAATGCGACAAGAAACGTGTTTTTCGGGCCGATCATCACGGCGAGCGATTTCATCCCCTCTTTCGCATCGCCTTCCCGTGATTTGAAATCGTTCATGATGATGAGAGCGGTTGCCATGAAGAAGTTCAGACCGGCCATCCATAGCGCCTCGGGTCGTATTTCACTGAAAAAGGCATTGGCCGATATCCAGGTTATGACGCCGTAGGAGATGCCGACAGCCGGCGCCGAAAGAAGAATGTTCTTTTTCAGTTTGAGCGGAGGGGCCGAATAGATATACCCGAGCGAAAGGCCGCTGAAGAGGCAGAGAAATATGATCCAGCCCCGCTGGCCGCCGACATGCAGACTGATCAATGCTCCCAGCATTATGGCTATGGCAAGTACGATACCCCAGTTCCATAATGCCTCCTGTTTGGTCAGCCGTCCTGAAGGGATAGGCCGGGTGGGTTCGTTTACCCGATCGAGTTCGAGATCGTAATAGTCGTTGACCGACTGGCTGAAACCCGTTCCGAGCGGCCCGTAGATCAGAAAAAGCGCAAATAGCAGCAGATAGTCGTGCAGGCTCGACTGCATGGCGCCGGATGCCATCACGCCTCCGGCAAGGCAGGGAGAGACACTGATCCAGGTCACCGGATCGAGGAGTTCGATATGGGCTTTGATTTTACCGATAAACCCGATCGGTCTGACCGGAATTGACTTTGCTGTTGTTTCCATGAGTACTGTGACGAAATCCTGACGTTTGTTAATGAAACATCGAATGGGCACCCAGTTCCTGACCTGCACATCCTTCTTTAAGTATCCGCGTATAAAATTCCCTGAGGGTGTCTTTTCCGTATGAAGGGGTTGCCGTACCGTTGTAAATCCCTGTTTTCGGATCGAGTACGAGCATCGATTCCGAAGCGTAGTATCGCCCGATTCTGGCGAATTCCGCCTTATCCTCGAACATCGGAAACAGCTTCGAGAGCAGGCTCAGCACCGGAATCGCGATATCGAAAATCGCGATGGGGATTTTTCTGAAATCCGGTTTTCTTCCCATCAGTTCGAAAAGGAGTTCCCCCTGTTCTCTGGCAGAGATGGGTTCGCCGGGCCCGCCGATCGGCAGTATTTCGTTCTGTTTAGAGGGGTCTTCAAGGCAGTCGGCCATGAAACGCGCAAGATCCGCCTCGCTGATGGGCTTGCATGAGGTCAGTTCGCCATCGCCGAACATCACATACGGCTTGCCTTTTTTCAGGTTTTCCACCTGTCCCGCGAGGGATTTGAAAAAAGCCGTAGGGCGGACGATAGAATAGGTTATGGCTGAATCCATGAGCTCCTTCTCGAATTTCAGCTTGGCTCTCTGGAACTCCAGCAGCGGTTTCTGGACGCATATGGCCGACAGCAGAACGAACTGGCCGGCTCCTGCGGCCATAGCTGCGTCGAGAAGGTTTCTGTTTGCCTGGTAGTCGATCATCCATGAGTCTTTGATTCCTCCTGTGCGTGAGGTCAGACAGGATACGACAACATCGAAATGTTCTTTGCGGATACCCGAAACGAGCAGGGATTCGCTGTCGCAGACATTTCCGAAGCGGACTTCCGAACCTTGCAGCTGACTGCATGTCTGCCCGGCTGTATTCGAACCGTCTATGCCTGCGCGCTCTCTTGCAAAGCTCACGACATCATATCCCCTTGCAACAAGCTCCCTGGTCACGAATTTACCGATATAGCCGGTAGCTCCGGCGACAAAAACCCTTTTTGGCTGCTGATCCGTACTGCTGCGGCAATAACTGGAAGAAGAACTCAATGGCGCGTGGTGTTTTTATTGGAAAGAGTGTCTCTTGATCTGTTCGAACAGGGCCGTTCCGTTTTGTCGGGCGATTCAGTCATGTTTCTGCTGGCCGGAATGTTTTCCGATAAATTTGTTCAGCAGCAGTACGATAAAAATGCCTCCGAAAAAGAAAGCGACCGGAGCGAAGATTGTCGTGTAATTTAATGAATCAGTATGCATTTCGGCGATTGTGATGTTGCTTTTGCTTGATTTTCGGGAAGCCGGTTGTGTTTCCGTATTTCAGAGATAGATATCCGGCCTCAGTTTTCTGGTGAAAGAGTGCATTTTGAAGTTGGCCAGCCAGACCCAGTTAAGCGGTTTTCCCTGCATTCGCTTCAGGATCGCCCGACCTTTATAGACCTCTTTCTGCAGTTTGACGAAGTTTTCCAGCAGCTTTTCTCCCTGCATTTTTTTCGGTTCGAACATGAAATGGTAAGTATCGTACTTGTCCCAGTCGAAATGTCTGATTCTCGGTTTCATTTCCTCGTAATAGGGAGTTCCGGGAAACGGCGTTACAAGCGAGAATACCGGAAACTCGATCCGGTTATCCATGATGAAGTCGTAGGTTGCCTGAAAGCTCTTTTCGCTGTCGTCGTCGAATCCGAACATGAAGTAGCCCTGTATGGCGATGCCGTTTCTGTGCAGGTTGCCGACCACAGTCGAATAGTTCTGCAGGCGGTTGGCCCCTTTGTTCATGCTTTTGAGAATATCCGGGTTGAGCGATTCGAAACCGATGCTCATCAGATCGCATCCCGACCGGCCGGCGATTTCGGCCACTTCGGGTTTATGCAGGAAATTCATGGATATGTTCGCATTCCATCGGACGCCGATTCTCGACATGCCTTCGAGGAGTTCGGTAAAATATTGAGGACGGAAACTGATGTTGTCGTCCATAAATGAAAATGTAGCATTTTTTTTACCGAGACGTTCCTGGTGGTATTGCATCTCTTCGAGTACCAGATCGATCTGGCGGTACCGGTAGCTCTTGCCGTATACGGTAGGCGTGGTGCAGAAATTACAACCCACGGGGCATCCTTTGGTAGCTAAAACCGGGATGCGGGAACTGTATCGGCCGGCATTTGCCGAATTCAGGGCATAGCTGAAATCAGGGCCCCGCATTGCGGTCATGGGGAAAAGATCGTTCGCGCGATAAAGGGGTTTCATGGTTCCCTGCAGAATATCGCGGGCCAGTTCGTTCCATACGGACTCCACCTCGCCGTAGATGACGCTGGTGCAGTGCTCTGCGGCTTCATCTCCGAGCATGGTCGGGTGTACGCCTCCGAGCAGGACGATTTTATTCCGGGCAAGGGCGTTATCGGCAATCCGGTATGCCCTTGTTGCGTTGAGGGTTCGCGATGTGATGGCGACGACGTCATATGCCGAAAAATCATCGGGAATCCGGTCGCCGATGCGTTCGTCAAGAAGCGTAACATCGAAAAGCTCTCCTGCAAGCGTGGCGACCATGATGAGATTCAGGGGCATGCTGACGCTCCCTGAATCCACCATCATGCTCGTAGAGCTTTTAGGCTGTACGAGCAGCCATTTTTTTCTGTTTTTCTTTTCTGCGGCAAGCTGTTTCAAGGATTCCGCAATAACCTCATGAAGTGTCGTCCCGGTGTTCCTGCTGTTATCTTCGGCCATCCGCTCTGTTCTCTGGTAGTCGTAATTACTTCTGTAACCTCTTGATTGCGCTTTCGCAGCGTATGACGCTTCAGGAATCGAACCGTTTTGTGATTTCCTTGGTCGGGGTTGCATAACCCGATACATCGGGAGAACTTCCGCGGAAACCGCCGGTCAGCGGCGCACCGCCATAAAGCTGGGGATAGGCATTGGCGCCAAGCCTTTTGGTGCATTTCCCGACATTTTCAAGGTAATCGCCCACAACCCACCAGTGGCCATCGATAAAGACTTCGAGAAACCGCCCGTAAGCTTCAGCTCCCTGTACGAAAGCGCCCTGCATATTTTTCATGAGTTACAATGTTAATAGGTGTTTCAGATAAGATTGCATGAAATCAGGTCAATTGCTTCATCCCGGAATTCTGTTACCCCATAGCGTAAAATTGCCGCAGGAATCCGAAGTGTTGTCGGAAGTGTATTTATTGAGCGCCATTTGAACTTCGTCCGTTGAACAGTCATAGCCGTTGAGTTCAACGATCTTCATGCACTCATCCAGGTTATCGGCGCCGAGAATCCTGTTACGAAACAATTCATCCCCTCGCAACCGTTCGAACAATGCCTTTGATTGCGCTATTGTCATGTCGTTATTTCCGTATTGGTTGATTTCGTAATGAGTTCCGGTTACAAATCCGCATCTGCCTGTATCGCCGGTCTGCTGTGTCCGCACATATGCACCGAATCCGTTGTCTTTCTCTTTCTGCCTCATCATTCTTTTCGTTCAGCCGGAGCAGGGGGATGTCGATGCTTGGGTTTTGCGTCCCGATCCAGCGTCCCGAACACTGCAGCATTTCCTGGTTCATGAATCTTTCTTTCCGAGTGATGCAAGTGCTTTCAAATTTAAAAAAATATATTACTTTTATTACAAATATCATAAAAATGAGAAAATCGGATCAGCCGATACCGGAAGACGTTTTGTGGCGGTTACGGCGCGTTTTTTGTCTTTTCTAAATTATCCTGTCTTACAGCAGGTTTGTTCCGTCGGTTATCGCGGATGCACTACAGGTGTTTTGTATTCGTTGTATATAATAATTATAAGAATTGTTCTGTTCGGTGCGGCCGATCGTTATCTGAACGGAGCGTTTCCGGAACTGCGGTTTTTGATCCGTTAGCTTGGAGAGATGATGTCGGAAATCAAGGAGATCCAGCGCAAGATATCTGTGTTAAAACTGGCGGAGTCGCTTGGCAATGTTTCTGCGGCTTGCCGCCAGTCAGGAATATCCAGATCACAGTTTTACGAGTACAAAAAGAGGTTCGAGGCTGAGGGGTCCGATGGTTTGCGGAACCACCCTCCGCTTGCGAAGTATCATCCCAATAAGACGCCGCAGGAGGTTGCTGATAAAATCATAATGCTGGCTCTGCAGTATCCTGGCAGAGGGCCCAATTACCTTGAGTCGATACTTGCATCTGACGGCATCAGGGTAAGCTTTGTCACCATCCAGAAGATCCTTGAACGCAAAGGCCTTGGTTCCCGGCATGATCGTCAGATCGAGCTTGAAAAAAAATGGGCCGAAGATGCGATTGTGCTGAACCCGGGGCAGGTTGCTTTCATGGAACTTCGGAATCCTGAGTTTCGAGAACGGCATTGCATGAGTTCCAGACCCGGAGAGACGCTTTGTCAGGCGGCATTTCTCATGGGTTCATGCGCAGGAATCGGGCGCATCTATCTTCATGCGGTTGTCGATGCCTATTGCAGTTATGCGTTTGGAATACTGCATAGTTCGAAATCTCCCGAAGCCGCGGTTTCGTTACTGCATCAAACGGTATTTCCTTTTTACCGGCGGCGTCATCTGAATATTTCCCGAATCATAACGACCGGACCGTCCGGTTTATTCGGAGATGTCGATAAAACTTACGGTCATTACCTGAATCTTAACAGCATCGGCTGGAACAATAACGCCGGCGTCGAGCACGTCAATGGGTTTGTCGAACGTTTCAGGAGAACGGCCGCAAAAGATTTTTTCAAGCTCCGGTTGT
This sequence comes from Chlorobium sp., assembly GCF_036528655.1. GTDB lineage: Bacteria > Bacteroidota > Chlorobiia > Chlorobiales > Chlorobiaceae > Chlorobium. The sequence goes on from NZ_JAIGND010000004.1 coordinate 49,697, forward strand.
ATGACCCGGTTGCCTGCGATACCGTCGCCGAAGTACAGCATGAGTTCGATCAATGGCTGCACGCCTATAACAGGAGTCCTCACGAGGGCTATCGGAACAACGGAAAAACCCCGTGGGGACAGATCACCGGGTATCGTTCCTGAACGAATTACCGTTTTAGCGATTAACGATGCGGGTGTGCGATTTTCTTTATGTTCCTCTCGGATAATCCAAACCTTAAACCATAACAGCTATGGCAAACGAAACATCAAACGAGTTCCGGAACGCAATCGACAACCTGATGGAATCTGTCGGCAAGATCGGTCAGATGCAGGTGGATCTGGTTACGAGCGGCATTAAATCTGCCTCTTCGGCTTTCGAACCGCTGAGTAAATCATCCATTGACCTTGCAGGCAACGTCGTCAATGCCATTAATCAGGCATTGCAGAACGTATCGTCGGCTATTGCTCCGAAAAAATAAGAGGTGACGCCGATCGGAAAAGCGCCTTGTGATGCGGAGCAGGGGCGCTTTCCGGCTTATTGCTTTTAACCTTTTAACATACAATCCAACCCATGACAGGATCGGATACGTTACCCGTTCAGCTTCCCTCGGATGGCATACAAGGCCTGGCCATGATGGCCCCCGTGGTTGGTTTGCCTCTTTTGCTGCATGCTGTCGGCGGCGCAGTCATTACTGGTGCTGGTTTCGCGGCGGTTTCAACAGTCGTGAGTCCGATCGCTGCAAAAATATTTCAGGCGACGAACATGTCTGCCTCAGGGCATCGCCGGAGAATCGCAAAGGCTGTCCCTGAATTACCTGTTTCTGTACCCATTACCGTTACTGTTGTCGAGGAGTTGCCGTCAGGCAATGAAGATCGCATCCCTATTGCGGCGGAGGCCAATATCTGATACTGCGGGGCAAGACGGATGTCCTCGATCTCTTAAACCTCTCAATAACATTTATGCGATGTCAAGAATCTTATGGATGCAGGCTGTCAAAGGGGCATGGAGTTCATACGTGAAAAGGATGAACAACAGTATGAAGCCATACAGGATGGAAAATTACCTCAGTCAGGAAATCAGTATGGGGATGACGCTCGAAGAGTTCGCCGAGATCGTTTTTATTGAAGGTTTTGTTTCAGGCGAAAAATACAGTCGGAGCGTAATGAACGGAAACCGTAAGTGTGAGCCCAAACTCAACTGAATTACGGGTATACACGGTTCAAATTTCTTCAGAACTCACATGTTGTCAGAGTGCAGAAAATTCAGGGAATTACGGTTTGGGTGGCATTGCATCAAATGGCTGCTGCTCGAGAGGGAGTCCGTCCGTTATCTGTTTTCAGTACGGCAACGCGAACGGGAGATCTTTTAATACGCCCTGTTTTTCATTCAGGGATCGTTATCTTGAAAAACCATTAAACAGGTGATTGTTATGGCTCAATCGGATACAGCAACTATGGTGAAAAACGCGGTCGGGGTTGCAGGCGGGGCAGCGTTGATTGCTCCGGTCGCGCCGCCTCTCCTGCACGGACTTGCCGGCATTGCCGTGGTGGGGCTTGGTATTTTTGCGGCGGGTTCGCTTGTTTTCAAGGCTGCAGAGGCGTTCAAGGGAATGGATAATCCGTTGAAACCCAAAGGAGAACAGAAAAAAGCCATGTAGCACGACGAGCTTATCTGCTCAGGCTTTGAGAGACGGAAATTGTATATGCATGATCTGCTGCCGTTAAGTTGGACCAGAACAGCGTGTATCCGTCCGGTTTACCGGGATATTCCGCTTCCTTTGTCCCGCATCCGCTGGATCACCTGTGCCGATATTCCACACGCATTTTCCCTGCGGACTCTTTATGAAGACCTGGTGCAGGCATATCCGGCAGGCTTCGTTTTTCGCGGTTGTACTCCTGCAATGGCTGATTATTTTCTCGACAGGAGTTGCCGCATACTCAGGACAGGTTCGGAAGCGGTACTGGATCTCCGGAAAGCGGCCCCGGTCAGAAAAACCGTTGCGGGTTCCCTTGCCAGAGGAAAAAGGCATGGATATGTCGAAGAGGTGTTTTTTAATGACGAAAACCTGCATCGTTTCGAGCAATTCAGGCACGAAACCCAACATGCCGCAAAACCGCAGCTCATGCACCTGTTCAGGCAGGAGCCTTATCCCGGGTGTCGTTTGTTCGTTTTCAGGTCGTTTTCCGGCAAATGGTATGCAGCGATAACGTTATCGTCAAGAGGAGAGCGGGCGATGCATACGGAACTGATGTTACGGCATGTTGATGCTCCCGGAGATATTATGGAGTGTCTTATATTCGCCGTTCATGCGGCACTGAAAAACGAAGGATATATCGAGTGGAGTCTTGGAGAGGTACCGTTCATGATGCCCTCTCAGCCCTCGGGAGAATCGCGTAATTCTCTTGAGCAGTTCATGGTTGCGACGGCATCTTTTCTTCGATACGCATACGACCATGAAGCGCTGTACCGGTTCAAAAACAAGTTCGCTCCGATATGGCGTCCTGTGATGCTGTGTACAAGCAGAAACCCTTCCGTCCTCATGCTGACGGAGCTTGCCGTCAGCATGGGATATACCGATCTTCTTGCATATCAGTCGTTGCGACAGTTCGGCAGATGGTTCCTGCCGGCATGATTCGCCATGCTCAGAGAAACTTTTTTGCTGCGTCGAAAATCCCGCCCAGGCCGCTGCCGCCGAAATTGTCCGCGAGAGTATCGAGCAGGGAACCTTCCGGGCTGGCTTTGTCGATGATTTGAGGCAATGCGTCGGCAATCGCGGTTTTCGCGCTTTCTTCCGAAAGTCCGAGTTGCGAAGCGAACTCCCTGAGTTTATCGAGTCCGACGATTCCTGACACGGCATCCGGCGCAAGGGGTTTGTTTTCGCCTTTTCCAAGCCATGATGCCGCTATTTCTCCCAGACCTCCGGCCTGCATGCCGGAAAGCAGCGATCTGAAATCAGGCTTTCCGCCTTCTCCGCCGAAAAGACTTCCGAGAGCCGAACTGATCTGTTCGACAGGAATGCCAGTGGTGTTCCTGTCGCTGTTTCCCTGGATGACCGAAGCGCCAAGCTGAAGCAGTGATGAGAGGTCCATGGTTGCAGGGTTAAATGGTTAGTCGGATGTATCGGCGGTCTGCGCAAATTCCCGCTCTTTGTGTAAGTTATGGAGTGAACCTCTAAAAAGTGTGATGAGCGATCAACGTGCAAGGCGGACGGAGCGGAGAAACCGGAGTGTACACTTAGTACATGAGGATTTCGAGCACCGACCAACCCGAGCAATTTGAGTGCGTAATAACTTTTAAGAGGTTCACTGGATATTACGGAAAAAAATAATGGAATAGCGTAACGCCCATAAGCTGAAAATTCATGAGCATCGTTCTTCTCGATATCGGCAACGTGCTCGTCGATGTCGATTTCATGACATTCTGCAGAAAGGTTTCGCGTAACGGCGAAGTCGGTGCCGAGGCCATATACGGCCGATATTGCGCAAGCGAACTGAAAAACCGTTTCGATAAAGGCGCGATAGCGCCCTCATCGTATCTCGAAACGATTGCCGGCGATCCGGATACCCGCGCTGTCTGCATGCATGAGCTTAAAACGGCATGGCAGAATATTTTCGTCCCGAAACCGGATGTTTCGGATTCTGTGGGCGAGATTCTGCGGGATCACAGGGTCTGGATCATGAGCGACACCGATCCTCTTCATTTCACCCGGCTTCTCAATACTCTTCCGGTGTTGAGGGCCGCCGAACGATACTGGCTCTCTTTCGAACGCGGTTATCTCAAAAGGGAGCCAGAGGCATTTCAGGAACTGCTTTCCGTTTCGGGCAGGAATGCCGGAGAGTTTGTGCTGATCGACGACCGCGAAGACAACTGCCGCGCCGCGACCACCGCAGGCATCCGGGCGGTTCGCTTCAGGAACTGGAGCCAGGCATTGCAGGAGATGCGGATCAGGTAATTATTTCAGGGTGCAGGAGGTTGCCCGAGCGATGCTTTTTATTTCATCGTCCATCCGGATACCGGAAAGCGAAATCGAACTGCGTCCCATGCGATCACAAGGCGCAGGGGGGCAGAACGTCAACAAGGTGGAAACAGCCGTGCATCTGCGGTTCGATATCGGAACATCAACGCTGCCCGAACCGGTGAAGGAGCGGTTGCTGCAGATGAAAGATCGCCGTATTACCGCCGATGGCGTGATCATCATAAAGGCACAATGCTACAGGAGCCAGGAAAAGAATCGGGAGGATGCGATGCACAGGTTGCAGGAACTGCTGCAGCGAGCACTGCAGATCCCGGTCAGGAGAAAGCCGACCAGGCCGACCGGGAGTTCCAGGGAAAAACGGCTCGAAATCAAGAAAAGGCGTTCGGAAACAAAAGCGATGCGAAAACGCATCGATCTGTAAGGTTACGAATGGAAGATGTTGTGTTTGCTTGTCCTTTTGGTCCGTTGCTTCCGCGAGGAGTGGAAATCCGGCCGACCCGGAATGACTTTTCGGCCCTCAAGCTATTCAGCTGTCAGGCCGACTCGCAATTTACATCACCGGAGCCTGTTTCTTCGCCGTTTCGGCGACCAGTATCCTGTTGTTTTCGAGCTGTGCTTTCAATACCGAAATTTCAGCCAGCAGGTTGTTTCTTTCGCGGCGCGAAAGCCCGGGTTCCGGTTTCGACATAGCAAGCGCCGTAACGGGATTGATCGGTTTGTTGTTGTGGATCATGCGGAAATCAAGGTGGGGTCCGGTTGATGTGCCTGTCGAGCCGACATAGCCGATTACCTCACCCTGCCGGACTTTGCTTCCATTTCCGGCTTTCGGAGCATAGCGGCTCAGGTGCAGATACTGGCTGTGGTATCCCCCGCTGTGACGGACGGTGATCATATTGCCTGCGCCGCCTTTTCTTCCCCTGAAAATAACGACGCCATCGGCTATGGCTTTAACCGGAGTACCTGTGCTTGCGGCCATATCGACACCGCCGTGGAAGTGCCGGGTTCTGTGGATAGGATGGATCCGGTAGCCGAAACCGCTCGAAATCCGCTTAAAGTTGCAGGGCTGTATAAACTGCGCAGTTTTTCGCTCATCGAGCCGGTTTCCGTTGTCGTCGTAATAAGCTGTATCCCCGTTCGAATCGGTAAATCGGTATGCGCTGTATTGCTTCCTGGCAACCGACAGTTCTGCAGCAAGCACCTTTCCGGTGCTGATGAATTCGTCATCGAGCCATTTCTCCTCGAACAGGATCCTGAATTTCGTTCCGGGTTTTATATCCCGTCTGAAATGGACCTGGCTGGCAAACAGTTTTCTTAAGGGACGCATCAGTCCGGAGCGCTCCATCGAAGCCAGCTCGCGTGAGAGGCTTTCCGATACGGTACCTTCTATTGCTGCGGTTCTGTTTTCATATTCCTTTGCGTCGCGCCGTACCTTCATGTCGCCGTTTTCATATTCCCGCTCGATATGTATGGTGACGGCACGATTCTGAAAATAGGTGAATCGCCTGAAATCTCCGGAGGCGCCTTTTTCGAGCTCGTACCGCTGGCCGGGTTTGAATCCGCGGATTGAAAAGCTGCCCTTGAGCTGTCTGGTTACAGCGTTTACTTCAGTCGGAGTAAGGCCGTTCGACGTCAGGATAGTGTAGAGCGATTCGCCCGACAGGACAGTTTTATTATGGATCGAGGGTTTTACTTCCTTTGAGGCATCGTCGATGACCACGTAGTCGTCGTGACCTGTAAAACCGAGTTCATCGGCCCATGTGCCGGGCGCCGACTGATATATGTTCGCTGTGAATAAAATAAGGACGAGGGCTGCGGCTGACAGAGGGAGCCAGACCGTACGATCCGGACGGCTCACAAAGAGCCTGAATTGCCTTGCTGCATTGGAAATGAACGGTTTCAACGGTTTCATACGCAATCGGTTTCAGAACGGCATAAAGCGACTCTGCATAAATCGGAATTAAAGCAGGAAATTTACATATATGTTTTAAGAAAAATAATTTAAATACGCATCAAGTGCGTTTGTCCGGGGATTTTTTCTTTGATAAAGCATGTTAATACATGCAATTTTCCTTTCGCCAGGCAACACAGGAACCGTCAATCATGCCAGATCATAACGTTTTCATACCGGAAATAGACCGATACTGCGACCGATGGTGCGAACGGTGTGCGTTTACGTCGCATTGCCGTCATTATCATATCGAGCGCCAGTCCGGCCCGGATGCCGCACTTGACAAGCCCGATGTTTTCAATGCGGCATTCTGGATCGAACTCGACGAACAGCTCTCGGTACTCTTGAAAGGAATAGCGGAAGAAGAGCCGGGCCCTTCTTCGGCTTTTCCTGCGCCATCGCCGCATCAATCCGCCAGGGAGCATCCTTGTGCGAAGGCGGCCCTGCATTATGCCGGAATGATAGACGGGTGGAAGGATTCCGGAAAAATCTGGCCGTTGTTTCCCGGAGAAGCCGGGGAGATAATCCGCCACTATCATTGCTTTCTCTACCCGAAACTTGTCCGGGCAATAGAGGTCGGCATGACGACGAATTCCGGCCACGACAACCCGGAAGAAGCCGGAGAGCGAGCCGAAGGAACGGCAAAAACCGTTCTTATCGCCATTGACCGATCCCTTGCCGCATGGGGGATGGTCTATCGGGAGTATCCTGAATACGAAGATGCGGCGCTTGATATGCTGCTTCATCTCGATCGGCTGCGCAAATCCGTGGAAGCGCTTTTTCCCGGATCCAGGAGTTTCCGAAGACCCGGCCTCGACGATTGACCGCAGGTAACCCTCGGACTGTTTTTTTTAATCACTCTATCTTTATCGCTTTGCCATGCTGAAAACAAACGAATCCTCTCTTGTGGAATTTCTTCTGCAATGCCAGCCCGGCCCGCCGAGAACTCGCGGCAACTGGGAAGTTGACCATCAGGGAAAACCCTTTCTGCTTCCCTCGATCGGAGGCATAACCCTGAACGTGCAGGTCGGCGATCCGGCCTTCGGATGGGCCGGAGACCATGTGGAGCCGGGCGTCAGCTGTACGGCCGATACCCATAAGCCCTTCGAACATCCCAACGTCGGACTCCAGTTGTACTCCTGTGTCGGCAACAGCGCCACACTGACCTCCGGAGAAGCGAAAGGCGAGAAAGGCACGGTCATCGGCCACCATGGCGGTTCCGAACACCTCATCGTGGAATTTGCTCGCGACGTGAAGGAAAAAATGACCTACAGCGACACCATCATGATCAGGGCGAAAGGCCAGGGATTGAAACTCTCCGACTATACAGGCATAACGCTGTTCAATCTCGACCCCGATCTGTTGCGCAAGCTTGAAATCCGCGAAACCGGCGACGGAGTGCTCGAAGTGCCGGTCACGACGGTCGTACCGGCAGTCTGTATGGGTTCCGGCATCGGATCCGCCCATGTGGCCAAGGGTGATTACGATATCATGACCAGCGACCCCGAAACCGTCAGGGAGTACGGTATCGACAGGATCCGTTTCGGCGATTTCGTTGCGCTCATGGACCACGACAACCGGTACGGCAGGGCATACCGCAAGGGAGCCGTCTCCATCGGCATCGTCGTCCACAGCGACTGCCTCGAAGCCGGCCACGGCCCCGGAGTCACCACCATCATGACCTCTGCCGAACCATTAATCAGGCCGGTCATCGACCCGAAAGCAAACATCGCCGACCTGCTCGGCATCGGAAGCGGCGCAAAAAAGAAAAAAGGGATAAAGTCATAGAACAGTTATAACCGTTTACGATATAAAGGCTTGCGTGCGATGGAATTATTCTGCTTTCCGGCGCGTTATTGTTTTTTTATACGTGTATCTGTTTTTGATAGCACTTTTAAAAGGAGAGTCAGCCATGTCATTGAAGCTTTATGGAAGGGACCCGCTGAAGATGTTCGAGGATGTCTTCAACGACAAGGTATCGCCGTTCTTTTCTTCCATGATAACGCCTTCCTTCAAGGTCGATATCAGCGAAGACGAGCAGGCGATCTATGTTTCAGCCGATATGCCCGGTATGAAAAAAGAGGATGTGAAGGTTTCGATGGAAGATGATGTTCTGTGCATCAGTGCCGAACGCAAGCAGGAGGAGGAAGAGAAGAAAAAAGGGTATCACCGTATAGAGCGCACGTGGGGCAGCATGAGCAGGAGCTTCACGGTGGGCGATAACGTGGATGCCGATAACATCCAGGCTTCGTACGATAACGGCGAGCTGAAGATCACGCTGCCGAAGAAGGAGGCGGAGCCAAAGAAGGGCAAGGAGATCGAAGTCAAGTGATTGCCGGATGAAACATGGGAAATGAAAAACCCTCCGTATGCAGGAGGGTTTTTCTGTTTTTGTGTTGGAAGCCGCCTGTCAGCAGTTGCGTACCGTCGACGAGGTGCGGTCCTTGATGGTGGTTTCGTCGAAGGCGTCCCAGTCGTGCTCGTCGTGCTCGCGCTGGTAACCGGCTTCCTTGAGACCGAAGCTCATGTCGGCAACCATTTCCGGACGCAGTTCCTTGAGGTTCTTCACCTCGTCCTGGGTCAGAATCCTCGACTGGTCGAAGCCGAGATCGATTTCGATCTTGCGGTTCTTGGTCTTGACGCGGTCGATATCGTAGAAACGCTTGGTGATGGTGGTCTGCGCGAAAGCCTTGAGACAGCCGAGCATGTACTTGCGCACATACGGATCCTTGATCCAGGGATAGCTGAAGAAGGTTTTGCGCGCGTAGAACCGTGCGTATGATTTCAGTACGCCCTTGAGTACGTCCTCGCGCTCCATGTTGTCCGGCTTGATGATCGGCGAGACGAAGTTGTAGCGGGAGTAGTCGCGCACCTCCACCTTGTCGCCGAGTTCCTTGAAGAGATCCGAGAAAGGCCACGGCGTGTAAATGGTCCAGTTCGCCATATCGGGATCCCAGTCCTTGCAGAGCTGATAGGTCTCTTCGATTGTTTCAGGCGTTTCGTGTTCGAGACCCATGACGAACTGCGCTTCGGCAACGATGCCGTTTTTCTGCAGCAGCTTGATGGCAAGCTTGTTCTCTTCGATGGTGGTCTCCTTGCGGAAACGGTTCAGGTTCATCTGGCTTGCCGCTTCGGTGCCGAGCGAAACGTGCACGAGGCCGGCCTTGCGGAAGAACGGAAGCAGGTCTTCGTCACGCATGATATCGGTTACGCGGGTGTTGATGCCCCAGGTCACGCCGAGATTGCGGTCGATAAGCTCCTGGCAGAGCGCCACGAACTTCTGTTTGTTGATGGTCGGTTCCTCGTCGGCGAGGATGAAGAAGCCTACATTGTATTTTTTGACGAGAATTTCGATTTCGTCAACGAAATGCTTCGGAGAGCGGGCGCGGTAACGGCGCCAGAACTGCCACTGCGAACAGAAGGTACAGGTAAAAGGGCATCCTCTTGCAAAATTCGGTACGGCAAGGCGGCAGTTGAGAGGCGTATAGATGTACTTGTCCCAATCGTAAAGGCTCCAGTCGGGAGTCAGGCTGTCGAGATCCTCGATGACCGGATGTGCCGGCGTCGCGAAAACCTTGCCATCGCTGTCAATATAGGCGATGCCGGTGATTTCGCCCCGGTTCTGCAGGTCGGTGCCCGCTGCGATCTCCTTTATCAGGTTGACGGCGATTTCTTCTCCTTCGCCACGGATCACATAGTCGGTTTCGGGCGCCTCGCTCAATACCTGCGGGTACATGAATGTCGAATGAATACCGCCCATGATGGTGCGGATTTTCGGATTGACCTTCTTGGCTATTTTCATGATATCCTGGGCCTTGAAGATCGACGGCGTGATATTGGTAGCCATCACGACATCCGGATTGTTTTTCCGGATGATCTCTTCGATCTGATCATCAGGGATGTCGTCGGCCATGGCGTCGACAAAACGAATTTGATCGAACCCGGCCTGTTTCAGGGCGCCACCGATATAAGCAACCCAGCTTGGCGTCCAGTTACCGGCAATTTCAGCTCCACCTGAATGATAATTAGGCTGAATCATCAGTATTTTCATCGGTATCCACCCTCCAGATATGTGTGTTGTATTACGAAATAGGGAACGCTGTTTTCCAGTGAACAATCAGGAACCTGCCCAGCCCCTGAAAAAAATCCCCGAATAATTAATTTACAATTTATTTATAAAATTGTCATAAGCTTTTCTCGGGATGCTCATTTGCGAGAGGTATTCATCAGCATGGTGTGGTAGAAGCCGAAACTGATTTTTTCGCTGTGTTTAATCTGCATTCCGTTTTCAATGATGGCTTTCTGCATCTCTTCGTCCCGGATCATCTGGATGGTCGTACGACGTTCCTTTTTCGGGAAATAACCGCCGATCCAGTGCTGGAAAGCGAGGATGTTGTTGTACGGAGCATAGGTGAAAATCACCGAACCTTTCGTCAGACTGCTCAGGTTTGCGAACGCCTGGCGGAAGCCTTCGGCCGGGTAGTGGATGAGCACGTCGAAACAGACCACGGCATCGAAGGAGCCCTTGACCGATTCGATCGTGTTGACCTCGAACTCGATGTTGCCGGCGACGCCCTCTTTCGTCGCGTCGGCTTTTGCCTTTTCCACCATCTGCGAGGCGATATCGACCGACTTGACCTTGTAGCCGGCTTTTGCCAGGCGGATACTGAACAGTCCTGTGCCGCATCCCGCATCGAGCACGGTTGCCCCTTTCGGCAGACCGAGCTGCTGCAGCCAGTCGAACGCCCTGTCCATCATGACCGCATGGCCCTGGCGGACGGTATTGCGCACGGTTGAGAGTTTGTCGTCGCCGTAGATCGATGCCCAGCGCTGGAAGCCCTGGCCGTTGAAATACGAGCGAAGCATGTTCTTGTGTTCTTCGGCATTGAAAGAGGAGCTGCTCATGTTCGGGTTTTTGTCGTTGATAATTAATGTGATTGTTATTTCGATTCAGCCCTGGGCACTCTCCGCTCCCTCGATTTTGGACTCGAGATCTTCGTAAAGTCGCTTCAGGTCTTCGATGGTTTTCTCATCGGTATTCCAGAATCCCCTCGAATTGGCTTCGAGCAGCCGTCGTGTCATTGACGTTACGGCATGCATGTTCAGATCCGTCAGCCTTTCGAGCATCGCAGGATCTTTCAGGAACGTTTCGTTGAACTGCTGATATGTCCAGTCGCCCACAGCCGACGCCGTTGCGCTCCATCCGTAGGTGTTGCTGAGGTGCGACTCGATCTCCCTCACCCCCTGGTACCCGTGTTCGAGCATCGCTTCGTACCACTTCGGATTGAGCAGCTTGGTGCGGGCTTCGAGAGCCACCATTTTTTCGAGCGAGGTTATCCGCTGCTTCGTTCCGAATCCGTTGATATCGCCCAGCAGAACGTCGGGTTTCGAACCGCTCAGATGCTCCACGGTTTTGGAAACTCCGCCAAGATACTCATAATAATGATCAATATCAGAAATCCCGATTTCATAGCTGTCGATATTCTGAAAGGTCACGGTAACGTTGCGCAGGGCGGAGCGCAGGGCGTCGGGGCACTCCTTCCACTCTCCGCTTTCGGTTGCGGCGAAGCTTTTGCGGCTCACGAACGCGTCGGCAAGCTGCTTTTCCTCCTCCCAGGTACTGCTTTCGACCAGATGGTTGACATTTGCGCCGTAGCTGCCCGGAGCGTTGGAAAATACCCTGTTCGATGCATCGGAAAAAGAACAGTTTTTTTCCTGCATTTCAAGCAGGACATGTTTTCTGACATAGTTCATCTCCACAGGTTCATCAGCCGCGGCGGCCATCCTTGCGGCTTTGTCGAGCAGCTTCACCTGGGGAGCGAGCAGATCCCTGAAAATACCGCTGACGGTGATAACCACGTCGATGCGCGGCCGTCCCAGATCGTCCAGCGGTATCAGCTCGACGTCGCTCGTTTTGCCCAGTTCGTCGGTTTTCGGTTTCGCTCCCATCAGCGCGAGTGCTTGCGCTATGCCTTCGCCGTCGCTTTTGAGATTGTCCGTTCCCCAGAGGATCAGGGCGATGGATTCCGGAATGCAGCCGTGTTCCTTCCGGTATTGCCCGATCAGCTCCCGGGCGGAAGCGATGCCGGCCCGAGAGGCATAAGCTGAGGGTATGCTGTAAGGATCGAGGCTGTGGATATTTCTTCCCGTGGGTACGATATCGGGATTGCGCACAAGATCGTTGCCCGGAGAGGGCGGAATGTAGGCCCCATCGAGCGCGCGCAGGACAGCCTGCAATTCGTCGTTTACGGCAAGGTTGCCGAGAACCCTCTCGAGAAACTGCCAGAACTTCTGCAGGTCTGTGCTTTTCAGGCCGGCTTTGCGGTTGAGAAAGCTGTCCGCTTCCGATACCCTTACCGGAAAGCTTCCTTCAAGGATGGTGCGGGTATCCGGACCGGTTCCGGTTCGTTCCGGGGATAAATGCCCGGTAAAGAGCCTGATCGCCTCCCTGCAGAGCGAGAGGATCTCCTGCCACTCGCTCAAGGCGTTCCGGTCGCTGCCGGTACGTTCGAGCAGTGCGCGGCAATCGATGTTTCTTGCGTTGCAGATGAGTTCCGGAAGCGACCGGTTGTCGAGTTCCGGACGGCTGTGTTCTGCGAGCAGAGCAAGATGATCGACCAGTCTTTCCGCAGAGGGCGCTTCGCCCATGATGTGCAGACCCATCGGAATCATTCGTTCCTCGATCAGGTAGAGTTCGCTGCCGAGAGCCGAAAGATACGCATCCCTTTCTTCCGGAGCATGTCCGGTCTGGATGTCGAGTTCTGCCGCAAGCATTCGGATCTCCTCGAAAATTTCCTCCTGAGGCTGCCGCCCGGCGGCTGCCAGAAGATCCCTGAGCTTGCGCAGGCCCTTGTAGAGCCCCGCATGTTCGAGCGGAGGGGAGAGGTAGCTGACGAGGGTTGCAAAACCGCGCCGTTTTGCGATGGCTCCTTCGCTCGGGTTGTTCACACAGTAACAGTAGAAGTTCGGCAATGTTCCGATCAGCCGTTCAGGCCAGCACTCGCAGGATAGCCCGGCCTGTTTGCCCGGCATGAACTCCAGCGCGCCGTGCGTACCGAAATGCAGAACCGCATCGGCGTCGAAACAGCGCTCGATCCATGTGTAGAAAGCCGCGAAAGCATGGTTCGGCGCCGCATCCTTTGCCATGAGCAGTCGCATGGGATCCTTCTCGTAGCCGAACGAAGGCTGCTGGCCTATAAAGACGTTGCCGAACCGGCAGCCGAGAATGAGGAACCCGTTACGGTCGGCGAGGATCTCTCCGGGAGCGTCTCCCCAGAACGGCTCTATTTGGCTGTAAGCCGCAAAGAGCTTCCGGTAGTCGCCGGTCGGCAGATTTGCCGCAACGTTGCCGTCCGTGCCGTAGACGAGCCTGTTTCCTTCGAGCAGGCGCTCTTTCAGCTCTTCGATGCCAGCAGGCATCTCGACCGCGTAACCGGCTTTATGCATTTGGCCGAGCAGCCGCATGAGGCTTTCGAAGACATCAAGATAGGCAGCGGTACCGGCGTTGCCGAGATTCGGCGGGAAATTGAAAAGTACTATGGCGATTTTCTTTTCAGCCGCAGGTTTGTCGCGCAGACGGAGAAAACGGTCGATTCTGCCGGTTATGGCCCGAATCTCCCGTTCGAGGGGGATTGTTCGGTCGTTGCCGGTGCCGGCATAGACATGGGGTTCGATGGAGCCGTCAAGCTCAGGCACCGCAACGGAAAGCGCGGTCTGCAGCGGAGTCAGTCCCTGGTCGTTCTCTTTCCACTGCCCGATGGACTGGAAGGAGAGGGGGATGAGATTATAACAGGGCGTATCGAGCTTTTTCAACGCCTCGACCGCTTCTGCAGCCCTCGTTTCCGCAGGACCGCCTACAAGCGAAAATCCTGTTGCGTTGACAAGGAGCCCCGGCCTGATCGAGCCGGGTCTTTGCGGATCGAAAAACCGGTCGAGCGCGGATCTGAAATCGAGTCCACCGCTGTAGGCTATGCAGGCGCCGATACCTTGCGATTCCAGTTCCCTGACGATGTATTCAAGGTGCAGCAGGTTCCTGCTCAGCACGGTCGAACGCATGGCGAGGATTGCGACCGGGCCTTTTTTCAGTTTCGGGCGGTTGTCCTGCTGCCATTTCATGAACTCCCGGGCATTCAGAAAGTGCTCGGGAGCATCCGGGTGGAAAAGTCCCGAATCGGGATAGAAAACCGGGTCCGACTGCGGCAGCTTTCCTTTCCAGTCAGGCACGTAACGGTCGGCTATGAGCGAAAGGAACCGCTCCATGTTCTCCTGCGATCCGTTCAGCCAGAACTGGTGGGCGGCAATGAAGGTATGGATGTCCCGGGCTTTGCCCGGAATGTACTTCATGATTCTGCCGACATTTCTTGCGAGCGCGAGCTGCCGCCGGCTTTCGCCGTGGCTGTGCTTCGGTTTGAGCTTCGCTGCCCATTGCCTGAAAATGCCGGGTTCTTTCTGCTGATCATCCATCGGCTTGCGCAGCGAGAACTTACCCATTTTTGTTCGGGTCAGCAATGCCGGATTGCTGGTGATGATGCAGATCGGGCATGCAGCTTTGTCGAGAAGCGGCTCAAGCGGACGAACGATCTCTTCGCTGAACAGCATCGAACCGAAAATAAAATCTGCGGAACTGAACGCGCGTTCCAGTTTCTCCCACTGGTCGCTGTCGTGCCGGAGGCCGAGGTTGAAGAGAGAAACCTCAATTCCGGTATCGAATCTGCGGTTCAGCTCTTCTGCAGCGCTTTTGAGTGCGCTGTTGTTGGTGGCCTCCATCGTAAGGAACACAAAACGCATAAGGTCAACCTTGTTTTGACACGGGTTGTTTTTTAAACCTGACAGGAATTACATGGCTGCTTGCCGCTGAACGGTCAACGGCGGCCATAATGGATCCATGCATTGAGCAAAAAGGGGCATGGACGCTGTCAAAGGTTGACGCTTAAATCAGAAGAACCGGGTTCTGCTGGAGAAGATTGCGAGGAAAAGCTGTAAAGACAGGGGAGGTCGGATGGTCTGAAATATAAACCGAAGAATGGCGCGGATAGGGAATGACGCATAGAGGCGAGGCATGGTGGTGCTGAAAGCGTATTCCCGATGCGCTGTCATGCGAAGAAGCGTTGCCTATAAACGGAACAGCATGCTGGAAGGGCGAGTGGAAAAGCGTCAGGCTGATCGAGTACAATTCGGCCGGGCATCCGGAACCCTGCTGCTGCTGCGCGCGTGATTTCTGTTTCGCATTGAAGGTCGCGGTTTTAGCGTACATGCTGAACCCGACAACCGATACTACGAAAAAAAGCGCTATCTCAAAGAAACGCCAGACACTGCGCGATATATTGCTTCTGCCAGATGCCATAAACGCAATTTTGCGAAATATACCAAATAGAAAGCGTAAAACGAAAAGCCCCTTCAACCAGCCCCTGTGTTTGGCCGGCAGGACTGAAAAAGGGGCGAAGATCTCTGCCGGGTCTTTTCCAGTCCTGTTTCAGGTATCGTTCAGATTTCGATGCCTTCGAGGCGGTCTTCCAGGTCGCTGTATATCTCCTGAAGTTTCTCGATCATGTCGGGATCTGCGCTCCACATGCCGCGGCCGCTCGCTTCGAGCATACGCCCCACGATATTCTTGAACGCTTTCGGATTCACCTTCATGAGCCGTTCACGCATGTTCGGATCCATCGCATAGGTCTGGGCGGCTTCCTTGTAAACCCAGTCGTCAACTCCCTTTGTGACGGCATCCCAGCCCAGCATGTAGGTGAAGCGGTTGCTGATTTCCGTCGCGCCACTGTGGCCCTGTTCGAGCATGGTCTCGAACCATTTCGGGTTGAGCAGCTTGGTGCGGAACTCCACCTTCAGCGCCTTGTCCGCGTCGTCGATTTTTACGTCGGCCGTAAAAGTTTCAACATAGTTCAGCTTTACGTTGTCGCCTTTCGGGTTTCGGCGGCGGGCGGAGAGCTGCAGCGCTCCGGACGAAGAGAAGTAACGGTCGATATCGGAAATGCCGAACTCCGCCGAATCGACCTGCTGTACGACGCGGTCAACCGTGCCGAGCAGCCCTTTGAGAATGTCGGTCTGCTGATCGCCGTACCGGTTTCCGCCGTAAGCGAAGCCGGTGCGCTTGACGAACATGTTGTCGAGGTCCTCTTCCGACTCCCATGCCGAATCTTCGACCAGCTCCTCGACCTGGGAGCCGTAAGCTCCGGGAGCCTGGGTGAAGAGGCGCGAGGTTGCGCTTTCAAAGTCCTTGCCCTCGGCGACGGCGGCATCGACATGCTTTCTGATGTGGTTCATCTCGTGCGGTTCGATAGCCCTGGCGGCATCTTTCACCAGTTTGTCGAGATGGTCCACGAGCACGCCGAAGGTGTCGCGGAAAATCGAGCTGATCTGGATCAGCACGTCGATACGCGGCCTGCCGAGCCTTTCGAGCGGGATGAGCTGGTAGTGGCTGATCTTGCCCTGCGCGTCGTAAGCCGGTTCGGCGCCCATCAGGTGGATGATCACCGCTACGGCTTCGCCCTTGCTCTTGATGGTGTCGAGGCCCCAGAGCACCTGGGCGATGGTTTCGGGGTACTCTCCGTTATTCTCTTCGCAATGCCTTTTGATGATGGTCTCGGCGATCTGCTTGCCGCGCTTGAATGCGAGCTCAGAAGGAATGCGCCACGGATCGATGGCATGGATGTTGCGCCCGGTCGGCAGGATGCCGGCGCCGTCGCGGACAAGATCGCCTCCGGGTCCCGAAGGAAGGTATTCGCCCCGAAGAGCCCGCACGAAACTCTGCATTTCGCCGCTGTTGTCGTCGAGCGCGCGCTTCATGGTGATGCCCTCTTTCAGCGAGTCGTTGATCGCTTCGGCCAGCTCCTGCGAAACTTTCGCCCCGCCGGTCAGCACGTTGAAGACCGTCGTCGGATTGGACTTGCCGAAAATGGTCTGGCCGATGAACTCCCTGGTGATATCGTCCACTTTTTCTCGCACCTTGAGCGCAACCTCCTCGCCCCTGCGCGCGCGGGTGGCCAGCGTCGCATAGTCGCCGTATGTATTGCTTTCGCCGATGGCGTGCAGTACCACGGAAGGCAGCGACTTCTCGTTGCCGCGTACCTTCAGGTACTCGGTTATGGTGGTGATCTGGCTTTCAGGCAGCGGCGTTTCGCCGAAGACGTGCAGCGAATTCGATATCAGACGGCATTCCAGCTCCGTCATGTAAGTGTAGAGCCTGCTGATATAGTTGGTGAAGGTCTCGTTTTCCAGGCGCGGACAGTCGTCCGTAAGGTTGAGCTGCTGAGCCTTTTCGATAATGGCTTCCTCGGTTTCGACATCGACGATTTTTTCGAGACCGCGTTCGCGGTAGTCGTTCAGCATCTCCTTGAAGGCCGGAAGTTCCTTGTAAAGGCCGGCGCGGGCCAGCGGGGGGATGTTGTGCGAAATCATGGTGGCGTAACCGCGGCGTTTTGCGATGTTCGCTTCGCTCGGGTTGTTGACCGGGTAGATATAGAAGTGCGGCACCTCGCCGAGCAGCGCGTCCGACCAGCAGTCGCCGGTAACGCCGAGCTGCAGGCCGGGCATCCACTCCACGGTGCCGTGCATGCCGACGTGCACAAGGGCGTTGGCCCCGAACTCGCGGCTGATCCAGCGGTAGAACGCGATGTACTGGTGGTGCGGCGTGTTTTCCTTATCGAAAAGCAGGCGCATCGGATCGCCCTGGATGCCGAGGCGCGGCTGAACGCCGATGAATACGTTGCCGAGTCGCAGACCGCCGACGAACAGCCTGTCGGTGCCTACCGGCACGATGTCGCCGGGGAATCCGCTCCAGCGGCCCTCGATGCGTTCGCGCTCGCGATCGGTGGTGATTCTGTTGAACGTCTCGCGGTCGAGAGAGAAACAGTCCTGCTCGTGAGCCTGGATCTCGTAATCGGTGGCACGATCGAGCATGGCAAGCAGCGCTTCGGGCGATTCCGGAAGCTCGCCGACCTCATATCCTTCCTCTTTCAGGCGTTCGAGCATCTTATAGACGCTCTTCGGAACGTCGAGAAGCGCGGCACTGGCTTTCTTGCCCATACCCGGAGGATAGTCGTACACGACGAACGCAACCTTCTTCTCCTTGTTTGGAAGCGTGCGCAGGTCTGAAAATTTCTTTGCTATGCCCGAAAGCCGTTCCAGACGGTCGGGTACGGTCTGCAGGCGTCCGTCCTTTACCGCGCCGAGTACGACAGGGCAGACCGCGCCGTCCATTTCAGGCAGCGAGTAGGTCATTGCCGACTGCAGCGGCACGACGCCCTGCGATTTCCACGAATTGAAATCCTGTATGAAAAGCGGTTGCGAGACTACGTAAGGCGCGTTGATCTTGCCGAGAATCTCGTCGCGCGCAGCGCTCGAAGCTCCCGGGGTTGTGGCGCCCGCCGGGCCGCCGACGAAGCCGAAGCCCATCATGTTGATGAGCATGTCGGGGTTGGCATGCGTGAACCACTCGCGAGCGGCGACGTGGCCCTCGACGCCCATCACGAAAACCGGCAGGGGATTGAGCCCTTTCTGTTCGATGGCGCGGATGGTGTTGTCGATATACTCCTTTTCCTGCAGAAGGTGCTTGCGGAAAAAAAGCATGGCGATGTTGCGTTTTTTCGCGGCGCTCCTGTCGCGCTTCTGCAGCCACTTTTCGTAGTGGTGAAGATCTTTCAGATATTCCGGAGCATCCGGATGGTAGAAGCCCATGGTCGGCACTTCCTGAACTTTTTCGGCCTTCACGCCCACCTCGAAATACTCGGCCATGATGTAGTTGAACATCGATGCGAGATTCTCGGTGGTAGGATGCATCCAGTAGGTGTAGACCTGCATCCAGTTCTTGAAATCCTTCGCTTTTTTGGGGATCAGCGGCAGCATGGTGCGCATGATCTTGAGCAGCTTCATGTAGCCGTAAAGCGCATCCTCGTCGCGCCCCTTCACCAGCATTTTGGCGACCTTCTTGACGATGTCCGGCATGCCGCTGCCGTCTCCCGACACCACATAGTTTCCGACCCTGGTCAGCTGCATGACCTCGGGCATCGATTCGTAAGCGAAAATCGTGCGTACCTTCGACTGCTCTATCTGCTCATGCAGCCAGTCCGCCTGACCCTTGAACTGAATAAGGGTGGTGAAAATGCAGTCTGCATTGCGGATCGCTTCGGCGGCTTCAGGGTTCTGATGCTCCAGATCCTGATCGGTCCATTGGGTCAGATCGGCATGAGCGCCGATTTTTTCCCGTACTTCGCGCCAGACCCGCTGGTTGCATTGCTCCATCCCGACAATAGCGGCAATTCTGATTTTATCGTGCATAAGGATAACAAAGATGTGCTGTGATTGTGGTTTTCCAGGATTGAGAAATGTAAGAAAATGATTCGACGAATGCTAACGGCAATTGAATCAGGAGGGAGGAGCGGAAGATCGTGAGCCCTCAGCCGTGAGCGCGGGGTATGGAAGAGGAAGATGTTTGCCCACGGATTGACACGGATTGGCACGGATTATTGGGCTAAGCGCTATGGGTTATGATTTCTTGCTATTGAGCCATCCAGCTGTCTCGCTATCCGGCAAGAAGAGGAAGAACGCGGTTCCCGCTGATTGGGAGCGGATTTTCACGGATGGGAAGATTGTGGGCCGTGAGCGGTGGGCGGTGGGATTGAAGAGGAAGAGGTTGCCCACGGATTTTCACAGATTGGCACGGATTGAAGAGGGTGAGATTGGGTTAAGTGTTATGGGTTATGCTTTCTTGCCAGTGAGCTATCATGCTGTCCCGCTATCCGGCAAGAA
>NZ_JAIGND010000026.1:0-55658 GCF_036528655.1 Chlorobium sp.
ATTCGGAAGAAGACCGTTTCACATTTGAGGCATCTGCAGAAGACGCCGGAACAGGTAGAAAAACTATTTGATCACCCAAGCGTTCGGTATGCAAAGGGTTGAGTCCTTTAATTGCCGGAGTAATAACAGCCTCTTGCTCATGCGCTTGATCGATCAATGTATTTAGAACCGCTTTTTCCTTGATAAAAATGTCCTGATCTGAAAGTTGCGCATAGTTGCGAACTTTGCGCTTCAAACAAACATCGGTCACAAGCCCCATGCCGGTTTCAGCATCGATTCTTGGAAGATTGCCCGCATCGGGATCACCATTCGGATTTCCGTCCTGAACATCGAAAAGCAGAACAAAATCATAGCGTTTATCGACAGTGCTCATAATTCTTCTCCCTTGTTTTCATTATTGTTATCTGAATCTTTCTTTTTGAAAAAGTCCTGGCGCTGGTGGTAATAACCAATCGCGAAGCAAGCCTGATCTTCCATTGAAAGATGTGAAGGCATGGCTGTACCAATACCATCAAAAACATCTGCCAGCATTCGCTCGAAATTCACCCGTCGTCCAGCGTTTTCGAGCTTTGAGAGATGATGGTTTTTCAGTTTCAACAATTGCGGAAAAACACTCACCGGTGTCGCTGATGCCGCCCCGTAAAAACGGTCACGAATCGTTGCGTTGAGGCCGGGGCTTGCCTCTTCCTGAATCTTTTCAAGAACAGCAAATAGCCGCCCAAGCCGATAGCCCGGTTTATTGTTGGTTGGATCAAGTGCCACGGTTATCTCCTTTGCTTTGGTTTTATAAATTCTTGAATAACGATTGAGAGACGCTTTCAGAATACTGGCCTGAACCCTCGTCACATCCTGAGTAGCGCGTATACGCCGTATTGCCTGCTGAAGCATGGTTGCTGGATACAAGCCACCGGTAATGACAGATTGAAAAATCTGGCCGGAAAGATTAGGTGGAACGTTATCCACCTTGCCTTCGTGAGTCATTGCAGATAACAACCAGAACATTGAAAAATGACCGCTATCTTTCGGGCCACGGATGATGTCAAGATCATCAAAATGGCGCCGAATGTTATCTGCAAATTCAGCAATTGTTCCGGTATGCCAGAAGCGAACGGCAATACGAGCCGAGTTCGGAGCAAGACCGAGCACGAAAAACCTCACATCTGAATCCATACTGGCATGACCGGTATAAACCCCATCGTAAAGAGCTTTAACTGCCCTGACGTCTGCATCCGGATCATCTTTTCGATAACCGAAAAAGGCCGGGAAATCCTCTTCAAAAGCATCTTGCTTTTGAGACCAGAAAATGGTCGTCGAATCTCCAACCTGAACTTTATTTTTGGACTCTTTACCAAGCAACATATTAAGTGCTGTCGTATAGGCAAAGGCAACTGACTCGCTAATTGGTGCGTTAAAATTTTGGGTTTTGCCATATGAGGTAAAAGAAGGCAGATTAAACGAAACCAAGGCAGCTCCTGAGGACTGAGCATCTCGCACACCTTTTATAGCTGCATGAAGACGAGCAACCGGTACACTTTCTCCTGAAACGAGACACATTCCGCCATCTTCACCGCTCTCTTTCTGTTTTTTGATGTACGGTTTCAGCGTCTCACAAAGGCTTGAATCTTGGGCACCTAAAACCCGAAATACAACGTTTGCATTAGCCTCAAACGCATCTTTCCAAGTTTCGCTTTCCGGCAATTTTGCTACGATTTGCGCCAATGGCTCGTTTTGAAGAAACGCCGTTAAAGGAGAGGCAATCACTGCTGATTCTCCATGCGGAAAAGCATCTTTTAGGCGCTTCAGGAAAGCATCTTTACGGGTTTCAATATCGTCACGATTTCTTGGATTTGCCCCAATAGCATATTCAAGATTATCCCAAAGCAAATTAGCTTTCACACCTGTTGTACGTTTTTCCGCAGCAGGCACTAAGAAAGCTTTCGCTTTTTTCTTCTTGCCTTCACCTTCTCGCGTATCTTCGAGGGATACAAAATTCCCGTTCTGATCAATGACGATAACGAATGGAATCTCCTTCCATTCAAACCCCTCTGGAGCAATACCGCTCTCCGGATCGGTAGCTTTTCGCTGGTAATAGTCGTACAGTGCTTGCAGAATCATTTCCTCACCTCCTCGCTTTCCCATGCCGGAATGTTTATCACCCCGTTTTCCATCAATGCCCTGAAAAAAGCTGGTGGCGGTTCTTCCGGATTTTTTTGAAAATCGAGGTCGTAAAGCATGAAACCCAGATCGCGGGTTTCGCTGATCGGTGCAGGTTCGTTTGCCGGAT
The DNA here is from genome assembly GCF_036528655.1 of Chlorobium sp. GTDB lineage: Bacteria > Bacteroidota > Chlorobiia > Chlorobiales > Chlorobiaceae > Chlorobium. The sequence goes on from NZ_JAIGND010000026.1 coordinate 2,285, forward strand.
GCTCGACCAGCCTGAACTCGCAACTGAATTCACGGCAACCGAGGTAGGGCTGGTTGAAGCACTGCCCTTTCCACGCCCGGCGCTCGAAAATGCCGTAGTATTTGCCCGGATTTTCATCCTTGCGCAGCTCTGCCGTTTCCCAGCCATCCTGCAATGATTCCGGCATCGGGCGCTTTGCATCGGGACGCTCCGACGGCGGAACGAACTCAAGCTCAGCGTGAAGCCGGTAGGCTACATCCCGCAGAAACAAGCCCGCTCGCTGTTGGCGTGCGTCCTCAATAAAAATCCCTTTACTTCGGTCGCTTGCTGTTTGGCCGACCTCGTTCCGTCGCACTGAAATCCACTTGATCGGCTTCAGCACTTCGATTTTGCGAATCCGCCAGCGGATCGCTGGTTTCCAGAAAATTGCCTCGAAAATTCCCCTTGCCGCCGATGGCGTGATGACGTCGTAGCTCACCCGTTCGACCTTCATTTCAGGCCGGGTGAAGCAGGCGTAATCGCCTTCGACTTCGAGGCAGAATGGTTTATTCCAATGCTCCATAGAGTTTTTCTCCTTGTTGAGCTTAGTAGTAAAAATTCAGGGTGGCATCGATATTCAGGCCGAAAACCGGATCGTACAGACTATCCTGGGTCTGCACCCAAATACCGCTGACCTCTTCGATCAGGCCATTGTCTTTCAGTTTTTTCAAATCCGGATCATAGACATTGACCGAATAGCGCTGGAGCTGTCGCATCAGTGTTTGGCTCGGGCCACCAAAACGCAGTTGATCAATTAATGCACTTATGTTTGTTTTTCCGTTTCGATACCTGACGATCACACCATACTGCATCGCATCATCGATCAACTTGAACCTTTTAGCTGCGGTGCGGAACTGGATTTGGAAATATCTGGCCGCGTCGTTTCCCGCCAGCAAATCCATGATTCCCCGCGTGTCGAATCCATTCAGTCCGCCAAAGTAGTGGATGAAATAGCGGCGGAACGCTTCCGGCATGAGCGACGCTGCAAGCTCAGGCTCGGTACGGAACAGCGTCTGGGCGGCAGTTTCAGCTTTGAGCAAGCGGCCCGATGGAGACGGCTTCGGCGGATTGAACACAACCACATCGCCGCGTTCAAGCCGTCCCTCGCGATTGCACCGGCCCGCTGCCTGCGCTATGCTGTCAAGCCCGCTGAACGAACGGTAAACCGTCGGAAAATCGATGTCCACGCCAGCTTCGAGCAACTGCGTGCTCACCACCCGCACCGGCTCGCCCACCATCAGTTTCGATTTCACCTCAGCAATCACCTTGCTGCGATGCTCGGGACACATCAGCGCTGAAAGGTGTACCGTTCCGTCAGGCATCTGCGCATGAAGCTCCCGGCAATCCTTGCGGGTGTTGACGATGCACAACACCTGCTCGTGCTCCCGAAGCCGTTCGGCAATCTCCGACCACTCGTGCCGCTCATCGGCCTGGCCCAGCATCCGGACGCGAACGCGCTGAAAAACGCTGAACAGTTTTTCCGGATCAGCCATCAACTCGCGCACGGATCCGTCCGCAAATCCGTTCAGAATATCTTTGCCGGTTCCAACCTTGCCGCTCAACACCGGCTGCGTAGCCGTGCAGAGCACGACCGATGCCCTGAAATGCGCACTCAGCGATTTGATGACGGATACGACCGGTTGCAGAAAATCGGTCGGTAACATCTGCGCCTCGTCGAGCACCACGACCGAATTGACTATGTTGTGCAGTTTGCGGCAGGCCGAGCTTTTCGCAGCAAAGAGCGACTCGAAAAGCTGCACGTTGGTGGTCACGATAATCGGTGCATCCCAGTTCTCGGTTGCCAGTCTGGACTTTGGCGTCTCTTTTTTCGGATCGAGGTTGCTGTGATGCTCCAGCACGGCCTCATCGCCGAACACTTCGCGATAGACCGCTGCCGTCTGTTCAATGATGCTGGTATAAGGAATGGCAACAATGATGCGCTTTTTACCGTGCTTCAGAGCGTGTTCGAGCGCAAAGGCCATCGAAGCAAGGGTTTTGCCTCCACCGGTAGGCACGGTCAGCGAAAACAGTCCCGGCTCCAGCGAACGCCCTTTTTCGCGGCACTCCCGAAGAATATTTTTTCTCGCCCGGTTGACCGGCGTATCCGGAGATCCATTCTCTTTGACTGCCATGTACAGGTCGAAACGCTCTTTCAGCATTTCCAAATCAACAGCATTCGGACGAAGATCAGCCTTCTCCGGGCTCATGAAACGCTCAGTATCGAGAAAGTCCGCATCGACCAGGCAGGAGTAGAGCATACGTATCCAAACATGCACCAGCTCCGAACCGCCATTCTGGCTTTGGCACGGCAACGACGAGGGCAACACAGCATTCAGAACGCTGTCCGGCGGGTTGCCTTTCAGGGCATTTTGCAGATGTTCGGGATTACTCAGGCGCTCTTCAAGCGTATATCCGTTTGTTCTCATTTCCGGATACCAATTCGGCAAGCCCGTGTGGTGCCCAGCAATCAGGTATCCAAGAATTTTTCCAATACCTTTGTTTTTGTTGGCAGCCAGAATCGCTCCGGCTGCAGAGTGGTCAATCTTGCCCATCGCGCTCCTCCAGATAATCGCCGTTGCTCATGCGCAGATACTCCTGCCAGCGAGGATTGAATTTGCCGAGGTCGTGCAGCATACCGGCAGCCATGGCCCAGTCGGCATTGCCGAATTCGCTTGCAAATCCAGCAGCAATAGTGGCTACACCGATAAGATGTTCATTCAGTTCATGTTCGAGCCATTTTCCCGAGTCATCTTCACGAAGATGGGCAACGGGTTTTCGTACATTATTCATTGCCTTTGAATTTGTTACGATTTCTCAATTCCGTGATCCCATACATATCAACCATTTTCGTCACTTCCTCCCTGATCATATCCCTCAACTCCTGCGGTTCAACCACTTCAGCTTCTGCTCCGTAGCGCATGACCCAGCGTTTGACCGCATCGAGTGCCCCGACGTGCATATACAGCGTGATCGATCCATCCTCGTGTTCTTCGATCTTTTGCGTCGAATGTATTCGTTGCTCCTTTATCCATTGTGCCTGATACGGGGTAAAGCAGATGGCGATGGTATATAATTCGACGCCTGCACATTGATCGAAAGCCTGTTCGAGATAGTTATCGATTGAAAAGGATTCCGGAATGGTGAACCCGGTTGCGCATGGGGTGATGGATCTGATTCTGGTGACGGCGAATTTTCTTGTGGCCTGCCGCAGTTCGCAGTAGGCAATAAGATACCAGGTGCTTTTTGAATGATCGTAGTGCAGCCGGTAGGGGTGAACCGTTCGCTCGGTTTTTTCCTGTTTTGATGGGGCGTGATAGGTTATGGCAACTTTCCGGCTGTTGCGGATTGCTTCATCGAGCAGCATAAAACTTTTTGTATCGATTTCCGCCGATGAGGGTTGTTCGAACGAATAGATGTCGAGTATGCCGTTTTCGGAATGTGAGGGGGGCAGATACTGCAGAACCTTGTCGAGCGCACTGCTGATTTCCTGATAATAGGGGGTTCCCTGATACCGGGAGAGGACTTTTTTGGTGGCTATAAGTGCTTCGGCTTCATGCCGGTCAAGAAATGCGGAAGGCAGAAATGTCCATTCCTTGTTATAGAAGTAGCCTTTTTTCTTTCTGTCGTATTCAATCGGCGCATGCAGCATGAGACACATGTCTTCAATGTCGCGCTGAATGGTTTTTCTGCTGACTGCAAAGTGGCGGGCGACTTTGGTGCAGTTCGGGTAACCGTTATTGCGGAGTTCCCGGTCGATATACAGTATGCGCTCCAACGGGGGTCTTGATTGTCTCATGACGCAAATGCTTCAGGTTAATGAAGTAATATAGGCAGAGACATGGGACAAAGGGTGTCCTATGCTAAATAATTTTATCGCAACGATGGAGTTCTGTTCGGATATCGGTCTTATGCATTCACAAACCGTACACTGTTTAGATACAAAATAAACACACTACAAAAAAGCAGTTGCAGCGTTTTTTATCGGAGATTTACACAGGTGAAGGGTTGTGTGCCTTGAGGTTGCCTGGAAAAATCAAGTCGGGTTTCAGTTTTTTTTACAGGCGCTCTGCGAACAGGTATTGGCCAGTAGGGGAGGGATCCGGATTTTGGTCGAAGCTGCGGCTTCGGGATCGATGACGCAGTAATGCCGTCAGATACTGCGAAGTACCTCTGCCACCCGTGATATGGTGTGGGAAGTTACAAAGCTTGCGCTTCAGCTGAAGCGCAGACTTTTAACCTGTTTTGTGGTTTTCCTTCCGGAAAGGGGATTCCGGAAGGAGAGTTCAGCGCTCAGAACGTTGCGGCCAGATCGGAGAGATAGGTTTTGATCGACTGGTGCTTTCCAAGGCCGAGTTTTTTGTGCATGCGGTAGCGGATGCTCTCCATTCCTCTTGTCGAAATGCCGACCGAGCGGGCGATTTCCCGCGTGTCGTAGTTCAGCTTAACGAGCAGGCTGATGCGCAGTTCGCGCTGGTTGAGGTTCGGATGTTTTTTCTGCAGCTTGGAAAGGAACACCGAGTCCGATTCGGTCAGTTCGATGTTCAGCCTTTTCTCTATGGTTTCGGTTTCGATAAGGCTCAGGCAGGAATCGGTCATCTGCCGTTTCTGGTCCTGATCGATATCGAGCGCGTAAATCTGGTCGAGAAGATTGCGCAGGGCGGTGGTTTTTTCAGCAATGGCCGTCGAGACCCTTGTGAGCTCCATATCCTGATTTGCAATCCTTGACTTCAGTTCGGCCATCTCTTTCTCATGCTCTCTGGCCTGCTTTTTGTTGAGTTCGATCTGAGCGTTCAGTTTGATAACCGACTCGGTTATCTTCTGCTCATAGTCATTTTTCAGTTGTTCGAGTTCCATTGCTTTTTCTTTTTCTTTTTCGCGAAGGTCTGCCTGCATGGCTTCGATGGCTTTAAAGAACGTGTAATATTTGTCGTCGAATGAAGGAACATTGATATGCTCGTCAAACATATCGAACCAGGACATTCTGGCCAGATAGGCCAGAAAGTTTCTTTTCATCGCCTCAGCATGGGTTTCAACCGGTGGATCCGGAAGTTCTCCCCTTTCATAAGCAAGTACCGCATCGTAAGCTTCACTGTAAGTATCGGTCATGATGACCCTGATGCTGTCCGGAGCTACTGCAGCGAAGGATTCCACTATAACACGCGCACTTGGTTCCATGTTATAAAAAACAATAAGCCTGAACTGAGGGTTCCGGTTATAGAGCAGTTTCGTGATATCTTTTTTGTAATGATACGATATTTCGTTTATGTGCGTGAAGTCCCAGATGCAGTGAAACGGTTTGTTGATAAGGCCGGTCTGGTCGAGTACGGTTTCGAAAAGATCGACGTCCATCCATTCAAGCGTGATGTTTTGCCGTGCCTCTATTGAAATATGCAGAACGTTTCTGTCGATAAGCTTGAAGTGTTTTGTGTAACCGGCTTGTCTGTGCTCCTTTTCCCAGTGTTTTTCCTGGTGAGCCGGCGGTTTATCGACCACTTCTTTACTCATTGTTTATTGATTAATCACCGTGACTTTTGCATGTGACGTGTTATAATGAGTAATATGGCGAATTGTTGTGAGGTAATCAACAATTGTGTTTATTTTTTGTAAAAAAAATACAGTTAGGCTTGTATTTTGTGGGCGTGGTATAAGGTACTGTATTGTTTTTTTTCGAGGTATGGCGTCGAATAAAGGTTCGGTCGCACCGCTTTGGTCGAGTGCCTTCAACTGATTGAAACAGTAATTCGATTTTTGCGCTTATTTCCTTTCCTGCTGTTTCAGGTCTCCTGATTTCCTCCTGATTGAGCCGTATTGTCGTCTCCATGGCCATGATTGCGGTTTCGTGTTCTTTTCGCAGCTTCGTATGTATGGCGATTTCTCGCTGGAGCATGGCGCGTATCGTCTTGTGCCTCTGTTCAGCTGTTTTCAGCGGCTTTTTTTGTTATTTCCTGAATATCGGTTCTTTTGTCGCCATATCCTTTCACAAAGCTCCCAGGGCGATGAAGCAGGGGTATAATTCCTGATCCGGAGATGGCGGATAAACCGGCTGCTTCATGGTATCCGGCAGCGAGATTCTTGTCATTGCCGTCAGGAGATCGTGTCCTTTGCCGTCCGTATCTTATGGGTACTTCGAAAAAGTGTCGTGAGCACCCGGAGTGCAAGGCGGACGGAGCTGAGAAACCGGAGTGTACACCACAGTACATGAGGATTTCGAGCACCGATCAACGCGGCAATCCGGGTGCAGAATAACTTTTTCGAGGTACCCTTATTGTTTGATAGTATAGAGCACGACAAGTCTGATGTTCGTGCCCCGGTTGAATATGAAATTCAGAAAATCCTTGCGGTAACGATGGTCGATTTCTGTTACCTTCTCTAAATTGGCGAGCATGAACAGCTTTTTATCTGCAATATGGAGCCGTTTGAGCAATGCCTGCAATTTCATGGAGTCGATGCCGACCAATGTTTAATGGTATCGGTTTCGGAGCGGTGAACAAAATGGATGATGTCGTGGCCGATGACTACAGATAATCCTTTGAGCATTCTTTTCGTCTGTTATGAAAACATCTGCCGTTCGCCAATGGCTGAAGGGGTGTTTCGCTCCCGTGCTTCAATGCTCGGGGTCGAGCATTGTTTTCTGGTGAGTTCGGCCGGGACAAGATGTTACCAGAAAGGATCTTCGCCCGATGACAGGGCCGTATCGGCTGCAGCCGGATACGGTATCGATATTTCCGCTCTCCAGGCCCGTTGCGTCGAAGATCTCGATCTCGAGGCATTTGACTGGATATTTGCGATGGACCACGAAAATTACGAGGATATCGGCAATATCATCGGGTTTGGCGAGCGGCCTCGGGTAAGGCTGGTTATGTCGTTCGTGCCCGGCCGAGGTCAGGATGCCATTCATGATCCTTATTATGGAACGCATCGCGATTTCATGCGGGTTATGGACGATCTTTTTCTGGCTTCTGCGCATATTCTTCGTAATCTGGTCGGGCATGTTTATGGATAAGCCGCGTCGTTATACCTTTATTTTTAATCCGGCCGCCGACAAGGGCAGGGCGCTTCAGAGAGAGTCGTGGCTTCGGAAGATGGTTTCGGGGCTCGGCGGCGCAGAGCTGGTTAAAACAGAGTATGCCGGGCATGCCGGCGAAATTGCCCGCCGGGCAAGCGGCGGAAGCGACTGTCTTGTCGCCTGCGGTGGTGATGGTACCGTGCATGAGGTGGTTAACGCCGTTGCCGGAGATGATGTTGCCGTTGGCGTTCTTCCGATAGGATCGGCTAACGATTTCGTTAAAGCGCTGGGCCGCAAGGCAGATGGCGGGGCTGATTTCGAGGCTTGCATAGCAGGGCGCGACCGTCGGGTCGATATCGGCAGCGTGCGGTTCAATCGTGGCGATCAGCGGTTTTTCGTCAATTCGTTGGGTATCGGTTTTACGGGCAGAATAGCCGGCGCGGTGAAACGCATCTCCTGGCTGAAAGGGGAGCTGGGTTACGTTTATGCGCTTTTCAGCGTGCTCATAGGTTATACGCCGTTAAAAATGCATATTATTGTTACTGCGCCCGATGCCGTTCTGGAGATGCATGAACCGGTTTTTGCTTTTTCCGTATCGAACGGAAGCGTGGAGGGCGGCAGGTTTCGCATTGCCCCTGAAGCAGATCCGGCAGATGGTCTGCTCGATGTATGCATTCTGAAATCCATCCCGAAGATTTCGATTTTATGGTATGTGTCGAAGTATCTCCGGGGTACCCAGATTCAGGATCCCAAGGTCGTTTACTGCAAGGCGTCGGCTGTGGAGGTAGCTGTTTTCGATCCGGAATCGATGCATATGGACGGAGAGCTGTTTGAGATCCTTCCGGGGCGCATCAGCATATCGGCCGTGCCCGGTGGCCTTACCGTCGTGTCGGGCAGCTGAAAAAGGGTAAAAAAGAACAAATCCGATAGTTCAGGAAACGATGCAGTACCTGGTATTTGAAGATGACAAGGTGTCGCGGATGAAGCCGCTCGTGAATTTCAAACCGGTTTACGGGTTGTACGCCGGTTTTCGTACCCTGGCAGAAAAACTCGAAGCATCCATTTCAGACCGGATCCGTCTTACCTGGCATCTGAGGAGTCACCTTGCGCCATGTTATCGCGAGCAGCATCCTGACAGAACGGTGAACCGGATCGATGACGACGATCTGTTTCTCATCAATGGCCGCCTGCTTTTCGAAGAGGCGATGGCTGATCTTATCCTCGGCGAGGATTTTGAGCCTCTCAGTGCGCTGATGCAGGGCGATAACCTGCTTTTTGCCCGGCTGCCGCGCGAGCGGCTTGCGGGAATGCGGGACGGCGTTCTTCCGGATCTGATCGATACCCGTCTGCTTGCCGAAACGCTTCGGGTGCGTCAGGTGGAAGGGTTCCGTCTGCTTGAGCATCTGTGGGATGTCGTTGCGCTTCATCCGGAAGAGATGGAACGCGACGCGGCTTCTCTTGAAACCGGTTTCATCGAGGGAGACGTGCATCCTTCTGCCGTGATCGTCAATCGCGCCAACATCGCCATCGCTCCCGGAGCGGTGGTAAAGGCGGGCGCCGTACTCGATGCGGAAGAGGGTTTCATCATAATCGGGGACGGCGCGGTCGTGGAGCCTCAGGCGGTTATTATGAACAATGTTTTTCTTTCGCCATGGTCGAGGGTCAAGGCGTGCGCGAGAGTATACAGCAATGTGTTTGTCGGTACGGCTTCAAAAGTCGGAGGCGAGGTTGAGGACTCGATCGTAGAACCGTTTGCCAACAAACAGCATGACGGATTTCTCGGTCACTCGTATATTTCCTCATGGTGTAATCTTGGGGCAGGAACCAATACGTCGGATCTGAAAAACAATTACGGTAGCGTGAAACTGCTCATGGATGGAAGGGATGTCTTTACAGGATTGCAGTTTCTTGGTCTGTTAATGGGCGATCATTCGAAATGCTCGATCAACTCGATGTTCAATACCGGCACCATTGTCGGTACTGCCGCGAACGTGTTCGGCGGGGGATTCCCTCCCAAAGAGGTGCATTCGTTTACCTGGGGAAGCGCTGCGGAGGGTTTCGGGCCGTATATGATCGAAAAAGCTGTGGAAACCGCCCGCAAGGTGATGGAGAGGAGGCAGGTTGCCATGAGCGCTGCCTACGAAGCCATGTTCCGTTTTGTCGCCGGCCGCGAACAGGGTCGGAGGATTTTTCTGTAACGATAGCATAACCTTTGGTCTGCATGATTCTTGTAGTTGATAATTACGATTCGTTCACCTATAACCTTGTACAGTATATCGCGGAGTCCGGTCTTCCTGTCGAGGTCTACAGAAACGATGAACTGGGCGTCGAAGGGATTATTGCCCGCAAGCCCGACAAGATCGTCATCTCGCCCGGCCCGGGAACCCCGGAGGATGCCGGCGTATCCGTACCGCTTATCAGGGCACTCGATGGAGCGATTCCTCTGCTCGGAGTCTGTCTGGGTCATCAGTCGATCGGCCAGGCGCTCGGCGGCAGGGTCGTCAGGGCCGGTCAGGTCATGCATGGCAAGACTTCGCTGGTCCATCACGATAACAGCGGAATTTTTCATGGAGTCGATAATCCTTTTATCGCTACCCGATATCATTCCCTGATCGTTGAACGGGAAACTCTTCCTTCGACGCTGACTGTAAGGGCCTGGACTGAAGACGGCACGATCATGGGTATGGACTCCGTGGCGCTGGGCCTGTACGGCGTGCAGTTTCATCCCGAGTCGATCATGACCGGGGAAGGGAAGAAAATCATCCGGAACTTTCTTGAACTGCAGCCGCATAAAGGGCTGTAAGCAGGTGTGGCTATGAAGAAAGCTGTGACATCAGGACATGAGCCGCCTGATCCTGCCGCAACTCAGCCGCCGATCCGTCCTGTTTCGGGAAGGGAGACCGATTTCATGGTTGACGGCTGGCGCGTATTCAAGATCATGGCTGAATTCGTCAGCGGTTTTGAAACCATGTCCGATTCAGGGCCGGCCGTCACGGTTTTCGGCTCAACGCGCGTTCGTCCCGGCAGCAGCGAATACGGGCTTGCCGAGAAAACAGGGATGTTATTGGCCAAAGAGGGTTTTGCTGTCATCACGGGAGGCGGGCCGGGGGTTATGGAGGCCGCCAACAAGGGAGCCCAGGATGCCGGAGGGGTTTCGATAGGGTTCAACATCAAGTTGCCGAACCAGCAGGAGCCGAACCGGTATATCGACAGCGGACGGCTTGTTTCATTCCAGTATTTTTTTGTCAGGAAGGTCATGTTCCTGAAATATTCGCAGGCATTTGTCGCTCTTCCCGGGGGGTTCGGGACGCTCGATGAAGTATCGGAGGCCATTACCCTGATCCAGACCGGAAAGAGCGCGAAGTTTCCGGTTATTCTGATAGGCAAGGCCTTCTGGAGCGGTTTTTACGACTGGGTTTGCCGTACCATGTGCGAAAAGCATGGATATATCGACCAATCGGATCTGGATTTTATCTATCTTGAAGACGATCCGGAGTGCGTCATACCGATAATCAGAGCGTTTTATCCTGAGGGGTATTCCCTGAATTTTTAGATCCTGTTCGCTGTTCTCTTTTGACATTCTCAATCCAGTTCAAAAGCAGTCTCCTTTCTTCCGCGCTCATCCGTGCCTGCTGGTTTGCAGCGTAATAGAGCCGCTGATGCTGTCTGCTCCCGAGAACGGTGTTGCTGATTGCTTCTATCCGGGCTCTCTGATCGGTTTTGCTGCCGGTGTCCCATTGTGAAAAATTCAGTGCGCGACGTCCGAAAGAGACCCTGGCGGATACCGCCCACGAAACCGGCGCGATATATGCCGGGCCCGGCCATTTTGTTTCGTGAGAATGGCAGTCGTAACAGGATTTTTTCAGGACGGCCATGACCGCATCCGGCGCACGAAGTGGCGATGTTTCAGGCGGGTTGATGCGATCGAGCGGCACGAACTGGATGACGAACAGGACGATAACCAGCGTGCTCGCATATGTTTTGATGCGTTTTTCTTTAATCATTTAACCGGAAATCATCGTGATATTTCCCTGTGAAAAAGCGGTTTGGTATTATCTTCCACAGATCCGGGCCGATCTTGCCATAGAGCTTGTTAAAACCGGCATGACACAGTCGCAGGCGGCTAAAAAACTGGGAGTGACCCCGGCCGCAGTGTCGCAGTATATTCATAAAAAACGAGGACTGCAATCTCCGAGAACAAGGTTGTACCGTCAGGAGATCAAGGCGGCCGTAAAGAAGATCTGCGAGGATGCGTCGACGGATGAATTGCATTTCATTGTCTGCAAGTGCTGTCAGCTTCTGAAAAAGGAGGGCGAGACGACGACCGTGGAAAACGGTGGTAGTTGTTCGAGTGTTCATCAAGAATAAGATAATCCTATGCGAGAAGATGTGAAGGGATGGTTGGGGGGCGAGAGAAATTTCCGGCTTGCTTCTGCCGTTACGGTGCTTGCTGTGCTGGCGGGATTCACCATACAGTATGCCCTCGGCGGGGAAGGTCTTCCCATGCTGTTCTGGCCTCTGAATGCGCTGTTCATCCTTGTGCTGGCCGCTTTGCTGTTTCTGCTCGGCACCGCATTCCGGCAGAATGCTTTCGTGTCCTGGCTTGGCGGCATTCCTTTGGGGCTTTCGCTGATTTTCGCCCTTGTTTTTCTCTCGCTCATCGGCGGGTTCGTTCAGCAGGGCGTCGCATCGGGAGATGCCGTGCTTGACAGGTTAGGGATGAACCGCATATTTTCCGGCTGGCCTTTTCTTTTCGTCGTGCTGCTCTTTCTCTGCAATCTCGGTCTTTCGGTCGTCTGGAAAACCATTCCATTCCGAATTTCCAATCTTCAGTTCATGCTTTTTCACGGCGGGTTCTGGATTGCGCTGGCCTGCGGCCTGGCGGGAGCCTCCGATCTTCAGCGCCTGATTATTCCTGTTTACGAGGGGCGGGCAAGCAGTCAGGGTTTCATTCCGCAGGAAAACCGGATGGTGCAGCTGCCGTTTTCGGTTTATCTCGACGATTTTTCGATTGAAGAGTATACGCCACGCATCGTGCTTTACGATCCGGAAAATGACAGGGTGCTCACCGGCAAGGCGGAGGGTACGGCAGAGGTCGGCAAAGGGTTCAGGTCGGAGTGGCCGGGTTTTTCCGTTACGGTACTCGACTACCTGCCCAATGCTCTGCCGGGTCCGGACGGCACTCCCCGGCAAGCGGATGAAAAGCACGGCATTCCCTATGCAAGGGTTCGTATTGCTGCGGGGGAAATCCATTCAGATCACTGGCTGAATACCGGGAGTCCCTCGATCAAGCCGGGAGTCGTGCAGATCGAACGTTATTTTCTTGTTATGTTTCCCGGCACGCCCAGGGTGTTTCGCTCCGGGGTGGTGCTTAAAGGCAGCGGCGGCAGCAGTACTGCTGCCGAACTTGAGGTCAACAAACCGGTTTCATTCGAAGGCTGGAAACTCTATCAGATGGGTTACGACGAAAAAGCGGGAAGGTGGTCGGAGCTCAGCCTGATCGAAGCCGTCAGGGATCCCTGGCTTCCTGTGGTCTATTTCGGCTTTTTCATGATCATGGCAGGTAACGCGCTCTTTTTCTGGAAGGGTATGAAACAGGGGGAGATACTATGATGCCGGTCGAATTTTCAGTTATTGCCATGTCAGTCATGGCAGCATGGGCTCTCGGCTCTCTTTTGGGCATTCCGGCAAAACGTTACGCCGTGCTGCGGTTTCCCGCTTACGGCATCATGATTGCAGGTACCCTTCTGCTTGGATGGTTTATAGCCGCCTACTGGATTGCGCTTGAACGACCTCCGCTGAGGACGCTCGGCGAGACGAGGCTCTGGTATGCGGCTCTCATTCCCGTTGTCGGGTTTCTGGTCGAGTACCGCTGGAAGATCGCCTGGCTGAAATATTACTGTATGGCGCTTGCGTCATTTTTTCTTGCAATCAACCTTGCGCACCCGGAGGTTTTCGACAAGGCGCTGATGCCTGCCCTGCAGAGCGTCTGGTTCATTCCGCATGTCGTGGTCTATCTCGTCGGTTATGTGCTGCTTGCCGCATCTTCGGCCGCCGCCTGGCATAACATTATATCGGGTTTCCGTTCCCGGCCCGAGCTGATCGGGTATTCCATCTCCCATTACCTTGCCCTGCTCGGATTCGTGCTTCTTACTTTCGGGCTCGTTTTCGGCGCTCTCTGGGCAAAGGAGGCATGGGGGCACTACTGGACGTGGGATCCTAAAGAAACCTGGGCGTTCATTTCGTGGATGGCCTATCTCGGCTACATGCATCTGTCGGCAATCCGGACGGAAAAAAACAGGCTTCAGTGGTACCTTGCAGTTTCGTTCCTTGTGCTGCTGGTCTGCTGGTTCGGGGTCAACTATCTGCCTTCCGCTCAGAACAGCGTACACAGCTATCAGTCGGGTTGAGTTTAGTGCTGAGTGCTGAGTGCAACTGTCCAGCTATCCGGCTATCCAGCCATCCAGCTAACAAGCCAACAAGCCATCCTTATTACAGTTCAACGACCAGATGGGTTTCGGTCGAATGGCCGGCGAGGAGGTTTTTCAGGGCTCCGATCAGTTCGAAGCCATATTTGTTGATAAAATAAAAGACATTGATCACTCTTTCCTGCGGCGCTCCTTCAGGAAAGAACGCCGTTTCGGTTTTCAGGATCTGTTCGATCAGTTCTTCGTTTTTGCGTCTTCCCGCTTTCCGCGCCTTCTGCTCGATGGCGTCCACTATTTTCATTGCCTGCTGGATCGATGCGGCAAGTACCGGCTCAAGCGTCGGATCGATTTTTCCGATTTCCGGTCCCAGTTCGCGAAACGCCGTTTCGATTTCCGTTCTTGTTTTTTCAAATCTGGCATCGATCCCGGGATTTTCGGCAATCATTTCGGCATTGCGTTTCAACGCCTGCAGATCGCTGAACAGGGCATGGTAGATCTGTTTCCTTGAAAAGCCGGGTCGTCCGGAAACCCGCAGCAGTTTGTCCATGATCCGACTGAATTTCGGTTCTACGAGGGTGAAACTGCCTCTCGGGATAATGAACGGCATGGTAATGCCGAAATGTTCGTAGTTCATTCTGAACTGCGCAAGATAGCTGACTTCGCCGGGACCAGCGATGCAGGCGAAGGTCGGGAGCACGCTGTCCTGCAGGATCGGTCGGAGTACGACGTTCGGGCTGAACCGTTCAGGATGATCCTGGCAGAGTTCGAGCATCTGGTGGCGCGTCAGGCGCCTGTTTTCCGGCGTGATCACGAAAAGGTCTTCCTGCGGGTACTCGATTCTCTGGCGCTGGCCGTGGTGGTTGATATAAAACAGATTTACCGCCCTTGGTTTCGACTGTGCGCTGTATCCGAGATCTTCCAGAGTCGAGCTCTGGGCGATGACGTTATAGGAAGAGGCCGGGCAGGTTGCAATTTCGCGCAGGAACACAGGCGCGGAGAGTCTTTTGAAATCGGTGTCCTGGCTCGAAAGCATCACGATCGGCTGGTTCGCGAAGATATGCATCATGATCTGGGCGAAACTCATATCGAGGGTGTTGCCGGGGATGCAGCAGTCGTTCAGTATGGAGGCGATCAGCGGCTTGTTTTCTGATTCCTGCAGGTGTTCAAGGAGGGTTCCGACTATCGTGCGGATATCCTGGCCGAAGCATGCTGCGGCAACCATCTGGTCCGGAAGCCGTTTAAATGGTTCGGGACGGTAGTGTTCGATGCCGCCATTACCGAATATTGCTGCATGTGCCGATTCCTCATAGTCATGATCTTCGCTCTCGATCCAGAATACCGGAACAAAGTCGTATTCCGGGAAGAGGGTTTTCTGCCGTTCTGCAAAAACGATGGCCGTCAGGGCTTTATATATCGTATAGGCCGGCCCGGTAAAAAGGCCGGGCTGCTGACCGGTTACGATAGCCATGCAGCGGGGGGAACGCAGTTTTTCGATTTCACGCAGGTGCAGTTCCCTGCACCCGTACCGGATGTTCTGGCGACGCAGTATTTCGACGAGCATGCTGCGGTCGAACGTTCTCGATTCAAGCAGGCTTAGCTGACGGTAGTAGTCGCTTTCCTTCTGGTAGTCGAGATGGAACCCTGCCGAAAACAGTCGGTTCCTTTCGTTTCCTTCGGAGGTATAGTCCCTGAAAAGGGCAGGGAATCCTTTTTTCGGAGAGAGTATCGTCCGGTAATCGAGCAGGTATGTGTTCACCAGATTATGTTTGCAGGTTCCACCGGTTGAGCGTGTCGAGAAAAGCGTGATTGGTCATGTCGCAGCACAGCGGCGTAACGGCGACATAATTCTGTCGGACTGCATATTCATCGTGGTTGAGGGAGCGGTCGAGAAGCTTCAGGGTGCCGTTGAGCCAGTAATAGGGATTGCCGTACATGTCGTTGCGTTCGATGGCATCTTCTTCCCAGCGGGAACTGCCCTGCTGCGTGACGACGACGCCGGCGATCTCTTTTTCCGGAAGATTGGGGATATTGACCGAGAGGATCGTATCGGGGGGAAGTCCTTCGCTCAGGACTTTCCGGGCCAGTTTCCGGGCGAATTTCGCGGCATAGGTGAAGTCGGCGTTTTCATAGGTGGTCAGCGAGAATGCAAGCGAGGTGATTCCCTGAATCGCTCCTTCGCGGGCCGCGGCGACGGTTCCGGAGTAAAGGGTGTTTGTAGCGGTGTTGCTTCCGTAGTTGATGCCGGATACAATAAGGTCCGGTTTTTCGTCGAGAATATGGCTCAGAGCGACCTTGATGCAGTCAACCGGGGTTCCTGAGACCGTATATCCGAAAAACCGGTTGTTTTTCTGGTGCGATCTGATGCGGAGCGGGACTCCGAGCGTCATGGCGTGACTCATTCCGCTGTGCGGTTCCGCCGGAGCCACGACGGTAACGTTGCCGATTTTCTTCATCGAGGCAGCCAGAGCATGAAGGCCTTCTCCTTCGATGCCGTCATCATTGCAGACCAGTATTACCGGTTTATTCAGCTCATTCACATCCGTTGCCGGGTTCGTTCACGAAAACGCATCTTCCATGCAGGGCATAAAATACAGAAAGTTCTTCTCAAAAATCATGTCCGAGACTGAAATACCAGACGGTATCGGAAAATCGCAACGACGAGGACTGGCTGTCATCTTCCTCACGCAGAAATGCGAAAGCTTTCGAAAGGGTGAGCCTTGCCGGCCCGACAGGAGTGTCCCAGACAACTCCTGCGCCGACGCCGTGTATCAGCCGGGAGAGCGAGATTTCTTTCCGTTTATGCCAGACGTTGCCGGCATTGTATGAGAAGGTCAGGGAGGTCGGAAAGATGATTTCGAACGGTGCCCTGTAGGCGATCTGCATGCCGGCTGCGGCCATATTGCTGCCGATGAGATCGTACGGTTTCAGTCCGACGAACCTTCTGCTGCCGGAGTTGCCCGGGCCGCCGAGAAAGAATTGTTCCGACAGGGGGAGATAGCTGCCGCTGATGCCTGCAGCGCCTGAGATCTGCAGGGTGAGCGCATTCCCGATGGGGATGTTTTCTTCATGTTCGGCGGCAATCTGCCAGAATATTTCATCGTTATCGAACAGTACCGGGGCAAGCGTGTAGCCGATATGGGTATATCGTCCGGAGGTAGGCAGCTGGGCGCTGTTGCGCGAATCTATCGTCAGGGAGCTTCCGACGGAGAGCAGATTCATCGTTCCGGAGCGAAGATCGGGATGCTCCGGGCCGGCATCGTGATAGGATTGGGCATTCTGCAGGGTGACATCGAGCGACAGACGTCCGTTTTTTCTGATTCTCGTGCCGAACGCTCCCGAGATGCCGTATCGCTGGATGCCGTAGGTAGAGACAACAGCGTCGGAATATCCGTCGAATGATTCCGAAAAGCGCAGTTGCCGGGTGTCGAATTCGCGTTGTTCATAAAAGAGTTTCGAAAAAAGCGTCAAATGCGTCGAGCCGATGCGCGGCATGTAGTATTCGACATTTGCGGCCGTGTTGTTATTTCCCGCCTTCATCCATGCGCCGAGCGACGCGCCGTCGGCTCCTATATTTTCGTTTCTCAGATCGAGAAGCAACTGGGCATTGCTTGTTTCGTCGTACCGTATTCCGAGGCGAAGTACTGACGAGGGTTTTTCGACAAGCGAGAATGTCAGCGCTTTTCCGGAGCTGTCGCCGGACTCAGGGTTCCGTTCGGCGGAAACCGATACTCTGCTGAACATGCCCGTTTCATAGAGATTGCCGGTGGTTTCCTCCGCTTTTTCAAGTCGCACGGCTTTTTCCGTTCCTACTTTGATCTCTCGTCGTATCGGCGTCAGCGATGCGCCGTTTCTGTTCCGGACGATTTCGATCCTGTCGGCTTTTCCCGATGTCATTGCGATTGTCAGCGTTTCTCCTGAAAGGGTTATGGCTTCAGGTTCGACAAGGCTGTAGCCCCTCTTGCGGAAGAGGCGCACAAGATTTTCAATCGCCGTCGTGCCGGTACGGTTGGTGTAGAGCCGGTTGATGACGGGTTCAAAACACCGGTCGATATCCTGCTGCGTCAGGGGTTCTTCCGGACCTCCCGTCACCACAATGTTCCCGATGCGCGGGAGCGGAACAAGGCGGAATGTCACGTTTTTCCGGTTCTGATCGAGGAGTGCGGAGACTGAGGAGAACAGGTCGGTTGCAAGCAGCTTTTCAAACGCCCCGGAAAGGAGTTTTTCGTCTTCGATGATGCCGGATACGATCGCATCGTATCCGGCATCGACATCGGCCTGCCCGTTTATGAACGCAAAGGTTTTTTTGTGGTTTTCGATTCGATACTCTTTTTGCGGTCCGGTTTGAATATCACGTTTGATGGTTAAGGCAAGCTCTCTGCCTGTCGCATAGCCCGATTCGATCAGCGCTTCGATATCGGAGAAATCTGTGGCGATGCGGTCTGTAAGATCCGGGGCGATGACCATATCGGCCTTTTCAAGCTGGGCAGGGTATTGAAGGGCGGTCAGGATGGTGATGGCCTGGTCGGCGGCTTTCCAGGGGAGATCGAGGTCGTCGCTTTTCGAGTACATGCTTCCATGGGTATCGACGGCTACCTTGTAGGCGGTATTGAAATAGTCGAGTTCGTCGACGGGAAGATTCGCCACAAGCCCTCCGTCGACAAGCCGGTAACCGTCGCGTTCAACCGGTTCGAACAGCACAGGAACGGTGCTGCTTGCCCGCATGGCTTCTGAAAGCGAACCGGATGCAAGCGATATGCGTTTTCCCGAAACAAGGTCGGTCGCAACGGCCCTGAAGCCGACGGGCAGCGAACCGAAATCGGGCCATGCATGGTAGACTGCGTTCAGTACCAGGGCATCGAGGGTTTCGGTGAGCGACTGCGCGGAGCTGAGGGATTTCGGCACCATGAGTTTGAGCTTGTCGAACCGTATGGCGGCAGTTGCCCTGTCCCGTATTCTCTGCTGTTCCAGGAATATGCGTGCGCGCGGAGATTCTTCCCGTATCGCAAGGAGCGATTCCCAGGGAAGGTCGCCGGCAATGACGGCAAGTTCTTCCGGGGTGTAACCGGAACTGTAGAGCCCCCCGATAATGGCGCCCATGCTTGTACCTGCGATATGATCGACGGGCACTTCCGCCTCTTCGAGAGCTTTGAGTACGCCGATCTGCGCTATGCCGTTGGCGCCTCCTCCCGAAAGCGCAAGGCCGACGGTTTTCCGGGCCGGTTTCATGAAGGGAACGATGGAAAACCGTTTTCCGGGCAGGGCGAGCGTGTCGGGGTATACCACGAAAGCCGTGGCTCCCTGCAGTGTTGCCGGCAACAGGGCAAGCAGCAGGATCAGGGTAATCAGCACTGTTTTCTGCAAGTCGGAACGCAGCTTTTCCTGCAAGTCATGTTTCCTCGTCATGGAGCTTTTCCTCTCACATTTTCAGGCCGTTTTTGAGTTGTGCCGGTGACTTCATATCTTAGGGTTTAATGTATAACCTTTAGTACTAATTAAGAAAAATGGTCTGGTTCAAACGGGTAAAGCCCTCGATTCGCACCACAGACAAGCTCGACATGCCGGAAGGGCTCTGGTGGAAGTGCGAGGAGTGCGGCGCGATGATACATAAGAAACAGCTTGAAGATCACGTTTATACCTGTTCTGCCTGCGGTTATCATTTCAGGATTTCTCCCTATCGCTACTTTTCCATACTGTTCGACAACGAAAATTATCAGGAGTTCGACGATACCCTGCGCGCAGGGGATCCGCTCGGTTTTACCGATACCAAAAAGTATCCGGATCGGGTTCACGACATTATCGAAAAAAGCGGTAAAACCGAAGCATGCAGGAATGCCTGGGGTGACGCCGGCGGACGGCCGCTGGTGGTATCGGCTATGGATTTCGGTTTCATCGGCGGATCGATGGGGTCTGTGGTG
The DNA here is from genome assembly GCF_036528655.1 of Chlorobium sp. Classification (GTDB taxonomy): domain Bacteria; phylum Bacteroidota; class Chlorobiia; order Chlorobiales; family Chlorobiaceae; genus Chlorobium. The sequence continues at coordinate 21,652 of NZ_JAIGND010000026.1, forward strand.
GGCGAAAAAATATCCCGTGCCGTCGATAAGGCCATCGAGCTCAATGCGCCTCTTCTCGTGATTTCCCAGTCAGGCGGAGCAAGAATGATGGAGGGGGCGTTAAGCCTCATGCAGATGGCAAAGACGTCGGCGAAACTTACCCTGCTCAGCTCGAAAAAACTCCCTTTCATTTCGCTCATGACCGACCCGACCATGGGCGGCATCACGGCATCTTTTGCCATGCTCGGCGACATCAATCTCAGCGAACCGAAGGCGCTGATAGGATTTGCCGGTCCGAGGGTCATCCGCGATACGATCAAGCGCGATCTGCCGGAAGGGTTCCAGCGGGCGGAGTTCCTGCTCGAACATGGTTTCATCGATTGTATCGTTCATCGCAAGGAGCTTAAGAACCATATTGTCAGGCTTTCCGGCATGCTCACCGCCTGAGTTGCAGGGTCAGCTCCATCCGAGAGCCGATGCAGTTACGGGGAACTGATCACAGAAAATGGTTCTGATGGCTTCGGCTATGTCGCGGTGTTCTTTCTGGGTGCTCCTGTCGGTTCTCACCTCAAGATAGTGGATCCAGCTTCGAACCGATCCTTTCATGTAGAGTTTTGTTCGGGTTCCAAGCGGCAGCAGTACCCGCGCACACTCCTTTGCGATGCCTTTATCGAGAGCCTCCTCATATTTTTCCATCGATATCCGCGCAATTTCCGCCTGGGCGTTTTCAAACCATTCTATGGTTTCGGTTCCGAGATCGTCCAGCGAATTCTGACGGTTTTTGCTGTCCTGGCGTCGTGGTGTATAGGTTTCTATTGCCTGCACTCTGGCATACCGCTGCGAGAACTCCTGGAACTGGAAGCTCCTGTGCCGGAGTATCTGGGGCGCAATGGCTCGTGAGGTGACTATTTCCACGGTCATGTCCGCCATTTCAAAAATGCTCCAGTGTCTGTTGGATATGCAGTAAGCCAGCAGTTTTTCGTAATCGAGGTTTTCCTGATGCGGGCTCGAAACCCTTGCGCAGTAGGCGATAAGTCCTTCTGCCGTCAGCGGCTTGTTTTCAGTGTCGAAACAGGGCGTTGTAACCGAGATGAGACGGACCTGCATGATCTGCGATTGTTTGGTTTTTCGGGCTTTAAATATATTGTTTTCTCGTTCAAGTTTATTACCTATTGGAACAGGATTGATTGATTTGTTGTTTGCTCTATGTATTTTAACGGTTTCTTTTTCATTCACTCAACTCATTGACCAGCTATGGCAAACATAAATTTCGGCTTTGAAAATTACGCCCGCAAACTCTATTCGGGCGCTATAGAACAGGGTATTCAGAATACGCTGGTACCCATGGTCATCGAAACGTCGGGACGCGGCGAGCGCGCCTTCGATATTTTTTCGCGTCTGCTCAGGGAGCGTATCATATTCCTCGGCAGCGGCATAGACGAGCATGTCGCCGGTCTGGTGATGGCTCAGCTCATTTTTCTTGAATCTGAAGATCCTGAACGCGATATATTCATCTACATCAACTCTCCGGGAGGCAGTGTGTCTGCGGGACTCGGTATTTACGATACCATGCAGTATATCCGTCCGGACATTGCGACGGTCTGCGTCGGCATGGCTGCCAGCATGGGGGCATTTCTGCTTGCCAGCGGCACAACGGGGAAACGCGCATCGCTGCCGCATTCCCGCATCATGATTCACCAGCCCTCGGGCGGTGCGCAGGGGCAGGAAACCGACATCATCATCCAGGCCCGCGAAATCGAAAAGATCCGCAAGCTGCTCGAAGAACTGCTTGCCAAACATACCGGAAGGGATGTGCTGCAGATCAGGGAGGATTCCGAGCGCGACCGCTGGATGAACGCATCCGAGGCTCTCGAATACGGCATCATCGACCAGATATTCGAAAAACGTCCGGCGCCTGAAAAGGCGGATTGATCATAAGTCCGGAGATCACTTTTTTTCATCAGTCGTAACCGTCGTTATCATGAGCGAAGAGAGAGTGCCATTCAATCTCGAAAAAACCTATAACCACCAGGAAGTCGAAAACCGCTGGAGCAGCGCCCGCTGGGAGGCATCCGGCTGTTTTCACGCCGAAAGCAGTCGCGTACTGTCAGAAGGCAAAACGCCTTATGCCGTGCTCATGCCGCCGCCGAACGTAACCGGTAGTCTCACTCTCGGCCATGTGCTGAACCATACCCTGCAGGATATCTTCATCCGGTACAGCCGCATGAAGGGCAACGAAGCGCTCTGGCTGCCCGGTACCGACCATGCGGGCATCGCGACCCAGACCGTCGTGGAAAAAAAGCTCCGAAAGGAGGGGATGAGCCGTCATGACCTCGGTCGCAAGGATTTTCTCGACCATGTCTGGCAGTGGCGCGAAGAGTACGGCGGGCTGATTCTTCGCCAGCTTCGAAAGCTTGGCATATCCTGCGACTGGAGAAGGAACCTCTTCACCATGGACGACCGGGCGTCCGAGGCGGTCATCAATGCTTTCATCGCACTCTATCGGGACGGGCTTGTTTATCGGGGAACGCGTATCATCAACTGGTGCCCGGTCTCCCAGACCGCTCTTTCCGACGAGGAAGTGATCATGAAGCCCAGGAGGGATAAGCTGGTCTACGTCCGCTATCCTCTCGTGAAGCGTCCCGGCGAATACATCACCATCGCCACGGTTCGTCCGGAGACCATTCTCGCGGATGTGGCTATTGCCGTGAATCCCGCAGATCCCCGTTACAGCGATCTTGTCGGCGAACTGGTCGTCGTGCCGGTCGCCGGTCGCCATATACCTGTTATTGCGGACGATTACGTCGATATCGAATTCGGTACAGGTGCCCTGAAGATTACGCCGGCCCACGATCCCAACGACTATGAAGTGGCCCGGCGCCACAATCTTCCCATTCTCTCCGTAGTGGGGCGCGACGGCAGGATGACCGACGAGTACGGTTATGCCGGCATGGATCGTTTCGATGCCCGGGAGAAGATCATGGCCGATCTTGAAGAGCGCGGCAATCTCGAACGGGTCGAGGAGTACGAACATAACGTAGGGTATTCCGAACGAGCCGATGTGGTGGTCGAGCCCTATCTTTCTGAACAGTGGTTCGTTCGCATGAAGCCATTGGCCGAACGCGCGCTGCAGGTGGTCAACGACGGCCAGATCCGCTTCCATCCGCCGCACTGGATCAGTACCTATCGTCACTGGATGGAGAATATTCAGGACTGGTGCATTTCGCGCCAGCTCTGGTGGGGGCACCGCATTCCTGCCTGGTACGATCCCGAAGGCAGGGTATGGGTCGCCTCTTCTTACGAGGAGGCATGCCATCTTGCCGGCACCGACAAACTGGTGCAGGACGACGATGTGCTCGATACCTGGTTCTCGTCGTGGCTCTGGCCGCTTACCACGCTTGGCTGGACAGGTCCGCACAGTGACAACGACGATCTTCGGGCTTTCTACCCGACCGATACGCTCGTCACCGGTCCGGATATCATCTTTTTCTGGGTGGCGCGCATGATCATGGCCGGCCTCTACTTCAAGGGTGACGTGCCGTTCCGGGACGTGTATTTCACCAGCATCATCAGGGACATGAAAGGGCGCAAGCTTTCGAAATCCCTCGGCAATTCGCCCGATCCCCTCAGGGTGATCGACATCTATGGTACCGATGCGCTGCGTTTTACCATCATTTATATCGCGCCCCTCGGTCAGGATGTGCTTTTCGGTGAGGAAAAGTGCGAGCTGGGCCGGAACTTTGCCACAAAACTCTGGAATGCGTCGAGGCTCGTTTTCATGCAGCGTGAAAAGTATTTTGCTTCGCCTGAAACGTTCGAAGAGGCATATCAGGGTTTCGTACCCGATACTGGCGCCTTTACGTTCGCCGAAGAGGATGTGCTCATGGCGAAATACCACGCCATGCTCGACCGCTACCACTCGGCATTCGGGCAGTTCAGGATCAACGATATCGTCAGAAACGTCTACGACTTTTTCTGGGGCGATTACTGCGACTGGTATCTCGAAGCCCTCAAGACAGCGCTTTCCGTGTCTTCAGATCCTGAGGAAGCTCGCCGGGCAGTTCTTCTTGCCGTCCATGTCCTGGAGGGAACGCTCAAAGCGCTGCATCCCGTCATGCCGTTTATTACCGACGAGATCTGGCACCATATTGCCAGACGCCCTGAAGAGAGTACGATAGCGCTCTCCCGGATTCCCGATCCGATTCAGGAGTGGCTTGATCGCGATATCTCCCTTTCTCTCCTGCCCAGAGCGGTTATTTCGGAAGTCAGAAGCCTCCGATCCCTTTTCGCCGTTCCGGCGTCGAGTACCGCTCCCCTGATTCTTAAAGCCCGTGACGGGAGATCTTTCGACGTTTTTTCAGCCAACAGGGAGATTATTGCGGCAGCGACGAAATGTGGCGTAGAAATAGCTGAATCTTTTACGAGGCCGGAACATGCAGCAGCCTCGGTGGTGGAGGGCAATGAACTTTTTATCCAGCTTGAAGGGTTAATATCGTTCGAAAAAGAACGGGCGCGGCTTCAGAAGGAGATCGGCAGCATTTCTTCATATGTGACCTCATTGAAGAAGAAACTATCCAATGAAGGGTTCGCGGCAAATGCTCCATCGGACGTGATTGAGAAGGAACGGGCAAAACTGGCCGAAGCGGAAAGAAATCTTGAAAAACTGACTATTAACCTTCAGGTTCTTGCTTAATGCAGTTGCCTGTTCTTCCGTCAGTTGCAGGAGAGCGGACATGCGGGTGGGCTTGCTGTTCCATAAAATCCCTTTTTTAAATTTATTTCTAAATGGATATTTTCTCCGTTTATGTTGAGAGGAAAAACCATCACTTCATGATGCCTGCCCACAGGTTTGCAGGGAGTGTATCAAGACAATGAGGCAGTTGAAAATAAGCAAACAAATCACCAACAGGGAGAGCCTTTCGCTCGACCGTTACCTTCAGGAGATCGGTAAATACGATCTGCTCACTGCGGATGACGAAGTTAAACTTACCATGGCCATCAAGGCGGGCTACGATATGCCGGTCGATACCGTGGAGTACAAGCGGGCAAAGCGCGCACTCGACAAACTCATAAAGGGGAACCTCCGATTTGTTGTTTCCGTGGCGAAGCAGTACCAGAATCAGGGGCTGACGCTCGGCGACCTGATCAACGAGGGTAATCTCGGTCTGATCAAGGCTGCCAAGCGGTTCGATGAAACCAGAGGGTTCAAGTTCATCTCCTATGCGGTCTGGTGGATCCGCCAATCCATTCTTCAGGCACTTGCCGAACAGTCGAGGATCGTCCGTCTTCCCCTGAACAGGGTAGGGACGCTCAACAAGATCAGCAAGGCATACAGCCAGCTCGAACAGGAGTACGAGCGCGATCCGAATACCAAAGAGCTGGCAAATCTGCTCGATATGGACTCCCAGGATGTTGCCGATACCCTCAAAATTGCCGGACGTCACGTATCGGTCGATGCTCCGTTTGCCCAGGGAGACGACAACCGGCTGCTCGATGTGCTGCAGAATGACGGTCATCTTCCCGATCACGGCCTGAACCGCGATTCTCTCACCCTCGAAGTGGAGCGTTCGCTTTCCGTGCTTGCTCCGCGAGAGGCCGACGTCATCCGCTCATACTTCGGTATCGGCATGGACAACCCGCTTACGCTCGAAGAGATCGGAGAGAAGTTCAAGCTGACCCGGGAACGCGTCAGGCAGATCAAGGAGAAAGCCATCAGAAGGCTTCGCCAGTCTGCGTACAGCAAGATTCTCAAGGAGTATATCGGAAGCTGACAACGGCGGGAACTTTGCTGCTCCCTTTTTCGGCGTTATCTTGGCGTTATGACGGATCCCTGTCGGTTTCGGTACGGCAGGGATTTTCAGTTTTAACAAGTCGTACCCCGGCGTTTACCGTGAGGCCGGTCATCAGGGCAGCATTGCCGTTCCGCACGGCTATCTCGATCGTTCCGAAACTTCCCCCGTAAGCCAGCAGTTCGCCTTCAGAGACATCTCCGTACGTTCTCGACAGAGGTAAGGCTGGCAGTCCGGCCGCTTCGACGCGCCACTCATCGGGATTGCCGGGCAGTGGGGAGTCGATTGTCGTGACGAGATTGCCGAACCGGTCGGCGAACAGCACCCACCCTTCGATTGCCCTGCCGTTGTTATCAGTGCGGCTGCCGTTCGACGGCAGGGTGACGCAGGATGCCGGATCGAGAGGATCGCCAAGCTTCTCGAATGGAAAACCAGCGGCAAGATGGGCGGCCGCCGGCGAAAAAATATCTCTGCCGTGAAAGGTCGCGCTCTGCGTCGGCAGCATCACGTCGGGGTTGGCAATGCTCGAACAGGCGATAATGGTCTGTCCCGCAAGCACAGGGGTCAGAAGCCCGTTATCCGGCGCAAGAAATATCTGCCTGTCCGTTTTTACGGCGATCGGAGTTCTCGATGTGCCGACTCCCGGGTCGACCACCGAGACCGTGATGGTTCCTTCCGGGAGAAACGGTATGGTTCGTTCGAGGAGGAACGCGCCGTGCGCGATATGTTGCGGCATGACGGCATGAGTGAGGTCGATGATGTTCGCTGCCGGGTGGATGGAAAGAATCACGCCTTTCATCTGTCCGATATAGGTGTCATCGGTACCGAAGTCTGTCATCAGCGCGATGAGGGAAATATGTGGCTTACGGCCATTCATGTCGATGCCTTGCGATAGAGCAGCAGGCCTGTGGCCAGAAACACCATGAGCGGCAGCCATGCCGCCACCCAGGGTTCGATGATGCCGTTATACCCCATTGTGGCTACGGTTCTCTGCATGCCGAGAAAAAGCAGGCCGATAAAGAGCGCCAGGGTGATTTCCGCTGCGCGTCCGTTGCGTTGCTTCATGGCGGCAAGCGGTACACCGATAAGAATGACGATCATCGACGCCAGTGGCATGGAGACTTTGGCGTGCAGTTTGACGGCCGCGCGTTCAAGCTTCGGAAATCCCGCCCGCGCTTTATCGACAAGATAGCGGTAGTGCTGCACGAGCGTCATTTCTTCCGGCTGCAGATTCAGTTCCCTGAGGGATTGGGGCGAAACATCAAGCGAAAGCGTGTCGCTGCCGCTGCTGAACTCCGCTGAGCCTGTGTCGGCGCCGAACGACCGTCGGGAAGCAACCGGCATTATCCATCGCTGCAGCTGCGGATTGAACGCCATTTCGGGAGCATCTGTTCTCGAGCGCAGACGGGATCCGTCGAATCGCTCGACAGTCACATCTTTTGCCGTCGAACTGAGCGGATCGAACGATCCGATGGTTACGACGCTGCCGTCAGGTTCGAGAAGCTGGATATTGAGCCCGTCGTGAAGCCCGCGGCGGGTTTCGTTCAGCATGGTACGTTTGTATGCGATTCTGGCGCCTGCAGCTGCGGGTTCGACAATCGAGGCGTTGAAGAAATTGACGAGAGCGATAATAGCGCCTCCGATCATGAACGGAAGGATCAGTTGACGCATGCCGAGGCCCGCAGATCCGAGCGCCGCCAATTCATTCGATGCGGAAAACCTTCCTGCGGCAAGAATGGAAGAGAGCAGCGCGGCTACAGGCGCTGTAATCTGAACCGTTGCGGGTATCGTCAGCAAGTAATAGTGCAGGATGCCGATCGGGCCGATATTCTGATCGACGAAATCGTCGAGATTTTCCACCATGTCGATCAGCATGAACAGCAGTACGAAAGCGATCGAAGCAAAGAGAAACGATGTCGCAAACTGCCGGAAGATATACCGGCTGAGCACTTTCATAATGGTATGGCTGTGCAGTTATGGGATAGCGCGGCAATTGAGCCTTCCGCCGATTGTTGTCGATCGGATAGTTCACCTGCCGCTTCCGTATCGTTCAGTAACCGAAAAGTTCGTCGAGTTTCAATTCCCTGACCTGGCCATATCTGCCCAGCGTCTGCATGTCGAGCCTTGAGGTGTCACCAAGCACCAGCATGACATGGTTCCTGTTTCCGAAATGCTCCAGGTGAAAGTTCTGTACGTCGCCAAGTTCCATTTTCGGGACGTGATGGTAGATATCCTGCCTGATATCGCGGTCGAGTCCGAGTCTCCTTGCGTCTTCGTAGTTGAAGAGCACTTCCGTTCTGGTGAGCCGCTCCGAAGCGATTTTCTGCATGATGCCGTTTTTAGCCGATGCGAACAGTTCCGGCGATTCCGGCAGTTCGCGCATGAGGGCGCTGATACCGTCAAGAGCTTCAGGCAGCTTGTCTGCCTGGGTGCCGATGTAGCTGAAAATATAGCTGTGGCGATCGCGGAATTTCGGCATTCTGTATACCGAGAAGACCGAATAAGCCAGCGCTTTGGCTTCCCGAAGTTCCTGAAACACCACCGACGACATGCCGCCTCCGTAATATTCGTTGAAGAGCGTCGCCAGCGGTACCATCGATGCGTCGTAGGGTTCGTCCCGTGAAAGCATGATTACCTCGGCCTGCGTCATGTCGTAGTCAACCACGTAGACCAGGTTTTTCTGCTGATCGAGCTCAGGAAAGGGATCGGCGACGGGAGTCGGCAGGAAGGTTTCCGGATACCGGCGCACGGTACGCAGCTCCGCAATCAGCGCATCTGCGGTGGCCGGTCCGTAATAGAGCACCCGGTGCCGGTATTGCATGAGGTTACGGATCTCGTCGAGCAGCTCCGCAGACGATACCTGATCGAGCTCCCTGTCGGAGAGCACGTTGGTGAACGGGGAGGCCGGTCCGTATTTTCCGTAGCTTGCCATGGCCTCGAAAAGAATTTTTCGTTTGGAGAGCTTGTCGTCGGCTCTTTCCTTCATGGTGCCGGCTTTAAGCTTTTCCAGCGCACCTTCGTCGGCCATGGTATCGGTCAGCAGCTGTTCGAGGAGGCGGATCGATGCGGAAAAGTTCTTTTGCAGCCCCGAGAGTTTCAGGTAGACATAATCGTCCGACGTGAAAGCCGAGAAGCTTGCACCGATTTTATAGAGTTCCCGGCTGAATTCGGCAGGCGGGAGTGCGGATGTGCCGAGATACGAGAGATAATCGAGCGCCAGATCGATTTTTCTGCTGTGGTTTTTACCGATATCGAACACATAGTAGATGGTGAACAGGTCGTTCTCCCTGTTTTGCAGGTAGTGCAGCCTTATGTCGGCATTGAGATCATGGAAACCTATGTCTTTGTGGTAATCGAGGAACGATGGTTCTATCTCCTCCGATTTCCGGGAGAGGATTTCGCCGGCAAACTTCGACGATGTATCCCTGTTCACCCTGATCGGCGTTATGGGGGGTTTCTGAATTTTCGGACTGCTTTTTTCGGTTCCGTGCTCTTTGTATACCGCAACGTAATTATCGCCATAATGGGTGTTTGCGAACGAAACGAGATCTTTTTTCGTAATGTTCCGCAACCGGTCGAGTTGAGCGGTATAATCGTTCCACTCCATTCCCCAGATGAAGGAATCCACGTATGCTTCTACCCTTCCGCGGTTGGTTTCGTACATTTTGAGCTGTTCGATCTTCAGGTCGTTGACAACCGCTTCGAGCAGCCAGTCCGGAAAGTTGCCCTGCTTGAGCTGTTCGATCTGTTCAAGCAGCAATTCCCGCACCTGGTCGAGGCTCTGGCCCTCGCGCGGCTTCGCGCTCAGGAGATGGGCGGAATAGTCCTTCATCATCACGAGCATCGATCCCGCATCAAGCGTTTTCTGCTGCTGGTTAAGGTTCAGGTCTATCAGGCCGGCGGTCTGGTTATACAGCACCTTGTCTATCAGGGTCAGGTAGTCGGCTTCTTGGGAGTTTACGCCGCTGAACCGGAACCCGATAACGAGTTCTTCGGCTTCGGGTCCCCTGATTTTTCTGACGACCGGTTTTGCAAGCGGTTCTTCGACGGCAGGAGTGAACGACGGAACTTCCTTCGGCTGCAGTATTGAAAATTTTTTGTCGATAAGTCTGATTGTTTCGTCAGGATCGAAATCGCCGGCTATGCAGATGGCCATGTTGTTCGGCACGTAATAGCTGCGGTAGTAGTTGATGACGTTCTTTATCGACGGATTTTTCAGATGTTCCGCCTTGCCGATAGTGGTCTGTGTGCCGTAGGTATGCCTGCTGAAAAGACCCTCGAAAAGATTCTCCCAGATTTTTCGGCTGTCGCTGTCCATGGTCATGTTCTTTTCCTCATAGACCGTTTCGAGTTCGGTATGGAAAAGTCGCATGACCGGATTGCGAAACCGTTCCGCCTCGATGGTGAGCCACTGATCGAGCTTGTTCGAGGGGATATCGTTGATATAGACCGTCTGTTCTACCCAGGTATAAGCGTTGGTGCCCTGGGCTCCGATGGAGTTCAGGAGCTTGTCGTATTCGTTCGGTACGGTATACCGGGCGGCGACATTCGACGTGCTGTCAATATCACGGTAGATGGCTGCCCGTTTATCCGGATCGGCCGTTGACCTATACTCCTCGTAGAGGTCCATGATTTTTTCGAGGGCGGCATGTTCTTTCTCGTAATCGAGTGATCCGATGGAATCGGTTCCCTTGAACAGCATATGCTCGAGATAGTGCGCAAGGCCGGTTGTTTCGGCAGGATCGTTCTTGCTTCCTGCCCGGACGGCAATTGAGGTATAGATTCTCGGTTCGTCGTGATAGGGACTCATCAATACGGTCAGGCCGTTGCTGAGCCTGTAGATTCTTGTATGGAGGGAATCTCCGGGTACTGTCGTATACGGATAGGCGTCGGTCGAATGCTTCACTTCGTTTATCATGGATCTGCAGGATAGTAAATGCATAAAAAAGAAAAGGGCTACGCCCGCCGTGGCAAGGAGCTTCCCCTGTCGTGAATAATGGACAACAGTCATTGGAAAAAATATAATAATCGGATTTCCTGAGCACTATTGCAACATATCGACGGGCAACAGGCGAAAAATACCATACTTTACGCGCAGGAGGGACAGCCTGCTCTGGGTTGCAGAACGAACAGCCTTTGCTAATAGTTCTTTTTCTGCAAGTATTTATGGATAACCACAAGTATGGGGGAGATAGCGGAATGGCCGGCGAACAATACAGGCTCGTGAGTCCTTACGGGCCGGCAGGCGATCAGCCGAAGGCGATCGAACAGCTTGTCGGAGGAGTGCGGAGGGGAGACCGGTGGCAGACGCTGCTTGGAGTGACCGGTTCCGGCAAGACTTTCACGATTTCAAATGTCATTGCGCAAGCGGGTAGGCCCGTACTGGTGATGAGCCACAATAAAACGCTCGCTGCGCAGCTTTATGGAGAACTCAGGCAGTTTTTTCCCGACAATGCCGTGGAATATTTTATCAGTTATTACGATTTCTATCAGCCCGAAGCATATCTGCCCGCGCTCGACAAGTATATCGCAAAAGATCTTCGCATCAACGACGAGATCGAACGGCTGCGGCTCAAGGCTACCAGCGCATTGCTCAGCGGGCGCAGGGATGTGATCGTGGTCAGTTCGGTCAGCTGCATTTATGGACTCGGATCGCCCGAAGAGTGGAAGTCCCAGATCATCGAACTTCGTCCCGGAATGGAAAAAGATCGTGACGAGTTTCTCCAGGAACTGGTCTCCCTGCACTATGTCAGGGACGATCTCTCTCCCGCTCCCGGCAAGTTCCGGGTCCGGGGGGATATCATCGATCTCGTTCCGGCACATGACGAACTTGCCCTTCGAATCGAATTTTTCGGCCCGGAAATCGAGAGCCTGCAGACTTTCGACATGCAGACCGGAGAAGTGCTGGGTCGCGACGAGTATGCGTTCATCTATCCGGCCCGCCAGTTCGTTGCCGGAGAAGAGCAGATGCGGCAGGCCATGCTGGCCATCGAGAACGAACTGGCCGGACGCCTGAACGAGCTGCGCGCCGATAACCGCCTCATCGAGGCGCGTCGCCTTGAAGAGCGTACCCGTTACGATCTGGAGATGATGAAGGAACTTGGCTACTGTTCCGGCATCGAGAACTATTCGAGGCACCTTGCCGGACGCAAAGCCGGGGAGCGTCCCCACTGCCTGCTCGATTACTTTCCTGAAGACTATCTTGTCGTGGTTGACGAATCGCATGTCACGCTGCCGCAGATACGGGGTATGTACGGCGGCGACCGGTCGCGCAAGACCATTCTTGTAGAGCACGGCTTCAGGCTCCCCTCGGCACTCGACAATCGTCCGCTGCAGTTCGACGAGTATCTCGATCTCGTGCCGCAGGTGATCTGCGTGAGCGCCACGCCCGGCGATCTCGAATTGCAGCTTTCCGGAGGCGTGATCGTCGAACAGGTCGTCCGGCCGACCGGCCTGCTCGACCCTCCTGTGGAGGTGCGGCCCGTGAAGGGCCAGATCGACAATCTGCTCGAAGAGATCCGCCGTCACATGGCCAAAGGATTCAAGGTGCTCGTTATGACCCTTACCAAGCGGATGTCCGAAGATCTCGATGCGTTTCTTCGCAAGGCGGGCATTCGTTCGCGTTATCTGCATTCGGAGATAAAAAGCCTCGAGCGCATGCAGATTCTCAGGGAGCTTCGTGCTGGCGACATCGAGGTGCTTGTCGGGGTGAACCTGCTTCGTGAAGGGCTCGATCTTCCTGAAGTATCGCTTGTTGCCATTCTCGATGCCGACAAGGAAGGGTTCCTTCGCAATACCCGTTCGCTCATGCAGATCGCCGGTCGTGCGGCGCGCAATGCCGAAGGATTCGTGGTGCTCTATGCCGACGTCGTCACCCGCTCAATTCAGGAGGTACTCGATGAAACCGCACGCCGACGGCGGATTCAGGAGCTGTACAACGAGGAGCATGGTATCGTGCCGCAGTCCATCGTCAAATCCATGGAGCAGGTGTTCAACACCACCAGCGTCGCCGACGCCGAAGAACGTTACCGCAGAAAACGGTTCGGGCTCGATCCGAAACCGGACAGGATGCTTTCGTCTCTTATCGGTACGCTTACCTCTGAAGAGTGCTTCGCCATGGCGGCCGAACTCCGCCTTGAAATGCAGGAAGCCGCCGAAAGCATGGAATACGAAAAAGCCGCTTACCTTCGCGATGAAATAACGAAGTTCGAGCAAAGAGGGGCCGAGGCCGGCAAAAAAGGATAGCTCTTTTTCCTTCGTTTTGCTTATGGCGAAATAAAATCATATAAGAATAGATAGAGGAACATAACCCATACCGGAAGAGGGGAAGCAACCGCATATGCTTGCACAGATAGAGAAAAACCATTACGAAAAACTGCACGAGATACTGCGCCTTTGCCGCAGCAATCTCAAGAACTGCGACGAATCGCTCGTTCAGCGCGCGTTCTTCATGTGCTACAGGGCTCATGAGGGGGAAAAACGAGCATCCGGAGAGCCTTATTTCTATCATCCGGTGGAGGTCGCCACCATCATGCTCGAAGAGCTTCCTCTCGACGACGTCTCTGTTGCCGCCGCCCTGCTGCACGATGTGATCGAAGACAGCGGCTATACCTACGACGACATTGCTGCCGAGCTCGGTTCCGATGTCGCCGACATCGTCGAAGGGCTGACCAAGATATCCGGCATCATGATCAACCGGGAAACTACACAGGCCGAAGGTTTTCGCAAGATGCTGCTCTCGATGGTCAAGGATATCCGGGTCATTCTCATCAAGTTCTGCGACCGGCTGCACAACATGCGCACACTCGAATCGCTTCCCGAACACCGCCGCCTCAAGATCGCTCTCGAAACAAGGGATATTTACGCTCCGCTTGCTCATCGCTTCGGTCTCGGCAAGATGAAGGTCGAGTTCGAGAATCTCGCTCTGAAATACATCGATCCCGAGATGTTCGAGTTTCTGCAGCAGAAAGTCAGGCTGAGCAGGGCAGAGCGCATCAATTATCTCAACCGTATGATCTCGCCCATCAAGGAGGATCTTGAAAAACAGGGTTTCCTTATAGAGGTTCAGGGACGGGCGAAGCACCTGTTTTCCATCTACAACAAGATGCGCAACAAAAACAAGAGCTTCGAGGACATCCACGATCTTTACGGTATCAGGGTGATCGTCGATACCGAGCGCGTAGCCGATTGTTTTGCTGTATACGGGTTCATAACGCAGAAGTATCCACCAATACCGCAGCACTTCAAGGATTATATTTCCATACCCAAGCACAACGGATACCAGTCGCTGCATTCGGCAATCATCGGCCCTAAAGGCTATGTGGTCGAGCTGCAGATCCGTACCAAGCGCATGCACGAGTTTGCCGAGCTTGGAGTCGCGGCTCACTGGCGCTACAAGGAGAAGATATCGAAGGACGACGCCAGTATCGACTCTTTTCTTCTCTGGGCGCGGGAACTGATAAAGGACGCCGATTCGGCGGCGTCCTTTATGGAAGGCTTCAAACTTAATCTCTATCACGACGAGATTTACGTCTTTACGCCGAAAGGCGATATGAAGACCATGCCGGCGGATGCCACGCCTATCGATTTTGCCTATGCAATCCACTCCGAGATAGGCAACGGCTGTATCGGCGCCAAAGTGAACGGCAGGATCGTTCGCCTCAACGCGAAGCTCAAGTCCGGCGACCGGGTGGAGATCATCACCTCGAAAAACCAGAAGCCCAAACCCGATTGGCTGAAGTTTGTCGTCACCCACCGGGCAAGGCTGAAAATCAGGGCCGCCATCAACGAAGAGCGGCGCATGCAGATCGAGAAAGGTCGTACCATCTGGGAGAAACTGCTATCGGGAGGCAAAAAGCTCTTTACCGATAACGATATCATCCGGCAGGCTAAAAAGTACGGCATCAAAACGCCCGCCGACTTTTTCAGCGCGCTTGCCAGCCAGGAGATCAACGGCGAAGAGATTTTCGAGCGCGTCAGCAACGCAAGAAAGGAGCCGCAGGAATCAGCGGCAAAACAGACGGTCAGCGAAACCCGGCAGATCGAGGCGTACCTTCAGTCCGCCCGTCAGGAGCCGGAAGTTCCCGTTACCGGAAAAAACGAGGTCATCATTGCCGGTATGAGCAACATCGCTTACGCTTATGCGAAATGCTGCCAGCCTGTTCCCGGAGACGACGTCATCGGTTTCGTTACCGCAGACGGCGTGGTGAAGATTCATCGCAAGAACTGCCTGAACGTCAGTAACGAAAATTTCCTGAAAAGCGAGCGAATCGTTTCGGTTTCGTGGAATCGCAAGGTGGAGACCGATTTTCTTGCCGGCATTAAAATCATAGGCGAGGACAGGATCGGCATCACCAACCAGATTACGACCGTGATATCGCGGTTCGATACCAACATCAGGAGCATTTCGCTGCATGCCAAGGACGGCATGTTCGTCGGTACGCTGATGGTCTATGTCCGCAATATCGAGAAACTCGCAACACTGATGGACAAGCTGAAAAAAGTTCAGGGGATCTTTACGGTCGAGCGTCTGATCAGCTGACCAGCGTTTTTCCGCATCCCGCAAAATGCTTTATATTGCATCCGTAACATGTAATTATCAATTACAATAACATGATGTTCAACTAACAATACGACCGCCATGAAACCCATCGTTTTCAGACTGTTCGCTTTTTTCCTGCTGCTCGGTTCGCTCTCAGGTTGCGGATATAATACGATACAGCAGAACGACGAAGCCGTCAAAAGAGCCTGGGGCGATCTTGAATCCCAGCTGCAGCGACGGGCCGATCTGGTGCCCAACCTGGTCGCTACGGTAAAGGGGGCCGCGAATTTTGAACAGGAGACGCTCACGGCTGTCGTCGAAGCGCGTGCGAAAGCCACGTCCATACAGCTTACCCCCGAAATGCTCAGCGATCCCGAGGCCATGAACAAATTTCAGAATGCCCAGGGCCAGCTTTCATCAAGCCTGTCCCGTCTGCTGGTTGCCGTCGAACGCTATCCCGACATCAAGGCAACCCAGAATTTCAGGGATCTGCAGAATCAGCTCGAAGGCACCGAAAATCGTATCAGCGTTGCGCGCCAGCGTTACAACGGCGCGGTTGAGGTATTCAACTTTTCGATCAGGCAGTTTCCAAACTCCATTACCAACAGCCTGTTGCTCAAATTGAAGGCCAGGGAGTATTTCAAAGCCGATGCCGCAGCGCAGGCGGTTCCTGAGGTGAAATTTTAAGCTTTGCGGAATTTTATGCAGAAACGGACGGCCCCGATGCTGTTTTTCCTGAGCCTGCTTGCAATGCTGGTGCTGGTTCAGTCAGCCAGTGCGCTTGAGGTGCCGCGGCTTACGGGCAGGATAAACGATCTTGCAGGAATGATTTCTCCGGAGGTAGAAGCAATTCTCGACACAAGGCTTGCCGAACTTGAAGAGAAGGAGTCCACTCAGATTGTCATTCTCACGGTACCCTCTCTCGAAGGGGATCCGATAGAGGATTTTTCCATCAGGGTGGCCGAAGCATGGAAAATCGGTCAGAAAGGGGTCGATAACGGCGTTCTCTTTCTGGTTTCCCGGGATGACCGCAACGTTCGTATCGAGGTTGGTTACGGACTCGAAGGCCGCATGACCGACCTGCTTGCCGGGCGGATCGTCGACTCCGATGTGGTTCCGCTCTTCAGGACGGGACAGTTCGATGCCGGCTTTCGGAAAGGCGTAGAGTCGATCATCCTTGCCGTGCAGGGAGAATACAAGGCTGCTCCCGTCAAAGAAAAAAGAGGATCCCCTTCTTTGGCCCTGCTGGTGCTTGTCATACTGTTTATTTACTTTATAAGCCAGATAACCCGGGGCAGAGGTCCATTTATCTATGGTGGGGGGCCGGGCGGCGGTTTTTACGGCGGAGGTTCCTTTGGCGGTGGCGGCGGATTTGGCGGCGGCGGTGGATTCGGTGGCGGCGGCGGCGGATTCGGCGGCGGCGGGGCATCGGGTAACTGGTAAATGAATACAAGCAAAAGGCTATAGAGAGAATATGAACGACCCGGTCAACAGCTTTCTTTCGGATCAGGATAAACAGATTATCGAGGAGCGCATCCGCGAAGCCGAGCAAAAAACCTCAGGCGAGATCGTCGTCAAGGTTGTTGCTTCCAGTGACGCTTATCCGGCTGCGGGACTGCTTGGCAGTTCCATGTTTTCGCTCGCCATTGCACTTTCCGCAATGCTTGTTGCCGGCAGCAGCGATATGTGGATGTTTCTCATGCTTTTTGGCGTGCTGTTTATCCTGCTCAACGAGCTTCTCAGGAGAGTATCCCTGCTCAAACGTCCGTTCGTGTCGGCCACCGACATGCATGACGAGGTAGAACAGGCAGCTGCCGCCGCATTCCATCGGCGTGGCATACACGATACGGTCGATCGCACAGGCATCCTTATCTATATCTCGGTATTCGAACACCGGGTACGGGTCATTGCCGACAAGGGTATCAGCGCGAAGGTCGAGCCGCATCTCTGGCAGGAGATTGTCGATACCATCATAAGCGGAATCCGGAGCAGGCGACAGGGAGCCGCCATAGCCGATGCCGTAGAGCGCTGCGGCAGGATTCTGGCCGAGTACTTTCCCGTCATGCCGGGCGACCGGAATGAACTTGGCGATACGATCATCATGGGGAGATCCTTCAAGCCATGAAAAAACTCTGCAAGTGCGACAGCAAAACCCTGCATGGCCACGTCAGACGCCTTGCTGCGACCGGCAGGAGGCCCAGATACATCTGCGGACTCTGCGGTCGGGCTTCGGATGAACGCAAGCAGCTCTGCAAACCGGTGAAAATCGCCAGAAAAAGCGCAAAAGCCCTCGGCTCCTGACTTTTGCGCTGCCGCTGCCCGTTCGAAGTTCCCCTCAGGATTCATATATTGCATGTACAAAGAAAAAGGCTTTGAACTTTCCTGTAAAATGCTTTTTTACAGGAGGTTGCCTTTCCCGTCAATTGTATGCCGTTATCTGATCGTCATGAAAAAAACAGCGCTTTTTCCCTTGCATGAACAGGCCGGAGCAAAAATAATCGATTTTGGCGGTTATCTCATGCCTGTGCAGTACAGCGGCATCATTGCCGAGCACAAAGCGGTTCGGGAAGCCGCAGGGCTTTTCGATGTTTCCCATATGGGAAATTTTTTTATCAGGGGGGCGCGTGCGGGTGAATTTCTCCAGTACCTCACCACCAACGATATCGGAGTGCTTTCTGACGGCGACGCCCAGTACAATCTGATGCTTTACCCGGATGGCGGAATTGTCGATGATCTTATCATCTATCGTATCGATGCGGAAACATGGTTCCTTATTGTCAACGCAGGCAATGCCGGAAAGGATTTCGACTGGATAAAGCAGCATATCGGCGCTTTCGATGGCGTAACGCTTGAAGACCGCACCGACGATTTTTCGCTTATCGCCCTTCAGGGTCCGGCATCGGCGTCAATCCTGAGAAAAGTGCTGCCGGAGTTCGATTTTTCCTCTCTGGGAACCTTCAGGTTCCGGAAGGCCGGTTTCAACGGTGCGGAACTGCTGATAGCGCGTACCGGATATACAGGCGAGCAGGGCGTGGAAATTCTCATTCCGAACGATTCCGCACCGGCACTTTGGTCGGCACTCCTGAGTGCAGGAGAAGCCTGCGGCATCAAGCCGGTCGGACTCGGTGCCAGAGATACGCTCAGGCTCGAAATGGGCTACTCGCTCTATGGACATGAAATAGACAGCACGGTCAATCCGCTTGAAGCCCGTCTGAAGTGGGTCGTTAAAATGCAGAAGGGCCGATTTATCGGCAAAGATGCGTGCGAGCAGGTGCTGCTGAGTCCGAGAAAGACGGTAGCCGGCTTCAGCCTCGAGGGCAGGGCTCTGCCGCGCCAGCATTTCAGGCTCTACAACTCCGACAGGCAGGAGATAGGTACCGTCTGCAGCGGCACCCTCTCGCCGACTTTGCAGGAGCCTATAGGTACCTGTTCGATTCTCAAGGAGTACGGCAGACCGGGGACCCCTGTATTCGTTGAAATCCGCGGAGTGCTTCATCCCGGCACTATTCGCGCGTTGCCTTTCGTGGAGCGTTCTCCGCTTTAGATCATCATAAGGAATTACTGCGTGGCAGTGAAGAAACATAACAAGAAAGACTGGATACCGTTTAAGGGAGGCAACGAGCAGCAGAAGAGGGAGATTGCTGGTATTGTCCTGATGCTTGCATCCCTGTTTTTCATTGCGGCATTGCTGAGTTTTCATCCTGAAGATGAATCCCTTCTTGTCTCGCTTTCCTGGAACGACATATCGAGCTCTGCGGCAAAAGAGACCGCCCGAAGCATCGGAAATCCTTTCGGGTTGCTGGGCGCGAGGCTTTCGGCGTTTTTTGTCCGTTCGTTTTTCGGGTACCCTGCGGTTCTGCCCGGCATCGCCCTGCTTGTGTGGGGTTGGTCGCTTTTTCGCCACAGAAGTCTCAAACCGGCCCTGCTTTTTTTTCTGTACATGCTTTTCATGGCTATCGATATCGCTACCATGTCGGGCCTGACTTCAATGCCGTTCAGCGACTATCTTGCCGGTACTATCGGCAGGATGTTTGCTGCCATGCTTTCTACCCTTATCGGCATGACGGGCGCATGGATTTTTCTTGTTGCCGCCGCAGCCGTAACTACCTTTTATATAAGCCGAACCCTGGGCAACCTGTTTTCCGATACCAGGCAGTCTTTCGGCGAGGTTTTCAGACGGCCTGTCGGCATCGTCAGGGCCTGGTTCGAGCGGAGAGCCTCGCGCAAAGCCGATCGGCTTCGCATAAAAGAGGAGAACAAACTGCGGAAAGATGAGAAAAAACGAAAGAAAAATGTCAGCAAAACCGTTTCTGAACCGGTTCAGCCGAACAAAAACCTCATGGCTGATGATGCCCTGGGTTCCGGCGACCATCTGAAGGTATTTTCGGATGAGCATGCCGAAGCGCCTCCTCTGCAGCCGGTTGTGGAGCCTGTCATACAGGCCGGAATCGCCGGAGAACCTGAAATGATCATCACTGCCGGCGTTCATGAGAAAGAAGCCGATCTTGATGAGCGGCGTCTGAAAGTCAAGACCAAGGACAGGGAGCCCTACCGTTTTCCTTCGATCGATCTGCTCGAAAGGGTTGCCGAGGACGATAACAGCATCGATGAACGCCATCTTGCCGAAAGCAAGCGTAAACTGCTTGAAAAACTCAATATCTACAAAATCGACGTGGTGAGGATTTCAACCACGGTCGGGCCTCGGGTAACGCTTTTTGAAATGGAGCTTGCTCCTGACGTCAAAATCAGCCGGGTGAAGTCTCTGGAGAACGATCTGGCCATGGCGCTTGCCGCAAGAGGGATCCGCATCATAGCCCCTATCCCGGGCAAGAATGCCGTCGGTGTCGAAATTCCGAACAGCAAGCCGAAAACCGTCTGGCTCCGATCGGTCCTGCAGGTGGAAAAATTCAAGAACAGCACGATGACGCTTCCCATCGTGCTCGGTAAAACCATTGCGAACGAAGTATTTATCGCAGATCTTGCCTTGATGCCCCATCTGCTGATTGCCGGCGCCACCGGAGCGGGAAAGTCGGTCTGTATCAATGTCATCATTTCAAGTCTGCTCTATGCCTGCCGCCCCGACAAGGTGAAATTCGTCATGATCGATCCGAAACGGGTAGAACTTTTCCACTATCAGCATCTTAAAAACCATTTTCTTCTCAAGTTTCCCGGTATTGACGAGCAGATCATCACTGAACCGCAGAAAGCGGTCTATGCGCTCAGATGCGTGGTCAAAGAGATGGAGGCTCGTTACGAAAGCCTTGAAAAGGCCGGTGTCCGCAATATCGGCGATTATAACAGGCGTCTGCCCGACGAGGCTCTGCCTTATCTGGTCGTCGTGATCGACGAACTCGCCGATCTGATGATCACGGCCGGCCGAGAGGTTGAGGAACCGATCATCAGGATCGCCCAGCTTGCCAGGGCCGTCGGCATTCACCTTATCGTTGCTACCCAGCGCCCCTCGGTCGATGTTATCACCGGTATCATCAAAGCCAATTTTCCCGCCCGCATCGCCTTCCAGGTAGCCAGCAAGGTCGACTCCCGCACGATTCTTGACGGTTCCGGTGCCGAACAGCTGCTCGGTAACGGCGATATGCTCTATCAGCCCTCGGATCAGCCGAAGTCAATGAGGATCCAGGCCCCTTATGTGTCATCTCACGAGGTTGAGCAGATCACAAGGTTTATAGGGTCGCAGGAGGCCCTGAAAAATATCTATATGCTTCCGGCGGCGGAGATGCAGAAAGGAGGCTCGATGTCTGCCGGCGGCATACAGGATCGGGACGGCCGAGACGCTATGTTTGAGGAAGCGGCAAGGCTTGTGGTCATGCACCAGCAGGCGAGCGTATCGCTCCTGCAAAGGCGTCTGAGGCTCGGGTTCAGTCGGGCGGGACGGGTGATGGATCAGCTCGCTGACGCCCGCATCGTCAGCCATGCCGACGGCAGCAAGCCAAGGGATGTTCTCGTCGCTGACGAAGACGCTCTGGAAGTGCTGTTGAGAAATCCGGATTAGGGAAGAGGCTGGATGGCGGAAAATAAAAACGGCTGCTTTGGTGATGGTGCCGGGCAGCCGTTTTGGCGTTCTGTTCTTTACCGGTTCAGACCGACTCGACGCGGGCGATTTCGGGAATTGCTTTCTTGATCGCCTGTTCGACTCCGGCGCGGAGGGTGAGGGTGCTCATCGGGCAGGAACCGCAAGCTCCGAGAAGTTTGACGTCCACAACCATATCCTTGGTGATGCCGACGAGCTGGCAGTCGCCGCCGTCCACCTGAAGGTAAGGGCGTACGGTTTCAAGTGCAGCGATAACCCTGTCGTAGAGGCCGTCGCTGTTAGGCAGATAATCCTTGGTGCTCATGATCGAATGCTGTTAAAATGATTTGAAATACATGAAAAACTCAAAAGCCGGATCTGTTTCAAGCTCTTATAATATCACTTCCCGCTAAAAAAAACAGGATAAAAAAACTTCCTGAATGCCTCTGTC
Source organism: Chlorobium sp. (assembly GCF_036528655.1). GTDB lineage: Bacteria > Bacteroidota > Chlorobiia > Chlorobiales > Chlorobiaceae > Chlorobium. The sequence goes on from NZ_JAIGND010000026.1 coordinate 43,440, forward strand.
CGGGCATTCAATGGCAACAACCCGACGAACATGAATGTTCCGAACCCGTACTCATTCCTGCATTTGTCATTGAAATCTGACGGGCAACTTCCTGCGCCGAACGGGCGAGCGCCGCAGCAGTGACGGTTCCGGGATTTGCAATGACGAACGGAGTGCCGCTGTCGCCGCCTTCGCGTACCTCCCGTCCTATGGGAATGGAGCCAAGGAATGCGATGCCCTGGGCTTTTGCGAACTTTTCACCTCCCGATTTGCCGAAAATGTAATCTTTCGAGCCGTCGGGCAGTTCGTAGTAGCTCATGTTCTCCACCAGTCCGAGAATCGGCACATGCACCTTTCGGAACATGCTGACCGCTTTTGCGACATCGGCAAGCGCGACATCCTGCGGAGTGGTGACGATAACCGCACCCGTCAGCGGAATTGTCTGCACCAGCGTCAGCTGTATGTCGCCGGTGCCGGGCGGAAGATCGAAGATCAGGTAGTCGAGATCGCCCCATTCCACCTCGGTAATGAACTGTTTGATGGCGCTCGAAGCCATGGGCCCGCGCCAGATTATCGCCGTGTCGGTTTCGATGAGAAACCCGATCGACATCAGTTTGACGCCGTATTTCTCGACAGGGACAAGGTTTTTATTGACAACCTCGGGTTTGGCGTCGTAAATGCCGAACATGGTCGGGATGCTCGGTCCGTAGAGATCGGCGTCGATCAGGCCGACTTTCGCGCCGGTTTCGGCAAGGCTGACGGCAAGATTGACCGCTATGGTGGATTTGCCTACGCCTCCTTTGCCTGACGCGACGGCGATGATGTTTTTCACCCCCTTCAGCGGGCGTTCCTTTTCTTCTCCGTGATGGCCGCATCCTGAAGTGACTTTCGAGGTCATGTTCACTTCTAAATCGTCGGCAAGGGGGGCATAGGTACGAATGGCGTCGATGCAGGCCTGCCTGATATGGTTTTTCATGGGGCACGCAGGCGTCGTAAGAACCACGCTGAACGATACCTTGTTCTGTTCGTCGATGCGGATATCCTGAATCATGCCGAGCGAGACCAGATCCTTTTTCAGGTCCGGTTCCATGACGGTCTGCAGTGCGGCGATGATCTGCGATTCTTCTACTTTGTGCATAGTAACTGAGATGAGTTTGATGGTCGAATTGCATTTGGCGATGCCCCTTTAGGGGCAAGGGCTTTCCGGCCGGTTACTTTTCCATGAACCGAAGCGACACCGGAACCCCTTCGAGATTGAACTTTTCGCGAAGTTTGTTTTCAAGGAACTTCCTGAAATTGCTCTGCACAAGCTCAGGATTATTGCAGAAAAATGCAAATACCGGCCAGTGGGATTCGATCTGCGTCATGTACTTGATCTTCAGTTCCTTGCCTGATTTTGTGGAAGGGTGCTTTGCTGCGAGCGCCTCTTCGAGAAAACGGTTCAGTGTACTGGTGGGAATTTTCTGCAAACGGTTCCGGCTGATCTGCTCGGCTGTGTCGATGGCGCGATAGAGGTTCTTTTTCGTCATTGCCGATATGAACAGTATCGGAATCCAGGAGAGGTTGCCCATGTGCGATCTCAGGTTTTCCTCGTAGATTGTGCTGGTTTTCGAGTCTTTTTCGATCAGATCCCATTTGTTTACCACGAGCAGGACGCCTCTTTTGCGTTCTGCCGCCATGTTGATGATTTTCAGATCCTGTTTTTCAAGGCCCTGTCTTGCGTCGAGCATCACGACGGCGACCTCGCACCGCTCCAGGGCTTTTTCCGTGCGAAGCGAACTGTAGAATTCTATGCCGGCATCGATTTTCGTGCGTTTTCGCAGGCCCGCTGTATCGATGAGCACGAACTCCTGCTGTCTGCGGGTAAACCGGCTGTCGATAGCGTCGCGCGTGGTGCCTGGTATATCGGATACGATCTGCCGGTTGGTTCCGAGCAGTGCGTTGACGAAACTCGATTTGCCCACATTGGGCCGGCCTACTACGGCCAGCCTGACTGCCGGATCGTCGTCATCGCCTTGGCCTTCATGTGCCGGAAGTGATTCGAGAATGTCGTCAAGCATGTCCGCCACGCCGCTTCCGTCGCGGGCAGAAAGGAAATAGGGATGGGTAAAGCCTGTGCTCACGAACGATTCGGCGTCGATGGCGAGCTGTGGGCTTTCAACCTTGTTGACGGCAAAAAATATCTGCTTGTCGCTGAACTGCCGCTGCAGCATTCTGCTGATTTCAAGGTCGTCGTAGGTCAGTCCGGAACGGACATCGGTGATGAATACAACGGCGTCGGCATCGCGTATGGCCGTCATGGTCTGTTCCAGCATGGCCATGCTGATGACGTCGCCTTCCATGCAGTAACCTCCGGTATCCATAAGAAGGAACTGCTTTCCCTGCCACTCCCCGGGCATGATATGCCGGTCGCGGGTTACGCCGGGGGTTGGATCGACAATGGCGCTTTTCTGGCGCAGAATCCTGTTGAAAAGAGTGGATTTTCCTACGTTCGGGCGCCCTACCAGAGCAATCAGTGGCTTCATAACGGCAATACTGTCTTATGCAGGTGCGGCGGACCGAAACGGCCGCCTGAGAATATTCAGAGAAGAGAGCAATACTATAATTTGTAGAATTAAATGAAATAATTTACATTGCTAAACTTTATTTTTCGGAAAAGTCCAGTTAATCCATTGTAGCAGCATGAGCAAGACGTTAAGTTTCAAAACATATTCGGCAAAGCCTGCGGAAGTTGAGCGGAAGTGGTATGTCGTTGATGCCGAAGGCCAGGTTTTAGGAAGAATGGCAGCTGAAATCGCCAGGGTACTCAGGGGAAAACACAAGCCCCAGTTCACGCCGCACATCGACACCGGTGACTTCATCATCGTGACCAATGCGGAGAAAGTCGGTCTGAGCGGCAAGAAAGTCGAATACAAAAGCTATTTCCATCACTCGCACTATCCCGGCGGCGTCAAGATCGATCATGTCAGGGATCTGCTGAAGAAAAAGCCTGAAAAAGTCATCGAGCATGCGGTCTGGGGAATGCTTCCTCACAACAATCTCGGTCGCCAGCTGTTCAAGAAACTCAAGGTCTATGCCGGTACGGAGCATCCGCACGAAGCGCAGTGCCCCGTTGAACTGAAAGTTAACTAAACACCAATAAAGAAGAGGGAATGAAAGAGGTTATCGATACCGTAGGACGCCGTAAAACCTCGGTGGCAAGAGTGTTCATGACGCCGGGCAAGGGCCGGGTCATCATCAACAAGCTTCCGGTGGAAGAGTATTTCAAAGACGAGGTCAAACGCACAAAGGCGCTCAGGCCTCTTGCGCTGACCGAAAGAACTGAAGAGTTCGATATCAAGGTCAACGTTCAGGGCGGCGGACTCAGCGGCCAGACCGGAGCGGTGAGTCTTGCCATTGCCCGCGCGCTTACCGAATTCGACGAAACCGTCCGTCCGGTTCTGAAGACCGAAAAACTCCTGACCAGGGATCCCCGTATGGTCGAACGCAAGAAATTCGGACGCAAGAAAGCCCGTAAACGTTTCCAGTTCTCGAAGCGTTAATATTTTTTTCAGTAAACATCCCGCATACCATGTCATTCCGGATCGCTTCCGGATGATGCTTCATGGAAGTGTCCGGCACTCTCGGGTGCCGGATCCCTCGGAGCCGCAGCATGGTAGAGGCTCAAACTAAACCAGGAAGAATACATTTATGTCACAGCAGTTTCAGCTTGAAGATATGCTCCGCGCAGGAGTGCACTTCGGCCACCTCGCACGCCGCTGGTGTCCGAAAATGAAGCCGTACATTTTCATGGAAAAGAACGGCGTTCACATCATCGACCTGCAGAAAACCGTCGTCCTTGCCGACGAGGCGCTCAGGGCCCTCGAAGCCATTGCATCGACCGGCCGCGAAATCATGTTCGTCGGTACGAAAAAACAGGCCAAGCACATCATTTCCGAAGAGGCCGAGCGAGCAGGCATGCCTTACGTCTGCGAGCGCTGGCTTGGTGGCATGCTGACCAACTTCTCGACCATCCGTCAGAGCATCCGGCGCATGAACGCCATCGACCGCATGGAAACGGACGGCACCTTCGATATGATCACCAAGAAAGAACGTCTCATGCTCGCCCGCGAGAGAGAAAAGCTCATGAGGATTCTCGGCGGCATCGCCAACATGACAAGGCTTCCAGCCGCGCTGTTCGTGGTCGATATCAAAAAAGAGCACATCGCAATCAAGGAAGCCCGTTCGCTTGGCATTCCCATTTTCGCGATGGTCGATACCAACTGCGATCCGGAAACAGTCGATTACGTCATTCCTGCAAACGACGACGCGATCCGCTCCATTCAGCTCATGGTCAAGGCTGCGGCCGAAACCGTTATCAACGCACGCGCGCTGAAAGTCGAGCAGGAAGTGATTGCCGAAATGGACGAACAGGAAGAAGAGATCGAAGGCGCAGCAGTAGCCGAATAAGATCATGAGTACGCAGCGTTACTATAACAAAATATAAAAGAGTGATTCTAAACCAATGAGCCAGATTTCAGCAAAAGACGTCAAAGATCTGAGAGATACTACCGGCGTAGGCATGATGGACTGCAAGAAAGCCCTTGAGGAGACCGGCGGCGACATGCAGAAAGCCATCGAGTACCTTCGCAAGAAAGGTGCCGCGCTTGCTGCCAAAAGAGCCGAAAAAGAAGCTCGCGAAGGAATGGTTGCCATCAGGCTTGCCGATGATCGCAAGAGCGGAGTCATACTTGAACTTAACTGCGAAACCGACTTCGTTGCCCGCGGCGACGTGTTCACCGGTTTTGCCAACGCACTGGCTTCTCTGGCGCTTCAGAGCGGAGCGGTTTCTCCCGAAGCCCTTCTTGCCCTTTCTCTTGGCGAAGACTTCGGAGGCGAAAAGGTTGAAGACGCAATGACAACCATGACCGGCAAGCTGGGCGAGAAGCTCGAACTCAAACGGCTCGTGTTCTGCGAGGCTCCCGATGGCGTAGTGGAATCTTACGTCCATCCCGGTTCTCAGCTCGGCACTCTTGTGCAGCTTGTCACCGACAAGCCTGAAGAATCCAGGGAGCTGGCAAAGGATCTCGCCATGCAGGTTGCCGCATCCGCTCCGATTGTTGTCGATCGTTCAGAGGTTCCGGCCGAGTACATCGAAAAGGAGATGGAGATCTACCGCCAGCAGGCGCTCGGACAGGGCAAGCCGGAACAGTTCGTCGATAAGATCGTCACCGGACGCCTCGAAAAGTACTATCAGGAGGTGGTGCTGACCGAGCAGGCATTTATCAAGGACAGCAATGCGAAAGTTGCCGACGTGCTCATTGACTTCAGAAAGAAGCATCAGGCTCAGGTTGATGTTAAAGGGTTTGTCCGCTATCAGTTAGGAGAGTAATTAAAAAAAAGCCTCGTTGTACGAGGCTTTTTTTTTGATCATATTTACATAGGCTCGATTCAATCAACACCATTGTCGATGGAGGTGATATGCTGAAATACAGGCGGATCTTGCTCAAGTTGAGCGGCGAGTCGCTTGCCGGAAATGACGGGTATGGCATCAATGCCGCCATGCTCGACCGTTATGCCGAAGAGATCCGCGAGGCCCGCGATATGGGAGCTGAAATCGCCCTCGTCATCGGTGGCGGCAATATATTCCGCGGAGTTTCAGAAGCCGCAGCAAAAATGGACCGGGTACAGGCCGACTACATGGGCATGCTCGCCACGGTCATCAATGCCATCGCCTTTCAGGATGCGCTTGAACGAAAGGGAATCTATACCCGGCTGCAGACAGCCATCAAGATGGAGCAGATGGCCGAACCGTTCATCAGGAGGCGGGCCATACGCCACCTCGAAAAAGGCCGCGTCGTGATCTTCGGCGCTGGTACGGGCAATCCATACTTCACCACAGATACGGCAGCATCGCTCAGAGCTATCGAAATAGAAGCCGATGTGATAGTCAAAGGCACCAGGGTAGACGGAGTTTACGATTCCGATCCCGAAAAGAACCCCAAAGCTGAATTCTTTCCCAGGATTTCCTATCTCGACGTCATTCGCAAGAACCTCCGGGTTATGGATATGACGGCTATCACGCTTTGCAGGGAGAATGTGCTGCCTATCGTTGTCATGAACATGAACGAAAAAGGGAACTTCACCCGTCTGCTTCAGGGCGAGGAGGTCGGTTCGCTGGTGCACGCCGACGCAGTGTAACCGGTATCATCACCAAGGCCGGTTATGAAAGAGACTCTCGATGGTCTCTCTGACGACCGGCCAGCTGAACCCCCTGTTTCGCAGGAACGCTTCCAGTTTTTTTTTCCGGACCGTCTCGTCATAACGGTGCAGTGCGGCTAATTTTTTTTCAGCCGCGGCAAGGCAGAGCGATGCGTTGTCATATTCCCGGAGAAGACTTCCGGCAATTTCGTCAGGAACTCCCTTGCGGGCAAGTTCGAAACGCATGGTGCTTACACCGACAGGTCTGCGTTTCGATCGGCTGCTGATCAGTTCTTTACCGAACGCTTCGTCGTCGACGAGACGTTTTTCGGCAAGATAGTTCATTGCGGCTTCGACGGCATCGTGTCCGTAGCCTTTTTTCACCAGTTTTCCGGCAAGTTCATGCCGGCTGTGATTCCTCAGCGAGAGGAGCCTGAGCGCAAAGGCGATAGCCTCACGGCTCTTAGCGTCGTCGGTCATCCTTTGCCATGAATAGGTTTCGAAAAAACGCTCTTACCCTGTATCTTCGAGGAAGATAACACTATTGCTCAACCCACGGAACAAGGAATGCCTCCGCCAGTACATATCGGCGATGTCGTCTGCGCCATTATTGAGCGTGACGGCTCGTTTCTCGTCGCACAGCGTCCCGAAGGGAAGTCGCTTGCCCTTAAATGGGAATTTCCCGGTGGAAAAGTCGAGGAAGGGGAGCCTGCGCTTGAGGCATTGCACCGGGAAATCCGCGAGGAACTTGGCATAACCGTTACGGTTTCAGGTATGCTGAAGCCGGTGTATCACGCATATCCGGATTTTTCGCTTCGCCTGCTGCCATTCCTCTGCGCAATCCGCTCCGGGGAGCCGGAAGCACATGAACACCAGGCACTCGCATGGATTACCCTTAACTCGATCGGAGACTACGACTTTCCTGAAGCCGATCTGCCGGTGCTCGACGAGTACCGGAGGATACGTACAGGTACAGCTCGACGAGGCGTATTTCTGTCGGGTTAAATTTGTCATTTTTTGCATATTCAGAATCGTTTTTTCAGCAGCATTCATCAATCGGGTTTTCCGGTCGGTACGGCAAACCCCTATCCGGAGGATTTCGTGTCAGGTTCAGAACACGCATCGGTTCGCGATGTGTTCAGCATGCCGGTCATCGTGGCGGCACTCGGTTACTTCGTCGATATCTACGATCTCGTCCTTTTCAGCATCGTAAGGGTTCCCAGTCTCAAAGAACTCGGCATCGAAGGGCAGGCGCTTATCGACGATGGCGTTTTTCTCCTGAACATGCAGATGATCGGGATGCTGCTCGGCGGCATCCTCTGGGGATGGCTCGGCGACAAAAAGGGTAGGCTGAAGATCATGTTCGCCTCGATCCTCATGTATTCGGTTGCCAATATCGCCAACGGTTTCGTGACCTCTCTGCCCGCATACGGGGCGCTTCGCTTCATAGCAGGCATCGGGCTTGCCGGAGAACTCGGAGCCGGCATTACGCTGGTATCCGAAATACTGCACACCCGCATTCGCGGGTATGGCACCATGCTGGTCGCATCGATCGGCGTCTCGGGTGCGATTCTTGCCAATTTCGTCGCCAACAGTTACGACTGGCGCACGGCTTTTTTCATCGGCGGCGCACTTGGCCTGCTTCTCCTGCTTGCCAGGTTCAAAGTCGCCGAATCCGGCATGTTCAGCACCATGGAGCAGAAATCTTCCATAAGCCGGGGAAACATGCTCGCGCTTTTCACAGACCGCAGTCGATTTTTCCGGTACCTGAACTCCATCATGATCGGCGTGCCTATCTGGTTCGTCGTCGGCGTGCTGATCACCTTTTCGCCTGAATTTGCGCTTGATCTCGGCATAGGCGAGACGGTTTCCGCAGGGAATGCCGTGATGTACTGCTACCTTGGCCTGGTTTTCGGCGACCTGTCGAGCGGCCTGTTGAGCCAGCTTCTTCAGAGCAGGAAAAAAGCGGTGCTGATTTTCATGCTGCTGACCGTCGCTGCAGTCGCGCTCTATTTCCTGCAGGGCAGCAGTTCCGCATCGTTCTTCTATGGCGTCTGTGCGCTGCTGGGATTTGCCGGAGGTTACTGGGCTATTTTCATTACCGTTGCCGCCGAGCAGTTCGGCACCAATCTTCGGGCGACGGTCGCCACCACGGTTCCCAACTTCGTGCGTGGCATGGTGGTGCCCATTACCATGCTCTTCCAGTTCAGCAGCGGCTTTCTCGGGCTGCGCTACAGCGCGCTTTTTGTAGGCGGCATCTGTCTTATAGGGGCATTTCTGTCGCTGTTCTCGCTTGAAGAGACCTTTCACAAAGACCTCGATTATTTCGAAGAGTTCCTCTGATCCGGAATAACAGACTTTTTCCGCGATGCCGGACGATCTGTTTTACGGTCGTCCGGCAATACAGCCTTCTCCGCTCGACGATTTTGCATAACGGCAACAAAGTCGTTGCACGCCCTTAATAAAACTGTTTTTGCCCTGTCTTATCATTGTGGGAGCTTACTTCGGTCACACTACCGTTTCACCACAACTTCAACCAGGACAGGAGCCTCACCATGTCTGAAAGCAAACAGCACACTCTGATCGGGTCCATAACGTTGCCCGGATCGGAGATAACGGCATACCACGCGGCAACCAGAACAGCATTTGTCATCGGCGGCAATGACGAACTCTATGTCGTCAGCCTTCTCGATCCGTTTAACCCTGTACTGAGAGCAACCATCGAACTTGCCGGCAAGGCTCAGAGCGTCGCGGTGAATGCCGACGGACTGGTTGCCGTCGCCGTTGACCGGGAAGCGACTGTTCCCGGCAGTACAGCAACCTACCATACCGATGGACTGGTTCAGTTTTTCACGATCTCCGGTACAACCCTGATTCCCGCAGGTCAGGTTACGGTCGGTTCGCTGCCGGACTCCATTGCCTTCAATGAAGACGGTACGAGGCTTGTTACCGCGAACGAAGGCGAGCCGAACATGTTCTATACCCAGGCAGTTGATTCGATGGATCCTCTCGGCAGTATCTCGATTATCGAAGTCAATGCGGCAGCTCCCGGATCATCGGCAGTGACAACACTGACTTTCGAAGATTATAACGATCAGCTCGAACAGTTGCGCAACAAAGGCATCCGGATTTCGGGCGACGACGCGGCAGACGGCATTCAGGGTAACCTCGTTGCCCAGGATATGGAGCCGGAGTATGTTTCCATAAGCGGCGGCAAGGCCTACGTATCCCTGCAGGAGAACAATGCCATCGCGGTTGTCGATCTGACAACGAAAAAAATAGTGGCGATTCATCCTGTCGGACTGAAAGACTGGGATCGCGGCACTCCTGAGGCGACCACCTATGAATTCGATATCGCCTATCCGGGTGAAAGACCCGATTTCAACGATAATGGCCAGGTCGATGACGGAGAGGTGGTTGCCGGCGGCCTTTCAGGTCTCTGGTATGACGGGAAGGAGACGATCGACGGAACCGAATACGAAATCTATTATACCATTACCGATCGAGGCCCGCAGGCCGCAAGTATCGGAGATCGCGAAGACGACAATCCTGCAGACCCGAACAAAGGCGGCAAAATCTTCGACGATCCCGACTATCCGATAACCGTTTACAAGCTCGGCAAGGCAAATGGCCAGATCGTTGAGCTTGGCAGCACAACGCTCAAGGTTCCGGATGGGATTGGCGGATTCCGCGATGCTTCCGGTCTTGGCATGCTCGACCGCAACGATGCGGCCTATCGGCTCACCGGGCAGGATGGGGATGGTTTCAACACCTACGAGCTTGTCGGCAAGGATCAGTTCGGTCTCGATACGGAATCGATCCTGCATCTGACGATTTCGGGACTGAACAGCGGCAATCCTGTCTTTGCCGTCGCTGATGAATACGGCCCTCAGATTGCCATTTTCGATGCGGCTACAGGGAACCTGATTCATCGTATTATGCCTGCAGGAACCAATTTTGCGGCCGCAGCCAATATCGAGTATGCCGATGTTCCGGCATACACCCTTCAGACGCTTCCCGGAGTCTACAGCACCATCTTCAACAACCGCGGTTTCGAGGCGATGGCCTGGAACAGCGATGACGGGCTGCTCTACGCATTCGTACAGAGTCCCCTGAGGCCGTCGGGTTTCGATAACCAGGAGGTTGTCAGGATCATCGCAGTTGATCCGACGACCGGCGAGGCCGTTCATGAATACATCTATTCGCTTACCGGCGAGAAAGGCCAGGACAAGATCGGCGACGCAGTCTACGATGCGGAACGCGATGTGTTTTACGTCATCGAACGGGATTCGGGGACAACATCGAACGCAAATAAAACGATTTTCGAAATCAATCTTGCCGGAGCTACGGACACGCTGGACTACACGACTGGACAGGACGGTAAAAGCTGGGAGCAACTGCTCGGTACCGGCGTGACGCAGCCGGAGCTTGCAGATGTCGAGAGTCTGGCCGATGCGCTGCAGGGCGATATTGTTTTTGTAAACAAGAACGAACTGCTTAATCTGCCCTCTCTTGGCATTGACCCTCGTTTCGACAAGGCCGAGGGACTTGCGCTCAAGCCGGACGGCACGCTCGTGGTCGGTTTCGACAACGATTTCGTCCATGTGGACGGACGGCCCGACAACATCCTGGTGGAAATAGGATTCAACGAGCTTGCAGTCGATACTTCCGACAAGGATGGGGGGATCGATCCCGGACATCGACCATTCTACGGCATGCGCATGCCCGATGGCATCGATAGCTATGAGTATAATGGCGAAACCTTCGTCGTCATAGCCAACGAAGGCGACGGCAGAATCCGCCCGGATGCTGTCAATTTTGTCGTGGAAGAAGAGTACGATGGGGCATATCTGAAGCTGATCGCGACGCTTCCTGGCGGGGTAACGCCTGTCGATACGATAACCGATCCATTGACGAATGGAACCTTCTACGTGATTGAATCCGATAAAACTGATAATGAGGCCGAAAAAGTCAAAGAAGGTGATGAATATTTCCTCACCATGAAGTATGGCTGGAAGTCGGACGATTACTTCTATTCCGATGAAACCCGTCTCGTCGATTATGAAGACCTCGAAAAACTGAATCAGTACATCCAGGATGAAGGCAAGAAGTCAGGGGAGATCGGACGTCTCAAAACCATCAACACCGAAGTTTACCTCACCGATGAAGCAGCTGAAGATCAATCGCCCGAACAGGTGATCGGTTTCGGCGGACGGTCGTTTTCCATCATGGACAGCAAAGGCAATATCGTCTACGATAGCGGCGATCTGACTGAACGGGCAGCAATTGAAGCCGGGGTGTATGACGACGGGCGTTCGGACGATAAAGGCACCGAGCCGGAGAATGTAACGCTTGCCGAAGTAGACGGTCGCATCTACGCGTACGTCGGTCTCGAACGGGCCAACAGCGTGGTTGTTTTCGATGTCACCAACCCATACGAGGTGGAATTTGTCGAACTTCTCGATGTCGAGGGCGATACGGGATTCGTTTCGCCAGAAGGTCTGGTTACCGGCAGCGGCTTACTGATCGTGTCCAACGAAGTCGAGCCGGGTCTTGCGATCTACGCCCTTCCCGATACGCCGACTGTTGAGAGACCTCTTGAAGACGTTACGGTGCAGGAAGACTCGAAGCTGGAGCATATAGTGCTGGCCGATGCATTTGCCGACATCGAGGAAGGCGACAGTCTGACTTACACGGCGACGCTTGCCGATGGTTCTCCTCTGCCCGGGTGGCTGCAGTTCAGCGCATCGCATCACGACATCGAGACTCTTGAGGATTATTTCCTGCCGAACGGCAATCCCGATAATGCAACAGGTTCCGGACCAGCCACGGACTCGGCATCCGCAGGTACGGCAATTGCAACCGGCGTGAAAACCGTCGATGGCAACATCGCCTGGGAAAGAACCGACAGTGCCGGCGGCGAGATCGAAACCATAGCCGAAACGCTCAGGAACGAGATGGGCTACGCGATCGGCGTGGCCAGCACCGTGCCGTTCTCGCACGCTACCCCGGCGGCGTTCGTGAGCCACGACGTCAGCCGCAACAACTACTGGGACATCG
>NZ_JAIGND010000027.1:0-10000 GCF_036528655.1 Chlorobium sp.
AAGCCTGAGCAAATCAACCGCCGCTGTGAAAATCCGTACCAATCCATGGGCAAAAATCCGCCTTCCCCGACTCCTATCTCCCGTCTTCAATCCGTGCCAATCCGTTTTCAATCAGCGGGCACCGCGCTCTTCATTCCCATAAGGCCAGATAGCGAGACAGCTCAATAGCTCAATAGCAAGAATACATAACCCAATCCTCCTGTCAACCCCTCATCCAACAATCCGTGCCAATCCGTGAAAATCCGTGGGCAACCTCTTCCTCTTCAATTCTCCTATCACCTTACTCCTGATTCCAATCCATGGGCAAAATCTTCCTCTTAAATTCCCCGTCTCCTGACTTCTGATTTTTTTTTCGAAACACCCGAAAACCTGCCACCCCATCCGTATCCTTTTATTAACAAACCGTTAAATAATGAGACATATTGTCCAATAATGAGACACCTTGTAACGAAATGTTACGACACAACTGTGAAATCGATTCACAAATTTCGTATATTCAGTAGCTGTTACCCCCGTAATGCTGCTCCAGCAGCATTGCAGCCCAACAGGAAATTCAGTGAGTAGAGTGTTATTTCGGTGCAGAAGCTGAAACTGTAACCGAAAATAGCGAAGCTTTTTGCGGAATAACGAGACGGGTGTTACGTGTTACGAGTCAGGCAAAGCATAACACCGCAAATCAAAAATGCTTACCACCTGAAACGTAACCCTGTCACCTCCGGGCTCCCGGCACACCGCCCCCGTTCTTTCCCCGTTCTTACCCCGTAATCCGGAACACTCAGCACTCAGAACAGAAAAAAACACTCAGAACCTGGTTCTTGGAACTCACTCCGAAGCACGGCAGTCGGCTGAACATGGCTGAAATAGAACTGCGGGATTGAAGGCTCTACAGGCGAGCAAATACTTTTTGCATTGTATATTCATATGTTAAAGGGGTTTATTGATTCCAGCTTTCTTGTGTTTATCAACGAACAGCCGGAATATGCTCTGTGTTACATAGTATCTATATCAATAATTTTCGAACGCTCGTCAATTTTTCGATGAGCTTTGATTTTTTGTGCCAGCGCGCAACATCCAGAGCTGGATGGCCTGGCTGGACGGCGAGTTATCTGATGAACAGACAGACTACAAGCAGCGTTATCAGAAAAACATACCCAACAGTGAGTATGGTCGCAGGCTTCGCAGGGCATGCGGGCAGGATTGTCAGACCGAGCTGCCCGGTTCGTTACAGGATACCTGCCGGGAGTGGAACGAGAGGATTGCATGACCTGCGACTACCACCGGTTGAGCCCGACAGATTTTGAGGCCCTTGCGGCTGATGTGCTTGCTACTTTGAACCGGTGAACGACATAAAGGGTTATCGGCCTTGGGGGCGTTTTGAAGATTATATTGAAAGTCTCCGATTCCGTGATACCTGGTCTTGCCGCCAGAGTAAGCTGAATGATAATTTTCAGGTTAGCCACCCAGCCATCAAGCCACCCAGCCATCAAGCCACCCAGCCATCAAGCGAACCAGCCATTAAGCTATCAAGCCTCCCCAAAAAATGACCTACAAAGACCTCATCGTTTGGCAGAAAGCCGATGTCTTTGCGCATCAGGTCTATCTGAAAACAAGGTCGTTTCCCAAGGATGAGCTGTTCGGCATAACATCACAGATCAGAAGGGCAGCCTTGTCCGTACCGACCAATATTGTTGAAGGGTACGCACGGAAAGGTGATAAGGAACTTGCCAGGTTTCTGAATATCTCGATCGGCTCGCTCGCAGAAACAGAATATCTCCTCGGATTTGCAAACAGGTTAGGATACATCGATACAACTGATTTTAAGGAGCTTGAGACGCTAAAAGATGACGTATCGAAAGCATTATGGTCGTTTTACAAAAAAGTTGTATCGGCTTGATGGCGAGAGGGCTGGATAGCTTGATTGCTATTCTGCCCACCAGCCATTTGGCTTTTCTTGCTAACAAGCTAACAAGCTATCCAGCCACCCAGCTATCAAGCTAAGCAGCCAGAAACCTATCTCACAAAATATTATATAACAATTTGTAATCTTTTTAATGGCAGTATCTTTTTATCAACGTTTTAAAAAATATATAACCAATACGTCATGGTTATTAAGTGATAAAATTATTTCGCTGGGAATTACATTTGCTGTTACGGTTATTGTAACGAGGTATCTCGGGCCTGAGCAATTTGGGATGCTTTCATATGCAATATCACTTACAGCTCTGTTTGCATCGGCTTCTCATATGGGTTTAGGTGGACTGGTCGTAAGAGAGATTGTAAAAAATCGTGAGGAACGTCCACTGATTCTGGGAACCAGCTTTGCATTAAAAATGAGCGGATCGGTGTTAGGTTATGCTTTATTGATGATTTATGCTTACAAGTCTGAAGGATGGCTGACAGAGAATTTCTATCTGATCCTTTTTGTTTCGACTTCTATGCTTGTTCTCCCGTTGACAGGAATTATTTCATTCTGGTTCGAGTCTCAGGTTCAGGGAAAGTATTCGTCAATAGCGCAATTAAGCGGGATTATAAGCGGATCTATTCTTAAAGTGTTGTTTGTTGTGCTTGGTGCAGGGCTTACATATTTTGCATTTGCACATGTTCTTCAATCTGTCATGGTTAGTATCTTTTTGCTGGTTTTGTTTCAGAAAAAATCCGGTTTCTCAATTGTAAAGTGGAAGTTTTCATTAAGTAAAGCTAAAGAATTGCTTTCGAGCGGATGGGTAATATTCCTGGGATCAATATTTGCTGTTATTTATCTTAAGATTGATCAGGTAATGCTTCGATGGCTGGTTGATGATAAGGCGGTTGGTGTTTACAGTGTTGCAGCCACAATGTCCGAGGTGTGGTATTTTATCCCGACGGCTATCGTTGCGTCGTTATATCCGAGGTTGATCGAGCTCAGTAAAAATGATTCTTGGTTATATCGGAAAAGGTTGCAGCAGATATTTGATATACTGTTTTTTGTAGCTTTAATTGTTGCAATCGCAGTTAATATTTTTGCTCCGTACATTATTAGCCTTTTTTTTGGAGATGCATATCATGATGCCGCTGGAATTCTTATTATTCATATATGGGCAGCATTATTTGTATTTATGCGTGCTGCACTGAGCAAGTGGATACTTGTTGAGGATCTTCTCGTCTTTTCAATGATCACTCAAGGGTTCGGTGCACTCGTCAACGTCATTCTGAATTTCTATTTTATTCCTCTTTATGGTGGGCAGGGGGCAGCAATTGCGACACTTATATCATATGCAACAGCTTCATATTTTTCTTTGCTTGTTACAGCTAAAAGCCGTGAAGTCTTTGTGATGATGAGCCTTGCAATATTCTTGCCCCTAAGGTTACCATATAATTATTTTATCAGGAATAAGTGAATAGATGCATAACGTTACTTCAAAGGATATTGGTTATGTGGTTGATAACCGGTTATGTCTGAGTTGTGGTGCATGTGCTGCTGCGTGTTCAAAGAAGGCTATCACATTACATGAAACTCTTGGAGGGTATCTTTATCCAAAAGTAGATTATTTGAACTGCGTTCATTGCGGCTTGTGTTTGAAAGTATGTCCAGGAGTCCAGTATAACGATAGAGTTCATGATGCCTATCTTTGTGTTCCCCATTCTGAAAGTATACTTGAAGCATATGTTGGCAGGTCACTTGATGAGGAGATCTACGAGAACGCTCAGTCTGGAGGTGTTGTAACAGGTATTCTCAAAGACATGCTCCAACGGAATGCCGTTGATGCTGTCCTTTGCGCGGTAATGACGCATGCTATACCACCCAGAGGAGAGGCAATTCTAATAGGTAATCCGCATAAGCTATTGCAAGCCCAGAAATCAAAATATGTTCCAGTTCCACTTCTAAAGAATCTCAGGGAGCAACTTAAAGTTCAGAATAAGATAGCAGTTGTGGGACTGCCATGCCACATGCAGGGTCTTGAGCTCCTGAAGAGCGCACTTCCAGAGATTGAGGATAAAATTGTTCTGAGAATTGGATTGGTTTGTGATCGAATACTTACAGCAAAAAGTATAGACTGGCTGACGAAGCAGGCAACAGAAAAGCCGGTTTCCCACATCATTTATAGAGATAAGACAAGGTCGGGTTATCCTGGGGATCCATCCGTTGAGACAAATAACGGAGAAATCATAATGCTGAAGGCGGCAGACCGAATGGCGATAAAGGATTTTTTTACTCCTGTCCGTTGTCGGTTGTGTCTTGATAAGCTGAATGTAAAAGCTGATATTGTATGTGGTGACCCGCACGGGGTGGAGGGAGTGGACAGGATAAATGGAGAGACTTTGGTGCTCGTCAGAAATGAGAGGGGCAAACATGTAATCGAAGATGTTGCAGGTGTAGGCAAGATTGACCTGCGGAGTGTTTCTGTTGCCACGGCTGTGAATGGCCAGTGCATTGACCAGCGTGTAAGGGATTGGAAAGCTTATTTACAGGCTTGGAAAGGGCTTGAAATGCCACTGCCTGAAGGTGTTGAAAGACAACAAGTTAACGGAAAAAAAATCTTGAAGGTATTCGAGAACGACTTGAAACAGGGATTGACTCTTGATACATATGACAAGGCTTCGGTAATATACAAAGCCGCAGCTGGGTGGTTGAGAAAGAAAAGGCTGAAAATCGTTGTACTTGATATTTTCAAGATTATAAGAAATGTTTTTGTGAAAATAGTTTGCATATTAATTATAACGATTGAGAACAAAGGTGCTTAGTTTAATACCCTCTGACTTAGATCAATAAGAGGTAGTGAATAATTATTTGTGTTTATTCAATGATCGATTTGTTGAAATATTTGTACGATATAAAAATGATGTAATATGATAATTGAAATAAGAAAAGCTGGTTTTGTAAATAAAGGCGCTGAGTTAATGCTTTATGCTGCACTACAACAACTTCGAAGAAAATATCCAGATGCGCTATTTACAATGTCTCCAATATATAGTGGGTTACGCGGATCTGAGAGGTTTGATGCCTATTATAAACAAGCCGAATTGGCATTGCTTCCTAAGGCATGGCTTTATCATTATGGCTTTCATCTGAGTGATATAGCTAACCTTGTACCGAAAAAAATACGTCAACTATATGGTTTAGTTATAGACAAAGAAGTGGATGTAGTTATAGATGCAGCGGGCTTCTCCTACAGCGATCAATGGGGCGAAGGTTCTTCATTGGAGCTTGAAAAATCAACAAGGCGGTGGCGCAGAAGGGGGTGTGCTGTTATTTTATTGCCACAAGCATTAGGTCCCTTTACGTCTAAGTATAGCAAAAAAAGCATCGCAGCAGTTATTAATAATGTTGACTTGGTTTTCGCTCGTGAAGAAATTTCATACAATTATTTAATTGAAGTAGTGGGAGAACGCGCAAATATCAGTCTATCACCTGATTTTACCAATCTTGTCCAAGGTATTATTCCAGAATCTTTTGATTCACGTAGCCATCGCTTTTGTATTGTGCCAAATCACAGAATGATTGATAAAACCAATCAGTCTGAAAGTGATGCCTACATTCCTTTTTTAATTAAATGTGCTAATTATTTAGTAAAGAAGAAATGCTCACCATTTTTATTAGTACATGAAGGTGAAAAGGATTTGATGCTTGCCCAAAAAATCAGCAAGGCTGTTAATGGTGTCTGTCCAGTAGTGATTGAAAAGAACCCACTACAAGTTAAGGGAATTTTGGGAACCTGCGAAGGTACTATTGGTAGTAGGTATCACGGTCTTGTCAGTGCATTAAACCAAGGTGTACCATCATTAGCAACAGGTTGGAGTCACAAGTATGAAATGCTATTTAAAGATTATGATTTTCAAGAAGGAATGATTGACGTCTTGGGAGGAGATGACTTATTTCGGGAAAAAGTTGATTTAATTGTAAATCCTTACTCTAGGATGAATATTCGCTCGAAATTGATTGAGCGTACAAAGGTTTTGAAAAAACAATCGGAAGAAATGTGGGAAAAAGTATTTGAGATAATAGATTTAAGATATAAAATAAAAAAAATATGATTAAAGGACAGATTTAAAAAAAGTCTGAAGCGCCATAGTTGTTATATGAAAATCTTTTATTGCACCTCATTGTTAACGTTGCCACCATCTACTCGATGTTTGAACGGATACCCCTAAAAGTACTGACACCTCAATTGCAACGACCTGTTTGCGCAATAATGCTCTATCGGTCAGGGTGTTGCCTGATATCGATTATTTCCATGCAAGTAATATAATCCTGACCTGATCGATTCGAAATAAAAAAAGCCCTCACCTATGGGCATAAAGTGTTATCTTGTAATGGGTAACGTAGCAATTACCAGTACAGAAAACACAACCCGACAGGTGGAGAGCTTCATGAGCAAAAATACGAGGATTCGGCAGAATAAGAAACAGCATATTCAGGAAATTCTTCCAACTGATGATCAGTTGACCGGCAGAGCAGGTTTGAGCCTGTTTGCCCTCTATCTGCGCAGTATCCAACTGTTTCCGATCATTGACCGCATGTTCGGTACTCTGCGCAAGAACAGCAAGGGATTGCCGATCAGCGAGTTGTTTGTGCAGATGCTGAGCTTTTTCATGGATGGAACGAGTCGTCATCTGGTCTGGTTCGATCAGCTTAAGGCTGATGAGAGTTATTCGGCTGTCCTTGGTACCAAACGATTGGCTTCGTCGCATGCCATGAAGCGGTTCTTTGGTGCCTTTTCCTTCCGGCGAGTCTACCTGTTCAGGAAGTTGTTGCAGGATCTGTTCATCTGGCGGCTGAACCAAACAAAACCCAAGGTTATTGTCCTTGGCCTGGATACGACGGTCTTCGACAACGACGATGCAGAAAAACGCCATGGCGTTGAGCCGACATACAAGAAGGTCAAGGGCTTCCAGCCCCTGCAGCTGAATTGGGGGCGTTACGTGGTAGACGCGGTGTTCCGTGGCGGCAGGAAGCACTCCAATCATGGAGATACGGTCGAAAAGATGCTGCGCCATATGGTCAGAAAAATCCGGACAGCATACCGGGAAGATGTTCCCATCATTGTGCGTATGGATGCCGGGTTTTACGATGATGAGGTGTTCAGTGTCTGTGAGGAGCTGAAGATCGGGTATCTGTGTGGCGGTAAACAATATGCAAACGTCATCGATGAAGCATCGGAGAGTAGTGATTGGCAAGCCTACAAGAAAGTAACTGATGAACGGACAAGCTGGATGTATACGGACTTCATGTGCAAACAGAAGACGTGGAAGAAAGAACGGCGGACGATCTTCAGCACCCTTTGGGAAGACGATGGGCAGTACGTTCTCGACGGGTTATGTCGCGGGATACGGTGATCATTACAAATATTGGCAAGGGCGAGGCAATCGACGGCCAGCTCAAAGCCATCGAAGAAGAGCAGTGGTTCAAAGCCGAAACGATACTGGCCCGTTATCACGACCGGGGAACGGATGAACTCACCAACCGGGCCCTGAAAACCTTTGGCCATGAACAATTACCCTTCAAACGATTTCCTGCAAACGCTGCATGGTACTATCTGATGCTGCTGGGCAACAACCTCTTTGAATCCTTCAAGGAAGACGTGACAGCATCCGTCATATCGGTGTCGGTCTATGCTCATACCTTTCGTCGTCAGTTCATCGATACGGCAGGCAAGATCGTTCGTCATGCAGGAAAGCTGATCATGAAAGTTCCGAGAGCAGCTTATGAGCGGCTGCAGTTCGGCAAGCTCCTTGAAATATGCCAGAATAGCTTGCCACAGCTCTGTTAGCCTGTTCGGTTGAGTAGGAAATGCACCAAAAACGACGGGATCAGTGCGTCCAATCAAAAGCAAATACGTGCTTGTGATGTACTTTTGGTTGACTGAGGCTGCTATGTTTGCTGTTTTACAGGCAGAAGGGAGATCAAAAAAGAAAAACCAAATCAGATCAGAGGGTAGAATCCGATTTTACAGGTTGAAAGGGTCGCCTCAGAACCTCATCGCTCAATTTAGGATAATGAAATTTCGAGTTTTATTTGCCAGATTAATAAAGTGTCATATAATTGATAAAATTTCTAATAAAGGAGATTTAGTGGAACTAAAATGATTCGTGTTAATTAACCAAGCTTATATTTTATTACGCGATTAACTTTTTTATTAGTTAATGCATATATGTATCACAAATGGCTCTTCCAGATTGGGGTTTCACAGTTAAAAATTAATTTCCAGTAGCGATGTTGCGGGTTGGTACATAAAATAATCATTAAACACGATCTTATAATGAAGCAAGAGCTCATATTATCAATTATAGTGCCACATAAAGATAATTTAAATGGTTTAGATCGACTTCTTAAATCTATCCCTGAGATTAATGATCTTGAAATTATAATTGTTGATGATAAAAGTATAGATCAGGCATCAGTTGAAAAAATATCTTTAAAACATCGTTGTGCTAAATTATTTAAAAATAATAGTAATGAGTCAAATGCTGGTGTGGCAAGGAATATCGGAATATCATATTCTAAAGGAAAATGGTTGCTCTTTGCTGATTCCGATGATTATTTTATAAGTGATAAATTTGATTGCTTGCTAGGCACGATAGAAGGTAATGAGATAAAGGAAATTGTGTTTTTTCCACCAATTAATGATGGTGATATGGTAGGTAGGGATAGGACTAGTGGTTATCGAAAAATGATAGACTTGTATTTATCTGATGGATGTGAAGATGGGTTAAGGTATTGTTGGAGTCCGCCATGGAGTAAGCTGATCCTAAAAAAAATCATTGATGATAATTGTATTAGATTCAGTTCACAAAAATACGGGAATGATGTATTGTTTTCAGTTAAATGTGGTGCATCCGCTAAATATATTAAAGTTTCAAAGTGCCCTATATATGCAGTTACTGTTCGGCATGGTTCTCTTACATCTGAAATGAGTCCAGAAAAAGCTATTGATCGATTGAATGCATTAATCGATCGAAATCATCTTCTTAAAAAGATGCAAAAACAATGTCTAATGCAAAATGGTCTAACGCTTTTTTATTCTTCATTTAGCTGGAAAAAGCCTTTTAGTGCTTATCATGTAAAATATATTTATCAATTAATGGATGTTATTTGTCAAAAGTTATTTTGTAAAAATAAGGTTACTCCGGGCTTAAAAAATGCGTTAAAAAGTTTTTCTTAATATAAGGTGATAAGCTCGCCTCAATAATTAATTCCGTGGTAATTAAGCTAAAGCATAAACGGATCTAGCTATAAATCAAGAAAGAAGTACTATAATCCTGAATCTCAGATCAAAACAAATTACGGAAAGACTTGTTGCTAAGCGCTTATGTTTTTTTATAAATAAGTTTTGATAGTAGTGTTATTAATTAAATGGCAATAGGAATAAATATATTGATATAAATTTGATTGTATGAGTTACTGGCTATATATATATATATGGGTAATGATGATATTATTTTTTGTTAAAAAGATCGGAAATGAAAATTTAGCAAAAAGTATATACTGGTTAGGGGTGGGAGTTGTATTGATAATATTTATTGGTTTTCGGAAAGGTGTTGGTACAGATTATTGGGGATATGTAGAATATTTTGATTTGATGAAATATGGTTGGTTAGATGGATTTCTTGAGCCGGGATATGTTTTGTTGATGAGAATATCTTTGATGATTTTTGGCGATTCAGAGGTAGGTGCTCTTTTATTATCAGCTATTGTGTCATATGTTGCAATATTATATGCCATTCAAAAATATAGTACAGATGTGTTTTTATCATTTCTTGTTCTGTTTGGGTTGGGATTTATTTTTATTTCTGTGAATCAGGTTAGGCAGTTTATTGCTGTGACTATTGTTATTCTTTCTTTTTCCGATATTTGGAATAGGCGAATTGCTTTATTTTTTTTAAAGATTTGTTTTGCCGGATTAATTCATTACAGCGCATTTATTGTGTTGCCATTGTATTTACTCATATTTCGTCCAGTGCCTCTTGTATTTTTTTGGGTGTTAGGTGTATTGGCTTTTATGATTAATTATATTGATGCTTT
>NZ_JAIGND010000027.1:15000-30000 GCF_036528655.1 Chlorobium sp.
TACTTCAATTCTATGGCATAAAGTCTGGCTGCCCTATTTCAAAGGCATTAAAGTTGTTCGGCCATTAAATTATGTGCCATATATAAAGGAAGATGCCAAGCAGCTATTAATGGATCGTTTTGGTTGGCAACCCTATCCCCAGAAGCATTTTGAGTCTCGGTTTACAAAATTCTATGAAAGTTATTGGCTTCCTCAGCGTTTTGGCTTTGATGTCCGACGCGTTCAGTATTCAAGTTTGATTGTTACAGGACAGATGAATCGCGATGAAGCTCTCGAACTATTGAAGCTGCCAAGTTATGATGAAGCTACACTAGGGCAGGAGCTTGAGTTTGTGGCCAATAAGCTGGGGATTACTGTAGATGAGCTGAATAGCTATATGGAATTGCCAAAGAAAACTTATCGAAATTATAAGAACCAACGACAGATCTATGATTTTGGGGCGCGTGTTATGCGTTCTTTAGGGCTTGAAATTGGAGGAAAGCGATGATAGCTCTTGTGGATTATGGGCTCGGGAATATACAGGCATTTGCTAACATCTATAAAAGACTCGGAATAAAGGTATTGGTTGCAAAAACGCCATCTGATGTACGGAGGGCATCAAAAATTATTCTACCCGGTGTAGGCGCATTTGATTGGGCAATGACTAGGTTGCAGGATTCCGGATTGCGCGAGACTCTTGATGAAGAAGTACTTGTCAAAAAGAAACCCATTTTAGGTGTTTGTGTAGGCATGCAGATGCTGGCTCATAGCAGTGAGGAAGGTATTCTCCCTGGTTTGGGCTGGATTAATGCAACAGTTGTAAAATTTGATTCTCAGTATTTGAACGGTCAAACACATTTGCCTCATATGGGGTGGAATGATGTTGAGCCTTGTAACTGTGATTTGCTATTCAGGGGTCTTGATACTCCCCGATATTATTTTTTGCATTCATTTTTTATGAAACCTCATCAAAAAGAAATTACAATTGCTACCGCGCAATATGGTATATCTTTCACTGCGGCGGTTAGATCTGGTAATGTGTATGGAACCCAGTTTCATCCGGAGAAAAGTCATGAGTGGGGAATTGGCTTACTTAAGAATTTTGCGGAGCTTGCCTGATGTTACGACCTAGATTAATTCCTTGTTTATTAATTCATAACGGCGGTTTGGTGAAGACGGTCAGGTTTGGTGAACCTAAATATGTGGGTGATCCAATTAATGCTGTTCGTATCTATAATGAGAAAGAGGTAGATGAATTGGTTGTGTTGGATATCGATGCGACAGTCAATGGTGTTGAACCTGACTATCGGATGATATCCCATCTGGCGGCGGAATGTCGGATGCCGCTTTGTTATGGCGGAGGTGTACGCACTATAGATCAGTTTGATAGGATCATCAGCCTGGGTGTTGAAAAGGTTGCCATAAGTGCAACTGCAATAGAAAATCAGCAGTTAATTACTGATGCTGCTAGACGTATTGGGAGCCAAAGTGTGGTTGTTGTGCTTGATGTCAAAAAAACCGGCTTGTTACGACACTATGAGGTCGTGACGCATAACGGTATGCGTAGAACAGGTTTGAACCCTGTGGATTTTGTTAGGCAATTGGCTGATGCAGGAGCGGGTGAGATTGTTGTGAATTCGGTTGATTTTGATGGCGAGTTGAAGGGATATGATTTTCAGTTGATCGATTCAATTCGTAAGGTTGTGACATTGCCACTAACAGTACTTGGAGGAGCAGGCTCTCTTGAAGATATTGAGGCATTGGTCAAGAGATATGGTATTATTGGTGCTGCTGCTGGCAGCATCTTTGTTTTTAAGGGCAAATACAGGGCAGTACTGATCAATTATCCGAATCGTAAGGAAAAGGTTGCGTTGTACCAGAGGGCAGGTTTTCAATTGTATAGTTAAAAATATTGACAAAAGGTGAAGCAAATTATCCAGGATATCAAAGACGGTCAGACCATTCTTGAGGAGGTTCCGGTTCCTCAGGTTAAGTCTGGTCATATTTTAGTGAGAACATCCCGAACACTGGTGTCGCTCGGTACTGAGCGGATGCTGGTTGATTTCGGCAAGGCTAATTTTATTGACAAGGCTCGCCAGCAGCCTGACAAGGTGAAGCAGGTGCTGGACAAGGTGAAGACGGACGGGATCAAGCCTACGTATGATTCTGTGATGAACAAGCTCGGGCAACCATTGCCGCTTGGGTATTGCAATGTTGGTGAGGTTGTTGCTGTAGGAAAGGGTGTAACCGAGTTTCGGATTGGAGACAGGGTCGCATCGAACGGGCCTCATGCTGAATATGTATTGGTACCGGTCAACTTGGCAGCCAAGGTGCCTGACGGCGTGAGTGATGAGGAGGCTGTGTTTACGGTTATCGGGTCTATTGCTTTGCAGGGAATCCGGCTGCTTGCTCCTATGTTTGGTGAGACAGTTGTTGTTATTGGTCTGGGTTTGATCGGGTTGATTACCGCTGAATTGCTTCGAGCAAATGGATGTGTTGTTATCGGGTTTGATTTTGATGAGCAGAAAGTGTCTCTGGTGCGGGAGAAAAGTGTGCATGCGGTGAACCTGGCCCACGGGGCTGATCCGGTTGCTGTCGTTTTGGAACATACCCGGGATATTGGGGCTGACGGAGTGATAATTACAGCATCGAACTCGAGTGACGAGATCATGCATCAGGCGGCGGAGATGTCGCGAAAACGGGGCAGGATCATTCTTGTAGGCGTGGTTGGGCTCAAGCTTCGTCGTGATGATTTTTACAAGAAGGAGTTGTCGTTCCAGGTTTCCTGTTCGTATGGTCCGGGCAGGTATGATGAGGCTTACGAGAACAAAGGGCAGGATTATCCGATCGGGTATGTTCGCTGGACCGAGAAGCGCAATTTCGAAGCGGTACTGCAAGCGATTGCTGCAAGGCAGCTCGATGTTAAACGATTGATTACCGAGCGGGTCAAGCTGGAGGAGTATGCGCAGATCTATGGTGATATGAAAAAGCCGGGATCGATTGCGTCTATTCTTGAGTACAGTCAGAATGGGCGTGCGCCTGAAGTTGTTGTGAGCCTTGATGAACATGCCTATACAGCTCAGAAGGCTGTGCTGGGGATTATCGGGGCTGGTAATTTTGCGAGTTCCACCATTTTGCCTTGTCTTGAAAAAACGCCTGCCGTACTGAAGTATATAGCCAGTTCTGGAGGGTTAACTGCTACAACGCTGGCCAAGAAGTTCGGGGCTGCTAAAGCTACCTCTGATTACAAGCTTATGCTTCAGGATAAGGATGTTGATACCGTTGTGATTACTACGCGGCACAATACGCATGCCTCCATGGTTGTTGAAGCATTGCAGGCAGGGAAGCATGTCTTTGTTGAAAAGCCACTTGCTCTGAACAGCGAGGAGCTTGAAGGGATTGTGTCCGCATACTCAGCACTAAGCACTCAGCACTCAGGACTAACTGTTATGGTCGGGTTCAACAGGCGGTTCGCTCCGTTGGCCCTGAAAATGAAAGAGCTTATTGGTGACAATGTGGCTCCTGTAAACATTGTGGCTACCATGAATGCCGGTGCCATTCCTCCGGATGTGTGGGTGCATGATCCGGAAGTCGGGGGTGGGCGCATTATCGGGGAAGCATGTCACTTTATCGATCTCTGTTCCTACCTGGCTGGCAGCAGTGTGACGGCCGTCTGCATGAATGCGATGGGCGTGAACCCTGATGAAACGACAGATAATGCAAGTATCCTGTTGAAATACGAGAACGGCAGCAATGCAGTGATCAACTATTTTGCAAATGGCAGTAAAGCCTATGCAAAGGAGCGGGTCGAGGTGTTCAGCCAGCAGAAGGTGCTTGTTCTGGATAACTGGCGCAAGCTGCAGGGGTACGGGTTTGGCAAGTTTAAGTCTGCTTCGTCTGCGCAGGATAAGGGGCATGCAAAGCAGTTCAGTCTGTTTGTGGAACGGTTGCAGAAGGGTGGTGAAGCGTTGATTCCGTTTGGTGACCTGGTGAATACCACCAAGGCAAGCTTTGCTGCTATCGAGTCGATGAAGCGAGGGGAATGGATTACGGTTCAGTGACGGGTAAGGTTTTTCGGTATCTCTATACGCTCAGGCATCTCAAGCCTGAGCAGGTGCTCTTCCAGTTGTATTATCGTTTCAGAAGGGCGGTTAGGCCGGTCTCGTATGATGCTGAGGTCAGTGTTGCTTCTGCAGTAGAGACGGTTGGTTTGCGCCTTGCTGAGTTTATTGCTAAGCCGTGTACGTTTCAACAGGGGCAGTATACTTTTCTGAATCTCTCGTTAGCCTTCCCTGATGATGCGGTTGACTGGGAGTGCATGCAGTATGGCAAGCTCTGGCTGTATAATCTGCACTACTTTGATTATCTGCTTCAGCCTGATTTGGAGAAGGAGATCGGGGTAGGGTTGATCAGGCAGTATGTTGCTGCGTTGCCCTCTATGCAGGTTGGAATAGAGCCATATCCTGTGTCACTTCGGGGGATCAATTGGATCAAGTTTTTGTCACTATATGGTATTAGTTATAAGGACATTGACAGATTGCTGTATTCCCAGTACCATATTCTTTCCCGGACGTTAGAGTTTCATTTGCTTGGCAATCATCTGCTCGAGAACGCTTTTTCGTTGCTGTTCGGAGCGGTTTACTTTGGTGAGTATTCATGGTTTGATAAAAGCAGGAAGCTGTTGTTGCGAGAACTGCAGGAACAGGTGCTTGTTGATGGGGCGCATTTTGAATTGTCTCCCATGTATCACCAGATTCTTTTGGACCGGTTGCTTGATTGCGTGAATCTGCTGCTGCATAACCAGAGGTTTTCAGAACAGGAAAAGCTTCTCGGGTTTATGCGGGAAAAAGCTGTGTCGATGCTTGGGTGGTTGCAAACCATGACATTGGCTGATGGTTCTATTCCTCATCTGAATGATGCAACTGATGGTATAGCTCCTTCTTCAGAGGAGCTTTTTTCTTACGCCCAGCGGTTGGGGTTATCAGTGCCTGAAAGTGTATTGCTTTCAGAATCGGGATACCGGCGGTATGACCGTGCGGCCTATACATGTATAGCTGATGTTGGGAAAATCGGTCCTGATTACATTCCAGGGCATGCGCATGCCGATACATTGAATTTTGTACTCCAGGTACATGGTAAGCCGTTTCTTGTCGATACCGGTATTTCTACCTATGAAAAGAATTCGTTGCGTGATGAGGAGCGTGGTACAGCTGCGCATAACACCGTTTTGGTGAATAGCATTAATTCATCCGATGTGTGGGGCGGGTTCAGGGTTGGAAAGCGAGCACGGGTAAGGGTACTCGAAGATGATGGTGATCGTCTTACGGCAAGCCATGACGGCTATCGAGCGCTTGGTGTGGTGCACCAGAGGGACTGGCGGTTTACTGACTCGGACATTGTTATTGCCGATGAAGTAAGCGGGCAACCTGAATCAGCAGTTGCCTGTCTGCATTTTGAGTATGGTATACAGGTTGAACAGCGTGCATCCGGAGTTGTGGCTGATGGTATTAGTGTGGAGTTTGAGGGTGCTGAGGGGATTGTGCTTGAGCCTTATCAGCAGGCGCAAGGGTTTAACAAGCGGCGTGAGGCGGTGTGTGTGAAGGTTCGGTTCAGTGATAAGCTTTTGACCAGTATTCTGTTATGAAGGTTCTTTTTCTCACTGACAATTTTCCTCCTGAAGTGAATGCACCAGCTACCCGAACGTATGAACATTGCAGGGAGTGGGTGAAGCAGGGGGTTGAGGTGACGGTGATTACCTGTGCCCCGAATTTTCCTCAGGGAAATGTGTATGAGGGATATCGGAACAGGCTGCTACAGAAGGAGGAAATGGATGGGATCAAGGTAGTCAGGGTATGGAGTTATATCACGGCGAATGAGGGGTTTCTTAAAAGAACGATCGATTATATCAGTTTCGGAGTGTCGTCGTTTTTTGTTGGCTTGTTCTATGATGCGGATGTAATTGTTGCGACGTCCCCACAGTTCTTTACAGCTATGTCGGGGCGTAACCTGGCGTGGGTGAAGCGGAAACACTGGGTGATGGAGGTTCGTGATCTCTGGCCAGCCTCGATCAAACATGTTGGCGGAATGGATGATAACGCCGCGATACGATATCTGGAATGGGAAGAGATGCGCTGTTACCGTCAGGCCGCAGGGATTGTAATGGTGACGGATTCTTTTGTTCGGGTTATTACAGAACGGGGGATTGAGAGGGAGAAGTGCGCGGTGGTGAAAAACGGGGCAAACCTTGAGTTGTTCAGGCCTCGCGTGAAGAGTTGTGAGTTGCTTGCCTCTCTTGGGCTCGAGGGAAAGTTTATAGTTGGCTATATCGGGACGCATGGTATGGCACATAAACTTGATTTTATAGTTCGTTGCGCCACAAAGGTCCAGAATCCTGATATCCATTTTCTCTTTATCGGAGACGGGGCTGAAAAGAAAAATGTGATGGAGTTAGCTGCATTGGTTGGCTGCAGCAACGTGACCTTTCTTGATTCTGTTTCTAAGGATCTTATTGCTGATTATCTCTCCGTTACCGATGTGGCATTGGTTCCACTTCGCAAAACAGATCTTTTTACAACGGTAATTCCGTCCAAGATTTTCGAGACTGCCTCTATGCAGAAACCGCTCTTGCTTGGTGTTGATGGCGAAGCGCGTGAGCTCGTAGAGAGCTATGGCGCCGGTTTGTTTTTCGAACCTGAAAATGAATCTGATTTTTTAGAGAAGCTTGATCTCTTGTACAACGATAAGTCTGTTTATCAGCAGTGCCAGGAGGGTGGTGCACGGTTAGCCAAGGCGTTTGACCGCAAAAGGCTTGCTACTGAGATGCTTGAGCATCTGAAACATTTTGCTTTTCAATCATAATTAATTCAGGAATTCTATGCTTGTTCAGTTTATTGGTCTCGGATATATCGGGCTCCCGACCGCTGCGGTTGTTGCACACAAGGGCGTTCATGTTCATGGTGTGGATGTGAATACTCGCGTTGTCGAAACGATCAACAAGGGCGAAATACATATTGTTGAGCCGGGGCTTGCCGACGTTGTGCGTGAGGGGGTGCAGAGCGGGAAACTGCAAGCATCTACTGAGCCGACGGTGGCTGATGTTCATCTTGTGGTTGTGCCTACACCTTTCAAGGGTGTCTATGAGCCGGATATTTCGTTTGTCGAGGCAGCTACGAGAAAGGTTTTACCATTGCTGAAGGAAGGTGATACCTATATCATCGAATCCACCTCTCCTGTCGGAACAACTGAAAAGATGGCTGCGCTGATTTTCAGGGAGCGACCAGAACTTAAGGGACATTTGTACGTTGCCTATTGCCCCGAGAGAGTACTTCCCGGTAATGTGCTGTATGAACTGGTGCATAATGACCGTGTCATCGGAGGGATTGACGAGGCGTCTACAAAAAAAGCTATCGAGTTTTACCGGTTGTTTGTAGAAGGGGAGTTGCATGCGACCAATGCGAGAACTGCAGAAATGTGCAAGCTTACAGAAAACTCATCACGTGACGTGCAGATAGCGTTTGCCAATGAGTTGTCACTGATCTGTGACAAGGCCGGTATTAATGTCTGGGAATTGATTGCCTTGGCGAACAGGCATCCGCGCGTGCACATCCTGCAGCCAGGTTCAGGCGTTGGAGGGCATTGTATTGCGGTTGATCCATGGTTTATTGTTGCGGATTATCCGAAAGAGTCGCGTTTAATCGGTACGGCACGAGAAATCAATAATTACAAGTCGTTCTGGTGTGCCGAAAAAATAAAGAACGCTATGCTCGAGTTTGAGTTGAAGCATGGTCGTAAGCCCCTGACTGCATTGATGGGGTTGGCGTTCAAGCCTGATATCGACGATCTGCGCGAGAGTCCGGCGAAGTACATTGCGCAGAAGGTGATGCAGAGCGAGCAGGATAATTTTCTTGTCGTAGAGCCGAATATCAAGGAGCACAGTGTGTTTAAACTGACTGGCGTCGAAGAGGCTTATGAAAATGCTGATATTATCGTGTTTCTTGTGGCTCATAAAGAGTTTAAAACGCTCGATTGGTGCGACGATAAAGTGATACTTGATTATGCAGGTGTGTTTAAACGTAATTAACCGTAACCTATCGAAGGTTTTTTTGCTTTATACCTTCATTTAAAATCCGTCCTTGTGTCTATTTCCCCAAGAGTTAAAAAAGTTATGATTGTTTTCGGAACCCGTCCGGAAGCAATCAAGATGGCTCCGCTTGTCAAGGAGTTTGAAAAATATCCCGAAACATTTAATACAGTAGTGGCTGTTACCGGTCAGCATCGGGAGATGCTTGATCAGGTGTTGCAGTTATTTGAGATTGTACCAGATTATGATCTCGATATAATGAAAAAGGGGCAGGACCTTTATGATGTGACGTCGAGGGTTTTGCTTGGAATGAGGGATGTATTGCGTGACGCAAAACCTGATGTGCTTTTTGTGCATGGGGATACAACCACTTCAACGGCAACGGCTCTTGCGGGTTTTTATGAGCAGATACCGGTTGCGCATATTGAGGCTGGTCTGCGAACCCACAATCGCTACAGTCCATGGCCGGAAGAGATGAATCGTCAACTGACTGGCAGGTTGGCTTCATTGCATTTTGCGCCAACATCCCTGAGCCGTGATAATTTGCTCAGTGAAAATGTACCTCCGGAGAATATACAGGTAACCGGAAATACGGTGATCGATGCATTGTATTGGGTTTTGCAGAAAATCGAGGCGACTTCTGATATTGAAAACCGGGTACTTGAAACACTCGGAGCATTTGGTTTATCGAAAAATCTGGTTCGATGCTGGACGGTTGGTGGCGAAAGAAAGCTGGTTCTGATAACCGGGCATCGCCGGGAAAATTTCGGTGATGGATTCATGAATATTTGTAACGGCATTAAAGAGCTTTCGGAACGATATCCGGATGTGGATTTTGTGTATCCCATGCATCTGAATCCGAACGTCCGGAAGCCTATCATGGAAGTGTTTGGTGAGGGGCAAGAGGTTAGTAATGTGCATTTCATCGAGCCACTTGATTATCTGCCGTTTGTGTATCTGATGAATCGATCTTATCTGGTGTTGACCGATTCGGGAGGGATTCAGGAGGAAGCTCCGGGACTTGGTAAGCCTGTGCTGGTTATGCGAGATACCACTGAACGTCCTGAAGCTCTTGATGCCGGTACAGTTCGTTTGGTTGGAACAGATAAAGCGTTGATTGTGAGTGAAGTCAGCAGGTTGCTTGATGACGATGGGCATTATCTGCAAATGTCAAAGGCGCATAATCCTTATGGCGATGGAAGAGCTTGTGAGAGGATTGTTGAAGCTATGAGTGTTGTGTTAGTGGCTAATGGTGAGGCACTTTGAATGGTTGTAGAAAATTGGTTTTATCCCCCAAATAAAATCTGAAATTATGTGTGGAATAGTTGGATATATCGGGTTGCGCGAGGCTGCGCCTTTGTTGTTGCAGGGCCTGAAACGGCTGGAGTACCGTGGGTATGATTCGGCTGGCATCGCCGTTTTGAACGGCGAAATGCGGGTTGTGAAGCAGAAGGGGAATGTTGCCGCGCTTGGTGAGGCGGTGGCTGCTTGTAATGGCAGCGTTTCGGGTGCTACGCTTGGTATCGGGCATACGCGGTGGGCGACGCATGGGGATCCGAGTGACAGGAATGCGCATCCGCATGTGAGTGGTGAGGGAGATATCGCCCTGATTCATAACGGTATAATTGAAAACCATGCGGCGCTTCGTACCGAGCTTACAAAGCATGGGTACAGGTTTGCAAGCGATACCGATTCGGAGGTGCTTGTTCATCTGATAGATCATCTCTGGAAGCAGATTCCTTTTCTTGATTTTGAAGGGGCGGTGAGGCAGGCGCTTACCATTGTGGATGGAGCTTATGGTATTTGCGTGATATCGAGCCGTGAACCGGAGAAAATGATTGTGGCCCGGAAAGGAAGCCCGCTGGTTATCGGTATTGGTGATGGGGAGTATTTTGTGGCGTCGGATGCGGCTCCTTTAATTGAATATACCCGGAGGGTGGTCTATCTCTCGGATGGGGAGATGGCTGTGCTTTTGCGCGATGGCTTCAGCGTGAAGACCATCGATAACATTACCCAGGAGAAAGCAGTGACCGAGCTTGATTTTGAGCTTGGCGAGATAGAAAAAGGCGGGTTCGAGCATTTCATGCTGAAGGAGATTTATGAGCAGCCCATGGTCATGCATGATGTGATGCGTGGCAGGGTCAGGCTCGAGGAGGGGCTTATTCAGCTTGGAGGTATTGCCGACAGGCTTGAGCAGTTGCGCGAGGCGAAGCGGATAGTTATTTGTGCATGCGGTACGAGCTGGCATGCGGGGCTGATCGGGGAGTATCTGATCGAGGAGTTTGCCCGGATTCCGGTTGAAGTGGATTATGCCTCGGAGTTCCGGTACCGGAGCCCGATAATCGGGCCCGGCGATGTGATGATTGTGATTTCTCAATCGGGTGAAACGGCTGATACGCTTGCCGCTTTGCGGCTGGCCAAGGAGCGGGGAGCGCTTGTGGTCGGGATCTGCAATGTGGTGGGTTCCACTATTGCGCGCGAAACCGATTGCGGTATCTACACGCATGCGGGACCGGAGATCGGCGTTGCTTCAACCAAAGCGTTTACGGCTCAGGTTATTGTGCTTGCGATGCTGGCGCTTGCCCTCAGCAAGGACAAGTCGATGTCGGAAGCGGAACTAACGGTTGCCTTGCAGTGCCTGAACGACCTTCCGGATAAGGCTGACCGGATTCTTGAGAGCAATGAGGCTATACGGGATATTGCCGCATTGTACAAGGATGCCTCGAACTTCCTCTACCTCGGCAGGGGGTACAACTTCCCGGTAGCGCTTGAAGGGGCTCTGAAGCTGAAAGAGATATCGTACATCCATGCAGAGGGGTATCCGGCAGCGGAAATGAAGCATGGGCCGATTGCCCTGATAGACGAGGAGATGCCGGTTGTGGTGATTGCTCCGAAGGATAATACGTACAGGAAAGTGCTGTCGAATATCGAGGAGGTTCGTTCGCGCAAGGGCAGGGTTATTGCCATTGCGACGGAGGGGGATGAGGAGATTGCTCAACTTGCCGATCATGTGTTGCATGTCCCTCATGCGGCGCCGTTTATGATGCCGCTGTTGACGGTTATTCCGTTGCAGCTTTTGGCTTATCATATTGCGACGCAGCGGGGATGCGATGTTGACAGGCCGAGAAATCTGGCGAAGTCGGTGACGGTGGAGTGAGGAGCGTGAGCCGTAAGACTGGGGATTGAAGATGAAGATTTTTCCCACGGATTAACACAGATTTTCACAGATTGGCTGCTGGATCGTTCAGCTTTGCTGCTCAATTCAGCAGCCGGATTTTTGATTGAAGAGGAAGAGCGCGGTTCCCGCTGATTGGGATCGGATTAGGGAGGGATAGGGGAGGAAGAGTTTTGCCCACGGATTTTCACGGATTGACACGGATTGACATGGATTGATGGGTGAGGTGGTGTCTGGGGGGTTGTGTTATGGTTTTGGGCTTTTGTGGTGTCGGGTTGTTTGGTGGTAAGATGGAGAACGCGGTTCCCGCTGATTGAAAGCGGATTTTCACAGATGGCGGTTTGTGGGTTTTCAGCCCCGTAGGGGCGACATGTCGGTAGCCCGGGGTGTCAACCCCGGCGGGTACGGTGCCCTTCCCCCATGTATGGGTTTCGGCCCGTAGGGGCCGCGGGGATTGGGGAGGAAGAGTTTTGCCCACGGATTAACACAGATTTTCACGGATGGCGGATGAGTTGCTCAGCTTTGCTGCTCAATTCATCCGCCGGATTATTTGATTGAAGAGCGCGGTTCCCGCTGATTGAAAGCGGATTTTCACAGAAGAATTGAAGAGAAGAGGAAGAGGTTGCCCACGGATTGGCACTGATTTTTGGATGAGGGATTTCCCAGGGGGTTGTGTTGAGCTTTTCGGCTATTTAGCCATCCAGCTATCTCGCTATCCAGCCATGAAGAGAAAGAGCGCGGTTCCCGCTTATTGAAATCGGATTTTCACGGATTGAAAGAGCGTAGGATGGAAGATGATCGTGTTACGGGTTATGTGTTAAGAGTTATGGTGAAGAAAGTTGGCTGTTAGATGGAGATCGAACCGAGAATAAAATAAGGTGTTGTGGATTAATAAGATATTGCCTTTGCTTCTGTTGCCGCCGGGGCTGTGTGTGGTGTTGATTGTTGGCGGGTTGGTTTTTCGGAGGCGGGTGTTGCTCTGGTTGGGAGTGGTTGTGCTTTCGG
This sequence comes from Chlorobium sp., assembly GCF_036528655.1. Taxonomy (GTDB): domain Bacteria; phylum Bacteroidota; class Chlorobiia; order Chlorobiales; family Chlorobiaceae; genus Chlorobium. The sequence continues at coordinate 27,240 of NZ_JAIGND010000027.1, forward strand.
TGTCCAGTATGCCGGTTGTTGGCGATGCTTTGATGCGGCAGGTGGAGGGTGGCTCGGGCAGAATTTCGGTTAGCGCGATCAAGCAGGCTGGTGCCATTGTTGTGTTGAGCGGGATGGTTGAGCAGGTTGCAAGCGCTCCTTATGGCGAATGGGGTGAAGCTGCGGACAGGTTTGACGGAGGTGTGGAGTTGTACCGTGCCGGGAAAGCTCCGGTTCTGGTGTTTACTGGTGGTCAGTTGCCCTGGCAGAAACAGTATGTACCTGAAGGCGAGCTGCTTGCGAGGAGAGCGATACTGTCAGGTGTTCCGGAATCGGTGATACGGATCAGCGGGATTGCCGGGAATACTGAAGAGGAGGCGGTTGCTGTTCGCCGAATGCTTAAGGGGAACCGTATTGTTCTGGTGACGAGCGCGTTTCATATGCCTCGATCGGTTGCGTTGTTCGAGCAGGCCGGGTTCACGGTTGAGCCGTATCCGGTGGATTTCAGGGTCAGCGGGATGAAGCGTCTGACGGTGCTGGATTTTTTGCCTTCGGCGGATGGATTGGAGCAATCGGTGACGGCGTTGCGGGAGTTGATGGGGAGGGGGTATTATTTTGTGAAAGGCTTGATGGCTGGTTAGCTATAGTGCTGAATAGCGAAGAGAAGAGGAAGATTTTTGCCCACGGATGAAAAATGTGTGCTGTTAGCGGTGGACAGTGGGCCGGGGAAGAGGTAGGGATGAATCGAAGAGGAAGAGGTTGCCCACGGATTGACACGGATTTACACAGATTGGCTGCTGGATCGTTCAGCTTCGCTGCTCAATTCAGCAGCCGGATTTTTGATTGAAGAGCGCGGTTCCCGCGGATTGAAATCGGATTGGCACGGAGGTAAGAGTGTGGGATTGTGTTGTGAGTTATGCGTTAAGCAATTCAGCTATCCAGCAGTTCAGCTCGTTGGATTGAAGAGGAAGAGGTTGCCCACGGATTGACACAGATTTTCACGGATTGGCGGATGAGTTGCTCAGCTTTGCTGCTCAATTCATCCGCCGGATTATTTTTGAAGAGGGAGAGCGCGGTTCCCGCTGATTGGGGATTGGATTAGGGAGGGATTGAAGAGGAAGAGTTGCCCACAGATTGACACGGATTTTCACGGATTGGCGGATGAGTTGTTCAGCTTCGCTGCTCAATTCATCCGCCGGGTTTTTGAGGGAAGAAAGAGCGCGGTTCCCGCTGATTGGGAGCGGATTTTCACAGAAGAATTGAAGAGAGAAGATTTTTGCCCACGGATTTTCACGGATTGGCACGGATTGATGGGTGAGGTGGTGTCTGGGGGGTAGTGTTATGTTTTTGGGTTTTTGTGGTGTTGGGTTATCCAGATATAAGAGTAAGAACGCGGTTCCCGCTGATTGGGATCGGATTTTCACGGATGGGAAGATTGTAATACTTCTTGGGGACGCTGATCCGTAGCCTCAATATCTTTCAGAGAAGAGGAAGAGGTTGCCCACGGATTTTCACGGATTTGCACAGATTGATGGATGAGGGTTGACCGGGGGTTGTGTTGAGCTTTTCGGCTATTGAGCCATCAAGCTATCTCGCCATCCAGCCATGAAGAGTAAGAGCGCGGTTTCCGCTGATTGGGAGCGGATTTTCACGGATGGAAGACGTGAGCGGTGAGCGGGAAGCCCTGCACGTACCCGCGCCTCACTCTTTTATGTTGTTGAGGAGCCAGTCGCTGGCTTGGGTGGAGCTGATTGTTTCGGGGAGCGTGGTTGCTCGGAGTGGTGTGAGGGTTATCAGGCGCAGGGTTGCGCCTGTAAATTCTTTTGCGGCTTCGTGGAGCGCTCTGGTTTCTCTTTTTCTGACTATCGGGTCGTCAAGGGTTGAACAGACCTGAATCAGTTCGGGGGTTTCGTTGCCGTTTTGGGCATAAAAGTCCACTTCGTAGCCCGAAGTTGTTCGTATATAGCTTGTTTGGTATCCTCGTCTTGCGAGTTCGAGGTAAACGGCGGTTTCGAGCGCATGGCCTGTATTTTCTTTTCCGTGGCGTTCATAGAGCGGAATAAGGCTGGTATCGGCAGGATATATTTTTCTTGGATTCACCATTCGGCGCCTTTCGGATCCGGTTGCTACCGAGATGGTATGGAGCAGAAAGGCGTCTTCGAGATGCCCGAGGTATGCATGCAGGGTGTCTTTGGCAACGGATAATCCCTGGGATTTCAGATCATTGTGGAAGCGGTTGATACTGAACGATCCGGCGGCATTTCCGAGCAGATGGCGTACCATCCAGCGCAGGGCGAGAGGGTTTGTGATGTTGTGTCGTTCGATGACATCAAGCAGCAGTGCTACGTCAATATAGCTCCGGAGCAGTTCCCGTCGATAGGGTTCTTCAATACCGATGGTTTCAGGGAATCCGCCGTTCTGCAGGTAGTCGGCCAGTTCATGATCGATTGCCGAGCGTTCGGCTTTGTTCCACCGTTCTGGCGGATGAGCGGGTTCCATTCCTCTGTGACGGAGATATTCCCTGAAGCTGAAAGGGTAAACTGTGGTTTCAAGAGCCCTGCCCCGCATGCTTGTGGCGACCTCTTTCGATAACATACGGGATGAGGAGCCGGAGAGATACAGTTCGATGTTTTCGGTGTCGAGAAGTCTTCTGACGAAGAGTTCCCATCCCTTTACAACCTGTATTTCATCAAGGAAAAAAAATGTTTTGCCGCTGTCTCGCATATGTGGTTGCAACCGGTAGAATTCTTCGACGATGAGTTCGAGATCGGATGGTTGCATG
>NZ_JAIGND010000028.1:0-10175 GCF_036528655.1 Chlorobium sp.
TGAAGAGGAAGAGGTTGCCCACGGATTTGCACGGATTGGCACGGATTAATGGGTTAAGCGCTATGGGTGATGTTTTCTTGCTATTGAGCCATCCAGCTGTCTCGCTATCCAGCTATAAGAGGAAGAACGCGGTTCCCGCTGATTGAAGATTGGATTTTCACGGATAGAAGAGTGTTGGCAGTGAGTCCGAAGTTGTGGGTTGTGTCCTGTGGGCTGTTGGCTGGAAGAGAGGGGATTGAAGAGGAAGAGGTTGCCCACGGATTTGCACGGATTGGCACGGATTAATGGGTTAAGCGCTATGGGTGATGTTTTCTTGCTATTGAGCCATCCAGCTGTCTCGCTATCCAGCTATAAGAGGAAGAGCGCGGTTCCCGCTGATTGAAGATTGGATTTGCACGGATTGAAGAGCTCGGGGTGTAACCCTGAACTATCTGTCCGGCTATTCTGTGGCGCGAATTCATGGTTTATTGCTATAATATCTATATAGTTCTGCAGCAAGGGGGCTTTCGGGGCCCCCTTTTTTATGTTGTTTGCAATCTCTCGACATGATCAAGTCGTGAGGGTTTCGTATTTTAAGTGATTTCTTCCGAAGTTTTTTACCGGGTTAACGACTTTTTTATGGCTGTTATCGCTACGATAGGCAAACGCGAGGTTTCGGCCGACGAGGTTTTTCCGTTGCTTTCTTCATGCGGGTTATGGCCGCAGATCATGCGGGAGATGGTTATCGACAGGGCGTTGTGTTCGCTCGATTGCTCTTTTGACGAGGTGGAGGTTTATTATCGTAAGCAGCTTGCGGACGATGCCGGGTTCATCGATAAGAGAAAGCGGCAGATGGCGCTTGAGGGAGTGGACGAGAACAGTCTCGAATTTTATATAAAAAGACCGGTGCTGCTTGCCCGTTTCAGGGAGACCATGTTTGCAGGGAAGGTTGAAAACACTTTTCTGTCCATGAAGACCGGCTTCGATAAGGTGGTGTTTTCGATGATACGCAACAGGAATCACGAACTGGTCAGGGAGTTGTATTTTCGTCTTGAATCCGGCGAGGAGAACTTTGCTGCGCTTGCATCGAAATATTCCGAAGGTCGCGAGGCATCGAGTTTCGGCCAGATAGGCCCGATAGAAATGAAACAGCTGAATCCTGTTCTGGCAAGGAACCTCCATACTGCGCAGCCCGGGGTACTCAATGCTCCAATTGTCATCGACGGATTGGGGGTTATCACCTGTCTGCGCGAAAAAATCAACGCTCGACTTGATGATACCATGCGGCAGCGGATCATTACGCTGCTTTTCGATGAATGGGTGAAGAAAGAGGTGGAGGAGTATTTTTATTAGGATAGTGGGTAGTGGATAGTGGATAGTGGGGAGTGGGTAGAGTGGGTAGTGGGGGATGCGGGAAGATGAGGGGAGCGTTGTGTTTGAAGCCATCAAGCCATCAAGCTGTCCCGCTGTCACGGCGTTCTCACTCAGAACTCTTCCCTTCCCCGGAAAAGGGGGCTGTGTTTTTTTTAATCCTGATTATTTTGGCGATATTGCGTCAGTTTGGGTGTCGTTACAGGTAACGATTCAGCTATGTAACAGCGATTTCTAACCGGATATTATTTTGGCTACTACGGAATATACCAATGATGAGGTCAGCCGGATCATTTCCGGTATTGCCCTTTTTTCGGAGTTGAAGGCTGACAAGATAACCATGCTTGCGGGGATCTGTTCGGTCGGTCGTGCCACCATAGGCAAATCCGTCATCGGAAAGGGCTCGATGCCGGACGGTTTGTATATCATCAGTTCCGGCCGGGTACGGTCGCTTTATCAGGATGATGCTTCGGGTTCGGTGCAGACGCTGCGTATTCTGGGTCCCGGCGAGTTTTTCGGCTGGGTGAGCCTGATGCGCAGGCATCCAACGGAGATCGTTACGGCATCCGAAGACGCCGTTTTTCTGAAGGTACCCGTAACTGCGCTCAGCGCCGTGGTCAACGCGGTTCCTGCTCTTTTCAGGCAGTTGTCGAAGGCTACGGACCTTGCTGAAATCTGTCTGCTGTTCAATGCCGTTTACGGCAATGATCCGGCAATAGAAGCGCGCATCCGTGAGTCGGGGTTTGCCGGACTGAAAGAGCTTTCGCAACATCTTCTTGCCTCGGCTGTTGTCGCTGATTCCGGTTTTTCTCGATCCGTGCCTGCAGGCGACCTGCAGTGGATTGTCAGCAGAAGCGATAACAGCGCTTTTCCCGTTGGCTCTTTTTTTTCGAAGCCTGAAGATGGTATTCCCGCTTCGGCGTCCATGCGTCTGGTCGGGCTGGATCTTTCATGCCTGAAGGAGTCTTCCGATATGGCAGAGGATAGTGCCGCTGCATCGGGCGAGGGCGATGAGGCCTCTTTTACGTTTCCGCAGGATAATGACGGAGCATCGTTCAGTTATACTTCTGGCGGCGGCGAAGAGACTGTTCGGTCGAAAGGGTTTCCGTTCGTCAGGTCGAATGGTTCGGTAGTCGAACAGACCATGGCCTGTTTTCTTATGCTTGGCAGGCATTTCAATATGCCGGTCAAAAAGGATCTGATAAAGAGCGTTATCGGCAATCAGTTTTCGAGAAACGGCCAGATTTCGATTCAGGATTGCGGAGGGGTTGCCGTTCTGCTTGGATTGAAGGCGCAGGTCGTTACGTTTCAGAAGGAGGCGTTGTCGAGATTGAAGGTGCCTGCTCTGATCCGCTGGGGCGATGGTTATGCGGTGCTGTACAAGGTAACGGCCAAGGAGGTCGCTCTTGCCGTGCCTTCTTCATCGGGTGTAAAAATCATTGCAGTCCGCGAGTTCCAGGAGAAATGGACCCATCAGGGTGAAGCGCTTGTGCTCGATGTCAAGGCGGATACGCCGCAGAAGCGGTTCGGGTTCGGATGGTTTCTTCCTTCGATCAACAGGTACCGGAATGTGCTTGCGGAGGTGCTGATTTCCTCGTTTTTCATTCAGTTGATGACCCTTGCAAATCCGCTGTTGTTCATGATCATCATCGATCAGGTTATCGTCCGCAACAGCTATTCCACCTTGCATGTGCTGGGCGTTCTGATGCTGGTTATCGCGGTGATAGAAGCCGTACTCTCAAGCCTGAAGACCTGGCTGTTCGTCGATACGTCCAATCGTATAGACGTTTCTCTCGGTTCCGAGGTGATCGATCATATGCTTCGTCTTCCGCTGCGTTTTTTTGAAAAAAGACCTGTGGGCGAACTGAGTTCAAGGATAGGTGAACTCGAACGCATCCGCCAGTTCCTTACGGGAACGGCGCTCAACGTTGTGCTTGATGCCGTATTTTCGATTGTTTATGTGATTGTTTTGTTCCTTTTCAGCTGGAAACTCGCCATTCTTTCCTTGTCGGTCATACCCGTGATGGGGCTTATTACGTTTTTGCTTGCGCCGGTGTTCATGGCGCAGTTGCGCGAGAAAGCAAAAAGGCACGGCGAAACCAACGCATACCTGATCGAAGTGCTTTCAGGCATTCAGACGGTCAAGTCGCAGAATATCGAGCTGCGCGCCCGGTGGAACTGGCAGGAAAAGTATGCCGCTTATGTCCGCGACGGATTCAAGCCTGTACTGACAGGAACCATAGCCAATTCCACCAATTCCTTCCTGAGCAAGCTGTCTGGCCTGATAGTCATCTGGGCAGGGGCTTATCTGGTTCTGAACAATGAACTTACTCTGGGGCAGCTTATAGCGTTCCGGATTATTTCGGGTTACATTACAAGTCCGGTATTGAGGCTTGCTCAACTCTGGCAGAATTTCCAGGAAGCGGGCATGTCGCTCGAACGGTTGTCCGATATTGTCGATAGCCCGCAGGAAGGGGGTGGGCGCGAGCAGTTGTCGCAGATTCCGCTTCCGCTTATGAAAGGGGAGATCTGGTGCGAGAATGTTTCGTTCCGTTTCAGAGAGAACGCGCCTATGGTGCTAAAGAACGTCAATGTCACCATTCCTTCGGGTACGTTCGTGGGTATAGTCGGCGAGAGCGGTTCTGGCAAAAGCACTTTTGCAAAGCTGATTCAGCGTCTCTATGAACTCGATGAGGGCCGTATATTCATCGATAACTACGATATCGGCAAAGTTGAACTCTATTCATTACGGAGCCAGATCGGCATAGTGCCTCAGGATCCGATGCTTTTCAACGTTTCGGTGAAGGAAAATATTGCTCTGACAAATCCTGAGGCCAGCGATGCCGATATCATGAGAGCCGCAAAGATTGCTGAAGCTCATGAGTTTATCATGGCGCTGCCGACAGGGTACAATACCGTCGTCGGCGAGAAAGGGTCTTCCCTTTCAGGAGGCCAGCGCCAGAGGATCGCTATCGCCAGAACGATATTGCAGAATCCCGGCATGATCATTCTCGACGAGGCTACAAGCGCTCTCGATCCTCAGACCGAGAGCAAGCTTACGGAGAACCTTGCGACGGCTTTCAGGGGTAAAACGGTTTTGTTTATAACGCATCGGCTCAATTCGGTCAAGGCTGCTCCGATGATTCTTTGTTTTCATGACGGATGTATCGATGAAGCCGGCACGCATCACGATCTTATGGCAAAGCGAGGGCGTTATTTCACGCTGTTTCAGAAACAGTCTTATTCCATGCCGGTGATGGAGGGAAAACATTGAAAAAGAATGGACTATCCGACGAGCTGATCGGACAGGGTGAGGTGTTCACGCAGTCGCCTGTTCTTCCGAGAGCAATTCTTTGGCTTCTTGTACTGTCCTTCGCCGGATTTCTGGTTTGGGCGTCGATCGCCAAAATCGATGTTTCGGTGGCGGCGGTAGGAAAACTCGAACCGACAGGAGAGGTCAAGAGCGTACAGGCTGCTATCGAGGGGGAAGTGGCCAAACTTTTTGTATCGGATGGCCAGCAGGTGAAAAAAGGCGATGTTCTGCTTGACCTGGTGCCGGTGCTTTCAGTCGGTGAGGAGTCGAAGCTGAAGTCCCTTAAGATTGCGCTTTCGAATGCAAGGCAGCAGTACGCTACCGAATCGGCGATGCTCTCGAAACTGAGGTCGCTGTTGCAGAGCGAAGCTGTTTCAGAGTTCGAGGTGGAGCAGAAAAAACTCGATGTACTCAAGCTGCAGGCGCAGATAGCCGATCTTTCCGAGCAGATCAACAAGCAGAGCTACATGGCAAGCCAGGCGACCGGTTACGAAGCCATTATGGCTCCTGTCGACGGTACGATTTTCGATCTTCAGGTGAAGCCGGGAACTGTTGTGAGTCAGGGGCAGATCATCCTTAAGGTAGTGCCAAAAGATCAGCTGACGGCAAGGGCTTTCATTTCGAACCAGGATATCGGCTTCGTTTACGAAAATCTTCCGGTCGATGTGCGCCTCGATGCATTTCCTTATGCGGAGTTCGGCGATATCAAGGGCAATGTGATCTGGGTCGGTTCCGATGTGCTGGCGCCTGATGATATTATCAAATACTATCATTTTCCCATCAAGGTGCGGCTCGACAGGCAGTATCTCATGGCGAACGGACGGAAGATTTATCTGCAGTCGGGTATGTCCGTAACCATGAACATCAAGGTCAGAAAGCGTACCGTCATAAGCATTTTTACCGACCTTTTTTCACGGCAGGTCGATGCTGTCAGCCATATCCGGAAATAAGCCGTCTGGCGAGTTATGTTCCTGCGTCGTTCCGGGCGTTTTACCCCAGGGTTGCGTTCGCCAGGAGAGCATCCTTTTGCCGGGTTTGGTATATGTGGTCAGGTATAGCCCGAAAGCGCGCCATCCCCGCCTGAAAATGGTTCCTTATGAGGGGCTGATTGTTGTAGTGCCGGCTCATTATGACCAGCAGCGTATCGACGATATCGTTTTTCGGCATCGGCAGTGGATCGTTACTGCCGGCGAAAAAATGCGCAGTAATGGCTTGTTTCCGGATAGTGCGGATGTTTCGGTTTTTCCTGAAACGGTTACTTTCGAGTGCAGCGGAGAGCAGTGGCTGGTGAGCTGTCAGCGGGATTCTGCAGTGAGTGATGTTACGGCGATCGAGTGTTCGGGACGAAACGTTGTTCTGAGAGGCGATGCGTCGAATGTCGGGCTTTGCCGTTCGGCTCTTCGACTCTGGGTTATCGGAAAGGCTGCCGGGGTTCTTGTGCCCATGCTGCACGCTCTTGCGCATAAAAACGATTTCAGGTTCGAAAAGGCAGCTGTCCGACTTCAAAGATCCCGCTGGGGAAGCTGTTCTTCGAAGGGAACGATATCGCTCAACGCTAAATTGTTTTTTCTGCCTCGCCATCTTGCCGAAGCTGTCATGTTGCACGAACTGTGCCATACGGTACATATGAACCATTCCCGTTCGTTCAGGCAACTGCTGGCCTGTCATGATCCATGCTGGCGCGAGCATGACAGGGAGTTGAGGGCAGCATGGAAATACATACCTCGATGGATCGAAGCCTGAATACCTGCCATGACAAGTCAGAAAATCCCAAAGAACGGAGATTCCCGAAACGCAGATGTTTCGATGCCATCCGATGCCCGGTTGCCTGGTCTGAAAAATAGCATACGCAATGCACTTTCATTGCATAAACAGGGTCATCTTGACGAGGCTGAAGCGATCTATCAGGAAATTCTGGGCAGAGAGCCGGATGATTTCGATGCCTTGCGTCTTCTCGCCGCATTATTGGCTCAAAAGAAACGTTTTCCCGAAGCTGTCAAGCTGTTTCAGCATGCTATCCGCATTAATTCCGGACATGCAGAGGCATGGTACAATTACGCAACATCATTGCAGGAACTGAAAAAGCCTGATAAAGCAGCCGAGTGCTACGCAAGGGCGATTGCCTTACAGCCCGGATATGCAGAGGCTTATTTCAACAGAGGCCTTCTTTATCAGGGAAGTGAGCGCTATCAGGATGCCTTATCGGATTTCGATATGGTGATACGCCTGAGGCCGGATTATGCGGAGGTGTATTATCATAGGGGAAATGTCCTGAAAGAGCTGAAGCGATATGCTGAAGCAATAACGTGTTACGAGAAAGCTTTGGCCTGCAGATCTGATTATGCGGCTGCTTGCAGTATGTGCGGCAATATATTACGGGAACAGGAGAAATATCATGAGGCTCTTGAATATTACGACAGAGCACTTTCCATTGATCCCGGTTACGCAGAGGTCTGCAATAATCGCGGAGTGATAATGAAGGCGCTGATGCGCTATGAAGAGGCGCTCTCCTGTTACGACCGCGCGCTGGAGCTGAAACCCGGTTATGCAAAGGCATATCTGAATAAGGGAAGTGCATTGCATACCTTGAAACGCTATGAGGAGGCGCTGTCATGCTATGAAAAAGCTCTTGAACTGAAACCGGATTATGCCGAGGTTTATTTTGCGCAGGGGGTTTCCTTGCAGGCTTCAGGGCGCAATGCAGAGGCTATGAAGAGTTACGACAAAGCAGAGGATTGCAACTATGGCTTTGTCGGGCTGTATGTCAACAGAGGAGTGCTGTTCACTGATCTCAAAAGGCATTCGGATGCTGTCAGGAATTATGAAAAAGCGCTTGATCTCAAGCCGGATTGTGATTTTCTGTTCGGCCAGTACCTTCATTCCAGAATGCATATCTGTGACTGGAGGGATTTTGCACATAACCTGTCCAGGCTTGAACGGCATATAAATATCAGCGATAAGGTTACGACTCCCTTTCCGGTTCTCGCACTTGTTGACAAACCGGAACTGCAGCTTCAGGCCGTCCGGATTTTTATGGCTGCTAATTGTCCCGAACGCCATGATCTGCCCCCGATATCCCGCCATGCCTCTTCAGGCAGGATTCGCATCGGGTACTACTCTTCCGATTTCCACAATCATGCAACCGCGTACCTGATGGCGGAGCTGTTCGAACGCCACGACCGGTCGCGTTTCGAACTGACCGCATTTTCCTTCGGTCCGGACAGCAGGAGTTGGATGAGAAGGCGTGTAGCAGCATCGTTTGACCGTTTCATCGACGTGCAGAATCGCACGGACAGGGAAATTGCCGAGTTGTCGCGGGAACTCGGTATCGATATCGCGGTTGATCTGAAAGGATTTACCGCCGGATCACGCACCGGCATTTTCGCATACCGTGCAGCGCCGGTGCAGGTGAACTACCTTGGCTATCCCGGCACGATGGGAGCTCCGTATATCGATTACCTTATAGCCGACAGGGTGCTGATACCGGAAAGCAGCCGCCGGTACTACACGGAAAAAATCGTCTGTCTGCCGGACAGCTACCAGGTGAATGACCGGCATCGCCACATATCGGAACGGCTGTTCACGAGGGAGGAGTGCGGTTTGCCCGAACAGGGATTCGTCTTTGCATGCTTCAACAATAATTACAAGATCACGCCCGATGTGTTCGACGTCTGGATGCGGATCCTGAAGCGGGTTGAGGGCAGCGTGCTATGGCTGTTCGAGAAGAGTGCCGATGCTGTTGAAAACCTTCGGAAGGAAGCTGCCGGACATGGCGTATCTGAAGAGAGGCTTGTGTTTGCAAAGCATTTGCCGCTGTCCGAGCACCTGTCGCGTCACCGGTTGGCGGATCTGTTCCTCGACACCTTCCCATACAATGCGCATACCACGGCCAGCGATGCGCTGTGGGCGGGACTGCTGGTGCTGACGCGCATGGGCGAATCGTTTGCCGGACGGGTGGCTGCAAGTCTGCTTCATGCGATAGGTCTGCCGGAACTGGTGACGGCGACGGAGGCGGAGTACGAAGCGCTTGCTGTAGGGCTTGCGATGGATCCGGAAAGGTTACGGAGCATCAGGGAGAAGCTCCTGGAGAACAGGGAGCGAGCGCCGCTGTTCGATACCGAGCGGTTCACGGGTTATCTTGAAGCGGCTTACAATGCTATGTACAGGCGCTATCATGATGATCTGCCGCCGGATCATCTTGAGATCACCGAAGTCGCAAAAAGATCCGATGTTGCAACCCGATTGCCGTCGGCGCTTGCATTGCAAAGAGCGGGTCGGCTTGAAGAAGCTGCCGAAATGTACAGGGATATTCTTCATATCGAACCGGATAACCGAAGAGTTCTGAACCTTTCGATAGATGTTGCCCTTCAGTTGAAAAGGTTTGCTGAAGTCGTTTTACTGGCAGACAGGATGACGCAGCTCGATCCCTCTGATGCAGGCGGATATACGAGGAAAGGAGGCGCATTGACAGAGCTGAAGCGTTACAAGGAAGCGGTCTCGTGCTTTGACCAGGCAGTCAGGCTCAAGCATGATGTTGCAGAGATATATAATAACAGAGGGGTTGCCCTTGCTGCCCTTGGTCGTTATGACGATGCTGTGGCGAATTATCAGGAAGCTTTACGTATCAGGGAGGATTATGCTGTTTCCCATGCCAATCTTGCAGGTTCTCTGGTTCAGTTGAAGAGGTATGCTGATGCGGTATCGCATTATGAAAAAGCCCTGAGACTGAAACCGGACTACGATTTTTTATTTGGAGAATATCTCCATTTGAAAATGAAAATCGGCGACTGGCATGATCTTGGCGTCAAGCTGGATGCGTTTAAGGAAAGAATAGAGAGGAGGGAAAAAGTTTCGACGCCTTTTCCTGTTCTGGGGCTGCTCGATGCGCCCTCGACTCAGAAGAAAGTCGCAACAGTTTTTGCCGCGGCGAATTATCCGGAAAACAAGGAACTGCCGCAAACTCCGAAACGGGAGCGAAAAGACAGAATCCGTATAGGGTATTACTCGGGCGATTTTCATAATCACGCTACAGTCTACCTGATGGCTGAGCTTTTCGATCGGCACGATCGGTCACGTTTCGAGCTTATCGCGTTTTCATTCGGGCCTGACAAGCAGGATGGAATGAGGATGCGGGTTGCCGCATCCTTTGACCGTTTTCTCGATGTGCGGAATCGCTCGGACAGGGAAATTGCCGAGTTGTCGCGGGAACTCGGTATCGATATCGCGGTTGATCTGAAAGGGTACACCAAAGATTCTCGTACAGGTATTTTTGCATATCGAGCAGCGCCTGTGCAGGTGAACTATCTCGGCTATCCCGGTACGATGGGAGCGCCGTATATCGATTACCTGATAGCCGATCGGGTGCTGATACCGGCAAGCAGTGGGCAGTATTATACGGAGAAAATCGTCTGGATGCCGGACAGCTACCAGGTGAACGATGCTCACAGGAAAATTTCGGAGCGGGCGTTCACGCGCAGGGAGTGCGGCTTGCCCGAGCAGGGGTTTGTGTTCG
>NZ_JAIGND010000005.1:0-33776 GCF_036528655.1 Chlorobium sp.
GGGCAGTGGGTCGGAAGCACGAGGTGATTGACGAGGAAGAGGTTGCCAACGGATTGGAATCAGGAGACAGGAGTTATGATGTGGAAGCCTGTGGATGGAAGAGGAAGATTATTGCCCACGGATTGGCGCCTGCGTTGCCCGGCTTTGCCGATCAAATCAGGCGCTGATTTTTTGGAGGGAGAGCGCGGTTCCCGCTGATTGAAGATTGGATTTTCACGGATGGATGTGCCATCAAACCGACAAGCCCTCTCGCCCTCCCCACTCAGAACTCAGAACTCGGCACTCATCCTTCCCCGCACACTTCCCTGATCGCCCTTGCCACTACCGGAATGCCCCGCTCGATCTCTTCCGGGGTGTTGTTGCAGTAGGAGAGCCTGATGGCGTTGTTGCGCCTGCCTTCGGGGTCGAAGGTGCTGCCGGCGACGAAGACGGCTCCGCCTTCGATGGCGTGTTTGAGAATTTCCGTGGCGTCCGCTCCTTCGGGAAGGGTGAGCCAGATGTAGAATCCTCCTTTTGGTTCGTTCCATCGCACATAGTCCGGCAACTCGCTTCGGAGCGCTGCGGTCATGCAGGCTGCCCGACGGCGGTACTCGTTGCGTATGGAGGCGATGTAGCTGTCGATTCTGCCCGAGCGGATGAATGCGTCGGCGATGACCTGGGTGAAGCTCGGCGAGCAGGCGTCGGCGGACTGCTTGATCAGTTCGCATTTTTCGTGGATGGCTTCGGGAGCGAGCAGCCAGCCGAGACGGAGGCCGGGGCCGAGGATTTTGGAGAACGATCCGGTATAGCAGAGGTCGATGCCTTCGGGGTCGATCGATTTGAGGGGCTGCAGCCGTTCGCGATCTTCTTCGCTGAACCAGAGGTCGCCGTAGGCGTCGTCTTCGATGATTGGGATGTCGCGTCCCTGCATGACCTCGATGAGCCGGCGTTTGCGACGGGTGGTATAGAGCATTCCGGCCGGGTTGTGGAAGTAGGGCGTGAGGTAGAGTAATTTTGCGGGATCGGGCTTCAGGACTTCCTGTTGCAGCATGCTGATTTCGATGCCTTCCTCATCGACCGGAATGGAGACGATGTCGGCTCCGCAGGCCTTGAAGGCCGCTATCGCTCCGATGAAGCAGGGGTACTCGCTGAGCACCCGGTCGCCGGGGTCGATGAATGCACGGGCGAGGATGCTGAGCGCCTGCTGGGAGCCGGTGGTGATCATGAGCCGGTTTTTCTGTACGGGCAGCCCTTTTCGTTCGAGGTAGCCGGAGAGCGAATCGAGCAGCGACGGCAGGCCGGGGGTCGGGCCGTACTGGAATGCCGCCTGCTTGGTTTTCGGGTCGAGGTTCCGGAACAGCTCCCCGACCTCTTCGACCGGAAAGAGATCGTTGCCCGGCATTCCTCCTGCGAAGGAGATGATGTCGGGCCTCGAAGCGAGGCTCATAAGCTCCCTGATTGCCGAGGAGCGAAGCGCTGATACTGATTGCGAAAATCTTGGCATTGCTGGTTATTTTCTTCCTTTCACTTATGCGCCCTTGCGTCCTTTATCACCCGCTTATTCCTGCTCTCCTTTTCTTCACAACTGGAACTTCACAGCTGGTACACGTCGCCTGCCTGCAGCAGTTCGAGCTTGTGCTCCTGCAGCACATCGATGATGCGATCCAGCGAGTCGGCCCGGATGACCACCGTGGCCTTGCAGTCGCCCGAGGCGAAGGCGTACATGTAGTCGATGGCGATGCCGTTGTCGGAAATGATCTGCAGCGCCTTGTGCAGCCCGCCGGGTTTGTGGGGCACGATCATACCAACCACATCGGTAATCCTGACGGCGAAGCCGTTTTTGCGCAGCACGTCGGCGGCTGCGTCGGGTCGGCCGACGATCATGCGCAGAATGCCGTAGTCCGTCGTATCGGCGATGCTGAAGGCCGAAATGTTGATGTCGTTTTCGGCAAGGATGCCTGTCAGTTCGGTCAGCCTGCCGGTCCTGTTTTCGAGAAACACCGATAATTGTTTGATGATCATGGTCTTCTCCGTGGTGTTTATTTGAGTTTTCGTTTATCGACTACCCGCTGGGCCTTGCCCATGCTGCGCTCGATCGTGCCGGGCTCGACCAGCCTTATGGATGCGCTGAGGCCGAGCAGGCTTGAGATGTTGGCATGAATGCGCCGGCGGAGATTTTCGAGTTCTTTGACTTCGTCGCTGAAGAACTGTTCTTCGACCTCCACCTGAATTTCGATGGTGTCGAGGTTGTTTTCGCGGTCGACGACGAGCAGGTAGTGCGGTTTGGTTTCGCTCATTTCAAGCAGCACCGATTCGATCTGCGACGGGAAGACGTTGACTCCCCTGATGATGAGCATGTCGTCGGAGCGTCCCACGCATTTTTCCATGCGTACCAGCGTCCTGCCGCACTGGCAGGTTTCGGCGTGCAGGCGGGTCAGGTCGCGCGTGCGGTAGCGGACGAGCGGCATGGCCTCTTTGGTAACCGTCGTGAAGACCAGCTCTCCGAGCTCTCCGTAGGGCAGTACATCGCCGGTTTCGGGATCGATGATTTCGGGTATGAAGTGGTCTTCGAAGATGTGCATGCCGTTCTGGCAGGAACATTCCATCGAGACGCCGGGTCCTATGACTTCGCTCAGGCCGTAGATGTCGTAGGCTTTCAGTCCCAGCAGCCGCTCGATCTGGGCGCGCATCTCTTCGGTCCACGGTTCGGCGCCGAAGATGCCGGCTTTGAGTTTTATGTTTTTCCGGTCGATTTTTTCCTCAGCAAGAGCTTCGCCGAGGTAGGCCGCGTAGGAGGGCGTGCAGGCGATTGCCGTAGAGCCGAAATCCTCCATGAGCTGGAGCTGCTTTTTGGTGTTGCCGCCGGAGATGGGGATGACCGAAGCTCCCACTTTTTCGGCTCCGTAGTGCAGGCCGAGGCCGCCGGTGAAGAGGCCGTAGCCGTATGCAACCTGGACAATATCGGATTTCGTGACTCCCGCCATGGTGAGCGACCGGGCGACCACTTCGCTCCACATGAGGATGTCGTTATGGGTGTAGCCGACGACCGTGGATTTCCCTGTGGTGCCGCTCGATGCGTGCAGCCGGACGACATCCTGCAGCGGCACGGCGAAGAGGCCGAAGGGGTAGGTGTCGCGAAGATCCTGTTTGGTGGTGAAGGGCAGCTTCTGCAGGTCGTCGATGCTCCGGATGTCGCCGGGTTCGATGCCCTTTTCCTGCAGTTTCAGGCGATAAAAGGGAACATTGAAATAGACTTTTTCTACCATGGCCTGCAGTCGTTCGCCCTGCAGTTTCCGGAGCTCCTCGCGCTCCATGCATTCGTAATGCGCGTTCCAGATCATAGGACTGTCTGTTGAATTGACTGTTGTGAGAATGCGACCCCTTTTCTGAATGCGTCGATGTTCATGGCGACGATTTTCTCTCCCTTTGTTTCGAAGAGTTCGATGATGCCGGCTTCCAGTATGTCCTGATCGAGGGCGATGAAGGGCGTTGCGGCGCCGAGCATCACCATGTTCGAGGTTTTTGCGCTTCCCGCTTCGCGGGCCAGAGCGGCGGCATCGACGAGCACAGGGCTGCCGGTACGGCGAAGTTCGGCTTCGATCAGTTCGAAGGGCGGATAACCGGCCATATTGACGACGGTTTCGGTTGCCGTGACGATGCGTCCTTCAGGGGAGAGGAAGTGCAGGTAGCGGAGTGCTTCGAGCGGTTCTACCGAAAGAATGATGTCGGCGGTTCCTTCGGTAATAAGGCCGGAGTGGATTTCCGCGTCCGAAATGCGCAGGTGCGACTGTACGGCGCCCCCGCGCTGGCTCATGCCGTGCACTTCGGCCTGGTGAATATGGAGGCCGCAATGCAGCGCGGCGAGGTCGATGACCGCGGCGATGCTCAGGATGCCTTGTCCTCCGACGCCGGATACAATAATATCGTATTGCATGGTCGTTACTGGTTGGCTGGTTTGCTTCCGGATCTTCGTTTTTTCCGGGCAGCGGTTTCTATGCATTCCCTGACCGCCAGCACCACCGAAATGCCGGGAAAGGCGATTTCTTCCCTGAGCGTCGCCATGTTCTCCTCCAGATTCTGTTTCAGGGGAACGATCGTTCTGATGCGTGCTTCTTCGACGCCGAGGCCGCGACAGATGGAGCGGAGTTTCGATCCCGTAGCCGCCGAGGCCTGACCTCCTGTCATGGCGGTGGTGTCGTTGTCGGCGATGATGACCGTGAGTGGAGTTTGTTCGTTGACTGCGTCGAGCAGGCCGGTCATGCCGGAATGGGTGAAGGTGGAGTCGCCGATGACGCAGACTGCAGGGCGAAGGCCGGCATCCGCGGCGCCTTTTGCCATGGTGATCGCTGCGCCCATATCGACGCAGGTGTGAATTGCGCTGTATGGGGGCAGGGCTCCGAGGGTGTAGCAGCCGATATCGGAAAAGACGTGGCGGTTTTCGAAACCCTCCATGACCCGGTTCAGCGCTTCGAAGAGATCGCGGTGGCCGCATCCCCGGCAGAGCTCGGGCGGGCGGTTCGCAACGATGCCTGGAATCGCCGCCGGAGCCGGGCGTTTTACCCCGAGCGCTTCGGCCAGCAGGCTTGTCGTCAGTTCGCCGGCACGGGGCAGCGCGCCGTCCATGCGTCCGGTGATTTTCCGGTCGTCGAACCATCCTCGGAGCAGTTCTTCGTATATCGGGTATCCCTCTTCGGCGACCAGCACGGTTTCGCATCGGGCGAAGAGATCTTCGACCATATGCCGGGGAAGCGGATACTGGCCGATTTTGAGTACGGAAATATCGAGGCCGAAGGTTTTTTTCGCTTCCATTGCGTAGTTGAAGGCTATGCCGCAGGCAAGCACCCCCGTGGAGCCGTTTCCGGGGATCATCCGGTTCAGCGGGGAGGAGCCGGAGAGACGTTCCAGGGACTCCTGTTTGCCGAGCAGCCCCGCATATTGCCGCCGGGCGTTATGCGGCATCAGCACGAACCGTTCGGGGGCATATTCCGCATG
The DNA here is from genome assembly GCF_036528655.1 of Chlorobium sp. Taxonomy (GTDB): domain Bacteria; phylum Bacteroidota; class Chlorobiia; order Chlorobiales; family Chlorobiaceae; genus Chlorobium. The sequence goes on from NZ_JAIGND010000005.1 coordinate 4,972, forward strand.
AAGGGAGTTTTCGTCGCGAGCCGCGACGCGGGTCACTCCCGCCCGGGAGTGGGCAAGGCGCGTGGTCAGCCGGAGCAGCACCGGAAGTTTCAGGGATTCCGAAAGATCGAATGCCCGTACTGTCGCGTCGTAGAGTTCCTGCTGCGAAGCGGGTTCGATTACCGGCACCATGGCAAACCGTCCGTAAAAACGGCTGTCCTGTTCGTTCTGCGAGGAGTGCATCGACGGGTCGTCGGCCACGGCAAGTACCAGGCCGCCGTTGACGCCGGTTATGGCCGAGTTTATGAACGCGTCGGCAGCGACGTTCAACCCGACGTGCTTCATGGCCGAAAGCGCTCGTTTTCCGGCATAGGACATGCCGAGGGCGGCTTCATAGGCGGTTTTTTCGTTTGCCGACCATGATGCGTGAACGCCGCGTTCAGCGGTTTCCCGGCTTTTCCTGATGAATTCGGTGATTTCGGTCGAGGGGGTTCCGGGATATGCGTAAACGCCCGATATTCCGGCATCGAGAGCTCCGGAGGCGACAGCCTCGGCTCCGAGAAGAAGATGTTTTTTCATACAGGTGTAAAAATTTGCTCCCGAAAGATCATATTTTTTTACCTGCAAAGCCAATGAAATCAGGCAGATCGGGCATATCCGCCGTTGAATTCCGCTTTGGCCGGCGCCCGAGTTCCGGATTGTGACTGAAATATTCCGGATTCTTCCCGTAAGCGGTTATGCCGGGAATGATCAGGCAGAGGCGGAAGCCGCTTCTTTTTTGCGGAAGTCGATCTTCAGCCATTTCTCCTCGTAACCGGCTTCGGCCACCCTCATGCCGGCCAGGAATACCGGGAGCACCACGCCTTTCTGGTAGTTGCCGATCCGGACGGTGAGCGAATCGCCGATCTGCACCACGTTGGCTTCCATCCTGTTGTCGAAGACGAACGGCAGGCGGAGCCTCATGACGTAGTGGCCGTCCGAGACCTTTCTGATATCGACATGCTCCTCGTGGTAGAAGATATCGAGAGGATTCTTTTGGCCGTAAACGACCTCGCCGACCTCTTTGAGCATATCGAGGCCGAGCACTTCGCGCCGGAAGAGCGGCACTTTCGTGATTGGTATCGGGGCGAAGGTTGTTTCGATCTGGTCGATGTACCTGTGCTGTATCTCTTTCCATTCCTTCATGTACTGGCCGTCCACCTCGTCCATGAACACCCGGTTGATGACGACCTGATCGACCGTGATGCCGTAGAGGTTCAGGTAGGTGAGTGCGCGCATGGACTCCTTGATCACCATCTTTTCGGGGTTCATCACGAGGCGCACGGTGGTTTTCGACGAGTCGGAGAGCAGTTCGATGATTCCTTCGATGGATGAGAAGAGGTGATCGACCTGATCGTAGACGTCGGTATCCGGCACGAGGTCGTGCAGCTTGCCTACCCGTTTCGAGAGCGGACGGATGACCGGTTTGACCACATATTTTTCGAGGTTGCGCATCAGCTTGAGCATCCATCCGAATGTTTCCGGCAGGGAGAGCAGACGCAGGGTTTCGCCCGTGGGCGCGCAGTCCACCACGAGAAGGTCGTACTCGTTCGATTCGTTGTAGCGCTTGATGTAGGAGAGCGAGAAAAGCTCCTCCATGCCGGGCAGTACGCCCATCTCTTCGACGTAGATGCCCTGAATGCCCTGTACCTCCATGAGGTGGGCGAAGTGTTCGCGCACGATCTCCCAGTTCAGGTTGAGGTCGCCGTAGACGCTCACCTCCTGCCCGTAGAGATTTTCGGCGATCTGAACCGGAGACGGCCCGAGTTCGATATCGAAAGAGTCGCCGAGACTGTGGGCCGGATCGGTGGATATGACGAGCGTCCTGTAGCCCATCGATGCAGCCTTTACAGCGGTTGCCGCTGCGATGGATGTCTTTCCGACGCCCCCTTTTCCGGTGAAGACGATGTTTCTCATGGCCGCTCCCCGTGGTCAATGATTCGAAAAGATGCTTTTTGTATTTTAACCGTTATAGTCGGCAGTTAATTCATAAGTCGGTTCGGAACGAATACAGCCTGCCTCTTTCGGAATAATCGCGGGAAACCGCAATAAATAACGCATTATTCTTCTGCCTGTCTATTGTATGGCCTGACTGACTGAAGTATCAAAATCTGACGAGTTATGAAAAATCACAAACGTAAAGCATTTATTTTTTTGTTCCTCGCATGCTTTATGATTATGGCGTCCGCATGCGGAACCGGCAATGACATGGGGATACGCGACGATCCTGCAGGAAACGGCGTTTCCGATACGCTTTCGTACAGGATGCTGCGGATTGAAAAAAAAAGTGATGGAGACAAGGCGGCGGCCCCTGAACATGTTGCTTACTGCAAGTGTGAGTATCCGGTGTTTTCAGGCGGCACGCCTTCAGAAAACATAAACGCCACACTGCAGTCGTGGATAGCGGACAGCACCGAGCTCGCTCCCGGAGAGGGCTACAGCGGCAAAAGATCCATCGGGGATCTTGCCGATAATTTTCTCAGGGAGTATCGGCGCGAGCGAAAGGAGCGCGAAAGCGTCCCCGCCTACGAGTTCAATCTGAACGGTTCGGTTCTCCTGAACAGGAAGGGCGTTCTGACGGTGAGCATTTCCACGCAATCCTATACCGGAGGGGCCCACGGCAATTACGGTACACGGTTTTTCGTATTCGATGCTCTTTCGGGCAAGCGTCTTTCCGTCGGGGATCTTTTTGTTTCAGGGTTCGAGGATCGGCTGAACAGGCTGATCGACAGTCGCTACCGGCAGATGAAAGGGTTGTCTGAAACGGAACGGCTCGACGGCGAGAAAGGCCAGTTGTTCGAAAACGTTATCCGCTTTACCGACAACGTCGCATTGACTCCGGAAGGAGTGACCTTTTTCTACAATAACTATGAGATAGCCGCCTATGTCTACGGTCCTACTGAGATCACGCTTCCTTACAGTGATGTTGCTGATATTCTGAAACCGGAATTCAGGTCGTTGTGAGGCTGTCTCGGAAGCAAATTAAAGGAGGGCGGACATTCCTGTCCGCCATTACACCCGAATCAGAATGGCGGGCTGGAAAACCCGCCCTCCTTTCAGGATGAAGTTTTTCAGGCTGCTTTATTCAGGCATAATGAGGATCGGAGAAACAGGAGTCTGTTTCGATTATACTTCTGAGACCGAGTCCTCGTCTATTTCGGTTTGCCTCGCCGATTCATTGTTGAAATGCGGCTGTTCCGAACGGTTCGGGTTACAATAATTCAATTATCAGGTACAATGCGCGATAATGAATGGATGTCTTATTACGATCGATTCGGATACTTCTCTGCCGAGAATGTCCGCAGTGGGTGTCATCCGAGAATAATGGAACATGGCCATCGCCCGCAAAAGGCAATCGTGCTCGTCCACGGCCTGTCCGACTCTCCTTACTTCATGGCGGCTATAGGGGAGTACTTTTTCAATCGCCTTGGCTATAACGTCTATCTCCCGCTGCTTCACGGCCACGGCCTGAAAGAGCCGAACGGCATGGAGGCGGTCGACCTTGATGAGTGGAAGGCAAATGCCGCTTATGCAATCTGCGCGGCGGCATCGAAAGCTGATGAGGTGTCGGTCGGAGGTCTCTCGACCGGCGGGGCTCTCGGTTTTTACATGGCAACGGTCAATCCCGACGTAAACGGCAGGCTCTATCTGTTTTCAGCGGCGCTCGATCTTGCAGGAGGCCCCTATGGTTTTATAGGAGAGATCAGGGAAAAGCTGCTGCAGACATTTCTTGCCGATTTCCTTGATACAAACCAGCCTCTGGTGGGCGAGAATCCTTATCGATACACTCATGTGGATATGGATGGAGCCTCCGAACTTGCCCGCCTGATAGGGGAAACCGATTCTCTCATCGGAGGGTTCAGCCGGCGGTTCCCTTATTCCCGGAAAGTGTTCGCGGCTCATTCGGCATGTGACACAACTGCGGACATTGCCGGTATAGAAGCGTTAAAAGCGGTATCTCTTCAGGATCGTTTCACCCTTTTCAGGATTCCCGAAGATCTCGGAGTCAGACATGCGAGCGTGGTGCTGAAAGATCCGATCATGAACGGCGGCAAGCAGCTTGAAGCCGCGAATCCGGTGTTCGGGGACATGATGGCGGCGATAGCGGCTTTCGAGAAGCGGCAGGATGGAGTCTGACAGAAGGATCGGCATGCGTTACCGGTCAGACGATCTGAAATTCCTCATTCAGAGAAATACCGCCACTTCTTCGATGGACTTTCTTGTTTTAGGTACCGTTACGGCATCCGTAGCGGGATAACCGAGCGGGGTGAAGGCGAAAATCTCTTCGTCGTCATTGAGTCCGAGGGCGCCGTAAAGGATGTCGCGGTCGAAGGCGGCGATCCAGCAGCTGCCCACGCCTTCATATGCCGCCGCAAGGATCATATGGTCCATGGCGATGGCAAGGTCGGTTTCAAGCGAGGTGTAGCCGTCCTTTGCCCGGTGCCAGGCGCCGCTGCGTTTTCCCTTTACGACGAGCAGGTAAGGCGCGCTCTGTACCCAGTCGCGCGAGTAGCAGGGATATATTTTTTCCAGCATTTCCGGGGAGCTTATCACGATGAATGTCCATGGCTGGAGGTTTTTTCCAGAGGGAGCGAGCCTTCCGGCTTCGAGGATGCGCCGCAGGACATCCTCCGGTATCGGTCGGTCTTTTGCGAAACTGCGGATGCTGCAGCGGTCTCTGACGAGATCGTGGAAATTCATCGGGAGGTTGTGTTCATGCGTGCTGGACATGGCCGAAATCCTTCGATATGCTGTGAAACATCCTGTTTGTTGCGGTCTGCATGATCATCGACATGCCGGCGTTGGTCATGGCGCGGATGATCTGTTCGGGTACGATGCGGAATGCCGGGTAGAGCACGAAACGTACATCGATTTTCAGGTCGAAGTGCACTCTCGTTCTCTCGGTTTCCTGCATGGGGTGTATGTGCATGTCGGCGTATGCCCGGCCTTCGAAAAGGTAGTTTTTCGGGTCGTCCACCGGACTTTTCGGCTGGTGATGGTGCCAGCGGATTTTTTTGCCGACGGTATACTGTTCGATCATTTCGTCGGTCAGTTCGTCCGGATCTATGCCTGCGAGGGCGTCCGGAAGTTCGACGAGCAGTTCTTCTGATTGCTCGACATAGAAAATGACGTCAAAAGGATTGTTCTGCGGGTCGGTTACCCTGAAGTGCCATCTGTAGATATTCTCTTCGGAAGTCTCTTCTACCTTATGGCAGAATGGGTTGAATCCGAGTATTCTGGCGTGGTCGGTAAGATAGCTGACCGTTCTGTCGAACTCTCCGAAAAAAATCCATTCGCCCCTGCTTTTTCCTGTGGCTTCCATTTCCATGTGACCTGTTCTCTCCCTGCCGTGGTGCTGTCGTCAGCTTTTCTGTGTGGGTTGTTGCCGGGTAATCGTTTTCATGGGGTTGAGGCTACCCTGTTTATAAATATACAGACTATCACTGAAAAATATAAAGCGGACGTTCATTTCATCTGCAGGAATTCGAGGAAACTCAGCTTTCTGCGGCAGTCTGCAGCCGTTCGGTCTGATCGTGCAGTTTGAGCGCTTCGATGATGTCGACGAGATCTCCCTGCATGATCTGCGGGAGCGCGTGGCTGGTGAACCCTATGCGGTGGTCGGTTACGCGCGACTGAGGGTAGTTGTATGTCCTGATTTTTGCGCTCCGGTCGCCGGTCGTCACCATAGAACGGCGAAGATCGGCGCGTTCCTGCTGCTGCTCGGCGAGCTGCCGGTCGTAGAGCTTCGTGCGCAGCATGGTCATTGCCCGTTCCTTGTTCTGCAGCTGGGAGCGCTCTTCCTGGCAGGCCACGACGATGCCCGAGGGAGCATGGGTGATGCGGACGGCGGTTTCGACCTTGTTGACGTTCTGACCGCCCTTGCCTCCGCTGCGGTAGGTGTCGAAGTGCAGATCTTCGCGGCGGATTTCCACATCCACCTCTTCGGCTTCGGGCAGAACGGCGACGCTGGCTGCGGAAGTATGGATTCGGCCCTGGGTTTCCGTTTCGGGCACGCGCTGAACGCGGTGGACCCCGCTTTCGTATTTCATGGTGGCATAGACGTCGTTGCCGCTCATTTCCAGCACGGCTTCCCGGAATCCTCCGGGCATGGAGCTTTCGGTATAGTCGAGCATCGTGCATTTCCATCCCTGGCGTTCCGCATAACGCTGGTACATGCGCAGGAGGTCCGCGACAAAGAGTGCGGCCTCTTCGCCTCCCGTGCCGGCGCGGATTTCGATGATCACGTTCCGTGAGTCGGCTTCGTCTTTCGGCAGCAGGAGCACCTTGAGCTGCTGTTCCAGTTCGGGGATCTGCTGCTGCAGGTCGTCGATTTCAGTCTGGGCAAGTTCGCGCATTTCCGGGTCCTTCTCGCATTTCAGCATTGCTCTGGATTCGTCGAGCTGGCGTTTAGCCTGGGTATAGCGATCGAATGCCTGTACGATGTCGCGAAGGTCGCTGTACTCCTTGTTGAGTTTCCTGAAACGGTTCTGGTCTGTTGCGGCACCCGGATCGGCGAGCTGCTGCTCGAGATCGAGATGCCTTTCCTTTATCGCCTGAAGTTTATCGAACATGGTCATCTGCAGACGATCAGGGATTCAGGATGTCGTTCAGGAGAATGTAGGCGAATAGCGTGAGCAGCAGCGCCATGCCGATCTGCTGGATACGCATTTTGACCTCGAATGGCAGTTCCCGGCCGATTATTCCCTCGACGGCGTTCATGACGAACTGTCCGCCGTCAAGCGCCGGTATCGGCAGGATATTGATGATGGCAAGCGATATTGAGAGTACGGCAAGGAAATACAGAAAACTGATCGGTCCCTGTTCGGCGCTGCGTCCTGCAATTTTTGCGATTTTGACGGGTCCGCCGAGCGACTTGCGGAAGTCATCCTGTCCGGTGAATATCCGGGCGAATCCCTGGACGGTCATGACGCTCATTTTCCAGGTCTGGGATGTGCCGCTCGCTATCGACTCGAAAACGCTGAGATCGATGCGCTCGGTCTGCAGAGTCTGGCGCAGGGCGATACCGATTTTACCCGCCGCCGTGGGAACGACTTCAGTGACGGTCGAGCTTCCCGAGGCCATTATCGCAGCCGGATCGGTCAGCTTTCCCGGCGTCTGTTCAAGGTATTTCCAGGTAATGGCGAGAGGTTTTCCCGCACTGGCGGAGATGATGGATACGACTTCGGTCCAGTCCGAAACAGCTTTCCCGTCGATTGCTGTGATCAGCGCTCCTGGTTTGATGCCGGCTTTTGCCGCAGGTTCGCTGGCCAGCACGTCGTCGATGACAGGGATCATGGCGGGCCTGATGCCGAGCGCCTGGTTCTCGTTAAGACGGGAAAGCAGGTTGTCCGGCGCACGGAGTGTGATGCGTTTGCCGTCGCGAAGCACGGTATAGGTCAGTGACGTTTCCGTGAATGTTGCGGGATCGAGCGCTTCTTCCCAGCTTGAAACTTCCTTGCCGTTGACGGCAGCGATGCGGTCGCCGGTTTTCATGCCCATGACGGCGAATACCGAACCTTGCTCGATGTAGGCCGGATTGTCGACGGTGGTGCGCGATTCGCCGAATGCGAGGGTAACACCGATAAAAATAACCGCAGCAAGCAACATGTTCATGACGACGCCACCGGCCAGCACGATAAGGCGCTGCCAGACAGGCTTTGCGCGGAACTCCCATTCCTGCGGCTCCGAAGCCTGGTGTGCGGTGTCGAGACTTTCGTCGACCATACCGGCTATTTTGACGTATCCGCCGAGGGGGAACACTCCTATTCCGTACTCCGTTTCGCCTATTTTCTTCTTCCAGAGGCGCATGTTGAAGAAATCGAAGCCGATATAGAATTTGTCCACTCTCATGCCGAACAGCTTGGCGGTGAGAAAATGCCCGAGCTCATGAGCCGTGACAAGAATGAATATCGCTACAATGAAGAAAAATGTCGTGTTCAGAATGTCCATTTGTATCTATCGTTTCGTAATAAAAAATAGGTGCCCCGCATCGACGGGGCGCCGGGAAATTGTTATGATATTCAGGCTGGCAGCTGATGTTATCCGATAATGGCTTTTGCTGTTTCGCGAGCCCAGCGGTCGGCCTGCAGGTATTCGTCGAGCTCGACGGGAGCATAGGCGTTATGGGCCTGCATGGTTTTGTCTACCGTATCGGCTATTTCGGTGAATCCGATTTTTTTATCGAGGAAGGCGGCGACGGCGATTTCGTTGGCCGCGTTCAGCACAGCAGGGTAAGTGCGTCCGGCCTTGAGCGCATCGAAGGCGAGACGGAGCGCGGGGAATCGTTCCATGTCTGGTTCCTCGAAGGTGAGCGTGCCGATTTTCGTGAGGTCGAGTTTGCCGATGCCGGTTTCGCATCGTTCCGGATACGCAAGCGCATAGGCGATAGGCGCGCGCATGTCGGGCACGCCCATCTGGGCCATCACGCAGCCGTCGATATACTCGACCATCGAGTGGATGATGCTCTGAGGGTGTACCACGACGCCGATCTTTTCTGCTGGCATGTCGAAGAGCCAGTGCGCCTCTATCACTTCGAGCCCCTTGTTCATGAGCGTAGCCGAATCGATGGTGATTTTTGCTCCCATCGACCACTGCGGATGTTTGAGCGCCTGTTCCGGGCCGGCCAGTTTCAGCTCTTCGGCAGGCGTTTTTCGGAAAGGCCCTCCCGAAGCGGTCAGGATGATGCGTTCGATATCTTCGGTTCGATGTCCGGCAAGAGACTGGAAGATTGCGGAATGCTCGCTGTCTACCGGCAGCAGCTGTACGTTGTGCTGCCTGACCAGATCGGAGACCAGTTGTCCGGCAACGACGAGCGTCTCCTTGTTTGCCAGTGCGATATGCTTTCCTGCCTTGATGGCCGTGACGGTAGGTACCAGCCCTGCCGCGCCGACAATGGCTGAAACCACCATTTCAGCTTCTTCTGCGGCTGCGACGACTGCAGCGCCTTCGAGACCGTGGAAAATTTCCGGCTTGTGTTCGCCAAGGAGACCAAGAAGTTTTTCTGCCGAAGCGGCATCCCGAACCGATACTACAGAGGGTCTGAATTCATCGATCTGTTCGGCAAGCAGCGCTGTGTCGTGGCCTTCAGCCAGGCCTGTAATCGAGAACTTGTCGGGGTGCTGTCTGACGACATCGAGGGTACTGAGTCCGATCGATCCGGTACTGCCGAGAATTGATAATGATTTCATGTTTTTATAAAAAAAATTGCCGGTTTCGGGTGTAGCATGCCGGCATGAATTTATGCTTTTTCAGAACGGCTTACAAATCGGGTCTGGTCTGAGGATAGTCGTTTAATTATTCTTTTGCGTTGCAGCAAAAATATATTATAATAGTGGCCCGAAAGCGGGTTCCTAGCTCAGCTGGTTAGAGCGACTGGTTTACACCCAGTAGGTCGGGGGTTCGAATCCCTCGGGACCCACGAAAAACAGAACCTATTCAGGCAGGAGCGATCCTGCCTGTTTGCGTTGTACCTGTTCCGCTAACCACGGCTCCCGAAGACCCTTTTGCTTGCCTGTTTGGCCGGTTTCTCAAGATGCTGCTCGGGGCCCTGCGCTTCGATTTCAACCGTTCCTTCCGGCAGGCTCCTGATCCACCCGGATATGCAGGGTTTTACTGCTGTCCGTTCTGCGAACATTCTGAACCCCACGCCCTGTAGGAACCCGGAAACGATAAGACGCCCCCGTTTCATAATCACGCAGAGGAAGTTCTCAAGGCTCGCCCTTTTCCCGTGTTTCCTTCAGCTTTGCCACGGCGGCTTCAAGCTCTATCAGTTCCTCCTGGCTCATTCCGTTCTGTTCTGCGGCGACATCCTGTTTTTCGGCGACCGTTTCGGAGCCGTCGCATTCCGTGTGCAGATGGACGGGATATTTCCCTTCTGGTCGTTTGCCGAGAATCTCCTCGATCTGGCAGTACTGCAGCATTTCTTTCGAGAGCAGTTCCTTTGCGAGGGTTTCGAGTCTGTCACGGTTTGTCGTGAGCAGTTCGGTCACCTTCTGACGGGCTTTTTCGACGATCGCCTTCACTTCGCTGTCGATCAGCTGAGCGGTTTCCTCGCTGTATTTCTTGTTGATTCCGGGGCCTCCGGAATACGGATTGTTGCTCTCGTAATATGATAGATTGCCAAGCTTTTCGCTCATGCCGTAGACCATCACCATGTTGTATGCGATCCCGGTCACTTTTTCGAGGTCGTTCTGTGCTCCGGTGGATATTTCGCCGAAAACGATCTGCTCGGCGATTCTTCCGCCAAGCAGGCCGCAGATGCGTGCTGACAGCTCGTTTTTCGTCATGAGGTAGCGGTCTTCGAGCGGAATGTTCATGGTGTAGCCCAATGCGCTCATGCCGCGGGGAACGATCGAGATTTTCTGCACAGGATCGTTTTCCGGCATCATCCAGCTTACGATGGCATGGCCGGCCTCATGGTAGGCGACGATCTCCCTTTCGCGAGGATTGATGACTTTGTTTTTCTTTTCAAGTCCGGCCACGACCCTCTCGATTGCGTCCTCGAAATCCTTCATTTCGATGCTCTGCTTGTTTCTGCGCGATGCGAGCAGCGCGGCTTCGTTGGCGGCGTTGGCTATTTCAGCGCCGGCGAACCCGGGAGTCTGGGAGGCGAGCGCTTTGATGTTTACGTCAGGCGAGAGCGACATGTTTTTGGTATGGACCTTGAAAATGTCGATGCGGCCTTTCAGATCGGGTTTGTCGACCATGATCTGACGGTCGAAGCGGCCCGGTCGAAGCAGGGCTGAATCGAGCACGTCCGGTCGGTTCGTCGCCGCCATGAGGATGACGCCCTTGTCAGTTGCGAAGCCGTCCATTTCGACGAGAAGCTGGTTCAGCGTGTTTTCCCGTTCGTCGTTAGCGCCCATCATGGCGCCTTTGCCGCGGCTTCTGCCGACGGCGTCTATCTCGTCGATGAAGATGATGCAGGGCGCTTTCTCCTTGGCCTGACGGAAAAGATCGCGTACCCTCGCTGCGCCGACGCCGACGAACATTTCAACGAAGTCGGAACCGCTGATGCTGAAGAACGGAACGTCAGCTTCGCCTGCTACGGCTTTTGCCAGAAGGGTCTTTCCGGTTCCCGGAGGGCCGACGAGCAGTACCCCCTTGGGGAGTTTTCCGCCCAGTTTCGTATACTTTTTCGGGTCTTTCAGGAAGTCTACCACTTCCATGACTTCAGCTTTCGCTTCGTCAAGTCCTGCGACATCCTTGAAGGTGATGCGGGTGTGCTCGTCGAGATTTTCGTACAGCGCGGCCTTGTTCTTGCCGATGTTCATGAACTGCGAGCCCGGTCCTCCCATTCGGCGGAAAAAGAAAAAGTAGATGCCGATAAGAAGCGCGAATGGCAGAATCCACTGCAGCAGCTCGCCAAGCCAGGTATTGCTCGGCAGTCCCTGATATTTTATTCCTTTGCTTTCGAGCAGGCCTATGAGTTCGTCGTCGCGAACCGGCGTGACGAATACCTCGTTTTCAGGTGCAGAAGAACGGGGAATGATAAGTCCGGGCTCTTTTTTAGCGGGTTCCGGGGCGGCCGCGTCCGTTTTCGGCTGGCTTTTCAGTTCCACATAGATGCGTTCGGGGGAGATTCGTACCGACTCGATCCTGTTTTCTTCAATGTATTTGCGGAACGTGCTGTAAGGGATTTCAACCGACGACCCGGACCAGAAAAATGCGAGCTGTATGCCTATCAGCAGCAGGATTACCATCAGATAGTACATTATCGAGAATTTCGGGCGTTTTTCGTTGCTTTCCGGTTCGTTGCTGTATGGATTTGTGGGTTTGAACAGGTTTTTTGCCATTAATCAGTCAATCATTGTTTATTGGTGAGCGTTTCAGTCATGAGACATCTCTATCGGAGCACAAGTCATGCAATTTACGGGAATCCTGAATTTAATGAAGCATCCCGAAATAAACATATTTATATATTACGGGATGAAAGAATGTTCCCTGCAGGTAATAAGTTGCAGTATGCGTTGGATGTCGCTGTTTCTCATTGCCTTGAGGCAACGGGCATGTCGTTACGGGAGGTTTGTATAAAAGGCATTTTTTTAATTCGAAGTAAACGGAGAGAAGCATTGAGTACCGCTCGCGAGAAGGCCAACCGCAGGATATCGTCCATAAAGTCGCTGCTGTGCGTAGGTCTGGACAGCGATCCGGAAAAAATACCGGAGGTTTTTCGCGGCTGCTCCGATCCCGTGCCCGCATTCAACCGTTCGGTCATCAGGGCGACAAAGGATTATGCGGCCGCATATAAAGTCAATACCGCTTTTTATGAAGCGTCCGGCGTGCAGGGACTCCTCGATATGGAGAAAACGCTTGTCGAAATACCGCGGGAATGCCTGTCGATAGCTGATGCTAAAAGGGCAGATATCGGTAACACCAGCAGAAAGTATGCGCAGGCGTTTTTCGAACACTGGCCTTTCGATGCGGTTACTGTTGCCCCGTATATGGGATTCGATTCTCTTGAGCCTTTTTTTGCTTATACCGACAAGCTTGTTTTCGTGCTCTGTCTGACCTCGAATGCCGGATCGCAGGATTTCGAGGAGCAGCTCATGCTCGACGGCCGACCTTTGTATGAGGTCGTGCTTGAACATGTTGCCGGGTGGCAGCAGTCCGGCAATGCCGGGGTCGTTGTCGGCGCCACAAAGACCGGTCGGCTTGGCGATCTGCGACGTAAGGCCCCGGGGTTGTTTTTTCTCATTCCGGGAGTCGGAGCCCAGGGAGGATCTCTCGACGATGCCGTCAGGGAAGGCGCCGATTCCAAAGGCGAGAGCGCCCTTATAAATGTCAGCAGGAGCATTATATATCCTTCCGGGTCGTTCAGGTTCGTCGAAGAATATGAGGCTGCCGTTGCCGCGGAGGCTGAAAAAATGCGCGATGCCATGAGGCTGGTTTTTTGATGTTTATTATCATCTTATACTTGTTTTTTATTTATATCTCCCCCAACCGGCACCCTGTCAGTTCGGTAATCGGCGGGATGCCCTCAGTTTAAACTGCTTGCCATGTGCGGAATCGTTGGTTATATCGGTAAACGGGAGGCGGCGCCCCTTCTGTTGAACGGCCTCAGGCGTCTGGAGTATCGCGGATACGACTCGGCAGGCATTGCCGTTCTGAATGGAAATCTTTCGGTCGTAAAACAGAAAGGCAGTGTGGCGAATCTCGAGCTTGCCCTTCAGGAGAGCGGCGACAGGCTTTATGGCGCAACGGTGGGCATCGCGCATACCCGTTGGGCCACACACGGCGATCCCAGCGACCGCAACGCGCATCCGCATCTTAACGGCGCGGGTGATATTGCCGTTATCCACAACGGGATCATAGAAAACCATATGTCGCTCCGTCTGGAGTTGTCTTCGCACGGCTATGCTTTCCGAAGCGCAACCGATACGGAAGTGCTTGTGCATCTCATCGACCGAATGTGGAAAGAGGAGCCTTCTTTTTCGCTTGAAGGCGCGGTGCGCCGGGCTCTGCAGCATGTCGAAGGAGCATACGGCCTGTGCGTGATTTCATCGCGCGAACCCGGCACGCTGGTTGTCGCCCGCAAGGGAAGTCCGTTGGTGCTGGGTCTTGGCGAGGGGGAGTATTTTGTTGCTTCCGATGCCGCGCCTATCGTAGAGCATACCCGTAAAGTCGTCTATCTCGGAGACGGAGAAATGGCTGTCATTACCGAGGCCGGATATACGGTGAAAACCGTCGAGAACATAGAGACCGAAAAGGTTGTTACCGAACTGGATTTCGAACTCGAGGAGATTGAAAAAAGCGGATTCGAGCATTTCATGCTCAAGGAGATTTTCGAACAGCCTGCCGTCATGGAGGATGTCATGCGCGGCAGGGTTCGGCTCGAAAGCGGTTCGCTGCATCTCGGCGGGATCAAGGATAACCTCGAACACCTGCGCAAGGCGAAACGGATCATCATCTGCGCATGCGGCACGAGCTGGCATGCCGGTCTGATCGGCGAATACCTGATCGAGGAGTTCGCGCGTATTCCTGTAGAGGTCGATTATGCTTCCGAGTTCCGGTATCGCAATCCGGTTATTACTCCCGAAGATGTGGTGATCGTTATTTCTCAGTCCGGCGAAACCGCCGATACACTTGCCGCACTGCGAGAGGCTAAAGATAAGGGCGCGCTCGTCATGGGCATCTGCAACGTGGTCGGTTCGACAATCGCCCGCGAAACCCATTGCGGCATGTACACACATGCGGGCCCCGAAATCGGAGTCGCATCGACCAAAGCGTTTACCGCACAGGTTATCGTGCTGTACATGGTAGCGCTTGCCCTCAGCCAGGGTCGAACGCTCGGCGACGAGGAAATTGCCGGCTATCTGCAGGAACTGTCGGAGGTTCCTGCAAAAGTAGCGGGGATTCTAAAGGGAAACGAGGCAATTCACGCTATTGCTGAGAGTTATCGTGACGCACGGAATTTTCTCTATCTTGGCCGGGGTTACAATTTTCCTGTGGCGCTGGAAGGCGCGCTCAAGCTCAAGGAGATTTCATACATTCATGCGGAGGGGTATCCCGCAGCCGAGATGAAGCACGGGCCCATAGCGCTGATCGACGAGGATATGCCTGTAATTTTTATAGCGATCCGCGACAATACCTATACCAAGATTCTCAGCAACATCGAAGAGGTACGCAGCCGTAAAGGGAGGGTTATAGCAATCGCCAGCGAAGGCGACGAAGAGATCCGTTCGCTTGCCGATCATGTCATCTATATTCCCTCAGCAGCTGGACCGGTGACCCCGTTGCTGACGGTCATTCCTCTGCAATTGCTCTCCTATCACATAGCGACGCTTCGGGGCTGCAATGTCGATCGTCCCCGTAATCTCGCAAAATCCGTTACCGTGGAATAATCTGAAAGGAGTATAAGTATGGACCTTCATCAGGATGTCCGTTTTGCGGGCGTCCTTTCCGACCTGGATAGAATTGCCCGCGATCTTGTCGATACGGGCAGGCTGGTTCCGATAGCAGGAACCGGCCTGAGCGGCGTTGTCATCGAATTCGCCATGTACGGAGAGGGCAAAAAAGCAGAACCGAGTATTCTCATCAACATCACTTCTCCGAAAGAGTTCGATGGCGACGAGCGTCTTCTGGACGATTTCGAGGATTATGTTATCAGTCGCCTTGAGGTTGCTTCCCGTAACTGGCCGCAGGACGTGACCGATCTTCTGGGAGACGACAGGCCCGTGATTCTGCTGATCAACGGCGAAGAGTACTGATACTCCGCACTCTTTCCGGTATCTCCTCCGAAGTTCCCGAATCTTTTTCCTCTTTCTGTCGGCGATTCCTGTTCCCTATCGGGAATTATTACCGGTAATTGCCTGTTCAGTAAGGTTTTACGGTTCGTTTTACATGGCGTCGGCGTTTTCAGTTTAAACAGGGTTCTATGGAAGGACATATTGTCATTACGGGAGCAACCGGGGTAATCGGTATCGAGCTTTCGCGAAGGCTCATAGCCCGCGGGGAAAAAGTGGTAGTGCTCGCCAGGTCTGCCGGATCGGCAAAAGATAAAATTCCCGGGGCGGCAGGGTATCTTCGCTGGGATGCCGACATGGATTCCGGAGAGTGGGTCTCCTCCGTTGACGGAGCGAAGGCCGTAATCCATCTGGCTGGCAAGCCGCTGCTCGATGCGCGGTGGACGGAAGAGCACAAGAAAGAGTGCTACGATTCGCGAATAGACAGCACAAGGCACATGGTTGCCGCCATAGCCAGGGCGGAACGGAAGCCGGAAGTTTTCATTTCCGCATCCGCGATAGGTTATTATGGTTCGTTCGAAGAGTGCGGCGATACGGCCGAACTGGACGAATCAGGGGCGGAAGGACGCGATTTTCTTGCGCGAATCTGTATCGACTGGGAAAAAACGGCGGAGCCGGCAATGCAGTACGGCGTTCGCCTCGTGCTGCTTCGTACCGGAATTGTGCTCTCTACGAAGGGCGGGATGCTGCAGAAAATGATAACGCCGTTCAGCTTTTTTCTCGGCGGGCCTGTCGGATCCGGAAAACAGTGCCTTTCCTGGATACATATCGACGATGAAATAGACTGCATACTTGCCGTTCTCGACGATTCCCGTTATCAGGGCGCTGTCAATGCGGTAGCTCCGGTTCCTTCGACAATGAGCGATTTTGCGCATGAACTCGGGCATGTGATGGGACGTCCGTCGCTGTTGCCTGTTCCGAAACTTGCCGTTCAGGTGCTGCTCGGGGAGGGCGCGGACTATGCGGTCAAGGGTCAGCGGGTCGTTCCCCGCGCATTGCAGCAGAACGGCTTTGTGTTTCGTTATGCCAATCTCGGCGCAGCATTGAAGGATCTCGTTTCAAACAACAAGTAAATCACAACGCAAAAGAAAAAGGAGAGATACATGGGAACCAGAGGACGTGCAATCGTCGGGGATCATCTTCCACGCGTGCTTGAACTGCTAAACAAGGCTTTCGCCGACGAGTGGCTTGCTTACTACCAGTACTGGCTGGGTTCGAAGGTGGTTCAGGGTCCGATGAAGGATGCGGTCATTGCCGAACTGCTGCAGCATGCTGCGGACGAGCTGCGGCATGCCGATATGGTGACAACGAGGATCATCCAGCTTGGCGGCACCCCTGTGACCAATCCGAAAGATTGGTTTACCTGGACGAATTGCGGCTACGACGCACCAGACGATCCGTTCGTCAAAACAATTCTCGAACAGAATATTTCAGGGGAACAGTGCGCCATCAATGTCTATAACAGCATCATCGAGGAGATCGGGATGAAGGATCCCGTTACCTATAATCTTGCGGTTCAGATTCTTCAGGACGAGGTCGAGCATGAGGAGGATCTTCAGTCATTGCTGGAGGATCTCGGCGTTATTCTGAACAGGTAGGAGTAAGGAAGGCTATAAAACGGAAACGCCGGACAGCATGAGCTGTCCGGCGTTTCTGTAAATCTTTTCGCGACCGGCTATCAGTAGCGATCTCTTCTTACCGGGCGCTCTTCGCGAGGCCTGGCTTCGTTAACCTTTATGGTGCGGCCTTTGAGATCCTTGTCGTTCATGGATTCGATGGCCTCGCGGGCTTCGCTGTCATTCGGCATGTCAACAAACCCGAACCCTTTCGAGCGGCCTGAAAACTTGTCGGTGATGATGTTAGCGCTGTCGACCTGTCCGAACTGGGAAAATACATCACGAAGATCGTCTTCGGTAACAGAGTAGGGTAAATTGCCGATGTAAATGTTCATTTTTTTAGTATCAGTAAACATGTGCTTTGATAGAAAAAAGAGGCGCATACAAATAACCAAGGCACAAATTATTTGAACGCGATCAGCCAACCATTGGCTAATTAATGGTACAATTTACCGCAATTAGCAATGGTTTTCAAAAATAAAAAAACACTCCCGACCACAAATACGCCCAATATACGGCATAAAGCCGTTTATTGACCGCCCCTCAACTATACTGGCATCGCAAGTTACCCTTTTTGTAACACAAATCGCCCTCCTGTTCCGATCTTTTTTCTTCTTCGATTCAACGTTTTTTTTTGGATATGCTGAAACGCCGCGAGTCCGGGAGTTCGGCCTGTTTCTACTTTATTGTAATAAAAAATATCGTTTTCTTGTTTTAGACTAAAAATATCATTACAATTGTGTGTTAAAGTTAAATAATTAAGGTTCTCAAATCTATTAACCATCGGAATTATGTTGAAAAAGTTCTCGTTTCCGCTGCTGCTGCTTGCTGCAGCGGTTTTAACCGGAGGCACGGCATGGGGAGCAGAGGAGGTTGTCACCGACAGCGGCACGACGTCCTGGATGCTTACCTCGACAGCGCTCGTGCTGCTTATGGTGCCGGGTCTTGCAATGTTCTACGGGGGCCTGGTGCGCACCAAGAACGTGATAGGCACGATGATGCACAGCTTTGCCGCAATGGTGATCATCGGCGTACTCTGGCCGACTCTGGGTTATGCCCTGAGTTTCGGTCCGGGCATTCTTGGCGGACTTGTGGGATGGGACAGCAAGTACTTCCTGCTGCAGGGTATCGATGATACCATCATGTCAACTCATATTCCCGAATATGTTTTTGCCATGTTCCAGGGCAAATTCGCCATCATAACCCCGGCGCTTATCGCCGGCGCGTTTGCCGAGAGGGTGAATTTCAAGGGCTACGCAATTTTCATAGCGCTCTGGAGCATCATTGTCTACAGTCCTATATGTCACTGGGTCTGGGCTTCAGATGGATTCCTTTTCAATCTTGGTCCGAAAGGCGCAATTGATTTTGCCGGCGGCACGGTTGTGCATATCTCTTCGGGTGTGACCGCTCTGGTGGCGGCGCTCTACCTCGGCGCACGCAGGGGGTACCCGAAAAACGTCATGCATCCAAACAACCTCGTTATGACGCTCATGGGCGCAGGTCTGTTGTGGGTCGGCTGGTTCGGTTTCAATGCAGGCAGTTCGATCGCCAGCAACCTTGACACTGCGAGGGCGCTGACCGTCACCCAGATTGCCGCAGCAGCAGGCGCATTCACCTGGATGGTTATAGAGATGTTCCAGCACGGAAAGGCAACCAGCCTCGGTGTGGCTTCGGGCATTCTGGCCGGACTCGTGGCAATAACTCCCGCAGCGGGCGTGGTGCAGCCTGTCGGAGCGCTAGCGCTCGGTGCTCTGGCAGCCATATTCTGTTACCTGGCGATTATGCTCAAAAACAGGCTTGGCTACGATGACAGTCTCGATGCGTTCGGAGTTCACGGCGTAGGCGGTATCGTCGGCGCTCTTGCGCTCACCTTTTTCATCCGTCCGTCATGGATGGCCGATGCGGCTGTGCTGGCAGGCGGCAGCTGGACGGTATGGCAGCAGCTCGGTGTTCAGGCTACGGCGGTCGGAATCACCATCGCTTATGCTTCCGTTATTTCGCTTATTCTGCTTTTCGTGGTCGAAAAGACGGTCGGTCTGCGCATCAGCGAAGACGAAGAGATGTCGGGTCTTGACCACAGCATGCACGGCGAACAGGGGTATGGCCTTATCAACTTAAACTGAGCGTATCGCGATGAAACTCATAACAGCAATCATTCAGCCCGACAGACTCGACCATGTGAGGGAAGCTCTGATCCAGGCAGATATAACGAGGATAACCGTTAGTCGGGTAACCGGCCATGGCAGGCAGGAGGATATCGAGATATACAGGGGTCAGAAAATCGCTCCGAACCTGATTCCCAAAGTAAGGCTCGATATTGCCGTCAACGACGAGTTCGTGAACATTACGGTGGATACCATCATTGAGACGGCCAAGCATGGAACGGGAGAGGTCGGCGACGGGAAAATCTTCATCACGCCGCTTGAAGAGTGCATTCGCATCCGTACCCGCGAGAAAGGCGGGAAAGCGATATGACATGATTGGATCGATGCAACACAAAGAGGCTGCCATGAACGGCAGCCTCTTTGCGTTTTACCGGGGTTTTCCGACTGGCATCAGTTTGCCGGTATGGCTGCCGCCGCTACCGGCTGCTTCCATGAAGGGTAATAGGTATTCAGCCACTCTTCGGCATTGACATAGCCAAGTCTTGCTGCTTCCCTGAAGTCCTGGATTCTTCCGAACGAATCTCCTGTTCTGCTTTTGGCTATCCCCCTGTGGAAATACGCTGCGCCCATTCTCGTGTTGATTTTCAGCGCCTCGCTGAAGTCAGGTATGGCTCCAAGAAAATCGCCGGCCATATTTTTCGTGACGCCTCTGTTGTAGTAGCCGACGGCCTGAAAGTGGGGTTCACCGAACGCGATCACCATGGAGAAGTCGCTGATTGCTTTGTCGAACTGTTTCATGCGTTGCCACACGGCGCCTCTCATCTGGTAGGCCATGGCGAAACCAGGGCTCTTTTCTATGGCTGAGGAATAGTCTTTAATGGCTGCCTTGAGATCGCCCTGGAGGTGTTTTTCGTATCCCCTGTTGAAATAATCGTTTTCCTGTCCGCCGAGAGCCGTGCCTCCGATGAGCGTCAGCAGAAGCAAAGTGCAGAAAACGGCAGTGATTTGTTTATGTGTGGTTTTCATGTGAGAACTTCGGCTATGCATAGAATAATCTATATCCTGATCACAGGGTTTTCCATACCCTTATCAATGGGTATTCTGCTGCTGAAAGTTTCCTTTTTCCCCCGGTCATCAGGCAGTGTTACGGTAAAAACGCCTTAAAATGCAACATAACCGGGCTGTTTTTACGTAACCCGGCGTTTTTTTCTATCTTGCATCAATATACGATAACACCCTATTCTCCTGCACTGATGTTCAGGATCACTCTCGATGAATTTGAAGGGCCTCTCGATCTTCTGCTGTTTTTTATCAGGCGCGATGAGCTTGATATATATAATATTCCCATTTCGAAAATCACGACCGACTTTGTCGCTCATATAGGCGGTATGAGAACCACGAATCTCGAAGTTGCCGCGGAGTTTATCTATATGGCCTCGATGCTGATGAGCATCAAGGCTAAAATGCTGCTTCCCCGTCCTTCGGCGGATGGCATGGAAACCGACGAATTCGACCCTCGTACCGAACTGGTGCAGAAGCTTCTCGAATACAAGCAGGTTAAGGAGGCCGCAGCAAAACTTTCCGTGCATGCCGAGGAGCGGGCGCTTCTCTTTTCGAAAGGGTTTTATGAGTCGTTCGATCCATATGTCATTGACGAGCATGACGAAGAGATACATCGCCCGACCCTCTACAATCTTATCAGGGCATACCGTTCGGTGCTCGAAAATATACCGAAGCCAATGACCCGAAATGTGGAGGATGCGCCGGTAACCGTCGAAGAACAGAGCGCGCTGATTCTCTCCTGTCTGCGCGAAAGGGCGCAGGTATCGTTCCGCTCGATGACGAAATGCATGAGCGAAAGCCTCGTCGTAGTGGTGACATTTCTCGCTGTGCTTGAATTGTGCCGCAACCGCAAAATCATGGTGCTCGTCAAGGAAGGGTATGACGATTTCTGGATGTCGGCACGGGAGGGCTCCTGAACAGATCGGAAAGGCGTTTGGTTTTTAATTGTATCTTGATGGTGCGAACAGGTAAGGCATTACAAAAATTATAACTATCACAACCATGCCGGAAATCCAGCCATTCAGGGCGATACGCTATAATCCCGAAACTGCAGGCGATATGTCGGGGTTGATCTGCCCTCCGTATGACGTTATTCCTCCCGCGATGCAGAAAGATCTTTACGGAAGTTCCCCGTATAACGCAATCCGGCTTGAGCTGCCGATGGAGGTCGATCCTTACGCTGCCGCTGCGGAGAGGCTTGAGGAGTGGATGCGGGCGGATGTGCTGATGCGTGAAGACGTTCCCGCGCTTTACCCGTACAGTCAGACCTTTACCGATCATGACGGCAACACTCATACGCGGAGCGGTTTTTTTGCGGCGATGCGTCTCCACGAGTTCGGCGAGCGCAAGGTACTGCCGCATGAACGCACCCTTTCAGGGCCGAAGGCTGACCGGCTGAACCTGTTCAGGAAAACCCGCATGAACATCAGCTCCATTTTCGGTCTCTACGCTGATGCCGAAGGCGTTGCCGACCAGCTTCTTGCCGGGTATGCAGAAGCGCAGGAGCCGGTCGCTGATGCCATGTTCCAGGGCATCAGGAACAGGTTGTGGCGGCTTGACGATCCGGAGCTTGTGGCTGCTGTCCAGGAGGCGCTGGCTGAAAAGACGGTTTATATTGCGGACGGACATCACCGGTACGAGACCGGTCTTAACTACCGGAGGGAGCGGGCGGAAGCGAATCCGGAGCATTCCGGGAGCGAACCGTATAATTTTATTCTTGTTTATCTGAACAATATTTATGATAAAGGACTGGTGGTTTTTCCGATCCACCGCCTGGTGCATGATATCGGGGAATTCGATCCCCAGCGGCTCAGGGCGGGGCTTGAAGAGTATTTTGACGTGACGGAACTCGATGACAGGGCGGCGCTGAAGGGTTATCTCGATGCGTCGGTTTCAAGTTATGCTTACGGGGTCGTGAGCGAAGATGGTGTACTCGGCATCACGCTACGCGGCGAGCCTGGCGTATTGCTTGACAGCGGGATAGCTCCGGCCCTTCAGAAACTGGGGCTTGTGGTGCTGCACGAGGCGGTACTGACCAGGCTGCTGGGCATAAGCCATGAGGCGATGGCGCTGCAGACGAATATCGTCTACGTTAAAGAGGATTCCGCCGTGTTCGATACGGTTCTTTCCGGCAAGGCGCAGGTCGGTTTCGTAGTGAAACCCGCGACGGTGGAACAGGTGCTGGCGGTTTCGGAGTCCGGCGGGGTGATGCCGCAGAAGTCCACGTTCTTTTATCCGAAAATCATGACCGGACTGGTTTTCAGTCCGCTCGACTGATACCGCAGATGACCGAAGAATTTTTTTCCCGTTCTCCCGAAGAGACTCGCGAATATGCGAGGCGTTTTGCCGCCACGCTTCGTCCCGGCGACCGAATCTGCCTGAAGGGTCAGCTCGGCGCCGGGAAAACCGAGTTCATGAAAGGGATCGCCGATTGCTTCAACTGTTCAGGAGAGCTTTCCAGTCCTACCTTTTCCCTCTTCAACATTTATCACGGTTCATACCGGGGAGAGCCGGTGGAACTGCGCCATTTCGATCTTTACCGCATAGAGCGTCCGGAGGAGCTTGACTCGATCGGGTTCGATGAGTATCTGTTCGGGCCGCATATTGCCGTTGTGGAGTGGGGCGATCGTTTTGCGGAGTACCGTTCGTCATATACCGCTACGGTTTTTCTCGATCATGCCGGCGAGAGCTTCCGAAGAATCGTCATAACCAGACAGAGTCGAACATGAATCTTCTTGCTATTGAGTGTACTCATGCATCGCTGAGCGTTGCGGTGAACCGTAATGGCGTGGCGAACGTCGTTTACGGCGGCGAGTGGAGCAGGACGGCCGAAACCATCATGCCGCTCGTGCAACTGGCGCTTGAAGAGAGCGGTACGCCGAAGGATCGGCTCGATGCCGTAGCTGTCTCCTCGGGGCCGGGGTCGTTTACCGCGCTGCGGATCGGTATGTCGGCAGCCAAAGGGCTGGCGTTTGGTCTCGGTGTGCCTCTTGTTACCGTTCCTACCCTTCCGGCTATGGCAGCAGCAGCGCTGTCGTTCACATCCTCGTCGGTGATCGTGCCGGTGATTCCGTCGCGCAAGGGCGAGTATTATTATGCCTGTTACCGTCGCGCGGTTCTTGAAGCCGGCAATCCTTCTGATGAAAGCCAAAGAGGGTCGATAGGCGACGTCGTTGCTGCAGCAGTAAGAAGCGGACATGATGCCGTGATTGTTTTCCGGAGCAGCGAAGAGCTTCTGGCGCTTTCCGGGAACGGCGCGGCAGCTGTTCTCGTTGCGGATTTTTTTTCCGCAGCGTCGATTCTTCCCGAAGCGTTGCGTCGGGCAGCGGAAGGTCGCGTTGTTGCCCTTTCGGAGGCTGTGCCCGATTACCGGCAAAAGTTCGAGTCGGGGTGCCTGAAAAAGTGAATCATTCTTATTTTATAATGATTGCAGGAAAAACGGCTTCAGGCTGTTTTAATTAACCGATGAAACATTATTGGAGGTTTATGAGCGTTTCCGAACAGGATGAAAAGCTTGCCGGGCTGAACCCGGAAGAGGTGTCGTTCAGCGAGTTGCTGGCAAAAAGGGCTGCTGAGCTCGTGCTGGAGAAAAAATGCGAACAGGTCAGGATTCTCGATCTGCGCGGTCTGACCTCCGTGACAGATTTTTTTGTGATAGCTACGGCGGATTCCGAGCGGAAGGCCAGGGCTGCTGCCGAACACGTCGTCGATGAACTCAAGGCTGACGACGAAAGGCCTTTGCATGTAGAGGGAATGGATACCATGCACTGGATACTTCTTGATTATGTTGATGTTGTCGTGCACATTTTCATGCCCGATGAGCGGAGTTTTTACGACCTCGAGTCGCTCTGGTCGGATGCTCCGGTAACCATGATTACCTGATACGGCGAGGTTCCGCCGGTTTCGGCCATGTGAGCCGGTTTTAAGAAGTTGGCGGGATTTTATACATTACGCCCTTATGCGTCATACTATTAATTATTACACGGAAAAAACCTATGCAGCGCGAACGGATATTGCCGATCAGTATTGAAGAGGAGATGCGGGATTCTTATCTCGATTATTCCATGTCGGTTATCGTCAGCCGCGCGCTTCCGGATGTTCGTGACGGTCTGAAACCTGTGCATCGCCGAGTGCTTTTCGGTATGCACGAGCTGGGACTGCAGGCAGGCAAACCGCACAAGAAATCGGCACGTATCGTCGGCGAAGTGCTCGGCAAGTTCCATCCCCATGGCGACAGCGCCGTCTATGACAGTCTTGTGCGTCTCGTGCAGGACTTTTCCCTTCGCTATCCGCTGATCGACGGCCAGGGCAACTTCGGCTCCATTGACGGCGACTCCCCTGCCGCCATGCGTTATACCGAGGTGCGCATGAAGCCGATTGCCGGCGAGATGCTCAAGGATCTCGACAAGGAGACGGTCGATTTTTCGCTGAACTTCGACGATTCTCTCGAAGAGCCGACCGTGTTGCCTTCGGCGATTCCCAATCTCCTGGTAAACGGGGCGTCCGGCATCGCTGTCGGTATGGCCACAAACATTCCTCCCCAGAACCTGCGCGAAGTGGTCGACGGCATCATTGCGGTCATCGAGAATCCCGAGATCGAGATCGCGGACCTTATGAAGCATGTTATCGCTCCCGATTTTCCGACCGGAGGCATCATCTACGGCTACGAAGGTGTTCGTCAGGCCTATCTGACCGGGCGCGGCAAGGTGGTCATCCGCGCAAGGGCGCTGGTGGAGGTGACCCAGAAGAATGGCCGCGAGTCCATCATCGTTACCGAACTTCCCTATCAGGTCAACAAGGTAAGGCTTATCGAAAAGATCGTCGAGCTGGTCCACGACAAGAAACTCGAAGGCATTGCCGATATCCGCGACGAATCCGACCGCGACGGCATGCGTCTTGTGATAGAGCTGAAGCGCGATGCGGTGGCCAAAGTGGTGCTGAACAACCTGTACAAGCATACGCCCATGCAGGAGACGTTCGGCGTGATCATGCTCGCTCTTGTTGACGGTGTGCCGAGGGTGCTCAATCTCAAGGAGATGATGCACTATTATATCAGGCACCGCAACGAAATCGTGTTGCGCCGGACGCAGCACGATCTGACTGCTGCGGAAAAACGTGCCCATATTCTCGAAGGACTGAAAATCTGTCTCGATAACCTTGACGAGGTGATCACCACCATCAGGGAGTCTCCGGATACTTCTGCCGCGCAGGAGCGACTCATGGAGCGGTTCGGACTATCCGAGATACAGTCGAAAGCCATTCTTGAAATGCGCCTGCAGCGACTGACCGGCATGGAGAGGAAGAAAATCGATACCGAGTATCAGGAGACCCTGGCTCTTATCGAAGAGCTTCGTTCAATTCTCGCAAGCCCGGAAAAGCAGATGCAGATCATCCGCGACGAGCTGCTGAGGGTGAAGGATGTCTACGGCGATGAGCGCCGGACGGAGATTGTGCCGCAGGAGGGCGATTTTTCCATCGAAGACATGATAGCCCAGGAGGACGTGGTGATCACCATCACCCACGAAGGGTTCATCAAGCGTTTCCCGGTATCCGGGTATCGCCGACAGGCCCGCGGAGGTCGCGGCGTGACCGGGGCTCAGGCAAAGCACGACGATTTCATCGAACACATGTTCATCGCCTCGACGCATAACTATATTCTGTTCTTCACCAATACGGGCAGGTGCTATTGGCTCAAGGTCTATGAAATCCCCGAAGCCGGCAGGGCAGCCCGCGGGCGTTCCCTGGCTAACATCATGGAGCTGCGTCCGGGCGAGAAGATAAAGGCATATATCAATATCCGAAATTTCGACGATCCCGGCTTCATTGTAATGGCTACCACCAACGGCATCGTCAAGAAGACCGCACTCGACGAGTTCTCCAATCCTCGCAGGACCGGCATTGCCGCAATAACCATCGAGGAGGACGACGAGCTGCTCGATGCCCGTCTGACCGACGGCGAGCATCAGATCATTCTGGCCAAAAGTTCGGCGTTTGCCGTTCGATTCCCTGAAAACGAGATCCGTGCGATGGGCCGTACCGCAATGGGCGTAAAAGGCATCACGCTTGACGACGACGAAAAATGTATTTCCATGGTCACCACCAAACGGACCGATATGGCACTGCTCGCAGTGACCGACAATGGTTTCGGCAAGCGCAGCCG
Source organism: Chlorobium sp. (assembly GCF_036528655.1). GTDB lineage: Bacteria > Bacteroidota > Chlorobiia > Chlorobiales > Chlorobiaceae > Chlorobium. The sequence goes on from NZ_JAIGND010000005.1 coordinate 31,178, forward strand.
GGTCGAGGATTACCGGCTTACCCGGCGTGGCGCGCGTGGCGTGATAACGCTCAAAGCTCATGAAAAGATCGGTAAACTGGTCGGCCTTCTCGATGTGAATGACGACGACGATCTCATCATCATCACGAGTCATGGCATCGTGAACCGGCAGCATGTTTCCGATATCAGGCTGACCGGGCGAAATACCTCCGGAGTGAGGCTTGTCAGGCTCATGGCGGGAGATTCTATTTCCGCTCTTGCCCGCGTGCCCAAGAGCGATGAGGAGGGCGACGGCGAATTGCCGATCGAAGAACCGGATGGTCAGATCGATCTTTTTGAGTGACCTTTCCGTTATGGTTGTCATGTGGAGCCTGTCAATCCGACAGGCTATGTATAACATGAATGAGGGAGTATTGAGTTATGGAACAGAACAGACCGACAATCGTCAGGGAACAGCCTGGCACGAAGTATTACTGTGCCTGCGGCAAATCGCAGAATAAACCCTGGTGCGACGGATCGCACAAGGGTACCGGTCTGCAGCCATACAAGGTGGAAATCGACGTCGAGAAAAATGTTGCCATCTGCAACTGCGGTCTCTCGGCGAAACTGCCGTTCTGCGACGGGGCGCACAAGAGCATCGGCTGAGGTCCATTCTGCCCGGGGAGTATCGGGTTCCGGTGTGACGAAGTGGATTTTTTTATCAAACAACGACTGACTTAGACTGACTATTTATGGCGCGACCGAAAAATGTCAAGCATATTTTTGTAACCGGAGGGGTTATTTCTTCGCTTGGAAAAGGCATTCTGTCCGCTTCGCTCGGTCTTCTCCTGAAATCGAGAGGGCTCCGTGTTGCAATCCAGAAATACGATCCCTACATCAACGTCGATCCCGGCACCATGTCGCCCTACCAGCATGGAGAAGTGTACGTGACCGACGACGGCGCCGAGACCGACCTCGATCTTGGTCACTATGAACGCTTTCTGGATGAATCGACTTCGCAGGCGTCGAACCTCACCATGGGCCGGGTTTACAAATCGGTTATCGACAAGGAGCGCCGCGGTGAATACCTCGGTGGAACGGTGCAGGTTGTGCCTCACGTGATCGACGAAATCAAGGACCGAATGGCGGAGCTTGCCAAGAACGGCAATCTCGACGTGCTCATAACCGAGATCGGCGGTACGATCGGCGATATCGAATCGCTGCCCTTCCTTGAGGCCATGCGCCAGATGAAGCTCGAAATGGGAGATCGGAACCTGCTCAACATCCACCTGACGTTCGTGCCTTATATCAAGGCCGCAAGCGAACTGAAAACCAAGCCGACGCAGCATAGCGTGAAGATGCTGCTCGAAACCGGCATCCAGCCGGATATTCTTGTCTGCCGCAGCGAAAAACCGCTGTCGCGGGAGATCAAGAACAAGGTTGGACACTTCTGCAACGTCAACGATCTCGATGTTATAGGGCTTAACGACTGCGATACCATCTACGAGGTACCGCTTATGCTCCTGCAGGAAAAACTCGATCTGAGGGTGATGAAGAAGCTCGGCCTGAAAAAATTCAGGGAACCGAATCTCAGCTACTGGAGGGATTTCTGCAACAAGGTCAAGCATCCACAGGAAGGAGAGGTTACCATCGGCATTTGCGGCAAGTATACCGAGTATCCCGATGCCTACAAATCCATTCTTGAATCATTCGTGCATGCCGGGGCGAGCAACAACGTCCGGGTGAACATCCGGCTGCTCAGGGCAGAGGATGCCGAAGGGAAATCATTCGACTTTGCTAAAGAGCTTGAAGGCGTCAACGGTATTCTCGTGGCACCCGGTTTCGGAGACAGGGGCATCGAGGGCAAGATTCAGTACATTCGCTTTGCCAGGGAGCAGAACATTCCGTTTTTCGGCATCTGCCTCGGTATGCAGTGCGCTACCATCGAATTCGCCCGGAACGTCTGCGGAATGCCGGAGGCTAACTCCACCGAATTCAACAAACGCACCCGTTTTCCTGTTATCGACCTCATGGAGCACCAGAAGAAGGTCAAGGAGAAAGGCGGAACAATGCGTCTCGGCAGCTATCCCTGCATTCTCAAGGAGGGATCTCGAGCGCATGACGTCTATCAGAAGTTTCTTATCAACGAAAGGCATCGTCACCGTTACGAGTTCAGCAACTCCTTCCGCAAGCCGTTCGAGGATGCCGGCATGATTTTTTCAGGCACATCGCCCAACGGCGAGCTGGTTGAGATCGTGGAGCTTAAAGATCACCGATGGTTCGTGGGCGTACAGTTCCATCCCGAACTGAAATCGAGGGTGCAGAAGGTGCATCCGCTTTTTCACGGTTTCGTTGCCGCGGCTAAGGAGTACTGCCAGGGCAAGCGGCAGATGGAGCTGCCGGTTGATCGACCTGTCGAGCGCCCTGTTGACAGACTGGCCGATATGCCATCGTTCGTTCCGGCCGCCGATGGCGAGTGAAAGCAGATAACCCGTACGTGAAGGAAAAGAATTTATAAAAAAGGGAAAAAGGATTTGGAAGTGAAGTGGGAAGGTGATACATTAGGATCCCGTTGAAGCAGGAAGTAATTGTGACGGCGGGAAGAGCCCTGTAAAGGGTTATGTTATTTGAAAGTACTGCG
>NZ_JAIGND010000029.1:0-2776 GCF_036528655.1 Chlorobium sp.
AGCTGGATGGCTCAATAGCAAGAAAAAATAACCCGGAGCACTCACCCCAATAATCTGTGCCAATCCGTGTTAATCCGTGGGCAAAACTCTTCCTCTTCCATCCCACAGCTCACATCCCACAATCTTCCCATCCGTGAAAATCCGCTCCCAATCAGCGGGAACCGCGCTCCCCCTCTTCATTGCTGAATAACCCGACACCACAAAAGCCCAAAACCATAACACAACCCCCCAGACACCACCTCACCCATCAATCCGTGCCAATCCGTGTTAATCCGTGGGCACATCCCCCTCTTCAATCCCTCCCCAATCAGCGGGAACCGCGCTCCCCCTCTTCATTGCTGAATAACCTGACAGCTCAATGGCTCAATAGCAAAAAAGCATAACCCATAGCGCCTAATCCAATCTCACCATCTTCAATCCGTGCCAATCCGTGTTAATCCGTGGGCACATCCCCCTCTTCAATCCCTCCCCAATCAAGCGGGAACCGCGTTCCCCCTCTTCTCCCCATCTCTTCCTTTCTTCACCCTACAAGTTGAGCAGCAAAACAACATCCCCTTCTTTATTCTTTTTATTGATGGATAGACTTTCAAAAATGACTATAATTCAGACTGAATAATAGTCGAAATCGGAGCAACCCATGAAATACAGTAACTCAATCAAACCTGTCAGCTACCTGAAAACGCACGCATCGGAAGTCCTGCGGAATGTGTGCAACAACAGGGAAACCATGATTATAACGCACCACGGCGAAGCCAAGGTGATTGTGCAGGACATCCATGTTTACGAACAGACGCAGGAGAGCCTGGCACTGCTCAAAATGCTGGCGCAGTCCTCTGCAAGTATCGACCGTGAAGAATATAAACCTCTCGGCGATGCTTTTGATGCGGTTAAAAAACGTATCGCCAAAAAACAAGTACCATGAAGTATCGGGTGTATCTGAGCGCTGATGCCGAGAATGATCTTTTCGACATCTGGAATTATGTGGCTCATAACGATTCGCCCGAAAAGGCAGATTACCTTTTACAGGAGCTTCAGGCAACCTGCTTTACCCTTCAAGACTTTCCCGACCGTGGTCATGTTCCCGCTGAACTCGAAAGGGTTCACGTCCGGGAGTATCTCGAAATACACTGGAAACCCTATCGCATCATATACCGCATTCACGACCAACGTGTTTTCGTCCATTGCATCCTTGATGGCCGGCGCAACGTGCATGAGCTACTTATCGAGCGGTCGATTCGGTAGTGGTCGTTCTCCCTCCAACCACTTAACACCCACTCCCCACAATCTACCCTCCGTGAAAATCCGCATTCAATCAGCGGAAACCGCGCTCTTACTCTTTATGGCTTGATAGCGAGACAGCTCAATGGCTCAATAGCAAGAAAGCATAACCCATAGCGCATACCCCAATCTCACCCTCTTCAATCCGTACCAATCCGTACCAATCCGTGTAAATCCGTGGGCAAAAATCTTCCCTCCCCGTCTCCCGTCTTCAATCCGTGAAAATCCGCATTCAATCAGCGGGAACCGCGCTCTTTCTCTTTTTGCCGGACAGCGAGACCGCTGGATGGCTCAATAGCAAGAAAAAATAACCCGGAGCACTCGCCCTCTTCAATCCGTGCCAATCCGTGTTAATCCGTGGGCAAAAACTCTTCCTCTTCCATCCCACAGCTCACATCCTACAATCTTCCCATCCGTGAAAATCTGATCCCAATCAGCGAGAACCGCGCTCTTCCTCTTCATGGCTTGATAGCCTGACAGTTCAATAGCGAGAAAGCATAACCCAAGCTTCCGGCACACAGCTCACGGCCCACCCTCTTCAATCCGTGCCAATCCGTGAAAATCCGTGGGCAACATCCCCTCATCCTCTACCTCGCACATCGAAGCTGCGATACTCCCGTTCACGCCAACTGAAATTGCATATTCAATAAATATTCTTTTGATATTCTTGACGATACATTCAGAAACTCCACGCCAACAACAGTATCATTTTCATCATAATCAAGAATCACGCCCGGCCTGACCTCTTCTGATTCGATTACTTTATTATCATCAAGACGAAAATAAAGAGTATCGGTTTCCTTATCAACAGTAACTTTCATGTTTTCTCCCTTAATCTACGATCAAAAAAAGCTGTTACCCCCTTATAGGGTATCTGATCTACATTAACAACTACTTTCAACCATCTGTTTTCATTCTCGCTGATTTTTTTAAAATAATGTCTTGTCCCATCATCACAACTCTCGATATAATCAGGATCCTTAAATGCCCTCTGCAACCATGAACCCTCAATATTTCGCTGTACAAGCATTTCACACAAATGCTTTGATAATAACAGCATGTGAATACAGATTATCAAATGTTTAAATATAGGAGCCTGAATGCGCAGAAATATCGATTGAAAAAGTTATCCACAATCTTCCCATCCGTGAAAATCCTTGGGCAAAAATCTTTCTTCCCCGTCTCCCGTCTTCAATCTGTGAAAATCCGATTTCAATCAGCGGAAACCGCGCTCTTCATCTTCTTGCCGGATAGCCAGACCGCTCGATAACCGAAAAACTCAACAGAACTACCCGGTAACCCCCTCATCAATCAATCTGTGCTAATCCGTGTTAATCTGTGGGCAACTCTTCCTCTTCAATTCTTCTGTGAAAATCCGCTCCCAATCAGCGGGAACCGCGCTCTTCCTCTTTTTGCCGGATAGCGAGATAGCTGGATGGCTCAATAGCAAGAAAAAATAACCCGGAGCACTCACCCCAATAATCTGTGCCAATCCGTG
>NZ_JAIGND010000030.1:0-411119 GCF_036528655.1 Chlorobium sp.
TTTGTTCCGAATCCCTATTGCTGTGTTGGGCGGTGCTCGAAATCCTCATGTACTCTGTGTACACTCCGGTTTCTCCGCTCCGTCCGCCTTGCCCTCGTGCTTCTCACGACAATAAATAGAGGTGCCCTTTATTCCTCGATCAATCGGGGTAGGTTGCTCTTGGAGAGGTGATTACTTCAGGGTGTTCAGCTTCGCGACTGCCATCTTTCCCGCTTCGATGAGCCGGTTCCGCACCGATTCCTTGCTGGTGTTGCCGGCTCCGATCTGGATGTAATAGCCGTCAGACATGATGTAGATACCGCCGGTCGATATAAACGCTTCATCTCCCACGCCCTCTATATCGGTTCTCATACCTTCGAAATTATCTTTCAGGCTCTTGTAGATCGAAGCTGTCGGGATGCCTCCCGGCTGCATGAACGCATCCTGGGTCAGCGTCACCTGCAGGAACTCCATGGAGTCGCTCTGAGCGTTGTACATGCAGAGCTTCATGCCCACAACCTGCTTTTCGCTTTTCTCCGCAGGTTTAACCGCTTCGCCGAGAATTGTTGCCGCATCCTCCGCGGTGATGAGGTTGCACGGCTCGATGAGTTTCGATGCCTGCTGCTCTACTGCGGGATTTCCGCTGCCGACATCAGTTTTCTCCGGGTCGTTGCCGCTGCATCCGGTGAACAGCAGAACTGCGCAGAGCGGGAGTACGCGAATGATGTGTGCTGGTTTCATGAGGGGATGTGGTTTAGTGTGACTTTTTTTATGGAAACACTACATTTCAAGATAAGAAATTTAGATTCTGCTTTTCCTGAATTAGGCAGATCAGTATAAACATTGTTATGCCTCAAGGAGAGTCCAGTGAACTTTAAGGAAATAGCTCATCGTTTTACAGGATTTAGTACTCCAATTTCTGGCGTTTCTTGGAACCCACCAAAACCAGATTCTGAAGCTGCACAAAGGTTGATTACAGAGATTGAAGATAGGCGGGTTCTGTTTAATCCGTCAATGTATCCGCAACAAAATGAGATTGCCGAACAATGCCATGTGGGAGAAAGAATGTGAGAAAGAATGGGGACGCGCGCAATTACGTAAACTAATTGCGCGGTAGACGCGGCTGATCCCGGCAATGAAGCATTTATCCTTGTAACCAATCACGATTGCATCCGGAACTGATCGAGAGAGAATTCCCCCGTAAAGGATTTCTGTATTATTTTACGCTGACAGATACTGGTGAACAAGCGGATGGAGCAGATACTCCGCGTTACATAAATTTACCACCGCGGAACACTGCTCATCCGCGGCCATGCCGGGCCTGTCAAGGTTGCCGATATGACCGATTTCCTTCCATCCTGGCCGTTGTTTTACGCATTTCTTCTTGCGAGCGCCGTGCTTGCCGTGACGCCGGGGCCCGGCGTGCTGTATATTGTCACCCGCAGCCTCGTTCAGGGACGCCGGTTCGGGTTGGTTTTGGTAGCGGCTGTGGCTCTCGGCAACCTCGGCAATGCCTTTGCTGCTTCAATTGGACTTGCCGCTTTGTTCGCGTTTTCGTCCCTTGCTTTTAACGTCGTCAGGTATGCAGGCGCCCTCTACCTTGTGTACCTCGGTGTGCAGATGCTTCGCTCATCATCTGCCGGCAATTCAGCCGTTGTTCCCGACGCAGTGTCAACCGAGCGTGTCTTTCGTGACGGTTTCGTTGTTGCCTTGCTCAACCCGAAAACGACGGTTTTCTTTGCCGCCTTTCTCCCGCAGTTCCTGAGTCCCGTTGCGCCTCCCATGTTTCAGACCATCGCGCCTGGTTTCCTTTTCGTGGCAATTGCCGCCGTAACCGACAGCATTTATGCTTTGGTTGCCGGAGTGGTTGCGCCCGTACTGCGTGGCGGCGTTGTTGACAACTTCTGCCGGCGTCTCGGCGGCGGCATGTTTATCGGTCCTGGTATTTTCACTGCGTTTGCGGGATCGCGAAATGCCAAATAGGCCAAACCCATTCATCAACACGGACGATGCGCGATGAAGCCGTTGGCCTATCCACGGCCACGTCAGGCGGAAAATCGAAAGAGGAGGTAACTATGAAGCCGGGTAATAAAGAGGTGGATGCCTATCTGGTCTTGCAGCCGGAAGCCTTTCGGCGAGCCTTGCAGACTCTTCGTGAAGCCATCCAGGCTGTCGCACCCGATGCGGAAGAAGCTTTTGTGTATGGCGTCCCCGGATTCAGGCTGGAGGGGAAGCCGCTTGCTTGCTACGCAGGTTTCAAGAGCCATTGCGGATTCTATCCCATGAGCCCTGCCGTTATCAGCCTGTATGCTTCAGAACTGAAGGAGTATAAGGTTTCGAAGGGAACAATACGGTTCCAGCCCGGGAACATGCTTCCTGTGAGGCTCATAAAGAAGCTCGTCAAGGCGCGTATGATGGAGATACGAAAGGGAGGATGATATGCCCATCGATGCTGTTTGGCTGGTTTTCATGAACTGATAGACATGCCGTCCGGTTGAAGAGATAATGATAAGGATCGATAACAATCCGGGTTAAGGTGACAGGTATGATACCTGCGTAGTGTTTCGCACTCACAAAAGGAGAACGATCATGAACAGCAATCCCGTTGTCTGGTTTGAAATTTACGTCGAGGATATGGAGCGCGCCAGGGCGTTCTACGAAGCCACGCTCGATGTTGTACTGGAAAAGATGCTGCCGCCAACTGAGGAAATGAGCAAGGAAGCGAATATGGAAATGTGGAGCTTTCCCGGGCCCAGGGATAGCGAAACAGCCATGACTACACCTGGCGCAAGCGGCATGCTGGTGAAAATGGAGGGCTTCGGGCCCGGCGCAGGCGGCACCCTGGTTTATTTTGGCTGTGAAGAATGCGGGGCGACTGCTGCGCGTGCAGTCAAAAACGGCGGGCGAACAGTCAGCGAAAAAATGTCTATCGGGGAGTACGGTTTTATTGCGCTGGTTCGCGATACCGAAGGGAATATGATTGGTTTGCACTCGATGCAATAAATAATCATAACAGTCGCGACAATGCCCGTTGCGGTTCATTCGTCCTGATTCGGCTTCATGCCAGTAATGGTAAGCAGCGTCAGGAACAGGAAGGCCAGCAATCAGGCCTATGGTTCGGGAAAATGAATTCATAACAGGGATCGTGTATCATGGCTGTGCAACGTGAATCTCCATACGCCGCTCATGTTTTTGTCTGCACCAACGATCGGGGCGGAGAACGAAAATCATGTGCGGACGATAACAGTGAGCTTGTAAAGGCAACATTGAAGAGGGTTGTTGAAGAGAGAGGGTGGAAAGGAAAAGTGAGGGTTTCGACGTCCGGCTGCATGGGGCTTTGCGCTACGGGGCCCAATGTGGTGATCTACCCGCAGAAGGTATTGTTTACCGGGGTATCGCCGGATGACGTTGAGGGTATTGTGTCGGTTATCGAGCGGTTCATTGCCGGAGAGCGATGGCAGGGGGCGAGATAGCGGGATGGCTGGTTAAGGTGAAAAACAAGGAAGCGCAGCTTTTCGGGCTGCGCTTCCTGCTTGTGATGCGTTCGAGGCGATCGGTCAGTCTTCCTGATCGCGAAGGTTTTCCAGGACGCCGAAATCTTCGAGCGTGGTGACGTCGCCTTTGACTTCGTTGCTGGTTGCAAGCTCGCGGAGCAGGCGGCGCATGATTTTGCCGCTGCGGGTTTTCGGGAGTCCTTTTGCCCAGCGGATTTCGTCCGGTTTGGCAATCGGGCCGATCTCCTTGGCAACGTGGTTGCGCAGCGCTTCGCGCAGCTTCATGTCGCCTTCGTACTCGTCCTTGAGCGTGACGAATGCCACGAGGGCGTTGCCCTTGATGTCATCGGGGCGGCTGACAACCGCAGCCTCCGCAACGGCTTCGTAGGATACAAGGGCGCTTTCGACTTCGCTGGTGCCGAGGCGGTGGCCGGAGACGTTGACAACGTCATCGACGCGGCCCATGATCCAGATGTAGCCGTCTTCGTCCTTGCGTGCGCCGTCACCGGTGAAGTACATGTCGTCGAACTCCGACCAGTAGGTTTTTTCATATCGCTCGTTGTCGCCGTAGATGGTTCTGAGCATGGATGGCCATGGCTTTTTGATGACCAGATAGCCGCCTTCGTTGGCTTCGCACGGGGTGCCGTCCTTGCGTACGACATCGACCATGATGCCGGGAAGCGGACGGGTTGCCGTTCCGGGTTTGGTCGGTGTTGCGCCGGGCAGCGGAGATACCATGATGCCGCCGGTTTCGGTCTGCCACCAGGTGTCGACGATCGGGCATTTTTCCTGACCGACGATTTTGTGGTACCACATCCATGCTTCGGGGTTGATGGGTTCTCCGACTGAACCGAGAAGTCGGAGCGAGCTGATGTCGTGTTTGGTGACCCATTCGTTGCCGGCGCGGATGAATGCGCGGATGGCGGTAGGCGCGGTGTAGAGAATGGTGACCTTGTGGCGGTTGATGATGTCCCAGAAGCGGTCCCACTGCGGGTAGTTCGGCGCACCTTCGTACATAAGGAGCGTGGCGCCGTTGAGCAGAGGGCCGTAAACCATATAGCTGTGACCGGTGATCCAGCCTACGTCGGCGGTACACCAGTAAATGTCTTCGTCCTTGATATCGAATACGTATTTGAAGGAGCTTGCCGCATGCACCATATAGCCGGCCGTGGTGTGCAGGATACCTTTCGGCTTGCCGGTCGATCCGCTGGTGTAGAGCACGAAGAGCGGATGTTCGCTTTCGACCTCGACCGGTTCGCAGACATCCATGGCAAGGCCCATGAGGTCGTGCCACCAGTGGTCCATGCCGTCGTGCATGTTGACCTTTTCTCCGGTCACTTTCAGCACGATAACGCTGCGGATGGAGGGTGTGTTGACGATAGCCTCGTCAACGATGCTCTTCAGATTGATCGAACTTCCGCGGCGTCTCGTTCCGTCGCAGCATATGACGAGTTTGGCGCGGGAGTCGTTGACTCTTTCGGTAATGGCATGAGCCGAAAAACCTGCAAAAATGACGTTGTGCACGGCGCCGACGCGGGCGCAGGCAAGAACGGCGATAACCAGTTCGGGAACCATGCCCATGTAAATGGCAACGCGGTCGCCGGGTCTGATGCCGGCAATTTTAAGCACGTTGGCGAATTTGCTGACCTGACGGTGCAGTTCGCCGTATGTGATGACCTGCTGGTTTCCTTCCTCGCCTTCCCAGATAATGGCGGCCTTGTTTTTTCTCCAGCTGTTCATGTGCACGTCGACGGCATTATAGCAGATGTTGGTTTTTGCGCCGTTGAACCATTTTGCATAAGGGGTGTTCCATTCAAGCACACTGTCCCATTTTTTGAACCAGTGGAACTGTTCGGCTATACCTGCCCAGTAGGATTCTGGATCCTCGGCTGCAGCAGCATAAAGCTTTTCGTACTCCTCCATCGACGAAATGTGGGCGTTCCCTGAAAATTCCGCAGCAGGAGGGAACTTGCGCTTTTCCGAAAGAACGGAGCTGATGGATTCCTGGTTGGTTGATGGTTTTTCGTCTGTTGCCATTGATCCGGTTTTTATGAGTTGACAGAAAAAAAATCCTGCTCACAGGCATGTGAGCATGAACGGTGACTGTGGCTTGTGGAGATTATTTTTTCGGATAGCGCACGAATGACATAATTCTCATTTTACATAAAAAAAAACTTGTTGTCAATAATTGTTACCCTGTGATACGACATTCCGGTAGTTTCATCCGGACTATTTGACGGCAAAGTTGACCAGTTTATCGGGAACGACGATTTCCCGCACAACGGTTTTTCCTTCGAGGAACTTTACGACCGATTCGACAGCTCCTGCCTCTCTGAGAAGATCCTCTTTGGCTGTTCCGGCCTGGGCGGTAAATGTGCCCCTGAGTTTTCCGTTGACCTGCACGGCAATTTCAACGACGCTGTCCGCAGCGAGTGCCGGATCGAATGCAGGAAATGGAGCTCCGCTTATCGATCCATCATGGCCGAGAGCCTGCCAGAGCTCCTCGCAAATGTGCGGCGCGTATGGGGCCAGCAGCAGAAGCAGTGTTTCTGCTGCTGTTATCGAGCGGATGCCGCTTCTATGCAGTTCGTTGACGAAAACCATCATTTCCGAGATGGCGGTATTGAACTTGAGCGATTCGGTATCTTCCGAGACCTTTTTTATGGTTTTATGCATGCGGCGCAGCAACTCTTCGGGCAATGTGTCGCATGTGAACTGAGCCATCGATCCTTCCTGTTCGGGGTAGACCAAGCGCCAGACCTTGCCGAGAAACCGGCTTATTCCCTCGATGCCGTTGGTATTCCAGGGCTTGACCTGTTCGAGCGGGCCAAGAAACATTTCGTAGAGCCTGACGGCATCGGCTCCATATTTCTCCAGGACATGGTCGGCCGGAATGACGTTGCCCCTTGATTTCGACATCTTTTCGTTATCCTCACCGAGGATCATGCCCTGATTGAACAGCTTGCGGAAAGGCTCTCTGGTGCTTACGACTCCGAGATCGAAAAGCACCTTGTGCCAGAAACGGGCGTAAAGCAGGTGCAGTACGGCATGTTCGGCGCCTCCTATATAGAGATCGACATTCATCCAGTAGCGTTCCTTTTCAGGATCGACGAGATTATCGCCGTTCAGAGGGTCGATGAAGCGCAGGTAGTACCAGCAGCTTCCTGCCCACTGGGGCATGGTATTGGTTTCCCTTCTGAACGATCCATGCCCGTCGTTTCCGTAGAGCCAGTCGTGAATTGTTGACAGCGGCGATTCGCCGGTATCGGAAGGCTGGTAGGCTTCAACCTCGGGCAGCGTGAGCGGAAGGTTCGTTTCCGGACGAAGCGTGCCGTCTTCATAGTGCTTGACCGGAATGGGCTCGCCCCAGTAGCGCTGACGGCTGAAAATCCAGTCGCGCAGCTTGTAGTTAACCGTGCGTTTTCCGGCTCCTTTCGATTCGAGCCATGTTGCCATGACCTCGAACGCTTCGCTGAAGGAGAGTCCGTCAATGCTGATATCGCCGTTCGACGAGTTGACGCAGACGCTGTCCTTGCCTTCGAAGACCGCTTCCTGAACCTCGTGCGGGCTTCTGATGACCTCGATGATGGGAAGATCGAATTTCTTTGCGAACTCCCAGTCGCGGCTGTCGTGAGCCGGTACCGACATGATGGCGCCCGTTCCGTAGCTGGTGAGCACGAAGTCGGATATCCAGACCGGCAGCGGCTTGCCCGTTGCGGGATTGATTGCGTACGAGCCGGTAAATACGCCGGTTTTATCCTTCTGCAGGCCGGTGCGCTCGAGCTCGGTTTTCAGTTTCGCTCCGCCGATATATGCCTTGACCGCTTTGAGGTATTCAGCAGTGGCGAGCTTTTCGGCCATCGGGTGTTCAGGCGAGATGACCAGATAGGTCGCGCCGAAGAGCGTGTCGGGCCGGGTGGTGTAGACCCGCAGGTTTTTATTGTGACATCGCAGTTCAAAGTCGATTTCAACGCCTTCCGATCGTCCGATCCAGTTGCGCTGCATCTGTTTGACGTTTTCCGGCCATTCCAGTTCGTCGAGATCGGCAAGCAGGCGTTCGGCATAGGCGGTTATTTTCAATACCCATTGTCGAAGCGGCTTGCGCACAACGGTATAGCCATCGGCGATTTTTTCGTCCACTTCCTCGTTGGCAAGAACGGCTTTGAGCTCGACGCACCAGTTCACATCGACGTCCGACATATAGGCCAGCCCCATCTCGTGGAGTTTCAGGAATATCCACTGCGTCCACTTGAAATAGGCGGGATCGGTTGTATTGATTTCACGAGACCAGTCGTAGGAAAAGCCCATGGCCTGCAGGGTTTCCCTGAAACTGCGGATGTTGTTTTCAGTGGTGATTTTGGGGTGGGTGCCGGTTTTGATGGCATACTGTTCGGCGGGAAGTCCGAATGCGTCCCAGCCCATGGGGTGCAGTACGTTGAAACCGCAGCTTCTTTTGTATCTGGCGACGATGTCCGAAGCGGTATACCCTTCAAGGTGTCCTACGTGCAGGCCGGATCCGCTTGGATAGGGGAACATGTCGAGTACGTAATATTTTGGCCTGTCCCGGTACTCGGCGGTTCGGAACGTATCGGTATTCTGCCAGAGGGATTGCCATTTTTTTTCAACTGCCGAAAAATCGTAACGCATGATGTTCTTTTTCGTTCGGATTTTTTTTGTCAGCTCTTAAAGGAGCATCGGGAAGGCTGAAAATATGAATTGCCGCCCGCTGAAAAAACGGTTTTCATAAAAAAAAGCAGTGCAGGAGAGCCTGCACTGCTTTTTTGCGTAAACAGGGCTCTGCTCAGTTGTTTTCCTGGCCGTTTTCCTTCTGTTCGTCTTTGGCGGCGTCGATTTCGACCGCTTTCATGGAGAGCGCGAAGCGGGTTTTGCCGGTACGGGGATCCTTGCGGACATCGACCAGCTTGACCTTTACACGGTCGCCGATTTTCAGATGATCGCTGACTTTGGCGACCCTTACGGTAGACGAAATTTCCGAAATGTGTACAAGCCCATCGGTTTTCGGAAGAAATTCGACAAAGGCGCCAAGTTCATCGCGGACGTCGCGGACCTTGCCGAGGTAGGTCGTGCCGACTTCGGGCTTGGCCAGGAGGGTCTTGATCGTGGCCAGGGCGGCGTGGGTTCCTTCGACGTTCGAGCAGGCGATGGTTACGGTTCCGTCGTCCTCGATATTGATTTCGGCGCCGGTCTCCTCGGTGATGCTGCGGATGGTTTCGCCGCCTTTGCCGATAATGAGGCCGATGGCATCGACGGGAATCTGTATGGTTGTGAGCCTCGGCGCATAAGCGGCAAGTTCATCGCGGGAAGAAGGGATGGCCTGCTCCATGACCTCGAGGATATGGAGTCTTCCCCTGCGGGCCTGTTCGAGAGCGTTTTCAAGGATATGGTAGTCAAGTCCGTCGATCTTGATATCCATCTGGCATGCCGTAATGCCCTCTGCGGTGCCTGTTACCTTGAAGTCCATATCGCCAAGATGATCCTCGTTGCCGAGAATGTCTGAAAGGACGGCATAGTTATCGCCTTCCTTGATCAGGCCCATAGCGATGCCGGATACCGGCTTTCTGATCGGTACGCCGCCGTCCATGAGTGCGAGGGTGCCGCCGCAGACCGAAGCCATCGAGGAAGAGCCGTTGGATTCAAGAATGTCGGACACGATTCTGATAGTATAGGGGAACTCCTGTTCCGTGGGTGCCACCATTCTGATTGCCCGCTCGGCAAGATTGCCATGGCCGATCTCCCGGCGTCCGGTTCCTCCCACGCGTCCGGTTTCGCCGACCGAGAAGGGCGGGAAGTTATAGTGAAGCATGAAACGTTTGTCTGCGGTGTCGGTAAGGGTATCGACCGACTGGGCATCTTTTTTGGTACCGAGCGTGACAGTGACGAGTGCCTGGGTTTCTCCGCGGGTAAAGAGCGCCGAACCGTGGGCTCTGGGGATGACGCCCAGTTCGATGGTAATGGGGCGTACCTGTTCGAAAGTTCTGCCGTCGAGCCGTTTGGCGTCGTCGAGGATCATGTGACGCATGACCTTTTTTTCGATCGAGTGGATCTCTTCCTCTATCACATGGGCGTTCAGGCACATGGCTTTAGACGGATCGGCCGAAACATCGGCATCCGCGTAAAGCGTTTTGAAGTGGTCGAGCGATTCCTGCAGGGTTTCGCGGTATATCGCGGCGGTTTCTTCTGCACGGGCCTCTTTTGCCAGCGGGGTATAAGCGAGCTGTTTGAGTCGGGCTTCGCAGATCTCGCGGACTTTTCCGGTGAGTTCCGACGGAACCGATGCCGGAGCGAAAGCGCGTTTCGCCTTGCCGACCTCTTTTGCCATTTCTTCCTGAACCGAGCATATTCTGCGGATGGCGTCGTGACCGAATCTGATGGCCTCGAGCATTTCCGCTTCGGAGATCTCCTTCATCTCGCCTTCCAGCATACAGATGGTATTTGCCGTACCTCCGATGCAGATGTCGAGATCGCTCCGCTGCAATTCATTGATATCGGGATTGACGATGAACTCGCCGTTGATTCTGCCGACGCGCACTTCCGACATGGCGCTCGGGAAGGGGATATCGGAAACCATGATTGCTGCCGATGCGGCAATGCCGCCGAGCACGTCGGCGTCGTTCTGCTGGTCTGAAGAGATGACCGAGATGATGACCTGCGTTTCGTAATAGTAGCCGTCAGGAAAGAGCGGGCGCAGGGCGCGGTCTATCAGGCGGGCAGAGAGTATTTCCTTCTCTGAAGGACGGCCTTCACGTTTGAAGAAACCGCCGGGGAATTTGCCCGCTGCGGAATATTTTTCGCGGTATTCTACCTGGAGAGGAAAGAAGTCCTGATTGGGAGGAGGAGGAGTTTTGCTTGATACTACCGTGGCGAGCACCATCGTGTCGCCAAGCCGGACGACGGTCGCGCCATCGGCCTGTTTGGCCATCTTTCCGGTTTCGATCGACAGTATTTTTCCCTGGCCAAGATCGATCTCTTTTTTGATAATCATGAAAATCGGTTGAAATTAGTGATAAAAGTGTTCCTCATCTCTTGTGCACAGCCATGGGCGACCTGCCTTCCGGGTTCTGCCGTTCGAATCGGCTACGGAACAGAAAAAACAATCAATCCTACAATATAAGAAAAAAAGTGTTTTTCTGTAATCAGGCGGTGAATAGGCAGTTGTCTATCAGCCGCACGTTTCCGGCATAAACGGCAAGCAGCAGACGGTACTTTTTTTCCCGTTCCGCGGTTTCCGCCGGCATGAACTTCTCTTCGTCCACGAATGCGACATAGTCGCACCGGAATCCCGGTTCTTCGGCGATCATGCGCTCGATTTCGGCTGCGATACCAAAGAGGTCTGTCCGCTTTTTTTCGATTTCCCGGCTCGCATGGCAGATACCCAGGTAGAGCGCCTGTGCCGCTTCGCGCTGCTCTCCGGAGAGGTAGATATTTCTCGAACTGACGGCAAGCCCGTTTTTTTCGCGTATGATGGGCGCACCAACGATTTCGACATCCATATTCAGATCGCGAACCAGCCTTCGGATGACGGCAAGCTGCTGGGCATCTTTTTCTCCGAAAACGGCAGTATGGGGTTTGGTGATCTGCAGCAGCTTGGTGACGACGGTAACAACCCCGTCGAAATGTCCCGGACGCTTCATGCCTTCGAACCCTTCAGCTATGCTGCCGGCCCGGATGGCAGTCTGAAAGCCTTCAGGGTACATCGATTCGACGGAAGGCGCGAAAAGATAGTCCACACCTGCAGCTCGGGCATGGGCGGCATCCTGTTCGAACGGCCTCGGATACCGATGAAAATCCTCGTCCGGCCCGAACTGTTTAGGATTGACGAAGATCGTCAGAATTACGGTTCCCGAAACGCTGCGGGCCTGATGTATCAGGCTGAGATGCCCTTCGTGGAGAGCGCCCATGGTCATGACGACGCCAATCCGCTGCCTGCGCAGCCTTAGTTTTTCTGCGGTAGCCTGCATCACGGCAGGTTCAGTTATTATCTGCATTGTCCTCGTACTTGTTGTATGACGTATTGGTTTTCTGCTTTCCTTCGTTGACGGGATGCACCACCACAACGAATTCGCCTCTCACCTTTTCTTCGGGAAGCTGCTCCGATACCATTTCCGCCGGCCCGGCGAGATACTCTTCATGTATTTTGGTCATCTCCCGGGCGATGAAAACATTCGCTTCGGGCATCTGCGCCGAGAGCTCGTCGAGCAGTTTTTTTATGCGGTACGGCGATTCATACAGCACGAAAGTCGTGCCGAGAGACGAAAGGTATTCAAGACGGCTTTTTCTGCCTTTTTTATGCGGAAGAAAGCCCGCAAAATAAAAGCTGCTTACCGGCAGCGGACAGACAGAGAGCGCGGCGGTAAGGGCGCTCGGGCCCGGAACGGGAATGACCGCGAACCCTCTTTCCCTGAGCGTGCGTACCATGAGGAAGCCGGGGTCGCTGATGGCCGGAGTGCCGGCATCGGTGATGAGCGATACGTCGAGTCCTTCCGCGAGCATCCGCGAGATGCGTCCGATGGCGGCCTGTTCGTTGAAATCGTGATAGCTGACCAGCTGCTTGCCGGTTATACCGAGATGACGAAGCAGAATCGAGGCCCGTCTTGTATCTTCACAGGCGACAGCTTCGGATTGCTGAAGGGTTTTTATGGCTCTCAGGGTGATGTCGTCAAGATTGCCGAGCGGCGTCGCAACAACGTAGAGGGTGCCGTTATGTTGGTTTCCGGAAGGCAAAACAGTCTGGTTCGTAACGGTGGATCAGGTTTCTTATGGAAGTTTCAGCACGCTTTTAGTATACTAATAAAAATACGATAAACAGCTATTCGTCACACGATGGACCTACAACGGCAGCTTCTTTCGGCAAGGGATATCAATGTGCATTTTCCCGTCAAACCGGGGGGAGGCAACGGCAGGGCAAAACGCGTCAGTGCGGTGAACGGCGTGTCGTTCGATATCTATCGGGGCGAAACGCTCGGCCTCGTCGGCGAATCGGGATGCGGTAAAACTACGCTTGGACGGGCGATTCTGCGACTCGGGCACGGCGTCACAAGCGGCAGCGTCACCTTTGACGGAAAGGTGGTCTCAGCTCTGGACGCTGGCGGTTTCAGACCGTTTCGCAAGAAGATGCAGATGATATTTCAGGATCCCTTTGGTTCGCTGAACCCGAGGTTGACCGTCGGGCAGATGCTCGGCGAAGTGCTTGCGGTACACCGGATAGCAAAAGGTGACGCCGCACTCAGGCGCACGCTCGAACTTCTCGATCTCGTCGGCCTGAACCGGGAGTATGCGAACCGTTATCCGCATGAATTTTCGGGAGGACAGCGGCAGCGTGTAGGCATAGCCCGCGCGCTTGCGGTCGGCCCCGAGTTCATCATCTGCGACGAGCCGGTTTCGGCGCTCGACGTCTCAATCCAGTCGCAGATCATCAATCTCCTGAAAGATCTCCAGCGGGATCTCGGCCTGACTTATCTCTTTATAGCGCACGATCTCTCCGTGGTCGAATACATTTCGGACCGGGTCGCGGTTATGTATCTCGGAAAAATCGTCGAAATCGCCTCTTCCGAAGAGTTGTACCGCAATCCCCTGCATCCATACACCAGGGCGCTGCTTTCAGCCGTTCCAATACCGGAGCCCGACGCCAAACGTGACAGAACGTTATTGAAAGGAGATCTCCCCGGCCCGCTCAATGTGCCTTCGGGATGCGGTTTTCACCCGCGGTGCCCGGTCGCCAGGCCAGAGTGCAGCACTATGGAGCCCAGGCTGAAAGCATCGGGCAGCGATCCGCTGCATCAGGTGAGCTGCCTGCTGTATGAATGATTTCATTGTCGTTTTTTGTTCCGAATCTTTCCGTTTCGTTTATCAATCGATGCTGTCTGTTATGCAAGCAAAAAGCTGTTTTCTCAAAGGATGCCTTGTACTGTTCCTCCTTCCGCTTATAGTCGGAGCAGTGTTGTTTTTTGTTTTTCGTTCGTCGCACGATCTGCCCGGACGTTTCGTGCTGACTGTGCCGTTGGGAGGCTCTCTCGAAGAGATTGGAAGCGTACGCGATGCGTTTCCGCTTTCCGGCGAGGGGGAACAGCTCTCTTTTCAGGATATGCTCTTTATCCTCGATCAGGCATCGCACGACAAAAGAATCGATACCGTCCTGCTGGAAATCGGAAATCTGCAGGTATCGCCGGCAAAAATCACGGAACTGCGGAGCGCCATAGCCAAAGTCCGGGCCGGGGGACGCAAGGTTGTGGCCTGGCTCCACTCCGCCGAGGACAGCGATTATCATCTCGCTTCGGCCTGCGATTCCGTGATTGTAGAACGGGGTGGCTATCTGCTGCTCGACGGCCTCAAAGCCGAAACGCTTTATTATACCGCACCGCTTGAAAAGCTCGGCATCGCATTCCAGGCGACGCAATGGAAAAAATATAAAAGCGGCATCGAGCCCTTTACACGCACCGGAGCGAGTCCAGAGTATCTTGCGCAGGTCAACTCGCTGCTCGATGTCGTCTATGGCGACTATACCGCTTATGTTTCGAAACGGCGGGGCTTTAGCCGCGATTCGCTCGAATCCGTCATCGACAATATCGCATTGGTGCAGGCGGAGAAAGCCGTAAAGCTTGGCCTTGCCGACGGCGTAGCCTCGCACTGGGAGCTGAAGCGTTCGATGGCTCGACGCATCAGCGGTAAAGAGCCTGAAAAAGCCGACGATCTTTTCGTTTCCGCAGCGGCATACCGTGAATCGATCGACTGGCCGGCAAAGGCCGATACTGACGATGCGGTTGCCGTCATTACCCTCTCCGGACCTATAGTCCGCTCGGCTTCGGGAGCGGCAATGGCTTCGGACGAAGGCGCCGACGTCGGGATGCTTCGCCGTTCGCTCGATGCCGCGCTCGAAGACAACAAGGTAAAGGCGATGGTGCTCCGCATCGACAGTCCCGGAGGGGACGCATTTGCCGCCGCCGATATGCTGCAGATGCTCGATTCGGCAGCCGTTAAAAAACCGCTTGTGGTATCCATGTCGGGCGTTGCCGCATCGGGAGGCTACATGGCCGCGCTGGCGGGAAAAACCGTGTTCACCCAGCCGCTTACCGTGACCGGTTCGATCGGTGTCTATGCGCTTAAACCCGATATCAGCGCTCTTGCAGCAAAAACCGGCCTTGGCCGCGATGTCGTGACCAGAGGGCGTTTTGCCGATGCCAATACGGCATTCAAGCCTCTTGAAGGCGAAGCATACCGGAAGTTCGACGAAGCTTCCGGTTTCATATACGACGATTTCGTCGCCAAGGTTGCCCGGTCAAGAAAGATGTCGGCCGCTGCGGTGGATTCCGTTGCCGGAGGAAGGGTGTGGACCGGCAGGCAGGCATTGGAGCTCGGCCTTGCAGACAGTACGGGAGGACTGTTCGACGCCGTCAGGGAGGCGCAGCGTCTTGCGAAGATGGATGTTTCCAAAAAGCCGCGCATCCTGCTCTATCCCGAACGGCAGCCGTGGTGGCAGATGTTTTTCGACGGAGGTCCGGCTGCGGTTGCCCGCTCGTTCGGCGCTGCGGCCATCGGCGAAGCGGTATCCCCGCTGCCTGCCGGAGCCATGCTTCGCATGATTGCCATTGCGGTACGGTCCGGACGGGTTCAGATGCTTGCTGCCATGCCGGGAGAGATCATCATCCGCTGAGGAGTGCCTCGTTGTTGCCTGGCAACGGCATCGGCAGGGATGCCGTTGTGCAGGGCAGAAACAATCGCCTGTGTTCTCGTTTAAAATCTGTAGGTCATCGAACTCTGGGCCCTTACCGCATCGCTGTCGGGAGTGTTCAGGTATCCGGTATCCCATTTCGAAAGCTGCAGACCGAAGACGAAGTTCGGCGTCAGCTGGTTGACGTAGGCCGCAAACAGGCTCCGATTGAAGGTTCTCGGGTTTTCCATGCCGGAGAGATCGCCGTTCTCGGGATCGTCGAAGCCTCCCCCGAGGCTTATGGTTACGGCCGGCGAATATGCGTAGCGTAACGCGGCCCACCCTCCGCTCGAACGGATACCCTCGGGTTTCGCTCCTTTTGCATTGACTCCCTGGAACACGCCTCCCCAGTAATCGTCGAGATTGGATCCGGTGAAATACTCGCCGGCCAGCAGAAGTCTGGATGAGAGCGGAAACGAAAGTTCCACATTGCACGACCATGAGTCGATGGTTTCATGGTGGTTCAGCTTGTCGGAGTCCCACTCCTCCTGCCCGTAATGCCCGGACAGCGCTATTGCTGCAGTTTTTCCCGAGTCTGTCAGCGGAGTGGAGAATGCGATGCGACCCTGAACAGTCGGCATATCGGCATCTTTTCCGGTATCGGTACCCGGAGTGTTTTTCTCGCCTATGGTTCTCGACGCTGCCGCTGCGATTTCAAGACGGCTTTTTTCTCCCACCGCAAAGCCCTTCGTCAGGCGCAACTGAGGGTGCCGCGTGCCGATGTTGCCCGATGCCCACATCATCCCCGGATCGTCCACGAAAGGAATCAGCGAGGAGACCAGATCCCAGGTCTGGCCGGCTGTGACGCTGAAATCCGAAGCCGGCCAGCAGGCCTTCAGATAGCCGTGCCGCAGACGGGGATTGAGGTTGTTTTCGCTGCCGCCGCCGAGAAAATCAAGCTCGACGTTGCCCGAAAGTTTCAGGTATCCGGTATCGGGTCCGCTGAAATTGATGCCCAGCCTCGTTGCCCCTGCGGTGAGGTTCCACTCCCCGTCGCTGCCGCCGGTTCCGGGCTGCGCCCAGAGCGCTATGTTTCCGGGGTTGACAGGGCTGCTGTCGTACGACGCGTCGAGGCGCGCGAACCCATACAGCTGCGCACTGACGCCTGAATTCGTGGTAACCGCTATGCTGGCCGGCGCCTTAGTTGCGTAGCTCGCAACCGGAGGCTCAGGTGATGTCGCTGTTGTTTCAGGGCTCTTTATAAGGAGGGTTTTCAGTTCGGCAAGTTCATTTTCGAGCCTGGCCACCCTCTCTTCGAGGGTTTCGGCGGCTATCGTCGGCGGATGAGCCAGCAAAAGCCCTGCAAGCATGAGCGTGTATGGAAGGATGCGTTTCGTTTTCATGGTGTGTGTGCACATTCTGAAGATTGTCCGCCCCTGTTCCGGAGCGGGAAAAATCTGAATATACATCATGGAGGGGAATCCTCGGAACAGGGAGGTTTTGGGCTTCATTTTCCTGAATTTTTCGTAATTTCGCAGCGAAGTGTTTAACCCCCAGGCCCGCTTGTGAACCTGTACAACATTTCAGTTCTTACGGATAGTATGCTTTCTTTTCAGAATTTTTCAGGTGCCCTTTATAGACGGTTTCCTGAAAATGAATGTGGGAATTATGCTTGGCTTTTAATAGTGGTTTATAACAAGGAGGTATACATTGCTTTATGATAAGCTTCAATATTTATGGGTTTTTTTTATTGCCCCTTTTGTAATTGTGATGGCTTTTTTTACTCCGCCATTTCAGGTGCCGGATGAATTCTCGCATTTCGCAAAAACAGATCAGGTCTCTCGTGGCGTTTTTATGCCTGGTATAAATAAAGATTCTGTTGTTGGTAATGAAACCTCTTTGGGGGTGAAAAAGCTGATTGAAATAAAGGGGTATAATGATATTGCATCTAACAATAAAATTAAAGTCGATGCTATTACATCAAATAATGTGAGGCCGTCCGAAATATTGTGGGATAACAAAACAGAATTCGTAAATAACAATAATACGGCGCCATATTTTGCTGCAGGGTATTTTGTGCAAGCAATTGGTTTGTTGATTTCTAAAAATATAGGAATGAATGTGATATCATCATTCTATTTTTCCAGATATCTTGTCGCTTTTGTTTGTATTCTTTTTTCTTTTTTTGCGATCAAAATATATGACTACGGAAAATTATTGATGTTTGTGATTTTGTCATTTCCGATGACGCTGTTTGAGTACGCATCTGTTTCACAGGATGGTATATTGATTGCTTCTACAGCGTTGGGTATTGCAATAGTTACAAAATATGATAATTATGAAAAAAGTGGAATGAAATACTTTTTTTTACAGTTGTCAGGACTTTTATTGCTGTCTGTGGCGGCATTTGGCAAGCCCCCGTATGTTTTTATATATATGTATTTTTTATTCTATATTTTATTATACAGGCGATCGGGCAATGGAGTTGCTGTATTTGTTTCAGGTCTTATCATTCTTGGTATGGTAATTTTATGGTGTGTCGTGGTATCGCCGTATACTAAAATACCTTTGCATGGAGGTGTTGATCCGGTTGCGCAAATAGAATATATTAAAAACAATCTGCATGTTTTGATTGATGTTGTATTGCGTAATTCAATTTATAATATTGACGGTTTATCAAAAGGTATGTTCGGTATTCTTGGGTGGTTGGATATACAGCTATCTGCGATTTCCTATTTTTTTATGAAGTTAATTGTGTATGTGATGGTCGTTACAGGTGTGGTGGCGTCTGCGATAAAGAAAAAATATTATTCTCTGCTGTCGATATTTATGGCATTAATTTCGTTGTTTGTGATTTCATTGAGTTTGTATATAACATGGACTGCTGTTGGAGAAGGTCATGTCGATGGTGTGCAGGGTCGATATATGATCCCGATATTTTTATTGATTACTTATGCTTTGAGTGAGGAATGGATAAAAAAATATGATTACCGTTCAAAAGCCGTTATTGTAATGGTAGTGTTTATAATGTATGCGGTTGGGCTTTCTTCCTTGTTTTCCATTTTGCAGAGATATTATATTTAGATTGTAATCGGATTCTCTTGTTTAGATCAATGGTTCACCGTTCTTTTCGGTTTTTATGTTGTGTGCCCTGACTGTGAGTATAAGAGGATTTTATTATAAATACATTTACGGATAGAATTATTTGTTAAATAATATGCATATGCTTTATCGAGGCCTGAAAGTAGCCCTTATTGTTCCTTGTTATAATGAAGAAATTGCTATTGCACAGGTAATCAGGGACTTCCGTAATGCGATGTCTGGAATCGCGATATTCGTCTTTGACAATAATTCAATTGACAGGACAGCTCTCGTTGCCAAAGGAGAAAACGTTCAGGTCATATCTGTATCTCTGCGCGGAAAAGGCAATGTTGTGCGAAGAATGTTTGCAGATGTCGATGCGGATATTTATGTGATGGTGGACGGCGATGGGACATATGATGCTTCATCGGTCACTAAAATGGTCGACAAGTTGATCGATGAGCATCTGGATATGGTGGTTGGCACAAGGACAGCACCTCAGGATACAGCGGGTTCTGCCTACAGACGAGGACACAAGTTTGGAAACCATATTCTGACACAAAGTGTCATAAAAATATTTGGCGGAGGATATACTGATATGCTATCGGGGTATCGGGTATTTACCAAACGATATGTAAAATCCTTTCCTGCCTTATCCAAGGGTTTTGAAATCGAGACGGAGTTATCGATACACGCCCTGGAACTTAGAATGCCTTATGGTGAAATTATGACTCCATATGGAGCAAGGCCTGAAGGATCGGAAAGTAAATTATCCACCTATAGTGATGGTTTGAGGATACTTAAAACTATTTTCAGGCTTTACGTTTCTGAACGTCCTTTATCATTCTATAGTATATGTGCGGCTTTAATGGCCGCGTTTTCCGTCATAATTACAATTCCGGTTATTGGCGAATTCTTTACGACAGGTCTTGTTCCCCGTTTCCCGACAATTATACTTTCCGCCTCTGTTATGGTTTCAGCTCTCCTTTCATTTTTTTGCGGTCTTATTCTGGATAATGTCACTAAAGGTCGTCATGAAATGAAGCGTTTAGCGTATCTTGCGATTCCTCTTCATGATATGGAAATCTAATAAACAGGAATTGTTTATTAGATTTATTATATAAATGAACGCTAATAAAAAAATCAAAGTATCAACCCGGTTATTTTTTTTGGATTATCAGGAATCGTTGGCTTCGTTATCGATTCTTTTGTGTTGTACCTTCTAAAAGATAGTCTGGGTCTTTATGTTGCCCGTCTGGTTTCGTTTATGACTGCCGTATTTTCGACATGGCTATTTAATCGCACAATCACGTTCAGTGAACAAGATTCAGGGTATTCGAAAGCAAAGGAGTTCTGATTATATCTTGCCTTGATGGCAATAGGCGGAGGGATTAATATCGGGGTCTATTCGTTTTTAATCGCGTCCTGTTCGATAGTTGCATATTACCCGGTTTCTGGCGTCGCTGCGGGGAGTCTGGCCGGGATGTTTATCAATCTTCTTACATCCCGGTTTTTATTGTTTCGATTTCGGAAGTAATAACTATAAATGCGTTTTAATGTCGATGCAGATGTCAACTGCAGGCCGGGGTGCTTTCAGAAGCTCCAGAACTCCCTGTCGAGGTTGCGGTACTGGATGCCCTGCACGAGATGTTTCATCTCGATCGTCCCGGACCCGTCGAGGTCGGCGATGGTCCGGCTGACTTTCAGGATGCGGTCGTGCGCTCTTGCCGAGAGGTTCAGCATGTTCATGGCGTCCATCAGCTTCTGCGAACTTTCCGGCGAGAGTGCGCAGAATTTTCTGATCAGTTTCGAACCCATCTGGGCGTTGGTGTAGATGCCGGCGCAGGCGGCTTCGGTGAACCTGCGGTTCTGTATCTCGCGCGCCCGTATCACCCGCTTCCGGATCTCCCGCGAGCTTTCGGCAATCGAGCCCGAAAAGAGTTCGGTGTTTTCTACCTTCGGCACGTCGATATGGATGTCGATGCGGTCGAGCAGGGGGCCTGAAATTTTGGAGAGGTAGCGCTGGATCTGCTGCGGCGCGGCGGTCAGGTTTCCGTCGCGATCCTTGAGCGCCCCGGCCGGACTCGGGTTCATGGCCGCTACGAGCATGAAGCCAGCAGGGTAGCGGGTGGTTACCGAAATTCTCGATACCGTGACCTCCCGGTCTTCGAGCGGCTGGCGCAGCACTTCAAGCGCGCTGCGGCTGAATTCGGGCAGTTCGTCGAGAAAAAGAATGCCGTTATGGGCAAGACTGACCTCGCCGGGCTTCGCCGTGGTGCCGCCGCCGATAAGCGCGACGTTGCTGGTGGTATGGTGCGGGTTGCGGAACGGTCTGGTCACCATGAGCGGACGGTCTTTGTCAAGCAGGTTCGCAACCGAGTAGATTTTCGTGGTTTCGAGCGATTCCTCGAATCCGAGCGGCGGCAGAATGCCCGGCAGCGCCTTGGCGAGCATGGTTTTTCCGCTGCCCGGAGGTCCGATCATCAGCAGATTATGGGCGCCGGCCGCGGCGATTTCGAGCGCTTTCTTTGCCGCCTGCTGTCCCTTGATGTCGGCAAAATCCACCGGGTATTCCGGTTCGGCGGCAAAAAGGTCGGCGACGTTGACCTCTATCGGCGGACGGCTCTCATTGCCGTTGAGCAGTGCTGCGGTTTCGTTCAGGGTTTCGACGCCGTAGATGTCGATATCGGCTTTCGATGCCGAAACCGCCACGGCGGCTTCCGGCGCGTTGGCAAGCGGAAGGATGATGCGCCTGATGTTCTCTTTAGCGGCCATGATGGCGACGGGCAGCGCTCCGTTCACCCTGCGGATCGATCCGTCGAGGGCAAGTTCCCCCATGATGAGCGTGTCATCGAATTTCCGTTTGACGAGTTCGAGCGAACCGAGCAGGCCGATGGCTACCGGCAGGTCGAATGCCGTACCCTCCTTGCGGATGTCGGCAGGGGCGAGGTTGACGGTCACTTTTTTGGGCGGCAGGTCGAAGCCGGAGTTTCGGATTGCCGTGAGAATCCGTTCCCGGCTCTCCCGGATGGCGTTATCCGGGAGTCCGACGACGGTGAAGGAGGGGATGCCTCCCGATACGTTGGTTTCGACGTCGATCCTGACGGCATCGATGCCGACGATGGATGCGGCTGAGAGTTTTGAGAGCATGGGCAGGCGGTTTTCTCTGTTGCAACTGCTTATAAGGGCAGCTCGAAAAAGTTATTCCGCACCCGGATTGCCGCGTTGGTCGGTGCTCGAAATCCTCATGTACTGCGTGTACACTCCGGTTTCTCCGCTCCGTCAGCGTTGCACTCCGGGTGCTCACGACACTTTTTCGAGGTGCCCATAAGAGAATGGTACGTAAAAATAGCTTGAAAGTTACGTTGGCGGCTTATTTTTCTCTGCCGTTTCGCTTCCGGAAAATCATTTCAGCCGGTGCTTCGCAGCCCGCCGGCTATGGCGTTGACGCTGAGAAAGAGCTCCGGCAGCATCCTTTCCGCTTCCATCTCATGCCCTCCGGTACCGAGTTTCCTCCATTCGGAGAGCAGCAGCACCTGCCTCCGGTGAAGCAGCCGCAGCGCTTCCTGGCGTTTGCCGATAAAACGCATAACGTTGAACCGCTGTTCTTCGAGCTGCTCCCCGTAGATCAGGTCGATGTACCGCCTCGTTTTTGCGAGTTCTGTTTCTATCGTCTCCATAATGCTCGTCCGCAACGCGTCGTCGGCAACCAGAGCCGCATAGAGCCGCATGATGACGGGATCGACGCTTGCGATGCTTGCGTCGGCGTTGCTGACGATGTAATAAAGGGTGGGGCAGAGCAGTTCCCTGCTCCGGATTTTATCCGCGACGTCAGGGAAGTGCTCTTCGAGATGTTCGAGCGCCGATCCGACGCCGTACCAGCCCGAGAGGGCGAAGCGGGCCTGGTTCCAGCTGAATACCCAGGGAATCGCCCTAAGGTCTTCTATGCTGCGTTCGCCGCTTCGTCTCGATGGTCTCGACCCGATGCGCATCTGTTCGATGATGTCCACCGGAGTGGCTTGCCTGAAGAAAAGGGGAAATCCCCCGGTGCCGGTCAGCCTGCGGTAGGCGATGTTTGCCTGCGTGGAAAGAGCGTCCATTACAGGCTTGATGTCGATGCAGGGTTCTGATGTCGAGTTGTGTCGCAATCGCTCTGCGGTAACTCCTGCGGCGAACTGTTCGAGATTGTATATGGCGCTGATTCTGTTGGCATATTTCTGGGCGATGGTTTCGCCCTGTTCGGTAAACCGGATGCCAGCGTTGAAAGATCCGTGCGGCTGCGCGCGCAGAAACCGGTTCGTCGGACCGGCTCCCCGACTGATGCTGCCTCCGCGTCCATGAAAGAATCGTATTTGCGTGCCGAACCGTGCTCCGGCTTCCTGCAGAAGTTCCTGTGCCCGGTAGAGCATCCAGATGCTTGAAAAGATGCCGCCGTCCTTGTTGCTGTCGCTGTAGCCGATCATCACCTGTTGGACCGGAGCGCTTGGTCCGGCTGTTTTCTGCTGGTAGCGGAGCGATCGCGCTGTCATGGGGTGCTGCAGGAAGCCTTCGATGATTTCCGGACTTTTTTTCAGGTCGTCGATGGTTTCGAAGAGCGGAACGACCGGCAGCATACATGCGTCGCCATCTTCGAAGGGCACCATAAGACCGGTTTCCCGGGCAAAGAGGTAGATGGCCAGAAGGTCCGATACTCCTCTGGTCATGCTGACGATGAGAGATCCTACTCCTTCCGGGCCGAACCGGCTGCAGTGGCGCCGCAGGACGCGGAAGCAGGCAAGTACCTTCTCGGCTTCAGCTCCTGCGGTCATGTCGGGATGGGTGAAGGGCCTCGGAGAGCGGAGCTCTTCGGCGAGGAAGCGGATTTTTTCGGGTTCGCTCAACTCGGGGTATCCGGCGCCGTCAAGCCCGGCTGCCGTCATGAGCTGTGAAAGCGCAAGGTCGTGTATGCGGCTGTTCTGGCGGATGTCGAGCGCTCCGAGATGGAAGCCGAAGGTCTGTACGATCCGGTAGACCGGCATGAGGTCCGTTGCGGCGATGTTGCGGGCACCGGCGATTCTGAGCGAATTGTCAAGCATGTCGAGATCGGCAAGCAGTTCCCGGGAGAGCCGGTAATGGAAGACGGTTCCTTCCGTCGATACGGGTTCTTTTTCGGGAGGAAGCGCGGCGATCATCAGGTTGAGGAACTGCCGCCACGGTTCGTGCCGGTTTCTTTGCAGCGCATGTTCGCCCCGGTGTCCAAGCGCTGCCGAAAGTGCTGCCATACGACTGAGGAGCTCCCCGGCGGGTTGCACCAGCCGTTCGGAGAAGCTCAGTTTCGATGCAAGTTCCGAGAGTTTCGCTTTGAGCAGTTTCAATGCGTGCCGACGCATTTCGAGGAGCGTTTCTGCAGTCACGTCGGCGGTGACGAAGGGGTTGCCGTCGCGGTCGCCTCCTACCCAGCTGCTGAAGCGGAATTGGGGGAGGTCTGCCGGTCCGCCAAAGGCTCCCGGATCGAACCCCGATTCTTTCCAGGCCTGGATGAGCCTTTTATCGTGAAGGGCGACGACTTCGGGAAAAATGTTGTAGAGATAGTGGATGACATTCCTTCTTTCGGCGGATACTTCGGGTTTTTCATAGAGGATTTCTCCTGTTCGCCAGAGCCGCTCGAGTATTACTATAATATTGTTACGGATATCGTTCCGTTCCTGAGGCGTCCACATGCCGTTTTCCCGTTGCACAAGCTGCAGGTAGAGCTGCCGGTGGTGTTCGAGCACGGTTTTTCTTTTGGCCTCGGTAGGATGTGCCGTCAGGACGGTATCGATGCAGGAGTCGGGCAGCGACTGCAGGATCTCCTGTTCCGTCATGCCGTTTTCCCTGAGTTCCGTAAAAACTTTTCCCCATAGCCCGGCAAGCACCGCGGTTCCTTTTTCGCTCTCCATCGAGCGGCGGTACTGCGCGCCTGCATTTTCCTCCGCCATATTGATCAGCTGGAAGACAATCGAGAATGCCTGCAAGGTTCTTTCGGAATTGTTCAGCCCTTCTATGGGGAGACCGCTTTTATTCCAGGGCAGATGCGCGACCGCTTCGTTTTCTTCGAGGGTTCCGAGCACTTCGAGAAAGCACTCCAGAAGAAAATTGAAATCGCGTTCCGCCTTGTCGAAGTCCATGACGCAGCTTGCCGAGGTGATCATATGTGTTTTCAGAATAGGAATTAACGTTCATATCAAGTCGCACGGAACAGCAGTCCCTCTGCAGGAACTTTTAAAGTAAAGGTTTTTACCCTTTATGTTTGCCGCCTTTACTTATAATGCTTATCTTATTCAATAAAACATTTGCAAGCCACTAACACCTAATTCATTACCTGTCATGGACAACAAATCAAACGGTAAGCTTATTGCACTTGCAATCGGCGGGGCTGTCTTAATGGGGGCTTTGTTTTTCGGGGTGTCGTTTTTAACCGGCTACAAGGTGCCGGCTGAAAACATTTCTGCCTTGACGACGCCGCTGAGCTCGTTTACAGGCTGGTTCATGCTGATTTTCTGCGCTTCGCTGATCATCATGATTCTCGGCAAGATGTCTTCCCGTATCAGTGACAGGTGGTTTCTCAGTTTTCCTCTCGGTTCTCTCGGTCTTGTTGCGCTCCTTTTCGTCATTCTGTGGATCTGGCCTTCAGGTTTTCTGCATCCCTCTGCCGGACGCACAACGACCGTCGACGACAAATACATCCGTTCGGTTCCCCAGTTGACCGCATTCCTTGAAGGCGATACCGATTTCGAAAAGGCCACGAAAGAAAGCCTTGAGAAGGCCGCTGCCGACGAGGCCGCTGCCGCTGCCGCCGCTCCGGCTTCCGGCGAGACAGCTTCGATCGATTTCGATGCCGCTAAGACCCTTGTCGATAACAAGTGCAACAAATGCCATACGCTTGATTCCGTCAAGGACAAGATGAAGAAGTATATCAAGCAGGGCGAGACCGAAAAAATCGTAGTGACCATGAAAGTCGTACCCAACTCAGGTATCACCGATGCCGATGTGAAGCAGATGGTTCCATGGTTCAATGCAAAGTACTGACAGGGACTCTGCCTGAACGCATAAATGAACAAAACCCCGGTTATCATGCCGGGGTTTCTTTTTTAATGGATTTTTCCGGTTGATCAGATTGTTGTCGCAACGTATCTGACTGTGACGGTCTCGGTGATACCGCCCCTCGCATTCCACTCGCTCCTGACGGTCATTTCTCTGGGCAGCGATACGGCAACCAGGTCGTCAAGGATCCTGTTCGTGATATTTTCGTAGAAGATGCCCGCGTTCCTGAAATCGAGGAAATAGTATTTGAGGGATTTCAGTTCTATGCAGACCTTATCGGGGATATAGCTGATGGTGATGGTACCGAAATCGGGAAGCCCTGTTTTCGGGCACACCGACGTGAATTCCGGATTGACGATTTCGATGGTGTAGTCTCTCTGCGGAAAGGTGTTGTCGAATACTTCAAGAAGCTCTCGTTTCATCTGGACTGGTTGATGGTTTTTGGTTATTGCGGCAAGCTGCCGCTAAGGGGAAAATAGAAATACGATCTGATTTTCAGTACATTCAGAGCGAACTTTATTTTTTCGCCAAAAGCGACAACAGCGTCAATATCTTTTCAGTCAATGAACCTGAAAAAGGAACAGCTTCGTACCGGGTGCGATGCACTCTATCGCGAACTTGCGGGCGAGTACGATCTCAGGGAGATTACCTGTACGATCGAATCGCGTTCATTCAGTTTTCTCAGCGTGCTCGACAGCTACGCTCTGCTCGACAGGATCTCTGCCGAAGAGTTTCTCAAAGACGAGCAGATGCCGTATTGGGCTGAAATATGGCCTTCAGCGATCATGCTTTCGTCCTTCATTGCCGGCAAGCTTCCTCTTGCAGGAAAGCGGGCGATAGAGATAGGTTCCGGCGTCGGTATGGTTTCTGTAGTTGCCGCAGCCAATGGCGCCAATGTGCTGGCAACCGATTATTCAACTGAGGCTCTTCGTTTCGTTGCCTATAATGCGCTGAAAAACGGCGTCTGTCTTGAAACGGCAACCCTCGACTGGCGATTGGTTCAATGCAAGGAGCGGTTCGATATGGTGTTTGCCGCCGATGTGCTTTACGAACGGGTAAACCTGCTGCCGGTCGTAACGGCGATCGACAAGCTGCTCAAGCCGGGCGGTTCGGCATGGATCGCCGATCCCCGGAGACGGCTTGCCGGCCAGTTTCTGGAACTTGCAGGAGAAAACGGTTTTTCAATCACTCCATTCGCAACAAGCTACGATGGGGGGGCGCAGCCTGTTGCCGTCAATATCTACCGGTTGAGCAGGGAGGTTCATGGATAATCGGGGCGATGTATGCCGCAGATGGATGTACAGCGCCGGCGAGAATTCGGCGGTCTGGCAGCTCATGTTTACCGGCAACGGCAGGATCACGGGTCAGAAGAGAAACCGAAAAGAGCGCCGTTCGCTTTTTTTCTCGATCGACGAGCTTTCCGGACAGGTGCTTTTCGACGACTATCTGCTTCTTGATCAGGCTACGCAGCAGGCTATCGGCGAGAGCTGGTTTACCGGTATGGAAACGGTTTCGGAGCAGTTCGTTTTTCTGCACGCATGGCAGCAGAACAGTCCTGAGCATATCGGTCTCTGGGCAGTCGATCCGGATACCGGTTCGGTCGAATGGGCAAGAAGGGATGTGGTCTGCTGCGGCATGCTCGACGAAGGGCTGCTCGTTTATATCCCTTCCGTTTTTGCGGGTTTTCCCGAGCGCAGTTATCTGATTATCGATCCTCTGACCGGCATTGAGCTTCGGCGTCCGGATAACGACACCGGCGCCATCAATGCCCTGAGATCTGCGATGCGTCCGGAAACCTTACGGCAGAACATCATCCTTCCGGATACGGTCGTTGAAGGCAGCGCCGAATACGGGCTTATCAGGGATCGCGAGCCCTCTGTTCCTGCGCATTGCGAGTGCATTGTGTCCGGACCTCTCGTCGCGGCAGCATTTCATGAATTCGATGAGCGTTCCGGACTCTGGAGGAGCCTGTTGCGCATCTGGTGGGACATGGATATATGCTATGAAGAGATCCTGGCCGAACGCAGCGAGCGCCCTGCCGTCAGCAGTTTTCTGCTCCGCACGGGAGTTTTATATTACATACGTAACGAGACGGAACTTATCGCACTTGATGTATGAAAGAGCTGTCGTCCGATGATCTGTCTGCCGCCTGCCCGATAGAGCGCTATGGCGAAATCGACCGGTTTCTCGATTATCTGAAACGCGAAAAAAACGTGTCGCCTCACACCCTGACCGCATACGGAAACGACCTCGATCAGTTTTTCAGTTTCATCATGCGGCATCTCGGTTTGAAGGATCCGGCATGTTTTTTTCCCGGACAGGTTACGGTTGTCGATATCCGCCTTTTTATGGGGGAACTCCTTAAAAACGGCATGCAGCCGAAGACCATTGCACGAAAGCTCGCCACGTTGAAGAGTTTTTACCGTTATCTGATGCAATCCGGCATTGTGAGCCATTCGGTGCTTTCCTATGTGACGACGCCGAAATATCCGAGGCCTGTTCCCGGTTTTCTTACCGAAAAGCAGACCGGAGATCTTTTCGATCGTCCGGCGTCCGTCTGTGCTGCCGGAGATGAACAGACCGGCGGGCTCGATGAACGTTTTGAAGTCGCGCGCGACCTCGGCATGCTTGAAGTGCTCTATGGAAGCGGTCTGAGAATATCCGAGCTGATAGCACTTGAGATGCATCACGTGAGCCTCGAAACAGGTTCGCTGAAGGTGAACGGGAAAGGCGGCAAGCAACGCATTGTTCCGTTGGGTTCCTGTGCGGCGGATGCGCTGAAAAATTATTTTGAAGTCCGGCGAAACTTCTTTAGAATATTTATGAAGAGCGATGCGGACGCCTTGACGCATGTATTTGTAACGAGAAAAGGCAAAAAGTTGTATCCCATGCTTGTACAAAGGGTTACCAGAAAATATCTGACTCCTGTGACGGAGCGGAAAGAGAGAAATCCTCATATTCTTCGACATAGTTTCGCTACCCATATGCTCAATAGCGGGGCCGACCTGATAAGCGTGAGCGAAATGCTCGGCCACAGCAGTCTCTCGACAACAGAAATCTATACCCATGTAACCTTTAACAGGCTCAGGGATGTTTATCTGAAAGCCCACCCGAAAGCCTGAGTATTTTCGTCCTCCGGCAAGACCGGAAGGGACTGTTCTTTCAATCCGTTCACATACTATCAATGGAGGTTTCCATGACCAAGTCTGTCGATACAGAAACCATGAACGTTCAGGTCACCCTGCGTCATTCCAGTAATCACAGCAGTATAGAGGATTATGCCCGCGATGCTGTGCAGGCTCTTGCCAGAGTGTATCCAGGTATTCTCTCATGTCATATTATTCTCGACCATCAGAAGAACGATTTCGAGAAGAACAAAATAGCTGAAATTACCCTGCATGTCCCTCAGCAGGTACTGGTGGCAAAAGATGCGGCGCCGGCCTATGAACCGGCTATAGACAGCTGCGTCGAATCGCTTGAACGGCAGCTGCAGAAATACAAGGAAAAAATGGCTCCGTAACCGGACGTTCCGTGCCTGCCGGATGCGACCTGCAGGCACGGAACCTTCCATATCACTATTTACTCCTGTGCCATGAATCTCGACCAGAAGGGCATTAGAAAGCGATCGATAACGGTCGCATATTTTTTTGAGAACATCGGGCGCGACCACGATATCAAGCTGCGCAGGCTGAACAGCGTTGACGAGCAGAAACGAAGAATTTCGGAGCGGGAACTCCATCGTCCGGGGCTTGCTCTTGCCGGATTTACCAACCTGTTCACATACAAACGGGTTCAGATTCTCGGCAATACCGAGACCCGTTATCTCAACCATCTCGATGAACCGGGGCGAAGGCAGGCGTTCGAACATCTGGTGCATTTCAAGATACCCTGTATCATTCTCACGAGTACAAACAAGCTGCATCCCGATCTGCTCGACATGGCTACTGCGGCCGGCGTTCCCGTCTACGCAACCCGTCATTCATCGACGGTTGCCATGTACCTGATAACCGATTTTCTTGAAGAGCAGTTTTCCATGCACCAGCAGTATCACGGTTCCATGGTCGATGTCTGCGGCGTCGGAGTGCTGCTGACCGGCAAGAGCGGTCTGGGGAAATCGGAAATTGCGCTGGATCTTGTCGAGCGCGGTCACGGCCTCGTTGCCGACGACGTCGTCGTCATCAGGCGAAAAGGGGAGTCGCATGAGCTGAATGCCCGTCGCAACGATATCATCGACCATTTCATGGAGATACGCGGTCTTGGGGTTGTCGACGTGAAAGCTAATTTCGGCATCAGGGCAATCCGCGATATCAAGGATGTGCAGGTTGTCGTCGAACTCCTCGAATGGAACCGCGAAACCGACTATGAGCGGCTCGGGCTCGATATGAAGTCAATAAAAATTCTCGGTGTCGATGTACCGCTTGTCCAGCTCCCGATTTTCCCCGGCAAGAACATTGCCGTCATCATAGAGGTTGTAGCACTGAACTTCCTTCTGAAACACTACTCGAACTACGTGGCGGCTGAAGCGCTTACCGAGAGGATACGGATCAATATCGATAAAGGAAAGGAGCCGGATTATGAAAACTGACCGGAACGGAATCATCCCGGTATGCATTTTTCTGGTCGCCATGCTGCTCATGAGCGGCTGCGGCCGCGGACCGTCGGGTTCGGCAGGCAGCGGCGGCGCGAAAGATTCGACGCTCGTCATTACCATGCTCGGCGATGCCGATTACCTGAATCCCGTTATCGGATCGAGCGTCACATCAAGCAACATATCCGGCCTGATCTATCCCGGCCTCTTGCAGAGCGAGTTCGATACTACCAGCGGGCTTCTGAACTTCATGGCTCTTGAAAAAAAATTCCGACCTTCGACAGGGGGCAGAAAACCGGAAGCGGCGCTTGCGAAAACCTGGACTATGGCGGAAGACCATAAATCCATTACCTATATTCTGCGCAGCGATGCATTCTGGGACGACGGCAAACCGGTTGTTTCCGGAGATTTCAAATTCACCTACCGGCTATACGGCAATCCGCTCATAGCAAGTCCCCGCCAGCAATACCTTGCCGAACTGGTCGGAGCCGACAAGGGTACGGTTGATTTTGATCGGGCTATCGAAACCCCGGACGATACCACGCTCGTTTTCAGGTTTTACAAACCGGTTCCGGAACATCTCGCACTGTTCCATACTTCGCTGACGCCGCTTCCCGCTCACCTGTGGAAGGATGTGAAGCCGGAGGATTTCAGAAGCTCGACGCTCAATCAGAATCCGGTCGGCGCCGGACCATACAGGCTGCACGAATGGGCGCAGCAGCAGTCGCTGGTTCTGGCTTCAAA
This sequence comes from Chlorobium sp., assembly GCF_036528655.1. Classification (GTDB taxonomy): domain Bacteria; phylum Bacteroidota; class Chlorobiia; order Chlorobiales; family Chlorobiaceae; genus Chlorobium. The sequence goes on from NZ_JAIGND010000030.1 coordinate 30,614, forward strand.
CCGTAAATCGAATCTGCCGAAACCGGGTAACATTGCGTTCATCAACTGGCGCATCGTTCCGGATTATACCGTACGCCTTGCCCAGCTGCAGACCAATGCGGTGGACATTGTCGAAAATATCAAACCCGAAGATTTTTCCTCTCTTCAGAAGGCAAATCCCGGGATCGAGATTAAAAGCGTGGGGTTGCGGGTTTACGATTATGTCGGCTGGTCGAATATCGATCAGGCTGAATATCACAAAAGCGGCAAAATCCTGCCGCATCCGCTTTTCGGTTCCGCAGCGGTACGCAGAGCGCTTACCAAGGCCATCGATCGGGAAGCGATTATCGACGGGTATCTGAAACAGTACGGCACCATATGCAATACCGATATTTCGCCCTCCCTGAAATGGGCATACAATCGCGCGATAGTGCCTCATGTCTTCGATCAGGCTGCAGCGGCGGCAATTCTCAGAAAAGAGGGCTGGCTTCCCGGTCCCGACGGTATTCTGCAGAAAGATGGCCGGAAGTTCAGTTTCGTGCTCTACACCAATGCCGGCAATGCCCGCAGAAACTATGCAAGCGTCATCATCCAGCAGAACCTCAAGGCAATCGGCATCGACTGCCGGCTCGATGTGCAGGAGTCGAACGTCTTCTTCGAAAACCTGCAGAACCGCAGGCTTGAGGCATGGATGGCCGGATGGTCCATCGGACTGGAGATCGATCCGCTCGACGTTTGGGGTTCGGATCTGAAAAAGAGTACCTTCAATTTTACCGGATACCGGAATCCGAGAATCGACGAACTGTGCGAACTGGCCAAGGAGAAACTTGTACAGACGGATGCGAAGCCATACTGGCTCGAATACCAGGAGATCATCCATCGCGATCAGCCGGTGACCTTCCTTTACTGGATCAGGGAGACTCAGGGTTTCAGCAGCCGCATCGAGGGCGAAGAGATCAATATTTCCGGTACGTTCTACAATATCGATGACTGGACGCTCAGGCCATCGTCAACCATTGCGCCATAAGAGATCCGTATGCTGATTTATATTTTAAAAAGACTCCTGCTTTCGGTGCCGCTGATTTTCGGTGTGCTTACCCTGACTTTTTTCATTATCCGGCTGGCGCCTGGCGATCCGGCGGCATTTTTCATTCAGCCGGGCATAAGTCCCAATGTCGCCGAGCAGATCAGGGAGCAGTACGGGCTGAACGATCCGCTGCCTGTGCAGTATGTCAAATGGCTTGGCAACGTTCTTCAGGGAGATTTCGGACGGAGTTTCAGCAGAGCCCAGCAGCCGGTATTCGAGGTGATTGCGACGGCATTGCCTATAACAGTGACTATCGCCGCACTGACGCTCGTTGCGAATTTCACTTTCGGCATTATCATCGGCATCATTTCCGCCGTGCGCCAGAACACCTTCACTGACCGTTTTCTGACGGTTACGGCCCTGTTTTTTTACTCGATGCCGGAGTTCTGGTTCGCGCTCATGATGATCATCGTTTTCGCTCTCAAGCTGCAATGGTTTCCTGCATCGGGTCTCAACGAAATCGGCGCTGAAAGTTTCGGCCTTCCGGGATTTTTCATCGATCGGATATGGCATCTCGCGCTGCCTGTCACGGTGCTGAGCATAAACGGCGCAGCCGGCATAGCCCGCTATGTCAGGGGGAGCATGCTCGAAGTGGTCCGTCAGGACTATATCCGTACTGCAAGGGCAAAGGGTTTGCCGGAGAAGGTGGTTATTTTCCGTCATGCTCTTCGTAACGCGCTTCTGCCGGTGATCACGCTCATGGGCAGTTCTCTTCCCTTCATTTTCAGCGGAGCGCTTTTCATCGAGGTGATCTTCGCCTTTCCCGGAATGGGCCGGGTGACGGTAGAGGCGATTTTTGCAAGGGACTATCCGCTCATCATCGCCAATACCTTCATTTCCGGTACGCTGATCGTACTCGGGAACCTGGTTGCCGATGTGCTTTATGCGGTTGCCGATCCGAGGATACGGCTGTGAACGGCACGACAATGAAAATGAGTAAGGCAGGCCTGCTGTGAGAATCGAACTCCTGAACACTCCGGCAGATGCGGTCGAGACCAGATTCGAGGAACAGATCCGCCCGCTGAGAATGGATGATTTCGCCGGTCAGCAGCGTCTGACAGAAAACCTGAAAGTATTCATATCCGCAGCGAAAAAAAGAGGCGAATCGCTTGATCATGTCCTGCTCTCAGGCCCTCCCGGGCTTGGTAAAACCACACTTGCCCATATCATTGCCGCCGAAATGGGCGGCAGTATCAAGGCTACATCAGGCCCCCTGCTCGACAAGGCCGGGAACCTTGCCGGGCTTCTGACAGGATTGCAGAGAGGCGATGTGCTTTTTATCGACGAGATTCATCGCATGCCCGCAGCCGTCGAAGAATATCTCTACTCGGCTATGGAGGATTTCCGTATCGATATCATGCTTGACAGCGGTCCTTCTGCCAGAGCGGTACAGTTGCGCATAGAACCGTTCACTCTTGTCGGAGCGACAACCCGATCGGGCCTTCTGACCTCTCCCTTAAGGGCCCGTTTCGGTATCAACAGCCGTTTCGACTATTACTCGCCCGAACTGCTTGAGCGGATCATCGTAAGAGCTTCCGGCATACTTGGTATTGGAATCGAAAAAGAGGCCTCGGCTGAAATTGCCGGACGTTCGCGCGGCACTCCAAGGATTGCGAACCGTCTCCTCAGACGCGCGCGCGATTTCGCCCAGGTCGCAGATGCTCCGCTTATTACCCGCAGCCTTGCAATGACGACGCTCGAACGTCTCGAAATCGACGAAGAAGGTCTAGACGATATGGACAAGAGGATCATGGATACCCTTGTCAACAAGTTCAACGGCGGCCCCGTGGGAGCAGCATCGCTGGCTGTATCGGTCGGGGAGGAGCAGGACACTATCGAGGAGGTTTATGAACCCTATCTTATCCAGGCGGGATATATTGCCCGAACTCCGCGGGGACGCGTCGCCACGCGCCGCGCGCATCTCAGGTTCTCGCGAGGCGAAGGAAGTTCCGGCGAAGGCCCGCTTTTCGAAAATCCATCCTGACAGGAAACCAGCTGCTTTAACGGAACGAAGTAAAATAAACGCAGGTGGCCTCGTCGGTCTGCTTGCGACGTTCCTGCTGTGCCTTTCGGGATGTTTTCTTATATCCTGCAGTTCACTTCCGTTATCCGATAAGGATACCGCTCCGGCAGCCATGCCGCGCGATTCGCTTTCCGAACAGGCCAGGAACCGTTTCGTCAAAGCGCTTCTTTCTGCCGAAAAAGGCGATTACTGGGGGGCGATTGAGGGTTATCGCACCATTCGCCCATCCGACCCATCATCACGGGCTGCGGTTCATCATGCTGCAGCCAGGGCTTTTTTCGATCTTGGCGTCGTCGATTCCGCAAGGCATCACGCCGACCAGGCCGTGATGAACCAGCCCGATAACCGGCACTATCTGAGGATGCAGGCAGCAATCGCGCATCATATAAAAGATTATTCCGGAGCCGTTTCGGCCTTCAGCAGACTTGTTGCGCTTCAACCCGCAAACACGGAATTTCTTACGCTGCTTGCTCTTGAATATATCGCTTCGGGCGATGCCGAAAAGGCGCTGGAGATATTCCAGCGGATGCTTTCACTCGATCCCGCCGACGAACAGACCCGGGCCCAGGTGCTGCTGCTCGAAATCAAGCTCAGACACTATCACGACGCTATTGAAACCCTTTCCGCCCTGATTGAGGAAGGAGAGGAAAAAGAGCGTCTGAAACTCACTCTCGGAGAGCTTTATATGCAGACGGGTCAGACAGAGCGGGCCGTTAAAACCTACCGCGAGATTATTGCCGCGAATCCCCGGTTCGTTCCGGCATGGCTGGCACTGCTCGAGATTTCCGTACAGTCGGGTGCGAAGGAGACCTTTCTGGGCGATCTTACAGCGTTTTATGATACCATAGGTATGAAGTTCGAGCAGAAGATGAGTCTTGCCGAGCTGTTTTATGTCCGTTCATCGAAGGACAGCACCTATCAGAACCCTTTGCGCATCATGATTGCGGAAATAGAACGGAGGCATCCCGGTGAACCTTCGACAATGCTGATGAGGGGACGTTTGCTTCTGCGTGAGAAAAAGTCGGCGGATGCGAAAAAGGAATTCAGGGCGGTGCTTCGAAAGGATCCATCGAGTATCGAGGCGTGGGAGGAACTGGTTTCTGCCCTGCTTGCAGAGAATAATTACGCCGAAGCCATGCGTGCCGTCGTTTCGGCTAAAAGCAACGCATCGGCAAGCCAGATGCGGCTGCTGGTGCTCGAAGGATTTGCGGCGTTTCAGACCGGCAGGACGGAAATCGCCGTAACACATCTTGAAAAAGCCCTGCGACTAAAGCAACCCGAAAAGGAGCGATGGCTTTATCTCCAGGCAGCATCGACGCTTGCCATGTCTTACGACAAGCTTGGCCAGACTGAAAAGAGCATCGACATGTACCGTCGGATCCTTTTTCTCGAGCCAGGCAACACGCTTGCAATGAACAACCTGGCCTATATGCTCGCTATCGAAGGTCGTGACCTTGAAACCGCAAAAACGCTTGCAACGAAAGCCGTTGCCGAAGAACCCGACAATCCGGTTTATCTCGATACGCTCGGATGGGTGCTGTTCAGGCTCGGTGCCTGGCAGGAAGCGCTTGTACACCTCGAAAAAGCGGCATCGCTGGCTCCTCATGAAGTCGAGATCATCGGGCATCTCATCGATGTTTATGAAAAACTCGGCATGCAGGATAAAGCCGGAAAGCTGAGAGAGATGATAAAGCCCGCAGGATAAGAAGAACATAAAAAAAAGGGAACGGCCCTGTTGTCATTGCCGTTCCCTTTTCCTTTCGGAATCACAGGGCTTTAAGTACCCTTATTTCATGCTTTCAGCTCATCGAACGATCTGGCCGCCAGATATTCGTAGTGCGCCCAGCGTGCGTCCACTTCCTTCTGGATCGCGGCATAATACTGCTCGGCGATCTCGGGATGGCTTTTCTTGAGCATCCTGAACCTGTTTTCCATGTTCAGGAACTGCGCTACCGGGATTTTCGGCTTTTTCGAGTCGAGAACGAGCGGATTTTTACCCTCTTTCAGTCGATCCGGATTGTAGCGGTAGAGAATCCAGTGGCCTGAATCCACTGCCGCCTTCTGGTTGTCAAGTCCGGTAGCCATGTTGATGCCGTGAGCGATGCAGTGCGAGTATGCGATGATGATCGATGGGCCGTCATAGGCTTCGGCTTCGAGAAACGCTTTCAGCGTCTGTTCGTCGCGCGCACCGAACGCTACGCTGGCCACGTAGGCGTTGCCGTAGCTCATGGAGATAAGACCGAGATCCTTTTTGGTCATAGTCCGGCCTCCCGCGGCAAACTTTGCCACTGCAGCTTTCGGTGTTGCTTTCGATGCCTGTCCGCCGGTATTGGAGTAGACCTCCGTATCGAGCACCAGCAGATTGACGTTCTTGTCTCCGGCCGTCACGTGGTCGACGCCGCCGTATCCGATGTCGTAAGCCCAGCCATCGCCACCGACGCCCCAGACGCTTTTCCTGACAAGCATGTCGGCTACCGAAAGCAGGTTTTTCGCATCCGCGGAATCGATATTGCGGAGTTTCTCTTTGAGTATGGATACGCGCTGGCGCTGTTCGAATATTTCAGGCTCGGAGGCCTCTTTCGCATCGAGTATCTCCTGTGCGAGCGTTTCACCGGTTTCCGAGGCAAGCTTCAGTACCAGTTCGCGCGCATATTCGCGCTGCTTGTCGATTGAAATCCTGAAACCGAGAGCGAACTCTGCGGTATCTTCGAAGAGCGAGTTCGACCATGTCGGCCCGCGACCGTCAGCATTGGTGGTGTAGGGCGTTGTCGGCAGGTTGCCGCCGTAGATGGACGAGCATCCGGTAGCATTGCCGATGACGAGGCGGTCGCCGAAGAGCTGGGTCATCATTTTTACGTACGGAGTTTCGCCGCATCCCGAGCATGCTCCGGAGAATTCGAAGAGCGGCTGCTGCAGCTGCTGCTCCTTGATCAGCCGGACATTGATTTTGTTCCGGTCGAACTCGGGAATATGGAGGAAGTAGTTCCAGTTGTCTCTTTCGGTTTCGCGCAGCGGTGCCTGCATGTGCATGTTCAGCGCTTTCCGATCCGGATTGCCTTTATCGCGTGCGGGGCAGACATGCGCACAGATTTCGCAGCCGGTGCAGTCTTCCGGAGCGACCTGGATGGTGAATTTCATTCCCGACCAGTTCGCGCCTTTGGCATCGATGCACTTGAAAGTGCGCGGAGCGTTGCCGAGGTATTCGGGCGCATAGACTTTTGCGCGGATCGCCGCATGGGGGCATACCATGGAGCATTTGCCGCACTGGATGCAGAGATCGGGCTCCCATGCCGGTATCATTTCGGCGAGGTTGCGTTTTTCGAATTTCGCGGTGCCCACCGGATAGGTGCCGTCGGCCGGCAGTTCGCTTACGGGAATGTCGTCGCCTTCGCCGGCAATGATTCTTGCAAGGACGTTGCAGACGAATTCCGGAGCCTCGCCGACAATCGGCGGACGAAGTTCCTTCTTGCTTTTGGCAACGGATCCGATCGTTACCTGATGCAGGTTGGCGAGCGTGTCCTCTACGGCCTTGATATTCTGGTTGACCACATCGTCGCCTTTTTTTCCATAGGTTTCGCGAATGGCGTCCTTGATTTTTTCGACCGCTTCATCGCCGGGCAGGACGCCTGAAATGGCAAAGAAACACGCCTGCATGATGGTGTTGATGCGCTGACCCATGCCGCTGGCCTGGGCCACCTTGTACGCGTCGATAGTGTAAAGCTTCGCCTGTTTGCCGATCAGGTGTTCCTGAACGATTCTCGGCAGTTTTTCCCAGAGTTCTTCAGCAGAATAGTGCGAATTCAGCAACAGGGTTCCGCCCTGTTTGAGATTTCTGACCAGATCGATCATCTCAAGGAATATCCAGTGATGGCAGCCGATGAAGTGGGCATCGCTGACAAGATAGGTGGAGTGGATCTGCTCCGGTCCGAAACGCAGATGCGATGTGGTGATTGAACCCGCTTTCTTGGAGTCGTAGACGAAATATCCCTGCGCATAATTCGGCGTGTTTTCGCCGATGATCTTGATGGAGTTCTTGTTGGCGCCGACCGTTCCGTCCGAGCCGAGGCCATAGAAAATAGCACGGAAGACGCTGTCGGGCTCGATTGAGAACGAACGGTCGTAATTGAGGCTCGAACCGGTGACGTCCTCGTTGATTCCGACCGTGAAATGATTTTTCGGAGATTCCGATGCCATGTTGTCGAAGATGCCTTTGACCATCGCGGGTGTGAACTCTTTCGACGAAAGCCCGTAACGGCCGCCAGTAATTGCAGGCATCGCTTTGATCAGGCCTTTCTGAAGCCCTTCGTGCAGGGCGTTTATGACGTCGAGGTAGAGCGGTTCGCCGGCGCTTCCCGGTTCCTTGACGCGGTCGAGAACTGAAACGGATTTAACCGAAGCTGGCAGCGAGTTGACAAACATAGCTATATCGAAAGGACGGAAGAGGCGGGCATTGATGACGCCGACTTTCTCGCCGCTGCGGTTGAGGTACTCGACCGTTTCCCTTACGGTTTCCACTCCGGATCCCATAAGAATGACGACCCGTTCGGCGTCAGGCGCTCCGTAGTACTGATAGGGCTTGTAGTGGCGTCCTGTCAGTTCTCCGAATTGCCCCATAAGCTTTTCGACAATGCCGGGAAACGCGAGATAGTATTTGTTGACGGTTTCGCGCCCCTGGAAGTAGATGTCCGGATTCTGCGAGGTTCCGCGGATGATCGGCGCATCCGGGCTCATCCGGCGGTTCCGGTGAGCTATGACCAGTTCGTCGCTCATCATGGCCCTGATGACCTCGTCCGGGATAACCTCGATTTTCGATATTTCGTGCGATGTTCTGAAACCGTCGAAGAAGTGCAGGATCGGCACTCTCGATTCAAGAGTCGCTGCGGCCGTGATCAGCGCCATGTCCATGACTTCCTGAACGGAGCTCGACGCAAGCAGGGCGAAGCCTGTGCCGCGCACCGACATCACATCGCCATGGTCGCCGAAAATGGAGAGAGCCTGTGCGGCAAGAGATCGGGCCGATACATGAATCACGCATGGCGACAGTTCGCCTGCGATCTTGTACATGTTCGGAATCATCAGCAGAAGCCCCTGTGCCGCCGTAAATGTCGTGGTGAGCGCTCCGGTCTGCAATGCTCCGTGAACGGCTGCCGCCGCACCGGCTTCGCTCTGCATTTCGTCTACCTTGGGAATAGTGCCCCAGATATTTGTTTGTCCCTCGGCTGCCCATGCATCGGAGTATTCTCCCATGGGAGAGGCCGGCGTGATCGGGTAAATTGATATGACTTCACTGGTGCGGTAGGAAATATAAGCCAAAGCTTCATTTCCCTCCATTGTCTTGAATATCCGGCTCATATTTGCAGTTATTACTGGTTTTATTTGATAAATGAAAAACAGCGACTGATTGAAACGCACATATCACGGAATAATAACTTCAGCGGATGTGAAAAAGCGACATCCGAAAAAGTAATATCCGAGGCAGAAAGTGCTAAATGAAATAAACAGTAAAGATACAAAAAAAATTAATGTAAGGTAATTTAATTACATTCCGGGATCGAACCGGCAGAGACTTTTTTCAGGACAGAGCGGAGTCCGGCAGCCTGCATACGCAGGTTTCGTGCATGGTAACCCGCTGGAATCAGAATAACAAATGCAGACAGAACAATCGGAACATGTCGTTTACGGCCGCAATGCGGTGCTCGAGCTTATTCAGAAAAAGCCTGAAAGCGTCGAGAAAATCTATTTTCAGTTCAATACCGCCCATCCAAAGCTCAAGGAGATCGTGATCACCGCACGCCGGCTGAAGCTGGTTACCGGCAAGGCCCGCCTCGACAAACTCAACCAGATCGCCGGTACAACGAAGCATCAGGGAGTCTGCGCTCTCATCAGTACCGTCTCGTTCTATTCGCTCGACGATATTCTTTCCGCTCCGCGCAATACCTTTCCGCTGCTCGTGGTGCTGCAGGGGCTCGAGGATCCGCACAATGTCGGGGCCATCATCCGCACCGCGGAAGCTGCCGCGGCGGATGCGGTCGTGCTGATCGAGGGGCGCGGCGCGCCGGTCAATGCGGCGGTGCATAAAGCATCAGCAGGAGCACTTTCACATATGAGACTCTGCAAGGTGAAAAGCCTCGTGCGAACGCTGGAATATCTGCGGGAGAGGCATTTTCGTGTTTATGCCGCAGATATGGATGCCGAGCTGAACTATACCGAGACCGATCTTAAAGGTCCGACCGTGCTTGTGCTGGGCGCCGAAGGCAGCGGTCTTTCGCCGGAGGCAATGAAGCACTGCGACAGTACTGTACGCATACCCGTTGCCGGATGTGTGGAATCCCTCAACGTCAGCGTCACTGCGGGCATTCTTCTTTACGAAGCGATGCGTCAGAGGTTGTCCTGAACGGGGCGGATGTTCTGCCGCCCTAAAGCGGTCGGTATGTTTCAGCTCTCTGAAAAAAATATTACCTTTATGCTCACTGTTCATTTCAACGATGCAAGACAAATACCTAACAAGCAATTATTCCCATGAGCATTCCTGAAGATCTTCGCTACACCAAAGACCACGAATGGATCAAACTGCTCGAAGATGGCAGTTCGGCACTGGTCGGCATTACCGGCTTTGCCCAGTCGGAACTCGGCGATATCGTTTTTGTCGAGGTGAAACCTGCCGGAACCAAACTGAAACCCCATGAGATATTCGGAACGGTCGAAGCGGTAAAAACCGTCGCCGATCTGTTTGCTCCCGTTGCCGGCGAGATCATCGAGGCAAACGGCGCACTTGATGCCGCCGAAATCGTCAACCAGGATCCCTACGGGGAAGGATGGCTGGTGAAGATGAAGGTTGACGATCCTTCAGCCGTCGCGGATCTTCTCGATGCCGCGGCATACCGCGAGCTGACCGGAGAGTAAAACATTTCAACCTTATCGCAGCTATCTGAATCCATGCCATTTATCGTCAATACCGACAGCGAACGTGAGGAGATGCTCCGGAGTATCGGTGCGGCATCGTTTGATGACCTGATTACCGATATTCCGGAGGAGATCCGCCTGAAGAAAGCGCTCGATCTCTTTCCTGCTCTCAGCGAGCCGGAGGTCATGAAATTGCTCGAAGGGCTCGCTTCTGCCAACCGCAGCACCGCAGGGTATGTGAGTTTTCTCGGCGGAGGAGCTTATGACCATTTCATTCCTTCCGCCATAAAAAGCATTGTTTCGCGCAGCGAATTCTACACCGCCTATACTCCTTATCAGGCAGAAGTTTCTCAGGGTACACTGCAGGCGATTTATGAATATCAGAGTATGATGTGCCGTCTTTACGGCATGGATGTTGCGAACGCTTCGATGTACGACGGTGCCACCGCTCTTGCCGAAGCCGTGCTGATGGCCATGAACATTACCGGACGGGAACAGGTTGTGATTGCAGGCAGGCTGAATCCCTGTACGGAGAGCGTTCTGAAAACCTACCTCGAGGCATCGGGCCACGGAGCTATAGTACAGAACTCACTCGATAACGGCACGGGAAGCGTCGATGGACTCCGTTCGCTCGTCGGCGAACGCACGGCTGCCGTCGTTGTCCAGCAGCCTAATTTCTATGGATGTCTCGAAGATGTCGAAAATGCAGGTGCTGCTGCACGCGAGTGCGGGGCACTTTTCATCGTCTCTGCCGATCCGGTTACTCTCGGTATGCTCGAAGCTCCGGGTAACTACGGCGCCGATATCGCTGTCGGTGAAGGGCAGCCGCTCGGCAGCCGCCAGAATTTCGGAGGTCCCTATCTTGGCATCTTCACTGTTCGTCAGGCACATGTCCGCAAGATTCCCGGCCGACTTGTCGGCATGACCAGTGATCGTGACGGCAACGACGGGTTCATCCTGACGCTGCAGACTCGCGAACAGCATATACGGCGTGAAAAAGCCACTTCGAATATATGCACCAACCAGGCACTCTGCGCACTTCAGGCCGCAGTATATCTCTCTCTGCTCGGCAAACAGGGAATTCGCGAAGTTGCCGGCCAGTGTACCGTAAAGGCGCATTATCTTGCCGACAGGATTGCAGCTCTTCCGGGTTATGCGCTGAAGTTCACAGCGCCTTTCTTCCGCGAATTCGTTGTAGAGACGCCGCTTCCCGCTTCGGAAGTGGTCGGTGCAATGCTCGACAAGGGGATTTTCGCCGGTTATGACCTTTCGGCTGTCGGCGAAAGCGGTCTACTCGTGTCAGTCACCGAAAAACGTACAAGAGCGGAACTCGATCAGTTCGTTGCGCTTCTCGGGGAGCTCTGAACGGAAGCCTCATTGACCCGGCATCAGGAACATCCGGATAAAAACAGAAAGGGCTGCCTTCAACGGGCAGCCCTTTCTGTTTTTATCCGGATTTGTTTCTGCAGATGCGGCGGATGAGGGCTTGTCAGACCAGCCCGAGACTCTGCAGTTCTTCGCGAAGGATGCGCTTGTTCTCGTCGGCAAGCGGTACCAGAGGCAGGCGATAGCATTCCTCGATCATTCCCATTTCCGCAAGGGCATACTTGACCGGTACGGGATTGCTTTCGATGAAATTCAGTCTGAAAAGCCGGCGGTAGCGGCTGTTGACGGCGCGCGCTTCATCGAGATTGCCGTTTCGTACAGCATCGACAAGCTGTTTGACAGCTGCAGGCACCTGGTTTGCAGCGACAGAAATCACGCCATCTCCTCCCATGGCCATGAATGGCAGAATCAGCATGTCCTCTCCGGTCAGCACCGAAAAGTGGGCCGGTCTCTCCTCGATCAACTCGGCTATCTGGGCCATGTTGTCCGAAGCCTCCTTGACGGCAGCTATGTTGCCGAAATGACGCGCGAGCCTGAGAATGGTCGATGCAGTGACATTGCTTCCTGTCCTGCCGGGAACATTGTAGATGATGACCGGTATTGAGACTGCTTCGGCAATGCACCGGTAATGCTGGAAATACCCCTCCTGGGAAGGCTTGTTATAGTATGGTGCCACCGACAGGATGGCAGAAGCTCCGGCTTTCTCGGCGTTCATGGCAAGCCGGACGGCATGCTCGGTGGCGTTCGTTCCGGCACCGGCAGCAACCATCAGGCTATCGCCGGCCTCTTCCCTGACGATGCGTATTATGGTTACCTGTTCCTCTTCGGATAGTGTCGGCGATTCGCCGGTCGTGCCGCAGGGAATGACGATATCGGTTCCGGCTTCTCTGTGAAACCGCACCAGTCTCTTCAATGCATCGGTATCCAGGGACCTGTCCTGCCTGAAAGGAGTGACGAGGGCGACGGCGGAGCCTGAAATGAGTCGTGTGGACATTCTGATAAAAACCTTGTTAATAGCTGTGATCGTGTATGGAATGCATAATAAGGCAAACTTCCCGCTTTTCTAAACTGATTTTGCTCTTTCGGTCAGTTCGGTTGCGAGTTTCAGCGATGATTCAGAAATATTTTCCCCGCTGATCAGGGTGGCTACGGCCCTGATGTGCGCTTCTTCATCGAGAGGGGCGACTTCGGCCGAGGTTCTTCCCTCATCGGCGGCTTTTGTGACCCGGAGATGGAGATCGGCCATGGCTGCGATCTGGGGGAGATGGGTAATGGCGATGATCTGGTGCAGGCGCGAGAGCTTTTTCAGGCTCGAAGCGACAGCCATGGCTGTCGAGCCGCTGATGCCTGTGTCGATTTCGTCGAATACGAGGATCGGAAGGGACGCAGATTCTGCCAGCGCGCTTTTCAGCGCAAGCATCACGCGGGAAATCTCCCCTCCGGATGCCGCTTTGGCTAACGGCTTGAGCGCTTCACCTGCGTTGGCCGAGAAGAGGAACTCGGTTTTTTCATGCCCGTTCGCCAATGCCCGGAAGCGGGTCTCTCCAAGAGTTATGTCTCCCTGCAAGTCTTCCCGGGCTGTAAAAGATGTCCGGAACCTTGCGCCCGCAATGCCGAGTCGGGTAAGCTCCCGCTGCAGGATCAGATCGAGCTTAAGTGCGGCTTTTCGGCGTTTTTCCGACAGTACTGCAGCGGCAGCCGAAAGCCGTTCCTGCTGCAGTTCGATCGCGGATTCGATCCGTGCCGATTCTTCGGCAATCGTCTCTTCGAGGAGAAGCTCTGCTGCCAGTTCATCGCGGAGAGCAATCAGCCCGGTTATAGTTCTGCCGTATTTTTTTTGTGCCCGCTGGAGCTGATGCTGGCGGCTTCTGAGCGTATCGAGCCGGTCGTTCTGAAATTCGATGGAGTCGGTATAGCGGTTCACGAAACGGTAGAGATCTTCGACCATGCTTTCAGCCGATCGGGTCTCTTCGAGACGGCTATCGAAACGGCTGTCGATAGCCGCGAGTTTTTCAAGAATGTGGCGCGCTGCTGCCAGGGACGCATAAGCCGAATGCTCGGCTTCGTAAAGGATGCCTCCCAGTTCGGAACCCAGGTTGTGCAGCGTTTCTGCATTTTCGAGCAGGGAGCATTCCCTCTGCAGTTCCTCCTCTTCTCCCATCTTCAATTCGAGGGAGTGAAGCTCGTTGTACTGGAACTCTTTCATCTCCTTTTTCTCGCGTGCTTCGCGTGCGCGTTCGGCAAGCAGGTTTCTTTCACGACAGAGCTTCGAGAGACTGTCCAGGATTTCCCTGTAGGCCAGCGTTTCAGCAGCGGTTCCGGCATAGGCGTCAAGCATGCCCTCATGCGATGCCGCATTGAGCAGCAGCTGATGGTCGTGCTGGCCGTGCAGGTCGATGAGCAGTTCCCCTGCCTGTTTGAGCACTCCGGCCGTGCAGGGAGTATCGTTGATGAAGCAGCGGGATTGTCCGGAAGCGGAGAGTTCCCTGCGAAGGAGCGTTTCCGTAAATCGTTCGATCCCGGCCTCGTCAAGAAGATGATCGAGCTGTTTCGGCAGAGGTCCCGAGATGACGGCTTCGATGACCGCCTTGTTTTCGCCCGAACGGACGAGATCGCTGCTCGCCCGGTCGCCAAGCACGAGGTTCAATGCGCCGATCAGCATCGATTTGCCGGCACCGGTTTCACCGGTGACGATGGTCAGTCCTCTGGTGAAAGAAACGGTAAGCTCCCGTATCAGGGCAAGATTTCTGATGTACAGGCTGCTGAGCATAGACCGGATGTCTTTGGCGGCGGTTTGTATGACTGCAGGCAAGATAACGCTGAAACAGAAGGAACGAGTACAAAAGGAAAGCCCTTGTTCGGGGCTTTCCTGACAAAAAGCAGGTATGCGGTCAGGATTTTGAGCTGCTGGAATTCTCCGGGCTTTTTTTCGGTGTATCGTCGATTGCCTTGTTGAATTCGTCTTCGATTTCAGTCTGGGCTTTTTTGAATTCTTTCATGCCTCTTCCAAGTCCTTTGGCAAGTTCGGGGAGTTTCTTTGCTCCGAACAGAAGCAAAATGATCAAGAGAATAAGGATGAGTTCCTGACCGCCTAATCCGAACATGGTGACTTCTCCCGTGAGATTGTGGTGTTGAAAGTATATTCCTTGCTACTTATATAATCAATACGATAGCCTAAACCAAACATTTTCGGCTCTAAACGCTGCTGGTCGCGGCGCCGTTCTTCAGACGGACATAAACAGCAGGGATGCTCTATGGGCCCTGTTCATCAGTACCGGGCTATAACGGTCTCTCCGGCCCTTGTCCGCTCTCCCGACCGGACGGTTACCGTCGCATGTGCAGGAAGCACCATATCTACACGCGAACCGAACCTGATCATGCCGAATCGATGCCCCTGTCTGACCGTGTCACCTTCACGAAGTTCGCAGACGATCCTTCTGGCAAGGAAGCCCGAAACCTGACTGAAAAGCAGTTTGGTTTTCCCGCTGGTTATGCCGATCTCCATTTTTTCATTGCTCTCGAGACTGCGATGGTCGAATGCCATCATGAACGTTCCCGGATGATAATGCAGGTGCGTGATTGTGCCGTCAAGCGGTATCCTGTTGACATGCACATCGAAGGGCGACATGAATATGCTTACGAGCGTTGATGACGGGCCGGTGAAATCGTTCTCAGCCGGTTGTACAAGCAGAACCCTGCCGTCTGCCGGTGCGATTATTGTTCCGGACTCCGGAGGCGGATGTCGCTCGGGATCGCGGAAAAAATAACAGCTGAACAAGAGCAGCAGAAATGAGAACAGCAGCGCTCCGGGCAGAAAGGAAGTCGCAAAAAGGCCTGTCGGCAGTGAAACGAGCAGCGCTGCAAGAAAGGTTTTCACTATGGTCGGATATCCCCAGCGAGTAAGCATGTCGATCGATAAGCAGTTATGGGCACCTGTAGTTATTGTCTGCGAAACCCGATCCCGATCTGCTGCGTTGTCCCGCTTTGTAATCCAGCCTCTGGCGGCAATAATCACAGATGTCCTTATAGTAATAACGAGGAAAAAAATACATTTTAGTCATGCTATTGCCAACCATGAAAATCCATCGACGCCGGTGATTCCTCTTGAAAAGCAATTTCTTCAGCAGCTTCGCGAACATCGGCTTGTCACCGACGGCGATCATGTGCTCGTTGCGGTATCGGGCGGCCCTGATTCCATGGCGCTGCTGCATCTGTTGCGCGCCGTCGCACCGGTTGTTTCCTGCCGTCTCAGCGTGGCTCATTGCAATTTCCGCCTCCGCGGCCGGGAGAGCGACTGCGACGAACAATTTGTCGTCAACCGGTGCGACGAAATGGGTATCGAGTGTTTTCATACAGGATTCGATACGGCCGATCTTTCAGTACAGTTGAAGCTCTCGATCGAAGAATGTGCACGAAAGCTGCGATACGACTGGTTCGCGCAGTTGCTTGCGGAGCATGGGATGACGAAAATCGCAACCGGACACCATGTGAGCGACAATGCCGAAACCATGCTGTTCAATCTGTTCCGCGGCACGTCGCTTCTCGGTCTCAAGGGTATCCGGGCGATGAACGGCAGGGTTATCCGGCCGCTGCTGCTTTTCCGCAAAACCGATATTCTCGCTTATCTCCATGAAAAGAGGATTGCTTATCGCAGCGATGCGAGCAATTTCGAAACCGATTACGACCGGAATTTTATCCGTAACAGGGTGATCCCTCTCGTCGAGGAGCGGTTTCGCCATAAATTGCTGCCTTCTCTGCAAAGGCTTTCAGAGCAGGCCGGGGAACTCGAAGAGTTTCTCGAAGGGCATTTCGATCGTTTGTGCGATGCATCTCCCGGCCTTTCTCTTCGAGAGGGAAGGCTTGATGCAAGGGAACTGCAGAAATTGAGCGTGTTCGAGCAGAAGGAGCTTTTCAAGAGGGCGCTGCAGGAATACGGCGAAGCTACGGATGCTGCGATGCTGCAGCGGCTGGTCAGGCTTCTCGGGACGCAGCCCGGACGAAGGATCGTTGTCAGCAGGAAGCTTGTCGTCGAGTGGCGCGGCGGCCAGCTTCATTTCCTGCAAACCCGAGGGTGAAGGCAGCCATTGTACCCGGCAGTCCGGAACCCTATGGCTGACTCGCTGTTTTCCTGAATATCTGTTCCGGCAGGTCGGCAGTGATGATGACCGATTCGAGATTCTGCCGGATATCTACCCTGTCGAGCAGCTCTCTGGTCTGGGGAGTGGTTCTCGACTCCGACAGGCCGCTCAGTTTTACGGCTCCCCAGAGAAAGGTCGAAGCAAAAAATGCGGCTCTCCGCGTTTTGTAGACCCATTCGGACTGCGCCTCGATGCCTTCGTCAAACCTGGCCGAAAGGATAAGGTGCCGGATGCGGCTCAGGTTGCCCACGGTGTTCATGTCGCTGTTGGCCGATGTCAGGCTCCTGAGCGCGCCGCCTGTCCATTCAGCCGAAGGAAGGGCGAACCAGAGCTGCGATTTGTAGACCGCCTTGCCGATCAGCGCCGTCGAGAGCGAATCCCGCTCTAAAAAGCTTCCTGACGGTTCCAGAAACCCTGCGAGCATCTCTCCGCTGCTCGCTACTGCAATCCGTTCCGGTCCAAAGGGGGAAAGCCAGAAATGCTCATCGATGCGGTACAGGATTCTGTTGCCTGCCGATATGGTTTCAATGCTTCCGGCTTTAAGAAAGGCCTCGGGGAGTTTTGCGGTTAACCTGCCTGAAACGACTCCAATGAAATCGTTCTGTTTGAAACCGCTCTGCCGGAAACTGATGAAAAGCGTGTCAATATCTTCCGACATGACGATTTTCCTGCTCCTGCTGAGGCTGTCAAGCGTTTTGCCCATGCTGATTATCGGAGCCTGTTTCATGGAGTCGGGCATGATTTCCTGCCAGAACGCGCTGTTCCGGATCTCTTTCATGCCGATGTAGATCAGGGCGTCCGATTTGCCGGGCACCCGATCTATGAGGCTTTTCAGTTCCGCACTGAGCGTTTCGGGCTGCATGCGGGGTTTTTCCCAGTTCACCCAGATTACGATGCCGATAAAGAAGACCATGCTGATGAGGCTGATCGATATGAGCAGTCCCGGGCCTTTTTTCAGGGAGCGTTTTGCCGGAGATGCCGGGCCGGGAGGTGTGTCATGTCCGGGATCGCCTTGCATGGTTTTCTGCATGAATTTCCGGGTATCAGGATTTGTTTTTAATCGCCAGGCGGGCCAGTTCGTCGCATCGGTTATTGAACCTGTTGTCGCTGTGGCCTTTGACTTTGTGAAAGGTAACTTCGTGCAATGTAACCATCTTCAGGATTTTTTTCCAGAGATCGATATTTTCGACGCTCTTTTTGGCTGCGGTCGTCCAGTTATTGGTCGTCCACCGTTTCAGCCACCCCTGGTTCATGGCATTGACCAGATAGGCCGAATCGCTGTAGAGATCGACGATGCAGGGTTCTTTGAGTGCTTCGAGGCCTTCAATGGCCCCGGTCAGCTCCATGCGGTTGTTGGTGGTTGCCGGCTCGTAACCCGAAAGTTCGCGGCACCGGTCGCCGTACATCAAGAGAGCGGCCCAGCCGCCTTCTCCCGGATTGCCACTGCAGGCTCCGTCGGTGTAAATGGTTATTCTTTTTTTCATAGATGTAAAAAAGGCTCAATCCTGTTACGGATCGAGCCTGTGAAAAACCCCTTGTCCCGCTTCCGAGAGGAAGAACGGTTATTTCAGGAGAGCGGCGAGTTCGGCGGTGCCGGTTCTGGAGATGATCTTCATGGCTTTTGCGGAAAGCTTCACCTTGACCCAGCGTTTTTCCTCTTCAATCCAGATTCTCTTCGTATGCAGGTTCGGCTCGAAACGGGTTCGGGTGTGGTTATTGGCATGCGAAACATTATTGCCGTATTTTGGTCTTTTACCGGTCAGGATGCAGACTTTGGACATGATGCACAATCTATTGGTGTTAAAAAAACGAAACGGAATATAACAATAGTTTTGAAAACCTGAAATCTCTTGTTTTCTAACAGTGCCCGTTCCTTCAGGGACGGATGCCGACGGCACATACCATCATTGAGAGAACATAGAGCAGGGTGCCGAAGGCATTGTACCAGACGGCCTTCTCTCGTGGATTGGCAATCAGTATCTTCTGCATGGGCAGTTGCGCCACAAGCAGCGCCGATGCGATTCCGGTGCTTATCCATGAACCTTTTGCCACGAGGATGGCTATTGCGGCAATCTGGGCGAGATCCATGATAACCGAAGCGAGAACGGCGGCTTTCTTTTCACCGAGCTGCACCGGAATGGAGGCAACTTTGCGGATGTTGTCGCCGACTACCGATTTGAAATCGTTGAGCGTCATGATGCCATGGGCGCCAAGCGAGAAAATGAGGGCAAGAGCGATGGTTTCCCCGGAAGGTATCCCCTGGGTGATGGCAAAACTTCCCGTCAGCCACGCAACGCCCTCATAGGCGAGCCCCACAATCAGATTGCCGAACCAGCCGTTGCGTTTTGCCCGGACAGGCGGCCCGGAGTATGCATGGGACATCAGTACTCCCACGAAAGCGATGGCTACCACATAGGGGTGAATCGACAGGGCTACCAGAAATCCGGTGATGATGAGGCCGAAAGTGATGAGCCAGCTTGCAGATTTCGATATCTTTCCTGCAGGTATCGGGCGGTCGGGTTCGTTGATGGCATCGACCTCCCGGTCGAAGTAGTCGTTCATGGTCTGCGACATCGCGCACATGAGCGGACCTGCAAGAATTACCCCGCGCAGCAGGATAGACCAGTTCGACAGGATATCCTCGCCGGTCGAAACCACGCCGCAGGCGAAGGCCCACATCGGAGGGAACCATGTGACCGGTTTCATGAGCGGCAGAATTGCCGAAGGCTCTATTCTGAACCCCGGCTTGTTCACGTTTTCCAGGGCCTGCTGAATGGCTTTCTGCCTGGAAGCGCTCACGCCCGACATGCGCAGTTTATCGCTGATGCTTTCTTGAATATCCGGACGCAGGATGTTGTTTCCGTTCATGATCGACAATTAAAAACGCACTTCGGCTGCCGCGGTGAAAGCAACAATAATACAAGTTTTTTGGTAAAAATATAAGGGCTTAGTTGACTGCCTTACTGCAGCGCGCGGAAAGCCCGGCATTCAGCTCGAGAATCCGGTCGAATTTTCTGGCGGTCGCGCCGCTTTCCAGCGTTTCTCTCGACATGTCCATTCCGTCATCGATGCAATTTGCTTTTCCGGAAACGTAACATGCCATCGCCGCAGTGTAAAGTGCCGCATCCACCTGCGCCGGCGATGCGCTTCCGTCGAGGATCGAACGGATGATCGCCGCGTTTTTTTTGCGGTCGCCGCCCTGTATAGCCGAAAGCGGATGTCTGTCGAGGCCGAAATCTTCTGGTTGTACCGTATGGCGGCAGACATAGCCGTTCTGGATTTCAACGATGTATGTCGGGCCGTTGAGGCTTGGTTCGTCAAGTGCGATGCCTTCCTCAGTCATGGAGTGGACGATCATGGCATGCTGGGCGCCTGTCTGAAGCAGCACTTCCGTATAGAGCTCCATCAGCTCGCTGCTGAAGACCCCGACAAGTTGACGCCTGGAGCGGGCCGGATTGACGAGGGGGCCGAGCATGTTGAATATCGTTCTGATACCGAGGTCCCTGCGTACCTGGGCGACCCGCTTCATCGAGGGATGATAGATCGGTGCGAACAGAAAGGCAAAACCGGTATGCGTGAACAGTTCGCCGGTTGCTTCTGCAGGAAGGTCTATGGCGAAACCGAGTTCCTCCAGCACGTCGGCGCTGCCGCAACTGCTCGTGACCGAACGGTTTCCATGCTTGGCGACCGGGACGCCGACGCTGTTGGCGATAATGGAGCCGATCGTGGAAATATTGAATGTTCCGGCATGATCGCCGCCTGTACCGCATGTATCGACGGCATTCTCGTGCAGGTCGATGATGTTCGCTTTTGCGATAAGACTGAAGTAGGCTCCCGTCAGCTCAGGCGAGGTAATGCCTTTACGCTGCAGCAGGGCAAGCAGGGCGGCAACCACCGTATCGGGAAAAACGCCGTTCATGATGGCGTTCATGCACTGCGTCATCTCCTCCTGCGTGAAATGTTCGCCGGAGAGCAGCTTATGAAGAAAATTCTTGTGAGCCATGAAAAAAATGGTTGGCGGAGAGAGAATCAAAAAAGCAATAAATGTAAATTATAACAAGAATATGGCGCATTGCAAGCGCTCATGCTTTTCTTACGGGTATTTTTAACGCACTCAGGCGCCGGTATGGATCTCGCATTACATGATTTCCTTCGTACGGAGGCTCTCGTACATGTTCGTGACGGCATGGCCCGTCGCCGGCTCGATGCCCTGATCGTTTCGGATCTCTCCGTTATCCGGTGGCTGACCGGGTTCAGCGGTTCGAGCGGACGGTTGCTCATCGGCACTGGCCAGTGTATTCTTTTTACCGATTTCCGCTATCGCGAGCAGGCAGCTGTTGAGGTTCGGGTTGCCGAAACCGTCATAACGCAGGACGGTTTTGCCGCTGAACTGGTTTCCGGCACTTACCCTCTCGGCAGCGCTGTCGGTATACAGTCCGACAGTATGACATGGAACGAAGCCCGCCGGTTGTGCGACAAGCTTCAGGGAATTTCCATGGCGGTTCCTGTTGAGTCCTTTTTCGACGACCTTCGGATGCTCAAGAACGTCATCGAGCTGACGCACCTGCAGAGGGCTGCCGCAATCAGCGAACAGGTGCTCGATATGGTTCTGCCCATGATCAGGCCTGAGGCCACCGAACTCGATATTGCTGCGGAAATATCGTACCAGCACAGAAAGCTCGGCGCTGAGAAGGACTCTTTCGATCCGATCGTCGCTTCCGGACCGAGAGCCGCCATGCCGCACGCAAAACCATCTGCAGCGCATTTTCGCGTTGGTGAGCTGATCGTCATTGATATGGGTTGCGTTGTTGAAGGGTACGCTTCCGATCAGACGCGGACGGTTTCGCTCGGCAGGGTTTCCGACGAGGCAAGGGAGGTTTACCGGATCGTCCGGGATGCACAGCAGATCGGTCTCGCCAGCGCGAGGTGCGGGATGAAAGCCTCGGAACTCGACAGCGCGGTACGTTCGTTCATTGCCGGCCAGGGTTACGGTGAGGCTTTCGGACACAGTCTGGGCCACGGCGTCGGCATCGACGTGCACGAGGAGCCGCGCATCAGTTCCAAAAACGACCGCATACTGGAGGAAAACATGGTTTTTACCGTCGAACCGGGCATCTATCTGCCAGGGCGGTTCGGCGTACGCATCGAAGATACCGTAGTGCTCCGCAGTGACGGGGCGCACCCTTTCCAGCGGTTCACGAAACAGCTTGTTGAATTACAGTAACGAATCGCAGCATCGAAACAGGCAAGCCGATGAACGAAGAATATTGCATGGCGATCACCACCATTTCCGGCAGGGAGGAAGCCGAGGAACTTGCCGAAGGCATTCTTGGCAACCATCTCGCCGCCTGCGTCCAGATGACTGCCGTCCGCAGCTATTTTCTCTGGGAAGGCGAAGTGCAGCGGGAGGCTGAAATGCTGCTTCTCATCAAAACCACTTTCGCCCGATACGGCGCGCTCGAATCATATATCAGCGAGTACCATCCTTACGACGTTCCCGAGATCATAAGGATTCCCATAACCGGGGGTCTCTCGGGCTACCTTGCCTGGCTCTCCTCGACGACATCACCATCCGGCTGAGCGAATCAGGGCGATTGCGGCAGGCTTCCGGCGCTTGTTTCATGGCGTGTACGGCCAAGGATGCCGGCCAGGGCCGAAATTGCCGAGATGCCGAAAAAGATCAGCGAAAGCGCCACGCCCGTGCTGGTATCGAGCGAGAGGTATTCGAGCAGAAAATAAAAGGTCACCTCCCTGGCCCCGGCGCCTCCGACAGTGATCGGCAGTACGGTTGCTATGGAGGAGATCAGGAAAATAGCCAGGTAGTCGATGGCGTGGTATGCCGGAGAGATAGCCTTGAGGATGAAAAATGCGGAGATGACCTGGGTAACCTGAATCAGCATCGACTCCCATGCGGTAATGGCGAAGCTTCGGAGGAACTGCTTGTAGAAGAGTTTGTTGAGCAGGAACGAAAGCGGATAGAGCGATACCATAATCGCCCATGCGTGAGGGATGAACTGCGGCAGCTTCTGCGCGAAGGTGCTCGGCAGGAGCAATGCGAGTGAGAGGACGGCAAGCGCTATGATGCCGCATAGTCGGTCCCAGAACACGGCATTGAATACATTGATCATCCTGATGCCGTGGTTCTTCTGCAGGATGTAGATCTTGTAGCCGTCCCCTCCGACGCCCCCCGGCAGAAAGAGGTTGTAGAACATACCGAGGTAGTAGAGCTTCATGTTGTACATCGTCGAAAGCTCGATGCCGATATCCCTGAAAAACCGGTTCAACCTGAGGGCGTTGACGATTTTCGAGATGTTGAAGAACAGAAACGAGAGCAGGAGGTACCAGGGGTTTGCATTGCGGATGATCCCGAAGAGTTTCGTCAGGTCGATTTTCGTCAATACAAGATAGAGCGCCAGCACGGTGATGACGAGCTGCACCAGGGTTTTCAGAAGCTTCGAGAGCTGTTGCTTACGGTTTGCCAACGATTTTCCGGATAATGTAAGGTTTCTTGTTCTGCGATTCGTAGTAGGTTCGCATGATGAATTCGGCCACAAAGCCTGTAGTGATGAGCTGGATGCCGATGAAGGTGAGTATCACGCCCAGCGAGAGCAGCGGACGTCCGCCGATCTCCTCCCCAAGCAGTTTCAGCGCCAGCAGATAGAGGTTGACGGCAATTCCGAGAAAAAACGAAAAGAAACCGAGCGTGCCGAACAGATGCATGGGTTTCTGGCCCCATTTCTGGAAGAACACCATGAAGAGCAGGTCGCTCAGTACCTTGAAGGTTCTGCCTAGGCCGTACTTCGAACGTCCGTATTTCCTTGGATGGTGGCGGACATCGACCTCCTCCATTCTTGCTCCGTAGAGCTGAACCAGCACAGGAATGAACCGGTGCAGTTCGCCGTAAAGGCCGAGATTCTTGGCGACATCCTTTCTGAACACCTTCAGCGTGCAGCCGTAATCGCGGATATGCACGTCGGTGAGGTTGCGGATCATGGCATTTGCAAGAGCGCTGGGAATTTTGCGGAGCACCATGCCGTCTTTTCTCGATGCCCTTCGTCCTGCCACGACATCGAGTCCGTGCGCCTCAAGGTGTCGGATCATCATGGGAATATCGCCGGGGTCGTTCTGCAGGTCGCCGTCCATCGTTGCGATCAATTCGCCCATGGCATGGTCGATGCCGGCAGCCATTGCCGTCGTCTGTCCGTAGTTCTTGTTAAGTATCACGAGTCGGGCGTTCGGGGGCGCAGCTTCCTGTATGGCTGCTGCCGTCCCGTCGGTCGAGCCGTCGTCTACGAGAATGATTTCGTGATCGATGGTTCCGAGTGCCGCGTCGAGCGCTTCAAAAAGCGGACGGATGTTCTCCGCTTCGTTCATGAGCGGGATGACCACTGAGAGTTTCATCGACGGGGTTTCAGGTCGTTGTTTTTCAAAAGGACGATGCCATGCCTGCTGAAAAGAATGTCGGGATTGTCGAGCCGTTCAAGATATTTTACCGTGGTCAGCACGATCTCTCCCGGCAGCGGCGCGCGTCTTTCAGCGAAAGATTGGGAATATAGCAAAAAAGAGGGGTAGTAGACCTTCCACATCACAACTTTGTATCCTCTCGCTTTCGAGAGCAGAGCAGCATCGCGAACAGGTTCCTGCAGCAGTCGGGCGGCAACCGGCATGAGATGGAAATTAACGCAAAGACAGAAGATGATTCCGGTCAAAGCCGCGCGCAGGGCGGTGGAGAGGCCGGGAACGAACGTCACGGCAGCCGTTGCGAGCGCAGCCGAGGCAAGCAGCAGCATGTGGTTTATCCCGGTCAGCTCTGTTGCGCTCCGCAGCACCGCCTGTATGTAGAGATCGTCGATTGTCGGCGCGATCACGGGAATCAGGAGCGGCAGCGCGGCGAAGAGAAGCAGAAACGTCGCAGGCCAGAGCGCATGCAGGCGAATATGTCTGGCGTATTGCGACGCTCTGGCCATCAGGATGAACAGCGGCGTGTAGCCGTAAATCATGTAGTGCGGCAGCTTGGTGCCCGAGAGCGAGAAAAAGACGAAGACGAACACGAACCAGATGCCAAGGTAGCGGTTAAGCGGTTCATCGAGCAGCTTTTTCAGGTTCAGCAACGCGGTAAAAAACATGCCGGTAAAGGGCATGAGTCCGGCAAGCACGACCGGTACGTAGTACAGTATCGAGCCCGAGTGTCCTTCAAGCGACGAACTGAACCGGTTCACGTTATGTTTGAAGATGAATCCTTCGATGAAAGCCATGCCCTTGTCGAGGTATTCGAGTGTGTACCAGGGCATAACGATGGCAAGGAAAAGCAGAATCGCCGGCAGGTTCAGCACGGTTTTCAGCCATTGCCTCAGCATCCCCTGCTGCAGGAAAAAGAGCAGGGAAACCGCGCCGGGAATCACGACGGCCACCGGTCCTTTCGTAAGCACGCCAAGTCCGGCAGCGGCAAATGCCAGATATCGGGAAGCGGCAGAACCTGTTTCGAAATGTCTGTAAACCGCAAACATGGTGACGGCAAGGCAGCAGTTCAGCAGGCCGTCGGCAATGGCCGCTTTGGCGATGATGGTGATCTGCAGAGAGAGTACCATGAAGACCGATGCGAGCAGGGCGGTGCCGGTGCCCGGTTCCCGCCGGGTAAAGAGGTAGATTGCCCCGGCCCAGACACCGGAAGCCGCAGCCGACGGGAAGCGGAACGCGAATTCGTTCATGCCGAACGTTTTTACGCTGAGCGCCTGCAGCCAGTAGACAAGGATCGGTTTGTCGAATCGCGGCAAGCCGTTCAGATAGGTGGTCAGGTAGTTGCCGCTCACAAGCATCTCGCGGGTAGCTTCGCTGAAAGCACCTTCATCGACGTCGAAAAGCGGCCCCGAACCGAGTCCTGCAAAAAAGCTGATGCCGACGAGCAGCGCCAGTACCAGCGCCGGTGTCAGCTCACGGGATTGCGGAAGGGATAATCGCATGGCAAGGCTTTTTGAAATAACGGTGATAGAGGAAAGCCGTCGACGCCGCTCCGAGCAGCGACCCGGCAAGTACGTCGCTGATATAGTGCTGGGTCGTTGCGATACGGCTGAAAGCGATCAGTGCGGCCCACAGGAAAAAGATCGGGCGATATCGCGGATAAAGTATGCCGAGCGTCGCGGCTACGCTGAACACCGTCGCAGAATGGCCCGATGGAAACGAAATCCACGCATGCTCGAATTGCAGGAAGTCGAACCCGTAGAGCGTTTCCCTGAAGTAAAGCTTCGGCCGGGCCCGACCGGCAACTACCTTGACAATATCGGCAGTAAGACCCGAAAACGCCACGGAAGAGAAAAGCAGCAGTCCCGATGAGGCAGCAGAAGGTTTTTTTCTTCGAAACAGCATGAATGCTGCAAGCCCGGCTGCAAGATACCACTGCGACTCGCCCTGGCGGGTAACGAACCTGAAGAACCGGGAGAATCCGGAATCCTTCAGATCCCTGAAAAAGATCGCGACGGGCAGGTCGAGAAAAAAGAAGCTCAGGACTCCGGCAATGCAGACCGCAGAAACAGCTATTATCCAGTAGTGTCGTTCACTCATGATGGTTTTTCCGCAGGTCGCCGGAGGTCGGGCGGGTTTTTCAGGTTTTTGAAATTATTCAGGTTAAACCGACGTTCGTGAAAATACATTAAATTTTAAAATGCCTCATAACCCGTCGTCCATTGTGGGCCGGCGGCCAGCTCCAGCAAATCTTTCAGTCAGTTTTACATGTCTTCTGCCGATCCGCGCGCCATCATGCTGCTCTCCTGTCCGGACAGGTCCGGACTTGTTTCCCGTATATCCCATTTCATCTACGAACGAGGCGGCAACATTCTCGATCTTGACGAGCATGTCGATACATCCGAAAAGATGTTTTTCATCCGTGTTTCATGGAGCACCGCACACTTTTCCATACCGGCATGCGAACTGCATGACGCTTTCGCTCCGCTTGCAAAAGAGTTCGGCGCCTCGTGGAATATCAGCCTTGGTGACAGGAAGATGCGAGTCGCGATTTTCGTCTCGAAATATGATCACTGCCTCCAGGATCTCCTCTGGCGGCACAGCATCGGCGAGTTTTCGATCGATATTCCCCTGATCGTTTCCAATCACCCCGATCTCGAACCCCTGGCCGCACGTTACGGTATTCCGTTCCATGTGTTTCCCGTATCTGCAGCGACAAAGGACGATGTCGAAAGACAGGAGATCGATCTTCTGCAGCAGCACGATATCGATACCGTGGTACTCGCCCGGTATATGCAGGTGCTTTCACCGCAGTTCGTCAACCGATATCCCTCAAGGGTCATCAACATTCATCACTCTTTCCTGCCGGCTTTCGTAGGCAGCAGCCCTTATCGACAGGCCAGCGAACGCGGAGTGAAAATTATCGGAGCCACCAGCCACTACGTAACCGAAGATCTCGATCAGGGACCGATCATCGAGCAGGATATCGTCAGGATCACCCACAAGGACACTCTCGATGACCTCATACGAAAAGGTCGCGATCTCGAACGGCTTGTCCTTGCCAGAGCCCTGCGCCTGCACAGCGAGCGGAGAATACTGGTTAACGGAAAAAAGACGGTAGTGTTTGATTGAAGCAAACGGTACTGCTATCAGGCCATCAGGCTATTCGGCAAGTTGTTCCCGGAGCGTTCCCGTTGAAGCGTCAGCCGGAAAAGGATGACGGATTCGTGAAAAAGAGAAACAAATAAAATGTTATCGGATTATGATAGTAAAAAAAATGTATCATTACCCTAATCCCTAATCCCTAATCCCTAATCCCTAACCCCTGTCTATTCCCCATGTTGAAGAAGTATCTCGTTTTTATTGTTCTGCTGATCTCCGGCTGCTCCGAAGTTCCCGATGGTGTTCGTGTCGTCGATGGGTTCCGGCTCGATCGATTTCTCGGAACATGGCATGAAATAGCCCGTTCCGACAATTCGTTCGAAAAGAATCTTGACCGGGTTTCCGCAGTTTATTCGATCGACGATTCCGGGCGGATCTCGATAATGAACAAGGGGTATGACGTCGAACTCGAACGCTGGCGTTTCAGGCGCGGAAAAGCACATATTTCCAGCGACAAAAGCAAGGGTGCGCTTAAAGTTTCATTTTTCGGTTCGTTTTATTCCGAGTATAATATTATTGCACTCGATAAAGAACACTACTCCTGGGCAATTGCCTGCGGTCGCGACAGATCCATGTTCTGGATTCTGTCACGCGAACCGGTAATTGACAAGGCGCTTATGAAGCGTCTGGCGGCAAAAGCCGATTCGCTCGGTTTCGACACGACGAAATTGCGATATGCCGGATACAGCGGCAAGCCTAAGGATGGTGCCAACTAAACTACGCTATAATCATGAAAAAACTGTTATTGCTTTTCATTATGCTTCTTTCCGGCTGTACCGGCGTGCCGGAGGGGCTTACCGTGGTCGACGGTTTCCGTCTTGAACGGTATCTCGGCACATGGTACGAGATTGCCCGGCTCGACAACCGGTTCGAGAAAAATCTCGGGCAGGTTTCCGCAGAGTACTCGCTTCGCGAAGACGGAAAAGTAAAGGTCATGAACCGCGGTTACGATGCTGAAAAAGGGGAGTGGAAGTCCATCGAAGGCAAAGCTGTATTTGTGGGCGACGTTACGGAAGGCGCTCTCAAGGTCTCTTTTTTCGGGCCCTTCTACGCAAGTTACAACGTCGTGGCCCTTGACCGGGAGAATTACTCCTGGGCTATTGTCTGCGGACACAAAAAATCCCTGTTCTGGATACTCGCCCGAACGCCGGAGATGGAACCTGCGCTCCTTCAGCAGCTTGTGGCCAAAGCCGATTCCCTCGGGTTCGAGACCGGGAAACTGCGGTATTTCGGGCAGCAGCGGTAGGTATAAAACAGTATTTTGTGCGCATTGGCGAAATCATTTCCGGATAACAGTCACATGAAACAATCTGTCGGAGCTAAAACACAACTTTTTCCCACACCGGTGCTGATGGTCGGAACCTATGACCGGAACGGCAAACCCAACCTGATGAACGCCGCATGGGGCGGTATCTGCTGCTCGCAGCCGCCCTGTGTTGCCGTTTCATTGCGCAAGGCTACATACTCACACGATTGTATCATTGAACGAAAGGGGTTTACGGTCGGCATCGCATCTGAAGGGCTGGTGGTCCAGGCCGACTACATGGGGATCGCTTCCGGGCGCGACGCCGACAAGTTCGCCGTTGCAGGACTGACACATGTGAAAAGCGACCTTGTCGACGCGCCTTATGCAGAGGAGTTTCCGGTAGTACTCGAATGCAGACTGCTGCATGTTATCGAAATCGGCCTGCACACCCAGTTCATCGGAGAAATCATCGACGTCAAGGCCGATGCCGCTGTGTTCGGCCAGGACGGTCGCCTCGACATCATGAAAATCCGGCCTCTCGTCTACGATACCGCCCGGAGAGGGTACCACGGCGTGGGGCCGCGTCTTGCTGCAGCGTTCTCTGTCGGAAAAACGCTGCAATCGTGAGTCCGACAACCATACTGCACTTTTATGGAAAGATGAGAAGACGGGAAGAGCAGACGAGTGAATTGCATCATGAAGAAGCTCATGGATCTAATGGTGGAATAAGGAATGCGACTCTGAATAAGACGCTGTTTTTACGGTTTTAATGGAATTATGGCCGTGGATACGCTGCTGTCATACAAAATGCTTGCAGACGCGGTTCTGGTTATTCATTTCGGAATCGTTCTGTTTGTCGTTCTGGGTTTGCCGGTAATCCTGATCGGCAACAGGTTTGGCTGGACGTGGGTGAACAGCCTCTGGTGGCGTTTGGTTCATCTTGCTTTTATTGGAGTCGTTGTTCTTCAGGACTGGCTGGGGCAGTACTGCATACTGACCGATCTGGAATCCGCATTCCGTATTAAGGCGGGGCAGCATGAGTATCAGAACAGCTTTATCGAGCACTGGCTTCAGAGAGTTCTTTACTTCGATGCCCCTCAATGGGTCTTCACGTTAGCATACACGTTTTTCGGGCTGATTGTGGCCTGGGCTTGGCTGCGGTTTCCTCCGAAGGCAGACCGCTGCAGAAGCGGCGACTCATGACTCTGTTTTTTTACACAGCGGGAGTTTCCTCGTGCTGAAGCTCCCACATTTGCCGGTAGAGCCCGTTCCGATGCAGAAGCTCCGCGTGCGTTCCTTTTTCCGTCACCTTTCCTTTATCCAGCACATAGATAGTGTCGAACCGTTCCATGTTGTAAAGCCGGTGGGTGATGGTGAGCAGGGTTTTTCCGTCAGTCAGGGTATCGATGGTTCTGGTGACTGCCCGATCGGTGGGCATATCGAGGCTGGCAGTGGCTTCGTCGAGGATGACGATCGGGGCATTCTGCAGGATCATGCGCGCTATGGCGATGCGCTGTCTTTCGCCGCCGCTGAGCTGCATGCCGTGCTGGCCTGCCCAGTCCTGGAGCCGGCTTGTGAAGTGGCCTATGCCGGCAGATTCGAGAGCTTCGGCAAGTTCAGTGTCGCTGGCGTCGGGTTTTGCCAGAAGGAGGTTTTCACGAATGGTTTCGCCGAAAAGGTAGGTGCGCTGCGAGACGAGCGAGAGGTTGCGTCGCAGTTCTTCAGGGTCGAAAGCGCCGATGTCGGTACCTCCGATGACGAGCTCGCCGGGCGCTGCGTTCCAGAATCGCACGAGGAGCGCGGCAATTGTGGATTTACCCGCTCCGCTTGGCCCAACGATGGCGACGTGAAGACCTTCAGGTATGTCGATTGTTACGCCATCGAGCGTTTTATCGGGGCTTCCGGGGTAGCTGAAGGTCAGGTTGCGCATCCGGATGTCGTGTTGCGCAGGGAATGGCTGCGGCTCTTGCGGGGCTGAGACTTCGGGTTTTGCATCGATGATATCGAAAAGGCGCTTTCCGGCATGGATGTCGGCCTCGATATGGCCTGCTGCGGCAGGCAGTGGCGCAAAGGCTTCGAAGGATGCCATGACTGCGAGCATGATCACCGAAAGGGTAATGCCGCTGAGCTGTCCGGACGGTACCGAGGGGAGCAGTACAAGCAGCACCCCGATCAGGGCGCCGTTCATGCATATGCCGACGAGCGATTCCTGCATGCCTTCGATCCACGCGTTTTTTTTCTGCAGCCAGAGGATTTCAGCCTCGTTGGCCTTCATGCGCTCCAGGCAGGCGTCGAGCTGACCGTAAACCCGAAGTTCGCCGAGTCCCTGGGTGAAATCCACCGTCTCTGTCTGCTGTCGGGCCCGAAGCTCGGTTATGCGTCTGCCAAAGCCCCTGCCGAGCCCGGCGGCAAGCAGCGGCAGGCCGATACCGGCGGCAAGCTGGAAACCGAGTGTTACCAGAGCGGCTTCAGGGGACCAGATGCCGATAAGGAACCAGATGAGCAGGGCGGTCATGACAGCCGTTACCGGGGGCGCGAGCACCCTCGCGTATATGTTCTCGAGACTCTGGATGTCGTCGACGATCCGCTGCAGAAGGTCGCCGCTTCTGAATGCAAGGAGTCGGGCCGGGGCGAGCGGTTCAAGGGCGTCGTAGAACCAGAGGCGCAGCCGGGCGAGGATGCGGAACGTGGCGTCGTGGGAGATCAGCCGTTCTGCATACCGGAGCGCCCCGCGTGCTATACCGAAGAATCTGACGCCTACGATGCCGAGCTGAATGTCGGACATCGGCGGCTGCAGAGCGGCTTTGGCGATGATGTAGGCCGAGGTCATGAGCAGCCCGATGCCGCTGCCGGTTGCCGCGAAACCCGCAATGGCGGCAAGCAGCATCCACCAGAAAAAAGGCCTGACAAGGCCGGCGAGACGAAGGAAGGTTTTCATGCGCCCTTCTCCGGAACGGCATGGCTCACGGAGCTGTAGTAGCCTCCTGCCGCCATAAGTTCTTTATGGGTGCCGGATTGGGCGATCGTTCCGTCGCGCAGCACGATGATGCTGTCGGCATTCCGGATGGTTTCCTGACGGTGCGCGATGATGATGACGGTTCTTCCTGCCATAAGTCGATGCATGGCAGTGCGCAGCGATCTTTCCAGCAGGGGATCGGTGTTCGATGTCGGTTCGTCGAGTATCAGCACCGGCGCATTTCTGAGGAACGCACGTGCAAGGGCAAGCCTCTGGGCTTCGCCGCCGCTCAGTCGTGCACCCTGTTCGCCGATTATCGTATCCAGTTCTTCCGGCATGTTTTTCAGCAGCTCGTCGAGTCCGGCGTGTGCGAGTGCGTCGCGCAATTCTGCGTCGTCGGCGTTCTTCCGTGCGAGCAGCAGGTTTTCCCTGATGGATGCGTTGAAAAGAAAAGGGTGCTGCGGAACCCATGCGATCCGGCTCAGCCAGGCTTCCTCGGAAAGGCTGTCGATAGATGTGTCGTTTATCGTTATCGAGCCTTTTTCCGGTATCACGAAACGCAGAAGCAGGCTGACGAGGGTGCTTTTGCCGGAGCCGCTCGGGCCGGTTATGGCCGTGGTCTTGCCGGGCGGAAACGAA
Source organism: Chlorobium sp. (assembly GCF_036528655.1). Classification (GTDB taxonomy): domain Bacteria; phylum Bacteroidota; class Chlorobiia; order Chlorobiales; family Chlorobiaceae; genus Chlorobium. Next base: position 62,591 of record NZ_JAIGND010000030.1, read on the forward strand.
CAGGTGAGGCCTTCGATGGCGGGGGCGACGGCGCCCGGATAGGTGTAGGAGATATTATTGAATTTTATCGGCTGCTCTTTCAGCAGATTTTCAGGCAGCTTCCCGTGCCCGGGATTCGGTGTTTCTTCCGCCTTGTCCAGCAGGAAGAAAATATCCTTCGAAGCGCTGATTCCTTCCTTGCCGGCATGGAACCTCAGACCGAGCTGGCGGAGTGGGAGATAGAAGTCGGGAGTGAGCAGCAGTACGAACAGCGCCGGTAAAAATGCGATGTGGTCGCCCAGAAGGCGTATGCCCACTCCTACGGCGATGATGGCCGTGCCGATGGTGCCTGTCAGTTCGAGGGTCAGCGAAGAGAGGAACGCTATTTTAAGAACCTGCATGGTCGCATGGCGGAATGATTCTCCGGTACTCTCGATACCCTGGCGCTGTTCGCGGCTTCGAGCGAAGAGCTTGAGCGTGGTGAGCCCCTGCAGTCTGTCGAGAAAGTAACCGCTCATCCGGCTCATGGTTTGCCACTGCCGGTCGGTCATGGCGCCGGCGGATTTGCCGATGAGCATCATGAACAGGGGAATGAGCGGGGCGCTCAGAATCAGGATAAGAGCGGAAAGCGGATCGGAGGCTGCGACTGCAACGACAATAATCAGCGGTATTGCAACCGCAAACCAGAGTTGCGGCAGATACTGGCTGAAATAGGCGTCGAGAGCTTCGATACCTTTTGTCAGCGTTGCAGAGAGGCTGCCGCTCTGGAGCGATCGGGCAAACTGCGGCCCCAGCCGTCCGGTTGCCGATGTCAGCCGGCTGAAAAGATCCTGCTTGACAAGGATAGCCCCTTGTTTTGCCTGGTAATATGCGAACCAGGACAGCAGCATGCGCAGGATGCTTGCAAGCGCGAAGAGCCAGAGCAGCGGCCACAGGTCCTCGAACGTCTGCTTGCCGAGGAATGCGCCATCGATGATCCTGCTGAGCAGGGCTGCCTGCCAGACAATCGTCAGCGCGGCAATTGTTCCGGAAACCAGCGAAACGATAAACGGCACTTTGCGGGTTTTGGCGAGAGCTGTCAGGCGCCGGTCAACGTTCATGGTTCATTGAGCATGTTTCGGGAAACAACGCGTCATTGTCTGTTTCCGTTTGTCGTATAACAGAATGAAGAGCCCAATTGTAAGCAATAAAAAAGATGTATGCAACGTTCCGGATCGGGGGATGGAAAATGCCGCATCGCCCTTATGATTCACTTTTCACCAGAGTTCCTCTTCCCTGTCCGGGATCGTTTTCGATATTAGAATTATGAAATTTACGGGCAGTTTTCATAATCCCTCTTTCCGCGGGAGATATTCTGTCGTTTTTTGCCAATGTTGCTGCGTATCTTTACCAGAACGATCTGAACAATGAGGCCGGAATATTTCTCTGGAGAAGGTATTATGGAACTTCAGTTTTACGGCGCTACGGCACGGGTGACGGGAACCTGCCATATCCTGAGGACAGGTGAATACACCCTGCTGCTCGATTGCGGCCTGATACAGGGTTCTCCCGAAGAGGAGTCGCTGAACCGCGATCCATTTCCTTTCGATCCCGCAGCCATCGACGCGGTTGTGCTCAGTCATGGTCATATCGATCATTCAGGACGGCTTCCGCTGCTTGTAAAAAGAGGCTTCCGGGGGCCGGTATTCACCCAGCATGCGACCATTGACCTGTCGAGAGTGCTGCTGCTCGATTCGGCTTCGCTTGCCGAGCGCGATGCCGATCTCCGGCGGCGTCATCCTGCAAGCCGCCGGGATCGGAATGCGGAGCCGCTCTACACCAGAGAGGATGCCCTCAAAGCCGTCGCCCGGATGAGAGGGATGGAGTACAATGAGGAAAAGGAGGTCGTGCCGGGAGTCCGACTGCGTTTTTACGATGCCGGCCATATTCTCGGTTCGGCGGTTGTTGAGCTCCGAATCAGGGACGGCGAAGAGGAGCGTATCCTTGTTTTCAGCGGCGATCTCGGCCAGTACGGGAGTCCGATACTCAAAGATCCCGAAACTCCCGAAAAAGCAGATGTCCTGCTTATCGAGAGCACTTACGGAGACAGACTGCACCGCCAGTTCAATGATACGGTTGCCGAGCTTGGAGATATTTTTCGGATGGCCTGCAGGGAGTGCGGCAATATTCTCATTCCCGCGTTTTCGATCGGGCGAAGCCAGGAACTGCTCTATCTGTTCGCCACGTACTACGATCAGTGGGAGCTTGAAAAATGGCAGGTCTATCTCGACAGCCCAATGGCTATCGATGCCGGAAGGATATACTGGGATTATCCGGCGCTGCTCGACGAAGATGCGCTCAAACTCAGGAACAACCCCGCTCTTCTGCCCCCGCTCCGGAACCTGCATTTTACCGATCGCGTCGAGGCTTCCCGAAAAATCAACGACATCCGGCAGGGCGCCATCATCATAGCCGGAAGCGGCATGTGCAACGGAGGCCGGATCCTCCACCATCTCAAGCACAATATCTGGCGGCCCGAGTGCCGGGTGATCATTACCGGATACCAGGCTCCCGGAACGCTGGGCCGACTGATTGTCAACGGTGAACCGGAGGTCTCCATTCACGGAAGGAACTACAAGGTGGAAGCCGGCATCCATACCGTCGGAGGCCTTTCGGCTCATGGCGACCGGAGCGATCTGCTGCGATGGCTGCAGGGTTTTTCAAACAAGCCGGATGTGTATGTGGTTCATGGTGATGCGGGGGCGAAAGAGTCGTTCCGGAACATTGTCGAGGAGCAGCTGCATCTCCATGCGGTTGTTCCGGAAGCCGGAGATTTGTTGAACCTTTTGTAGGTTTTTGTTTCAGGAGATGTTATATCAGGGGGGATGTATTTGCTATGTTACAGCAAGAAAGGATTTTTCAGGAAGAATGAACGTTATGACCATTACCACGGTACGGGAACTTGTGCCTGTTCTGCAGACTGCTATAGGACCGATGATCCTCGTTTCAGGGATCGGCTTGCTGCTCCTCACCATGACAAACCGGCTGGGGCGCATCATAGATCGGTCGAGAGCCCTGCTCGACAACCTCGAGGCCCAGCCGGAGTCCTATATTCTCAGAATAAACCGGGAAGTCGATATTCTGTGGAAAAGGGCACGTTATATCAGGATGGCTATTCTGCTTGCGAGTTTCACCTGCCTGGGCGCATCGATGCTGATCATTCTCCTTTTTTTCTCCGTACTGGCAGGTCTGGATATTCCCATAGCCATATCGGTTGTGTTTATTGCAAGCATGTTCTCTCTTTCATGTTCGCTTGTGTTTTTCCTTTTCGACGTGAACCTGACTCTTGCGGCTTTGAAAATAGAGAGGGAAAGCCATAACCGGAAGCGGGTGATTATGGAAACCAGAATGCCTTGCCAATGAAAAGTCTTGCCGCTCAAATCATCGCAGTTCTGCTTCTCTTTTCGTTCTTCATGCCTTGCACCCTGCTTGCAGAGTCGCCGAAGAGCCATGTGAAGAAAGGCGAAGCGTATTACGAACTGGCCCGTTTCAGCGAGGCTGTCGCCGAGTTCGATCTTGCACTGGCTGCGGACGTCAACTACCAGAAAGCCTGGTATGCCCGTGGTAAGGCTTACTTCGAGCAGAAGAAATACCGGGAGGCGATAGCCGATTACAGCCGGGCCATCGAGCTTCGGAAGGATTGCGCCCGGGCTTTCTACCACAGGGGAAAGGCTTATGCGGCCCTTAAGGATTATCGGCAGGCTCTTGCCGATTATGACCGGGCAATTGAAATCCGGTCCGGTTACGACAAGGCATGGTATGCCAGAGGTCTGGTAAGGGAAGAAATGATCGACCGCAACGGCGCGATTGCCGATATGAGACGCGCAGCCGAGCTTGGAAACAGAAAAGCGGCAGAATGGCTTGCAGGAAAGTGACCCTCCCGGAACGAATTCACCCTCTCGGATGAAAGGTCTTGTGCACCTCGCGGATGAACGAGCGATCGATATGGGTGTAGATCTGGGTTGCGAGAATGGACGTGTGGCCGAGCATCTCCTGAACGGCGCGCAGATCCGCTCCTCCCTCGAGCAGATGGGTGGCAAAGGAGTGCCTGAGCGTGTGGGGGCTGATATCCTTTTGGATGCCCGCAATTGCCGCATACTCCCTGACCATGTTGTAAACCGCCATTCTTGACAGTTTTTTTCCCCTTGCGTTGAGAAAGAGCGCGTCATGGGAGTTTTTGCCCGATAGTCCGATACGCAGTTCGTTGCGGTAGCGCGTTATCCACTCTATGGCCGATCTGCCCACAGGAACAAGCCTTTCTTTCGATCCTTTTCCGAAAATCCTGACGAAACCCGCTTCGAAGTAAAGGTTCTGCTGCTGCAGTTCGGTAAGTTCGCTGACCCTGACACCAGATGCGTAGAGAAATTCAAGAATGGCTTTGTCCCGCAGCATGAATTTTCCTTGCGGCTCTTTTTTCAGCGGGGCGTCGAGAAGCTTCAATACCTCATCGACGCTCAGCACATCCGGCAGGTTTTTTGCCTGTTTCGGCTGCAGTACAGTTTCGGCAGGGTTGGTTTGCGCGCTTCGTTCTGCAAGCAGGAATTTGTGCAGGGTACGGATGGCGGAGATGTTCCTGCCGAGCGTGCTTACAGCCAGTCCTGTTTCGTGCAGCTCCGCTATGAATCGCCGGATGTCGCGCGTTTCGATGGCATCGATCGTTTTTTTCTGTTCCTGTATGAACTGAAAATACCTGCAGAGATCGTTCCGGTAGGCGTCTCTTGTATTCGGGGAGAAGTTCCTTTCGACGGAAAGATGGTTGAGAAAACTTTCAAGCAGCGTGTGAAAGGGCTCTTTGAGTTCCGGCATGGTCAGTCTGCATTTTTTTTCAGGCGCTGGGCAAAACCTCCGTCGAACCCGGTCTCCTGGCCAGGCAGCATCAGGATGCTTCCGTTTTCTTCAGCGCCTGCATTGAAGGGTTCGGGCAGTATTCCGGAAAGAGGATCCCTCGCGAATTCAGGATGTCTCCTGAGAAAAGCGTCTATCTGGCGTTCGTTTTCTTCCGGTTCTATGGAACAGGTCGCGTAGACCAGGGTACCTTCAGCGCCGAGCAGCGATGCGGCATGATCAAGGATTTCAGCCTGCAGGGATACGAGTTCGGCAAGCATGGACGGAGATATCTTCCAGCGAAGTTCCGCCCTTCTGGCAAGCACGCCGCTGCCGCTGCACGGAGCGTCGAGCAGGATGATGTCAGGTGTTTCTCCAGGCTGGAATGTTCGCGCATCGGCTGCGACGGTCGTGATGATGGAGATGCCGAGTTCGGCGGCATGTCGGGTCAGTTTTTCCAGCTTGGCGCCGTAAAGATCGACTGCGGTGATGCTTCCGGCGTTCTGCATGAGCTCGCCGAGATAGGTGGATTTTCCTCCAGGCGCAGCGCACAGGTCGAGGACGAGAGCGCCTCGATTCGGGTTGCAGAGACGGCAGCAGAGACCTTGCGCAGGATTCTGAACGGTCAGGAGGCCCTGCTTGACGAAGGTTTCGAAGAGGGTGAACTCATCTGAAAGGAAAAAATCGTCAAGACCGGCTGCCTTGAGGATATGCTTCCTGGTGTCGTGTGCTGACGCGAACTCGTCAGGCGTTGTTTTCAGGGCATTGATTCTGAACCCTGTAAGCGGCGTCCGGTTATTATAGTCGAGCATTGCCCCGGTTTTTTCCGTTCCGTATCGCGATGTCCACCGTTCGATCAGCCATTCGGGATGTGAAAATGCTATGGCAAGCCGACGGATATCGCTCGTTTCGTTCTGCACTGCCTGTTGCAGGGCAGAGCCAGGATCGATTTTGCGCAGCACCGCGTTGACGAGCCGGGCCATGCGTTCGCCTTTGTATTTCCGTGCGAGCGCGACCGATTCGCTGACCGCAGCCCATTTCGGAATCCGGTCGAGCCAGAGCAGCTGGTAGGCACCCATACGCAGTATGTTTTTCATCACCGGAGCGGTTTTTTCGTAACGGTGATGATAGCAACCGGCGATTACGGCATCGAGGGTAAGGCGTCGGCGGAGCACGCCGTTGACCAGTTCCGTAACCAGTGCCCTGTCATGCCGTTCGAGCGATGTGCATCCGAGGAGATCGTGCAGGACATTCCCCGATTTTTTTCCTGCGTCAACCTGCTGCAGGACGTTCAGGACGAGTTCTCTTGCTGTCATTGAAGTCAATGTGTTACGCGTTGGGCGCTGATTTTTTACTATTCAGACGCCAGGGCTCCCGGAGGAGCCGACTGCAATAAATGTCGGCGCACTTGTAAAATAGCGATTGCTGTCGTAGATTGCCGGGATATAAAGAAAAAATGTTCTTTTCAGCATTTAGCGCTATCATCGAGAAAGGTGGAGGGACTGGCCCTGAGAAGCCTTGGCAACCGTCATGCACAGTGATTGGTGCCAATTCCATCCCGGAGAACAGACCGGGAAAGATGATGGTATGTCTGCCATTCTGCATGTTCATACCTCTCTTCAGATACTGCTGTTCCCTGCCTGTCCGGCTCCCGGTTCTTCCTGCTCTCAGGATAGCGGCAATCATTAACCGTCGTGTATCATGAGCAAAGCCCCATACCGATTCGAAACCCTGCAGGTGCATGCCGGCCAGCAGCCGGATCCGGCCACCAATTCGCGTGCCGTGCCGATCTACCAGACAACCGCCTATACCTTCGACAGCGCGGCTCATGGGGCCGACCTGTTCGCTCTCAGGACATTCGGCAATATTTACACCCGGCTGATGAACCCGACGACCGACGTTTTCGAACAGCGGGTTGCCGCGCTTGAAGGCGGCAAGGCCGCCCTTGCCGTGGCAAGCGGGCATTCGGCGCAGTTCATCGCCCTGACGAGCCTCTGCGGAGCTGGAGACAACATCGTTTCCTCCAGCTATCTCTACGGAGGCACATACAACCAGTTCAAGGTTGCTTTCCGGCGCCTCGGTATCGACGTTACGTTCGTGGACGGCAACGATCCTTCGGCCTTCAGCGAAGCCATCGACGGGAAGACCAAAGCGCTCTATCTCGAATCGATCGGCAATCCGGCTTTCCATGTTCCGGATTTCGAATCGGTCGCCGAAGTCGCCGTGAACCATGGCATTCCGCTCGTCGTGGATAATACGTTCGGCTGCTGCGGGTACCTTTGCAGGCCGCTTCAGCATGGGGCATCGATCGTGGTCGAGTCGGCCACCAAATGGATCGGCGGCCATGGCACTTCGATGGGCGGCGTCATCGTAGACGGCGGAACCTTCGACTGGGGCAACGGGAGGTTTCCAATGCTCAGCGAGCCTTCCGAAGGGTATCACGGCATGAAGTTCCATGAAACGTTCGGCGAGCTTGCCTTCATCATCAAAGCGCGTGTGGAGGGGCTGCGCGATTTCGGGCCGGCAATCAGCCCCTTCAACTCCTTCATGCTGCTGCAGGGGCTCGAAACGCTCTCGCTGCGGGTACAGCGCCATGCCGACAACACGCTCGCCCTTGCCCGCTGGCTCGAAGGCCATCCTGCGGTCGCATGGGTGAACTATCCGGGACTCGATAATCATCCTGCCCATGCGCAGGCATTGAAATACCTGACAAACGGCTTTGGATGCGTGCTGACCTTCGGAGTGAGGGGCGGTTTCGACGCCGCTGTGCGTTTTATCGATACGGTACGGCTCGCAAGCCATCTGGCCAACGTCGGAGATGCGAAAACCCTCGTGATCCACCCGGCGTCAACAACCCATCAGCAGCTCGATTCTGAAGAACAGGCTGCGGCCGGGGTATCGCTCGACATGGTGAGGGTTTCGGTAGGCATCGAGCATATCGACGATATCAAGGCGGATTTTGAACAGGCATTTGCAACGTTGAACGGACAGCAATGAGAGATTACAGGGAGTTCGTTTCTCCTCAGACACGATATTTCGATTCGAAGCAGCCATTCGCCACAGAACTTGGAGGCGAGCTGCCCGAGCTTCGTATTGCATACAGAACGTGGGGGACGCTCGGCCCCGACAGAAACAACGTCATTCTTGTCTGCCATGCGCTGACCGGAAATGCCGACGCGGATGTATGGTGGGACGGCATGTTCTCCAGGGGTGGAGCATTCGACGAGTCGAAGGATTTCATTATATGCAGCAATGTGCTCGGCAGCTGTTACGGCACGACCGGCCCCATATCCCTGAATCCGCTGACAGACAGGCATTATGGCCCCGAATTTCCGCCCATTACCATCCGTGACATGGTTCATGCCCAGAAACTGCTCCTCGCAGAACTCGGCATCGAACGACTGCGGCTGGTGGTAGGTGCTTCGCTCGGCGGCATGCAGGTGCTCGAGTGGGGATTCCTCTATCCCGACATGGTTCAGGCCATGATGCCGATGGGTGTATCCGGACGGCACTCTTCATGGTGCATCGGCCAGAGCGAAGCGCAGCGGCAGGCCATCTATGCCGATCGCGACTGGAACGACGGCTGGTATGCTCCGGAGCGGCCGCCGGCGGCCGGACTCGGAGCGGCCAGAATGATGGCCATGTGCAGCTACCGCAGTTTCGAGAATTTCCAGTCGAGGTTCGGGCGCAGGATGCAGGATGACGGACTGTTCAGCGTGGAAAGCTACATGCGCTACCAGGGGCGCAAACTGGTCGACAGGTTCGATGCGAACACTTATGTCACGCTTACCAGAGCAATGGATATGCACGATCTTGCACGGGGAAGGGGCCCATACGAGACGGTACTGGGTTCTTTGCAGATACCGGTGGAGATCCTGTCCATCAGAAGCGACGTACTCTATCCCAAAGAGGAGCAGGAAGAGCTTGGACGCCTCATAGCGAAGTCGCGGGTGATCTATCTCGACGAACCATACGGCCATGACGCTTTTCTCATCGATATGGAAAAGGTCAGCCGCATGGTTGCAGAGTTCAAGGAGGAGCTGTCCGCCGGGGAGCAGAGCGCCGCCTGATCAGTCGATCATGTCGAAGCCCGTGTATGGGCGCAGAACTTCCGGTACGACGACCGCGCCTTCAGGGGTCTGGTTGTGTTCGAGCAGCGAGACCATGAGGCGCGACGTGGCAAGGCCCGAACCGTTGAGCGTATGCACGAATTCCGGTTTCGACTTGCCGTCGGGACGGAAGCGGATGTTCATGCGCCGTGCCTGATAGTCCTCGAAATTCGAACAGCTCGATGCTTCCAGATATTTGCCCTCGGCTGGCGACCAGACTTCGATATCGTAGCATTTTGCCGCGTTGGCGCTGATGTCGCCGCTGCAGAGCAGGAGCACGCGGTAGGGAATCCTCAATGCCGCCAGGATAGCCTCGGCATGACCGACAATGGCTTCGAGCGCCTCGTACGAATCTTCCGGTCGGGTGAACCGTACCATCTCGACCTTGTTGAACTGATGTACCCTCAGGAATCCCCGTGTATCCTTGCCGTAACTGCCGGCTTCTCGCCGGAAGCATGCCGAATAAGCCGCATAGGCAATCGGCAGCGATTCTGCTTCGAGCATTTCGCCGCGGTGCAGGTTCGTGACCGGCACTTCTGCCGTCGGGATGGCGTAGAGGCCGTCTTCCTCGATGGTGTAGACCTGATCGGCAAACTTCGGCCACTGGCCAGTACCCCTGAGCGATTCGCGGTTCACGAGGAACGGAGGAAAGATTTCCGTGTATCCGTGGTTTCCGGTGTGGGTGTCGAGCATGAAATTGATGAGGGCACGTTCAAGCCTTGCCCCTTTTCCTGTATAAACGGGAAAACCGGCTCCGCCCACTTTCGCGCCCCGCTCGAAATCGAGAATGCCGAGCGTCCTGCCGAGTTCGAGATGGTTTTTCAGCGGTAAATGGAGATCGTAGTCAAACTCGACCGGAGCCTTGCAGACAACATTGTCTGCCGCGCTCTTTCCTTCCGGCACGGACTCGTGGAGCCGGTTGGGCAGTGCGAGCAGGATGCTTTCCATGTCGCTTTCGATGGCTTTCAGCGAGGCGTCGCATGCCGCGATGTCGTCGGCTACGGCTTTCATTTTCGATATCAGTTCGTCGGCAGGGCCGTTTCCGGATTTTTTCATTTCGGCAACGTCCCTCGATACCCTGTTACGCAGAGCTTTCATATCGTCGGCCTGCTGCACAAGTTCGCGCCGGCGCAGGTCGAGTTCAAGCAGTTCCTCAACGCGCGCCGTTTCGCCTTCAAGCTGCCGGGCACGCAGCATGGCAGAAACCGATTCATTGTTCTGCCGGATGTAGTTGATGTCAAGCATGTCTGTGGTCGGTGTGGCAAATGGTTATGCTGAAAGCAGCGATTTGACGATCTGCTGCACTTTTCCGCCATCGGCTTTTCCTTTCAGCTGTTTCATGGCTTCGCCCATAACCCGACCCATCTCTTTCATGGATGATGCGCCGGTTTTCGCGATGATCTCCTCTATGGCTGCGACGATCTCCTCTTCGGAAACCGGTTCAGGCAGGTACTCTTCGATCACGGCAAGCTCGGACTGCTCGTTTTCGGCAAGATCGGGCCGGTTGCCCGCAGTGAACTGCTCGATGGCGTCGCGCCGTTTTTTTGCAAGACTGACCAGCACTTCGGTTTCCTGTTCTTCGGAGAGCGTCGCTACGCCTCCTACCCGGATGGACACCTCTTTTTCGAGGAGTGCCGCGCGAATGGAACGGATTGCGTTCAGGCGCTCTTTTTTACCGCTTTTCAGGGACTCTTTCAGATCCGCATCTATTTTTTCCTTCAGGCTCATGACTTGTTCCGATTTACAGGCAGGTTGATAAAGAAGAATCTGAAAATACAGGAAAAAACCATGCTTTCCCACAAGAGCTTTGAATGATCATTCATTGATGTCTCCTCCAACCGGCCTGAATACCAGTTCTTCCAGCGAGGTTCTTCCAGGCAGCAGGTATGCCTGCACAACCGGTACGGCAATATCTTCAGGCATCATCATGGCCGATTTCATCTCCTCCGGCACATCTCCCCACATCGGCGTCCAGACCGCGCCGGGCATGACATCGGTAATACGTACGTTGCACTCTCTTGCATACAGCCGGAGCGTCTCGACAAGTCCTTTCTGTGCGAATTTCGTCATGCAGTAAATGGAGGAACTTTTGAAGGCTTTTTCCGCTGCGACCGAGGTGATAAAGAAAATGTGCCCTTTGCGCGCGCGCTCCATGGCTGCAAAGAGCTTCTGGGTCAGGAAAAAAGTGCCTTTCATATTGGTTGCCACCGTGTAGTCGAAATCATCTTCGCTCAACTCGCCAAAGGGCTTGAACCTGCCTACCCCTGCATTGTTGACAAGACAGTCGATCGTGCCGTGTTGGCTGATAATCGTTTCGGCCAGCGCTGCTGTCTGCGCGAAGTCGGCAATATCGGCAGTATACGTTTCGACCAGTGCCCCCTCTATCCTGCATGCGTCTGCGGTTTTTTCAAGATCGCCTGCGGTTCTCGAAACCAGCAGTAACACCGGGTTGAAGTCCGGGTTATTCTTTGACGTTCGTGCAAATTCCAGAGCGATAGCTTTTCCGATTCCCTTGCCGGCTCCGGTGATAAGAATGGAATGTTTCATAAAAATTATCCGGATTAATTATGAGTATTCGATTGCTTCGATTACTGTTTCTGCCTTTTTTTTAAAAGCAATCAGTGTATTTAAGACGGGATTGTTGGTGGAAAAGTGAAATAAATGAGCATAAACGGAGTGGGAAATATTTATATTATTTTATATAAATAAGCAGCAGAAGCTGTCAGGTTAATGATAAAGCCCCGCATTTATCATGGAAAGAAGTAAGGTTAAATGGTTTGATGGCAAAAAAGGCTACGGATTTATTCTGAACCCTGACGGAGGGGAAGATGTGTTTGTGCATTTTTCCGCCATCGTTTCGGAACAGACTTTCAAGGTGCTTAACCAGGATGCCGAGGTGGAATTCGATCTCGAAAAAACCCAGAAAGGGTATCAGGCCAAAAACGTCAGGGAACTCTCCCCGGCGCCCGAGCCCGGGGTTCCGCCTGCCGGGCAGACTGCCGCCGGTTGACATGGCATGTTATCCGGCTGATCGTGCAGCGAAATCCCACGCCGGCATGACCGTCATACATACAGCAGCAGCAACTCAGTCGTTCTGTTTTTCCGGCAGGAAACACAGGGCTTTGCCGCAGGCGTTCCAGGCGCAGAACCCGAAGGAACTCCCTGGCGCATAGCGGTTCGTTACCCCGGTCATGTCAGCAGCGAATGCTCGCGGAAGCTGAACCACTTCTCTTTTCCCACAATCACATGGTCGAGCAGTTCGATCTGCAGGATCGATCCCGCCTGTTTGAGAATGCCGGTAACCTGCCGGTCGGCATTGCTTGGCTCCACATCTCCCGACGGATGGTTGTGCACGAGAATGATCGAATGAGCGCTCTCTCTTATTGCCGATTTGAAGACTTCTCTGGGGTGTATCAGCGAAGCGTTGAGGGTTCCGACCGAGACATTTTCATGGCGGATTACCCGGTTTTTCGTATTCAGATGCAGTACGAACAGGTGTTCTTTTGTTTCGTCGGGTATTCTTCCTGTCATGTATTCGAATACATCCGCTGCCGACTGTATTTTTTTCAGTTCATTGCGGCGGAAGTGGATTCGTTTGTTGAGTTCGAAAATAGCCGCGATCTGCATGGCTTTTGCCTGACCGATGCCTTTGATTTTCTGCAGTTCGGAAAGGGGCAGGTCGGCAAGCTGTTCAAGGCTGTACATCGCTATCAGTTCGTTGCAGGTATCGATGATGTTGAGGTTCTTCGTGCCGGAACGCAGGATCAGAGCAAGAAGCTCCGCAGGGCTGAGCGACGAGGCGCCGTGAACAAGAAAGCGTTCTCTCGGCCGGTTTTCGGGATCGAGATCGTGAATGCGCATACCGGACGGTTGGAATTATGATCTTCAAGCGATTCAGGTTACACCTGATAATAGCAAATAATTGCCATTGGTTTTTGTTTGTTATCCCCTGAAAAAACGCCCCGTGATCAAACGGGGCGCTGGATGACGATCGACAGGTTATTCAGTACTCGAGTTCGGAATCCGGGGTGAGGCGCTGGCGGAAGACCCAGTAGCTCCAGCCCTGGTAGAGCAGCACCAGAGGAACGAAAATCGCTGCGACCACAGTCATGATGCCGAGCGTATAGTCAGACGAAGAGCTGTTGTAGATGGTCAGGCTCCATTCGGGATTGAGGCTCGAAACAAGCACCCTCGGAAAGAGGCCCATGAAGATCGTGACGGTCGAAAATGCTATAGCGACGGCAGTCATGGCGAATGCCCATCCCGATGCGTTTTTTTTCAGCAGCACGATGACCGAAAGGAGCGCGATGACGCTGAATACCGGAACAATGCCGGGATTGACGCCAAGTCTCCTGAAGAGGTCGGTTTCAATGAAGGTATAGATCGTGAATGCAAGGGAGAGCAGTGTTGCCGGAGCCCATGCCTTTTTTGCCAGGCTCATCGCCCGTGCATGGAGATCTCCTGTCGTTTTCAGCGTGAGGAATACCGCGCCGTGCAGGGTGAAGATCGACAGGGATGCGAGGCCGCAGACCAGCGCATAGGGATTGAGCAGGTTGAAAAATCCTCCGGCATAGTTCATCGACTGGTCGATGGGCACGCCGCGGATGAAGTTAGCCAGCGCCACGCCCCAGAGCAGCGCCGGAATGGCGCTGCCGGCGAAGATGCTCCAGTCCCAGAAGCTCCGCCAGGCGGGGTTGTCGTGTTTGCTGCGGAACTCGAATGCGACGCCGCGCATAATCAGAGCGACAAGCATGAGGAGCAGCGCGAGGTAGAAGCCGCTGAAGAGCGTGGCATACCATTCCGGAAATGCTGCGAACATCGCGCCGCCCGCAGTGATGAGCCAGACTTCGTTTCCGTCCCAGAACGGGCCAATGGTGTTGATGACGGTACGCCGTTCGCGGTCGTCAGCGCTCATGAAGGGGTGCAGGATGCCGACTCCGAAATCGAAGCCTTCGAGAACGAAGAATCCGGTAAAGAGTACGGCTACGAGTATAAACCAGATTGTTTGCAGATCCATGGTTGTTCTCCTTAAAAGGTTATTCGGCAGCTTCAATGCCTGCTGCGGCATATTTTTTCAGAAGGAACACATCGACAATCGTGAGCAGGCCGTAAATGAGAACGAAGACGGCGATCGAGAGGAGAAGTTCGCCGCTGTTGACAACCGATGCAGGAGTTACGGCATCCTCGGTTTTCAGCAGGCCGAAGACTATCCACGGCTGTCGCCCCATTTCAGCGAGTATCCAGCCGGAAGTGTTGGCAATGTAAGGCAGCAGGAACGACCAGAACAGGAGAGCTCCGAGCAGCGGATTGAAGGTGTAGTTCTCCCGGATCACCTTGTAGAGCGCAATAAGCGAGACGAAAAGCATAAGGGTGCCTGCGCCGACCATGAACCTGAAACTCCAGTATGCCGTGATGACCGAAGGGATATAATTGCCCGGTCCGTATCTGGCTTCATATTCTTTCTGCAGATCCTTGATGCCTTTGACTTCGCCTTCGAACTTGTTGTATGCCAGAAAGGATAGCATGCCCGGAATTCTGATGGCGAACTCGTCTTTCAGCTCCGTTTCGTTTCCGACCGTAAACAGCGAAAAGCTTGCCGGATTCTCGCTTTCCCAGAGCGCCTCGGCAGCAGCGACTTTCATCGGTTGTGATTCGATGAGATCCTGCATCTGCGTGTGTCCGGCCAGGGTGACGAGAATGGTGCCGATGAATGCGTAGATGGAGCCGAACTTCATGGATGTCCGGAACGCTTCTCGTTCGTGGCTGCCCCTGATAATATGCCAGGAACTGACAGCTATAACAATGAACCCGCCAGTTACGATTCCCCCGGCAATGACATGCGGAAACTGTTTCCAAACATAGGGATTGAAAAGCAGGGCGCCGAAATCGGTCATCTCCGCCCTCGATCCGTCGGCAGCCATTTTATACCCGACAGGCGACTGCATGAACGAATTGGCAACGAGGATCCAGAGCGCCGAGAGGTTCGAACCGATCGCGACCAGCCAGATCGATGCGGCATGAACTGTTTTGGGGAGTTTGTCGCGGCCGAAAACCCAGATGCCGAGAAAGGTAGATTCGAGGAAGAACGCGAGGAGCGCTTCGATGGCGAGCGGAACGCCGAAGATATCTCCCACAAAGCGGGAGTACTCCGACCAGTTCATGCCGAACTGGAACTCCATGACGATGCCGGTCACCACGCCGACGGCGAAGTTGATGAGAAAGAGTTTGCCCCAGAACTGCGCGAGCTTCCTGTACTTTTCATCACCGGTTCTCACATACGCGGTTTCCATGATTGCCGTGAAAATGGAAAGGCCGAGGGTAAGCGGTACGAAGAAAAAGTGAAAGATGGAAGTCAGTGCGAACTGGAGCCGGGCAAGAAAAAGTGTTTCCATAATGATCTCCATGGCGGTAGTTACATGAGGAAAAGTAACACGATGCAATATAACGGAATGCAGTTCCATTATAAAACAGGCTAAAAATAGTCTATTTTAGCTCGAAGCCAAATGAAAGTGAAATATTTTCGGATTTGTAACAGTTATTTCCCGAATTCCCGCAGATGCACCAATGCTCAGAATGCCGACAGGGTGAAGTAGATACCGGTGAGGATCATGATTGCTCCGGCAATGCGGTAGAGGGTTTTACGGGATTTATCACTGAAAAGGTGGACAGCCTTGCCCACGACGAGAAGAGACGGAACGGTACCGAGACCGAAGCAGAGCATGATGAGGCCGCCCTCGAGCAGTCCGGCAGCGTGATTCTCTGCTTCCATGGCCATACGTGCAGCCGTCAGCAGCGCCGTATAGGTAAGGCCGCAGGGCAGGAAGCCGAGCAGCACGCCCATAGGGTAATAGGCTCCTGTGGAGCGTGATCCCCTGAAAAGGTTCATCAGCTTATTGATGCGGGGCATGATCCAGGAGCAGCTGTTGATGGTTTTTCCCGCAGGCAGTAGATCGAGCGTGGCAAGTCCCATCAGGATGATCGAGACGCCTGCCAGCACCATGATCACGGTCTGGAACCGTTCGATCGATGCGGTCAGGACGAGAAATGACCCCGACAGGCCGACAGCGGCGCCGAGCACGGTATAGGTGGTGACTCTACCCGCGTTGTACAGCAGATGATGGAGCATCCCCTTGCGGGTCTCGCCGAGCGAGTAGGCGGCAACGACAGGGCCGCACATGCCTATGCAGTGTCCGAATCCTCCGGTGAGCCCGGTGATGAACATGGTGATCGCGGTATTGGTGATGGCATTCATCGTTTGGCTGATTTTCGAGTTTTGCCGGCAGGAAGCGAATGCAACTGTTCGTCATCGTCGTTGAGCATGCGGTATTTCGGAGCTTCGGCGTCATCGAACTGGCCGCTGCGCACCGCCCAGAGAAAAAGCGCCCATCCGCCGAGGCCGATGACAAAGCCGATCGCTATGAGAAAAAAGGTGCTTGCCATGAGTTGATCATCCGGTTTTTCTGAGCCTGAGCGAGTTGCTCACCACAACGAGGGAACTGGTCGCCATGAGCAAGGCCGAGATGATCGGGTGCAGCATACCGGTGACGGCCAGCGGCACGGCGACCAGGTTGTAGCCGAACGCCCAGGCGAGGTTCTGGCGGATCACGGCAAAGCATTTGCGCGAATGGGCGAAGAGCGTGCCGAGCAGTTCGAGGTCGTCGTTCATGATGGTGACATCGGCGCTTTCGATGGCGATGCCCGTGGCGGTGCCGAAGGTGACGCCGGTGTCGGCCTCGGTCAGCGCCGGAGCGTCGTTGATACCGTCCCCGGCCATCAGCACGGTCTGGCCATCGCTTTTCAGCTTTCTGACTGCTTCTGCCTTGCCGACGGGGTCGAGTCCGGAGCGCACGTCTGTGATGCCGCACTTACCGGCAATATAACGTGCAACGCCCGCATTGTCGCCGGTGAGGATCATCAGCCGGAGTTCCTGTGAGCGGAGCGCGTCGATCATCCGTCCGGCGTCATCCCGCAGGTCGTCGATCAGCCCGAAGAGCCCGGCCAGCTTGCGGTTGCAGGCGACGAAAACGGTTGTTTTTCCCGAAGCTTCGAGCCGTGCTGCAGTGTCGAGGCAGTCGTCGGTGATCCTGACGTCTTCCTTTTCAAGCAGGGCACGCGATCCTGCAAGCCAGGCCTCGCCGTTGATCACGCCCGAGACGCCCATGCCTGTCACTGCATGGAACTTTTCGACCGGCAGAATTTCACCCTGCCATCCGGCAGTGATGGCCCGTCCTGCGGGATGCCTCGACAGGGCTTCGAGGGAGGCGCAGTACTGCATGAAGCTTCCGGAAACGCCATAGTCGAAGTGGTCGGTCAGTGCGGGTGCGCCCCGTGTGATTGTGCCGGTCTTGTCGAGCACGACGGTGGTGGTTCTTGAAACCGATTCAAAAATGTCGCCCCCCTTGACGAGGATGCCCTTGCGGCTCACCGCCGTGGTGCCGACGAGGATGGCCAGAGGCGTTGCAAGGCCGAGGGCGCAGGGGCAGGCGATCACCAGCACCGAGACGGCGTTCATAAGTGCCTTGACCGGCGGTGCTCCTGCCAGGTGCCAGAAGGCGAAGGTGCCTGCCGCCAGCAGGATGATGGCAGGCACGAACCATCCTGAGATCCGGTCGGCTATCCCCTGGATCGGGGCCTTGCGCGCCTGCGCCTCCTCGACAGTCCGGATGATGCTCGCCAGCAGGGTTTGCTTCGCATTGCCGGAAACCTTGACGCGCAACCGTCCGGTGATGGGGCAGGTGCCCGCATGGACCGTGCTTCCGGTGCTTTTCAGAACCGGAGCCGATTCTCCGGTAAGCATGGACTCATCTACCTCTGCATCTCCTGCGGTTACGATACCGTCAAGGGGTACGCGGTCGCCGGGCAGCACCTCGATCAGTGCTCCCTCGCCGATCTGTTCGAGCGGAGCGAGGGAAGTTACGCCGTCCATGCCGACAAGCAGCGCCTCGCGGGGTTGCAGGTCGGCGAGAGCCGCCAGCGCTCCGCCCGCCTTCAGACGCGAGCCTGCTTCGAGAAAGCGCCCGAGCAGGATAAAGGTGACGATCATGGCCGCGGTGTCGAAGAAGACCTCGCCGCCGGTGAAGATCATGGCGATGCTGTAAACATATGCAGCAAGCGAACCGAGAGCCACCAGCACATCCATGTTCAGCGCCCGGTTGCGTATCGAGCGCAACGCATTGGAGATGAAAGGATAGCCGGAGTAGAATACCACCGGCGTGGCAAGCGCCCAGGAGATGAGCTGGAAGGGGAGGCGGTACTCCGTTTCGATACCCTGGAAAAACCCCGCGTAGAGTGCGGCGATGATGAGCATGAGCTGCATCGAAAAGAAGCCCGCCGTGCCGAACCGCAACAGGAGGTCACGCTTTTCAGCCGAAATAATCTCGATCTGCATGCCGTACCGGACAGGTTTCGGCAGATACCCGATGCCCGAGAGGGTTGTGAGAATCGCGTCGAGAGTGACCGCTTCGCTTCGCCACTCGACGGTCGCGCGGTGGGTGGCGTAATTGACCCTTGCCGATACGATACCATCGAGCCGCCCGAGCACCTTTTCCACGAGCCAGACGCATGAGGCGCAGCGGATGCCTGACAGCTGCAGCTCGATCCGGTTCTTCGATCCTTCGGTGACAATGTCGCCCGTGAAATCCTTCGGATCCACGGCAGCGAAAGCCGGACGGCCCGGCTGCCAGTCACAGCGCTGCCGGTAGAAGGCGTCGAGCGACTCGCTGTGGATCAGCTCATACACCCCGAGGCATCCATGGCAGCAGAAGTGGCGGGTCTCGCTGCCGATCACCGCCGTCACCGCCGAAGATGCTTCCATCTCCAGCATACAGTGATCGCAGCGGATCATCTTTTTTCCCTTTGCCTCAGTCACGGACATTGAAGGAGAACGCGGGATTGCCAAGTTCTGACGAGAGGAGCGTGGCCTTCCAGAGGGTGCGGCCGCTCATGCACCTGACGATGATTCCTTTCCCTTCCCATGCGCCGTCCGGCCTTTTTTTCAGGGTGACCTGGTTCTTGCCCATCACCATGCCGGGCATCGAGAGGTCGAGAATCAGGGTTGAAGGAATTTGTTTCGCCGGGGCCATTGTCACCCTGAAGGTCAGCTCCTGCATGTGCCTGACCGGTCGGGGGGTGATGTCGAGCGTCACTTTCCGGTTTTCGGCCTCTTTCGTGCAGGGGCCGTTGTGGATAGCGTTGCTGTCGGCGGCATAATCTGCCTGTGCAGGAGCTGCGCCGAGTGTCATCGCCACGAGGAGGGCCATTCCTGCTCTTTTCAATTGATGTCGTAGAACCATGATCTGCTGGTTTTGAGTTTGTTGATGGAGATGTCGATTCTGACCAGCCATTTGCCCGCTGAAGGCACAGTGAGATGCGCCTGGTAGGTGCCTGGAGAGGTTTCGCGCATCGCGCAGGTGACATCCAGATCGCTGGTGGAGACGTTGCCCATAAACAGCTTCACTCCGGCATTGTGCAGGGGTTCGCCATGCCCGGTGAGCACGAAGGTCAGGTGATTCTCGCCCTTCCGGAGAGACGCCGGTCTTTCGATGTCGAGTCCGAGACGCCGCTCCTCCGTTTTCGCCTGGAACCAGCTTTTCTGTTTCAGGTAGTAATCAGTTTCAACGAGTCCCTCGGAGCTGCGGTAAGCCACCACGAGACCGCTGATCATGGCCATCAGGAAAATGGCGTACAGTGCAATGATGAATGATTTCACAGGAATCCGGCCTCCCTGCTGACTGAAATGCCGGTACCGGTGAGCGTCAATCTGACCTTGTCGCGTTTTCCGGTTGCCCTGATGAGCAGCTTGTTTCTTGCCACCCCGAATGGTTTGACCGAAACGGTTCGCTCACCGATCAGGGTGAGGTCACCATCAGCTTCGATGTTCAGTTCAAGTGTGTGGCCTGTGTTGTTGTAGATGGTCCAGGCATAGCGGTTCAGGCCGGAAGGCAGCGGCTCCTGCATCCGGCTGAGGGTGAATTCGACAGGCGGGCGCATGGCGAACAGAAGCACGACCATCAGGGCCGAGGCAGCGGTAATGCCGGCGAGCCAGAAGGTTTTCGGACGCATGATTTTGCCCTTGTAGTTCGGGAAGGGGGGCAGGTTGCGTTTGCTGCTTTTCAGCCAGCATGCGTCGATACACTCCGCGCAGGCGATGCAACTGGTGCTCAGCCCCTCCTTGATGTCAATGCCGACCGGGCAGACGCGCACGCAGTCATCGCATTTCATGCAGGTCGAGTCACGCGACCGGTCGTACTCGATGACGAGCGTATCCTTGTCGAAGAGGGTGTTCTGCATCATGGCATAGGGGCAGATCGTGGTGCAGAATTTCCGTCCGAGGAGGGCCAGTTCAAGCCAGACCAGCACCCAGAGCACGATGAAGAATCCGGCGATCAGCGGAGAGGTAAAAAGTCCATGAATGGCCTCCGCCGGAGGCACGAAGTACCAGATCATGGTGATCGACACCAGCGCCGATACCGGCAGCAGGACGAGTTTCTGCACTGTTTTCCGGTGCTGTCTGCCGAACAGCGATGCCAGGTTTTCGGTGAGGTCGAGCAGTACGGTCTGCGGGCAGAGCCAGCCGCACCAGACCCGGCCGAGGATCACGGTGACCGCGGAGATGAACAGTAACAGAAAAAGGGTAGCTGCAAGGATGAGGTAGAAGTCGCCGATTCTGATGACGGAGCCGAAAAAGTAGAGATTCAGCTCCCCTATGTCGAACCTGAATGCGCTCTGCCCGTTGATTTTCAGGAAAGGCAGGCCGGTAAGGAGAAGCGCCTGAAGCATTTCGACGGTTCTCCGGTAACGTTTCCAGACAATCTGCATGGTACTGAACAGTGTGGTTGAAAGCATAAAGTGATCAGCCCCGGAACAGGTTTCCGTGGCTGTGGTTTTCGGGCCTATTTCTTCAGGCTTTCGATAAAGGCGACTATCTTGTAGATCTTGTCGTTCCCGAGCTGCTGTCCGAAGGGAGGCATGCCGTTGGGGCGGCCATTGGCGATCGATTCGAAAAGATCGGCGGGAGTCGAGCCATACTTCAGCGCCACCTTCAGGTTCGGGCCGATACCGCCGCTGGCGTCAGCCTTGTGGCAGGCTGCGCAGCTCGTCTCATATTCGGTCTTGCCCGCGGAGATGGCGTCAGCATTGCCGATATACATGCCGGGATCAGCGGGCGCGGTTGCCGCCGCTTTTTCGCCGGCTTTCATCTCCTCTTCGTAGCTCTTGTAGAAAGACCATCCGGAAATGGCGGGAGTGAAGCGTACGATATACACGACGAGAAAGATGATAACTCCGATAAAGAAAGCCATCCATCCCTTGGGGATCTTGTTATGACCCTCATGCGGAATTCCGGAATCACTCATATGAACCTCCTCGTAACAGGTTTCTTGAACGGTTGATAATCAGTCATGATGCTCATATTTTTCGTCTTCTTCGAGCATCCGGTATTTGGGTTCCTCGACCTTCGTTTTGCGTTTCGGATTGAAGTAGTAGATCATGATGCCCGCCATCACGAGCGCAAGCACAATGGTGAACGCGACATAGGCTATTTGCGAAAAGTTCATTGCTGACTCTCCATTGTCTTGACGTCACGCCCGAGCTTCTGCATATAGGCGATGATGGCGTCCATCTCGGTCAGCTCGCCCCGGAGCTTTTCGGGAGTGACCTCGTCACGCGTGGCTTTCGAGTCGTAATCGGGCGAGGTGACTTTTGTTCTGTAATCGGCGATCTGCTGCTGAACCTCGTCCTCGGAAAAGCCGTAACCCAGTATCCGGGTCTTTCTGAACGACTCGGAGGTGTCGAGTCTGTTCGCGGCAAGCCAGCCGTATGGCGGCATGTTGGAGAGGGCGAACATCGACTGCGGGCTGTGCATGTGCTTGTAGTGCCACGAATCGGGGTACTTGCCGCCGACGCGGTTCAGGTCGGGTCCCGTCCTTCTCGAACCCCATAGGAAGGGACGATCCCAGGCAAACTCCTCTGCCTTGGAGTACTCGCCGTAACGAAGCACTTCGGTTCTGAGCGGGCGCACGGTCTGCGTGTGACAGTTGTGGCATCCTTCACGGATATAGATGTCCCTTCCCTCCTGCTCGATGGCCGTGTAGGGTTTGACATACGCGCTCACCGGCTGGGTTGAAGGCATGAACATCGGCACGAACACCGTGACCACCGTACCGACAAGGATGACCAGCGTCGCGATGACCGCGAAGACGACCGGTTTTGAATAGATCCCCATGATGCAAGCTCCTTTTTTCAGGTTAGGTGGTTAGGCTTCTGCGGCGGTCGATGGCTCCTGCCTGACGGTCTGGATGATATTCCAGGCGAAGATGAGGATGCCGATGAAATAGACGATGCCTGCGACGAAGCGCATCTGGTAGTAGGGATAGAGGGAGGTCAGTCCGTCGAGGAAGCTGTAGGTCAGCGACCCGTCGGGATTTGTGGCTTTCCACATCGCGCCCTGCTGGATGCCGCCGATCCACATCGTGACCGTCCAGGCGAACTGGCCGACGAGAATGAGCCAGAAGTGGATGTTGGCGAGCCTGATGCTGAACAGTTCCCGGCCCGTGATCCTCGGAATCATGTAGTAGAACGACGCGGAGATGATCATCGTCACCCAGCCCATCGTGCCCATGTGCACATGGCCAACCACCCAGTCGGTGTAGTGGAAGAAGGCGTTGAGCGTCCGGAGACCCTGCAACGGTCCCTGAAGGGTCTGGAGCCCGTAGAAGGTGATGCCGAGGATGAAGAACTTGGTCAGGTAGTTGGTGCGCATCTGATCCCAGTTGCCCTGCAGCGTGTAATAGCCGTTGACCACCGAACCCCACGACGGGGCGATGAGGAAGATGCTGAAGGCGATGGCCACCGTCTGGATCCACTCGGGAAGCGGAGTCAGCATGAGATGGTGAGCTCCCGTCCAGAGGTAGGCGAAGATCAGCGCCCAGAACGAGACAATCGAGAGCCGGTGGCTGTAGATCGGCAATCCGGTGGCTTTCGGCAGGAAGTAGTAGAACATCGCCAGCACAGGCACGGTGAAGATGAAGCCTACGATGTTGTGGCCGTACCACCACTCCACGTTCGCATCGTTGGCGCCGGCGTAGATGCTGTAGGATTTGAATAAGTTGAGCGGAATTGCGAGGTTGTTGACGATATAGAGCACCGCGATGGTGACGGTCATGGAGACCAGGTACCAGAGCGAGATGTACATCTGTTTTTCCTGCCGCCTGATGAGAATCGCGAAAACGTTGATGGCGAACATCACCCACATGATCACCACGCCGACGTCAAGCGGCCACTCAAGTTCGGCGTATTCCCTGGTGGTGCTCATGCCCGCCATGAGAGACACGGCGGCGGCGGCGATGGCCGCGTTGAAGACCCACAGGTGCGCCCTGGCGAGTCCGGGAAAGGGCAATGGCGTACGTGTCAGGCGCTGCAGCATATAGTAGGCCGTGGCGAAAATGCCGGACAGCCCGAATCCGACGCCGAGTCCGTTGGTGTGAACCACCCTGAGGCGCCCGAAACTCAGCCATGGGGTGAGGTTAAGGGCTGGATTGAACATCTCGAAAGCAATCCACAACCCGACGACAAGACCGATAACCAGCCAGAACAGGGCTGAGAATGCAAAACCGCGCACAACCCTGTAATCGTACCCTGTTTCGCTCATGAGGCGTTCTCCGGATAGTTGTTTTTCTGAAACGGGCGCACGGCTGTAGAACCGCTGGAGAAACCGACTATCATGAACGCCGTGTGCCATGCAGCGTAACACAGTGTAAATGTAACAAGAAAAAACGACTGATTTACAAAAACCGGAATAAAAAAGACCGGAATTGTCTGGAATTCCGGTCTTTTACAGGAAAAATGGATAGGTGTTCTCAGTTTTCGAACAGTTCAGCCAGTCCTTTGACGTAGTCGCCGACGACAGCTTTTTTCTCCGTTATGATGCCGCGGATGAGGGTGCCGGGCGTAACGTCAAAAGCGTAGTTGACCACCGGCGTGGTCGGCGTGGCTACCTGCGTGCCGAAAATGGTGCGCAGTTCGTCGGCATTGCGCTCCTCGATCGGTATCTGCGACCCTTCGGACATGGTGATGTCGATGGTCGAGACCGGAGCGGCGATGTAGAAGGGGATCCCGTGGTGGTTTGCGCTGATGGCATGGGCAAAGGTGCCGATCTTGTTTGCCGTATCGCCGTTGGCCGTGATGCGGTCGGCGCCGACCACGGCGAAATCGATCATACCGCGCTGCATGAGGATTGCCGAAGAGGAGTCTGAAATAGAAGCGAACGGAATGCCGTCGTGCTCGAGTTCCCATGCGGTCAGGCGCAGCCCCTGCAGAAGCGGGCGGCTTTCCGATGAGATCACCCGTTCGATAAGTCCTTCCTGGTATGCGAGGCGGATCACGCCAAGCGCCGTACCGATGCCGCAGCAGGCCAGTGTGCCGGTGTTGCAGTGGGTCAGCACGTTGAGTTTGCGTGTTTTCAGCACATCGGCCATATCCCGCTTCAGTTGCTCGACGCCGTGGCGAGCTATCCGGTCGCAGTTATCGACCTCGTCGTTGTAGATCTTGTGCGCCTCCCCGGTCATTTTTACAAAGAGCGTTTCGAGGGAATCGGCCTCGAAGTTTGCGTCATAGACGGCCTGCATTTTCCTTGTTGCAAAGAAGAGGTTCACCGCGGTCGGGCGCGATGCGTTGACCTCGGCGATCAGGTTTTCGAAATATGCCGGGAAACCGGCCTTGTCGCCCTGATAGGCGTTGAGGCCGAGCACGACGGTATAGCCGGCCGATGCGCCGATGAGCGGAGCGCCCCTGACGGCGAGAGTCTTGATGGCCTCGATGGCCTCACGGTAATCCCGGGTTTCGACGTGAAGCTCCTGCAGAGGCAGGTAGCGCTGGTCGAGGTAGCGGAACGTTCCGTTGGAAAAGGAAATGGCGTCTATCATAAGAGTGCCTGTAGTTATAGGGTTTTCAGGTTGTTGAGGTACAAAACGGATCACAAAACACAGGAAAATCCTCTCTCAGCAGCAGAAAAAAATGGAAACCCAAACATACGGTTTCACGCGGGATAAAAAAAGCCGGGAGTGATTCCCGGTTCGTCGCCACAATCTTTCCCCAACTCCTCCCGAAATCCAAAACCTTTGGTACATTACCGATTACGCATGTTTTGCCCGGCAACAACCCGGAACTCCCATGGCCGGTACGCTATCGCACAACGGGCAACAGCCTCGGCACCATCTGAATCGCACATGATAGAAGAGATCAAAAAAACCCTCTGGGCCTCGGCCGACAAGCTCCGGGCAAACATGGACCCCGCCGACTACAAGCACATTGTGCTCGGTCTCATCTTTCTCAAATACATTTCCGACACCTTCCGCTCGCATCGCCAGCAACTGACCCTTCGCTTTGCCGATGCTGAAGACGACTACTATATCCCGAAAACCGAACCTGCTCTCATACAGGAAGAACTCGAAGACCGCGACTACTACACCGAATCCAACGTCTTCTGGGTACCCGAAGGCGCTCGCTGGGAAAACCTGCAGGCACAAGCCAAACAACCCGACATCGGCAAACGCATCGATGACGCATTATCCCTCATCGAAACCGAAAACCCGAAACTCAAAGGCATACTCGACAAACGCTACGCCCGTGTCCATCTTCCGGACGGCAAACTCGGCGAGCTCGTCGATCTCATCTCGACCATCGGTTTCGGAGACAATCCCAATAACGCCCGCGACCTCCTCGGTCAGGTTTACGAATACTTCATCGGCATGTTCGCCAGCGCCGAAGGCAAGCGGGGTGGTCAATTCTACACGCCGGCCAGCATCGTCAGAACACTCGTCGAAGTCCTCGCCCCCCACACCGGCCAGGTCTACGACCCCTGCTGCGGCTCCAGCGGCATGTTCGTCCAGTCCGAAAAATTCATCGAAGCCCACGGCGGCAGAAGGGGCGACATCTCCATCTACGGCCAGGAATCCAACCCTACCACATGGCGGCTTGCAGCCATGAACCTTGCCATCCGCGGGCTCGACTACAACCTCGGCAAGGAGCCTGCCGACTCCTTCATCCGCGACCAGCACCCCGACCTCCGCGCCGACTTCGTGCTCGCCAATCCGCCGTTCAACATCTCCGACTGGTGGCACGGCAGTCTCGAAGGCGACCCCCGCTGGGTGTACGGAACGCCTCCCAAAGGCAACGCCAACTACGCCTGGCTGCAGCATATTCTGCACCACCTGAAGCCGACAGGCAGGGCCGGAATCGTGCTGGCCAACGGCTCCATGTCCTCAACGACCAACACCGAAGGCGACATCCGCCGCACGATGATCGAGGCCGACAGGGTGGAGGTGATGGTCGCTCTGCCCGGCCAGCTCTTTTTCAATACGCAGATTCCGGCGTGCCTCTGGTTCCTTGCGAGGGAGAAGCGCACACGCATGGGCGAAGTGCTCTTCATCGACGCGCGAAAGCTCGGCTCGATGATCAACCGCGTGCAGAAAATGTTCTCCGACGAGGATATCGCCAGAATCGCCGACACCGTTCACGCCTGGCGCGGTGATGGCCAGTACGAAGATATTCCCGGCTTCTGCGCTTCCGTGTCGCTGGAAAAGATCGCCGAACATGGCCACGTGCTCACCCCCGGCCGTTACGTCGGAGCCGAAGCCGTCGAGGAGGACGACGAAGCCTTCGCCGAAAAGATGCAGCGTTTGACCGAAACCCTCGGCGAGCAGATGGCACGAGGCGCGGAACTGGATCAGACGATCCGTGAAAAGCTGGGAGGGCTTGGGTATGAGTTCTGAGCGGAGTGAGCCGCTGCGGGAGAGCGAGCGCGTCGAGGTACGCAATCCCGGCACGCTGTATGACGGACTGACGATAGAAGAGATGCGCCAGGGCAATGTGTCGCGCCGCCGAAATCCGCTGATTGCCGACCTGTTTCGCCGAATCCATATGGTTGAAGGGTGGGGTCGCGGAATGCCGCTCATTCTTGAAAATGCACCGACCGTGCAGTTCCGCCAGACCGCCGGACTCTTTATCGCAAGCTTCGAGCGCCCTTCATATGGTGATGATGCATCTCAGTTTACGGACTACAGTAAAGAGGTTAAAACCGAAGAAACCTCAAAGAAACCTCAAAGAAACCCCAAAGAAACCCCAAAGAAAAATTGCTTGCATTAATTAAGGAACAACCAGAACTCAGCGTTAAAGCAATGTCTGCGCTCTGTGGTATGAGCATCAACAGCGTTCAACATCACCTCAATGCGCTCAAAGCCGCTGGAAAAATCCATCATATTGGTCCGACCAAGTCAGGACGTTGGGAGGTATTGGACGCAGATAACGCTGACCCGCGAAAAGCCGGGAGGGCTGGGGTATGAGTTCTGAAATGTTTCTCGGCGATGTTGCTGAAATTACGATGGGGCAATCTCCTGCCGGAGTTCATTGCAATAAAGAAGGGGATGGATTCCCGTTACTGAATGGCCCTACTGAGTTTGGTGATAGCCATCCCATGCCTGTACAGTTTACAACAGACCCCAAAAAGAAAGCCAACAAAGGCGATTTACTTTTTTGTGTTCGAGGATCGACAACCGGCAGAATGAATTGGGCAGATCAAGAATATTCTATTGGTCGCGGGATTGCGGCAATTCGAGGAAAGAATGGTTATCCAAACTCATTTATTCGTACGCTCATTGAATCACAGCTTGAGGGCTTGCTAGTTCAGGCAACTGGATCGACATTTCCAAATGTTTCGGGCAAGATGTTATTCGAACTCTGTGTTCCTGAAATATCTGTCAAATCCGCATCAGCGATAGCGGGTATTATTGAACCCATCGACGACCGCATCGCGCTGCTTCGCGAAACCAACGCGACGCTTGAATCCATCGCGCAGGCCATCTTCAAGTCGTGGTTCATCGACTTCGACCCCGTCAAAGCCAAACAGCAAGGCGAGGAGCCGCAAGGCATGGATGCCGCCACCGCCGCGCTTTTTCCCGACGCCTTTCAGGACTCCGAGCTTGGGGCGATACCGGCGGGGTGGAAGGTTGGGAGTTTAAAGCAAGCAGTATCAATATTTGACTCAAAACGCATTCCTCTCTCTGGTAACGAGAGAGCGAAACGCCAAGGGAGTTATCCATATTACGGTGCAGCAAGTGTTATGGATTATATTGATTCTTATCTTTTTGAAGGCGTGTATTTCTTGATGGGTGAAGATGGCTCTGTTGTACGGAATGATGGAAGAGCTGTTGTTCAATATGTTTGGGGGAGATTTTGGGTAAATAATCATGCGCATATTTTACAGGGTAAAAATGGTATTACAACTGAGCATGCGATGATTTTTGCAAAAAACTTATGCGTTAAGCCTTATATCACGGGGGCTGTTCAGGCGAAGTTAAGTCAATCAAATATGTGGAGAATTCCATTTTTATTTCCTTCTCTGAATATCTGTGAGTGCTTTGGAGACACTATTAAACCGATATATGATAAAATCAGAGCTAATACTGATAAAATCCAAACCCTCGCTTCGATCCGCGACGCGCTTTTGCCGCGCCTGATTTCGGGGAAGCTTCGTCTGCCGGAGGCTGAGGCGATGGCCGGGGAGTCAGGGCTGTGAAAACGTCGGAAAAAGTGTCGGAGAAAACGTCGGGGAAAAAAGGTATGGATGGTATCAGTTATCTTGAAGTGTCCGCCAGCAAAGTTCGGTGGATGCAGACGTGGCAACAAACAATGCGTTGAACCGGGGACAACCCATGCCGACATGCTGGATTATTGCCGGGCCAAACGGGGCAGGCAAAACAACCTTCGCTCTTGAATATCTGCCGGGTGTTGCCGGGTGTGAGCGATTCATCAACGCCGATCTCATTGCCGCCGGATTGTCTCCATTTGCTCCGGAGAGGGAACTGATGGCCGCGAGCCGGATTTTCCTGCATGAGGTGGCCGAACGCATTGATCGTCGAGAAGATTTTGCTCTCGAAACAACCCTTGCCGGGCGAACCTACCTGAAACTCATTGACCGTCTCAGACTGGATGGCTGGCAGACGGTACTGTTCTATCTGGCTCTTCCATCCGTTGAACTCTCCAGAAAGCGCGTTGCTGAACGTGTGGCCAGCGGCGGGCACAGCATACCGGTTTCGGATATTGAACGCCGTTTCCCCCGGAGCTTGCGCAACCTGTTTGAAGAATACAGCTTCCGCGTGGATCACTGTCTTTGTTTTATGAATGACATGGACGAACCGGTAACAGTTTTCGAACAATACGGATCCGATCGGGAAGTGCTGCATGAAGAGTATTTTAACCTGTTGCTAACTATTTTTCGACCATGATGATAACCAGGAAAAAGGGCCTTTCTGAAGAGGGGCAGCTTGCGTTGGAGGCGCTTCAGAAAGCGGTAAAGAATGCCCTCGACAGGAAAAAACGACTTGGGCAATATGCCGTCATCTGGCAGGACGGCAAACCGAAAATCATTGATTTTTCCGAAGAGAATCAGAGGGAAACAACCCCAACCAAGAGAGGAGAATCTTGCCACAGTCGTGTAAACCATTGAAACCGTCCCCCAAATGATGACGGAAGATCAGCTCGAACGGGAAGCCATCGCCTGGCTCGCGGAAACCGGATACCACCACCGCTTCGGCCCCGACATTGCGCCGGACGGAGACGCGCCTGAACGCGCGAGCTACCGAGACGTGGTGCTCACTTCGCGCTTGAGGGAGTCTGTCGCCCGGCTCAATCCGCAGATTCCCGCCGCCGCCCGTGAAGAGGCTCTCCAGCAGGTGTTCAAGCTCGATCATCCCGTTCAGCTCTCCGCCAATCGGGCATTCCACCGCCTCCTCGTCAATGGCGTTCCGGTCGAATATCAGCAGGGCGGGGAGACTCGCGGCGACCTCGTGCGGCTGGTCGATTTCGAGCATCCCGAAAGAAACGACTGGCTCACCGTCAACCAGTTCACCGTTCAGGGGCCGCATCATACCCGGCGCCCGGACATCGTGCTCTTCGTCAACGGTTTGCCGCTCGTCGTCATCGAGTTGAAGAATCCCGCCGACGAAAACGCCGACCTCCGGAAGGCGTTCGATCAGCTTCAGACCTACAAGGAGCAGATTCCTGACCTCTTCTGCTACAACGAAATCCTCGTCGTCTCGGACGGCAGCGATTCACGCATGGGCTCGCTCTCGGCCAACCCTGAACGGTTCATGGCATGGCGCAGCATCGACGGAGAAACTCTCGATCCTCTCGGTCAGTTCAACGAACTCGAAACCATGATCCGGGGCATCTTCGACCCGGCCCGCCTTTGCGACTATCTTCGCTTTTTCATCCTCTTCGAGGACGAAGGCGAACTCATCAAAAAGATTGCCGGTTATCATCAGTACTTCGCTGTCCGAACGGCCATCGAACGGGTCATCGGGGCATCTGAGAGCGAGGGCGACCACAAGGGCGGCGTGGTCTGGCATACGCAGGGTTCCGGCAAAAGCATCACCATGGTATGCTTTGCTGCACGGGTCATGCGCGAAACCGCCATGCAGAACCCGACCATCGTCGTCATCACCGACCGCAACGATCTCGACGGCCAGCTCTTCGGCGTCTTCTCACTTTCACAGGATCTTTTGCGTGAAGAACCCGTGCAGGCTGAAGACCGAAACGATCTTCGAGCGAAACTCACCAACCGTCCTTCCGGGGGAATCATTTTTTCCACCATCCAGAAGTTCATGCCGACCGATGAGGAAGAGCGGTTCCCCATGCTTTCCGGCCGCAATAACATCGTCGTCATTGCCGACGAAGCGCATCGCACGCAGTACGGCTTCGAAGCGAAGTTCAAGGGCGACGCCAGAGGCTGGCAGGTCGGCTACGCCCAGCATCTGCGCGACGCGCTGCCGAATGCCACCTTTGTCGCCTTTACCGGCACCCCGGTTTCGACTGAAGACCGCGACACTCGCGCCGTGTTCGGAGACTACATCCATATCTACGACATCCAGCAGGCACGTGAAGACGGCGCGACCGTTCCGATCTACTTTGAATCTCGCCTTGCAAAGCTCAGCCTCAATCAGGAACTCCTGCCGGAAATCGACGACGAGGTCGAAGAACTCACCGAGGACGAGGAAGAGGGTGAACGCAATCGACAGAAAAGCCGGTGGGCTGCACTCGAAAAGGTGGTCGGCTCAGAACCCCGTATCCGGCAGGTTGCCGAAGACCTTGTCACCCACTTTGAAGAACGCTGCAACGTAATGGCAGGTAAAGGGATGATCGTCGCCATGAGCCGCGAAATCTGCATTCACCTGTATGATGCCATCGTTGCGCTTCGCCCCGAATGGCACAGCGACGATCCGGAGAAAGGGGCGATCAAGGTGATTATGACAGGCTCAGCCAGCGACAAGCCATTGCTTCGCCCGCACATCTACTCCGCCCAAACCAAAAAGCGCCTCGAAAAGCGCTTCAAAGACCCCGAAGACCCGCTCCGGCTCGTCATCGTCCGCGACATGTGGCTCACCGGCTTCGACGCCCCGAGCGTCCACACCATGTACGTCGACAAGCCCATGAAAGGGCACAACCTCATGCAGTCAATCGCCCGCGTCAACCGCGTATTTCGTGACAAACAGGGCGGACTCGTCGTCGATTATATCGGTATCGCGAACGACCTCAAGAAAGCCCTCAGGGACTATACGTCGAGCAAAGGCCGGGGAAAACCCGCCGTCGATGTTTACGAAGCACTTGCTGTTCTTTTTGAACAGCTCGATATCCTTCGCAGCATGATGCACGGTTTCGATTACAGCGGATATCTCACCGGAGGTCATCGCCTCATGGCTCAGGCCGCAAACCACATTCTCGGTATCGAAGACGGCAAGAAGCGATTCAGCGATACGACCCTGGCCATGACGAGAGCATTCAGCCTCTGTTGCACGCTCGATGAAGCCACAGCCGTCCGCGAAGAGGTCGCCTTCTTCCAGGCGGTAAAAGTCATCCTCACCAAACGGGAAACATCCGAAAAGAAACGCACTGCCGATGAAAAAGAGCTCGCCATACGCCAGATCATCGGTTCCGCCCTTGTCTCCGAAGATGTTGTTGATATTTTCGAAGCCGTCGGGCTCGAAAAGCCCAATATCGGCATCCTTGACGACGCCTTTCTCGAAGAGGTCCGCAACCTGCCCGAACGCAACCTTGCCGTCGAACTCCTCCAGCGCCTGCTCGACGGCGAAGTCCGATCACGGTTCGCCACGAACGTCGTTCAGCAGAAAAAATTCTCCGACCTTCTCGACAGCGTCGTCAAACGCTACCAGAACCGCGCCATCGAAACAGCCCGGGTCATCGAAGAGCTGGTCGAAATGGCAAAGAAATTCCAGGAGGCCGTCAGACGCGGAGAGAACCTCGGCCTCAACCCCGACGAACTCGCCTTCTACGACGCCCTTGCCAACAACGAAGAAGCCGTCCTCCAGATGGGCGACGACATCCTCAAAACCATCGCCCACGAACTCGCCGAGAGTCTCCGTAAAAGCATCACCGTTGACTGGTCGAAACGCGAAAGCGTCCGCGCCCGTCTCCGTCTCCTCGTCAAACGCATCCTGCGCAAATACAAATATCCCCCATCAAAGCAGGACGAAGCCGTCCGGCTCGTTCTCCAGCAGGCCGAAACGCTTGGCGAATCGTGGGCAGCGTGAAGATTATGAGGCGCTTTCGCCTTACATGATAATCCGGAGAGCAGGAAGCCCGGAACGAAAGGGTTTCAGGAGAACACAAAAAAGGCTTCGGAAAGAGTCCGAAGCCTTTTTACTTTCGTTCTTCCGGGAATAATCAGGTATTCCGGAAGCGTTTGCGACGGGTCTGACGGCTCAGAGGTTTGCGACGACGGCTTTGAAGATGGCGGTCATTTTAGGTTCGGCCTGGTTCGATACCTCGATGATCTCTTCGATGCTGACTGCCTGCAGGCTGTCGGGGAAGCAC
Source organism: Chlorobium sp. (assembly GCF_036528655.1). GTDB lineage: Bacteria > Bacteroidota > Chlorobiia > Chlorobiales > Chlorobiaceae > Chlorobium. The sequence goes on from NZ_JAIGND010000030.1 coordinate 95,425, forward strand.
TCGTCTGTGATGATGGACATGCCGAACACTTCGGTGCCCTGATGGACGGCGGCGATGACTTCAGGAACGGTTGACATGCCGACAACGTCCGCGCCGAGAATGCGGAGCATGCGGTACTCCGCGCGGGTTTCGAGGCAGGGTCCCGAAAGCGCCACGTAAACGCCGCGCTGTACCTTGATTTTCAGGTCGAGCGCCGCCTGTTCGGCTATTGAGAGAATGCGTTTCGAGTATGGTTCGCACATGTCGGGGAATCTGGAGCCGACTTCCGGATCGTTGGGGCCGATAAGCGGGTTGCCGCCGAGCATGTTGATATGGTCGTCGATCAGCATGATGTCGCCTTTGCCGAATCCGGGGTTGAGGCCGCCGCATGCGTTCGTGATGCCGAGGGTTTTCACGCCGAGGTGTTTCATGACCCTGACAGGAAAGACGATCTGCTGCATCGAGTAGCCTTCGTAGAAATGGAACCGTCCCTGCATGGCGACCACTTTTTTTCCGGCGAGAGTTCCGAAGATGAGTTTGCCCTGATGGGTTTCAACCGTCGAGATGGGGAAGTTCGGAATGTCTCCGTAGTCGAGCGCAAGTTCTACGTCGATCTCTTTTGCAAGCGCGCCGAGACCGGTGCCCAGAACGATGCCTACCGGATATTCTCCCTGGATTTTTTTTCGGATAAACGATACGGCTTCCTGAATTTTTTCCTGCTGTGCGATCATGATCGGGTAGTTGTTTTATGGTGTTGAAGAAAAAAACGCCGGAACACTTACCGGCAGTGCTGCAAAAAATCGGAAAGGTCGGCATAGACCCGTTCGAGGGTCGCGGTGTCGGGCAGGTAGACGATCCTGAAATAACCTTCAGAGGGGTCGGTACCGAATCCCGAACCGTGAACACACAATATCTGCTTTTTCCTGAGCAGTTCAACAATAAATTCTTCGTCGGAAGCAAAACGATGCACGGCGGGGTCGGCTTTAGCCATCACGTAAAATGCGGCTTCCGGAGTGCTGCAGGAGAGCCCTTCGATGGCGTTGACCATGCGTACGGTAAGATCGCGCCGTTCCCTGAGTTTTTCCATTACCGGCGCAAGATAATCATTTCCGAGCGAGAGCGCGGCAGGAATGGCGTATTGCGGGGCTGCAGGCGCGCAGACCCGGGCATCGGCGAGTTTCTGCAGAGCGGCGCGGATATCCGGAACAAGGCGGCTGTTTGTTATGGTCATCCATCCGGTTCTCCATCCTGCAGCCATGTAGTTTTTCGAGAGGCTTTCGAGCGTGACGACGCAAAGATCGTTTCCGGCAAAGGATGCGAGAGGGTGGTGCGTCTGGCTGTAGACGAGCTTGCGGTATACCTCGTCGGCAAGACAGACTATATTGTGACGTTCGGCGATATCGGCAATGGCGGCGAGCAGCTCGGGCGGATAGAGCGAGCCGGTGGGGTTGTTCGGATTGATGACGACGAGCAGCCGGGTTCTCCGGGTTATCAGGCGCTCTATCTCCTGCGGGTCGGGAAGCCAGCGGTTGGCGGGGTCGAGCCTGTAGGAAACGCAGGTCGCCTCCTGCCGGCCGATGAGCGCGGCGTAGAGAGGATAGCCCGGCGAGGGGCAGAGCACTTCGTCCCCGGGGTTCAGCATCGCGGTGCAGAGGAGATCGGCGGCTTCTGTCGCCCCGGCGGTGACGATGACGTCGTCCGGCGCGGTTTTCATGCCGCGCGAGGCCGTTTCCCGCGCTATCGCTTCGCGGGCAGGGAGTATGCCGCATGAGGCCGTATAGCAGTGCGCGTTTTTTTCGAATGCCGCTATGCAGGCCCTTGTCAGCTCTTCGGGCGGATGGAAGCCGTAAAGGGCGGGATCGCCGATGTTCAGGTGCGTTACCGGTCTGCCCGATGCTTCGCAGCGACGGGCAAGCTCGGAGATATTGAGAATGGCGTAGGAATAGTTCCGAAGCCGGCTTGCAGCATCGAATCGCGAAGTGCTTCGTGGTGTCGTCATGGTTCGCTGCCGCAGGCTTACGGTATCGGCGCGGCGGTTACCGCCAGCCGAAAATTGCGGTTCCCACGCGGATAAGCGTTGCCCCTTCCGCTACGGCTTCCTCGAAATCCTGGCTCATGCCCATGGAGAGCTCGGTAAGTTGCGACGGGTCGTTTGCTGTCGCCCTGAGCGTATCGAGGAGGTTTTTGAGCACTCTGAACTCCTGTCGTGCAAGCGAGGGATCCGGAGATGCGATGGTCATGAGACCGCGAAGGACAATGTTCGGCAGACTGAAGAACGATTGTGCGTTTTTGGCAAGATCTTCTGGTCTGATGCCGTATTTGGTGGCTTCGCCCGATGTGTTCACTTCGAGCAGGTAATCGACGCAGATGTCGTGCTGAACCGCGCGCCTGGAGAGCTCTTCGGCGGTAGAGAGCCTGTCGATGCCGTGGATAAGCGCAACCTTGCCGATAATCTGGCGCACCTTGTTCGATTGCAGGTGCCCGATGAAGTGCCAGCGGAGCGGAAGGTTCGTCAGCCGGGGGTCGTTTTCCTTTTCAAGGAATTCCTGGACGTAGCTCTCTCCGAAATCCAGCTGTCCGGCCTCGAAAGCCTCCCTTATCATGGTAGCGGGCTTGGTTTTCGATACCGCGACAAGACGGACCGCTGCCGGATCTCTTCCGGCTTTCACGCAGGCAGCGTCGATGCGCTGCCTGATAGCTGCAAGATTTCCCGCGATGGATTCCATTGGCCTTTCTGGCTTATTGCTGCGGTGAAGGCGCGATTGTTCTGATTGTCACCGGGTTCAGCGGATTGTCGTTGAAGTCGGTTTCGACCGCCGCGATGGCATCGACCACATCCATACCGGATTCCACGATGCCGAATACCGTATACTCTCCGTCGAGATAGGGGTTATCGACATGGTTGATGTAGAACTGGCTTCCCGAAGAGGCTTTCTGGGGATTGTTGTCGCGGGCTGCGGCAAGGGTGCCTTTTTTGTTCGGATGGCGGATCTCGGCCGGAACGCGGTACGAGGGGCCGCCGGTTCCGTGGAGCATGCGTTTGTCGTCGTGGCGCGAGAGCGGATCGCCGGTCTGGATCATGAAGTCCCGGATGATGCGGTGAAAGCGGATGCCGTCGTAGTAGTTCTCGTCGACGAGTTTTTTGAAATTGTCGCGGTGCTGAGGCGTGTCGTCATAGAGGCTGACGGTGATATTGCCCAGCGAGGTTTCGATGATGAATGATTCCGGCATGGCGTAGATGATTTATTGTTGCGTTCGGTTGCGACTACCTGTTTCCGGACATCTGCCAGAGCGATCTCTGGGCCAGAGCGGCTCCGGTAGATCCCGGATAGTCGGCAACCGTTTTTTTATAGAGTTCCGATGCTTTTTCCGGGTTTCCGGCATCAAGGTGATTGTCTGCGGCGTTTGCCTGATAGTGCGCCTTGAGGGTCTTGTTTTCGGCTTTTTCCGATGCCGCCTCGTACGATGCCGCCGCTTCGCCGTACTTTTTCTGTTCTGCCTGGCAGGCTCCCGTTCCTGCCAGAACAGCGGCTGCGAGATCCCTGTCCTTCAGAGACGTCTTTTTATAGACGGCAAGCGCCGAATCGTACCGGCCGATGGAGTAATATGCATTTGCCAGCAGCAGCGAGGCCATCCTGCCGCTCGGGGTACTTCCGTAGTCTGCCGAAATGCTTTTAAGACCCCGGTTGCCTGCCGATCCGTCGATGGCCTTGCGGAAATCGTTTCTGTCGAGCAGGGGCGCTATTTTCGAGAGGTGCATCGACGCTTCCGTTTCGGCGTTTTTCTGGTGGTTCAGCCAGAAAGCCGTTCCTCCGCCGATGGCGACAAGAAGGATAACGACACCGATCAGTGTGTTCCTGTACTTGATGGCGATATAAAGAAGATTCTCGGCTGCCCTGGTTTTTGCCGTTTCCCTGTTTGAAGGTTCGGTCTGTATCTGTGTCATGCGTCAGGAGATTCTGTTGTGTTCCGGTTTTTTCTCGGTCCGGTATGGTTTGATGATGAATAGTGAGGCGACTGTGGTCAACTGCAGGGGAAAATACAGAGACCATGGCTTTCAACCTAAAGAAGTTTACAGGAATTTCAAAATACCGGGTACGCCACTCATGCGTCTGTCAGTCGGCAATTGCCGAATATTTCTGCGGCATTTTCGGCGATCGCGTGCGCAGTCTCCCCGATGGTCATGTTTTTAATCGATGCGATGGCTTCCGTTACCAGACGAACGTGAGCCGGACGGTTGCGTTTGCCGCGGTACGGCACCGGACTGAGGTATGGCGAGTCGGTTTCTGTGAGAAGGTGCTCGATGGGGATGCTTCTGATTATTTCGGGCAGCAGGGAACGCTTGTAGGTGACGGTGCCCGGAATCGAGAGCATGAAACCGAGCGCCGTGCAGCGCCGTGCAGTATCGGCATCGCCGGAAAAGCAGTGCATTATACCCCGCAGTGCCGAATGGTTTTCTTCCCGGAGCACCGTAAAGAGGTCGTCCCACGCGTCGCGGCAGTGGATCACCACGGGCAGGTCGAGGGTGCGGGCCATTCTCAGCATGATTCGGAAGGCTTGCTGCTGCCTTTGTGGATTGCAGTCCGGATAGTGGTAATCGAGGCCGATTTCGCCGATGGCCACAACTTTCGGCGCCGTGGCGAGCCGTGCGAGATCGTCGTAGGTGTTCGTCGAAAGTTCTGCGGATGTTTCATGCGGGTGCAGGCCGACGTTGGCGTAGATCATCGGGTATGCGGCGGCCAGTTCGACGGACTTTCGGCTGGTTTCGACATCGATACCCGGATCGACAAGCAGCCTGACGCCCGCATCGGTCATTTCGCGGACGATCTCCTCCCGGTCGTCGTCATAATCCGGGAACGACAGGTGGCAGTGGACATCAACGTACATTGCTGTCGGCAGAAGGTTCGGGTTCCGGAAAGATCCGGTTGTGCATGAACACGAGCATGCAGGCGCCTATGCTGATGGCCGAGTCTGCGACGTTGAAAATCGGCCAGAGCGAAACCCATGAACCCATGACGAACCCCTGATAGAGATCGAGATGGATGAAGTCGATGACCCATCCAACCGTGATGCGGTCGATGAGGTTGCCGATGCCGCCGGCGAAAATAAGGGAGAAGGGGAGCAGAAAGAGCGTGGAGCGGTTGGCCGATCGCAGCACATAGAGCACCACGAGGAGCGATATGGCGCCGACGATAAGAATCATGACCAGTTGCGGCGCGAATTCCAGGCCGAAAGCGATGCCCCGGTTTTCGGCATAGGTGAGTTTCAGCCAGTCGGGGATGAGGGTGATCGAGCCGCGTTCCCTGAGGAACATGACGGCAAGTTTTTTTGTGATCTGATCAAGAAGGACGACTGCCGAAGCAAGAGTGAAAAACCATTTCATGGAGAGGCAGGGTTATGCAGTGTTGAAAGAGATGATAGAGTCGAATCGTCGGGTTCGTGGAGCACCGGCAGGGTTACGGAGAGGTTTCGATGTGACGGAGCAGTTCGGCGCGCACCCGGCCGACAGGCATATCGCTGCCGGTCCAGAGCGAAAACGATCCGGCCGCCTGACCGATAAGCATTTCGATTCCCGAAACCGTGACCGCTCCGGCCTGTTCGGCCGCCAGAAGCAGCGGGGTGCGTATCGGATTGTAGACCATGTCGTAGACGATCTGGCCGCTGTGAAGCAGGTTGCTTCCGGCAGGAAGGATGCTTTGCATGCCTTCGCCGGATCTCCCCTTCGTTCCCAGAGGGGTCGCATTGACCACCACTTCGCAGTTCCTGAAGTATTCATGCGTATTGTTTTTCCCTTGCAGGAGATCGTCGAGAAGAGAGACGGCGATCCGCTCTTTATAGGGGTAGTGTTCGAGCATGAACAGACCCTTGCAGATATCCCTGACGAAGAGATAGATGGCCGATGGCCGGAAATAGAGCCTGAACGCCTCTATGGCGGCAAGCGAAGCGCCTCCGGAACCGAAAACGGCAACGGGTTTTCCCGCAAGGCGATCCCGATAGGGCAGCAGAGGAGTTGCGAACCCTTCGATGTCGGTGTTGTAGCCTGCAAGTCTGCCGTCACGGTTCACGATGGTATTGACGGCCTGTATGCAGGAGGCTTCGGCGGAGAGCTCGTCGAGCAGGGGCACCACATCTTTTTTATAGGGGATGGTGACGTTAAACCCCGATATGCCGAGAGCCCTTGCGCCGCGCAACGCGTCGGCGAGCAGTTCGGGGCTCCCGATGTTGAAAATGGTATAGACGTAAGGAAGTCCGAGAATCGAGCATGCGGTATTGTGAATGAACGGCGACCACGAATAACCCACGTTTTTTCCGATAAGGCCGAGAATGTGCCTCGATGCGTTCATGCGGCAGTCGTTCCGGGAATGAGGGTTCAGGATATTCCGAGCATTTTTCTGACCGCATCCTGCTGGTAGAGCTCCGGAAAGGTGCTCTGGAACAGCTGTTTTTTATCGGGGTCGATCTTGAAGGCCTTGCTGAGGGCCTTGAGCGTGCTGAGCTTGTCGCCCATCGCAAAATAAGCCGCCGCGATTTCAAAATGGGCGTCGGCCGATAGCGGCTGCAGTTTCAGCGACTGGTGCAGCGCTTCGATTGATTCCCCGAACAAACCGTTTTCGCGCAGCACCATGGCGTAGTCGAGCCATATCTGCGGATTGTCGGGCTCGAGAAGGATGATTTCCCTGTAGGTATCCAGCGATTGGTCAAGCAGGTTGAGATTGTAGGCTATCTCCGCTTTCAGCAGGAGAAATTCAACGCTGTCGGGAAGGGTTCTCAGCGCCTCGTCTATGGCTGCTGCGGCGTTTTCGTACTGTTCGAGCGCGTCGTAACAGCATGAGAGCGCGAACCATGCGTCGGAAAAATCGCGGTTTATTCCTATGCAGCGCAGATAGAACCCCGTCGCTTCTTCGTACTCTTCGAGTTCCTCGTAGGCAATGCCGATGTTGTAGAGCGCGTTGAGGTCGTCAGGCTCGTATTCGAGCGTTTTCAGATAGCTTTCGGCGGCTTCCTCGATTCTGCCGGTGATTGCGAGCACGTTGGCGCGATTGTACCAGGCCGAACTGAAATCGTCGTCGATGGCAAGAGCCATGTCGTATGAGTCGAGGGCCTCGTCGTACCGTTTCAGCTTGCTGAGCACAAGTCCCCGATTGTACCACGCATTTATGTTGTAGGGATCCATGTCGAGCGTTCTGTCGTAGCAGAGCACGCTTTCGTCGAGCTTTCCCTGCACATCCCGGCAATAGGCGAGCTCGTACCATGCGTCAGAAAACGCAGGGTCGATTTCGAGGCATTTTTCGAAATCCGATTCCGCATCGGGGTAGAGTTCCTTGCGCTGCAGGATAATGCCGCGGTAGTAGTGGAACTCGCGTTCGATGGACGAGTCCACGAACAGGTCGTCGAACAGTTCCAGCGCTTCGTCGAAGCGACCGGTATTGAAGCGCGCAAGGGCAAGATTCAATTGCATTTCGCCGTCCGCGGGGCTGAGCAGTACCGCTTCTTCGAAAGCGTCGAGCGCAGCGTCGAACTCTCCGTTGAGGGTCAGGCAGTTGCCGAGGTGGAACCACGTTTCGGCATTATAGGGAGCGATGGTTTCAACGCGACGGGCAACGGCAAGCGCTTCGGTTATAAAACCGTCGTCGTTGAGCTGCATTATCAGCTCGATAAGTTCTTCGGCGTCGTATCTGTTTTCGATATCGTCAAGATCGGGCGGCTCTTTGCGTGACAACCCGGATGCGTCGTGACGGTTATCGTCGAAAAAATCGGGCAGATTCATTGGCAGTCAGAAAGAGGTTCGGTGTTCATCAGGCATAACATTCAATAAATATAACAGAATTTTCGTAACAACAAGATCCCGCGGCGCGTCACGGTTCGCCCTGTCGCGGCCTTACGGGTGATAAAACGCATGGATTTTTGCGGCAAGGGCACTGCCGGCAGCAGCCCTGAGATCGTCCATGCCTGCGGCGGCTATACGTTCGACGGAACCGAAACGTTCGAGCAGTTTCATGGCCGTTTTGGGGCCGATGCCGGGAATCGTGGTCAGTTCCGTCTGCAGGGTACGCTCCGAGCGCAGCTTCCTGTGATAGGTGACGGCAAAACGGTGAGCTTCGTCGCGCAGCTGCTGCAGGAGCCTGAGCGCCGGGGAGGTTTTCGGCAGGTTGAAGGGATCTGCGGTATGCGGCAGAAATATCTCTTCGAGCCGTTTTGCGAGTCCGATGACCGGTATGTCAATGCCGGCAGCCGAAAGTACGGCATATGCGGCATTGACCTGGCCTTTTCCTCCGTCTACCACAATGAGGTCCGGCATCGGGAGTTCGCCGGCAAGCGAACCGCTGTAACGGCGGGTTATAACCTCCTCCATGGCCGCGTAATCGTCGGATCCTTCGAAACTTATGAGCCGGAATTTCCGGTAGTCCGATTTTTTCGGTCTGCCCTGCGCGAAACAGACCATGGAACTGACGTAATCGGTGCCCTGGAAGTGCGAATTGTCGAAACATTCGATGCGTTCCGGCAGTTTCGGCAGATGGAACAGCTTCATGAGCTCGCGGAGGCCGGGGGTTTCGCGTGCCGCTTCGCCTCGTTTCTGTTTCTGTATCAGGTACTCTTCGAGGTGGTGTCGGGCATTGCTTCCGCACATGTCGAGCAGATGGGCTTTTTCGCCAATCTGCGGTACGACGATCCGCACGGAGGATTTTCTTCCGGATTCCTTCTGTTTTTTTTCGTCGACCAGCGCTTTCAGGGTCGTCTCCTCGTCTTCGGACAGTCTGTGCTGGAGCAGGATTTCGTCCGGCATGGCGTCCATGGCGCCGAGATACCAGTTTTCCGCCGCTTTCGCGAGAAGGGCCGCTTCACTCTCTCCGGCGGTGTTGTTCATGTAGACGCGCCGGGAGCTGAGCAGCTTGCCTTCGCGGATGGTAAACACTACCGCGCAGGCGTCATCCTCGCCCGATGCGACGGCCAGAACGTCGCGGTCTGCGCCGTCAAGGCTGACGACTTTCTGCCGCTCACCGTATCGTTTCAGGCTGTCGAGCTGTATACGGATTTCCGCAGCGGCTTCGAACTGCAGGGCGTCGGCGTGCGCATGCATCTTTTCCGTCAGCGACCGGATGAGTCCCGAAGTTCTGCCTTTGAGCAGTTTTATGATTTCTCCGATCATCTCGCCGTACTCCTCTTCGGACTGATGTCCTTCGCAGGGGCCTTTGCATTTGCGGATGTGGTAGTCAAGGCAGACCCTGAATTTTCCGGCGCGGATATTCTCTTCGGTCAGCTTCAGCCTGCAGCTTCTGATCGGGAAGATCGATTCCGCGAGTTCGAGTATGGAGCGAAGCTGGCCGGCCTCTGTATAGGGTCCGAACCAGGTCGAGCCGTCGCGTTTGAGTTGTCTGGTTATGAAGATTCTGGGGAATGGTTCGTTGGTGACGACAAGATAGGGATAGGTTTTGTCGTCCTTCAGGTTTACGTTATAGCGTGGCTTCAGCTCCTTGATGAGGTTGTTCTCGAGGATCAGCGCCTCCACTTCCGACGAGGTGATGATAACCTCCAGGTCCGCGATGTGTCCGACAAGTACCAGGGTTTTTCCGAAGAGCTGCCGGGAGTCGCGAAAATAGGAACGCACGCGGTTCTTCAGGTTTTTTGCCTTGCCGACATAGATTACCTTGCCGGCTCTGTTCCTGAACTGGTAGACGCCCGGACACGTCGGCAGGGCCGAGAGTTTTTCATGCAGCGAACCGGCGGATGCGTCGCCGGTTTCCGTCCTGTTGCAATCGGTCATCGGAAATGTCACGTTACTTTCAATGGTTGACAATGCAGAAGGTAACAAAAAAAAAGGCGCGGATGGTTCCGCGCCTTTTGAGTGAAAGAACGTTCGATCTCAGTGATCCACAGCTTCGCCGGCCCCTTTCGGGTAGCGGAGGCTGTCGACCAGCTCCTGGATCTCCTGGGGAGGCTCCGGGGTGATTCGGGAGACAACCATGCTGACGGCAATGTTGATAAGCATGCCGACCGTGCCGATGCCTTCAGGCGAAATGCCGAACCACCAGAACTCCGGTTTGTTCATATCCGGGCTGACGAACTTGAAGTAGACGATGTAGGCCGCCGTGAAGATCAGGCCGGCAAGCATGCCGCTGATGGCGCCTTCCTTGTTCATCCGCTTCGAGAAGATGCCGAGGATGATGACCGGGAAGAAGGATGCCGCCGCAAGGCCGAAGGCGAACGCCACGACCTGTGCCACGAATCCCGGAGGATTGATGCCGAAATAGCCTGCTATCACGATGGCGATGGCCACGGCGATACGGGCGTAGAGCAGTTCGCTTTTTTCGCTGATGTTTGGATTGAGCTGCTTTTTGATAAGGTCATGCGCGACCGAGGTCGAGATGACGAGCAGCAGTCCGGCAGCGGTAGAAAGCGCCGCGGCAAGACCGCCGGCCGCAACGAGGGCGATCACCCAGTTTGGAAGATTGCCGATTTCCGGGTTGGCCAGCACCATGATATCGTTGTCGATAAAGAGCTCGTTGGCGTTGTCGGTCGGCTTGTTCGACATGAGCTGCTGTCCGTGTTCACCAGTCTCCTTTGTGAATGCCGGTTTTCCTTCGAACGCATCACCGCCGTTCTTTGCTTTGCCGAGGTACTGGATCTGGCCGTCGTCGTTCTTGTCCATCCATGCAAGCAGACCGGTTTTTTCCCACTTCTTGAACCAGGAAGGCATTTCGGCATAGCTCTGGTTGCTGACCGTGTCGATGAGGTTCAGGCGGGCGAAGGTTGCGATGGCAGGCGCCGTGGTGTAGAGCAGTGCGATGAAGATCAGCGCCCATCCTGCGGAGATTCGGGCGTCGCGTACTTTCGGCACGGTGAAGAAGCGCACGATGACGTGAGGCAGGCCAGCGGTACCGACCATGAGGGCGAGCGTGATGGCGAAGACGTCGATCATGGGCTTGCTTCCGCTTGTGTATGCGGCGAACCCGAGTTCGGCATGAAGACCGTCGAGCTTGTCGAGCAGATAGACGCCGTCAGCGCCGGTTGCGCCCATGCCGAGCTGCGGAATGGGGGTGCCTGCAATGATCAGGGACAGAAAGATGGCGGGAACCATGTAGGCGAAGATCAGCACGCAGTACTGGGCAACCTGGGTGTAGGTGATGCCTTTCATACCGCCGAGCACAGCGTAGAAGAAGACGATACACATGCCGATAATGATGCCGGTGTTGATATCGACTTCGAGGAAGCGGGAGAACACCACGCCGACGCCGCGCATCTGGCCTGCCACGTAGGTGAAGGAGACGAAGATGGCGCAGATGACGGCTACCGTACGGGCAACGTTGGAGTAGTAGCGGTCACCGACGAAATCGGGAACGGTGAACTTGCCGAATTTTCTGAGGTAGGGGGCCAGCAGCAGCGCGAGCAGCACGTAGCCGCCGGTCCAGCCCATCAGGTAGACCGAGCCGTCGTAGCCCATAAAAGAGATAAGGCCGGCCATCGAAATGAAGGAGGCTGCCGACATCCAGTCCGCAGCGGTGGCCATGCCGTTCATGAGAGGAGGAACGCCTGCTCCTGCAACGTAGAATTCCTTCGTAGAGCCGGCTTTCGCCCAGATCGCGATAGCGATATAGAGCAAAAACGTGATGCCTACGATGGTATACGTCCACATCTGTACATCCATAGTGGTAATACGCTTGATTGTTGAAAAAAATTAATAGAAAACGGTTTTGAACGGGTCAGTCTTCGTGCACGTCGAACTTTTTGTCGAGGCTGTTCATCAGCGAAACGTAGACGAAGATCAGCACGACGAAAATGTAGATCGATCCCTGCTGCGCAAACCAGAATCCGAGCTTGAACCCGCCGAGTTTGATTGCGTTAAGCGGTTCGACCAGCAGGATGCCGAACCCGTAGGATACCACGAACCAGGCGATGAGCAGCCCGATCAGGTAGCCGAGGTTGATTTTCCAGTACTCCTGGAGTTTCCCTTTTTCCATGGCTTGAAACGTTTGTTTGTTGAGTGTTAGGCAAGGCTGAGAGAATGGACATTATAAATTGAAGTTACGGAAAAGAATCGGTGTAAAACAGTCAATAATTGTTACGTGATTATTTTCGGATCACTGTTTCCGTCGCATACATCCATGGCTGCATCGCTGTTTTTTTCGATTGCGTAAGAAAAAAACAGATACTCTGTTCGGAGGGGGCAAAAAAAAGCCGCAGTCGCCTGCGGCTTTCTGTGTTCAGGCAAGCTTTCGCTTAGAAGCTCACCGTAGCGATGAGTTCGGTACGAAGTCTGCTGTAGTCGGTTTCAGACGATCCGACTTCCGATCCGAGAGCCCAGTAACGGACGGTCGGGGTCAGGCTGAAGCTGCCCATGGCTGATTCGTATACCTTGTAGTTGTACTGAGCCCAGACGAACAGGTTGTCGTAATCTACATCGGCAGTTTTCACCGAGGTACGCGAGTTATCGTCGGTGTGATTGTAGTCAACCCATGCAGTGAATCCTTCATACTGGCCTTTCAAGCGAAGCAGGTAACCGCTGTAGTCGACATCAGCGCCGATTCTTGACAGATACTTATGGGTTCCACTTTCTACTGTGGTGGTGTTGGGATCATCCCCTGTCATTGGCCTAAATCCTGTGGCGTTGTCGTCATCAGATGCGGTATAGAAGCCGCTCAGGCCGATTTTGGCCTTTCCTGCAGGAATGGTGACGTTTGCTCCGACTACGAATGGAGATACATTCTCATAGACAATACCGTCAACATCCGTCAATGCGATGATTGCCTGCGGTTCGACAGTCACATCACCGATGTTGGCCTTGTAGCTCAGGTGGAGGGCATAGCCGTCGTTGAAGAGGCCGTCACCTTCGGCAACCGAGTCATCCTTGATGTCGTTGTCAAGCACGATAAGCGTGCCGTTCAGTTCGCCGTCACCGATTTTGGTGCCGTAGTTCAGACCGAAAATACGATCCATGTTGTATGTCCCAACCGGCTGATCGCCTATGCCGATTGCACCGAAACCGGTAGAGGTCGGGATCGGGTACATTGCCAGATCGAAGATCGGGTTGTTCATGCTGTTGAGCGGCAGACGGCCCATCATGTAGTGGCTGTTTTCCATCATGCGGCCGAAGTAGAAGTTGGAAATGTCGATTTCGCCGTCTTCCCTGTTGTTGTCGGATACCGTGTTCCAGCCGCCGGCAGCGTTGTCGCTGGTGAGCATGGCTTTGAAGAAGTAGCCGCTGCCGAGGTCTGCGGAGGCTTTCAGGCGAACACGATATGCGAAATTCAGATCGTCTTCGTTGTCTTCGGCACTGCCGTTGTCGTAGTCTTCAAACTGGCCTCTCAGGCGTACAGAAGCGTCACCGCCGAATTTGATTTCTGCGGATGCGGGGGATGCGTAAGCAAGCACCGCGAACATGGCTGCAAGCGACAGCATTTTTTTCATAGTCGTTTTCTCCGTTGTGGTTTTGTGTGTGGTGTCTGTCTCGATCGAACAATCAACCGTTTTCGCCCTCGTTAGCAGGGCATATACGTGCTAAAAAAAGAACAAGTGTGGTTTTTGTAAAGCTTTATGTTAAGAAAATACAACCATAAGAACAAATTTTGTCTGCTCTTTTTTGGTTTTCGGGGGCATACCTTCTACTATATGCTTATATAATAATTGTTAATGCCGTGGAATGCAAATTTATTTTTCGCCGTGCGGCGGAAGGTCGTCGAAGTCGGTAACGTCGTACTGCTTCACGAGATGGCTGCCGAGCCCGCCGGTATTGAACACGCAGATCTCCCGTCTTTCTGCGGCAGCCCATGCGTTGCCCATGCAGAGGACGCAATGGCTGCGCAGCGGTTCGCTGAATGTCGGGGTTTTCGGGTTTCGGTGGTGGATTCAATGGAGTGCGTGGCGAGAGCAGGATACTGAAAACGGTAATTGAGAAAACAGGGATTCTCTTCGGACGCTGCAACAGATTCGGTTTTACGTGCCTTTATTTGTTTTTATTAGTTTATTGAACAGCATCGCATTCTGTTTATCAAAAATCCGTCCGCATCATGTCGAAAGTCATTCTGAGAGTAAGCGCGCTTTGCGTTCTGCAGGGGAGCGTCCTGCTTATCGAACATAAAAGTTTCGCTCCAGGCGATCCGGCGCTGCCTGATCAGTACTGGATTCTTCCCGGAGGCGGGGTCGAACCGGGAGAGACTCTCGACGAAGCGCTGAAAAGGGAGATGCAGGAGGAAACCGGTCTTCAGTGCAGTGTGGGTTCCCTGCTTTTCATCAAGGAACTGCTTTATCCCTTTCCCGGAGCGCGCCAGCAGGGGAGCCGACATCATTCGGTTTCGCTCGGGTTCGGCTGCACGGTAACCGGCGGGGAGCTGATCACGGGCAAGGATCCTGAATATGCCGACGACGAGCAGATGATTCTGCAGGCGAAGTGGGTGCCTTTCGAGGAACTTGGCGCCTGTGAGCTCTACCCGCCCTTTCTGAAGCAATATCTTTTCAGTCACCGCGAAAGCGGCTTCGTCGCGACGGCGCCGGAATTTTTCGATTCATGGCAGTGAGGCTCGCAAAGGCCTGAGCGGAGAGGGCACGAAAAAAAAACGATCACCGAGTCCTCCAACCGATTATATCTGCACCTGCATGCCGATTTCGATCACCTGACCGGAAGGAATGTCGTAATAGCCCGTCGCGCTGATGGCATTGCGCATCATGAGCGCATAGAGCTTTTTGCGCCACGAACTCATTCTTGATTTCAGACCGGTCACGATTTTCTCGCGGCTGAGGAAAAAGCTGGTCGCTTCGAACCTGAAATGGAAACCCTTGTGGTGTGCGAGCGAAAACACCTGCCGGATGCTCGGCGATTCCATGAACCCGTAGCGCGCGATAACTTTGTAGATGCCGTCGCCGCATTTGACGACCTCCACCTTCCGGCTGTTCGGCACCCTCGGCACCCGTTCGGTGGTGAAATGGAACAACGCCACTTCCGAATGCAGGATTTTATTGTGCCGCATATTATGCAGCATCGCTACGGGAATGATATCGGGATTGGCCGTCAGATAAACCGCCTGACCGGCAACCCGCTGGGGCTGCTGCAGGGCGAGGCTCTCGGAGAATTCCTCGACCGTCAGCGTTCTGTCCTTCAGCTGCTTCAGCATCAGGCTTCTGCCCTGCTTCCAGGTATTCATCAGTGTAAATGCCAGCAATCCTATGACAAGAGGGAACCATGCTCCGTGAAACAGCTTGGACATGCTTGCAGCAAAGAATGAAAGATCAATAAGGGCAAAAAAGCTCACCAGCACGATAACCGCGGTTCTGTTCCACTTCCAGAGATCCCTTGCGACAAAAAAGAACAGAATTGTCGAAATGAGCATGGTCGTGGTCATCGAAGCGCCGTATGCAGCAGCGAGCTTGCTTGACGATCCGAAACCGACAACCAGTCCGATGGTGGCAATCATCAGCCCCCAGTTCGACGCTGGTACGTAGATCTGGCCCATGTGGCTGGCCGACGTGTGCTTTACCGTCAGGCGCGGGAGATAACCAAGCTGGATAGCCTGCTGGGTTATGGAGTAGACGCCGGTAATAAGCGCCTGCGAAGCGATAACGGTGGCCATCGTGGCAAGTATCACCATCGGGATGAGCGCCCATGAAGGAACGAGCGCATAGAAAGGATGATGTGAACCGTGCGGCGACTCCAGCAGGAAGGCGCCCTGCCCGAAATAGTTCAGCAGCAAGGCCGGAAGCACGAACAGCGCCCAGGTAAGTCTTATCGGGCGCCGCCCGAAATGGCCCATATCGGCATAGAGCGCTTCGGCGCCCGTTACGGCAAGAAAAACCGCTCCGAGGACAAGAAAGCCGTGCATGCTGTTGTTGAGCAGGAATGCGATGCCGTAAGCGGGATTAACCGCTTTGAGAATTTCAGGAAAGCGTATGATTTCTATAAAACCGAGTATGCCGATGCAGGTGAACCACAGCAGAATAATCGGCCCGAAAAGAGATCCCAGCCTTGCGGTTCCGTTATGCTGAAAAAAGAACAGCAGCGCCAGAATGCCGACCGTTACGGGAATAACCAGATCCGAGGCCCCGGGCGCAATGATCTGGAGCCCTTCAACCGCGCTCAGAACCGATATTGCCGGTGTTATCATTGCTTCTCCAAGCAGCACAGAAGTGCCGAAAAGACCAATACTTACGAGAAGCCATCGTTCATGCCGGTTTTTTTTGCAGTGGCCGATGATAAGCGCGGTGAGTGAGAGAATTCCGCCTTCCCCCTCGTTATCTGCTCTCATGATAAAGGTGAGGTACTTGAGGGTAACGATAAGAATCAGTGCCCAGAACAGCAGCGAAAGCACTCCAAGTACGTTATCGTGAGAGACCGGAATGCCGTAGTCGCCGTGAAAGCACTCCCGGATGGCATAAAGCGGACTGGTACCGATATCGCCGAATACCACTCCGAGAGCCGCAAGAGAGAGCGTCGCAAGGCCTTTAAAACTCGAGTCGCCGGATAAATGAGACGATTCGCCGCCTTCTGTTGAACCTGCCATGAAAAAAAAACTGATTGAAAAAAGGTAACGCGTCACACGCGCATGCTCCGGACTGCCGGATCAGCAAAACCGAATTTACAGAAAAAGAATCCGGGAAATCAAACCAGCCAGATAAAAAGACCTTTATACCTCCCATATTACGTCATATCAAAAGGTTCGGCAAAAAATAAGCGTAAATAAAAGAGGATAAGAAAACACTTATGCCGTACGTGAGCGCGATACTCCTATCCGATACTCCCCAATCCCCAGCCCCGTAGGGGCGGCATATCGGTAGCCCGGGGTGCAACCCGGGGACGGCCCCCCAATGGGTTTTCGTTCCCGACAAACTCCTTTCCCCTCACGCCATCCAACCAAAAGAATAAAAGATTTGCCCACGGATTGACACGGATGAGCACAGATGGAAGAGGAGCGGGATTGGGTTAAGCTCTATGGATTATGCTTTATCGCCATTCAGCCATAAGATTGAAGAACGCGGTTCCCGCTGATTGAAATCGGATTTTCACAGATGAAAATCGTGGAACGTGAACTGTGGGCAGTGAGCCGTAGGCCGGATCCGGGTCTTCAGCCTCATAGGGGCGAAATATCGGTAGCCCGGGGTGCAAACCCGGGTATGGCCCCCCCCTATTTATGGGTTTCAGTTTCCGACGGACCCCTATTCCACTCCAGCTATCCAGCCATCCAGCCGTCAAAAAAATTACCCGCAAGGCTTACCGAAAGAGCAATTCCGATTCTCCCGCGCAGAGCGCGATACTCCCTCCTCTTCCCATCTTCCGCCTTCTTTCGTATATTATTATTCTGCAGTTTGCAACCACCCAAAATACCGACACCATGGCCGCTTCAATGATCGAGCATCTTGAGGAATCGATAAAACTTGAACTTAACCTTGCCAGGCTTTACACGCTTTTCAACGACCTGTTCCCAGACGACGAAGATTTCTGGTGGCAGCTCGCCATGGAAGAACGCGGTCACGCATCTCTTCTGCAGCAGGAAAAAAAGCAGCCGCAGCCGACGGAATTTTTTCCGGATAATCTGCTCGCTGCCGATCTTCAGATGCTTTTCGAGGCAAACGCCCGTATTCTCGGTCTGCTCGAAACATTCGCAAAGGCCTCGCCCTCAAGGGAAGATGCGTTCAGAACCGCGCTCGATCTCGAACTTTCGGTTGGCGAAGCGCATTTTCAGGATTTTCTCGACACTCCGGACCCTTCTCCCGCCGCATCGATTTTCAGGCAGCTCAATCAGGAAGACCGCGACCATGCCGAGAGAATCCGCTCCTATATGCGGGAAAACGGCATTGCCTGTTGAATAAACCGGTTACCGGAAACGATGAATCCCGCAGGGGCGTTTCATGCCGATGTGCTTATCTATAAGTATTTAATAATTATATCAGCAACCAACCAGGGAGAACCCGAATGCTCAGCAAAAAACTTGAAAAAGCGCTCAATGAACAGATAAACCACGAATTCGCATCATCGTACCTCTATCTGTCGATGGCGGCATATGCCGAATCAGAGAACCTGCCAGGCTTCGCAAACTGGCTCAAGCTGCAGACCAGGGAAGAGATGGGCCATGCGATGAAGCTCTACAAATTTGTCAACGAGCGCGGCGGACGCGTGGAGCTGCTTGCCATCGGGCAGCCTGATGCCGATTTCAGGTCTCCGGTAGCGCTTTTCGAGCAGGTGCTCGGCCATGAGCGTAAAATCACTTCGCTTATCAACAGCCTTTACGAAATCGCGCTCGAAGAGAAGGACTATGCCGCACAGGTGATGCTGCACTGGTTCATAGAGGAACAGGTCGAAGAAGAAGCCGCCGCTTCGGAAATTCTGGAAACCCTCAGGATGGCCGGCGAAAAAGGCCATGCGCTCATCATGATGGATCGACAGCTTGCCCGTCGCGGACAGGGCTGAAAAAGGACAACAGAAGGTCTTCTGAAGCTGCCCTGACAGGGCAGCTTCTTCATTTTCGAGTCGGGGGCAGATCGACAAACTGCCGGGAAAACTCTCCCCCCTCGCCGATCGTCATCTCGCTGTAACGGTAGGGGAGATATCGGAAACTCCCTCCGTTCACCACCGTGATTCCCTCCATTTCGTATGACTGGAATCGATGAAAATGACCGTGGAGCACAACGTTTGCGTGAAGGGCCTTCATTACGGAAACATAGTCGTTACGGTTTATCAGCTCCATGGTCCAGTCGAAAGCCTGATCGACAGGCGACATCGTTCCATATACTTTCAGGGCATGATGGCAGAGCCCGATTACGAAGCTCTCCCTCAGGGCATCGGCCACTTCGGGCTGCGAGAGGGCACGCAGCTGCGAAGGATCAACCAGACCCCGCGCGCCGAGGGGATTGTCCGAACGGTGCCACGGCCAGACCGAATCCACCGCGACGAATCCTATGTTCAGCGGGGAAAAACGGAGCACCTTCACAAAGGGAAACCTTGCGGGTATTTCCGGATCGTCGTTCATCAATTCGCCGAACATGGAACAGAACGCGGCAACGCGCTCCCGCAGAGCTTTCCGGCGGCTTCCGGGAAAGGGGTTAAGCGCATTGTAGATGCGCATCTCCTCTTCCAGATTGATCAGGTCATGATTGCCCGGAAGCAGCGTCGTCCGCTCCCAGCTCCAGAACCCGTGCTCCTTCAGCACATTTCGGATCACCGACCAGTCATCGGGTGTGGCCGCATCGCAAAGATCGCCGGTAATGACAAGATGATCGATCCCGATCGCCGAAAAATGATCCAGCATTCTTCCAAGCATGGATATCGTTCGGCGGTCGTTTTTTCCGGCAAGATGAATGTCCGAAATATGCGCTACAGTTACTCTTTTGTGAATCACATCATGCGGATTGCGGTTTTACAGACTAAAAGACTAAATTAAGCCATATTTTTTTCAATACATCAGTTCCGGAACGCCGTGAAGAAAAACAAAACAGGTTTTCCTGAGACGTACCCGGAACCCATTCGCAATCCATTACTACAAAATCGAAGCCATGCGCAAAACCGTATCCTCCTGCAAGGAACTCACAAGAAACCTCTGGTGGTCTTGGGATACTGAAGCCAAAGAAATATTCAGGGAACTTTCGCCCATACTGTGGGAGAGGGTCAACCACAACCCAATCGAACTGCTCCGCCATATATCGAACGACGAACTGCAGGCGCGCTTTCATTGCGACCTCGGCGAGAAAACCGAACGGGTCGCTGCGCGTTTCCGCAGTTACATGGCCGAAACCGACACCTGGGCTGCAAGGAATACTCCCGAACTCGTCGAAAATCCCGTTGCCTACTTCTGCGCCGAATTCGGTATTCACGAAAGTGTCAGGATCTACTCGGGAGGGCTCGGCGTGCTGGCCGGAGACCACATCAAATCCGCCAGCGACCTCGGCATCAACTTTGTAGGAATCACGCTTTTCTACAAGGAAGGGTACTTCCGCCAGTACCTCAACCATGACGGCTGGCAGCTCGAGGATTACCCGCTGCAATATCCTGAAAGCCTGCCGATCGAAAAGGTTACCGGTCCGGACGGCAAGGATCTCATCATTTCCGTCAGCATCGCCCAGAGCGAAGTTTTCGCGCAGGCATGGAGGCTCAAGGTTGGCCGGGCCACGCTCTATCTGCTCGACACCAACATTCCTGCAAACGAATCGCACTACCGCGACATCTGCTGCAGGGTTTACGGCGGCGACCAGAACATGCGAATCAACCAGGAAATCGTGCTCGGCATCGGCGGGGTCAAGCTGCTCGACGCGCTCGGCATCAACCCTGCGGTCTATCACATGAACGAAGGACACTCGGCATTTCTGACGCTCGAACTGCTCTCCAGGGAGCTTGCCGCCGGCACTCCGATCGAACAGGCCCGCCTGAAGGTCAAAAATCGCTGCGTCTTCACCACGCACACGCCGGTGCCTGCCGGTCACGACCGCTTCTCGCGCGATATGATGCACTACACCTTCGATCACTATATCAGGGAATGCGGCATCAGTTTCGATGAGATGATGCTGCTCGGATCCGAAGATGCGAAAAACCCTCACGGGCTCTTTACCATGACCGTTCTTGCGCTCAACTTCTCGAGAGCGGCCAACGGCGTTTCCCGACTGCACGGGGAAGTATCCCGGCAGATGTGGAAAACCCTCTATGGCGTCGAATCGGAAGACGAAGTGCCGATCGGCCATATAACCAACGGCGTGCATGCCCAAAGCTGGGCCACTCCGACGACCGACCGCTTCTGGCGCCGGTTCACCCGGAGCATCGACACCCTCTGCAGCTCGCAGGAGGCTGCCGAAGAGGTTCTCGCCCGCGTCAGCAACGAAGACCTCTGGTCCCTGCGATATCATCTGAAGCGCAATCTCATCGACTTCATTCATCGTTACCTGGCCAACCAGCTCTTTCATCAGCACACCTATTCGATGTACCCCGAGTACGATTCGTCGAGGCTTGCCAAAAACACGCTTTCGCCCGACGTGCTTACCATCGGGTTCGCGCGCAGGTTTGCAACCTACAAGAGAGCGCCGCTCATTTTCAGGGACCTCGACCGGCTCAACCGCATCATCAACCATCCCACCATGCCGGTGCAGATCATTTTCGCCGGCAAGGCGCATCCGCACGACGACGCCGGCAAGGAGTACATCCGCCAGATTGTCGAGCACTCGCGCAGGCCGCAGTTCGCAGGAAAGATCATCTTTCTTGAAAACTATAACCTCGGCGTGGCAAAGCGAATGGTTTCGGGCGTCGACGTCTGGCTCAACAACCCGGTCAGGCCGATGGAAGCAAGCGGTACCTCGGGCGAAAAAACCGTACTTAACGGAGGACTCAATTTCAGCGTACTCGACGGCTGGTGGCCGGAAGCGTACAACGGAGAAAACGGCTGGTCGATCGGCAACGGTGAAGTGTTCGAAAACTATGAGGAACAGGACCGTTTCGACGCAGACAAGCTTTACGATGTTCTCGAAAACCAGATCATTCCGACCTTCTACGAGCGCGACGAAAGCAATCTGCCGTACAATTGGCTGAAAAAAATCCGCAACGCCATCGCAACCATCGCTCCGGTATACAACACGCACCGGATGGTCAGGGAGTACGCGGAGACATATTATCTGAACAGGGAGAAGAACTGAACCGTCAAAGACCGCGTATGAGCAACGAAGCCACAACATCCGGCAAAAAGCCCGCTGCCGCCATATCGCTTGGTCGCGGGCTCGACCTTCGTTCACCGGTACTGCTTGCCTCTGGCACCGTGTCCTATGGCGAAGAGCTGAGCTCCCTGTGCGACCTGACGAAAATCGGGGGGATCGTCACCAAGGCGATCTCCCTCGAGCCCCGTACGGGTAACCAGCCCCAGCGCATAGCCGAGACTCCTTCCGGTATGGTTAACGCCATCGGTCTTGCAAATGTAGGCCTGGAAAGGTTCATCGCCGAAAAAGTTCCCTTCCTGCGAAACATCGGCACCTCGGTTATCGTCAACATAGCCGGCCGTTCGATCGACGACTACTGCGAAGTGGTATCGCGGCTCGATGGCGTTCCCGGGCTCCACGGCTATGAAATCAATCTTTCCTGCCCGAACGTCAAGGGCGAATGCATGATTATGGGCGTCAGCCGCGATGCCACGTACGAAATCGTCAGCGAACTGCGGAAGGTCACCAGTCGCCACCTCATGATCAAGCTCACTCCGAACGTCACCTCTATCAGCTCCATAGCGCTTGCCGCCGAAGAAGCCGGCGCCGATTCAGTGTCACTTATCAATACCCTTGTCGGCATGGCGGTCGACTACAGAACCCGCAAGCCCCTTCTCAAAAACGTCACCGGCGGTCTCTCCGGTCCGGCGATCAAGCCCGTAGCCCTCGCAAAGGTCTGGGAAGTATTCAATGCCGTCAGAATCCCGGTTGTCGGTATGGGCGGCATTGCAAGCTTCGAAGATGCCATGGAGTTCCTTCTCGTAGGAGCCGGGGCCATCCAGATTGGCACCATGAATTTCGTCTACCCCGACATCAGCCAGCGCATAGCCGAATCCCTCGAAACCTGGTTTTCCGCTCCGGATGCTCCGGAATACCTCAACTATGTAGGAAGTCTCGAAGTATAAACGTCCGTGAGTACGGTATTGTGTGCCGAAGTTGAAAATGCTTTCGTTATTGAGCGGATTTATTCATACATTGAAGTTCCGCATATTACCTCGTGGTGAAGATGCCGAGAAAGTTCAGGTGTCCTGTTGTTCTGCAGACTGTAATGGTGTCTGCCTGTGTGCAGGGATGTTTTCCTGCCGGGTGAAACTCTCCTTCAGATTATACCCTTTCCTGCATTGTTGCCGCATCAGTGAGTGCTTTAAGCATTGTCAACATTCTTATCAGAGGAAAGAAAACGTATGATTGAAGAAAAAGTCCCCGTATCGCATTTCAATGAGCTGCAGCTGGCAGAGCCGCTGCTCAGGGCGCTTGAAGAGGTAGGCTACGAGAAGCCGACGCCTATTCAGGCTCAGACCATTCCATTGCTGCTCGACGGGCGGGACGTGCTCGGCCAGGCGCAGACCGGTACCGGTAAAACCGCGGCATTCGCCCTTCCGGTGCTGTCGAATATCGTGCTTTCAAAGCCGGAGCCCCAGGCGCTGGTGCTGACTCCCACCAGGGAGCTTGCCATCCAGGTTGCCGAGGCGTTTCACCGGTACGCTGAATACCTGAAAGGGTTTCATGTTGTGCCGATCTACGGCGGACAGGATTATGGTACCCAGCTTCGCATGCTGAAGCGCGGAGTACACGTTGTTGTAGGCACTCCCGGGCGCGTCATGGATCATATGCGCCGTGGTTCTCTTTCGCTTGATGGCCTGCAGTGTCTGGTGCTCGACGAGGCTGACGAGATGCTTCGCATGGGATTTATCGACGATGTCGAGTGGATTCTGGACCAGACGCCTGAAAATCGTCAGGTCGCTCTCTTTTCGGCAACCATGCCGACACCGATCCGCCGGATTGCCCAGAAGCATCTGAAGAGTCCGGCAGAAATCACCATTCAGGCAAAAACCACCACGGTAGAGACGATCCGCCAGCGTTACTGGATTGTCGGCGGCAGCCACAAGCTCGATGTGCTTACCCGCATTCTCGAAGTCGAACAATTCGAGGGAATGCTCATATTCGTACGAACCAAGACCATGACGCTGGAGCTTGCCGAAAAGCTGCAGGCAAGGGGCTACGCGGCGGCGGCGCTCAACGGCGATATGGCTCAGAATCACCGCGAGCGCACCGTCGATCAGCTCAAGGACGGTTCGCTGAATATCGTCATCGCGACCGATGTGGCGGCTCGAGGTCTCGATGTCGAACGCATCAGCCATGTCATCAACTACGATATTCCTTCCGATACCGAGTCGTATGTCCATCGTATAGGCAGAACCGGACGTGCGGGCAGGAGCGGCGAGGCCATTCTGTTCGTTTCACCGAGAGAAAAAAATATGCTCTATGCAATCGAAAAGGCTACACGCAAGCGGATCGAACTGATGGAGCTTCCTTCTACGGAGATCATCAACGACAAGCGTATAGCGAAGTTCAAGCAGCGCATAACCGATACCATTGCCGCAGAAGATCTGGAGTTTTATACCCGTCTTGTCGAACAGTACTGTCGTGAGCACGACGTTGCGGAAATAGAGGCGGCAGCTGCGCTTGCATCGCTTTTCCAGGGCGAGACACCTCTTCTTCTTTCGGCAAAACCGGAAAGGGCGCAGCGTTCCGAGAGCAGGGAGCATTCCGGGAAAGAGCGGGGCGCTTTGAGGAAGCCGAAGCAGGATGGACTCTATGCCGATGAGTCGCGCGAGACTTATCGACTTGAAGTCGGCAGCGAGCATGGCGTGAAAGCCGGCAATATTCTGGGCGCGATCATCAATGAAATCGGCCTCGATCCCGAATCGATAGGGCGTATTTCGATCAACGATTCCTTCAGCACGGTTGAGCTTCCTGCGGGCATGCCGAACGATGTTTTTCACGAGCTCCGCAAGGTTCGCGTTTGCGGACGACAGCTTCGCCTTACGAAAATGGATGAGCGCGAGCACTATTCTTCAGGTTCGGCGCGCAAGCCTAAACCGAAGGCAAAAAGCGGTTTCCGCAATGAGGAGTCGTTTTTTACCGGGCATAAGAAGAAACGCAAGTAAGCGAATCGGCAACTTATTCCATCCGGCACACCGGTATCGGGTATAAAAGCAGAACGGCAGGGTTATTCCTGCCGTTCTGCTTTTGTCATTTACCCTGAGAACGGATCGTCCGCTCTGAACCGCCGTTTTCCGACCGTTCCACTCTGCGGATCAGTATATTCTTTCGTAGACCCCGTCCATTTCTCTCAGAATCGGTTCATATGCTGCCGGAGTGCGGCCGAAACAGACGCCGAGGGATTCGTAGAGTGCCACCTGGTCGAGATCGACATGGCGCTGCATGATGGCTTTGCTCGATTCGATGTATTCGACTTTGCGCCCTTTGACTTTTGACACCGTGACTCCGCTTTTGCCGTCAAGCAGCAGCAGCACTGCCGCAGCGCCGGCTTCGAAACCGAAGTTCACGTCGTATGCCGACGAGTTGCCTGCCCGGACGAGGTGGCCGGGGTGGATTTCGCGCACTTCCGGAATTTCGTAGACCCCTTCGACGAACATGCCTGTTTCTTTCATGAAGATCGGCATTGCGGGATCGGCTTTCATGCGTTTCTGGATTTCCTGGCATGTGTATTTGCCGGCTCCGGCAAGTTTTTTGTGTCCGAACGGATCGACGCCGGCAGATTCGTCGACGATGTCGCTGCCGTCGGCGTTTTTCATGCCTTCAGCGACGACGATGGTGTATGTTCCGCTGTGCACGTCGCTCTGGCGGATCCTGCGGGTGAAGCGTTTTGCGAGGTGTTCGTAGACCACGTTCCAGTCGACGGGGATTTCGGGAATGAGTATGCAGTCGGCTTCGGCGGCAATGCCGCTTCTGAATGCCGTATGGCCAGCATAGCGCCCGAAGACTTCGGTGACGAGTACCCGGTTGTGGGTTTTGCCGGTGGTTTTGAGGTCGTGGACGAACTGGGCGATGCGGTTGATGGTCGAGTCGCCTCCGACAGAGTAGGTCTGCAGGTCGAGGTCCATGGTTTTTGGGGCGTGTATGCAGTGTATTCCCTGCTGGCTGAGGTCGACCATGACGCTTCCGGAGTCGTCGCCGCCGCTGATGATGAGGCCGTCAAGGTTGAACTTTTTCATGCCCTCCTTGATGCGGTTGTATTTGTCGGGGTTGCGGATAGCCTTGATTTTTACCCTCGAGTGTCCGGCTTCGGAGCCGGCAAAACTTGCGTCGAACCTGTCGAGTCTTTGCTTGTCGAGCCTGACGAGATTGCCGCGGTCTACAAGGTTGTACAGCCCGGCGTAGCCGTTCGGTATGATGTATAGCTCAAGGCCATTGGATTCTGCCATCAGTGCGGCTCCCTTGAGGACGGCGTTGAGTCCGCCGCAGTCTCCGCCGCTTGTCAGGATTCCTATTTTTTTCACGGTTCTGTTCTCCTTGTTTGCAGGGGTTAGATTGTTTTCGGCCTGATTTCTTTACATTTATGGAGCGTCTCCTTATGTATATGGCAGTCAAGATAGATGTTTTAGGGGATTTTTCATTGCCGCCGGAGCATTTTCGGAGGCACTATCTGTTTATGTTAATTTGATTTCTGTTTTTGCATGACCTTTTTCGACCATCTGAGAATAGCCTGGGTGCATCTGAGGGAGCGCAAGCGCCAGACGGCGCTGACGGCTCTCGGTGTTGCTGTGGGTTCCGCCATGCTTGTCACCACGATTTCGGTTGCGAACGGGTCGTCGTCGAACGTTGTGACGAAAGTGATCGATACTGCGCCTCATGTGCTGGTGGATGCCGAGCGGATCGAACCGCTGGTGCCGGATAACGTTATCGGGTATCCGCCGGGCAGGGTGTCGATGGTCGGGAAGCATGTGACGACCGAGGCGAAGGAGCTGATAAAGAATTATCCGGATGTCGCGGAGCGTATCGAGCGGGTTCCCGGCGTGGTGAGCGTCTCCCCTTTTGTGGTTTCGAGAGTTATCGCGAGGAACAAGAGCCGGTTTACGGCCTGTGCCGCCAAAGGGGTGGTTCCCGTGCTGGAGGCTGAAATTGCGGGCCTTAAAAAGAATCTTGTCGATAAGAATGCCCTGGAGGAGCTTTCCTGGACGCCGAACGGCATTCTTCTCGGGAATCTGCTGGCCAGGAAGCTCGATGTCGGGTATCGCGACCGGATCGTGCTGGTGACGAAGAACAGCGAGGAGTTTCCGGTTACCGTCGTAGGGCGGTTCAGCAGCGGCTTCAATGCGAAGGATGAGCGCGAGGCATATGTGAATCTGTCGCTCGCGCAGCGGATGGAGGGGATAGCCTCGAATTCCGCAACCGGCATAGGTCTTCGGACGGCGGACGTGGGCCGCGCGGGAGTGGTTGCCGCTGCGGTTGGCCGGCTTACGGGGTACAGGAGCGAGAGCTGGGACGAGACCAACCGCAACGTCATCGAGTTCTACAACCGCAATGCGACGATTACGCTCGTGCTGGTCGGTTTTGTGTTTGTCGTTGCCGGGCTTGGCGTCTCTTCGGTCATGACGACGGTGGTGCTGCAGAAGGTGCGCGATATCGCCATCCTGCGTTCTATGGGGGTACAGAGCGGAAGCATTACCCGGATATTCATGCTTGAGGGATTGATAATAGGCATTTTCGGCGTGGTCGTCGGAAGCCCTGCAGGGCATGTGATTTGCCACTTCATTTCTCTCATACGGTTCGAAGCGAGCACGGCAGGCGTTATTCGCAGCGATCGGATCAATATTTTCGAGACCCCGGAAGCTCACTTGATCGTGATCGTTTTCGGTATCCTTATCGCCGTACTTTCATCTGTAACTCCTGCCCGCAAGGCGACCCGCTACATGCCGGTGAGTGTACTCAGGGGACAGGTGGGGGCATAGGGGCCTTAGTACTGCCTGATGATGCAGACGGCGTGTGCCGCTGCGCCTTCTTCGCGTCCGATGTAGCCGAGTTTTTCGTTTGTGGTGGCTTTTACAGAGACCGTTCCTGGTTCCATGTCGAGGCAGCGGGCGATGTTCTGACGCATTTCTTCGATGTAGGGAGCGATTTTCGGCGCTTCGAGCAGCAGCATGGCGTCGATGTTGACGGCTTCGAACCCTTCATTTCTCAGCAGTTTGCCGACGTGTTCCAGAAGAATCATACTGTCGATGTCCTTGTATTCCGGGCTGGTATTCGGAAAGTGCAGGCCGATGTCGCCGAGCGCTGCGGCTCCGAGCAGGGCATCGCTGACGGCGTGCAGAAGCACGTCGGCGTCGCTGTGGCCGTCAAGGCCTTTTGAGGATGGAATTTCCACGCCTCCGATGACGAGTTTGCGCCCTTCGGCGAAGGGATGGACGTCGATTCCTATTCCAATACGCATGGTTGCGGCGGTTTGATTGTTTCAGGAGGTGAGCCTGCGGGTGAATATACGGAAGCCGGGCGGAAGGAGCAAGGACGGAGGGATTTACCGGAACGCAAGGCAGTACAGTTTCTGCGCCATATTCGCCGGAATATGGCGCAGAAAAGCGGCAAGCATATCGGGGACAGCCCGTACCGTTATTCCTGGTACCGATATCGTTATTACAGGTCAACAATCATGCCGACCGTGCTGAAGCTTTCGGGTTTGTAGAAGTACATGCCGTGGCGGCTCATGCCTGAGAAGTAGTTGTACGCGATTCTTATGCGGTCGAGCCCGAGGGCCGTGAGGCGCATTCCGGCCTGCAGGTTCCAGGTGCCGCGGTATCCATCGGTTTCTCCATCTTCTTCGCCTTTCCATACAGGCAGGAGCTTGAAGTCGGCGGCAAGGTAAGTGTTGTATGGCGTGGAAATCTCCGCTCCGGCCTGGAATGAGTGGGAGCTGATGTTATCGGGGATGCTGTGCCAGAGGTACTGGTATCCGGCATACACCCGGTTGTTTTCCGATGAGCTGAGCGCCACGGTAAGGTTGATGAATTCCCTGCTGTAGGTGAAGGGAATATCGAAGGGGCCATCCTGGATCCAGTTTCCGTCTTCATCGGTATGTCCGTCCTGGAAGTGCGCGGAGATATGGCTGAGGCGAAGCCGGGCGTTCAGTTCGTCGAACGGAAGGCTTCCGGTATCGACAGATGTTTTCCATGTGGCGTTGATGCCGAACAGGTAGTCTATGGTATCGACCGGAAACCTGAAGTTGTCTGAAGTGCCGAGAAGCGAAAATGTTCCGAAATCAACGCCGACGGCGAAGGTTTTTTCCTCATTCTGATAGATGTCTGCCGATGTGCCGATATCGAGCTGCAGCCCGTCTTCCGAGATTTTCGGCATGACCGCGATCCTGGGTTCAGTCGGGTCTGCGAGCAGGGGTTTGAAGAGCGTATTGAACGTGGGGTTGAGGAGCGGTTCGGCCGATGCGGTGCCTGAGGTGAAGGCAGAAAGCGCGATGCCGAGAGCGAAAATGTTTCTGAGGAACGATCCGGGTTTCATGGTTATTGATCTGGTTTGTTTTCTGTTTTCGGTTGCAGCATATGAGTTCGAACATCATGACGCGAGCAGGGCCTGCAGTACGGCCATCCTTACTGCCACGCCGTTTGTGACCTGTTCGAGGAGCATGCTGCTCGAATAACCGGGGGGCTGAATTCTGTCTGCGACATTGTTGGATATTTCGATTTCCCGGTTGATGGGTCCCGGATGCAGTACGAGCAGGTGCTTGCGGATTTTTTCAAGCCGTTCGTCGTTGAGGCCGAAATGGGCGGAGTATTCTTCGAGCGAAGGAATGTATCCGCCTGTCGTCCTTTCGAGCTGGAGTCGGAGCACGATTGCTGCATCTGCCCATTCGATAGCCCGGTCAATGTCGGTATAGAGATCGACTCCGAGAGCGTCGGCGTCGGAAGGTATGAGGGTCGAGGGACAGCAGAGCGCTACGCGGGCGCCGAGCGTCTGCAGGCCGAAAATATTCGACCGGGCGACCCTGCTGTGCAGCACGTCGCCGAGAATGGCCACCTTCAGGCCTGAAATGCCGCCGAAATGCCGGCGAAGGGTGAATATGTCGAGCAGTGCCTGCGTCGGATGCTCATGCGCTCCGTCACCGGCGTTGATGACGCTTTTACGGGTGATGCCGGTAATGAAATCCGCAGCTCCCGACGACGCGTGGCGCAGGACGAATGCGTCCACCTTCATGGCTTCGAGATTCCTGATGGTGTCGCTGAGGGTTTCGCCTTTGCTGACGCTGCTGCCGGATGCCGAGAAGCTCAGGGTGCCTGCTCCAAGGTGACGGGCGGCGATTTCAAATGAAAAACGGGTGCGGGTCGAGTTTTCGAAAAACACCAGCGCTATGCGCCTGTTCTGCAGCAGGGGAGGAAAGACCGGCTCGGGAGAGACCAGCTTCTCTTTAAAACCTTCAGCCAGGTCGAGAAGACCGGTTATGTCGCCTGCCGGAATGCCGCATAATCCGGTAAGGTTATTCAACGTATCTGCGTGTGTTTTATTGTTGTATTTGAACAATTCTTCCGAAGTTACAAAAAATTTGTTGATCGGGAATAAACGCTTTGCTATGATGAAAAATCAGGTGGCGAAACGATTGTTAATCGGTTGCGGGTTATGCATGAAATGTCGGTAGCGCTCTCCATCGTCGAGGCAGCGGAAGCCAGAGCGCGACGGGAGGGTTCCGGAGTCATATCGGAAATTGCGCTTGTCGTAGGGCGACTGGCCGGAGTCGTCCCTGACGCGTTGAGATTCTGTTTTCCTGCTGCATCCAGGGGGACGCTTGCCGAAGATGCCGTTCTGGTGATCGAGGAACGCGAGGGACGAGGGGTTTGTGTTTCCTGCGGAGCTTCGTTTGCGGTTTCGTTTCATGTTGCCGAGTGTCCGGAGTGCCGCTCGCTTGCCGTGCGGGTTGTTTCGGGCGACGAGTTCATTA
The DNA here is from genome assembly GCF_036528655.1 of Chlorobium sp. Classification (GTDB taxonomy): domain Bacteria; phylum Bacteroidota; class Chlorobiia; order Chlorobiales; family Chlorobiaceae; genus Chlorobium. The sequence goes on from NZ_JAIGND010000030.1 coordinate 125,801, forward strand.
TTGAGTCAATTACAATCGAAGAGGGGGAATAACGTTATGTGCGATACATGCGGATGCGGTTCCGAAGGTGAAGCCGTGCTGCTCAAACCCGGTGAGAGGGGCGGAGGCAGCCATGACCACGACCATCACCACCATCATGGTCACGATCATGACGAGCGAAGGACCAGGATGGTGCAGATGGAGCAGGATGTGCTTCAGCAGAACAATCTTCTCGCAGAAAGGAACAGGGGCTTTTTCGAGGCGAAACGGATTCTCGCACTGAATGTTCTCAGTTCGCCCGGTTCCGGCAAGACCTCGCTGCTCGAAAAAATAATTCCTCTTCTGAAGGAAAACGTGCCGGTAGCGGTTATAGAAGGGGATCAGCAGACAACCCGGGATGCCGATCGCATCGACGCTCTCGGAGTTCCGGTAATCCAGATCAATACCGGTACAGGATGCCATCTCGATGCGCAGATGATCAATCGGGCGGCAAGACAACTGCCGCTGCAGGACGGTTCGCTTCTCTGCATCGAAAATGTCGGTAATCTTGTCTGTCCTGCGATGTTCGATCTCGGCGAGGCATTGAAGGTTGTCATCATCAGCGTGACCGAAGGCGACGACAAGCCGCTGAAGTATCCGTACATGTTCCATGAAGCGGATGTCTGCATTCTGAACAAGATCGATCTGCTTCCATATGTGGATTTCGATTCCGCCGTCTGTCGCGAAAACGCCATGCGGGTCAGCCATGGCCTCGAATGGTTCGAACTGTCGGCAAAAACCGGCGAAGGAGTCGATTTATGGGCGTCGTGGCTGGAAAAGCGGCTTTCGCAGAGCTGAACGGTGCGGCTGCTTCCGGCGGCGAAGTTCGGCGAAGGATCCTCGTCAGCGGGATCGTGCAGGGGGTCGGGTTTCGTCCGTTCGTCTACCGGCAGGCCGTTTCGCTGGGGCTCGACGGGTTCATCAGGAACACTGTGTCGGGAGTGATGATCGAAGTGCAGGGCGATGTTACGGAGCTTGACCGCTTTTTCGATGCGCTTGCCGCAGAGGCTCCCCCGCTTGCCCGTATCGGTTCGATTTCCGCGGAGGATATTCCGGTTCGACCCGAAGGAGGATTCATCATCGATTCTTCCATAGAGGGCAGCTCGGTGGAGACGCTTATTCCTCCGGATATTGCGCTCTGCGACAGATGCCGCAGCGAACTGTTCGATCCCGAAGACCGACGTTACGGTTATCCTTTCATCAACTGTACCGATTGCGGTCCGCGCTACACGATTGTCGAGAGGATTCCGTACGATCGTCCTTTCACTTCGATGAAGGGTTTCGTGATGTGCGCGGATTGCATGAGGGAGTACCGCGATCCTCTTGACCGGCGTTTTCATGCCCAGCCGGATGCCTGTCCGGTATGCGGGCCCGTGGTTTCGCTGCTTGACGGATCGGGCGAACCGCTCTCCGGCTCCGATGCGATCCGGGATGCCGCAGAGCTGTTGCGGCAGGGTCGGATCGTTGCCGTAAAAGGGATCGGCGGTTTTCATCTTGCCGTCGATGCGCGTAACGGGGATGCTGTCCGCCGTCTCCGGCAGAGGAAGCAGCGGGAGGAGAAGCCGTTTGCGGTGATGGTTTCAGACATGGAGACGGTGAAAAGGCTCTGTCTTGCTGGTGAAGGCGAAGAAGCTGCGCTGCGCTCTCCTGAAGCGCCTGTGGTTCTTCTGCTGAAAAGCGAGGGGTACGACCTGCATGATGCCGTCGCTCCGGAAAACGCTCGTCTTGGCGTGATGCTGCCTTATTCGCCGCTGCATGCGCTGCTGATGGCATATGGTATGGATGTGCTTGTTATGACCAGCGCGAATGTCAGCGACGAACCGGTTCTGCATGAAGACGGGGAGGCGCTTCTTCGTCTTGCGGGTATTGCCGATGCGTTTCTCGTGCACAACCGGCCGATCGTGCAGCGATGCGACGATTCTGTCGGCCTGTATGTTGCCGGTGCATTGCGGCTTGTACGCAGGAGCCGGGGTTTCGTACCCGCTCCGGTCGTGCTCGATGGCGACGGGCCGACGCTTCTTGCGGTCGGAGGGGAGCTGAAAAACACGCTTTGCCTGCTTCACGGCCGCAACGCAATTCTCAGCCAGCATCTCGGCGATATGAAGAATTACGAGACATGGCGATTTTTCGGCCAGACAGCGTTGCATCTTCAGGGGCTTTTTCGCGCAGTTCCCGAACTTGTTGTTCGCGATCTTCACCCGGACTATCTTACGACGCGCTGGGCTTGCGAACAGCGGATTCCGGTATTGGGCGTGCAGCATCATCATGCTCATCTTGCTTCCTGTCTGGCCGAAAACCGCGAACAGGGACCGGCAATAGGTTTGCTTCTCGACGGTACCGGTTATGGTATTGACGGTACGATATGGGGCGGCGAAGTGATTGTCGGCGATGCCGCAGGTGCCCGGCGGTTCGCTTCTCTGGAACGCATGCCGCTTCCGGGCGGCGATGCGGCCGTTTTTCAGCCATGGCGTGCCGCTATAGGCTATCTGTATCGAAGCTTCGGGAACGTGCCCGATCTTCCGTTTCTCGATGGCCTGCCTGCAGAGCCGGTCGCAGAGATGCTTGACAGAAAGATCAATTCTCCTGAAACGTCGAGCTGCGGGCGATTGTTCGATGTTATTGCTGCCATAAGCGGATATGCCGGCAGCGTCACCTATGAAGGTCAGGCAGCTGCGGCGCTCATGCATGCGGCAGGGGGATCGGTGGGCGCAGAGCGGTTCGGTTACGGCATAGAGGATTTCGGGGGCCGTCTGCAGATGCTTGTTTCGCCGATGGTGCGCAATGTGGCGGATGCGGTACGGAGAGGGATGGGGCCTGCGGAGATCAGCCGCAGGTTCCACCGGACGCTCTGCGATATGCTTTGTGAAATAGCAGCCAGAGCCGCGGCTGCTTCGGGAGTCCGGACGGTTGCGCTCAGCGGCGGCGTTTTTCAGAATACCCTGCTTTTCGAAACGCTTGTCACCGAACTGCAGGCCTCCGGGTATCGGGTTCTCTGCCATGCCGCCGTACCGTGCAACGATGGAGGACTTTCGCTCGGGCAGGCGGTTATCGGAAGGGAGTATCTGAAAGGGAAGTATGGGGGGGTGGGTGAATCAATCTGACGGATCAGTCTGATCCGTCAGATCATTCCAACTATAAATTATCAATTAATAAAATGTGTCTTGCCATACCCGGAAAGCTTATCGGGATAAGCGATGAAAACGGCCTGAAAATGGGGGTCGTCGATGTCAACGGTACAAAGACCAAAGCGTGTCTCGAATATGTGCCGGAAATACTGCCTGGCCAGTATACGATCGTTCATGCCGGTTTCGCCCTTAAAATCATCGACGAGGAGGAAGCTGCCGAAAGCCTCAGACTCTGGCAGGAACTGATCGACAGCGGAGCGTTCGAGCCTGACGAAGTGCCTCCATTGCCTGATGACGTCATATAACCTCCTGCAGGCATCATGAAACATATCGACGAATATCGCGATCCGGAATTGGTCTCACGTCTTGTCGAGGAGATCGGTAAGAGGGCTGCAAAGTCCTGGACCATCATGGAGATCTGCGGAGGGCAGACTCATTCGATCATGCGTAACGGACTGGACCAGCTGCTTCCGCCGAACATCCGGCTCGTGCATGGGCCGGGGTGCCCGGTGTGCGTGACGCCGCTGGAAACCATCGAGCGTGCGCTGGCTATTGCCGCCATGCCGGGGGTGATTCTCACGAGTTTCGGCGACATGCTTCGCGTGCCCGGCAGCCAGAAAGACCTTTTCATGGCTCGGAGCGAGGGGGCGGATGTGCGCATCGTCTTTTCGCCGCTCGAAGCGTTGCAGATCGCGCGTGACAATCCATCGAAAGAGGTGGTGTTTCTCGCCGTCGGCTTCGAGACCACGGCTCCGGCCAACGCGATGGCCGTCCGGCAGGCGGCGCGGGAGGGGCTATCAAACTTCAGCGAACTCGTGAGCCAGGTGATGGTGCCTCCTGCCATGCGGGCGATTCTTTCGTTGCCCGGCAACCGGGTGCAGGGCTTCCTCGCCGCCGGGCACGTCTGCGCCATCATGGGGTGGGAGGAGTACGAGCCGGTTGCCGAAGAGTTCGGCGTTCCTGTCGTACCCGCCGGATTCGAACCGGTCGATCTGCTTGACGGCATTCTGAAGGTGGTTGAAATGCTCGAAGAGGGGCGCGGCGGCGTGGTGAACGCTTACGGGCGGGTGGTCAGCCGCGAGGGCAACCGCGAGGCGCGGCGTGTCATGAACGAGGTGTTCGCGGTGGCCGACCGTCCGTGGCGCGGTATCGGCGTCATTCCGAAGAGCGGCCTCGTGTTGCTTCCGGAGTACGCCCGCTTCGACGCCGAAAAACGTTTCGACGTGGGCCACATCGCCCCCCAGGAGTCGCCTCTGTGCAGGAGCGGCGAGGTGCTTCAGGGTCACCTCAAACCCTCCGACTGTCCGGCTTTCGGACGGGAATGCTCCCCGCAAACCCCGCTTGGCGCAACGATGGTCTCCTCCGAAGGAGCCTGCGCCGCTTACTATCGGTATCACCGCAATCCTTTCGTATTATGACAGAGCCGTTCAGTTGTCCGCTCCCGATACTTCGGCATGAAACCGTTCAGATGGCTCATGGTGCGGGTGGTCGCCTGTCGCAGGAGTTGACGGCGCGGGTTTTCACGCCCCGTTTCAGCAACCGCTTTCTCGACCAGCTTGACGACCAGGCAAAACTCGACCTGCCTTCAGGCAGGATTGCTTTTACCACCGATACCTATGTTGTTGTCCCGTACGTTTTTTCCGGAGGGACCATAGGGACGCTCGCAGTCAACGGAACCGTCAACGATCTGGCCGTCGGCGGAGCACGGCCGCTTTACCTCAGCGCGGGGTTCGTGCTTGAAGAGGGGTTTCCGATTGCCGATCTTGAGCATATCGCCGAAAGCATGGCGGCGGCTGCCGTCGAGGCCGGAGTGATGATCGTGACCGGCGATACGAAAGTTGTACAGAAAGGTTCCTGTGACGGTATTTTTATCAATACATCCGGAATCGGCGTGCTCCGCGACGACGTTTCTCTCTCCTGCCGAAACCTGAAACCCGGTGACTGCATTCTGCTTTCCGGCACCATCGGCGATCATGGAATGTCGATTATGACGGCACGTGAAAGACTTTCTTTTCAATCGGCTATCAGAAGCGACTGCGCCCCGCTCAACCGGATGATCGCTGCGGTGCTCGATGAGGTTCCTGAGGTTCATGCCATGCGGGATCCTACCCGCGGCGGCGTTGCTTCCGTTCTAAACGAACTGGCAGTTTCATCCTCGGTAGGCATAGATATCGATGAGAACGCCATCCCGGTTCGGGATGATGTGCGGGGCGCTTGTGAACTGCTCGGTATCGATCCCCTGCATGTCGCAAACGAGGGAAAACTCATTGCAGTCGTTCCGGCACAGGAAGCCTCGAAGGCGCTCGAAGTGATGCGGCGTTTCGATGAAGGACGACAGGCTGTTTCTGTTGGATCGGTTACGGCAGATCATGCCGGAATGGTGGTTATGCGGACAGCCTTCGGCAGCAGGAGAATCATCGATCTGCCTCTTGGGGAACAGTTGCCGAGAATCTGCTGAAAAGTAACAGAAAATACGAATAGTTGTTGCATTCCTGCTTCACTGGTATTATTGTTGTGTAACACTCTGGATAATCCCCCATGATAATCCGTTACCGTACAGAAAGAGAATAGAACTGCTATGAAAGGAATCATTCTTGCAGGCGGTTCCGGCACCCGCCTTTACCCGATTACGAAGGGTATCTCCAAGCAGCTGCTGCCGGTATACGACAAACCCATGATCTATTATCCGCTTTCCGTGCTGCTGCTTGCCGGTATCCGCGATATTCTCATTATTACGACGCCCGAAGATCAGCCGATGTTCATCAGGCTGCTTGGTGACGGGCGGGAGTGGGGAATCGACATTTCCTACACCGTTCAGCCGTCACCGGATGGTCTTGCGCAGGCGTTCCTGCTTGGCGAGACCTTCATTGGAAGCGACGATGTCTGCCTGATCCTTGGTGATAATATTTTTTTCGGTTACGGATTCAGCGGTATGCTCGAACGTGCTGTTCAGAGCGTTCGGGAAGAAGGAATGGCCAATATTTTCGGTTACTATGTGAGTGACCCGGAGCGTTACGGCGTAGCGGAATTCGATGCGGCCGGCAATGTGCTTTCCATCGAGGAAAAGCCTGCAAACCCGAAATCGAATTATGCCGTGGTCGGTCTCTACTTCTACGATAATGATGTCATCGATGTTGCAAAACAAATAAAACCGTCTGCCCGCGGCGAGCTTGAAATTACTTCGGTAAACGAAGCGTATATGAACATCAGCCGGCTTAAGCTCAATAATATGGGTCGGGGATTCGCGTGGCTCGATACCGGAACGCACGACTCGTTTCAGGAGGCCGGAAATTTCATAGAAACCGTGGAAAAACGACAGGGCCTGAAGATCGCCTGTCCGGAGGAGATCGCCTGGCGCAAAGGGTGGATAGGCGACGAACATCTCAACCGGCTCGCCCAGCCGCTGTTAAAGAGCCAGTACGGGCAGTATCTTCTGCGTCTGCTCGGGCAGACGAGGGAGAGTTCCGAGTTCTGAGGAGGCAGTGGGCTGCCGGATGTGCCGGATCATTCAGATCCGTCCGATATGGAGTCCTGCCTTCTTGTCACTTATTGCTGTTTTAATTCATTATGCAAGTAATAGCAACCTCCATTCCCGACGTTCTGATTTTCGAGCCGAAGGTGTTCGGCGACGAGCGGGGCTATTTTCTCGAAACTTTTCGGCAGGATGTCATCGAAAAGCATATCGGCAAGGTGAATTTCGTGCAGGATAACGAGTCGAAGTCGTCGTACGGTGTGCTGCGCGGCCTGCATTTCCAGAAGCCGCCATTTACCCAGTCGAAGCTTGTGAGGGTCGTTTACGGGCGGGTACTCGATGTTGCCGTCGATTTGCGCAAAGGCTCGCCCTGGTATGGAAAGCATGTTGCGGCAGAGCTCGATTCGGCGACAAAGTCCATGATGTGGATTCCCAGAGGATTTGCTCACGGATTCCTGGTTCTTTCGGAGGATGCTGTGTTTTCCTACAAGTGCGATAATTATTATGCGCCGCAATACGACGGCGGTGTTATCTGGAACGATGAGGCCGTTGCAATCGACTGGCCGCTTCCGGCAGAAGCGGTGCGGGTGTCGTCGAAGGATTCGGCCCTGCCGGATTTGTCTGCGGCGGACTGCTTTTCTTATGAGGCCTGTTCCCGCGAAGTCCTTTACGGCGGACGATAAACGGTATCCTTTCATCCATCAGCATGAACCACCCCATGAACATTCTTGTAACCGGAGGAAACGGGCAGCTCGGTACGGCGATAAAGGAACTCGTCGGGCTATATCCGGACTGGCGGTTTTCGTTTTACGATCTTCCTGAACTTGATATTGCAAGCGAGGTGCAGGTAACGGACGCGGTGCGGAGTACCGGATGCGGCGTGATCGTCAACTGTGCGGCCTATACCGACGTGGATCGGGCCGAAACCGATCAGGGTACATCATACAGGGTCAATCGTGACGGGGCGGCAGTACTTGCCCGATCCGCGAAAGCCTACGGCGCTCTGCTGGTGCATGTTTCAACCGATTACGTCTTTAACGGCAGAGCCTGCAGGCCATACACCGAGTCCGATTCTCCCGATCCCCTCGGCGTCTACGGGCGCTCGAAACTCCAGGGCGAAGAGCAGATAGCGGAGATAGCCCCGTCATATCTGATCATCAGAACTTCGTGGCTTTACTCGCTGCATGGCCGGAATTTTCTGAACACGATGCTTCGTCTCGGTGCGGAACGTGAAAGGCTCGATGTGGTGTTCGATCAGGTCGGAACGCCGACAAGGGCTTCCGATCTTGCCTGCGCGATCCTGTCGGTGATCAGCAGGGCGGAACCGGGCAAAGGGTATGCGGGCCTCTATCACTACTCGAACGAGGGGGTCTGTTCCTGGTACGATTTCGCAACGGCAATCATGAGGCTGCGCGATCTGCCATGCAGGGTGAGCCCGATCGAGAGCGCCGGCTATCCCACTCCGGCACCAAGGCCTCTGTACAGCGTACTCAACAAAGGAGCGATAAAGACCGATTGGGGAGTCGATATTCCCCATTGGTACGATACGCTCGCCGACCAGCTGAAAACCAGTCAAGCCAACCAGCCATCAAGCTAACCAGCATAAAGCCATGCACATACTTATCACGGGCGGAGCGGGGTTCATCGGGTCCCATGTGGTACGCCATTTCGTCAGCGCCCATCCAGACTGCCGGATTACCAACCTCGACAGCCTCACCTATGCGGGCAATCTCGAAAACCTGAAGGATATCGAGCGGAAGCCGAACTACCGGTTCGTCAGAGGCGATATCACCGACCGTGCCTTTATCGGAAGTCTGTTCGACGAAAACCGGTTCGACGGGGTCATCCATCTTGCGGCAGAGTCGCATGTGGATCGTTCGATAGCCAGTCCGCTGCAGTTCGTGCTGACCAACGTCGTCGGCACGGTGAACCTGCTCGATGCAGCACGAAGCTGCTGGAACGGGGATTTCGTCGGAAAGCGCTTCTACCATATTTCAACCGACGAGGTGTACGGTTCGCTCGGCAGCGAGGGCATGTTCACCGAAGAGACCCCTTACGATCCGCACAGCCCCTACTCGGCATCGAAGGCTTCGTCGGATCATTTCGTGAGGGCCTGGCACGACACCTACGGGCTGCCGGCGGTCATCAGCAACTGCTCGAACAATTACGGCCCTTACCAGTTTCCCGAAAAACTGATACCGCTCTTCATCAACAATATTCTTCTGAAAAAGCCGCTTCCGGTTTACGGAAAAGGAGAAAACGTGCGGGACTGGCTCTGGGTGATCGACCACGCTGCGGCGATCGACCTCATCTACCACGAGGGAAAGAATGGCGAAACCTATAATATCGGCGGTCATAACGAGTGGAAAAACATCGATCTCATACTGCTGCTGTGCGACATCATGGACCGGAAACTTGGCCGCAAGCCGGGGGAGTCCGCAGAGCTGATAACGTATGTAACCGACCGGGCGGGCCACGACCTGCGTTATGCGATCGATTCCGGAAAACTGCAGCGCGAATTGGGATGGAGCCCGTCGATTCGTTTCGAGGAGGGGCTGGAGCGCACGGTCGAGTGGTATCTCGCCAATCAGGAGTGGCTCGATAAGGTGACTTCCGGCGCATATATGGAGTATTACGAAACCATGTACCATTGACAGAAATCCGGGGGTAATTGCTATATTTTCGTACAGCAGGCATGGGCTCCCGATAGTGCGGGGCTGCCTGACGAAACTGAGCCATAATGGCTGTCCGAAGTCAATTCATGGAGGTACATCATGAAAACACATAACGATATTGCCTACCGGTTTCTTCTGGCCGAGGGGTTTCTTGGAGAGGCTGAAGTTGATTTCAGCCTGAAACGCTGGCGAGCCTGCGTTTCGGGTTCGATACTCTGTATCGAAAACTGCGGTATAGCCGTACTCATGCTCTTCGGGGTATCGAGATCGACCCATCATCCGGAGAAACATCTGCCGCAGCTGCTTGCCGAGGGAACGGTTTCTGACGAGGTCGCTCTTCTGATCAGGGAGCTGCTTCCCGAACTGGAACAGCACGATTCACATGAAAAAATGCTGGCCAAGTATGGACGGGAAGCCGGGCACCAGTCGCCCTGGGAAATTTTTTCCGAAAATCAGGCAGAAGACGCGATTTCCGGAGCAAGAAAGAGTCTTGCGGTCAGCAGGAAGCTCAGGGAGATTCTGGAACCGGGTGTTCCTGACTGATAACCGGCATGATGTGCCCGGTTTTTTCTGAACGTTTATCTTTTTTCGTATGCGCATTCTCGTAATCGGCGGCGCCGGCTATATCGGCAGCCATGTTGTCAGGGCATTTCTCGACAGCGGTTATCAGGTGACGGTGTTCGACAATCTTTCTACCGGTACAAGGGATAATCTGTTCGAAGATGCCGGATTCATCCATGGAGATATCATGCATCCTGCCCGTCTCGGCGCTGCCATGGCAGCCGGGTTCGACGGCTGCGTGCATCTTGCGGCACTCAAGGCTGCCGGCCAGTCGATGCTTTACCCCGAGCAGTATGCCGAGGCGAACCTTGTCGGGACCATCAATATTCTCAATGCTGCAACGGCGGCCTCGCTCGGCAGGGTTATTTTTTCTTCGTCGGCAGCGGTGTTCGGCAGCCCCCGTTATCTGCCTATCGATGAAGAGCACCCGAAGGAGCCTGAAAATTTCTACGGGTTCACCAAACTTGAGATCGAGCGCCTGCTGGCCTGGTATGACCGCCTGAAAGGGATGAAATATGCTGCGATCCGTTACTTCAACGCAGCCGGTTACGACGTCGCCGGCCGAATCCGGGGACTTGAACGCAATCCTGAAAACCTGCTTCCGGTCGTTATGGAGGTTGCTGCCGGTTTTCGTCCGCAACTTTCGATTTTCGGAGACGATTATCCTACACGGGACGGTTCCTGCATCCGCGATTATGTTCATGTCAGCGATCTGGCGGCGGCGCATGTGAGATCTTTCGAGTATATTCGCGAACATGAAGAGAGCCTCTCGGTCAATCTCGGCAGCGAGCATGGGATCAGCGTACTTGAAATGGTCGATCGGGCTCGCCGTATAACTGGCAGACCTATTCCCGCAGCGGTTACCGGCCGACGTGCAGGGGATCCCTCGGAACTGGTGGCTTCGTCAAAAAAAGCCCGCGAGCTGCTCGGCTGGCGGCCGCAGTTCAGCGATGCCGATACCCTGATTTCTTCGACGTGGCGAGTCTATCAGGATCAGTTGCGATCTTAACTTTCAATCACTTCCTCCATATGATTATTCCAGTCATTCTCAGCGGCGGAGCCGGAACCCGGCTATGGCCGCTTTCCCGTGCGCTCTACCCGAAACAGCTGCTTCCGCTTATGACGGACAAAACCATGCTGCAGGAGACCGTTCTTCGTCTTGGCGCGCTCGACAACGTCGGCCCGGTATGCTGCATATGCAATGAGCAACACCGTTTTCTGGTCGCAGAACAGCTGCATGCAGTTACCGGAAACATTGGGGGAATCATTCTCGAACCTGCCGGCCGGAACACGGCGCCGGCAGCTGCGGTCGCAGCTCTGCATGCGCTTTCGGAACATGAGCTGCCGATTCTGCTGCTTCTTCCAGCCGATCATGTGATTCGCGATGCCGAAGCCTTTGCCCGCGCAGTCAGTACCGGTTATGATGCGGCTGCCGCGGGTGCCCTCGTTACGTTCGGTATCGTACCTGCCGGTCCGGAGACCGGGTACGGCTATATCAGGGCTCAGGCCGGAGGAGAGACAAGCGAGGGCGCCTTTCCCGTGCTCGAGTTTGTCGAGAAGCCCGATCGGGTGACGGCGGAGCGATATATCGCTTCCGGCGGCTACTACTGGAACAGCGGGATGTTTCTTTTCAGGGCGGACGTCTTTCTCCGCGAACTTGAGCAGCTCAATCCGGAGATGCTCGCTCTCTGTCGTCGGGCTTTCGAATCGGCTGCCGTTGACCTTGATTTTCTGCGACTCGACAGTTCCGCTTTCACGGCGTGTCCGGCTGATTCGATCGACTATGCGGTTATGGAAAAAACGTCGCGAGCGGTCGTCGTTCCTCTCGATGCGGGCTGGAACGATGTGGGCGCATGGTCGGCCCTCTGGGAACTGAATGAACATGACGATGCATCGAACGTACTCAAAGGCGACGTGCTGGTGGAGGATGTCCGGGACAGCTATATTCACGCCACCAGCCGTCTTGTCGGCGCCGTGGGCGTCGATAATCTGATTATCGTCGAAACGCCCGACGCGGTTCTGGTTTCGTCTCGCGACAAGGTTCAGGAGGTGAAGTCCATTGTCCGCAAGCTGCAGGATTCCAAACGGGTTGAAGCCGAAACGCATCGACGTGTCTACCGGCCCTGGGGATCTTACGAGACCGTCGATCTTGCAGACCGGTTCCAGGTCAAACGCATTATCGTCAAGCCGGGAGCCGCGCTTTCGCTGCAGAAGCACTTCCATCGCGCAGAACACTGGATCGTCGTGAAGGGTACTGCACAGATAACCGTCGGAGACCGGCAGATCACGCTTGGAGAGGACCAGTCCACCTATATACCGCTTGGATCGCTGCATCGTCTCGAAAATCCCGGCAAAATACCGCTGGAACTGATCGAGGTGCAGACAGGCAGCTATCTTGGAGAAGACGATATAGTCCGTATCGACGACCGTTACGGCAGGATTCCGGATTCCGGTGCCGCAACAGTCCGGTAAGCGTCTATCACGATTTCCGGCTCCGATACGGCAAAGCGCTTAATGCCGCTGTGCGGCTTTGATAGCTTTGCGAAAAATATTACATTGCAGACAGTATCCAGAAATAACGAGATAATTTAAACCACTGTAACCATGGCCGAAGAAACGAAAACGCCCGCACAGGGTCAGCAGAGCCGCGGTGGCGATGCGGTTAAAGGTGACTTTTCAACCATACTCGTAGGCGTCGGAACCTTACTCGACAGCACCCTTACTCCTTTGAGCAAGATGGTTGCACAGGCTCTCGACTCTCTGACGGTTGTTGCCAAACAGATTCTTGACGGAGTCAGTTCTTCTCTTGGCGACAAGAAATAATGGAGTAACATTCCTGGATTGTTATTTTCGTTTTTCTCTCGCATAGACTTTACAGGCAGACTGTTCCGGGACGGAAAGGTCTGCCTGTTCTGTTATGCGCCGCATAATTGCGTATTATTATTTTTTGTTTTTCCGTTCATTCGTGTCTGCCTGAATCGAAATCTTTTATGTCCCATACCTTTCCCGAATATGCAACCGGCTTACCCTACAGCGCTATCGAAAAAGAGGTGCTGTCCTACTGGAACGAGCGCCGGATCTTTCGCAAAACACTTGAAGAACGGGCATCTGCAGATGTCTTTTCCTTCTATGAAGGTCCACCGACGGTCAACGGCAAGCCTGGCGTTCACCATGTATTCAGCCGAACCATCAAGGATGTCGTCTGTCGTTACAAAACCATGCAGGGATTCCAGGTGCCGCGAAAGGCCGGCTGGGATACTCACGGTCTGCCGGTCGAGATTTCGGTCGAAAAAAAACTCGGTCTTAAAAACAAATCCCAGGTTGTCGAATACGGTGAAGGCGAGTTCAACGCTGAAGCCCGCGCCCTTGTTTACCATCATATCGAAGATAACCGCGAAGGGTGGGGCAGGCTGACCGAGCAGATGGGGTACTGGGTGGATATGGACGATCCTTATATCACCTGCGACAATAATTATATCGAATCGGTCTGGTGGGCGCTGAAGACGATATTCGATAAGGGACTTATATATAAGGATTACAAGATCGTGCCGCAGGATCCCAAATCGGAGACCGTGCTCAGTTCTCATGAACTGGCGCTTGGCTACAAAGAGGTAAGCGATCCGAGCGTCTACGTCAGGTTTCCCGTCATTGGCTCGGATGAGAGTCTGCTGGTCTGGACTACCACTCCGTGGACGCTGATTTCCAACGTTGCGCTTGCTGTCGGCGCCGATATCGATTATGTCAAGGTTCGCAACAAGGCTACCGGCGAAGTGCTCATTCTTGCCCTGTCGCGACTTTCGGTGCTTGTCGAAAAGGACGAGGAGGGAGCTTCGCTCTGGGAAGTTACGGCCTCCATGAAGGGCAGGGATCTTGAGGGTCTGGAATACGAACCGCTTTTTCATTATATGCAGCCGCTGAAACGGTGCTGGTATGTTGCGACAGCCTCGTTCGTTTCGACCGGCGACGGTACCGGCATCGTGCATATCGCGCCGGCTTTCGGCGCGGACGATTATGAGCTTTCGCGGCAGTACGATCTGCCCATGCTCCAGCCGGTCGCCCGCAATGGCTGTTTCACTGCCGAGGTTCCCGATTATGACGGGATGTTTTTCAAGGATACCGATCCGCTGATCATCCGTCAGCTCAAGGAGGCCGGGAGGCTTTACCGCAGGGAGACCATCACCCACACCTATCCCTTTTCATGGCGTTACGACGTGCCGGTCATCTACTACGCACGCGAATCGTGGTATATCAGGACGACCGCAATTGCCGACAGGATGGTGGAACTTAACCGGACCGTCAACTGGTGTCCTCCGGAGATCGGTTCCGGACGTTTCGGCAACTGGCTCGAAGAGAACAAGGACTGGGCACTGTCGAGAGAACGGTTCTGGGGCTCTCCGCTTCCGGTATGGGTGTCGGAAGATTTCGCTATCGGGGATACAGTCGAATCGGGCAGGCTGTTTGCGATCGGTTCGGTCGCCGAACTGCGGGAGGGGTTCATCGATATCGGCGGAGAGCGTCATCTGCTCGGCGAGGCTCTCGACCAGGGTCTTGTGGAGCTCGACCTGCACAAGCCGTTTGTCGATCGCATCTACTTCATTCGTGACGGTGTGCGCTTCAAACGCACGCCCGAGCTGGTGGACGTCTGGTTCGACAGCGGTTCAATGCCTTTTGCGCAGCTGCACTATCCGTTCGAGAACAGGGAGACGTTCGAAAAAACCTTTCCGGCGGATTTTATTGCCGAAGGGGTCGATCAGACCAGAGGCTGGTTCTATACCCTGCATGCCATAGCGACCCTGATTTTCGATAAGACTGCCTACAGGAACCTCATCGTCAACGCCCACATTCTCGACCGTGAAGGTCAGAAAATGTCGAAATCGAAGGGCAACGTGGTCGATCCGTTCGAGACGATGGAGCGTTACGGGGCGGATGCACTGCGCTGGTATCTGCTGGTGTCGAGTCCTCCGTGGAGGCCGAAATCCTTCAATACCGCGGAAATCGAGGAAGAGCAGCGCAGGTTTTTCAGGGCGTTCATCAACAGCTACAACTTTTTCGTGCTTTACGCGAACGTCGACGGGTTCACCTACGCCGAAGCGGACATTGCACCTGAAGAGCGTTCGGAACTCGACCGCTGGGTGCTATCCTGCCTCAATACCCTGGTGGAGCGGGTTACCGGGCGAATGGAGCAGTACGATCTCACGGGGGCGGTTCGGCTGATCAGCGACTTTACCGTTGACGACCTTTCCAACTGGTATATAAGGCGCTCCCGGAAACGGTTCTGGAAAAGCGAAATGGGCCCCGACAAACTGGCAGCCTACCAGACGCTCTACACCTGTCTGGTGACCGTTGCGAAACTGCTTGCGCCGTTCACGCCGTTCATTGCCGAAAGGATCTACCTGAACCTTAACGGCACGAGCGGGCGTGAGGCATGGGAATCGATACATCTTGCGGATTTTCCCGCAGTCGAAAGATCTCTGGTCGATCTGCCGCTTGAAGGGCGTATGAAAAAGGCGCAGACCGTGAGCTCGCTTGTCCGTACCATGCGCGAGAAGGCCTCCATCAAGGTGCGTCAGCCGCTCAAGCGCATCCTGCTTGCCGTCAGCGGTCCGGCAATGCGGAGCGACTACGAACTTGTAGCCGGCATTATTCTCGATGAGGTCAATGTGCAGAAGATTGAATATGTCGAGGACGAAGGCTCGGTCATCAGCAAGAAAGTCAAACCGAACTTCAAGACGCTCGGTCCCCGATACGGCAAGGATATGAAAATGCTTGCCGACGCCATCCGGCTCATGACACACCGGCAGATCTCTGCAATCGAGAAGGAAGGTCGATTGTCACTGGAGTTCGACGGACGGATTTTCGGGATCGAACGGCAGGACGTGGAGATCATGCATGAGGATATCGAGGGTTGGCTTGTGGCGTCGGATGATGTTCTGGGAATCATGGTGGCGCTCGATACCGAAATGAACGAGGAACTTGAAATGCTCGGTCTTGCCCGCGAGCTGGTAAGCAGGATACAGTCGCTTCGCAAGGAGAGCGGGCTTGAGATTACCGACAGGATCAGGCTGCAGATCGCCTGCAGCGAAAAACTTCTCGATGCGGTCAATCGAAATGATGCGTATATTAAAGAGGAAACTCTTGCATCCTCTCTTGAAACCGCACTGTTCGGAGCGGAGCTGCAAAATGGTGCTGAAGAGTTGGTAAACGGTGAAATGTGCCGGTTATCACTTGAAAAGTCATGTTGTTAGTCGTATACTACATATCTTTTTTTACGGTTTACCGTCAGAACATGTAAATCATAGCTATCATGGCCAAAAAAACCGGCAGCATGCCAGGAAAGGAAGTAGAAGGAGCGGACGAGCCGATCCTGACGAAAACCTATCTGAGCGATGAGGAGCTTGAGCATTTCAGGCAGCTTCTGCTCAAAAGAAGGGAAGAGGTGCTTCGCGATCTCGATATTCTTCGTTCCTCGCTTTCGGACGAGAATGTGGAAGACTCGATTAACTCCAACTACTCCATGCACATGGCCGATCACGGCACGGAGACCATGGACAGGGAGCAGCGGTTCATGTTTATCGCTCGCGACGAGAAGTATATCGGCTACATCGATCAGGCGCTTGACCGGATCCGTAACAAAACCTATGGCATCTGTGTGAAGTCGGGGAAGCCGATTCCCAAGAAACGCCTTGAAGCCGTACCCCATACTGCAGTGCGCATCGAATTCAAGCAGGGCAAGAAATGATTGCCGCACTTCCGGATCGAGCGGAAGTGATCAGAAAAACATAAACGCAAAGCGCCTTCCTCGGAAACGGAAGGCGTTTTGTGTTTTCTGTCCCTGACTTTTTGTTCTCAATCGTTTTCTTCCTTGTCGGTGGTTGCGTCGCTGACCTGTATAGGGTAATCGCCGCTGAAACAAGCCGTGCAGTAACTGCATGTTTCGTCTTCAAACGACGGAACGCTGTTGAGCAGTCCCTGCATTGACAGGTACTTCAGGGAATCGACTCCGATATACTCGCGGATTTTTTCTATTTCGTCCTGCTCGTTTTCTGCCGTATCGAACAGATGGGTAAGCAGCTGGCGCTTGGTGGGAAAGTCCATGCCATAGAAGCAGGGATTGGTGATCGGCGGCGAGCTGATGTGCAGATGGATGGATTTCGGATCCGCTTCTCGGATAAGCTTGATCAGCATTTTTGCCGTCGTGCCTCGTACGATGGAGTCGTCTATGAGGATAATGGGGCGGTCGACCAGTACCCCCCTGACGATATTGTATTTCGAGCGGACTTTGATATCCCTGCTCTGGATGCCCGGCTGGATGAATGTCCTTCCGACATAGTGGTTTCTTATGAGGCCGTGTTCGAAACGGGCCGGCTTTGCCATTTTATTGCGTTCGCGAACGAATCCCAGCGCGGCGGTATTCGACGAGTCGGGGACGCTGACCACCGTAATATCTTTTTCTCCCGGCTGCTGTTCGATATTTGATTCACGCGCAAGGTTTTTGCCGAGGTTTCTTCTGACCTTGTCGACCGAATGCTTGAAAATGAAGCTGTCCGGACGGGCAAAGTAAACGTATTCGAATATGCATCGGGCTTTGCGTTTCGATGGAGGCAGGAAGATCGAAGTGGGATTTTCATTCGCTACGGCAAGGTGATCGATCATGAGGATCTCTCCCGGCTCGATATCCCTGATATATTCTGCCTGGATGATGTCGAATGCGCAGGTTTCGCTGGCAACGATATAGGAAAGCTCGCCGGTGAGCGGATCTGTTTTCCTGCCGAGCGCGAGAGGGCGGAACCCGTAAGGGTCTCTGGCCGCTATCATCTGGTTGTTGGCCAGGATTACCATCGAGTACGCACCCTGAACCTGACGCAGCGCATCGTAAATCTGGTTCAGCGGTTCTTTCTCGCGGCTTCTTGCCGCAAGATGCGGAATGATTTCGGTATCGGACGAAGCCTGGAAAATGACGCCGAGTTCGGTCAGTTCGCGTCGCAGCGCCCTGGAGTTGGTGAGATTGCCGTTATGTGCTATGGCGAGGCTTCCGGAGCGGTAGGTAAGGGAAAATGGCTGAACGTTGTTTGAGGATTTGGAGGAACCGGTTGTGGAATATCGATTGTGGCCGATGGCCGCATATCCGGAAAGGTTGTCGAACAGCGATTCATCCTTGAATACCTCAGAGACCAGGCCCATGCCTTTGTGCTGCTTGAACAGGGTTTTTTTCTTTGCCTTGTTGTATTCTGCCACTACAATACCTGCGGCTTCCTGTCCCCTGTGTTGCAGTGAGTACAATCCGTAAAAGGTATCTTCAGCGGGAGTTTTAGAGTTGAAAATGCCGAAAACTCCACACATATGCTTTGGAATGTTAAGTTTATGTAAACTTTACCGATGCCAAATTCGGCAAATGAAAGCAATGATCCAAACGGAAAATGGAAAATAATCGTTGCACGTTCCTCCCTGCATGGGTACTAATTATAATCTCTGGCGAATATGATCCGGGATTGATGCATGCCGCAAGGAATTGTATGCCGCCGGAGCCGGTTTATAGTGCATGTGCAACCCGCTTGATTGCCGGGTATTGCATTGACTGTAAAACAAAACAGTAACAACTATGGCATCGTTTTTGAAAAAAGCGCCCGAGGCACCCGGGCCCGCCGTCTGGATTTCGGTAACCCTTCTCTGGGGGACGGTTTTCTTTTTCACCTCTTCGTGGATGCTTGGCATCGCTGCCGGCATTATGGGAACGGGAGATTTCAGGGTATCCGGCAGCGAGATGTTCCGCGTTTATCTCTATCATATTCCCGTTTTGCTCGCTTTCGCTCTTGTCGCCATGATGGTGAAAAATCTGCTCGATCCGCAAGGAAGAAAACAGGTGCAACGTCAGCAGTCCGTCGTTGACGGCAAACGCGAGCGGCTGTTCGTATCGTTTGCCGGCAGTATTGCCACAAGTTTCTTTTTTACGGGTCTGACGGCTTCGACTTATCTGTGGAGTGCCGGTTTTACAGCCATACCCGTTAATCTTCCAATGCCGGTCGTAGGCGTTGCTTCGGGTCTGAATATTCTTGCAGGTCTTGCCGCATCGCTTCTTGTCGGTGTTGTGTTTATTGCGACGAAGGTAGGGCGGAAGTGAGGTACCTGGATTTATCGCACGCTGTCGGGCCAGGCTCTCTGTTCAGTCGAAGGCGAAAGAGGGCACGGGCAAATGCAGGAAACGAAAAAAGCGCAACCGATGAGTTGCGCTTTTTTTATTGTGGAGCTAAGGAGACTCGAACTCCTGACCCTTTGCATGCCATGCAAATGCTCTACCAACTGAGCTATAGCCCCGTTCCGACGTTCTAATTAAAAGAAAAAAAAATTGTTTTTGCAACTTGTTTTCTACATTCTTAGAAAAGAATCATGCTGGGAACAACGGGGGTATCTCTATGCCTTGTCATGCGGTCTGCCTGAGAACATAAGAGATGTACCCGGCAAAATAACAAGGTTATGTCTTTCTCATATATCATCAAGGAAGGGTTTTCAGGCATCGGAAGAGCAAAGATGCCGGCGGCCGTGACCGTTACCGTCAGTTTTTTCTCTCTTGTGCTTCTTGGGCTTTTCAGCACGGTTTCGCTGAGTTTTTTCGATCTCATGCAGGAGCTGCGCAGCAGGGTTGAACTCGAAGTATTTCTCGGGGAATCACTCAGCGAAAAGCAGGCTGCCGGGATTACCGAAAAGGTGAGGGAGCTTCGGGGCGTCAGGGAAGCGGACTATGTTTCGAAACAGGATGCGGCGGCGATTTTTTTACATGATTTCGGCGAGGATGTGGTAAGGATACTCGGTTCGAACCCTCTTCCCCGTTCAATCCGCATGAAGTTCATTCCCGAGTATGCCAGCCCCGACAGCATCAAACAGGTGATTCCGCTGATCAATGCGATCTCTCCCGGTCTCGAAGTCCGCTATAACCAGCAGTATCTCGGCCAGATCGAGCAGAACGGCAAGCTCTTTACCCTGCTGACCGGCGGTATCGGAATGCTCATTGCCGTGGCCACGGTCGTGATGATCGGTTACACCATCAGGCTTGCCCTCTATTCGCGTCAGGAGAAGATAAAAACCATGCGGCTGGTAGGCGCTACGGGCTGGTTCATCGGCGCGCCATATATCATCGAAGGTGCTCTTCAGGGACTTCTTTCCGGTCTGCTTGCCGCCGGAGCGGTCTATCTTGTTTTCGAGCAGATCCTGTACAATTATGAACCCGGAGTCTATCAGGTGCTGCATCCATCGGCCATCATCATCTATCCGGCTATAGTTCTGCTCGGTCTCGGTCTCGGAGTATTCGGCAGCGCCCTGTCGGTCGGCCAGTATCTCCGGACCGTTTCAAAAAGATAACCAGGGAAGGCGGCTTCACTCATGCACTGACGATTGTTTTCTCCGGCGATTGTTTTTATAATAAACCGATTGGCGTCAGCACTCAGAACCCGGAACTCAGCACTCGGAACCAGCCCACCCGTAAAGCATCGTTATCTCATCCGCCCATCCGTCGGAATCCGGAGTTTCAAGGATGAGAGGCATCTCGTCGAAGAGCGGATGTTGCATGATGCATATAAACGCTTCTTTTCCTATAGCGCCCCTGCCAATGCATTCGTGCCGGTCCAGACGGCTTCCAAGCTGTTGTTTGGCATCGTTCAGATGCATGGCTTTCAGATAGTGTAATCCTACGATCCGATCGAATTCTGCAATGGTTTTTTCAAGAGCATCTTTTGTTCTGATGTCGTATCCTCCCGCAAAAAGATGGCAGGTGTCGAGGCAGATGCCGACCCTGGTTTTATCCTCGATGAGCTCTGCAAGCATCGCAAGCTCTTCGAAAGAGCGGCCGATATTCGAACCCTGGCCTGCGGTGTTCTCTATGACGGCTGTTACCCCTTTTGAGCGATCGAGGGCCATGTTCACCGATTCTGCGATCAGCCTGATGCACGCGTCGGGATCGATCCTGTTGAGATGGCTTCCGGGATGGAAGTTCAGCATCGAGAGGCCCAGCTGTTCAATTCGCATCATCTCGTCGAAAAACGCGTTGCGCGAGCGTTCCAGTTTGTCGGGTTCAGGGCTGCCGAGGTTGATGAGATAACTGTCATGCGGCAGGATGTGCTCTGGAAGGTAGCCCCCATCGCTGCAGTTTTTCCGGAATGCGTCGATCGAAGCGGCACTGAGTGCCGGAGCTTTCCATTGCCGCTGGTTTCTGGTGAACAGCGCGAAAGCCTTCGCCCCGATTCGCGAAGCCTGCAACGGGGCGTTTTCTATTCCTCCCGCAATACTGACATGTGCGCCTATCCGTTTCATTTATAATGGGTAATGGGTAATGGGTAATGGGGAGAATCTGTTTGTCACCTCCCGTCTTCTGTTTTCTAATGGTCTCGGAGTTGTGCTTCCTGCTGCTGCGAGAGGTTGCTTGTTTCTTTGACCGTATAACGATTGCCTCCCTGTGCCGAGGTCGAGAGCATTTCTCCGAGCAGACCGGTGGAGAACAGCTGGGCTCCGAGAATGATGAGCAGAATGCCGAGGAACAGGATGGGGCGGTTGCTTACTGGTTTGAGGTTCAGAATCTTGTCGAGCGTAACGTACAGGCTTATGGAAAAGCCCGATAAAAAACTGATCAGGCCGGCCATACCGAAGAAATGCATGGGACGTCGGAAATAACGCGTGATGAAAAGCACTGCGAGAAAGTCGAACAAACCGGCAAAAAAACGGGCAGAACCGAACTTCGTCGACCCGTATTGCCGCGGACGGTGGTTGACCGGCAGTTCGGTTATTCTGAATCCGTTCCATCCGGCAAGTACCGGAATGTAGCGGTGCATCTCACCATGCAGCTCTATTTTTTCTATCACCTCCCGACGGTAAGCTTTTATGCCGCAGTTGAAGTCGTGTAGGGGGATACCGGTAAAGAAACGCGTAACGGCATTGAAGAGCTTTGAAGGAATGGTCTTTCCAGGAGGATCCTGCCGCTCTTTCTTCCATCCGCTTACCAGGTCGTACCCTTCGAACAGTTTCGCTGCAAGCGGTCGAAGCGATGCAGGATCGTCCTGCAGATCGGCATCGAGCGTGCAGACCACGTTGCCTTCAGCCGTTCGGAACCCTGCCGTGAGGGCTGCGGTTTTGCCGAAGTTCCGCTGGAAAGATATCAGCCGGAGTTCGGGGTTCGAAGCGCAGAGCGTTCGGGCAAGAGCCGTCGAGCCGTCGGTCGAACCGTCATCGACAAGGATAATTTCGAAGCTGAACGGCGCGTCGAACAATCTCTGCAACTCCGGATCATCCATGGCATCATAAAGCTGCCCGATCAGCTCGGGCAGCGACTGTTTTTCATTGAAAAACGGTATGACAAGCGAGAGCGACGTCAAAATCAATGAGTGAATTAAATGATAGCGATACTGCCGTGTAACAGGAAAACAACAAAGTATGAAATCCTCAGGTATTTACAGCCAGCTTGCTCATGCTGTATTGCCAACCGGTCAATCAGCTTATCGGCGGCAATGCAGCACAGGGGCACTTACACTCCTCTCATATCCGGCGGCCAGATATACTTGTGCAACTGCAACTGTATCCTTACGTTCAGTCGGTCGTCGAGTATCCATCGAGCAAGTTTTTCGGGCTCGAGTTCCCCGAATATTACGCCCATCATTACCGTGCAGGCGTCCATGATCCTTGTTTCCTGAAGCAGCTTCCTTGCCCAGAGGTAATCTTCCCGATCAGCCACCACAATTTTAAACTCGAACATACCCTGAGTGCTGCTCTTCTGACGCAAAGCGAGCAAAATATTTTCAGGGTTGTTTTCCTTGCAAACCCCCGAAGAAGGGGTTTTGAGGTCGATGATCCTGTGCACTCGAGGGTCAACATTCGCAACTGAAAGGAATCCCCCGGTTTCCAGGAGCACGTTCGCTCCTGTGTTGCACAGCTTTTCCATAAGCGGATGAACTTCCGGTTGAAGCAACGGCTCTCCGCCGGTGATCTCCACCAGCGGAGAACCGATTTTCGCAATCATATCGATAATTGTGTCGATCTCCATGTCCGTGCCGGGCAGCTCCGCATATGCCGTATCGCAGAAACGGCAGCCGTGTCCGCATCCTGAAAGCCGGATGAAGGCGCAGGGCCATCCGGCAAATGACGACTCCCCCTGGATGGAGTGGAAAATTTCAGAAATCCTGAGCGTCATTGTGCCTGTGCGGCTTTCAGCTCCTCAAGAAACGTTTCAAGCGCTGCCGGATATAGCCGGTGTTCGCAGGCAAGCACCCGTTCGGCAAGTGATTCGGGTGTGTCCTCCTTCAGCACCGGAATGCATTCCTGCCGCACGATGCGACCTTTGTCGTACTCTTCATTTACAATATGTACCGTGGCTCCGCTTTCGGCCTCTCCTGCGGCCAGTACCGCCGTATGCACGTGGATGCCGTACATTCCTTCTCCCCCGAATTTGGGCAGCAGGGCTGGATGGATGTTGAGTATCCGGTCGTGATAAGCCGCTACAACCGCGTCAGGCACTTTGCGCATGTATCCTGCCAGCATGACGGCTTCCACTCCGTGCATATGCAGTGCATCGAGCATGGCTGCAACGAACTCATCGAAGGAGACAAACTGCTTTTCCGAAATATGTGCAGCCGCGATGCCGTTTTCGCGAGCGTACTCCATGGCGCCGCACTTGGAGCGGTTGGAAATGCAGAGTACGATTTCCGCATCGAGCGGCTTTTCGGCTATAGCCTTATGCAGGGATCTGAAGTTGCTGCCGGTTCCCGAGCAGAACACGGCAAGACGGGTTTTATGGTTGGGCATGTGGTCGGGTTTTTCTGCAAAACAGAGAGTTCTTTTGCCTTAATATGCATCCGGGGACGGCTTTTTTCAAACAGCAGGAAAATCAGTTCAGAAGCAGAACATCCCATTATGCGGTTTCGGCAGTTCCGAAACGGTGGAGTTCATTCTTTCGTTAGATATTCTGTACTCTTTTTCTTGCCGTGCTTTGGCGGTAATCGTATATTTATCTGTACTGCAGGCAGTTGCTCTTATCAGGGTTGTCAGTCAAACCTTCGGTTTTTTCATATTGACAAAGGAGAAACCTATGAGTATCTGGGGAAAGCTTTCCCATCGTTTTGAGAACAGTGAGCCGCGCAAACATCGTCTTCTCGCGCTTGACGGCGGCGGCATACGAGGTGTTCTCACCCTCGAAATACTCAGGAACATAGAGAGCCTGCTTGCCGATGCTACCGGTAAAGGCTCCGCCTTCAGGCTTTCGGATTATTTCGATTATGTTGCCGGCACCAGCACAGGAGCGATCATTGCCGCAGGCATTGCAAGGGGCATGAAGGTTGATGAACTGCTTGATTTCTACGAGCACGCCGGTCCGGATATGTTCGATAAAAACAGGCTGCTGCAGCGCTGGTACTCGCTCTACAAATCCGATCCTCTTGAAAAGCTGCTGAAAAAAACATTCGGCCCGCATACCACGCTGAAACCGGACGATCTGAACTGTCTGTTTCTTGCCGTAACGCTGAACCGTACCACCGATTCTCCATGGCCAATCAGCAGCAACCCGCTGGCCAGATACAATGAGCTTTCGCGTCCCGACTGCAATCTGAGCATACCGCTCTGGAAAATAGTCCGAGCAAGTACCGCCGCTCCGGTTTTCTTTCCTCCGGAAGTGATCAACTGGTGCCCTGGTGACAACGCCAAATCTTTTGTATTTGTGGATGGCGGCATGACCCCTTACAACAATCCCGCATTTCTCCTGTACCGCATGGCTACCGATCCGGTATACCGGCTGGGGTGGCCGACTGGAGAGACTATGCTGCAACTGGTTTCAGTCGGTACCGGTTCGGCTCCACGGGTTGAGCCCTTCTCAATCGATCCGGAGCGTGGACTGCTTGCCAATGCCATGGGCATACCGCTCGCTCTGATGTATGGTGCCATGGTCGATCAGGATGTCAACTGCCGTCATATCGGCCGCTGTGTGCATGGAGATTGCATAGATCGTGAAATCGGCGATATGATACCGGTTGACGCAAGCGGCGCGCGGATTCCCTTTTCTGAAAACCTTGGCCGTCGTTTTCTTTACGCCCGTTACGATGCGGCGCTCAGCAGCGAAGCACTCTGCAGACAGGGGTTTGATGCTGTCGATCCTGAAAAGGTTCGGAAACTCGATGCCGTTACCGAAATAGAAAATCTCAGAAAGATCGGCCGCAAGGCAGCGGAACAGGTTTCCCCTGACCATTTCAGGGGGTTCATACCATAGCCAGAAAAGGGGGGCATTCATGCATGCCTTTATCGTACGCCCGTTCGGAGAAAAAAAGGGAATCGACTTCGATCGTGTAGAATCGGAACTCATCATGCCTGCATTGCGGGCTCTCGGGTTTTCCGGGGGAACGACAGCGCTTTTTCTCGAACAGGGGAACATACGAACAGACATGTTTTACGAACTTTTAATTGCAGATCTGGTCATTGCCGACATATCGATTCACAACGCCAACGTTTTTTATGAACTCGGCATCCGCCAGGCCCTCCGTAAGCGTCACACCTTTTTGCTGCGCTCTTCGACGCCTGACGAGGTGCCTTTCGATCTGAAAACCGACCGGTATCTGCATTACGATGCCTCCGCTCCGGCTGCATCGCTGCAGACACTCACCGAGGCTCTCCGGGAAACCTGGATAGCGAAAAAGACCGACAGTCCGGTTTTTCAGTTGCTGCCTCATCTCCAGGATGTTTTCTCGGAGCCCTTTAATCTTGTGCCGCTTGATTTTCAGGAAGCGCTCCGTCACGCGGTATCGGAAGGCGATACGGTTCTGCTTGAACTCATGGGTGCCGAACTGCACGGAATTCCATGGAAATGCGCCGGCTTGCGTCTGATCGGTGAAGCCCAGACATCGCTGAATGCATGGCGTGATGCACGTATTACCTGGAATGCCGTGCTTGAGTACGATAAATTCGACGTCGAGGCAAACAGCGAACTGGCAACCATCTACGACCGTCTCGGCGAGTCATGCCTTGCCGATCAGGCCGTCGACCGGGCGCTGCAGGGCGGAGAGCGGATGCTGCCGGATGCACGGCGGGCCGAACTGCTGGCCCTCAGGGGGCGGAACGCAAAAACCCGCTGGCACAGCGCATGGGCCGGAATCGCCAATACGGCTGAAAAACAGCAAACGGCATTGTCATCGATCCATATCAGGGAGTCGTATGAGTGGTACAGCAAAGGATTTGCCGTCGATCGTAATCACTATTATCCGGGACTGAATGCCCTTGCCATGCTCACCATCATGATCGAGCTTGCAGGTCTGCATCCATCAACATGGGAAAGCCAGTATCAGACCAACAGGGAGGCCGCGTTCATGCTCGACGGGTATCGTGAAAACCTCAGGCTTCTTGCTGCAGGGGTCCGGCTTGCACTCGATTCACAACGCGAGCGTGCCAAAAACGGGGAACGCGATATCTGGCTGGAAATCAGCGAAGCCGATCACGCTTTTCTGACGCTCGACAATACTGTTTTCATCTGCCAGAAATACCGGCAGCTTCTTTCATGCCTCGCGCCTTTTTACCGTGACTCTGCCATGAGACAGATCGGGCTGTTCCGCGAGCTGTCTCTGTTTTCCGACAGAACGGGTGCGGTGCAGCATGCAGTTCCCTCATCTCCGTCAGAGTCCGAAAAACCTGCCGTGCAGGTTCGGGCTCTGTTGTTTACCGGCCATCGACTCGATGTTCCCGGAAGGGGAACGCCGCGGTTTCCGGCTTCGGGAGAAGATGCTGCAAGGGAAATGATCCGGGCAGCTGTTACGCGTGAGCTGGAGCATGCGGGCGAATGGACGCTTGCGGGTATTGCAGGAGCGGCTTCAGGCGGGGACATCATTTTTCTTGAAATCTGCGAAGAGCTGGGTATTCCGCTGCATATTCATCTGGCCGTTCCCGAGCGTGACTACATCAGGGCGTCGGTGGCCGATGGCGGCCACGAGTGGGTTGAGCGTTTCGAAACACTTGTCCGGAAGCATGCCCCGAAGGTTCTCTGCCGCGACGGGCAGCTGCCGGCCTGGCTCCGGAGCCGAAAGGATTACAATATCTGGCAGCGTTCCAACCTCTGGATGCTTTTCTCCGCGTTTACCCTGTCCCCTGATTCGCTGACCCTTGTCGCGCTCTGGGACGGTGCTCCCGGCGACGCTCCGGGGGGAACCGCCGATATGGTCAGCCGTGCCCGCGACCTCGGGGCAAGGATCGTGCATCTCGATACCAGAAAGCTTATAGCGGGAGGTTCATCAGTATGAGAGATACGCCGGTAAAGAAGGGGTTTTCTTCATAATTATTTACAACCGGATCCGGAGGAACGTGCCATGAATATTTTTCTGTCATATGCACGTGAAAATCATGACAGGGTTGAAGCGGTCTGTCGCGTACTCGAAGCGAATCATCACGAGGTTTTTTTTGACAAAACGGATCTGCAGGCAGGAGGCAAATTCAACGAAGAGATCCACGATGCGATCCGCTCAAGCGATCTTGTGATTTTTTTTATTTCACCCGCGTCAGTCACGAAGGGGTGTTATGCGCGCACTGAGTTGAAGTGGGCGAGCGAGAAATGGCCTGATCCGGCAGGCAGAATTCTGCCCGTCATGCTTGAACCGACGGATTTCAGCATCATACCGGCAGTACTGAAATCAGTACTTACCATTTATGAACCGGAAGGGAACCTCGAAGCCGAACTGTTACAGCTTGTGGCGGCTGAAGCAAGGAAGAATTTCTGGGAGAACACGAAGATGTCGTTCAGAAAAGGCTACAAGAAAGGCAAATCGTTCGGAGACAAGTTGATGGGAAATTGAGTTGTTTTTTATTTATTGGCGGACTAAAAATACCGACGGACATGTATAAACACAGGGAGCGATACCGCCATGATGAACGCGTATCTACAGGGAAAAGCTTGCCGCTTTTTACAGAAACTACCTGAACCAGGATCTGCGCGACCGGGACCTGACTGATTCCGGAAAGGCAAACGTTTTCGGAAACGAAATCGAGCATATTCTCGTCCGAACTCCTGCAGCTCCTCTGCAGAAAGCAGGCTGACAACTTTTTTCGTCAGGCATGCGTCCGGGGTTTTATACAGTCGTTACAGCGCCGATCGGAGTACGTCTGCAATGTCTTCCTTGCTCATGGGCGGACGACCGGGAAGGCGGCCTTCGGAGTCACGGGCTACAAGCAGGGTGTCCGTGGCATAACGCTCAAGCAGCTTCTCTCCGATTCCCGTTTCCGAGAGCCGGGTCGGGCAGCCGATCGAGCGCAGAAATGCTTCGAACTGGTCGATTCCTTCGGCGACAGCTCTGGCGTCTTCCGGATTTTGCATTGGTATTCCGAAGATGCGCGAGGCGAACGTTGCGAATCGCTCGGGGCGGGTCCGGGAGGCGAAACGCATCCATGCGGGATTGACCACCGCCAGTCCTGCGCCGTGCGGGATATCGTGGTGGGCGGAGAGGGTGTGCTCGATCATGTGCACCGGAAAGGGCGATGCGGTGCCGGCCTGCACCCACCCGTTGAGGGCAACCACCGATGCCCATTGCACCTGCGAGCGGGCTTCGATATCGTTTCCGTCGGCTACAGCCCTTGGGCCCCATTCCATTGCGGTGAGAATAACCCCTTCGGCAAATCGGTCCTGCAGCGGCGTACCGTCAACCCCGTTGAAGTATGATTCGGTCACGTGGGTAATCAGGTCGCAGATTCCGTATGCGGTCTGATCCTGCGGTACGCTTGCCGTCAGCTCGGGATCGACGATGGCAGCTTTCGGGTAGAGGCATCGGGCGGAGACAAAAGATTTTACGGTCGTTTTTTCATTGGTGATGACCGCTCCGCCGTTCATTTCGGAACCGGTTGCCGCAAGAGTAGGCACGGCGACGACTGAAAGCGCCTGCGAGGGAAGTATCCGGTTTTCCTGACCGGCCATCATGTTCCACAGATCTCCTTTGTAGAAGAGAGCTGCAGCCATGACCTTGGCAGCATCCATGACACTGCCTCCGCCAAGGGCGATGACCACGTCGCAGCTTTCGCTTAGCGCGATTTCCGCCCCTCTTTCTACCGTAGATAGCCGGGGGTTGGGTTCTACCCCGGAGCATTCGGCTACCGATATGCCGGCGGCATTCAGGCTCGAAACCGCCTTCTCCAGGGTGCCGTTGCGCCTGACGCTGCCGCTGCCGGTCACGAGCAGTGCTTTTTTGCCGTATGAACTTACGACTTCGCCGAGTTTCGAGAGTGTTCCCGCTCCGAAAACAAGATGCGTCGGATTCTGAAATTCGAATTTCATGTGTTTTCCGGGTGATATTATGTGTTTTCCATACGTTGGCTTGTTTGCTGATCGCCGGTTTGCCGTTCATATCGGAAAATAAGGTATTTCCATTGTTATTGGGGTGCTTTCGGCGGACGAATGCGTCAGGAGAATTCAGAAAATATGGGTTATTTCGTAAATTCAGCCTTTACGAACAGCCATTCAATTTTATATAAATATTCTGCACATGTCTGATCCTGTCATCAAGCGGGCGCTGGTATCCGTATCCGATAAAACCGGTATCGTGGATTTCTGTCACGAACTTTCCGAACTGGGTGTCGAGATTTTTTCAACCGGCGGAACCCTGAAGGTTCTTCAGGATGCCGGTATTGCCGCGGCTTCCATTTCAACCATTACCGGGTTTCCCGAGATCATGGATGGCCGGGTGAAGACTCTGCATCCGAAAATCCATGGCGGCCTGCTTGCCGTCCGTGAGAATGCGGACCATGTGAAACAGGCGCTGGAGAACGGTATCGGATTCATCGATATGGTGGTGGTTAATCTTTATCCCTTCGAGGCCACGGTGGCAAAGCCTGAGGTGACCTTCGAGGACGCTATAGAGAATATCGATATCGGCGGCCCATCCATGCTTCGCAGCGCGGCCAAGAACAACGAATCTGTGACCGTACTGACCGACAGCGCCGATTACGCATCGGTGCTTGCCGAAATGCGCGAGAACGGGGGTACGACTAAGCGTTCGACCCGCCTCATGCTTGCCCGCAAGGTTTTCGAACTTACCTCGCGCTACGACCGGGCCATCGCAGCATTTCTCGTCGGGGCTGAAGGTGCCGAGGCCGTCGGTGCTGCAGAAAAGATGACTGTTTCGCTTGAAAAGGAGCTCGACATGCGTTACGGCGAGAACCCGCATCAGAGCGCCGGTTTCTATAAAATGACCGACAGCGAAGGCAGCCGTTCGTTCGGCGCCTGTTTCGAGAAACTGCACGGCAAGGAGCTGTCGTACAACAATATGCTCGATATCGCCGCAGCTGCCGGCCTTATCGAGGAGTTCCGAGGTGAGGATCCTTCGGTGGTTATCATCAAGCATACCAATCCGTGCGGCGTGGCTCAGGCTCCGACGCTTGCGGAGGCATACCGCAGGGCGTTTTCTACCGATACGCAGGCTCCTTTCGGCGGCATCATCGCTTTCAACCGGCCGCTCGATATGGATACCGCAGTTGCGGTTAACGGGATATTTACCGAAATCCTGATCGCTCCTGCTTTCGAGGATGGTGTGCTCGATCTGCTTATGAAGAAGAAAGACCGCAGGCTGGTGCTGCAGAAGCAGCCGCTGCCGAAAGGCGGATGGGAGTTCAAGTCCACACCCTTCGGCATGCTTGTTCAGGAGCGTGATGCCCGTATCGTTGCCGTCGAGGATCTGAAGGTGGTCACCAAACGGCAGCCGACTGAAGAGGAACTTTCCAACCTGATGTTTGCCTGGAAGATCTGCAAGCATATCAAATCGAACACCATTCTGTACGTCAAGAACCGCCAGACCTATGGCGTTGGCGCAGGACAGATGTCTCGCGTCGATTCTTCGAAGATCGCTCGCTGGAAGGCTTCGGAGGTGAATCTCGATCTGAACGGATCGGTTGTGGCTTCCGATGCGTTTTTCCCGTTCGCTGATGGGCTGCTTGCCGCTGCCGAGGCTGGCGTAAGCGCCGTGATCCAGCCGGGCGGTTCAATCAGGGATAACGAGGTGATCGAGGCTGCGGATGCCAACAATCTGGCTATGGTGTTTACGGGGATGAGGCATTTCAAGCACTGAGGTTTGATACTCGCGCCCCTTTGCGGGGCTTGGTTTACGAGAGAAACGACAGAAAAAGCTATCCGGAAGGGTAGCTTTTTCTGTCGTTCAGAGCATTATGAATGTAGATTTATCGGTGATCCGGGATTGGTTGCGCTGCCGGTATTCTGTTCCTGCGCAGCACGGGCAGACGAACCTGCCGAGAGATTTTCCATGACGGCCCGTGCGTTGCGTTTGAGGCGTTTGAGGCCGATGCGGAAGATGGGCGTGCCTGAAAAAAGTTTGCGGAAACCCGATCCGGTCAGGTTCAGAATATCCTCCGGCGTAATGCCGAACAGTTCCTTTTTCAGAGCGAAGAGCCCTTCGGGAGCTGGTTTGCGCGATCGGTTACCGGGGCATGATTCCTGGCAGAGGTCGCAGCCGAAAAGCCACGTTCCCACCATCCGCGATTCTTCCGGCGTGAACTCCCGTTTGAGTTCGATGGTGAGGTAGGAGATGCAGCGGCGTGCGTCGAGTTTTCCCGGTTCGACGAGCGCTCCGGTCGGGCAGCTTTCGATGCAGTTTCTGCATGCTCCGCACCGGTTGGGCAGCTCTTGTGCCGGATCATGGATTTCGCGGTCAATCAGCAGTTCTCCGAGAAAGACGTATGAGCCGGATGCGGTTGTGTTGAGCAGTGTGTTTTTTCCGGTTTTTCCGATTCCTGAGCTTTCAGCCCATGCTTTTTCAAGCATTGGCGAGCTGTCGACTGCTATGACGGCCTGTACCGGATCATCGTAGATCGTGCGGATGAAGGTCAGCAGCTCTTCGAGTTTACTTCGTACTACCCGATGGTAGTCGTCGATGAGCGCATATCGCGAGATGCGTGCGCCTCCGGAAGCCGGTGCATGGTATTCCGGCCTGTTGTAGCAGAGAGCAACGGAGATAATGGTTTTTACGCCTGGCAGGAGCAGCGATGGATCGGCACGTTCCGGAATTGCGGTTTCAAGATAGCGCATTTCTCCATGCCGTTTTTCCTCTATCATGCAGCTGATGCGCGCGATTGCTTTTTCCTGGGGCTGGATCGGCGAAAATCCTATGGAAGCGATACCGAGCCGCAGGGCTTCGCGGCGGATCGTGATCGCAGGGTTTTCATCGGGCAGGAGCATGATATATTATATTCTGCGTTTGCCGTTTCCAGTGCGGCAATGGTTGCCGGAATTACTATTTATCGTTAAATATACATTTTGCTTTGTTCTCCAACCGATCCGCTGCGGGTCTTAGTTCACCTCTGTGTATGGAACGTCGTGAGTTTATTCGAACAGTACTTTCCCGTACAGGCATCGGCGCAGGAGTGAGCGCGGCCGCTCTTGCTGGTGCGGTGGGATATTATCAGCCGAGAAAAGAGCTTTATAATGGAGTCAGCAAGGACGGCCAGGGAGCGGAACGTCTTGCGACAGAGAAGAGCGCTGTGGTGATCGGGGGCGGTCTTGCCGGCATCAGTTCGGCTCTCGAACTTGCCCGTCGCGGATTCAGCGTTTCGCTGGTCGAGGCTTCCGGGTCGCTTGGCGGAAAGCTGACCGGGTGGGATCTCGAAGCGCTTGGCGAGCGGTTTCCGGTGGAACACGGGTTTCACGGGTTTTTCGATCAGTACTATAACCTGAACGAGATGTTTGCCTTCGCCGGGGTCACAAGCGGAGTGTTCGACCCGGCTCCGGGTTATCCGGTGCTCTTCAGCAAGAGACCTGCCGAAGTCTACGGGAAGACTCCGAAATGGTTTCCCTTCAATATCATCTCCGTGGTAGGCCAGTCCCGTTCGCTCGATATCGCTTCGTTCCTGAAAGAGTACAAAGGGCTCTGGCCGGTGATCGGCATGTTCCGTTACGAGTACGGCGCGACTTTCAGGGATTATGACTCCATCGACTTCATGACCTACTGCCGGAAAGGGGAGATACTGCCGGCATTCATCGATACCGTGCTGCATCCGTTTGCCGATGCCACCATGAACCGGATGGAGGTACTCTCCGCCGCCGAGGCTATCCGTTATTTTCATTTTTATTTCATGGGCAGTCCCGAAGGGCTGGCCTTCCGGATTACCAACCGGGACTGCATGACGGCGCTGATCGATCCGCTCGAAGCGAAACTTCGAGAGCTTGGCGTTACGATTCTGAAGGGACGAAGAGCGGACAGGCTGCAGGTGGAGAACGGCAAGGTTACAGGCGTAGAACTGCAGGGGGGGGCCGGCAGCGGAGGCGTGGTTTTTCGGCAGACAGACGGGGGCAGCCTTCCCGATCGGGGCTGGGCCCTGCTGCATACGGATGGAGGCGTGCCGGTTATCGCTTCTCGCGAAGGAGGAGTTATCAGGGCGTTCGACGCGCGTTGCACGCATATGGGTTGCCCGGTTACCTGGGATGCCGACGCAGGGGAATTCTACTGCCCCTGCCATGCAGGTCGTTTCGATGCGGAGGGCAATCCGGTCGGCGGTCCGCCCGATGCTCCGCTTGCGCCGCTCGACGCTGTCGAAGATGGCAATGTTCTTGTTTTCAGGGTTCCTCGGACGGCCTCAGGGTTATCGGCGGAGGTGCTTGCAGCCGATTACTGCGTTATGGCTTCCGACGTCCGGGGGACGAAGGAACTGGTGCGTGCTTCCGGACCGGGCCTGGCGTCCCTCGAATCATCCGTTGCGTCGCTTTGCGAGGCGGATCCCTACGCGGTTTACCGCCTCTGGCTCGACAGGCCGCTGGGTTCCGCGGATTTTCCCTTCTACACGGTATCCGGTTATACCTATACCGATTCCATTTCGGTCTACTCGGATTTTCAGGAGCCTTTTATTTCATGGGCAAAAGAGCATGGGGGATGCGTTATCGAACTGCATGCGTATGCCATCGCTCCTGAAGATGTGAAGCCGGAGGAGATTATCAGGGCTGCCATGAAGGAGGAACTGCATCAGATGTTTCCGGAAACGCGGGAGGCGTCCATCCTGCACGAACTCTACATGCAGCAGTCGAATTTTACCCGTTGGGCTCCCGGCGCCCACAGCCGCAGGCCCGGAGTCGAGACCCCGATATCAAATCTTTTTCTTGCGGGCGACTGGGTGCGCGTCGATGCTCCGGTTTTTCTCATGGAGGCCGCCGCCTTCACCGGGCGAATGGCGGCCAACGCGATATTCAGCCGTGAATCGCTGAAGCTCACGCCGTTGCCCATCGTGCCGATGGATGGCATTTTTGCTTAAAACAGGAGACGTTTTTCTCGGATTTTCATCGATGGAAGCCTGGAGCGCTTTACGGGAGTATAGGGCGTAACAAGTAGGGGACGTTGTTTTGCAGCTCAACTTGCGAAGGGGAAAAAGGGGAATTGATAATTGATAATGGGAAGATGGGAGAGATGAGGTGCTATCCAGCCGGTTTTGTTGTGTCCCGATCATGTTTATTTTATGCACTGAACCACGGTGTCGTGCAGGAGGGGACGGAATTTGCGGATCTTTATGTTATCCGAGGTGGGGTGGACGCGGTTGCTGAGCATGATGACGGCAAGATCCTTTTCGGGATCGATCCAGATGCTGGTGCCGGTGAAACCGAGATGCCCCCATGAGGAGGTGGAAAATGCCGTTCCGGCTGAGGAGAGCC
Organism: Chlorobium sp.; assembly: GCF_036528655.1. Lineage (GTDB taxonomy): Bacteria > Bacteroidota > Chlorobiia > Chlorobiales > Chlorobiaceae > Chlorobium. The sequence continues at coordinate 160,283 of NZ_JAIGND010000030.1, forward strand.
CTTCGAGCGAGCGAAGGTCCCATCCGAGCGCGCGGGAGTTGCGTCCTGTTCTCGTTGTGAACATTCTTACGGTTTCCGGCGTGAAATATTGTTTTCCTTCATAGGTTCCTCCCTGCATAAGCATCCTGATATAGGGCACAAGATCGCCGGTTGTGGAGAACAGTCCTGCATGGCCGGCTACACCGCCAAGCAGCGCGGCGTTCTGGTCGTGTACGAGAGGGCGTTTCGTACGGAAGTGCCACGTAGTATCCTGTTCCGTCGGAGCGATTGAGCCGAGAAGCGAAGCCGGAGGGTTGAACATGGCGTGTCGCATGCCGAGCGGAAGGGCGAATCTTTGCCGGAAGTTGGCATCGAGAGTCCTTCCGGTAACGGTTTCGACGATTCTGCCAAGCGTGATGAAGCCGAGGTCGCTGTAGAGCGTTCTGACGCCTGGCGTCGAGAGCAGCGTGTCGGCGTCTATTGCCTGGAATACCTCTTCGGGAGTTCGGCAGGTTTTATGATAGAGTGTATGGGCGCGCAATCCCGAATTGTGCAGCATCAGGTTGCGAACCGTGACCGACTGCTTGCCCCGGGATGCGAATGCCGGCAGGTAGCGCGAGACCGGCGCGTCGAGATCGAGCGAATCCCGCTCGACAAGCTGCATGACGATACCGGTTGTGACGACAGGTTTTGTGAGCGATGCGAGGTCGTAGATGGTTGCGGTATCGGCAGCCGGGGATGCGGCTGCATAGGTTTGCCGCCCGAAAGCCTTGTGGAATATGGTTTTTCCCCGGTGGATCACCGCTATGCCCGTTCCGGGAAAAACGCCTTCCCTCAGAGCATTTTCGACAAGCGTTTCAAGAGGCCGGAAATCCCCGGCGGCAGCCTGCCGGGGAAGGGCTAGCGCTGCAGCAGCGGCCAGCAGCATGATGGAAATCGTTCTGCGAATGCCCATCCTGAGATCCTCAGAAGACCGAGAACTTGACGTAGCGTTTCGGGTTTTTTTTCAGGTCTACCAGCAGCGAGTCGAGCGAAGTGAGCGTTTCGTTCAGGTTGTTGTAAAGCGCCGGGTTGGAATGAAGCTGGCCGAAAGTGCCCTGGTCGCTTTCGAGCCTGGCAATCAGCGCTTCGGTTTTTTCCGCTGCCTGGTTCAGGCGCGAGACGGTCTGTTCGGTATTTTTAGCCAGTTCTCCGTCGTTCAGAAGCTTCGGCAGGAGGCCGTTGCCTTTCGATGCTTTCTGTGAGAGCGTCGAAAGTTCGGCGGAGGTGCTTCTGAGGCTGCTGACGGTTTCAGCCAGATCGGCACCCATCTTTTCGTCGGAAACCAGCCTGCCGGCTACCCCTTTGCCGCTGTTGAGCCTGTCAAGCAGTTCGTTGATTTTTGCAAGTACCTGGTTTGCTCCGCCAGTCAGCTCGGCCATGCCGTCTTCGGAGTCGAGGGCGATGAAGTCACCGCTCTTGACCGGCTGGCCCTTGCCGGTCATGATATCGACATATTTATCACCAAGTACGCCGAGAGCGCGGATGGTGGCTTTTGCGTCACTGGTGACAAGGCCTGCAAATTCGTCGCGCAGTTTCAGTTCGGCAACCACATAGAGTGAGTCGTTATGGGTGACGAAATCGAGCTTTGATACCGTTCCGATTTTTTTGCCGGAGACGGAGACGAAGTTGTTTTCCGCAAGACCCTGGACGTCACGAGAGAGTACCTTGATGGTGGTCGTTCCGGTGAAGAGGCTGCTGTTCTTGCCGATCACGAGTCCGAGATATGCGGCAAAGCCCAGACCGAGCAGAAAGAATATGCCGGTTTTCAGGTCGCTCCATTTCAGTGAGTTCGGATTTCTCATACAGGTAATTCGCTCTTGAGGTTACAGTTCCAGGATTTTGTCGGAGAGGATCGAGCGGATGAACGGATGTTCTGACTGGTGCAGCTTTTCCGTTTCGTCATCGAAAATGATTTCCCCTTTATAGAGCACTGCCGCATGGTCGGCTATGCTGAAAACGTCGTCGATAATATGCGTTACGATTACCGCGCCGAGATTGCTCGACTGCTGAAGCGTGCTGATAAGATGCAGTATACGCTTGGAGCTGACCGGATCGAGGCCAGCAGTCGGTTCGTCGAACAGTATCATATGCGGTTTGAAAATCAGCGCCCGGCCTATGGCAACACGTTTACGCATGCCTCCGCTGAGATTTTCCGGAAGCTGATCTTCGTACCCTTCAAGTCCGGAGAACCTGATCTGTTCGGCAACTCTCTCCTGTACTTCTTCTTCGGGCAGATTGAGGTTTTCTCTCAGAAAGAACCCGAGGTTCTGGCTGATGCTCATTGAGTCGAACAATGCATTGCCCTGGAATACCATGCCCATTTTTCGCCTTATGGGATAGAGTTCGGTTTCCTTGAGTCTGGTTATGTCGGTGCCGTCGACAAAAACCTGACCGCTGTTGGGCTTGATCAGCCCGAGCATGAGCTTGAGAATCGTGCTTTTTCCCACGCCGCTGGGTCCGAGAATCGCCTTGATGGTGTTGTCCCTGATGGTCAGGGATACATTTTTCAGAATTTCCCGTTCTCCGTACTTCAATGTGATATTACGTAGTTCAATCATCTTCTTACATGTTTTCCAGCACTATTTTCGACACATAGAAGTTTGCGATGAGCACGAGTCCCGAGGATACGACGATTCCTTTGATGGTGGCACGACCGACGCCGGCTGTGCCGCCTTTTGCTATAAAACCGTTATAGCTGCTGACAAGCGTGATGATGATGGCGAATACAGGTGCCTTGAGAAAACCGACAACGAAATCCTTCGGTACGAGCCTCGGGTAGACCGAGTTCCAGAAGATGCCGGGGTCGAGGCGATGGTAGTTTTCGGCAAGGAACGCGGCGCTCTGCAGTCCGGCAAAATCGGAGAGTGCCGTGAGAGGAATAAACATGACGAGCGCTGCTGCAAGTCTCGGCATGATGAGTTTTGCGATAGGATCGGTGCCGAACGCCCTGAGCGCGTCTATCTGTTCCGATATCTTCATGGCTCCGAGCTCGGCTCCGTTGCGCGACCCGAATCTTGCCGAGAGCATGAGCCCCATGAGCAGAGGGCCGAGTTCCCTGATGACGGAGATTGAGGTTGAACGGCCGAGCATGGTTTTCGCTCCGAACTCTTCGAGAAGGTTACCTACCTCTATAGCGAGGAGTGAACCGATGGAAATGGCGCTTACCAGTACTATCGGAATGGAGTCTGTGCCGCAGATTTTGGCCTGATCGAGAAAATCTCTCCAGTAGCGCTTGAGTTTGGGGAGCGTGAAGAAAGCTCTCATCGAAAAAATGAAGAACTCCTGCATGGTGAGCAGAAAATCCTTCGCTTTCAGGGTAAGTTCTTTTTCGAGGGAGCGAACGACGGTTATTGGCATAAATACTGTGTCATGAGAAGTCAGCCGAGCCGTAACGGTTCAGCCGAGCCTGAAATTTCACCTGATAATAGCAAATCTTAGCTGAAAATCACATATCTGTTCTCTGGCCTTATGCATTCACCAGACGGCTTTTCATCTTGGTCACCCATTCATAGGGAATTGCAATGGAGCCGAAGGTCTCGTCGTCCCGTTCTTTGAGCCCGTGAAAATCCGATCCTCCCGAGAAGAGCAGGAAGTATTCGTTGGCGATCTCCCTGTAATAGTTCTGTTTGTACGTATCGTGCGAAGGGTGTACGATTTCGATGCCGTCAAGGCCGAAGGTTATAAGCTGTTTGAGGATTTCGTCGGGCACGTTCTGAGCAGGATGGGCAAGAAAAGAGAGTCCCGAGGCTTCGTTGATAAGCCTGATGACATCCGCCGGATGCGTTTCTATGCTTTTGACGTAAGCCGGACTGTGCGCTCCAAGATACTTGCTGAACGCTTCGCTGAAGCTTCTTACATAACCACCGTCCTGCAGCACGGCCGCGATATGCGGTCTGCCCACACTGCCGTTCTGCGCTTTGAGGATGATCTCCTCGATGCCTATTTTTACGCCCATTTTTGCCAGTTTTCCAACCATGCGCTCCGCCCTTTCGGTGCGCAGGTGCCGGCAGTGGTCGAGGTAGCGTTTCAGTTCCGAGTGCTCGTAATCAAAAAAATAACCAAGGATATGAATATCATAGCCCTTGAAGGTTGAACTCATTTCCACGCCCGGAATGAGTTCGATGCCTTTTGCTGAGGCTAATGGCTTTGCTTTGTCAATACCAGAAACGGAATCATGGTCGGTAATACTGATGGCCGCCAGACCGGAAGCCGAAGCCTTGACTACGATTTCCTCCGGTGAAAAGATTCCGTCCGAACATTTTGTATGTATATGTAAGTCTGCTTTTTCAAAGCCATTATGCCCTACGCTTTCCAAGCTGTATGGCATGGCCGACTGGTTAATCGTGTTAGTAAATTATCTATATATAAGAAAAAAATAATCGCTCTCTCAATGAGAAAAGAGAATTCTTTTTCCGGACAAAAAGTGCCCGGAAATCGGGAGGGAGGAGACCTGACTCCTGCTTCCTAATTCGGAAGTATGCCTGTGGCGACCAGCAGCAGTATGGCTCCACCGAGTGCGAATCGGTAGAGGATGAATATTCTTGTGCTGTGGTTTTTCAGGTAGTTCAGCAGAAAAGCGATGGAGGCGTAGCCGACAATTCCTGAAACGATGGTTGCGACAACGATTGCCGCGAGGTTGTCCGGCGAGGAGAAGATTATATCCCTGGTTTTATAGAGCTGGTAGATGCCGGCTGCGAAGACCGAGGGGAGCGAGAGCAGAAACGAGAATCTTGCGGCGGCTTCTCGGGAAAGATTGAGGAAGAGACCTCCGGTTATGGTGACGCCGGATCGTGAAGATCCCGGGATGAGGGCAATGCTCTGGATGAGACCGATGAGAAGGGCTTCTTTCCATCCGATCTTTTCCATCTGCTTCATTTCGAGGCCTTTGGCAAGGCGTTTTTTCATCCGGTATTCAGCAAGCGTGAGCAGCAGGGCAAGCCCGATCAGGGCGGCACTGATCGAGTAGAGCGAGCGAAGACTGGTTTCGATTTCGGTTTTGAAAAGCAGTCCGAACACCACTATCGGGAGGGTGCCGGCGGCGATCATCCATCCCATTTTAGATTCCGGGGTGCCCAGAGGGCGCCCGCCTGCCATGCCCTGCACTACGGCTCGAAGTATGGAGGATATGTCTCGGTAGAAGTATATCAATACCGCGGCAAGGGTGCCGATCTGCACAATGGCCGTAAATGCGGCTCCGGGGTCCTCCCATCCTGCAAGTGCGGGTACGATTCTCAGGTGCGCGGTGCTGCTGATGGGCAGGAACTCGGTGAGTCCCTGAACGATACCGAGTATGACTGCTTCGAAGAGATTCATTAGCGGGGGTTGAGAGGGTTACGTTTCGGGTGAGTAATGGTTTGCCATGATGCCGGCAAGCATCGCCGATGCGTTTCGCAGGGCAAGGGCACGGTGGCTGATCGTGTTTTTTTCGGCTGTTGTCATTTCGGCATAGGTTTTTCCTGCGCCTTGCACATGAAATACAGGGTCGTAGCCGAAGCCGTGAGAGCCTTTGGTTTCGAGAGTGATGGAGCCCCGGACGGCTCCTTCAGCGATGCTCCGGAACTCGTGGAACGATTTGCCGGAAGGGATTCGTCCTTTTACGGCTATGACGGTTCTGAAGGTCGCGGTTCTGTCGTTCATGCCTTCCATTCTCAGGAGCAGGTGGCGGACGTTATCGTCGTAGGAGGGTTTTGTGCCTTCCGGAACCGGAGCGAATCTTGCGGAAAAAACTCCGGGTTCGCCGCATAGCGCTTCGACTTCCAGCCCGGTATCGTCCGCAAGGACTATGACATAAGGGTACAGTTTCCCGACAAGGCGGAATATGGCATCGGCTTTCAGCAGCGCATTGCCTTCGAGCGTGTTTTCCGTTTCCTCGACCTCTGCCGTTATTGCAAGATCGGCCAGAGAGCGTACCGAAAAGAGCGGCGAGGCCGATTCCATCATCGGACGAAGTTCCCTGACCTTGTCGGGGTTTCCGGTGGCGAGGACGACAGGTATCAGGTTTTCTGCAGGTTCGGAGCGAGAATAATTCATACTTCTCCTCCAAGCAGCGAGAGCATCTCCTTTATGGCTGCTTCAAGGCCGGTGAAGACGGCTCTTGCGATGATGGCGTGTCCGATGCTGACTTCTTCGATGTCGTTCAGGGAAGCGAAAGCTGCGGCGTTCCGGTAGTTCAGGCCGTGGCCGGCTACGACGGCGAGGCCGAGGGATCGGGCAAAACGTGCAGCATGCCGGATTTTATCGAGTTCCAGTTTGCGTTCTTCATCCGTTTCTCTGAGTGAATAGATTCCTGTATGCAGTTCGACGATGTCTGCTCCTGCGTTTTTGGCAAGTTCGATCGCCCGTTCATCGGGTTCGATGAAAATGCTGACTTCTATCGCGCGTTCCCTGAACGGTTTTATGTATTCGGTCAGCACATTGTAGTGACGGGCTATGTCGAATCCTCCTTCGGTAGTGAGTTCCTCGCGTTTTTCAGGTACGAGGGTGACAAGTTCAGGTTTCGTCTGCAGCGCGATTCCCTGCATTTCTGCAGTCATGGCCATTTCAAGATCGAGTCTGGTGGTTACCGCCATGCGGAGGCGTGCAAGGTCAAGATCCCTGATGTGGCGACGGTCTTCGCGCAGATGGCACACGATGCCTGCTGCACCGCTTTTTTCTGCAAGGAGCGCGGCTTCTGCAGGATCGGGATCGAATTCGTTCCGGGCGTTGCGCAGCGTTGCGATATGGTCGATATTGACGGCGAGTCTCATGATGGATAAGGAACGAGGGATGCCGGGTAAAAACCGCATCTCCCTGTTGTGGAAAAAACTGACCTGCAAAAGTAACGAGTTCCGGCGCAAAAATCAACAAAAGGAGGTTATCATGGTTGAGATGGCGGTGAGCGTCTCCGGGATGATTCTTGTATATTGTCTGGAAAATGTCAGGAAACAGATCTGGAGAAGGGAAAAGCATGGATTCGTCTGCATTACGAAAACTCGAGTTTACCGGAATTGTACACTACACGTCGCGCTATTGCCTTTCAGCCATGGGGCGCGATCATCTGCTCGAGGCCATTGCGCTTACAGAGCCTTCGGAACTGATCGACGAGCTGGAACGGGTGCTGGAACTCAGGAATTTCATGCTTGAAGGTCATTCATTGCCTTTTTCGGCACTGCCGGATACCCGCCATCTTCTCAGGCAGCTGGAGATTATCGACAGTTATCTCGATCCGGCGGGCCTTCGTGATATCCACGACTTTCTGCATGCGTCGGCAGAGCTGAGGAAATTCATGTTCGGAAGCCGGGAGCAATATCCGAAACTGAATGCGTTCTGCATCAGGTTATGGCTCGAAAAAACAATCCGGTATACGATTCGCAACGTTCTCGATGAACAGGGAGGGATTCGCGATACGGCAAGTGACGGGCTGATGCTGATCCGCAGCGAGCTTCGGGAGAGCAGGATCGCGTTGCAGCTCAGGATGGAACGGCTGCTCCGCCGCTGCATAGGGAACGGGTGGCTTATGGACGATACAATCGCAATGAAGAACGGCCGTCTTACGCTCGGTTTCAGAGTGGAGTACAAATACAAGGTTCCTGGATATATCCAGGATTATTCGGGAACCGGCCAGACCGTTTTTATCGAGCCGGCGGAAACGCTTCTTCTGAGCAACCGTATCCAGGAACTTGAAATCGACGAACGCAGGGAGATCGAGCGTATCCTGCGCGAGGTGTCGTCCGGCATACGTCCCGAACTTGAGAATCTTCGCCACAATCAGGAGATTATGGCAGGTTTCGATGCAATCCTTGCCAAGGCGAGGCTTGCACTCGAAACATCGTCCGTGCTTCCCGAAATCGCTTCGGGCCGGAAGCTGCGCATTGTGAAGGGTTATCATCCCTGGCTGCTCATCACGCACAGATTGAAGCATGCCGAGGTGTTTCCGCTCGATCTCGACCTGCAGGATGATGAACAGGTTCTGGTGATTTCGGGGCCGAATGCAGGGGGTAAATCGGTTGCAATGAAAACCGCCGGATTGCTTTCGGCGATGCTCGTTCACGGGTACCTGCTGCCTTGCAGCGAGAGTTCGGTTTTTCCGGTTTTCCGCTCGATTTCGATCGAGATCGGCGACGAGCAGTCTATCGAGAACGATGTTTCCACTTTCAGTTCCCATCTTGCCGCGATACGGGATATCCTCGATACTGCGGACAGCGGTTCACTTGTCCTGATCGACGAGCTGTGTTCCGGCACCGACGTCGAGGAGGGCGGAGCTATTGCCAGGGCCGTGATCGAGGAACTGCTGCGCAAGGGGGCCATGACGATCGTGACCACGCATCTCGGCGAGCTTAAGGCCTACGGACATGAACGTGCCGGCGTGGTCAACGGTGCCATGGAGTTCGACCGCCAGGGTCTTGTGCCTACTTTCCGGTTCATCAAGGGTGTGCCAGGCAGCAGTTTCGCGTTCGCCATGATGAAGAGGCTCGGGTATCCTTCGGTGATGGTAGAAGAAGCGGAGCGCTTCATGAAAAGCGGACATCCCGGGATGGAACGTCTGCTTGAAGACCTGACGCATCTGATGCAGGAAAACCGGTCGCTGGCAGCCGCCCTTCAACGGGAGCGTCAGCAGCTTGCGGCGGAGCAGGAAGCTTTTTCCGTCATGAAGGCGGATCTTGCCGTGCGGCAGAGGGAGCTGAAAGGAAGGGCTGTACGCGATATGCAGAAAGAGCTTGAACATGCGCGCCGCGAGATTCGCAGCATCGTGCAGGATGTGAAAAGTTCGTCTGCGGACGAGCGGGAAGTCGCCGATGCACGGCGCAAGCTCGAACTCCGGAAAAAGGAGCTTCTTGCCGGAGCAAAAGAGCTTGAAGAGGAACGGGAGGCAATGGAAAAAAGCGCGGAAGTTTTCCGGACGGGAGATCTTGTCCGCCTGCTTGAGAGTAATGCCTCCGGCGAAATAGAGTCGATTCAGGGCGGCAACGCTGTCGTGCGCTGCGGGAATTTCAGGCTGACGACAGGCTTGGGGAGCCTTCAGAAAATCACGAAAACCGGTGTCAGGAGAATGCAGCGCGAATCCGGATCCACCGGTAAAACAGCATCATGGAAGGCCGTAGCGGCCGAAGTGGATTCGACATCCCTCGATCTCCGGGGAATGACCGGCGATGAGGCCATTGCCGCCGTCGAGCGTTTTCTCGACCGGATGAGCCTGAACCGCATCCGGCAGGTTACCATCATACACGGTAAAGGTACCGGTTCCCTGCGCAGGAGAACCGCCGATTGCCTGCAGCGCCACAAAGCTGTCGAGCGGTTCAGGCTTGGCGAGTGGGGAGAGGGAGGAACGGGCGTTACCGTTGTGGAGTTGAAGAGTTGAAAAACAGCCGTTGAAATTCTATCTTAAAGTACGACGTATTTGAGTTTTTTATGTCCGGTTCCGGCAACGGCGGCATGGCAATCAATCCAGACAGGGTGAAAGAACAGTTTACCTTACAGATGACGGTACCGAACCAGTTGACCATGCTTCGCATCGTGCTGGTTCCGGTTTTTGTGGCTTTCATGCTGCAGGATGATCCCTGGCTGAAGCTGATGGGGGTGATTGTATTTGCGGTGGCCTCCATTACCGATGCCTACGATGGTTACCATGCCCGGAAATACGGCGAAACAACCAGGCTCGGCGCTTTTCTCGATCCGCTTGCCGACAAGATTCTCATTACCGCCGCTTTTCTGCTTTATGTCCACATGGGGTATCTCGTGCTCTGGATGGTGGTTCTTGTAGCCATACGCGATATTCTCATCACGGTGTTGAGAGTTTACGCCGAGTTCAAGGACAGACCGGTGGTGACGAGCCGCGAGGCTAAATATAAAACCCTTGCCCAGAATGTTTTCGCCTATGTGATCATGGTCATGCTGCTCATGAAGGAGAAGTTTTTTTTCGGCAGCAGGATCTCCGGTTCGATAGAAGGCATTCTCCGTTCGGATTATCCCGATTACATCATGCTTGCGATCACGCTTTTCACCCTTTATACGGGCGTATCGTACCTGGTCGTAAACTGGAAGGTTTCCATTCGCAACCCTTCGGGCGGGGATTGAGGTCCATGGCACTCAATATAGCCAGATTGCTTGCCACCTGTTTCGGGCTCGGCTATGCGCCTGTGGCGCCGGGTACCGTTGTCAGCGCCGCAGCCGTGCTTTTTTATTACCTGATTCCGTCGCTTCACGATCTCAGGCTGATGATTCCTCTGGTTTGCGTCATTACCGCAGCGGGAATCTGGTCAGGCCGCATTATGGAAAAGCGGTATGGACAGGATCCATCGATCGTCACCATCGATGAACTTGCCGGACAGTGGGTCGCGCTGCTGGCCCTGCCTCCGACGCTTCCTTCGCTACTGCTGGCTTTCGCTGCGTTCCGGTTTTTCGATATCGTCAAGCCGGGTCCCGTGGACCGCGTGCAGCGCCTTCATGGTGGCTGGGGGATCATGGCTGACGATCTTCTGGCAGGGTTTTTCGCCAATCTTTCGGTCAGAGCCGTCATGGGCCTCGCCGCCCTTGCTCAGACGTTGTTTCCATTGTAAAATTCCCTGATACGCTGCAGGACGTTTTCGGTCGTCATTCCGGTCTCCCTGTAGAGGTCGTTCATGCTGCCGTGCGTGATGAAGCGGTCGGGCAGGCCGATTTTCAGTACCGGCAAGTGCATTCTTTTTTCATTCAGGTGGTCGATAACCGCGCTGCCCATGCCTCCTATGATGCTGTTTTCTTCGATTACGGCGATATGTGTTGAACTTTCTGCAAGCTGTTCGGTCAGCAGGGTGTCGAGCGGTTTGAGAAAGCGCATGTTGGCGACCGATGCGTTGATTCCCTCTTTTGCAAGCTCGTCGGCGACTTCGAGCGCGAGGGAGAGCAGCGGCCCGGCGGCAAGCAGGGCTATGGCGGATCCCTTACGGACCAGCTCGCCTTTTCCTGCTTCGATCGGGGTGAATGATTTCCGCAGGGCTATGCCGGTTCCGTTGCCTCTCGGGTAACGGATAGCCACCGGTCCCCTGATATCGTAAAGCGCGGTGTGCAGCATGTCGCGCAATTCCTGTTCGTTGGCCGGTGCCATTATGGTGAGGTTGGGCACCGCGTGCAGGTAGGAAAGGTCGAACGATCCGTGATGGGTCGGCCCGTCTTCGCCGACGAGGCCTGCCCTGTCGATGGCGAAGACCACGTGCAGGTTCTGCTGGGCAACATCGTGGATAAGCTGGTCGTAGGCTCGCTGCAGGAATGAAGAGTAGATCGCGCAGACCGGGATAAAGCCTTTGGTGGCCTGTCCTGCCGCAAAGGTGACGGCATGACCTTCGGCGATGCCGACGTCGTAGAAGCGTTTGGGCAGAGCTTTCTGGAAAAGGTCGAGCGAGGTGCCGCTCGGCATTGCTGCCGTAATTGCGGTGATGCGCAGGTCTTTGAGGGCGAGTTCCACCAGGGCTTCGCCGAAAACCTCCTGGTATTTCGGCGGTTGCGGCTTGCCGGCCGGCGCGAGCGTTTTGCCCGTTACGGTGTCGAAGCCTCCGCTGTGGGCGTGCCATTTGCTCTGGTTCAGTTCGGCGGGTTTGAAACCTTTTCCTTTGGTTGTAACCACATGGAGCAGTTTTGGATGAGGGAGTTGCTGTATTTCGCGCAGCGCTCTGACCAGCTGCTCCATATTGTGTCCGTCGATGGGGCCGAAATAGCGCAGGCCGAGGGCTTCGAAAAACGCGCCCGGAGTGAATGCGGCCTTGAATCCGTCCTCGAGTTTCCGGACTGCGTTTTTTGCGGCGTCTCCGAACTCGTTGTTCAGAAGCGAGATGGAGTTCCAGATGAATTTTCGGGTTCTGTTGTAGGTCTTGTTGAGCGTGATATTGATCAGATGGGTTTTGAGTCCGCCCGTGCTCGGAGAGATTGCCATCTGGTTGTCGTTGAGGATGACCAGCACATCGCTTTTCAGATCGCCGAGATGGTTCATGGCTTCGAAAGCCATGCCTCCGGTCATGCTGCCGTCGCCGATGACTGCGATGACCTTCTCCCCGGTGCCGGCGAGGTCCCGTGCGGCTGCTATGCCTGCGGCAGCCGAAATGGAGGTCGATGCATGGCCGGTGCCGAACGCATCGTGCGGGCTTTCGGCGATTTTAGGAAATCCGGACAGGCCGCCATACTGGCGGTTGGTGTGCATTCGATCCTTTCTTCCCGTAAGGATTTTATGGACGTATGCCTGATGGCCGACGTCCCATACGATCTTGTCGCGAGGCGAGTCGTAGACGTGATGCAATGCAACCGTCAGTTCCACTACGCCCAGAGTGGAGGCGAAATGGCCTCCGTTTTCTGCGACGAGGTTGATGACTTCCTGACGACACTCTTCTGCAAGCAGCTGCAGTTCGGGTATCGAGAGGTTGTTCATGTCTTCAGGGGAGTGAATCGTCGGAAGCAGCGGGCCGCTCCCGGGACGGGAAATCTGAAGGGAATCCGGCATGTGGTTTTTATTCGGTTTGCAAAGACTCTATTGCGAATGTTCCAATGTACAATGCACTCTAACCGGAGCTTTGCCTACAGGGTTCCGTATCAGCCCGTCTGCTTCACATTCCCATGATATGCAGGAGCACCTCCCTGCGGGGTCTGGGTCCGTCGAGCTCCACGAAAAATACCGACTGCCATGTTCCGAGCAGCAGCCTGCCGTCGGAAAACGGAATGGATTCCGAGGCGTTCATGAAGAGTCCGAGCAGGTGGGCATGGGCATTGTCGCGCCCGTCGACAGGCGCGATGTTATGCAGGTAGTTGCCGTCGCGGGGAACAATCCGCTTCAGGAAGGTTTCCATGTCTTCGAGCAGGCGGTCTTCCTTTTCGTTGATATTGACGAATGCCGTGCTGTGTCGGCTTAAGATGGTGAGCGTGCCGTCGGCAAGCCCCGAAGCTGCAGGCGCTTCCCGAATCTTTTCGGTGATGTCGATTATTTCGACGGGCTTGCGGGTTTCCAGGGTTATGGTTGTTGTCGTAAAGCGCATGTCAGGGCGTTCGTCAGGATTGATGTGTGCTTTCGGTACGGCAGGTAATCACTATGCCTTCATGAGGAGCGAGCCGCACCTGCATGGTTTCTCCCGCCATATGGATACTGGTTTTATCGCGTTCCATCGTGCTGAGCAGGTCGATATCTTCGTGAGAGAGCAACAGCAGCGCCGGGTGGCTGAAGGCTATCTCTATACCGGTCACGCTGAAATTGGCTATGACGAATGCGTGCTCCTTTTCCGTGAAACGATGGTAGCCGAAACAGTGGGAACTGCTTGGCGCGTTCAGGTGCAGCCATTCGATGTGCCCTTCCTGGAAGACCCGCTGTTTCTGCAGCATGAAAAGAGATCTGTAAAGCCCTGCGAGTTCCGGATGATCGGTTTCCTCGGCCTGCCGTATCAGCTGAACCGGAATTTTCTTTTTATAGCCGTCCATCTGATCCTGATGTATGAGGTGCATGCCCGGAGAGGTCATCAGCACAAGAGCGGCGGCGCTGTTGTTCAGTCCCGTTTTGGCGGCCGCCCTTGGTTCATCGTGGTTTTCAAGAAAACGGCAGAGATGTTTCTGGTAGTGCCACTGGGCCTGCATGTGTCCCATCAGTTTTTCGATATTGGCCGGAACGTGCGTGATGTAGTCGTAGAAAGGTTTGTCGTAGGTGAAGTCGAAGCCGAGCTGCTGCAGTTCCCACTCCTTGTTCCAGTAGGATTCCGCAATAAAGAGAAAACCCGGATGGCACTCTTTGACGACTCGTATGGCTTTCGTCCAGAACTCGTCGTGCATTGGGCCGCTCAGATTGCTCCAGGTGGTGTTGAATACGCTTTTCAGCACCAGCATGGCTACGTCGCAACGGACCGCATCGCACTGTGAGCTGATGGTGAGCAGATTGTCGATCATCATTTCATGGGTGCCGGGATTGGCGTAGTTCAGCTGCAGCGTATCGGTCCATGCCGGAAAATAGGGATCCTTGCCGTAAGCGAGATACTTCCCTTCGGCATATTCGAAGCAGGATTCGGGATCATGGCACTGTTCGTCGCAGGAGACGGGAATGAAATATTCCGGGTGCCCTGGAAGCCATTCGTTGTCGAGAGCGAGGTGGTTCGGCACGAAGTCGAGCATGAGCTTTATGCCCGCCTGTTTCAGCCGTTCCCGGAACATGCGCAGTTCGTCTTCGCCGCCGAGATCGCGGTTGACGGTATACGAGGGAATCGAGTAGGGCGAGGAGACGATATCGTCGGGATCTACCGAGCCGAGATGCTGCAGGAAGGTGGTGCGCAGGCAGGGGTGAGCCGTGGCGATAGCCTTGCTGTACCGGCTGGGCTGCCATACGCCCATCAGCCAGACGTAGTCGAAGCCGCATTCGGTAAAAAACAGGAATTCCTCATCCGGTACAAAGCCGAGAGTGACCTCTGTTCCGTATTTTTTCGTCAGGTTCTTAAGCCAGACGCGGGTGTTTATTTCGTAGACCAGAGGAAACATGTGCGGATAAGTAAATGGTTGGCGGTTTGATGCTTTTGCTGCATCAATATAGCAACTGCCGGGGGCAAACCGGCAGAACCCGGGAGCGTTTTTTGCCGATACTTTCAAGTATCAGAACGCTTTCGGCATATTCGTTGAGCGATTTTTAATATATACAACATAAAAAAAATGTATATTGGATGGAATTTGTATGCTGTTGCCCATTCGATTCGATCAGGCAGGTTCGCTCTACCCATGAAGATGCCCGTTTCCCGATATGTTGCATTGAAGAGTGTTTTTTACGCTTTTTTCGAGAATACCAACTTTCCAATTAATTTTCATGTAACATATGAAAAAATCACGTTTAGCCATCGTGGCGCTTCTTGTTGCGCTCGGAGCGTCGAATGCCCATGCGGCGCCCCTTTCCTACAATGTCTCTTTATATGATGGGGGCACTTCTTCCGGTACGTTGCGCGATGCCTTGAGCGACTTGAGTGGCGGAGGGGTTTCCTCGTCCGGAAATACCATTACGTTTATAAACGGAGATGGCGAGATTGATCTTTCAAACGATCTGACCGAGATCAACAAAGGGGTTTCCTTTCTTTCGGATTACAGTGTGCAGATTCGTTCATCGAGCCTGACCGGTAAAAGTTTGTTCACCCTGGGTAATGACAGTCCTTCGATTTCAATTTCGCCGAATCTGGATCTCTATGCGCAGGGGCAGAACAACGTGAAAGCCATTTTCGGCAAGAGAAGCATAAATATCCTCAGCGGGCTTGGCGGCGATTATGAGGCGCAAACCCAGTCAGGAAACGGAGCCTACGGTATTCTTGCCAACGGGGATGCGAGATGGACTTCTACTGGTATTTTTAGTGGATACTGGACTTATCATTCGGGAAATATAAGCATCGGTCTTCTTTCTGATGACGGCCTCTCCGGCAGCGTTACAGCTACGTCGGCCGCAAGCCATGCCTATGGCCTCAGGGCTGGCGGTCCGACTGAATATGGTATTCTTGGTATTCCGAATTTTCGCGTTGCCGGCGATATAACGGTATACGGAGATCTTTCTGGATCTGTTACGGCGACGGCGGTCGACGACCATGCCTACGGTCTCTATGCGCAGGGCGGCAGGGGCAGCGCGAGCGGATCGATTACGATCGACGGCGATCTTTCGGGTTCGGTTACGGCAACAGCCACTGAAGGAAACAATGCATACGGACTCTATGCGCGAGGCACGTCGCTGGATCTTTCCAGGGATATATCGGGAAACGGCATAAAGACAGGCACACTTTCACTCGGAGCGTTGTCAGGCGAGGTTGCGGTTACAGCGGCCGGCAGCGACGCGTATGGCCTGAAGGCCGGAGAACTTGGAGTATCTCCGGGTGAGTATGATGGCCTGGTTGATTTACTTGGTCTGGTTAATTATGCTCCCGGTAACATTATTATCGGAAGCAGCGGGAACGGCGGCGACCTTTCCGGCATTATCGACGTCGAGGCAGCCGGGGGTTCAAATGCTTACGGATTGTATGCAGCAGGAGACATCACTATTTATGGATCTTTTACTGAAGGGAACTTCAATGTGACCTTGAATGGAGAGGGAGAGGGTTCCGCTTCAGAGGGCGGTCTCGTTACTGTCAGGGCCGGTCAGGATCATGCGTACGGCATGTATGCGTCAGGCGACATTGTTACAGGAGGAGACTTTGCCGGTACGATGGATGTGGAAGCTGGAGGCAGCAACGCCTATGGTCTGAAAGCCGGAGAGGCAATTTTCGTCAACAATCTCCCGGTTTCCGTATTGGAGGGGGATATTATAGTCGGAGACCATGCATCGTTAACCGGTGATTTTTCCGGTAAAGTATCTGTTGATGCAGCAACCGGTTCCAACGCATTCGGTCTTTTTGCCTCCAATGATATCATAGTCGGCGGTTCCTTCCTTGGTACAGGCGTACCCGACCTTGCGAAGGTTTCGGTAATGGATTCCGGATATCCTGATATAGATATTTCGGCGGCCGGAAATTTCGTCATGGGCATCACCGCGCTCAATAATATCGAAGTTGGCGTTGATTTTGCCAACACGGTATCGGTTTCAGCTGGCGGCAATGTGGCTTCGGGTATATTTGCTGGAAACAACATAAACGTCGGTAACGATTTCTCTGCCTCAGTGTCGTCTACGGCAGGCGGCGATGTAGCGACAGGCGTTTTCGCCGGCGACGATATCGAAGTCGGAAACGATCTGTCGGCAACGGTAAGGGCCGATGCAGGCGGCAATGTGGCAACGGGAATTCTTGCTCTCGGTAACATTGAAACAGGCGGCGATCTGTCCGGAAAAATCGTCACGAAAGCCGGAGGGAATGCTGCCCTGGGTATGTCATCGGGTAACGATGTGCTGATCGGCAACGATCTTTCCGGTAAAATCATCACGAAAGCCGGCGGCACAGGAGCGTCGGGTATACTGGCTTTGAACAACATCGAGATCGGCAAAGATCTTTCCGGTAAAGTGATTACGATTGCCGATGGTAACCTGGCTGCAGGTCTCTCGGCCGGGGGCGATATTGAAATCGCCGGTGAGCTCTCAGGGAAGGTTATCTCGATTGCAAAAGGTGACGGTGACGGATTCGATTCTTTCGGCATCGGCGCATTCGGTCTTGGCGCTCTCGGCGGGATTTATGGCGCAACTTCGGATGAGTCGCTTGATATTTCAGGTACTGTACTGGCAAAGGCAAATATCGGAGCTGCGGGCATAGTGGCTTTTGGCCCGATGAACCTTGATATTACCGGTACGGTTGCAGGTATCGATACGTTTATCAATGGAGAGAATCTCGGCTTCTCTGTTCTGTCCGGCTCGCTGTTGACGTCGAACAATGTTACCGACAAGGTGACGGTCAGAGAATACGGAGAGCTTATCGGCAGCGTCAATCTCGGTGCCGGTGATGATGAGATGACCGTGAAGGATCAGGCGATAATCAGCAGCGTACCGATGCTGAACGGCGGGACCACCCTGGATTTCCAGAATTCCGAGAACGACGTGCTGACCTTTGATGGTTGGACCGGAACGCTCGGCGATGTGGTGATCAACTGGGAAACCATCGATGTTCTCAACAACTCCGATGTCGATCTCGGCAAGAGCAAGGTTATCATGACCCTTGCTGACGGCTTGCAGGAGTACGAATCGCAACTGTTGCAGCCGGTGAACATGACGATCGATGAAACATCGGCTGTTCGTGCCAAAGGCAATTCGCCGGGTCTTTACGGGCTCGTTGGCAATCTGACGAATAAGGGCCTTTTCGACCAGATGGATGATGAGGTCAATGACGTCATGGCTCTCATTGATTATTCCGGCTCGGGCAATGATGCGTTTTACTATCTCGATGCCGATCTGAGCACAAGCGGTAAAATATCGACCGAGGGATTGATTGTTGCCGGCGATGTTTCCGGCAAGACCAAGGTGATGCTGAATAATGTCGATAGCCATGTTGCGGTTACCGAAGGTGATGGTATCCTGTTTGCCGCGGTGGCGGGTTCAAGCCAGAACGATGCGTTCGTGCTTGAAAATCCGAACGATTTCGGCCCCTTCGCTGTGGACATCGCTCGGGGGACGTCTTCTTTGACCGATGAAAGCTGGTTTATCGTATCGCCCGGCTATCGCGAAGAGGCTGCCGTGCTTCAGGCTGTAACGCCGTTCATCGAGCGCCTCGGATACGAGTCGATCATGAAGTTCCACGAGCGCCGCGCCTACGGATGGTTCCGGTATGACGAGGGTGAGCAGGAGGCGTACTGGGTGCGTATGACCGGCAGCAAGTATCGCCTCGGCATGGAAGGCGATGCTGCCAGCGAGCTTGAAGGCTACACCGGCTGGTTCCAGATCGGTGCCGACCTCTACGCAGACGGCAACGAGGATACCCGGTTCAATATCGGTGTGTTCGCCGGCGCCGGTTATGGCGAGGCCGACGTTGCGGGCCTGAGGAGCGACAAGGCAGGCGAACTTTCGCAGACCGCTTATGGCATAGGCGCCTACATGACGCTGCACCAGCGGGGAGCATGGTACCTCGATGCCGTGGCGCAGGCAATCTACAACGACCTGAGCATCGACTACCTGACCGAGGCGAAACAGAAGCCCGATGCATGGTCGTGGCTGGCTTCAATCGAAACGGGCGGATGTATCGGCCTGGGTGATTCGTTCCGGCTCCAGCCGCAGGCGCAGCTCGTCTACCAGCATACCGACGGCATCGATCTGCAGACTCTTGTAGGAGAAGTCAACATCGAGGATCACGAAGGGCTGCAGGGCCGTCTGAGCCTGACCGGTATTGCCGGTGCATGCAAGGACGACACGAATCCGTTCTTCGAGGTTACCCTTATCAGGGATTTCTCGGAAAGCGGCAAGGTTGTCTATCAGGGCAACGCCGAACTCGATCCTTCGTTTGATCATGAGGCTGTCGAGCTTGCTTCAAACCCTGAAAGATGGTTCCTCGGCGGAGCTGTCGGCCTGAGCAGGGAAGTATCCGAAAAGAATGCACTTGGCTACTACATCAAGCTTGGCGCACTCTATGGAATGGACAGTCTCGATTCCTACAGCTACTCGCTGATGGCCGGATTGAGAAAAACATTCTGATTGCCTGAATCGGTTCAGCGGCAATGTGGAAAGCGGGCGGAAAGCCCGCTTTCTTTATTTATGGCATTGGCAGCGAACGTCGGGTTCAGAAACTTTTTCCGGCTATCGGCTGTTTTCCGGCTTTGTACAAGATAGACAGGCGCCCGTGAAATGCATCTGCGAAAAGGAGGCGACACCATAATGAGGCAGAAACGCCATACGGCCAAAGGCGAACAGGGCGCTCGGGAGGATGTCCGTCCGATGAACAAGGTGATGCGTCATTTTTCCGGCAAGATCGGTCAGCCGGCAGGAACGCTTTTTCATACCGGAGAGAGGATGACGGAGCACCCCGTCATCACGGTTTTCGGATACGATGAGGAGAGGTATGTCCGCCTTGCAGCGAAAAGCCTTGACGAGTGTCGGGAACTTCAGGGGAAATACAAGGTACTCTGGATAAACATCGACGGGCTGCACGAGGTGAAGGTCGTCGAAGATGCGGGAAGGATGTTCGGCATTCATCCGCTTACGCAGGAAGATATCCTGCATACCCATCAGCGTCCGAAAATCGAGGAGTACGACAGGTACCTGTTTCTGATGCTGAGGATGCTCAGTATCGCTGCAGGTTCCGGGACGGTCGCCGAAGAACAGCTGAGCATGGTTGTCGGTAGCGGTTATGTGCTGACCTTTCAGGAGACGCACGGAGACGTTTTCGATTCCATACGGGAGAGAATCGCCACATCCGGTACATCGCTGCGCAAGCGGGGCGCCGATTATCTCGCCTATGCGCTTATGGATGCAGTCGTCGATAATTATTTCAGTGTTCTCGAACAGTTCGAGAACCGAATCGATCAGCTCGACACGCAGTTGCTCGATCAGTCTGCAGATGCGGCTTTCCAGTCGATCTACACGCTGAAAAAAGAGCTTATTCTGCTTCGAAAATCAGTCTGGCCCATGCGCGAGATCATCAACAGCATCAGCCGGGACGGGTTCGACGTGATCGACGATGTCTCGACCGGTCCGTTTTTCAGGGATATTTTCGACAACCTGATTCTGGTCATAGAAACTGTCGATACCTATCGCGATATTGTAATCGGCATGTACGATACAAGGCTTGCGATCGTCAACAATCGCATGAACGGGATCATGAAGGTTCTCACGATCATTGCCACCCTGTTCATGCCGCTTTCCTTTATCGCCGGCGTATACGGCATGAACTTCCGCTATATGCCCGAACTCGAGTGGCGATGGGGTTATTTTGCCGTATGGGGCTTCATGCTCGCCCTTTCTGTCGGTATGATGCTTTATTTTCGCACAAAACGGTGGTTTTAGCGATCAGGTCTACTGGTAATCAGTGTTTTTCTTCATATTTTCCTTTTTTCTTCTGTCCGGTAAAGTAGGTCAGCCCTGCTACGACTATGCCTATGGCGCCACCCAGGTAGAGTATTTCTGTTTCACCGTGCCATTTTACGACATGGCCGAGAAAGATGACGGCCATGACGACGACAATGACCCCGATGAGTTTGCTTTTCAGGTCGTCGAGATTATGGATTATGAGCCATTCCGGCAGTTTTATGGTATCGTCGATGAACAGTTCGTACAATCCCAGCGACATGATATAGAGCGCCGTTGCGACAAGGAAAAGATCGGCGTTTTCAATGAATCCGAGCGCAAGCGATTTCGCTCCCTTGGCCGATACCGCGCCATCAAGAATGGTGTCGGCAATCTGCTGAACGACGGATATGCCCCCGTAGATGATCAGCGTGAGGGCGGAAAGGAATGTGCCTGCAACGGCGATTATGATGAGGTAACGTGTAGACGAGAGCAGGCGGCGCAGAAATGCCATTGTTGCTTTTTTTGATGTTAAATTACTTCTTTACAAGAATATATAAATTGTCGGCCATACTTCAAGCAGACAAGGTCGGGTTCCGGTTACTGCCTGGTTGGTCTTTCGGTTTTCATTTTACAGTAGTATAACAGAGTTTTGCTTATGAGTACGGAAAAACTGATCTGCGATTTTACGACACCTCACTGCCTCGACTGGTACAGCGTAGACGATGTGGTCATGGGCGGCGCTTCGGGCAGCCGTTTTTATCGTAATGCTGACAGCACCGGCACGTTCGAGGGATTTCTCACAACGGAAAACAGCGGCGGATTCGCTTCTGTCAGAACATTTCTGCCCGACAGGGATTATTCGGGATTTACCGGCATAGAGCTCTCTGTGCGGGGTGACGGCAAGCGGTACAGTTTTCGCATACGCAACGACGATCGTTTTGACGGTATTGTCTATAAACACGATTTCGATACCGTTCGGGGGGAGTGGATTCAGGTATCGCTTCCGTTTTCGCAGTTCAAGGCTGCATTCAGGGGAAGAACTGTCGAAGGAACCCATCCGCTCGATGCCTCAAATATCGTTCAGATCGGCATTCTCGTTTCGAAAAAGCAGATCGGTGGCTTCTCGCTTGATATCGACTGGATCAAAGCCTATCGGAATCCTTTGTAGCCTTACAGGATTGTGATCAATGTTCATGGGATTTGCGCGTTCGCTGCCGGAGATCGTTGCGGCAGCGTTATGGAATCCTGCAGAAACCGGTGAACATGGCTTTCTGGTGAAGGGGGGATGTTGTCAGAGCGCTGCAGAGTATTCAAGAGAACTGACCCGTACGGCCACGCTGAGTTTTTCCGTCGCCGCTCCTTTGTAGGTGCCCCTGACGGGAGGCACATCGCCATAGTCCCGTCCGGCGCCTATCTTGATGTACCGCTCGTCGACAAGGAGAGTATTGTGTGTGGGGTCGAACCCCGTCCATCCTTTTTCCGCACCGCAGTAAATTTCGCACCATGCGTGGCTGGCTTCGTCGCGACCTTCAGGAGTGCTGCCTCCGCCGAAAAGATAGCCGCTGACATAGCGTGAGGGCAGGCCGAGACTGCGGCAGACAGCTATCATGATATGCGCGAAGTCCTGGCAGACTCCTCGTCCGAGAACCATGACCACCGCGCTGGTGCTGTGAACGTCGGTCACCCCCGGCTCGTAGCGGAACGATTCGTTTATGTGCCGGCAGATATCGAGAGCCTGCTGATAACGGTCGACGGTTCCTCTGAAAGGTTCGGCGAAGCTGAGAATTGCCGGGTCGAAATGCACGTAACGGCTCTCTGCAGAGAAGTCCATGAGATAAATTTCTCTTTCTTCGGGCGTTCCCTGTGATGCGGGAGCTGTTTCTACTACCGATGTCGCTACTATCTCCACTCTTTTGTGGCTCTGCAGGATATTGAAGTGGTGTACCTTGTTGCCGTAAAAGTCGGTGTAGTCGAATACCGTCGCATCAGGATGGAGCTGCAGGTTGAAGTTCACGCATCGCTGAGCAGTTATTCCGTTTCCTGCAGGATGCAGGCGCACTTCCGTTGCGGTCTCGTAAATGGGTGAGTCGTATTCGAAGAGGGTGGTATGTTCAACCTTGAGTATCATAACGCAAGCTACTTATTTCCCGGAGATTTCCCGCCGGAAAAGAGCGGGATATTCATTGCTGCTGCTGTTGCGACTGGCTCCAGTTCGCACGTCCTCCGGCAAGTCCGGTGAAGGGGAGCGCCTCGTGAATGTCGTTCGGTTCGATTTTCGGGGTGTGGTAGGCAAAGTAGAGCAGATGTATCTGTTCGCCGATTCTGTTAAGCCCCTGTTCGATCTCTTCGAGAAAGCTGTGGAGTCCTTTGTTGTACATATCCTCAACGGTGGTATATATCAGCTCTGCCTCCATTTTGCCGATTAGCCGGTCGGCGTTGTTTGCGTAGCGGTGTCGGGAGCTGCCGGAAATCCTCCAGAGAGCTTCCTGCGCCGCATAGATCGAAAAAGCGATGCTGCGGGGGAAAGTCCGGTCGAGGACGAGAAACCAGAGAATATTTTCGGGGTCGATCTTTGACAGGTAGACCTTTCGGAACGCTTCGAGCGCACTGCAGCTTTTCAGCACGGCCATCCACTGAATGGTATCGAACGAATCGTGGACAGGATCGTGTTCGCGTCCTTCTCTGGGAAGCAGCATGTGATATTTCACGTCGATAAGCCGCGCCGTGTTGTCGGCGCGTTCGAGATATTTGCCGATCTGAATGAACTCCCATCCTTCGGTGCGTGAAAAGATGTTGTCCGTGATGCCCTGGAACAGATGCGATGCGTTTTTTATCTCTCGGTAAAAACTGAACGGGTCGTTATGCACCTGCTGCGGCGTGATGGTCTGCAGAAAGTGATACAGATTGTTGATCTGTTCCCACATTTCGCTCGATATGCTGTCGATGATGCTGCGGGCATTCTCTCGCGCCATGCCGATTGATGCGTTGATGGAATTGCTGTTCTGGCGGTTGAATACCAGATAGTCCGTAACGGTATGGGCATTGAACTCGGGATAGCGTTCCATAAATGACGCGGGATCGCCGGTTACGCGGATCAGCGGATTCCAGTAGTTCGGATGGTCGATAGCGGTGATGTCGTTCAGATCGAGCAGCAGGTTCAGATTCACCTCCAGAAAACGTGCGGTGTTTTCTGCCCTTTCGACATAGCGGCTCATCCAGAAAAGCGATTCGGCGACACGGCTCAGCATGTTCAATTCCTCTTTATTGTGTTATTCGTCGATCACCCAGGTGTCCTTGCTGCCTCCCCCCTGGGAGGAGTTCACCACAAGAGATCCTCGTTTGAGCGCAACCCTTGTCAGACCGCCTGGAACGATGACCGGCGATTTTCCGAAAAGAACATATGGCCGAAGATCTATGTGGCAGCCGACAAGTTCGTTGTCGTTGAAAAGGCTCGGATGTCGCGAGAGAGAGATCGTCGGCTGGGCAATATAGTTGCGCGGATTTGCCACGATTTTTTCAGCGAACCGTTCCCTTTCTTCTTCTGTCGATTCAGGTCCCACGAGCATGCCGTAGCCTCCGGACTCGTTCGCGGCTTTCACTACCAGCCTGTCGAGATTTTCAAGGATATACTTCATCTCTTTCGGGTTGCTCGGAAGCCATGTTTCAACATTTTCGAGCAGCGGATCTTCTCCAAGGTAGTAGCGTATGATTTTCGGCACGAAACTGTAGATTACCTTGTCGTCCGCAACACCGGTGCCGATGGCGTTGGCAAGCGCGACGTTGCCTTTTCTGTATGCGTTTATCAGCCCTGCGACGCCGAGTTTCGAGTCGGGACGAAAGACCAGTGGATCGAGAAAGTCGTCGTCTACGCGCCGGTAAATCACATCTACCCGCTGCAGCCCCCTTGTCGTACGGGTATATACCTTATTGTTGTTTATAACCAGATCCCTTCCCTCGCAGAGTTCCACGCCCATCTGTCGGGCAAGAAAGCTGTGCTCGAAGTATGCGGAGTTGTAGATGCCCGGCGTGAGTACGACAACGTTGGGCTCGGGTCGGGACGTCGGGCTGATTTCCTGAAGGGTGCGCAGCAGCTCCTGCGGATAGTTGTCGATAGGGCGTACCTTGTAACGGTCGAAGAGTACCGGGAATGCGCGTTTGAGCGCCTGCCGGTTCTGCAGCATGTAAGAGACCCCGCTGGGCGTGCGAAGGTTGTCTTCAAGAACCATGTACCGGCCGTCAAGCCCCCGGATGATGTCGCTGCCGGTTACGTGGATATAGACGCCGAGCGGAGGTCGGACTCCGACGAACTCGCGGCGGAAGTGCTTGCTGCCGAGCACCAGTTCGGCAGGGACGACCCGGTCTTTCAGGATTTTCTGGTCAGAATAGATATCCGTAAGAAATTCGTTGAGCGCCGTGATTCTCTGGATGAGGCCCTGTTCTATGCAATGCCACTCATTGGCGGGAATGATCCGCGGAATAAGGTCGAAAGGAAAAATCCTCTCTATACCGTCTTCAACGCCATAGACGGTAAAGGTTATTCCCTGATTGCGGAAAAAGACATTGACGATCTGCCTGCGGGTTCTGATATCTTCAAGCGAAAACTGACCGAACCGGTGTACCATTTTAACGTAATGATCTCTCGGCTTCATTTCAGCCGAAAGCACTTCGTCAAAAAAACGGTCGGCGGATGCGTCGTATCGCTCAAACAGACTGATCATTTCCGGATAGCTTTGTGCTTTTAATAATCTTCAAGCTGATATTTACATAACTTAAAATATTACGGATAAATATAAAATTTTTCTAAAAAAATAATACATCAATGTAGTTAATCCCTGAATCTGTCATTATCGTCGCTGTTGTCTGAAGGCGGTTGACGGGCTGCCGGAAAACACCTGTAATCCTGTAAGATTAAAAATTTCAGGAGAATCTGCCTGATGCGCACAAATAATTAGGCGTTTTATTGTTTTTCTTTAAATTAACTGTATGGTTATATGGTATTGTTTAATTTCAGCGGATTCAGCCATGAAGCATGTCGTCGTTGTCGGAGGTGGATTTGCCGGCCTGAATGTCGTTAAAGAGCTCGGCAACAAGCGGAATGTAAAGGTCACGCTTATCGATAAAAATAATTTTCATCTGTTTCAACCTTTGCTCTATCAGGTTGCGATGGCTGCACTCAATGCAGGAGAAATCGCCTACCCTTTACGAATGATGCTTGCCCGTTACCGGAATGTAACCGTCTATAAAGGGGTTGTTGAGCGGATCGATCCGGATGAAAAAAAAGTTTACACTGATTTCGGCTCGTTGGATTACGATTACCTCGTTCTGGCGTGCGGCGCGAAGCACCACTACTTCGGTCATAACGGATGGGAGGAACATGCCCCCGGACTGAAGACCATCGCGCAGGCTTCCGAAATCCGCAGACGCGTCATGGATGCCTATGAAAAGGCCGAACGGACGCAGGACAGTGCGGAAAAGCGACGGATGCTGACTTTCGTTGTTGTCGGCGGCGGTCCGACCGGGGTAGAGCTTGCCGGTTCAATTGGCGAGATGAGCCGGTATTACCTTTCAAAATACTACAGGAATATCGATCCGAAGCTTACAAGGATATTTATCGTTCACTCTGCTCCACGTATTCTGCAGACCTTTTCGCCGGAACTTTCCGGGCGAGCTACCCGCGAACTCGAGAAGCTTGGCGTTCAGGTCTGGACATGCAGCCTTGTTAACGGGATCGATGAATATGGCGTGCAGGTAGGCAACGAGCGGATAGAGGCCGGTACGGTGCTCTGGGCTGCCGGCGTGAAAGCGAGCCGCCTGCCTGGCGGCAGCGTATTCGAAACCGACAGCGGCGGCAGGGTATATGTTACCGATGAGTTAAGTTTGCCGGGATATCCGGATGTGTTTGCCGGAGGAGATCAGGCGTGCTTTTCTCTTGAGGACGGAACGTCTCTTCCTGGAATGGCCTCTGTTGCCCTGCAGCAGGGGCGTGCTATCGGGCGTAATATTCTGCTTTCGGCAGAAGGGAAGAAGCGCAGGGCTTTCCGCTACAAGGACAAGGGGCAGATGGCTACCATAGGCAGGAAGATGGCGATCGCCGAAAAGGGCAATGTGAAGCTGTACGGCCTGTTAGCGTGGATCATCTGGATCGGAGTGCATGTCTACTACCTCAGCGGAGTCAGACATCGCTTTTTTGTTCTGATGCAGTGGGCGTGGTCATTTTTTACGTTCGGACATGAAGCGCGCATCGTCAACAAGGAGTGGCGTTTTTATCCCGATCTGCCCGAGCGCGCCGAACCTGCCGAGCCGACAGTGCTGCACACCCATCCCGGATGCAGTTATGTTTCCGGTTGATTGTTCTCGTCTGCTGATGGTGAAAGTCGAATGACTTGCCGGGGTTGTCAGTCATGAACGGTGCATCCGATCATGACTGACCATACGATGATCAGTTCGAAAGAGCTGATTCCCTGCCCGGTACGACGGCTTTTACCGTGAAGAGATGGTAGTTCATGCTGTCGCAGAGCGCCTGCAGGCTGGCTTCGATGATGTTGGTGGATACACCGACCGTTCCCCAGATCGTTTTACCGTTGCCGGTTTCGATCAGTACCCGCACTTTTGCGCTCGTACCGCGTTTTTCTTCCAGTACGCGAACTTTGTAATCTACCAGCTTGATGGTTCGGATCTGCGGATAAAAACGGCTGAGCGCCTTGCGAAGGGCCTTGTCAAGTGCGTTTACCGGTCCGTCGCCATCTGCCGCCACAAGTTCGGTTTCGTCGCCGACGGCAACTTTCAGCACCGCCTGGTCGACATTTTTCATGTCCTTGCGTGACTCTATCGATATTTTTGTTTCAAGCACATCGAAGAATGGCTTGAAGTTGCCGAGTTCACGGTGCAGGATGAGTTCGAACGACGCTTCGGCCCCATCGAACTGGTAACCCTTGTGTTCGAGCTCCTTGACGTGGTGTACGAGGGTTTTCAGGAGTTCTCCTTTTTCCGGCAGTTCCACTCCGAGCTCTCTGGCCTTGTAACGGATGTTGCTCTGGCCAGCAAGTTCAGAAACGAGCACGCGCTGACGGTTTCCTACCAGCATCGGGTCGATATGCTCGTAAAGCGAACTCTCTTTCATGACCGCGCTGACGTGGATCCCTCCTTTGTGCGCGAAAGCCGAGCGGCCTACGAAAGGAGCTTTTCCGTCCGGCGGAAGATTGAGGATTTCGTAAACGAACTTCGACAGCGAGGTGAGCTGCGTTAGATGTTCCACGAAGGTGAAACTCCGCTGCAGTTTGAGCATGACGTTGGCAATGATGCTGATGAGGTTCGCGTTGCCGCACCGTTCGCCGATACCGTTGATGGTGCCGTGGATATGGGTCGCTCCGGCCAGTATTGCGGCAAGGGAGTTCGCTACGGCAAGGTCGCCGTCGTTGTGGCTGTGTATACCTACCGGCAGGCCTGTCTGCTCGAGAACGGTACGCACGATGGCGGTGATTTCGTCGGGCAGCGATCCGCCGTTCGTGTCACACAGTACCAGGCGCGATGCTCCTGCTTCGGCTGCCGAACGCAGCATTCTGAGGGCGAATTCCCCGTTATCCTTGTAGCCGTCGAAAAAATGCTCGGCATCGAAGAATACCTCCCGGCCTTCTGCTCGCAGTAATGAAACCGAACGATAGATCAGTTCGGCATTTTCATCCTCGGATATGCCGAGTCCTTTTTTTGTGTGGGCCTGCCAGGTTTTGCCGAAAATGGTTATGACCGGCGTTTCTGACTGCAGAAGGCCAAGGAGGTTCGGGTCGTTGTCGATGTTTTGCAGAGAACGGGCCGTAGATCCGAAGGCGCAGAGTTTCGAATGCGCAAGATTGAGCGTACGGGCCTTCAGGAAATATTCTTCGTCCTTGGGATTGCTGCTGGGCCACCCTCCTTCGATGAAGTCCATGCCGAACTCGTCGAGTTTTTCGGTAATGAGCAGCTTGTCCTGCACGGAGAGATTGATGTGCTCGCCCTGCGTGCCGTCACGCAGGGTGGTATCGTAGAGTTCTATTGCCTTCGGCGTTTCATTCATGTGGTTCAGTTCCGGCCATTAAATTCTCCTGACGCGCGTATGCGAATATCCCTCCGGCCCTGACAATGTTGAAAACGTCGCCGAGAGGGTTAAGCTGCCAGGTCACTCCTGTCGTCAGATTGGTTACAGTGTTCGCTTCTATGTCGATTTTCAGTTCATCGCCTGTTCTGACCGCTTCAGTCAGCGTATCAGCAGTCTCGTAAGGTATAACGAATCCTCCGTCCACACAGTTGCGGTAGAAGATTCTTGCGTACGATTCCGCGATAATGGCTTTCGCTCCTGCGACCTGCAGCGAGAACGGGGCATGTTCGCGCGACGAACCGCAGCCGAAGTTCGGACCGGCTACTATGATGGTGAATTCCGACCGGAAACTGCCTTCGTTGACGAACGGGATATTTCCCTGCGGCAGACCGCCCTGCTCGGGAGGGACGCCGGAGAGGGCATATTTGCCGTACAGCTTCACCTCTTCCGGATCGGAGAGGCTGTATACAAGATGTTCGGCCGGTATGATCTGGTCGGTATCGATATTCCTGCCTAATACGTAGGCTTTTCCCTGAATGATTGTTTCCATGTATCTTGTTCCTTGGCGTTTCGTTGCTGTCTCTTGCCGGTCAGAGGAAATCCCTCGGATCGGTAAGTTTTCCGGTAACGGCCGATGCCGCCGCAGTCAGAGGCGAGGCAAGATAGACTCCGGCTTTCTTGCTTCCCATGCGCCCGGGGAAGTTGCGGTTCGTGGTCGAGACCACGACGTCGAAATCCACCGATCGTCCTACCGTATCTGCAGGGCCGCCGAGGCAGGCTGCACAGGAAGGCAGGGCGATGCTGCAGCCTGCATCCTCGAAAATCTTTTTCAGCGTTACGCCTTCATATGTTTCGATTTCGAGATCACGAGCAACTTTCACGGTTGCCGGTACAATATTGGTCGGTACCGCGGCCTGTCTGCCTTTGAGTATCTTTGCTGCGAGCATGAAATCGGTAAGTTTTCCGCCTGTGCAGGATCCGATATACGATTTGGTGATCTTCGTCCCCTGAACGCTTCTTACCGTGGCACGGTTATCCGGGCTGTGCGGCTGTGCTACGACCGGTTCCATCTCTTTTACGTTGTAGCGGCGGATGCTGTGGTATGGGGCGTCCGGGTCGCTATGGAATATTTCGTAAGGTTTGCTGCTGTGAGCTTTCACATAAGCTTCGGTTACGGCATCGGCGGCGATGATGCCGTTCATGCCGCCGGCTTCTATAGCCATGTTGGTGAGCGTCATGCGCTCTTCGACAGGCAGCGAGTAAACCGCTTCGCCGTCGAACTCCATAGCCCGGTATGTCGCTCCATCGGTACCGATGTCGCCGAGAATCTGCAGGATGAGGTCCTTCGCAGAGAGGTATTCCGGCATCTCGCCCTCGAAGGTGAACTTCATGGATTCCGGCACCTTTTCCCAGAGCTTGCCTGTGCCGAGGATGAATGCCGCATCGGTGTTGCCGATACCGGTGCCGAACATGCCGAAAGCTCCGGATGTGCAGGTGTGCGAGTCGGTTCCGAAAAGCACGGTGCCGGGAATATTGAAGCCCTCTTCGGCAAGAGCCACGTGGCAGACCCCTTTGTAACGGTCGGTGCCTACATCGTAGTAGTTGGGGAGTCCCTGCTGGGCCGCGAACTGACGAAGCAGATCGATATTGCGGTGCGCGTGCTCGTTGGCGGTAAAGATGTAGTGATCGGGCAGGACGACCACTTTTTCCGGATCCCATACTTTGGCGTCGGGACCGAACTCCTGTCTGAAAATATCGAATGTCGGCGGCCCGCAGACGTCATGGGTGAGCAGGATATCGACATTGAGCCATACGTTTTCGCCGGCATCGACGAATTTACGGTTTGCGGCCCGGGAAAGGATTTTCTGGGTTATGGTTTGTGCCATGGTATCGTTAACCCTCTGTTCTCGTTATTGTTGGGTTGTATGTGTGTTTCGTCAGCCGAGATTTTTTACGATGGATGCGGTCATCTCAGTTGTCGAAACCGGTTTCTGGCCGGCGGCGGCGATGTCGGCGGTCCGCAGTCCTTCGGCAAGAGACGCTTCAATGGCTCTGTAGATTTCGTCGGCGACGTCCGGCATGCAGAAGCTGTGTTCGAACATCATGGCAACCGATGCGATCGTGGCTATCGGGTTTGCCTTGTTCTGACCGGCGATATCCGGCGCGCTTCCGTGGATCGGCTCATACAGAGCGTGGCTCTTGCCGATGCTTGCCGAAGGCAGCATGCCGAGACTTCCGGTGATCATGCCGGCGATATCGCTGAGGATGTCTCCGAACAGGTTGCCGGTTACGATGACGTCGAACTGTTTCGGGTTACGCACGATCTGCATTGCGGCGTTATCGACATACATGTCGGCAAGCTCTATATCGGGGAAATCCCTATGGACTTCATGCACCACGTTTCTCCAGAGCTGCGAAACTTCGAGCACATTGGCCTTGTCTATAGAGGTTACTTTTCCGCCGCGTTTCCGGGCGGCTTCGAACGCAAGGCGGGCGATACGTTCGACTTCGTAGCGTTCGTAAACCATGGTGTTCCATCCCTTGTTCTCGTCATAGCCCCTCGGCTGACCGAAATATATACCGCCGGTGAGCTCCCTGAAGACGATGAAGTCGGTTCCTCCTACAATATCGGCCTTGAGAGAGGATGCCTCGACAAGCGCGTCGTAGACCTTAGCCGGTCTCAGGTTTGCGAAAAGGCCGAGTTCCTTGCGGATTTTCAGCAGCGCGGCTTCGGGTTTGTGTTCGTGCGGCAGGTTTTCCCACCTGGGGCCGCCGACCGCTCCGAGAAGCACGGCGTCGCAGTTTCTGCAGGCTTCGAGAGTTGCGTCCGTCAGCATTTCGCCGTGCAGGTCGTAAGAAGCTCCTCCGAAAGGGTATTCTTCTATGCCGAGGGTAAAGCCGTGTTTCTCCGCGAGCCTGTTCATGACGGCTACAGCTCCGGATACAACTTCCGGGCCGATGCCGTCACCCGGTATGGATACTATTTTATACATGCTGTTTTCCTGCTGCGTTATTTCCTGATCAGCCAGCTCATCATGTCGCGAAGTTTCGCGCCGACTTTTTCGATGGCGTGGCCGCTGTTTTCCGCCCTGAGTCTCCGGAGGTTTTTGTAGCCGCCGTTGCACTCGTCGATGAACTCTTTGGCAAAACGTCCGTCCTGCACCTCTTCGAGAATCTTTTTCATCTCGGCTTTCACTGCAGGCGTGATGAGGCGCGGACCGCGGGTCATGCCGCCGTACTCTGCGGTATCGCTGACCGAGAAGTTCATCCTCGAAAGGCCGCCTTCATAATAGAGATCGACGATAAGTTTCAGTTCGTGCATGCACTCGAAATAGGCCAGCTCTTCCGGGTATCCGGCTTCGACAAGGGTTTCGAATCCTGCCTTGATGAGTTCCGCCGAACCGCCGCAAAGCACGGCCTGTTCGCCGAAGAGGTCGGTTTCGGTTTCGTTTTTGAACGTGGTTTCGATGACGCCGGCTTTAGTGCCGCCGATGCCTTTTGCCCAGGCAAGGGCGATCTGGCGCGCTTCGCCTGTGGCATCGTGATGCACGGCGATGAGGCACGGTACGCCGTTACCCTCGGTATAGGTGCGACGAACAAGGTGGCCGGGGCTTTTCGGTGCGATCATGATGACATTTATCGACGCATCAGGCACGATCTGATTGTAATGGATATTGAATCCGTGGGCAAAGGCCAGGGTATTGCCCGGCTGCAGGTTCGGCGCGATTTCGCTTTCATAGATCGCTTTCTGGTACTGATCGGGCAGGAGCACCATGACGATATCTGCCCATTTCACGGCATCGGCCACGGTGTTGACCTGCAGGCCTGCTTCGCGGGCACGGTCGCAGGATGAACTGTCGGGGCGGAGACCCACGCAGACATTCATTCCGCTCTCCTTGAGATTCAGGGCGTGCGCATGGCCCTGGCTGCCGTAACCGAGTATGGCGATATTTTTTCCCTGCAGATAACCGAGATCGGCATCCTGCTCATAATAAGCGTTCATTCTTCTGATATGTTTGAATTTTGTGTATGTAATAAAAATTGTTCAGGATTCACCCCGGTGGATGGCTACAGCTCCGGAGCGGGCAAGCTCCTTTATGCCGTACGGCCTGAAAATATCAATGGTTGTATTGATCTTGTCCGGAGAACCGATGACCTCAATAGTAATGGATTTTTGTTTTATATCCACGACTTTTCCCTTAAAAACATTGATGAGACCGAAAATCTCATGCTGGGTGGCTCTGCTGAGTTTCAGGGTCATAAGCAGCAGTTCGCGCTCGACATGAGGCTGTTTCGTCAGGTCGGTTACCTTGATGGTATCGATCAGCCGGTTGAGTTGCTTGAGCACCTGGCTGATGATCTGGTCGTCACCTCTTGTGACGATGGTCATGCGTGAAATTTCGGTGTCTTCGGTTTCGCCTATGGAGATGCTTTCGAGGTTGAAGCCCCGGGCACTGAACATCGCGGCGACACGGTTCAGTGTGCCGAACTTGTTTTCGACCAGAACGGATATGATGTGTTTCATGGTGCGTTTCAAACCATTGTTTTCGGGTTCAGTCTCTTCAGCAGCATGTCGGAAATCGATCCGCCTGCCGGGACCATAGGGAATACCATATCTTTTTTGATGACCCTGAAATCGACCAGTATCGGGCCGTCGTTGTATGCGAGCGCTTCAGTGATGGCCAGCTTTGCCTCTTCCGGATTTTCTGCACGCATTGCCCGGCAGCCGAACGCTTCGGCAACTTTCACGAAATCCGGGTTACTTTCGGCGAGGTCGGTGAACGAGTACTTTTCCTGGTGGAAAAGTTCCTGCCACTGACGCACCATGCCGAGAAAGCTGTTGTTGATAAGGAAAATCTTGACCGGTATTCGGTAGTGTACGGCCGTCACCATCTCCTGCACGTTCATCATAAAACCTCCGTCGCCGCAGAAAAGCACGACGGGCCGGTCGGTCACTCCGAATGCCGCCCCGATTGCCGCCGGAAGTCCGTAGCCCATGGTGCCGAGGCCGCCGCTGGTGATGATCGATCGGGGTTTTCTGAACCTGTAGTACTGGGTCGTCCACATCTGGTGCTGTCCAACGTCGGTCGTCACAACGGCGTTTCCTTCCGTTTGACGGCTGACTTCGTCGATCACGTATTCGGTTTTCAGCGAATCGCTCTCGATCGTGTAGGTCAATGGACAATCGTCCTGCCAGACGCGGATCTGCGCGAGCCATCCGGAACGGTCTTCGGTGTGTTTCGGCATCTCACGGAGCAGTCCGGTGAGGAAATCCCTGGCGTCGCCGACCACGGGAAGGTCGACCTTGATGTTCTTGTCGACATTTGTCGGGTCGATATCGTTATGGATGATGTATGCCTGGGTGGCAAAGGTATCCGTTTTGCCTGTTACCCGGTCATCGAACCTCGCACCGACGGCTACGAGAAGGTCGCAGTTATTGACGGCCTGGTTCGCCCAGTAGGTGCCGTGCATGCCGAGCATGCCCATGGAGAGCGGATGGTCGCCGGGAAATGCACCAAGTCCCTGCAGCGTCATGGTGACCGGAATGTTCTGTTCGACGGCGAGCCGGCGAAGCTCTTCGGAAGCTTCGGACGAAATGACTCCTCCCCCGATGTAGAGCAGAGGTTTTTTTGCTTTTGCTATTTTGTGCGCGGCTTTCTCGATCTGGTTCTGATGACACCTGATGGTCGGTTTGAATCCTCTGATATCGACGCTTTCCGGCCATTCGAAAGCGCACTGGGCGTTCAGGACATCTTTCGGCATATCGACCAGAACCGGACCGGGTCTGCCGTTCGTGGCAAGGTAGAATGCCTTGCGGATGGTAGAGGCCAGCTCCCTGACGTCCTTGACCAGGAAGTTGTGCTTGGTGATAGGCCGGGTTATGCCGACGATATCGGCTTCCTGAAATGCGTCGTTGCCGATAAGGGAACTCGGTACCTGACCGGTGAAGACCACCATCGGAGAAGAGTCCATATAGGCGTTGGTTATTCCTGTGACGGTGTTGGTGGCTCCCGGTCCGGAGGTGACAAGCACGACGCCCGGTTTGCCGGTAGCCCTTGCATAGCCTTCGGCCATGTGCGTGGCTCCCTGTTCGTGACGGACAAGGATATGCCGGATATCCTTGATGTCGTAGAGCGTTTCGTAAACTTTCAGAAGCGCTCCGCCGGGGTAGCCGAAAATGTATTCGACCTTTTCACGTCTCAGACACTCGAAGAATATTTCGGAACCGTTCAGTTTCTGTCCTGGTGCATGCATGATCTGGTATTATTTGGTTTCGCAGAAAACAGGGCTTTTCATGATCGCTCCGGTGCTTGCCGATGTGACGAGCTGCGAGTAGCGGGCAAGGTACCCTTTTTTGATTTTCGGCTCGAACGGCGTGAGCGCCTTAAGCCGTTCCTGTACGGTGCTGTCGGGCAGGTCCATGCTGATCGATCGGTTCGGTATATCAATGGTGATCATGTCGCCGTTCCTCAGGGCGGCTATCGGTCCATTCTCTGCGGCTTCCGGAGAGACATGTCCGATGCAGGCCCCCCTCGACCCTCCGGAAAACCGTCCGTCGGTAATGAGCGCCACCGAACTGCCGAGTCCGCGCCCCATGATCGCGCTGGTGGGCGAGAGCATCTCGGGCATGCCGGGTCCGCCTTTCGGTCCTTCGTATCGGATGACCACGACATCACCTGCAACGATATCGCCCTCCATAATGCCTTTCAGCGCATCGTCCTGTGAATCATATACTCTGGCGGGGCCGGTATGACGCATCATTTCAGGGGCGACTGCGCCGGTTTTGATGACGGCGCCCTGCGGCGCGAGATTGCCGTACAGCACGGCAAGTCCTCCTGTTGCGGAATAAGGGTCCTCGACGCTCCGGATGACGTTCCGGTCGAGCACCCCGGCGTCGGCTATATTCTCACCGAGGGTTTTTCCCGTTACCGTCGGCACCGAGAGGTCAAGCAGACCCTCTATCGAGCTGAGCTCTTTCAGAATAGCCGAAACGCCTCCTGCGCGGTCGACGTCTTCGATGTGCACTTCCATGGTTGCCGGGCTCACCTTGCAGATGTAGGGTGTCCTTGCGGAAAGTCCGTTCAGTTCCGAAAAGTCGAAATCCAGTTCCGCTTCGTTGGCAATGGCCAGCGTGTGCAGGATCGTGTTGGTGCTTCCTCCCATTGCAAAATCGAGGGAAAAAGCGTTAAGCAGCGATTTTCGGGTGAGGATGTCTCTTGGCCTGACATTGCGGTCTACCAGGTCGATGATCCTGCGCGAAGCCTCCCTGACCAGTTCTCTGCGGCGCGGATCGTCAGCGAGTATCGTACCGTTTCCCGGAAGGGCCATGCCCAGGGCTTCGGAGAGGCAGTTCATTGAATTGGCCGTGAACATTCCGGAGCAGGAGCCGCATCCGGGGCATGCGCTGTCCTGGATTGTTTCAAGCTCGGATTCGGTTATCTCTCCGGTGCTGCACTGGCCGACCGCTTCGAATACCGAAATCAGGTCAACCGTTTTACCGGAAGGTGTATGGCCGGCTCTCATGGGGCCGCCGGAAACGAAGATTACCGGGATGTTGATGCGCAGAGCGGCCATCATCATGCCCGGCGTTATCTTGTCGCAGTTAGGTATGCAGACAAGCCCGTCGAGTCTGTGCGCTTCGGCTACGGTTTCGACGCTGTCGGCAATGATTTCACGGCTTGCGAGCGAGTATCGCATGCCGATATGGCCCATGGCGATGCCGTCGCAGACACCGATGGTGTTGAACTCGAATGGCACTCCGCCGGCCTTTCGAACTTCTTCCCTGGCGATTCTTCCCAGTTCCTGCAGATGCGCATGGCCGGGAATGAGCTCGTTGAACGAGTTGCAGATGCCGATGAACGGCTTTCTGAAATCGCTGTTGGATGCGATTGCTCCGGTAGCCTTGAGAAGGCTGCGGTGAGGCGCTTTTTCGAATCCTGTTTTTACCGTATCAGATCTCATGATGACAATGTTGACAATTAACAAGACAACCCCTGGGCCTGCCGTCCCCGAAGCCATCAGATTTGCTTATTGTCTGAGAAGGAAAAAATGGACTTGGGACCGGCTTTCTGTTCAGATTACAGAAATGATTACCTGTACGGGAAGTACAGATACCGACTTTCCGATCCTGGTGCTGAGGATGATGCGCATGCGAACCGCATTGACGCTGTTTTCCAGGGAACTTATGGATCCTGTATGTGCTGAGCGGCTATGTGTTCCTGTTCCTTGCATGTAACTCGGTCAATACAGGGTTTGTCGGTTGCGGTGCGCTTTATAAACGAACAAAATTTAAAAACAGGGCTTAATTTACATATTGGAGCCAATTAAAACAAACTGTAAAAAAAAGGATAAAAGCGCCTTCGGATTTTCTATTTATTTGTAGTTTTCTTAGTGTAAAAATGAACGAATGCACTTTTTGCGGTAATCGTTCCGGATCTGCTTTTTTCAGCAACGAAATCAAAGAATTGGTATTATGCTGCATCTTCAGCCGCCACAAGCCCAGGACCTTCCTGCTTTTTTTCTGACAATCACGCTTTCGCTCTTGTTCGTGATTCTGGGCGAACTGCTTGTCAGGAAGTTCAGCGTCAATGCTTTTGCCGTTCGCAAGATCATTCATCTCGGCATGGGTATTGTCGTGTTTTTCGTCCCGGACTATTTCGAATCGAATTTCTATCCTGTAGTCGCGGCGTTTCTGTTCGTCGTGTTCAACGGCTATAATACTCTGACGGGCCGGTTGCGAGCCCTGCATAAGGAAACCATAGAGCCCGAGGGGTCCAAAGGCGTCAATACCTACGGTTCGATGCTTTTTCCGCTTGCGTTTCTCATTCTCTCGCTGCTGCTGTGGGAATCCCACAAATGGATTCTGCAGACAGCAATGCTCGTTATGGGCGTGGGCGATTCGCTTGCCGCGATTGTCGGCAGCACCGCCGGCCGCCGTCATATAGAACATCTGACTAAAAGCCCGAAAACACTGGAAGGGTCATTCGTCATGTTCGGGATTTCCTTTATGCTCATTCTCTTGTGCCTCGGCTTTTTCCGGCCGGAAATTTCCGGCTCGATCGCTGACCGGCCATTGTGGATGATCGTGCTGTTCGCGCTTTTTCTCGCTCTTGTTGCAACGGCGGTCGAGGCGCTGCTCTCCTATGGGCTTGACAATCTTTTCATTCCTTTTTCCGTTGCCTATGCGCTGTACGTTCTCGATGTCAATCATACCGTTCTGCTTGAGAACTTTCTGCTCGGCGGTTTTTTTGCCCTGCTGCTTGCGCTTTTTTCCATCAGGGTGAAATTCCTCAACAACAGCGGTGCCGTCGCGACGTTTCTTCTCGGAACCACTATTTTCGGTATCGGCGGAATTACCTGGACGGTTCCTATGTTAACTTTTTATCTGCTATCTTCGGTACTTTCGAAACTTGGCAAGAAGCGTAAGGCGAAATTCGATCTTGTGTTTGAAAAGGGATCCCAGAGGGATGCAGGCCAGGTATATGCCAACGGCGGAATTGCATGGATTCTTATGGTGGTTTTTTCTCTTACCAATGATCCGGCCGTGTTTTTCGCATACCTGGGAACGCTGGCCGCAGTACAGGCGGATACCTGGGCGACCGAGATAGGAACCATGTGGCCAAACCCCAAGGCCTGGCTGATAACATCGCTCAGGGAGGTACCTGTTGGAACATCGGGTGGTGTATCGGTTCCTGGTACTTCCGGTGCTTTTATCGGCTCACTTTTCATATGTGCGAGCGCATTAATGGTTAATGCAGGATGGCTCTATCAGTTCGGTGTTGTGCAGTCGATGCTGCTTATCGGGGTTTCGGGGCTGGTCGCAAGCCTTGTGGACAGCTTTTTCGGAGCGACTGTTCAGGCGCAGTACTATGATCCGATACGTGAAAAGGTTACCGAACGGACACACAGCTTTGCTCCCGACGGAACACTTGTCGAGAACCGTCTGCTCAAGGGAGTTGCTTTTGTGAATAACGATATGGTCAATACGCTTTGCGCGGTATCCGGGTCGGCACTGGCATACATCGTTATCGGAAATCTCAATATCTTTTAATCATTTTTCTGTTTGTACCGTCATGAACGATTCTTCATCAGGGCTGTTCTCGCTGATATCTGATTCGGGACCGTTAGTCCTTTTTGTCCTCTTCCTGCTTCTCTCGTTTTCCGTGATTTCATGGGCAATAATAGCGTACAAGTTCAACACGGTAAGAAAATCCAAACAGGAATCCGACGAATTTCTTGAATGCTTTTTTGAAGTTTCCAGTATTGACCGGGTTTTTGCCGAGAGCGAAAAATACCGCAACGGTTCTCTTGCCCGGGTGTTCCGATCCGGTTATCTGGAATACCGGGCAGCCGGTAAGAGCGGCGAGACTTCAGTTTCAGCCGATCGCATAAGACGCGCGATCAAAAGAGAGGCTAATGCCGAAAGCAAGCGACTGTCTCGTCTGGTGCCTTTTCTGGCCACCGTCGGCAATACGGCCCCCTTTATCGGACTTTTCGGTACGGTTTGGGGTATCATGAACTCGTTTCATACGATCGGACTGACTCAGTCGGCATCTCTTGCCTCAGTTGCACCGGGTATTTCCGAAGCGCTCATTGCGACCGCTGCAGGACTGGCCGCAGCAATTCCTGCAGTCATGGGATATAACTATTTTATCCAGCAGATCGGTACTATCGAACGCGACCTCGATGACTTTTCCGGCGAATTCGCGGCAGCCTGCATGGAGCAAACCGATAACTCGCGGAACGCATGATGACTTCCGGAAAGAAAGGTCTGATGAGCGAGATAAACGTAACGCCGTTTGTCGATGTCATGCTTGTGCTGCTCATTATTTTCATGGTAACGGCCCCGATGATGACCCATGGAGTGAAAGTTGATACGCCGCAGACAACGCATGAAAACATGGATGTCGATGCAAAAGCGCTCATTATCAGTATAGACGGAAACCGTCAGGTTTTTATCAATCAGTACCAGCTCGATGCCTCGGAAGTCAGGGAGCGTCTTCCGGCAATACTCGACGTGCGTCAGACGGGAGAAGTTTTTCTTAAAGCCGACAAATCCCTGCCTTACGGCATTGTAATGGATGTCATGGCTCAGATAAGGGATGCCGGCATCGGGAAAATCGGCATGGTAACCGAACCATCTCCGGTTCGGACGGAACGGCAAAGGTAGTCCGGTACTATGAATCGACGTGAAGTCGCCATAGAGAGACAGCGGTTTTCGTTCTGGCTTGCCGCAGTGGCGGGCATGCACATCATGCTTCTTCTTTCGGCTTTTGCATGGCAGCATTTTGCCGGAAAGAAGGAACCGATCAGAAACGTTGTGAGTGTCAGCCTCGTAACGCTTCCGGGGTCAGGCGGTTCGCCCCTGCCCGCTGCGGTTCCCGGCGGGGCTCCGCAACCGGAAGGCGGGGAGCCGGCAGGCGCTTTTCCGGAATCGGAGCCGGAAGGGATCAGGCTTGAGGCAGCGCCCCCGGAACCGGAAAAACCGAAGGCGCCGGAAATGCCGGTCGGGAAACAGCCTGCCGCTGTGAGGAAAGAGATTCCTGAGTCTCCGAAAAAAACGGAGAATCTCGGAAAGGCGCTTGACAAGCTCAGACAGTCCGTCGAGAGCCGCAGCGCCGAACAGCAGAAACAAAAGAGTCTTGGCAACGCTCTGGAAAAGCTGCAGGAAAAGGTTGCCCGGCAGGGCGGGGCAGGAGGCAATGCCAATGGTGCCGGCGGGGGTGCCGGAAAGCCCGGCACCGGCTCCGGTGGACCCGGAGGCGGCGGCGGTGGCAAGGCTGATCCCTATACGGTAAGGGTGGCTGCGATAATCCAGAAGAACTGGGAGTTCTCTCAAATGCTGCAGAGCAATTACGGCATGGAGGTCTATGTGCATATTTTCGTGCTGCCTGACGGTACTATCAGGGATATCCGCTACGTTAAAAGTTCTCCGAGCGCATACCTGAACAATTCGGTGAAGAGGGCCCTTGAAAAATCGTCCCCGTTGCCGCCACTTCCCCGTGAAAACGGTACTGGCGGGAAGTCGATAGGCTTTGTTTTCACTCCGGAAGGGATCGATATGTAGCTTGTCGAGCCGTTTCGATTTGAAGTCAGTGTTTTCTGTGTATGGTTTTATCTTTATATTGTTACATATTTACGTGACGGGGGTTTGTCTTTTTTTATGCTCGGCCGTCAAGTTTTCCCCAACCGGTGGGTGATCGGGATGACACTTTGCAATGACAAGGATAATCGGTAGTATTGCTTATCAGGGATAAAAGTTTTTTTATGATCAGATTTGGAACAATGAACAGGTTGTCGAGAGTTATCATCTCAGCCGCGCTTCTGCTTCTTGCCGGCATATTTCTGAATCCTCCTGCTTCGATTGCCGTCGAACAGGGCGAATATATCGCTATACGCAAGCAGGGCACCGGAAAAATAGCCATTGTGCTTGACCGCACATCCGCAAAAGGGAAAACGGAATCCGCTTGGGCCCGGAGCCTCGATGCAATTGTTAAAGACGGACTGGTTTTTTCCGATCTTTTCTCGATTCTGCCACCACCTTCGAATATCAGGGCCGAAGGTAAGGATAAAGCTGTCAATTTCAGCGCTCTCAGTTCAGTGGGTTCCGAGGTCTATGCCGGCGGCAGCGTTTCAAAGAAAAGCGGCAAGGTGCATCTCGATATG
Organism: Chlorobium sp.; assembly: GCF_036528655.1. GTDB lineage: Bacteria > Bacteroidota > Chlorobiia > Chlorobiales > Chlorobiaceae > Chlorobium. The sequence goes on from NZ_JAIGND010000030.1 coordinate 201,391, forward strand.
GAAGTTTATGATACGTTCGGCTCAAAACTGCTTTTGAAGAAAAGCTATACGGGTTCGGAGGCGGAGCTTCGATCGATGGGTCACGCTTTCTGTGCAGATCTGATAGAGATGCTGACGGGCAATAAGTCGTATTTCGGAAGTAAAATCGTTTTTGTCTCAAGCATAACCGGAAACAAGGAGATTTACCAGTGTGATTTCGATGGTCAGGGGGTGCAGCAGCTGACCAATTTCCGTTCGATATCCCTTACTCCTGTTTTTTCACCTGATGGCCGCTATCTTGCTTACACATCATATACATCCGGGCGTCCCACCCTTTATGTGAAAAATCTTGCCGACAATACGATAGCATCGGTCGTCAAAAACGGCGTCAGCGTCGATCCCGGGTGGCGTAACGCGGCTGAGGTGGCAACGACCCTCTCGTTCGAAGGCGATCAGGAGATATACCTTGTCCGTCCGGACGGAAGCATTACAAGGCGCATCACCAACAGTCGGGGCATCGACGTATCTCCGACGTTTTCGCCGGACGGTACCCGTATGGCTTTCGTTTCGGCAAGAAACGGTCTGCCTCAGATTTTTATTCAGGATATGCAGACGGGTGCCGTCAAACGGCTCACATACAGCGGTCGATACAATACCCAGCCATCATGGTCGCCCGGCGGAGATAAAATTGCCTATACGACATGGGAAAAAAGCGGGGAAATCAATATATTTGTTATAAATGCCGATGGTTCCGGTTTGAAACGCCTTACCAGTGGCGCTCGTGAGAACGAATCGCCCTCCTGGTCTCCTGACGGCAGCATGATTGTCTTCACCTCAAATCGTCAGGGAGGCAAAAGATTATATGTAATGGGTTCGAATGGAGAAAACCAGAGGCGTTTATTACAGATGGAAGGCGAGCAGATGCAGCCTTCCTGGTCTTTGTTCCGTTAGTATATGTTTTTGTAATAACCTTAAAAAGGGGGAAACATGAGATCCGTAAAACCACTACTCAGAAGCATGTTCATTCCAGGCATGCTGCTTCTCGGTGCCTGCTGCTGCGAAAAAGACGTTGTAGTCGCACCACCTCCGCCGCCGCCTCCGCCGCCGCAGGTTGAGCTTGGAGATATTTTCTTCGATTTCGACAAGTCCGAGCTTCGTGCAGAGGCTGTACAGCAGCTGCAGAAGAACTTCGACTGGATGAAACAGAATCCCGCAGGTACTCTGATCATCGAAGGCCACTGCGATGAAAGAGGAACCAACGAATACAACATGGCTCTCGGCGAGCGCCGTGCCAATGCAGCCAAGGACTACATGATCAACATCGGTGCTGATCCCGCAAAAATGCAGACTGTCAGCTACGGTGAAGAGCGTCCGTTCGCTCTCGGTCATGACGAGGCGGCATGGCAGCAGAACAGAAGGGCTCATTTCGTCGGTCAGGGCCGTTAAGCAGACTGCTTGCTTTATATGAACACCGGGCAGGCAGTGATGTCTGCCCTTTTTTTTCACGATTTAATACCATGCTGCCATGAATACCAGAATCAGAGGATTGATTGTCGTCATGATGATAGCGAGTGCGGGTTGTTCGTCGAAGAACGTCGCGACCTCACCTGACGCAGGCACAGATGCATCGCAACTGCAGCAGGGCGGGATTGCTGGTTCAGGATCGCAGACCGGAAGGGGATATGGATTTGACGAGTATCAGACCGGCCCTATAGGGGATGTTTTTTTCGATTTCGACAGCTCGATGCTTGCTCAGGAAGCTCAGGACAGGCTTGCTCAGAACGCTGCATGGATGAAAAGCAATCCGGGCAGATCGGTGCTGATAGAAGGCCATTGTGACGACAGGGGAACATCGGAATACAATATTGCGTTGGGAGAAAGACGGGCGGTAACCGCCAAAGAGTATCTTGTAAGGCTTGGAGTATCCTCCTCGCGCCTTGAAGCAGTGACCTTTGGAGAGGAACGTCCTTTCGACAAGGGTCAGAACGAAGATGCCTGGGCGAAAAACAGAAGAGCCCATTTTGTTGTAAAATAAGATGACGATAAAGGATTTACCGGAAGACACCGGCAGTTGATAATGAATAAAACCAGGTCAGTGCTTATGCATATCAGGAGCGCGGTTGTGTTTTTATGCCCATTGCTTGTTCTTAACGCGTGTGCGTCCAAATCGGAACTTGTTGTTGTGGCAGATGACGTCAAGCGGCTTAAAACCGATACCGAAACCGTAAGAAGCCAGTCGGCGGCATCTTATTCAGATGTGCAGCTTGTTCGCGACGAGGTTGCGCAGCTTAAGGGCAATGTCGATGAGATGGCCTACAGGAACAAACAGACATTCGGGCGTCTCGGGCTTGAGGATTCTCTCATCGTCCATAAGCTCGATGCCATAGAGACAAGGCTTTCCAGGCTCGAGCAGCAGCTTGGTTCGGTCCCTTCGAAATCCGCATCCCAGGCTACCGCCGCTTCGGGCGTTTCTTCCGGGCCGGTCGCCCGGACAGCCGCTGCGCTGCTCGGAGAAGGAATTCAGAAACTTGAAAGCGGAAGTTATGCGTCGGCAAGGGAGAGTTTCGTTTCTCTTCTGCAGAGCCATCCTTCTTCCGATCTCGTGGACGACGCCCAATTCTATATTGCCGAAAGTTATTTTGCCGAAAAGTGGTATGAGAAAGCCGTGCTTGAATATCAGACGGTGATTGCCAGATATACGAAGAGCAACAAGCGGCCTTCGGCGCTCTATAAGCAGGCGCTCGCATTCGAACTTCTTGGCGATACGGTCAATGCGAAAGCAAGGTTCAGGGACGTGATGAACGTCTATCCTTCTTCTTCCGAAGCGGCACAGGCAAAAAAGAAGCTGCAGTAGCCTTCTGTCTTGCCTGCAGAGTATCGAAAAACCCGGATATACCGGGTTTTTCTTTTTTTATGGTTATATTTGTATTTAATCTAAATAACAATATATTTGTTGATTAATTAACGATTGCGCGTGTTTCGCTGAAAAGCGAAGCTTCTGATTTACTAATTATCAACAGCATTTCTCTCATGAATACCATTACCAGATCAATTTCTCTCGCCTGTCTTGGAGTCTTTCTTGCGGCCCCTTCTTTTGCCGCCGAAAACGAGCCGGATAAGAAAGGGTTTGTAAAGGGTTTGAGTTTTTCCGGACTTGTCGAAGTCGAAGCCGCTTATAACAGCGAAGAAGAGGCGACAGACCTGAGTCTGGCAACATTCGAACTGGGTATCGAAGCACAGCTTACCGACTGGCTCAGCGCACATGCTTTGCTGCTGTACGAGGAAGATGGCGATGACGAGCTGATTGTGGATGAGGCCTATATACGGATGAAAAAGGGGGATTCGCCGATTTTTGCGGAAGCCGGACGGATGACGCAGGCATTCGGCAATTTCGCGACAGGGATGATTTCAGATCCGCTGACGCTCGAACTCGGTGAAACAAAGCATCATGCGACCTTCAGAGTCGGTTACGAGGCTGATCCGGTAACGGCATCGATAGCGGTGCTCAAAGGCGACGTGCAGAAAACAGGAAAGGACGATATCAATACTATCGTTGCGTCAATAGGTGCTGCCGGTGAGGTGAACGGATCGTTCCGTTACGGTCTTGGTGCATCGTATATCAGCAATATCGGCGATACCGATGGCCTTCAGGAGTCCTGGGAGTCGTTGGGTGACGAAACAGCCGATTTTGTTGCGGGTTACAGTGTCTACGGCATTGCAGGATTCGGCGATTTCGAATTCCGCGCAGAGTATCTGTCTGCGGCAGAGAAGTTTTCGGATGGCTTGATGGATGGCTTGAGGCCAAAGACTTACAACTTTGAGGTTGGTTACGATTTTCCTCTTCCTCTGCATTTGGCGCTGCGCTATGCGGGAGCCGAGGATTTCGGGGTGGAAAAGCAGTATGGCGCCACGCTCGCTTATGATCTTGCAGAGTATGCCACGGTGGCGTTGGAGTATCTTCACCAGAAGAACGACGATCTGAAGAAGAGCGATATGGTGACGCTGCAGCTGGCAATGGGATTTTAATAAACCAGGAGGAGGTTTTGATGTGTCCTTTGGCGATGCTGGCAGGCGGCGAATCTGCTGAAATTGTTGGCATGAGGAATGGTTTTCGCCACCATGGCGGCGAGAGTGCACTCCATGAGGATTCAGGTTGTGCCTCCGGTCGCCATGGGGAGGGGCGGCGACGCTCGGCCCGTTTGTCCGAGATGGGGTTTTCCCCCGGTCAGATAGTAGAAGTTGTGCAGAACAGTCCGGGAGTGCCGCTGCTGTTAAAGGTGAGGGATGGAAAAATGGCGGTGGACAAGCGAATCGCAATGGAAATAATAGTAAGGAGAATATCGTGATGAATTTATCGGAACTGAAAAAAGGGCAGTCGGGCAGGGTGCTGAAGGTGGTTGCTTTGCCGGCTCTGCGTAAAAGGCTTCTTGATATGGGGGTGCTGGCAGGCGAGGTTATCCGGGTAGAGGGCGTCGCGCCATTAGGCGATCCTATGGAGGTGCAGGTAAGAAACTACAGGCTTACGCTGCGAAAACATGAGGTTGAAGGAATTCTTGTGGAGGAGGTGCGATGATGATGCAGGCTGAAGAAATGGTTGGCGCGGCCCTGAAGAAGAATGGCGTCAAGGTAAAAGGTTATGTCGTTGCGGTAGTGGGTAATCCCAATTGCGGAAAGACCACCCTGTTCAATGCGCTTACCGGTTTGACTCAGAGGGTCGGAAACTGGCCCGGCGTGACGGTAGACAGGAAGACCGGTTATTACACTCACAGGGGAACGCGATTCGAGCTGGTCGATCTGCCGGGTATATATTCTCTTTCTGCGCTATCTCAGGATGAAGAGATTGCCCGGGACTGTATTTTGTCCGGGGAAGCCGATCTGATCGTCAATATCGTCGATGCTTCGAATCCGGACAGAAACCTTTATCTGACGAGCCGCCTTCTTGAAATGCAGGTGCCAGTGGTGGTTGCGCTCAATATGGTCGATGTTGCTGCTGAAAAAGGGATAGAAACGGATGTTTCGGAGCTTTCAGAACGACTTGGAACGCGTGTCGTGCCGCTCGTCGCGTCCAGGGATGAGGGGATTGAGGAGTTGAAGGCGGCTATAGCGACAGGGGTTGTTGAAAAGCGTGTGGCAGGCAATCGTGTTGTATATCCGGAGCCGCTCGACAAGGCTATAAAGGAAATGTCGGAAGAGGTTTCTTCTGCTGCCGGAGTATTGAAATACGATCCTGCCTGGCTGTCGCTCAAGCTGCTGGAGGGCGACGAGCGACTTGAGGAAAAACTCGACGTTTCCGTGCGCGAACTTGCGGGGCGCCGTCGCGAAGCTGTAGCCGGGCAACTGGGGGACGATGCGGATATCGTCATTGCCGATACGCACTACCGTTTCATCGGCGATCTGACCGGAAGCGCCATCAAAAGAAGGATCGACAGATCGGCGACATTCAGCGACCGTATAGACCGGATCGTGCTTAACAGGTTTCTGGGCATTCCGGTTTTTCTTCTCGTGATGTACCTGATGTTTCTGTTCACCATCAATGTCGGCGGAGCTTTCATCGATTTCTTCGATATTGCTGCAGGAGCGCTTTTTGTTGATGGGTTCGGACTTATGCTTGCCTCACTTGGGTCTCCGGAGTGGCTGGTAACCATTCTTGCCGGCGGATTCGGCGGAGCGTTGCAGACCATGGCTACCTTTATTCCGCCCATCGGGTTCATGTTCATATTTCTCTCCATTCTTGAAGATTCCGGGTACATGGCAAGGGCCGCGTATGTCATGGATCGCGGCATGAGATCGATCGGTCTGCCCGGCAAGGCATTCATTCCTATGCTTGTAGGGTTCGGCTGCTCGGTGCCTGCTATCATGTCTGCGCGTACCATGAACGACGAACGCGACCGGATCATGACGGTCATGATGGTGCCCTTCATGTCCTGCGGCGCAAGGCTTCCGGTTTATGCGCTTTTCGCGGCGGCATTCTTTCCCGTTGGAGGACAGAACCTTGTTTTCCTGCTCTATCTTATGGGAATAGCCGTTGCCGTTCTGACGGGATTCATACTGAAAAATACCCTGCTCAGGGGCGACGTTTCTCCGTTTATCATGGAGATGCCGCCTTACCATATGCCGACATTGAAAGGTATCGTCTTCAGGGTATGGGAGCGGCTGAAGTCGTTTCTTTTCAAAGCAGGAAGGGTTCTTGTGCCGGTCATCATGGTGCTGAGTTTCATGAATTCTCTCGGTACCGACGGATCGTTCGGTAATGAGGATACCGAGCGTTCGGTGCTGTCGGTTACCGGTAAGGCTATAACGCCGGCATTCGCGCCATTCGGCGTTACAGAAGAGAACTGGCCTGCCGCTGTCGGTCTCTTTACCGGTATTTTCGCCAAGGAAGCGGTTGTCGGCACGCTCGACAATCTCTATGCGCAGATGTCGGAGACCGGGGAGAGCGATACGCAAGAAGCGGGAGCGTTCAGTCTCTTCGGTGCGATGTCGGAAGCTGTCGCTACGATTCCTGATAATCTTGGCGCAATAACGGAAACGCTGCTCGATCCGCTTGGTATTTCCATCGGCGATGTATCGGATAAGGAAGCCGCAGCCGAAGAGCAGGAGGTCAGTACGTCCATATTCGGTTCCATGATTTCGCTATTCGACGGAACGGCAGGGGCATTCGCCTATCTGGTCTTTATTCTGCTCTATTTTCCCTGTTCGGCCGCCATTGCAGCTGTCTATCGCGAAACCAACCTCGGCTGGACGCTTTTTGCAGGTGCATGGACGACTGGAATGGCATATTTCTTTGCCGTTATCGTTTATCAGGTTGCAACATTTACGGTTAATCCCGTTGCTTCGTCGGTATGGATCGCAGGCATGCTGCTTCTTTTCCTTGCAGCGACAGGTCTGATGTATCTGAAAGGTGGACGCGATAATGACCTGAAATCTTCTGTGTAAGCGGTTATGATTCTAACGGAATGCGGCGGTTTCTTCCGGGATGCCGCCTCTTCCATTCATTAAAACGACGGAGGCTTATATGACGCTGTCTGATATAAGGGGGTTTCTCCGGGAGAGGGGGCATGCCACTATCGGCGATATTGCAAGGCATTTCGGTTCCGATACTGTCATGGCAGAGACCATGATCGATGAGTGGATCAGAAAGGGAATGGTCGAGAAAAAAGCTGCGGATTCCTTTTCGCATGCCTGCTGCGGAAAATGCAGCGCTCATCGATCGGATATCTACCATTGGATTGGCGGATAGTTCGCTCTATAAATCGGCGGTACGGCACGTATGCCGTTTTTTTTGTGGCCTGAATCTTATATATAATGAGTCTTAATAAAATTATCTTGACAGAGGGAGGACGTATGAAATCGCATGAGCGAAAAAACAGAGGGTGTCATTCACGGTGCATGGTTCAGAAATGCTCCTGCGGAGCATTTCATCTGCACTATCGGTATGCAATGGTGGTTCTGCACAAGCAGTCGCTTTTCCGGATTATGGAAGAGTGCTACCGTTGGGAGGAGACCGGAGGAAACAGCGATGGAAAGAAATCGTCATCGCCGTTAATCATCATGCTCGGCATCGTTTCGCTGATCGTTCCTGAAGAAGATTTCCCGATGTTCAGCAAGGCCATTAACGATGCGGTTTCCGAGGAGCTCGGACTGCCTGCCCTTGTTGGACAGATTTGAGGTTTCGGTAGCGGTACAAAATATCTGCTTTTCAAGTAACATGAAACAAATCGACATCATGAAAAAAATCGGACTTTTCTGGGGTTCAGAGACCGGCAATACCGAACAGGCAGCAGGACTCATTGCAGAGGCCATCGGTTACGATTACGTTGACAGCTACAATATCAGGGATGTGTCTGGCGATACGCTTGCGGAATACGACGCCTTGATCATAGGGGCTTCGACATGGGGTGCCGGAGAGTTGCAGGATGACTGGTATAATTTCTACGGCAAGCTCGATTCGATCGATTTCGGCGGTAAAACCGTTGCGTTTTTCGGACTTGGCGATCAGTTGAGTTATGGCGATTATTATCTTGACGCCATGGGAATTCTTTATGAGAAATTTATCGAACGCGGCGCAAAGGTGACGGGAAGCTGGCCTGTCGATGGCTACGAATACTCCTCTTCCAAAGCCGTCGTGCATGGTTCCTTCGTAGGTCTTGCGCTTGACGCCGACAATCAGGATCACCTGACCCATTCAAGGGTTCAGACCTGGGTAGACCAGATAAAACCCGTGCTTTTCTGAACGTCGTCGTTCATTCTTCAGATCATTTATCTGAAAAAGAAAAAGCCATGTATTACAATGAATACATGGCTTTTTCAGCTGAAGAAAAATCCGGTTTACTTGAAGAATTCTTCGAGCGTATAGGTGCGCCGATCGATTTCCACGCACAGCTGCCTGTGAAGCGAATCGTAGAACACAGGAATATCCCGCATGGTCCATTTTACACCTCGCTTGTCGAAGTCGATGACATACCGGTTCTCATTGTCGAGCACCTTCCGGGCGAGATCGATTGCGATATCCGGCTGCGTGGTCAGCACAAAGAGCTCGATCTCCCCTGATATGATCTTGTCGATCATCTCTTTGGTCGGGGAGAGTTTCCTGCGTCCGGTAGCGGGCGAAATTTCGAGTTGAAGGCGATTGTTCCGGTCTCTCCTTGCTGAAGTTATAAAATACTTTTCCGCTTTATGAGCAGCGTTACCAGACCAGGGACCGGAAACTGATTTGCGTACCTGGTTATCTAAGGTGAATGGCCGGCTGAGCTGAGGTTGCATTGTTTGCGCATGATTTGGATTGGCAAATAATACACACAGCAGTGTGTACCTTCAACAACTTACAAGTTAGTAAAACATCGGCAAATAAAAAAGGATTCCGGCCGAATGCATTCAGAGAACAAGCTCCTGGCTCGCGGATGCTTTTACGAATCGTCGTTGATTTGTTACCTGACTATCCGAATGTGGATTTGAGAAAAAAGAAAATGCGGATTTCAGGCTGGCACCTGTAAATCCGCATCTATGAAGTGACTTATAGACGGGCGCCTTATAAAGATCACTATGCTTCCTTTTCCTTAACGATCGTGAATTTAGGATCCGGATTGGATTGAAACAAGTCATGGTTCATTTTATGCAAGAAAAAAGGTTGATTTTGAATGCGCAGGAAGCGTCGATCGGTGCTGTCAGGTGCAGGTAATAAAGTAACGGTTGAACATAACCGGGGATTTCATTCCTTTATGTCGACTCCGTACTTGCAGGGGGCTGAATTCCGGGCCGGGTGTCCGGATAAGGTGGAGTCGAGGTTGCAAAAGGGCGACCTTTTCAGGTCGCCCTTTCACTTTGTTTGCTTCAGGTGCAGGTTTACTTGTCGTTGCCGTCGATGACTTCGTATTCTGCGTTCTGAACCTCTCCGTCACCGCCTTTTCTGCCGCTCTGTGCGTCGCCTCCCTGAGCAGGGCCGGATGCTCCCGGTGTACCGGCTTCAGGGGTCTGGTAAAGGTTGGAGGCGATATCGCTCCACTCCCTGTTGAGGTCCTCGATAGCGGTTCTGATAGACTCGGCGGTGCCGTTTTTGTATGCCTCTTTCAGCTTTTCGAGCGCGCCTTCGAGGCGCGGTTTTTTATCGGCCGGAATTTTATCGCCGAGTTCCTGCATCTGTTTTTCGGTACTGAAGATCAGCGAGTCAGCGGTGTTCCGGATTTCGATTTCAGCCTTTTTCTTTTCGTCTTCGGCTGCGTGTTCCTTTGCGTCCTGTTTCATCTTTTCAATTTCGGCATCGCTGAGCTTTCCGCTGGATTCGATGCGGATGCTCTGTTCCTTGCCCGTAGCCTTATCTTTGGCCGAGACGCTCAGAATGCCGTTCGAGTCGATGTCGAAGGTTACCTCGATCTGCGGAACTCCTCTCGGTGCCGGCGGAATGTCGCCGAGGTGGAAGCGCCCGAGGGTTTTGTTGTCGGATGCCATCGGACGTTCACCCTGAAGCACATGCACTTCAACCGATGTCTGGCTGTCGGCGGCCGTAGAAAATACCTCCTGCTTTCTGGTTGGTACGGTGGTATTTGCTTCGATAAGTCTTGTCATTACGCCGCCGAGCGTTTCGATGCCGAGCGAAAGAGGCGTGACGTCGAGCAGAAGCACGTCGGTTACGTCACCCTTGAGCACGCCGCCCTGAATGGCGGCCCCGATTGCCACCACTTCGTCAGGGTTTACGCTTCTGTTCGGTTCCTTGCCGAAAAACTCCTTGACAAGAGCCTGCACTTTCGGAATGCGGGTTGACCCGCCCACAAGTACGACTTCGTCGATTTCTTTCATTTCCAGTTTCGAGTTTTTCACTGCGCGGTGGCACGGTTCGAGCATTTTTCTGAACAGCTCTTCACACATGGCCTCGAATTTCGCCCTGGTGAGGTTGATCACCAGGTGTTTCGGTCCTTCCTGGGTTGCCGTGATAAAGGGGAGGTTGATTTCCGTATCTGTTCTCGACGAGAGCTCGACTTTGGCTTTTTCGCCGGCTTCCTTAAGGCGTTGCAGGGCGATGGCGTCGTTTCTCAGGTCAATGCCTTCCTGCTTTTTGAACTCTTCGGCAAGATAGTCTATGATTTTCTGGTCGAAGTCGTCTCCGCCGAGGTGCGTATCGCCGTCGGTGGACTTCACCTCAAAGACACCATCTCCGAGTTCAAGGATAGAGATGTCGAAGGTGCCGCCGCCAAGGTCGAATACCGCGACTTTTTCATTGTTCTTTTTCTTGTCGAGTCCGTAGGCAAGTGCCGCCGCAGTCGGTTCGTTGATGATTCTCTTTACATCCAGACCGGCAATTCTTCCGGCATCCTTGGTGGCCTGGCGCTGAGCGTCGTTGAAGTAGGCAGGAACCGTAATGACGGCTTCGGTAACCTTTTCGCCGAGAAAGTCTTCTGCGGTCTGTTTCATTTTCTGCAGGATCATTGCCGAAACTTCCTGCGGTGAGTAAATTTTATCGTTGATTTTGACGCGGGCTTCTCCGCTTTCGTTTATGACGTCATATGGAGCAAGCTTTTTTTCGTTCGGAACCTCGTCATACTTGCGTCCCATGAAACGCTTTATTGAAGAGACGGTGTTTTTAGGGTTGGTGATGGCCTGACGCTTTGCTGCCTGGCCTACAAGACGGTCCCCGGTTTTGGTTACCGCAACAATCGAGGGCGTTGTACGGTAGCCTTCGGAGTTTTCGATAACCGTCGGCTGGGTTCCCTGCATGACGGCTACACAGGAGTTGGTGGTTCCGAGGTCAATACCGATGATTTTTCCCATTGTGTTACTTCCTTTTCTTGAGTGTGTCTGTAAAGTTATCCGGCTCGGCTTCCTGGTGGTCGCCGGCCGGATGGTCTGGTGTTATTACCTGATAGATATTTCTTTGGTTTTCCTCACCGGCTGCGCTTTCGGCAGGGTTACATGCAGCATGCCGTTATCGAAATCGGCACTGATGTTTTCCTGATCTATCATCTCTCCGAGGTTGAAGCTTCTGGAGAAGCTGCCGTAGCTTCTTTCTATCCGATGGAAATTCCTTTTGTTCTCTTCTGATGCCTGTTTTCTTTCGGCCTTGATGGTCAGTACATCATCCTCAATATTCAGCGCTATCTGTTCCTTCGTCAGTCCGGGAAGTTCCGCATCTATATGAAACCCTTCTTCGTCTTCGGAAATGTCCACTTTGAACGCAGGAGCTGTCGATGCAGGCATCTGTGCGCCGGACCAGATATCGTCGAAGAGTCTGAGCGGATCTTTAGCTAATTTTACAAGCATGGTCGTATCCTCCATAGATCTGTTTTCTTTTTTTGTTTGCCTTTTCGTTTTTTCAAGTGGATTTATTATCACCCTTATTAAACAACAAATAGCGTGCCAGACCTGTTTATCGGCTTGATTACGCTGAATGGATCTCGCTGTGTGTCATATTTGTATGCAGAATGGTGACAAAATGTCATATGTCGGCATTATTGTCAGGTTGTGTGTCTTTATGGTGTCCATCTGCGGACATCAGGATGATAGGGAACTGCTGGCAGGTCATCGGCTGAGGAAGTGATTTGCTGTACCGATCCGGTTGTACTTGCGGTACTGAAGATCATGAGTGGCAGGCGGTGCAATTGCGAACGGGCGTAACACCTCACCGCGGAGCGGAATGGGCTCAATGCGGGGAAAAAGAATCAGGCGGTAAGATTGTTATTGACCTTCTGAATCCAGCTCAGTCTGTCCTGAAGGTTTTCAACGACGCTTTTCGATATGAGATAGCAGGCGAAAATGATGCTGTCGTCGGCTATCCGGTAATAACACTTCAGACCTTCTTTTCGGCGGTTGACCACGCCATTGTCGTGCATGAGGGCGAGGTGTTTGGAAATGTTTGCCTGGCTTGCGCTGACTTCGTTGACAATTTCCTGCACCGTGCGCTCCCTTTCGCAGAGAACTCTCAGAATTTTCAGCCGCATGGGTTCCGACAGCAGTTTGAAGCGGTTAGAGACGGCTTCAAGCATCTCGTCAGGCATATTCAGATTCCACTTCTTAACTTCGTCTTCGGAAATCGTAATCGTTTTACCCATAACAATCCAGTTAGTTGGGCAGGTCTGTTGATACCTGCCCTTGCAGTATGACGGTTTAAATGTAAGTCGTAGCTATATAGCTATTAATTCATACAATTCAAACCAAAAAAAGCCTGATTGGCAGGCCTGGGTAGCGATTGATTATAATTGATCGAAAAGGAGGGAGCCTTCTGCCTGGGGGCTTGCATGAGTTCCGAGCTTGAGTATGGAGTCTACAAGGGATTGAGGGGCTTTGACCCGGACGATTTTTTCTCTGATAATCATTTTGGTCTTTTTCGCCTCGGTGAACTCTGCAGAACATTCCGGACAGTCCGAAAGATGCTTCAGAAATTCCTCCTCTTCCCTGGCGGAAAGCTCGCAATCCAGAGCACAGCTCATCAGTACTCGGGCTTTGTTACAGTTCATGGCAAATGATCTCTGTATGTGAAAGGTATTACTCTTCTGAATCGGTATTAAAACCATATTTTCTGGCATAAGTTTCAAGTTGGCCCCGCAACAGTTTTCTTCCTCGATAAAGCCTTGACCGCACTGTCCCTATTGGACTTTCCACCATGTTTGCAATTTCCTCATAGGTGAACCCTTCTATATCGCACAACTGTATGACCTCCCTGAACTCTTCCGGTAATGACTGCAGAGCCTGGTAAACCTCTTCGTGCATGAGCGAGTGGAAATAGTCCGACTCTGCTTCGCTGGTATCGCTTCTTACATCCTTGATGGAATGATAGAAATCCTTGATCAGATCATAATCAACCTTGCCCGGTTCGCGTGAATTCTTGCGGAATCTGTTGATATAATTATTTTTAAGGATTTTAAACAGCCAGGCTTTGCAGTTTGTTCCCCGTTCGAAAGAATTAAAGAATTTGTAAGCCTTGAGATAGGTTTCCTGCACCAGATCTTCGGCGTCGTCAGGGTTCATTGTCAGATGCAGGGCGTAGTTATAGAGAGAGTTGATGTGAGTAACAGCTTCCTGCTGAAATTCCTGCTGTTTTTTCAACTCTTCCCTGGACAGTATAGTCCTGCCCTTTCGCGGTTTTTTTTTCTCTGAGGATTCGTGAGTATCCATAACAGGTTTTAATACTTTACCGGGGATATTTCCCTGAACCATGAACTGGCATGGCGTTCCTGAGTTAAATAACTAATTTATAACATTTATCGTAAAGACGGCAATACGTAAACGAGAATGCATCTCATATTTCTGAAGTAATGTTATGAGCATACAGACAGATGTTATAGTGATCGGGGCGGGCATAGGCGGGTTGACTGCTGCTGCGCTCCTGCAGGAGAGAGGGATTCGGACAGTCGTTTTTGAGAAAAACGGTTTTCCGGGGGGAAGCTGCGCTTCGTTCCGGAGGAACGGTTATACGTTTGATGCCGGAGCTTCGGTTTTTTATGGTTTTTCCGATAACGACCGGAGCGGTACGCTGAACCTGCATACCCGGATATTCCGTAAGCTCGGTGTTGCGGTAGAGATCGTTCCCGATCCGGTTCAGATTCACTACCATCTGCCGAACGGTTTTTCTGTGGCGGCATCTTACGACCGTCAGCAGTTTCTCGATTCTCTGGTTATGCGTTTTCCCCGGGAGAGGGAAGGTATCATGCGTTTTTACCAGGAACTGGAAGATGTCTACGATATTCTGAGTTCGCTGCCTGCCGGCTCCCTCGAAGATGCGGTTCATCTTGCTTCCGTCGGAGGGCGATTTCCCGTCAAGACCTTCATGCTTGCCCTGAAAACCTTTCGGTCGATGGGAAAAACGGCTCGCCGTTACATCAGCAACGAAGAACTGCTGCGGTTCATCGATATCGAATCGTATTCATGGGCCGTTCAGGATGCGATATCAACTCCGCTGGTCAATGCGGGAATATGCCTTGCCGACCGGCATCACGGTGGCATCAACTATCCTCTGGGTGGTTCCGGCAGAATTCCCGAAGCGTTGTGCGAGGGGATCGGGAAGTTCGGCGGCAGTGTGCGATACCGTACCGAGGTTACTGAAATTGTCGTTGAAAACGGAACGGCAACGGGCGTTCGGCTCTCGGACGGCGAGGTTGTTCGTGCCGAGGCGGTAATTACCAACGCCACGGTGTGGGATACCTTCAATCGGCTGATTGCCGACAAGCGTTACCGTGTGCCGGAAGACCGGTTTCTTCGAGCTCCGAGCTGGTTCCAGCTGTTTCTCGGCGTCGATGCCGGAGTGATTCCTGGCGGGTTCAATGTGCACCATATTCTCGTTGATGACTGGAAAACCTTCGATAGTCTGGGAGGTACCATTTACTTTTCAGCTCCGTCCCTCCTTGACCCGTCTCTGGCCCCTTCCGGCAAACATGCAGTGCATGCGTTCGTGACCTCCGAGACTGCCCTGTGGGAGCAGTATGAGCCGGGAAGTGCGGCATATCGCGAGGCGAAGGAACGGTTTGCCGATTCGATCATAGCGCGAACGGAAAAAATTCTGCCGGGACTTGCACAAGCTGTGGAACTGAAGATTCTTGCTACTCCCCAGACCCATGAGCGGTATCTGAACCGTTACAAAGGGTCTTACGGTGCTCTTCTCAAGCCCGGCCAGAACATTCTGCAGAAGCCGCAGAACAGGACGCCGGTCAGCAATCTTTTCGCAACCGGAGACAGCACGTTTCCGGGACAGGGCGTTATCGCCGTGACCTATTCCGGGGTGTCGTGCGCGTCGCTGGTGGCTCGCAGGATGGGAAAGCCTCTCGATTACCTCTGATTCATGCGCTTCCAGCCTGCTCCGGGATTCGGGCCGGATGTGGTGCTGCGGCCCTCATCCGGAACGCTGTTATGGGTTGGTGCAGGTTTTTCCTTCAGCTTGCGGCGAGCAGCATGTCGATTTCACGGTAGGGAAAGTCGGTCAGTTCGGCAAGTATTTTCTTGGTGACGTATCCTTTGAAGAGATAGGTGCCTTTTCTCAGGCTGTGGCTTTTCCAGAGGATGTCTGATACGGTTTCATGCTCCGTGAGTTTGAGGAGGAAAGGCAGCAGGGTATTGGTGAGCGCGAACGAGGCGGTTTTCGCTACTGCGGAGGGGATATTCGGCACGCAGTAGTGGGTGACGCCGTGCTTGACGTAGATCGGATTGGTATGCGAAGTATGGCGGCTCGTTGCAAAGCATGACCCCTGGTCGATAGAGACGTCGATGATGACAGAGCCGGGTTTCATGGTTTTAACCACCTGTTCGCTGACCAGCGGTCTGATGATTTTCTTTTTCGGGCTTAACGCTCCGATCATGACGTCGGATGTTTTTGCCAGTTGCGAGATATAGTGGTCGTTGGCGATCGCCGTGACGAGGTGACGGTTGAAGAACGCCTCGAATCTTCTGAGGCGGTTGATTTCCTTGTCGATAACCGTCACCTGGGCTCCAAGCCCGAGTGCATCCTGGGCGGCGAAGAGTCCTACGGTTCCCGCACCGATGATCGTCACATTTGCCGGAGGAACTCCGGCGATGCCGCCGAGCAGGATGCCGCTTCCGCCATATCCGGTTTCAAGATATTTCGCTGCTGTCTGTATGGCAAGGGATCCCGCTATTTCGCTCAGCGTCCTTACGATGGGCAGTTCTCCGTCACGGGTTTCGATGAATTCGAAGCCGAGCGCGGTGATGTTCTTTTCAAGCAGGGTTTTCATGAGGTGGCGGTTTACCGTGCCGAGATGGAGTGCCGAGATAAGCATCTGGCCGGACGAGAACAGGCCAAGCTCTTCGGGCATGGGAGGGAGCACCTTGACGATAACGTTTGACTGCCGGAACAGTTCTTCAGGAGACGGGGCGATTAATGCACCGGCTTCGGCATACTCGGTGTCGGAAAAATTGCAGCATTGTCCGGCGGTTGTTTCAACGAGTACTCTGACGCCATGTTCGGCGAGGATCTGTACTCCTGCGGGAGATATTGCCACCCGTCTTTCATCCAGAGCTCTCTCCCTGGGAATTCCCAGGGAGATGTTCATGGTTTTTTCCGGCTTGATCAGCCATCGTTCAAGTGTTTTGACTCCGAGATCGAACTCGATATCACAACCGTATCCCATGCAAGGTGCGTTTTACAAGATGTTATGAGGTGTCTGGACCGAAAGTAGTGCCAAGGCCTCCTGCTGACATGCCTGATACAGGCTTCCCCTCTTTCGAGGGGAGTTGCTGTCGATTTATCTGACCGTTATGGTAACGTTTTCAACAAGTTTCGGTTTTGCGCCGTCGCCGGGCGAACAACTTGTTCCCGGCAGACTGATGCGGCCCCCCGATATCGAGCAGATGATGCCGTTGGCCGTACTGAAGATGCCGTTCGCTGCCATGGAAACAAGTGATAACGGAGTCTGCAATGCGCCCGAAACGAAGGATACGGGTGCCTGCAATGCGCCTGAAACGAGCGAGATGGTTCCTTGCAGTGCTCCTGATATCAGTGAAACCGGAGGTTGCAGTGCTCCTGAGACAAACGAGAATGGAGCCTGGAGCACCGGCAGCGTGTCCAGGGCCGTATGCACCGCAAAATTTGCGCCATAGCCGACACTGCCTGCGATTTTTCCGATCGATTCCACCGGATTGAGTTTTCCGTCTCTTACACGGGCAATCACATTTGATGCTCCTCCTGGGAGTTTGGTGGTTACGTTGTAGCCGATCGTCCGGGCATAGGTGATGAATTCCGGAACGTTGAGCCCAAGAACAATTCTTCTCAGGTGTTCAGCTCGAGTGAGCACCCTAATCGTGCCCTCGCCGGTGATGACGGTCTGGCAGGCAAGTCTGCCGCCTTCCTTTAACAGTTTGTCGGAGATGAAGGCTTTTTCTTCGTCGCCTGGAGGCGAAAGCAGTTCGGCGCCTTCCCTGACATAGACGAAACAGCTCTGACAGATGCCGTTTCCCCCGCATATGCATCCGATATGTGCATTGTTTTGCTGCGCTGCATGAAGCAGAAGGCTGCCTGTTTCGGCTTCGCATGCTTTGTCGTTAATATAAATGATCATTGTTGCCGGTGTTTTCAGGTGAACAGATCATGTGTTTTAAAATATAACCATTTTGTATGCGGCACAATTCCTGATAAGGCATGCCTTATCTGATTTTTTTCAATCAGTGTGCGTCTTCTTGTTTCATTGAAAAAGGCCCCGTTGCCGGGGCCTTTTATCTGCCGTTGATTTTCAGGCGGCAATTCCGTTCTCTTTTCGGCATGCCGGTTCATGATCCTTAGCCGTTTTGGGCCCGACGTCTGCAGCTCCTTTCCTGCAGCATCCGTCAAGAAGGGAGCCTATGCCTTCTTGTGCAAGCCGTTTCCGGGTTGTACTGTCCGGTTGGGTCAGGTGGGCTTCATCATGACTATTGGTACCGAAGAGTGCAACCATTGCGAGTTCGACGGCATCTCCGATACCTTTAACCACATCCGAAAGAATCTGGAGAATATCGAAATGGCCGGTGACGGTTCGCTGTATCTGCAATGCAATGGTTTCAGGCATCTTCACCAGAGATTCCCAGCCCATTTTAGCTGAGTAGGCAGGAAGCTCATATGGAGCTGTTTCGAACATCTGTTTAACCTCTTCCACTGCAGTGAGGATTTTGACGGTTCCAGGTTTTTCGACTGTGGCAAGACATGCCATTCTGGTGCCTTCTTCGATAAGGCGATCAGAGAGCATTGCTTTTTCAGTGTCGGAGAGCGGCGAGAGGAACTCGGCGCCTTCGAGCACTTGAACATAGCAGGTCTGGCATATCCCGTTTCCGCCGCAGAAATATCCAATGTGGCTGTGGTTCTCGCGAGCTATGTCTATAAGGCGTTCGCCTGTTGCTGCTTCACAGGTGCGGTTATTTATAATGGTAGTCATTGCTTATATGGTTTTATGCTTATTCAGTTTGATGCATCTTACTCATGTAACTTCATTCGGGCAGTAAAAAGTTGCCGCGCTATGCAAGGCGTCTGTGCGGGAGATCGCTCCGGAGTCCACAATTCGGGATACTCCGGTTCTTCTTCGATGTCAGTTGTTTTCGGCCGTATCGGGTTGTTCGGCAGCTTCCTTCAACTGAAGGAGCAGTTGCGTGTAGGCGGCAAGCAGTTGTCCTGGAACGGCAGGTATATGTCGGGGGCGATGCAGCAGGAGTTTCATTTTCTTTTCCATTGAAAATCCGGGCATGAAGGGTGCCATCCATGGTTTCTGCACAGAGGAGAAAAGCGACTGGAAAAATGCGAGGTGTTCGTTGTTTTCCTCAGTGTTATCCGGTAGGAAAATGGTAAACGTTTCGGGCTGCAGATCGATTTTTGCGATGCCGTTCGAAGCGGCGATAATTTTCAGCTTCGAGAGGTGCAGCATGTTTGTTACCTCTTCGGGGAGCTTGCCGAATCGGTCGCCGAGTTCCGTGCCGATAGACTCGAGTTCTCGTTCGCTGCGGGCTTTAGAGATTTTTTCATAGAACCCGAAGCGTTCGTGAACCGCGCTGATGTAATAGTCGGGGATCAGTGCATCGAAAAAGAAGACGATATCGCAGGTTACGGCCTGCTTGAGAGGCGCCGCGCTCCCTTCGGCGAACAGTTCCCGGAAGTGCGTCGATTTCAGCTCTGCTACGGTTTCTTCGAGCATTTTCTGGTAGAGGTCGAAACCGAGTTCATGAATGAATCCCGACTGTTCCGCGCCAAGAAGATTTCCCGCTCCGCGGATATCGAGATCGCGCAGAGCTACGGTAAAACCGGATCCTAGTTCAGTGAAGCTTTCAATGACGGCGAGTCTCTGAACGGCTTCTCGTTTGAGCGTGTGCAAAGGAGGAACGATCATGTAGCAGAATGCTTTGCGTTCGCTCCGGCCTACCCGTCCCCGCAGCTGGTAGAGGTCGGAGAGGCCGAACATGTCCGCCCGGTTGATGATGATGGTGTTTGCGTTGGATATATCCAGACCCGAGCCGATGATGGAGGTGGAGATCAGCACGTCCACCTCCTGCTGCATGAAGTCCATCATGATCTTTTCAAGTTCGCGGGACGGCATCTGGCCGTGAGCGTATACGATTCTTGCGTACGGAACGAGTTCGCGAAGGGTGCTCTGCATCTCATCGAGGCTGCCGATCCGGTTCTGCAGAAAAAACACCTGGCCTTCCCGCCGTATTTCCCTTTCTATGGCCGCTTTGATGACAGCGGTGTCGTAATCCGAGATGACTGTTTCGACCGGCTGACGGTTTTTCGGCGGTGTCGTGACGATCGACAGATCGCGTGCGCCGAGCATGGAGAACTGCAGCGTTCGGGGAATCGGAGTTGCCGACATGGTGAGCGTATCCACTTCAGGGTGGGCTTCCCTGAGTTTTTCCTTGACCTCGACGCCGAAGTGCTGCTCTTCGTCGATGACGAGCAGTCCGAGATCTTTGAACCGCACGTCTTTCGAGACAATCCTGTGGGTGCCGATGACGATATCGATATCGCCGTTCTCGATTTGACGCAGCCGCGCCAGCTGTTCCTTTTTCGGTACGAACCGGCTTAGGGCTGTTATGGAAACGGGGAAATTTTCGAAACGCCGTTCGAACGACTCCAGGTGCTGGTGGGCAAGGATGGTGGTCGGCGTGAGAATGGCCACCTGTTTTCCGGATTCCACAGCTTTGAAAGCCGCCCTCATGGCTATTTCGGTTTTTCCGAATCCGGCGTCTCCGCAGATCAGCCTGTCCATGGGGTGGGGTTTCTGCATGTCGGCCTTGACCTCCCCGATGGCTTTGAGCTGGTCGGGGGTCTCCTCGAAAATGAATGAAGCTTCAAACTCGCGCATGAAGATCGAGTCCGGTTCGAAAGCGAAACCGGGCTTCATGGTGCGTTCGGCGTAAAGCCTGATCAGGTTGATGGCTATATCCCTGATTTTTCGGCGAACCTTATCCTTCTTTGCCGCCCATCTGCCGCTTCCGAGTTTCGACAGGGTCGGTCGGGAACCTTCGGCGGCGGAATATTTCGAAATGAGGTTGATGCTCTGGACATTGACGAAGAGCTGGTCGCCTCCTTCGTATTCGAGCAGCACGCATTCCTGGTCGGAGTTACCGACGGTGATGGTTTCAAGCGATTTGAAGATGCCGATTCCGTAGTCTTCATGGACGACATAGTCGCCGATTTTGAGCCGGTGCAGGTCTTTCAGCGAAATACCCTTGATCTTCCGCTTGCGGTGCGATTTATGCGTATGAAACTTGCCGAAGATATCGGATTCGGTATAAAGGTCTATGTTTCCGTATGAAAATCCGGAATGCAGGTTCAGCGGGAGCCATTCGATGGCGATGTTCTCTCTGAGTCTTTCATCGTGCAGTTCGTCGCCGAGAAACTCGGCCAGTTCTTCGATCTCCCGTTTGGATGCCGATGCGAACATTGACAGGCATTGTTTTTTGCTGCTGTCGCCGACTGCTGCTGCGACAAGACGAAAATTCGCGGAGAATTTCCGCTGCGGCACAGAGCCGAAATCGATCTCTCCCGCGGAGAGGGGCGAGAGCATGATTCGGCGGAAGCGTAAAATAGCCTGCCCGATAGCGGCATGGTTGTCGGATGAGGCGAGTTCTGCCGTATCATCGACGATGACTATTGCGGAGGAAGGAAGAAAATCAAGAATGGTGTTACGTGTCTCCGGGCCGGTTGTTCCTTCGGGGGCGAAATTTCCCGTTACTGTCGCTGTGCCGAGCGTTCTGCCTGAAAGCTGCGAATTGATATCGAAGGTTCTCAGCGAGGTGACGGTATCGCCGAAAAATTCTATGCGCAGGGGTTCCTCCGATCCGAAAGAGAAAACGTCGATAATAGATCCCCGTACGGAAAATTCTCCTTCGTCTTCCACGAATTCACGGTGTTCGAACCGGTTTTCCCTGAGAAAGGCTTTCAGCTTTTCATAACCTGCCTCATCGTCCGGTTTCAGTCTGAACAGTTTGCCTTCGATTTCTTCCTGGCGACAGAGCGGCTGCAGGATGTCGTCGAACGATGCGAGCAGCATGACGGGGCGTTCTGCAGCAAGAGCTTCCATGGCAAGCGGCATCTGCTCGGCCAGGTCGATAAATGTGCCTTCAGGAACCAGTACACTGAAATCGTTTTCATACAGTTCGCATTTTTCGGACATGCTCAGTACCAGTACTGTCTGTTGTATTTCGAGAAAGCAGTTTGCGGCAGTTATCGATGCGAGCGAGCCGCAAAGGCCGGTTGCGGTAACGGGTTTCGGCATGGCCGAATCAGCCATGGCCTCTTTATCGCGGACGGTTTCTGTGAGAAGACGGAATTTCTCGTTTTCACGGAGCTTGTCGAAAAGAAAGGAGAGGGTTCGCCTGACTACCTGAAGGGTATTGCCGGGTGAGAGTGATAACGTTTTCATATAAGTCGTACAAAGCCTATTTTCATGCTTGGCCGGGCAGTGAGGCCTGACCGCTATAACCGTTGCATATGCAGATTCTTGAACTGAACAATCTCAAAACTTACTATAAAACCGGTTACGGTGTGGCAAAAGCTGTAGACGGGGTGAGTTTTACGCTTGCAGAAAACCGCACGCTCGGCATTGTCGGCGAGTCAGGTTGCGGTAAATCGGTTACGGCTCTCTCCATAATGAGACTTGTTCCCATGCCCCCGGGCTATTTCGCCGGAGGAGAAATTTTCTGGAAAGGTAACAATATACTCAAATTGCCCGAAGAAGGAATGCAGCGGATCAGGGGCAACGAGATTGCCATGATCTTTCAGGAGCCTATGAGTTCGCTCAATCCGGTCTTTACCTGCGGTAGCCAGATCACCGAGCAGATACTCCTGCACCGTGAGGTTTCCCGGCAGGAGGCACGTGAACGGGCTGTCGAACTGCTGCATCTGGTCGGCATTCCGGATCCGTCGCAACGGTTCGCTTCCTATCCGCATGAGATGTCCGGCGGCATGCGCCAGCGGGTGATGATCGCCATGGCGCTTTCCTGCAATCCCGGCCTGCTCATTGCCGACGAACCGACTACGGCTCTCGATGTTACCGTGCAGGCGCAGATTCTCGATCTGATAGGAAAGCTGCAGGGTGATAACGGCATGAGCGTGATGCTCATCACCCACGATTTCGGCATAGTGGCAGAACTGTGCGAGGAGGTTATCGTCATGTATGCGTCCGGTATAGTCGAAAAGGGAGCTGTCCGCCGTATTTTCAATAATCCCCTTCATCCCTATACCAGAGGTCTTTTGCGATCGATTCCCCGGCCGGGGTCTCGCAGGGAGAGGCTGCATGTCATCGAAGGAAGCGTGCCGAGCGCGGTAAGGCTGCCTGAAGGGTGCAGGTTTGCAGGAAGATGTCCCCTTGCAGATGACCTGTGCCGTAAGGAGCGTCCGCAGCTCGCCGTATTCGAACCCGGCCATGAAGCCGCATGCTGGAAAGCCGGGGAGAGGTATGCGGGAGAGTAATGATATAACGAATCACCGAAGCCATGTCTGAACCACTTCTTCTCGTCGTCGAGGATGACGACAACCTTGCCAGGCTGCTTGGCTACAATCTCGAACGGGCGGGCTACCGATATCACGTTTCCCGTACCGGTGAGGAGGCGCTCGACCAGTTGAGTCGACGGAGCTTCGATCTCGTGCTGCTCGATATCATGCTGCCGGGCATCGATGGTTTCGAAGTCTGCCGCAGGGTGAGGGAGAACCAGATGCTCAAGGATCTGCCCATCATCATGCTTACCGCAAAGGGCGAGGAGATAGACAAGGTGCTGGGCTTCGAACTCGGTATTGACGACTACGTGGTCAAGCCGTTCAGTCCGAGGGAACTGAACCTGCGGATACGTGCGGTGCTGAAGCGTGATCGCCGGCAGCGGGCAGGTCTTCAGGAGGTACTCAGTGCCGGCGCCCTCGATGTCGATATCGCCCGTCATCAGGTTACCCTTGACGGAAAAAGCCTGCTGCTGACCCTCATGGAGTTCAAACTGCTTGTCGCTCTGCTCAAGCGCAGGGGGCAGGCCCAATCGAGGGAGATGCTGCTCAGCGACGTGTGGGATGTGGATAAATCGATCAATACCAGAACGATCGACACCCACATTACCAGATTGCGGGAAAAACTCGGCGATACCGGCAAGATGATCAAAACCGTCAGAGGTCTGGGATATAAATTCGAAGAGACAGACGGGGACGTGTAAGATGCTTTCGAGGGTATCCGTCCGGCTCGGTATCGTTTTCGGGTTGATTATCTTTTTCACCGTTGCGGTAAGCTATTTCACGCAGGTACGGTTCATCAACGAGCTGCTGCTCAAAGGTATCCGCCAGGAAATCGGCCGCGAGCTGAAGCTCAACAGCTTGATGCTCGAGACAAAGCCTGCAAACTGGCATGTTCAAGGCGCTCCTGACAGCCTGGCCGATACGATCGGCAGCGTGCTCGATCTTCGCGTGACTCTCATCGCTCTCGATGGCCGCGTTATCGGAGACTCCTATCTCTCCGGTTCATCGCTCGGCACAATCGAAAATCACCGTGACAGACCTGAAATACAGGAAGCCCTCAGGAGCGGGTACGGAGAGAATATCCGCTACAGCGACACCGTACGCGAAAACATGCTCTACGTTGCGGTACCTCTTGGAAATTCCGATGCGTATGCGGTATTGCGTTTTGCAAAACCTGTCCGTGACATCGGAGCGCTTGAACGGGAAGTTCGTAAAGGCATCGAGGCCGCTCTCTTCTGGGCGCTGTTCTTATCGCTGCTTGCGGGAATCATAACCGCGTTCATTCTTGCGCGGCCGCTCCAGCGTCTGGCCGATGCCGCCGAAAAACGCCTGCACGGCGATTTTCGCGGGGTGATTCCTGTGCATCGGAACGACGAAATCGGCAAACTTGCCAGAGGCATCAATTATCTCTCCGACGAGATACGCAGGAACCGGCGTCAGGAAGAGTGGTACCGGGCGGTGTTTTCCGGCATCCGGGAAGCGATCATCGTCACCAATGCCTCAGGAGAGATCATTCTCGTCAATCCGGTGGCCTCCCGGCTCTTTGGCATCGAGAACGCCATCCCGGCATCCCGTCCGCTCAAGACGCTTTCGGACAGCAGGCTTCAGGAGATCATCGACGACGTTCACGAGAACAGAAGTACCCTTCTCAGAGAAGAAGTTTCTCTGGGTACCTCCAAAGGAACCCGCATCATGCAGATCAGCTCGATGCCGGTACTCAAAGAGGGACGATCGGAGGGAACGGTGTTTGTTTTCAACGACATTACGAAGCTGCGCAATCTCGAGCGAATTCGCAGGGATTTCGTTTCGAGCGTCTCCCATGAACTGCGCACACCGCTGACCAGTATCAAGGGTTATACCGAAACCCTGCTCGAAGGCGCCATGCACGATCCGGAACATGCCGCAGCTTTTCTGCAGATCATCCTCAAGGAGAGCGAACAGCTGACCGCACTTGTCAACGATGTGCTCGATCTTTCGAAGATCGAGTCCGGCAGGATCAGCTATGCCTTCGCTCCTGTTGATCTTTGCGGCGTCGTCAACCGGAATCTGGAAATGCTCAGGCCGGCGATCGACAAAAAGGGTATACGTATCGAGTGCAATTTCCGGGAGAACCTGCCTGATGTCTGCGCCGATGTATCGTATCTCGATATCGTTGTCCGCAATTTGCTCGACAATGCCGTCAAGTATGTCGACGATCGGGACGGGCGCATCAGGATTTCGGTCTTCAGCTCCGGCGATGAAATTGTCATGGAAATCGACGATAACGGCATCGGCATAGCCCCGGCTGATCTCGACCGGATATTCGAGCGGTTCTACAGGGTCGACAAGGCCCGTTCCCGCCAGCTCGGCGGCACGGGGCTCGGGCTTGCCATCGTCAAACATATCGTTATTGCCCATAAGGGGCATATTGCCGTTCGTTCGAGGATAAACCAGGGATCGACATTCAGCGTCACGTTGCCGGTCTTCTGCGCCGAATTGAAAAAAGAAAACGGGTAAGACTCGCATGAACATTGTCATTGACTATCTGAAACAGCAGGGATTCAGCGCGCTCCATGCCGAACAGCTTGCAACCCTTCTGTTTACGGCTGCCGTCCTTATCATTGTTGTTGCTGCAGAGATCGTAACAAAAAAGATTCTGCTGAACGTTATATCTGTCCTGGCCGGAAAAACCACTTCGTCGCTCGACGACCTGCTGCTGAAGCACAGCGTATTCAGATGGGTTGCCCATATGGTTCCTCCGGTTCTGCTCTATAATTTCCTGCCCGCAGTGCTGATTTTCTATCCTGACATCATTCCGCCGATTCAGGCAGTCATCACGATCTATCTGACCGTTGTCGCCATCCTTGCCATTCTCGGTTCTCTGGATGCTCTGCTTGATTATTACAATGAACATCCTGTTTCTGCACGGCTTCCGCTGAAGAGTTTTATTCAGGTAGTGAAGACAATAGTCGTGAGTTCGGGGGCCATTATCGTGATTGCCAGACTGCTTGGCACTTCTCCGCTGGTTTTTTTCAGCGGACTCGGTGCGTTCACCGCCGTGATCATCCTCATTTTCAAGGACTCGATCCTCGGTTTTGTTGCCGGGATCCAGCTGACAACAAACAATCTGGTCAGGACGGGCGACTGGATTGAAATGCCGAAATACGGCGCGGACGGCGAGATAACCGATATTTCACTCGTCACGGTTTCCGTTCAGAACTGGGACAAGACCATTACGGTGATACCCGCTTATGCTCTGATTTCCGAAGGTTTCAAAAACTGGCGAGGTATGAGCGAGTCGGGCGCGCGCAGGATCACGCGTTCGATTACCATTGATATGCGCAGCGTGAGATTCTGCGATGATGCCATGCTCGACAGGATGCGGGGTATTGCCCTGATTGGCGATTATATCGAGATGAAGACCAGAGAACTGGATGAGTATAACCGCAAGCTGTCGACGGATACCTCGATGCCCGTCAACGGACGCCGGCTGACAAATATCGGCACCTTTCGCGCTTATGTTGTCGCTTATCTTCGCAGCCACCCCAGGATCAATCAGCACATGACTCTTCTTGTGCGCCATCTGCAGCCGGCCGAAAACGGCCTGCCGATTCAGCTTTATGTTTTCTGCAGTGATGTGGTCTGGGTAAATTACGAGGATGTGCAGGCCGACATCATGGACCATCTGCTCGCCGTGCTGCCGTTTTTCGATCTTCGGGTTTTCCAGAGCCCATCGGGAGCCGATATCGCAGAAGCGGTTCGCGCCTTTGGCGGCATCAGCACGGATGAGCGGGTGCGTTCTTAACGTGCCGGGTCTCCCGACAGCCCGGAAAGGTGTTCGATCCGGCAGTGTTCATCGATAATGTGCCGGTGCAGGGGAATGTTGACGTTCGGTCTGTTCCGTTCGTCGAAAAACCCCGCTTCCGATACTTCATGGTTAAGTTCCATGCACTCGTGTTCATGAACCGTAACCTTATAGGCTACAACGAGCAGCGATCCATAGAGCTCAACCGACCGGTGGTAGATACCGATCAGGCGATCGATCCTGCCATGCAGTGACGTTTCTTCCATAAGTTCCCGCAGGCAGCCTTCGTGCGGTTCCTCTCCCTCCTCCAGGAACCCTCCCGGAAGGGCCCACTCATGTATCGCCGGTTCGTGGGCGCGCCGTATCAGCAGAAGCTCGTTATGCCGATTGACCGCGTATGCCACGGCAACCGGCAGGGGATTACGGTAATGTATCCAGCCGCATTCCCGGCAGAACATTCGGCTCCGGCCTTCGATAGTCCCTTCGCTGAGAGGTCTGCTGCATACCGGACAGAAAGAGTATGAGATCATGTGTTGTTGAAACTAATTGCCCAAGGTTGCGTTTAAGTAGTTAAAACCTTTTTAAAACACAAATAAGTTTCATCGATGACTCTTCTTTCGACCGGTGCGCAGGCACCCCCGATATCCGGAAACGACCAGTTCGGAAAACCTGTTTCTGTTGAAGAATACCGCGGCAGAAAAGTCATTCTCTATTTCTATCCAAAGGATGATACGCCCGGTTGCACCAGGGAGGCTTGCGCTTTTCGCGATAATTTCCCTAACTTTCAAAAGATAGGTGTCGAAGTTCTCGGAGTCAGTATAGACAGTGGCGCAAAACACTCGAAATTTGCCGGGAAATACCAGTTGCCGTTCCGTCTTGTTGCCGACGAAGCGAAAAGCGTCGTCGAAGCATACGGCGTCTGGGGCAGGAAGAAGTTCATGGGCAAAGAGTACATGGGTACGAACAGGGTTACCTATCTCATCGATGAACAGGGTATGATTGAAAAGGTATGGCCGAAAGTGACGCCGGCCACGCATGCTGAGGAAATATTGAACTATCTTGGGGGAACAACGTGACATCGCGAATGGTAAACGAATTCGAACTGCTCAAACCGGGTAAATTGCTGCTTGCATCGGCAAATCTTCTTGAGTCGAACTTCAAAAGGACAGTTCTTCTCATGTGCGAGCACAATGATAAGGGTTCCATGGGATTCATTCTCAACCGGCCTATGGATTTCAAGGTATGCGAAGCCATTGCCGGTTTCGAGGATATAGAAGAGCCGCTTCATATGGGAGGGCCGGTACAGGTAGATACCGTTCATTTCATCCATTCAAGAGGGGACAGCATAGACGGAGCAATAGAAATTCTTGACGGGGTCTATTGGGGCGGAGACAAGGATCAGCTCAGCTTTCTTATCAATACCGGCGTGATACAGCCGGGCGAGATCCGTTTTTTCCTTGGCTACGCAGGGTGGGGCGCAGGACAGCTCGAACAGGAGTTTGAAGAGGGCTCCTGGTATACCGCCGATGCTTCAAGGGATGTTGTTTTCGGAGGCGTCTACGAACGCATGTGGAGCCGCTCCGTTCGTTCCAAGGGAGGGGAGTACCGCATTATCGCCAATTCTCCGGAACTCCCCGGCCTGAACTGAGTCGTATTCATCCGCCGAATACGATCAGAAGCACTATGAAAACGATCCAGGAAAGGATTCCCCAGATCAGCACCTGTTTTGTTTTCAGGTTTTTCAGCATTCGGTAATGAAACGTTAGGGTTGATTTTGCTGTTGTTACTGGAAATGTATATATATGGTTGCTTAAGGACAACCATGTTCTTTGACGGTTTTGGGGATGACAGGCTTTCGACAGGGCAGGTGCAAGATAATGCTGCACTCCGAGTTTCAGCATGGATGGACTCGTTAAAGAAGTCTATGTACCTAATAGATGCAGACGATTATTCGTATGCAATGGCTGCCTGATTAGCACAAGTTAATTGATCGGCCATCGTTTTGCGGCGGAGGCGCTTACTCTGAAAACGCAGAATGGCATAACCCGCGCTTGAGCTGACGCTCGCGCAAGTAAGCTTCATTCGTTTTTGCCTGAAGGGGCGGATGAATACACATTCAGGATAAGGAACCGAACGCTGCCGGAGGTGTACATGGTTCACGAAAAATCAAACACCGGAGATGAGTGTGGTGGCCTTATCGAGCAATGTTCTGGACGCGGGTTCGAGTCCCGCCATCTCCACTTTTAGATGATTTTGCCTGATTCGTCTAAGTCCGAAAAGCCCTGAGAAATCAGGGCTTTTCGTGTTTATAGTATGCATCTGAGTTCTTTGGAGTTTGTTTGCATCCAAATGATTTGTTGGTATTTTGTTGTCAGATATACAACAGGAATTTCCGCTGACAACAAAATAATGTCTTTTCTGACAACAAAACGATGCCGAGAATAGCTACCCCCCTTTCAGATACTAAAATCCGTACTGCCAAACCTTTATCGAAAGATTACAAGCTCTCTGATGGTGAGGGTTTGCACCTGCTTGTTACAACGAAGGGAAGCAAGTTGTGGAGGATGCAGTACCGCTTCGAGGGTAAACAGAAAACGTTGAGCTTCGGCAAGTATCCGTATATCAGCCTGGCCGATGCAAGAAAATTGAGAGAGACGGCGAAACGGCAGCTTTCCAAAGGGGTGGATCCTATGGTTGACAAGGTGCTGGAACAGCTTTGTAATGACAAGGTACGGACTTTTCAGATTGTTGCTGAGGAGTGGCTTGAGAAACAGTTTCCGGTATGGTCGGTGCGTCATGCTCAAACGACGAAACTGAGGCTTTTCAACGATGTGTTTCCGCATATAGGGCAAATGCCGATAGATGGGATTAAGCCTGCGGACGTGCTTGCTGTGATGCGGTTAATAGAGGAGCGTGGCGCGATCGTTAAGGCGCACAAGATTAAGATCATTATCGGACAGATATGTCGGTACGCTGTGGTTACCGGACGGGCAGAGTATGATCCGACTGCTTCGATAAGAAGTAGCGAGGTTTTGACAAAGCACAAGGTGCGGCATCTTGGGGCAATAACAGATCCGAAAGAGTTCGGGGCGTTACTTCGGGCTATCGATGGTTTTTCCGGTACGTTCACTGTGCGTTCCGCCTTGCTGTTGTCTCCTCTTGTTTTTGTTCGACCTGGTGAGCTGCGGCACATGGAGTGGAAGGAGGTTGACCTCGAGGCGGGAATCTGGACCATATCGGCAGGAAAAATGAAGATGGGGCATGATCATGTTGTTCCGTTGTCACGGCAGGCGAAGGAAATTCTGTCGGGGATGGTACCTGTTACCGGCCATCTGCAGTATGTTTTCCCTGGGCTTTCTCCAAGGCGTCCGATGAGCATGAACGCGATTACCGGTGCACTCAGAAGGCTCGGGTATGATGGCGAAACGATGACGGCTCACGGCTTTCGAGCTTCTGCACGAACGATGCTGGATGAGGTGCTCAGGTTTCGTGTTGACCTTATTGAGCATCAGTTGGCCCATACGGTACGGGATGCTCTTGGCAGGGCGTACAACCGTACCAGTTTTCTCGATGACAGGCGCGAGATGATGCAGGCCTGGGCGGATTACTTGGATGGGTTGAAGGGTGGAGTCTGTTTTTAGTTGGAGGTGAATTTATTTGTAAAAACGGATATAATTTGTACTATATGATGTTGCGTTTTTGTAAATAATCCTCACACCCCACTCCTCATTAATAGTATGCCTTTTCCTGATATCCTGTTGAAAGATTGGCAGATTATCATCCTTTGGTACGTTTTTTTGGCTGTTTTTTTCTTAATGGTACGGAATTCCTCTTAAAAGTGGATAATGGACGCATAGTCATTTTTCTCTGTGGTGTACGACGACAGTTCAACCTACCTGGCACAGAACTTCTTTGATTATAGGGTCTTTTTTGATGTAATCGTATCGGCGGGAGTCAAAATAATTATCCGTCAAATCGATTGATATAATGCACTCGACACGGAAGATCTTCCATCCGTATGTTGTGAATGTGTTGCTGTATCCACCAATCTGGAAGGCTCTAAGAGCCATAACTTCATCGGCTGTTGTTCCGAGGCAGTATGGTTCAAGCAATCGATGGCCACCCTCACCATAGAAAAAAGCTGACACTGTTTTTTTTTGTTCTATGGCGCTTTGCAGGCATGATATGATGGGGCTCATGGTAGTATTATTTAAAAAATATGGCCGGATGAAGTGTAATCATTTCGATGGCAAACTACAGAAATAATGTCGTGTATATCCATAGAGGGGGTAGATCTTTAATGATTATCTATAAATAGTACAAATAATAATCAGTACACTTAATGTATTCTTATGGCGGGGATGTATGCTTATCTAACGTCCGGTACTGATTCGACCCAATCCACAGAGGGATACTCTCGTATTTAGGGGTTACGGGAGAATGAGGTCAATCCTTTCGAACCAGACTGCCGGACGTTATTTGTTGATGAGTACTTTCAGTGAGTCTTACCACTGAGCTGGTTTGGCGATTGAAGACCCATCTGCCAGTAGGTAGGGGTTTGGGAATTGTGCTTTGACGTAAGCCTCTGGAGAGAGCGTGAATGAGCCAGGGGCGAGGGCCTTCATTTCTTTGGTTTGTGTGCCGAATGGAAAAGCGAAGATGATGTTCTTCTCTGGGAATAATTTTTTTCCCGTATTGACGGCTGGAACTAAGTCAGTGTCGCCAGTTACTAATACCGCGGTATCGCAAAGATTTTTATGAAACAACTCAAACAGGGTTGTCGCGAGCATGACGTCAGTTTCTTTTTCTTCATGCTTCAGAATTGTTGTTTTACAATTATTACACCATACAGACTTCTTTTTAAATCGATTGAGAAGAACTTGCACTCCAGAATCTTTCAAGCAGCGAATGTACTGTTCATGACGAAATGTAACGCCAGGCTTTGTGCGTTGTAGGTGTACTGCAAGTGCTGAGATATAGTGGATGTCTGCAAGCTGTGTGTTTTTTCCGATTGTTGGGAGGCAGTTTCTGCAAAGCGTAGAAAGGTCTAACCAACGGCAGTGTTTGTTGTGAGGAGGTTGATTTGCCCTTTTGAGTGTATGGTAGAGGTTGAACCCGTCAACGATAAAGGCGACTCTGTTCATCTCTGCTTTAGGAGGGGTAAAAAAAGAAACCGCCGGGCCTTGACCCGGCGGGGTTCAGCGATCCCGAAGGATAGGCTGGAGGTTACTTCTGTAAATGTAGTTAAATGGAAAGAAAAAGTCAATAAAAAAGACTTCTTCGGGTTGTTTTGCACCGTATTGGACGTTTATTTTTCAATAAAATTCCGTACCTTTCCAGTAATACGCAGTATCCCGAGTAGTACCCCTTTGCTAACCCTAAGCCTCTCGGATATGAAAGTTACACGTCCCCGTTCCCTGTTTTTCGCTCTGGTTATTCTGGCCGCCCTTATCGCTTCTCTGAACGGTTCTGCCCAGCTGCAAGCAGGTATGGGATACCACGGCAACACCAACACCTACAAGTTCCATTCTCCGGGGTGCCGGTACTATAACTGCCCTCATTGTACGGCTGTGTTCAAGACCAGGCAGGATGCTATCGATGCGGGGTATGTGCCGTGTGGGGTGTGCAGGCCGTGAGGAATAATTATAAAACATAAAAATATGCGTTATAAGCATAAATACTATTTTGGTAGAGTTGATATATTTAGTGCCAAGGATAATAATCGTGAAATTATTTCTCGGGCATTAATGTCAAACAGGGTTTCGGTTTTTCGTCGTTTTAAATATGGTTTTTTTGATGCGAATGAAATTACATTCAAGGGGCATGATTTCATTTCTGGTGTTTTGGTGAAATTTAAACAAGTTTATGAGAAAGAAGTTGTCGATGAGAGTATACATCAAGTTGTTGATGGAGAGTTACAAGATGGGGTCGTTGCTAAGGCTTCTTTTTATCTTGATTATAGATCAAAAGTGATTGCATATAGGCCGATTTTAAATCAAATAAGCGCCAAGCAGTTTCGTTATATATTTTCCCGTTTAATTGAGCAGTTTAATGATGAATTATTGGTTAGATGTTATGTTGAATCGATAGATGAGAGCATGAAGATTGAAGATGCTGTTAATAAATTCGAAGTAATAAATAGAATCAGTGTCGAGGTTCATCCAACTAATCCTCATAATAGGGAGTTATACCAAAATATTGATGATAGATTAAAAGTGCTTGAGGCTGATTCTTATAAGCAGGAGATTAATGGTGGTACGAATGGATTAAATAAACAAAAAATTGTTGAAGATGATTCATATAAAAGCTTGATTATGGCTTCGGATGGTTATGGTAAAGGTTTTGTTGAGGGGATTGTGAATGGAGAAAAGAAGGTTGTTAATACTTACGATTCTCCAGAAATATGTGAGGTTAATGATGTTGATAGTTTGGAGGGCTTTTTACGGCAACTATTTAAGCGGTTTGAAAAAATTTGGAATCGAAAGCAATAATAATAAATAGGCGCTTTATTGAGAGCGTCATTAAGTCATGGGATTTGTGGGTATCAATATTTCTGGCGACTTTTTTTTATTTTCTTTATCAAGATAATATAAATCTTGAAAAGTGTGAGAAAATATTTGAGGTATGCATTGCATTTTTATCAATTATATTTTCTGTTTATTATGCTGCATACGCGGTTTTGGTTGCTTCTGGTGATGATGAGTTTATAAGGTTTTTAGAGGAAGATGGTTCATATATGGATATTATATTGACATTTAGATATACATTGATACTTTTATTTATTTCTTTATTTTTTTCAGTTATTCTTTATTTTTATTCGCTTCTTGCTTTAATTGAGGGAATTAGTGTGTCATTAATGTCAATATATTTTTTTTTCGTCATGTACGCTCTTTTTGCTGTTATGCAGTCTTCACTTGATGCGGTCAAGTATTCTGAGTATAGAGTTCGTTTTTTGAAAATAAAAAAGAATAAAGATTTTTAATTTTATCATGTAAGGAGAAGACTTTTTTGGGTGTAAAATTCTTCATAGTTAAAATAAATATTTAAATGAATCCTATTCAAAAGATTGTTATCTCGATCTATGCAGGAATCATTTTCCTTATGACGCTGTTTCCTCCGTTTTACGCGAAGGCGCCCGGTCATAACACGGTAATCTACACGGGATACGGATCTATATTTACTCAGCATACCCCGGTTTATAACGGGGATGTACTGAACATCGCTGCTCAGATCGACGGGGATAAGCTGTTTCTGCAGTATATGGGGGCTACGCTGATCGCGATTGCGATGGTGTTCGTGGCTTCAAGCAAGTCGAGAATCAGGGGAGATCAATGATAACAGTGATAGCTTATTTCCTGGTGTTTTTAACTGTTGGGTGGGGAAGTGGCTTGATTATGCTGCCGTTTATGCCTGTGCTGATTGCTCTTCATAAAAAGAAGCTTGGGCGGACTATGAGCCAGATTGCTAACGGTACAGCCATGTATCTTTCGATAATATTAGCAGATTATATTTGTGGGCTTTTTGATGTTGAAACAAGCTATGCCATGTTTGTTTTGCCGTTTATAGCGATGATCCAGAACGATTTACAGAGAGTATATATCGCGCAGGCAGTTGTTAAAAATAATCAGACAGGGCCTCAGGAAGACCAAGATAAGTGCTTTTACGTGCTGCAAATGAATAAAGATTATTTTTTTACTGATATTATTGCGTTCATTATTGCGCTGGCAGCTCTTTCTCCATTAAAGCTGGTATAAAGTTTTTTCCGCAATAATCGAAGCCCGGCCATTCACCGGGCTTCTGCATTTCGGGGTATTGGTGGGGTTCGGTGCCGTGCCATGACAGTGGTTTCAATCAATACATAGCGGCTTGTTTTCTAAGAAATATTGTTTTACTCGTCGAGGTGTGTGAGGTGAGCGCATAAGTCCTTCACAAATCCGTTTGAATAGCGCATCATCTACAGGATCGCAAAGAACATAGTACCCGTTAGCACATTTGGATAAATGATTTACCTTTTGGTATGCGGGCTTATTGTATGCTATGTAGCTTTGTTGTTTTATAAAAGGATGCTCTCCTGGATTCACTATGCATGAGGGATCATGATAGGTTGGTGGCCGTATGGTGGAAAAGCTTACAAGAAGATGCTCATTATTTGAGCATTTGGAGGTAAGGATGACAAATAAATGGTTTTTCTCGCCGGACGGAATCAAAATTGTGTCTTTGATTGACGGGATATAACTCATTTGTGAATTTAGGAAAAGGCCGTAGTGAGTTGGCGATTATCCATAATGTCATTTTCTAATTCCTCGGCATTCTTTTTCCCGAGAAACTTGAATACTCGCTCATAGGGAATAGGATTGGATGAACCATGAGGGTCTTCCCATTCCGGACAATTCTCATGTGTCCAGTCGCGTATCTGATACTGATCCATCTGTCCGAACTCTTCCCACGTTTCCGTAAGTGTTGCAATTTCTGCATCGCTCAATTCATCAAGCTCGTTCAGGGTTGGATTGTCTGCCAGACCGACATTATGGGCGTTTCGATCACGAATGAATTCATCCCATCCGGCATCGTTGTTGTATCCGTTGATGAAGTTGAACGTCATGGAGTTTACCGGCCCATGTGGCATCGAGACGAGTTCATCATCAAGAATTGGGTAGTCGTACTTCTCCATGTGGTGCCGGTCGGCAAGATAGAGAAGCTTGGTCAGCTTTAGAACGTTTATGTGACCGCCTTCTTGTATGGCGAAGAAAGCTGCAACCTGAGCGGCTTTTCTTGCGTTAAACCAATGATTGAAATGAGTTAGCATCCTTGTTCTCCTTTGCATGTTATGCTTCGTTGAGACAAGTTATAATACGTCATCGTTCCCTGTGTAGTTATATACTCAAATAAAGCTATTGCTTAATTTAAAGAATTTTCTATAAAAAGGAAATTTAACTGTGACGATAATGGGACACTTGCGGGACCATTGTGAGACAATTGAAGAAAAATCATCGCATTATTTTTTTAATCTGACCGCTACTCCTTCTCTCTCTTCTTCTCCTCAATCTCCTCCATGATCAGCTGGACAGCCTCCATGAGGAGCTGGCCGGCCCTTTCTATTTTTGCCTCACTTGCACTTTTATAACGAATGTCTTTCAAAAACATCTCTCCTTTTCCGGTGTAAAGCCAGTCAAGAGAGACTCCTATCTTAATCAGTCTTGACACAAGATTTTCTGGGTCTCTTTTATTTGGAGAACCTTCAGGAAGCAAGTGTTTACTGAAGTTCTGTGCCTGCATGCCCAGCATATCAGCCATCTCAGTCTGATTGCATCCCATCCGCTCCATAACCATCCGGAGACGATTCTCCATTATATTATTTTTTGTAATGGTCATAAAAGACTTGTTATAGTGGTCAAAAAAGACTATCATTTAACTGTGACATCAATAAGACGAAGATAAGACAATCAAATGACGAACAATCACAGACCAAAGAGACGAAAGTTTCTCCAGGACATCTGGCCTGAGGTTACTGCGAGTGTCAACGAGGAGTACCAGTTATCGCTGAGCGTTGATGCTGCGCGGAAGCGGTACTACCGTGGAGACGTAAAGGTGGCCAAGGCGTACAAGGCCGCCGTGGAAAATCGGACTCTTACTGAACAACAAAACAGTGAAGAGTTTCAAAAAATTCGAAGTGAAATCAAGGCAATCGTCAACAATAAACCATGTGCATCATGAAACAGTCATGGAAGAGGGAGCAAGGGTACACGCATTATGTGTACTCGGGACCGGGTTCAATCGAGTATTTCTATTCGATCGAAGAAGCTCAGGCTTACCAGTCTGAAAATGGCGGCGAAATCGGGGAGGTGTTATGAGTGAGGAAGTTCGGACGCCGATGCGGTTTTATCGCCTGAAAGAGATTATCGGCGACAGGAAGGCCGGGATCCCCGCGATTATTCCGGTATGTCGATCGGTATGGTATGCGGGGATCAAGAAGGGATTGTATCCGAAACCGGTAAAGCTTTCGGAGCGGACAACTGCATGGAAGTCAACGGACATTGACGAGCTGGCGAAGCAGTTGTCGGGTGAAGTTGATGTGTCAGGTCAATAACAACAACCACAAAACAGAAGGAGAAAAATTATGACGATTCAGAAAATAATGCTGGTTCGCGGGGTTCCGCCATGCTTTTGCATGATCGCTCACGTGCAAGGGGAGGCGTTGCTGCAGAACGAAGACCGGTTCGGGAGGTGCGGTAAGCGCGTCTACCAGCCGGAGCCGGAAAATATTCCTGGATGTATGCGGCTTTATGTGCGGGAGTTTCGTGAGGCGACGCCTGCGGCTTTCATGCACGTGATGAGTGTGCGCTTCCTGGATGGCGTTGGTGGTGCAATACGTGCTTCATCGGCAATACTGAACTAAACAGGGGGGTGGTAAATGAAACAGCTTTTTGACCGGATGGTGCAGGCAGTGAAACGGTTCCTGTGTTGCAGGCGGGTTCGGCATTATGAATGGAAAATCGAAACGAGGGAGGATTGATAGATGAATGGTTTGCTTTTACGGGCTGGCCGGGTGCTGAAGTATCGTGTTATACATCGTGCTCAGCGGTATACGGTGAAGCATTCGTGCGGATGGATCGAGGCTGAGAAGATTACCGGTGCTACGGTGGCGGAGGTTGAGGAGAAGATCAGGGAGGTTCTTGCTCCTGTGGTACATGCTTTGAGTGTCGAGCGGATTGCTGCGGGGTTTCGTCTGCCGGAGAATTTCGGAGACAAGATGCGGGATTATCTGCGCCTGGATTGCACGATCATCGACCGGACGACGGGGCGGAATGTTGAGGACAAAAAAAAAGCGAGTTCGTGGCTGGTACCCTCGAACCCGCAAGGAGCTATTAACAAAAACAAGGTACAACAATGAAAGAGACGAAACAAGAGGAGCTTGCATTGCTGGAGGCTGATGTTGCCTCCTGTGAGTGTGATGGTGAACAGTTGGTTGTGACGGTGGAGCCGGCGAAAGCGAATCCTCTGGCTGATCTGGTGAAGGCTGATGGCAAGAAACTCTCCCTGGTCGATATGCTGAACCTTTACCGTGAGATCGAGGATGCATTGATCGAATCGGGCGGACTTGCTGAACTTGGTGACCAGCTGGCGGCTGTTGAGGGGAAGATTGAGCAGAAGCTTGATAACTGCAAGGGGCTGATCGAGTACTGGAAAGGGCAGATAACCTATCTGGATGACCGTGAGAAGATGTACAAGAACCGGAAGATCAGGATCAAGAACGGGATCGACTGGATGAAGAACTGCATGAAGGCCGCGTTATTCGCCACGGGGAAAGAGAAGATCAAGACGACGGAGGGGACGTACTATTTCATCAAGCCGAAAAGTCCTGTCAGGATTCTACCGGAGTATATGACTCCGCAGTATGCTGCGGCTTTGCAGAAGCTCGGGCTGAGACGGCATAATGTGGTTATCACGATCCCCGCGACGTATGGCGGAGAGGTGGAGCGTTTTGCTGCGGAGCTGAAGCAGCGGTTCCTTGGGCTAACCGTGACCGTAACCGAGCCGGAGTATGATCTGGAGGGCATTCATGCCCGATGGAGCAAGGGAAACAGGCGGTGGCCGAAGTGGCTGGTGGCGGCGGAAAAAGGTTTTGCAATTCGATAATCGAGAGGAGGGATAAAATGGCAGAGTCAACAGCGATGGTTCAGCAGCAGGGGGGGGTGATGACCCCCGCAGCTGTGCAGCAGGTGCAGTTTTCGCCTGAGCAGGTGGAGTTGATCAAGAACCAGATTCTGAAGGGTGGTTCTGATGATGAGTTGAAGGTGTTTTTGTACCAGTGTGGCCGGACGGGTCTTGATCCGTTCACGAGGCAGATTTTCGGTATCAAGCGATGGGATGATGATGCGAAGAAGGAGACGCTGGGTGTTCAGGTGTCGATCGATGGGCTCCGGCTTATTGCGGAGAGGACGGGCAAGTATCGGGGGCAGACATCGGCGCAGTGGTGTGGTCAAGATGGTGTGTGGAAGGATGTGTGGCTTTCGGATGAACCTCCGGCAGCGGCGAGGGTCGGGGTGTTCAAGGCTGGGTTTATAGAGCCGTTGTATAGGGTGGCAAGGTTTTCGTCTTATGCGGCAAAAAGACGGGATGGAAGTCTTACCCGGATGTGGAGGTCGATGGGGGATGTGATGATTGCCAAGTGTGCGGAGGCTTTGGCGTTGCGCACGGCTTTTCCGCATGAGCTTTCGGGGCTGTATTCGGATGATGAGATGCAACAGTCGCAGAATGATGCATCTCAACAGCAGACAGAGCCGCAAAAGCAGGGCGAGAAGAAGCCGAATAATGGTTCTTCCAATGGCAAGCAGCAGAAGAAACCGGCTTCGACGGAACCGATGATGATTCCCGATCAGGAGCGGCTTATTCGGGCTTTGTTGAAGGATGCTCACCTGAAGAAGGAGGAGATTGCGCGTGTCAACGCCGATTTGAAGGATGGATTTACGCAGAAGGTTGCCGAAGAGTGTATCGGATGGCTGATCGGGAATATCCAGAACCGGAGGCCTGAGGCGAATGATATGCTTCGTGAGGAGATCAGGGCTCTTTCGATGAATGAGGTGTTCACGGAGCAGGAGAGGGAGGCTATAGTGTTCGAGTTGACGCTGCCGTTGTCTATCAAGCGGGGAAATGCCTGGATTATAAAGCTGAATGAGAAAATCGCTGAGCGGTCGTTTGCTCCTGGTGATGGTAATGATGGTCCTGATCATGATCCTGAGGGTGATGATGATTGTCAGGGTGGGCTGGCGGGTAGCATTTTTGAAGGTTATGACGAGGAGGGGATTCGATGAAACGTAAAACGTTGTGGTTTGACCTGGAGACGACCGGTACCGATCCGAAGTACCATGGTATCCTGCAATTTGCTGGTATGGTTGAGATCGATGGAGAACTGGTTGATCGGCTCAATGTTAAGATGCAGCCCCATTCCGGGGCTGTCATCGAGAAGGAGGCTCTTCTGGTGAACGGGATTACTGTTAATCAGATTTCGGGCCTGATGCCTCATAATGAGGGGTACCAGCAGATTCTCGGGTTTTTCGATAAGCATGTGTCGAAGTATGACCGGGGTGACAAGATGTATCCTGCCGGTTTCAATGTGCGGTTTGACCTGGAGTTTCTGCAGGAGATGTTCAAGCGGTTCAATAAGTACGGTATTGGTTCGCACCTGAATTGGCGTGCTGTCGATCCGCTGCCGTTGCTTTACCTGCTTGATTATACGGGGAGGATTTCGCTCATGAACTACAAGCTTTCGACGGTGTGCGAGTATTTCGGAATCCCGATCGAGAAGGCGCATGATGCGTTGAATGATGTGATGGCAACCTATGATCTGACGAGGAAGCTGTTGCGGGATTACGGGCTGGAGGTAGAGAGATGAAATACGCTATAGCAAATGAGTTTGGTGTTTTTATCGGAGACAAAGCCGAGCGGATCATTGTGGCTGTTGATCGACGAGTACATGCTGAAGCGTCTATCTATCATGCGAGGGAGGGCTACGTGTACTCTATGAACCTCAACACGAAACAATGGGGGTCAGGAGGTGGAGCACATAAAGATGGCCCGTATTTCTCATCGCTTGATGAGGCTGAGGAGCACTTTGTGCGATCTGCAATCACTCAGCTACGGATAGAAGGTGAAAGTGCCTTGGCGAGTGCTTTATGGCTTGAGAAGAATAATCGACATGGTTGGTCATGGGTTGGGCGTGATGACCGAGAAAGATATCTGGATTGTATGCGGCTTATAGAAGCACTGCAAGAGCATTTACGGGTAAAGAACCAGACTGTGTTAGAGTTTTGATTTAACCATAAGACAACAAGAGCCATGAAACAAAAAGTGTTCAGGGAAACGCTTCCCTGTCTTCTGACGGATGGGGAGAAGATTGAAAAAGGAAGGGAATTGTCCGGCCTCATTGCAACGATCGGTGATTTGCAGGTGCAGAAAAAGGCTCATGCTGACCGCCTGAAGAAGGAGATCGAGGGGCATGAGGTTGAGGTCGAGGACATTTCAAAGATCATTCGTGACGGTTTTGAGTTCCGTATGGTGGAGTGCATCGAAGAGCGTGATTATGAGAAGATGATGATTCATGTCATCCGTACCGATTGTGGATCAATAGTGCGATCACGCGCCATGACGATCGATGAGCGCCAGGAGAGCATGTTCGAAGAGCAGGCTGAAGAGGCCGACGTTATGGATGTTTCTGCCGATGGTGCCGGGTTTCGCTTATTGAAAGCTATGAATGAAGGGGAATGATGAATCTCATGCACAGGAGAACCGGGGGCGGCAATAAGCTCCCGGATCCCGAACGGGTGATACGTGGCAGGCGGAACCGGCAGCAGGGAGCCTGGGCTGAGGAATTGGCAGCTGAGGCGCTTCGGCGCCTTGGCTTCCAGTGTGTGGAACCGATCCATACGGGGTTTCAGGTTGTGCGCTCTGGTGGCAGGATTACGGGGGCGTTTCCGATGGAGAAGGTGTCGGGGGATATCAAGGCGATTGCCCCAGGAGGCCGTTCCGTGCATTGTGAGGTGAAGTATCAGCCTGATCCCTACCAGAACCTCACATGGAGCATGTTTACTCGCAAGCGCAAGAGTCACCAGATAAAGGCGCTCAATGATACCGTTGATGCCGGTGGAATTGGCCTGGTGGTGTGGGTGAGGGGTTACACTGAGGTGTGTGTGTTACAATGGCCTATTGACGGATTTGGCCCCGGAAAGGGTATAACCTGGGAGCAGGCTTGCGATGCGATGGTTGAGATCGGGAAGGGGGATAACCGATGAATAAAATTTCCCATTGGTATGAATGCGCGAAAAGGTTACGCATTGAGAAGGGGGGGCCGTCGCGGGCCGTGAAACAGAACTTAACGTCAAGAATTATGATAGCTCTCTTGCACAGAATGGGTCTTTCCGGTGTCCTCCACTGGTGTTCGCCCTCCGCGACCTGTGCAGGGGAGCTATCATTTTTTTTGTGGGGGAGGTGATATGCATTTCTACAAGTTTCACATAGGGGATTATCGGGCAGACACCTCACACCTTACCAATGAGGAGGATCTTTGTTACCGGCGGTTATTGGATATGTATTACGATTCTGAGAAGGAAATCCCACTGGAAACCCAGTGGGTTGCCAGACGGATACGAGTGGATTCCGAAACGGTTTCTACAGTACTGGAGGACATGTTTATTAAGACCGAGACGGGGTGGAAAAACCCTCGTTGTGAGTCGGAGATTGCTGAATATCATCGAAATACCGAGAAAAACCGTGAGAATGGCAGGAAGGGTGGTCGCCCGAAAAAGCGCGTCAGTAAAGAAGAAAAACCCACTGGGTTCCCAGTGGAAACCCAAGCGGAACCCACTGAAAACCCAAGTGAAAGGCAACCATTAACCATAAACCATAAACCATTAACCAATAACCAAGAAGAAGAGGTAAAGGGGAGTGCAGAGGGGAATACTGATCAGCCAAAGCAGGCTTTGGCTTCCCCTGGGTTCAGTCAGGATTTCATGAATCGGGTCTGGCCATACTACCTCAAGACTGGCAAGAGCAGGTACAAAAATCGAGAGTCCCAGGAGGTGGCTCTCAGGCACCTCTTTAAGCTGGCGATGGGTGATGAACGGGAAGCTATCGAGGCGCTTCAGTACGCGGTGGCGAACAATTATCAGGGTTTTCAGTGGTATTTCAAACACAAACAGCAGGGCAATGGAACAGGCACAACAACAGCCGGGCGCAAGGGTGTTTCATCTGACGAGGCAAGAAGAACGCTTGACTGGATCCGCAATCATCCCAGTCTTCGACACGAGGACGGGGGAGATGGTGGTGTACACGGACAAGCTGTTGGATGATGTGACAGCGGGGGCGCTTTACTTCAGGCTTTTGCAGGCCTTTCCGAAAATGACAGATGGGGTTTCGCGCATCATCCTTGAGCGCTTGGCGGATAACGGGTTTACATGCTGTCGAGCGATTGATGCAGTAAACCACGTGATCGACACCTATGAGGGCTGGGATAAGTGCCCGAATGTGGCAAACTTCGTCGGGTTCAACCGCAGGGTGAAAACGCTCAGTTACGCTGAACTCAACCATAAGCACGACAAAGGAGAAATAGCTTGGTCGGATTACGAACCGATCGATGTTGGTCTGGAGATGCCTCGATGGGCAAAGCGTGAGGATGTGCAGCAGTACAACCTGACACGGTGGGTTGTCAAACAACAGCAGCAGGGGAGGCGTGGATGAGAGCTTCAAGAACGGACGCAGAGGTGATTATCCTCGATAATGAAACGGTTTTTGTTGAGAAGCGCAGGGATATTGAGTCCGTGCTCCATAAGCGTGTGGCGGGGCCTTGGCAGGCCGTATGGCTCAAGGTTGTTGTGCATGCTGACACTCGGGATGAGGCTGTTAGAGTGATGGCGGATCGGATCGAGCGCAAGAAGGCGCTTAAGCTGCTTGAGGAGTATTTCCGGCAGAAGAGGATCAGGAAAGCAGTGGATGATCTTGTTGCGACGCGCAGACCTCTTGAGTAACTCACCCACCGAATTTTCACCATTGGTATGTTTGCTGCCGTTTTATAGCCTCCAGCATGGCAAAACTAACCCAGAAAAGAGAGTCGTTCGCTCGGCTTTATGTCGAGTACGGAGACGCGAGTAAGGCGTACAGAGAGGCTTTTCCGTCTTCGCACATGTGGAAGGATAAGACTGTCTGGGAGGCTGCATCAAGACTGATTAAGGATAGCAAGGTTTTAGCAAGGATAGGGGAACTGAAGAAGTCGCGTGCTCAGAAGCTGGACATAAGCGAGAACAGGATCCTGGCGGAGATTGCTGCAATCGCGTTTTCAGACGTTGGGGAGCTTGAAGGCGAACAAGGAGGCTTCAAGGGTCTCAAAAGCCTCTCAGCGGCGACAAGACGGGCGGTGAAGAGTGTGAAATTCAAACGGTATGTCGAGGGCAAGGGTGAAGAGGCCAAACTGGTGGAGATCACTCACGTTGAGATGCACCCGAAATTACAGGCTCTGGAGAAGATCTGCGAGATCAAGGGAATTACGGCTCCTCCGAAGCAAGATAGGCCGGTGAATGTCACCGTCAACGTTAAAGGAAACGCGAATGTTCGCACTGAGCATTGACGATGATCTTCAGGTGATCGATTCTTCAGAGGCCGTTGAGGCTGTCGAGGTTGGTCTTCCGTATCGCTACACAGCCCGTCCTTACCAGCAGGAATTGTTCGAGGCGAAGTTCGTCAGGAAGCTTCTGCGGTTTGCAGTTGTGTGGCATCGCAGGGCTGGCAAGGATAAGACCTACTGGCAGATTGCCGTTGCCGCTACACAAGAGCGTATCGGTTCTTACTGGTACATGCTTCCAAAGCAGACGCAGGCCCGTAAGGCGATCTGGAAAGGACGAGGGAAGGATGGGTTGACGTTCATTGATCACATCCCAAAAGAGATCATCAAGACGATCAATAACACG
Organism: Chlorobium sp.; assembly: GCF_036528655.1. GTDB lineage: Bacteria > Bacteroidota > Chlorobiia > Chlorobiales > Chlorobiaceae > Chlorobium. The sequence goes on from NZ_JAIGND010000030.1 coordinate 245,498, forward strand.
GAGATGTACATCGAGTTTACAAACGGTTCTCTCCTCTATGTTCTGGGCTCTGACACGTACAACAACCTTGTTGGCAACAATCCACTTGGAGTCGTGTACTCTGAGTGGTCGCTGTGTGATCCTGCCTCTTGGGACTATCTACGTCCTATCCTTGCCGAAAACGGCGGATGGGCCATGTTTTGCTATACTCCCCGTGGCCGCAATCACGGGTATTCGCTTCTGCAGGCAGCAAAGAAGTTTCCGGAGCGCTGGTTTTCCTCAGTGCTCACCGTGGACGATACCAAGGATGCCGATGGCAATCCGATCATCACACAGGAGATTATCGATCAGGAGCGGGCGGAAGGCATGAGTGAGGACATGATCCAGCAGGAGTATTACTGTTCGTTCGATGCTGCCGTGCCTGGATGCTATTTCGGCAAGGAGATGAAGGCCGCCTATGATGATGGGCGAGTGTGCCGGGTACCGATCGAGAAGGTATTGCCGGTTTACACCTTCTGGGACCTCGGGATCGGCGATGATATGGCTATCTGGTTGATGCAGCCATACGGGAAAGAACTCAGGCTGATTGCCAGCTATAACAACAGCGGGGAAGGCATGCAACACTACATCAACTGGCTGCATGAGTTCCGAGACAAGCACGAGATCAGATTTGCAGAACACTATGCTCCTCATGACATTCAGGTGCGGGAGCTGATGAGCGGGAAAAGTCGTAAGGAAACCGCGTCAGAGATGGGGATCGAGTTCGAAGCTGTTCCCAGGGTTTCCCAGAAATCGGATAGCATCGAGGCACTGCGCCGGTTATTCCCTCGTCTGATATTCGATTCAGAGCGATGTGAGTACGGTATCAATGCCATCGCAAGCTATCACCGTGAGTATGACGAGGAGCGAAAGGTTTTCAAGTCTCGTCCTGAACATGATTGGACGAGCAACCTCGCAGATGCCCTGCAGCAGTTGGCTCTGGCATGGGAGGACAAGACACCTGTCCCAGCGGATCGATCAAAAGAGCCTGCCGGCAGCGGGTGGATGAGCGCTTAACGATAACACCAACACGACCATGTTACAAGGTTCCGAGCCGATCAAGGCTGATGATACCAGCACAACTGATGATTTCCTTTGCGTTGCGCGTGATCGATATGTTACGGCGACAACATACTGGCGGGACAACTACTATAACGCCCTTGAGGATCTCAATTTCACCTACATCGAGCAGTGGGATCAGGCGACGAAAGAAGCTCGAAAGGATCGACCATGCCTGACACTCAACAAGCTGCCGACCTTCATTGACCAGGTTGTTGGTGACATTCGCCAGAACCGGCCATCGATCAAGGTTCATCCTGTCGAAGCTGATCATCGAGTTGGCCCACAACCTGCAGGGCCACAAGGCGGGCCACAGGGTGGAAAAGTACCGAATTTGGCAGGCACGAAGGATTACAGCGAGGCTGAGCTTCGAAACGGTCTCATCTACAACATCTGGAACATGAGCGATGCCGATAGCCATACGGACACGGCAGCACAGCATTCCGTTGAGGGTGGGTTTGGGTTTCTCCGGGTACTCACGGCCTATTCGGATGACGATACCTTTGATCAGGATCTGCTTATCAAGAGCATTCGCAACCGATTCTCCGTGCTGTTCGATCCACTTGCAACCAATGAGCCGGACTTCTCATGTGCCAACTGGTGCTTCATTTCTGAGCTGATGAGGCGCAAGGAGTTCAACAAGCGGTATCCGGATGCCATTCTCGGCGATATGGGCGACCAGGTGCTCGGCGAGGACTGGCATTTGTGGTACAACGAGGACATGGTGAGGGTAGCCGAGTATTTCTACCGGGAGCCGGTCAAACGAAAGCTTTTGCTCCTGAGTAGCGGTGAAACGGTATGGCTGGACGAAATCAAACCTGTACTGGATGAGCTGCAAGCCCGGGGGATTGAGGTCCGAAGGGAACGGAAGGTCTCGACATACAAGGTCATGTGGAGCAAGATAACTGCGCGATCAATCCTCGAAAAGCCAACGGAGGTGCCTTTCAGGACAATACCAGTGGTGCCGGTGCTCGGAAAAGAGGTCGTGATTGGTAATCAGGTGCATTACCGAGGACTGATCAGGTACGCCAAGGATGCCCAGAAGATGCACAACTACTGGCTATCGTCGGCAACGGAACGTGTCGCCCTGGCCCCAAAGCAAAAGTTTATAGCCGATGCCAAGAGTGTCGAAGGGTTTGAAAGTGAGTGGGCCAATGCGAACACTTCCGCGAAAGCATTGCTCCGGTACAAAGCCCGTCCTGATGTTATCCCACCAGCCCCCGTTGCGCCCCCGAATATGCCGGCTGCCGAGCTGCAACTTGCCCTGGCTGGATCGGATGAGATAAAAGCCACAACGGGCCTGTATGATGCCTCCATGGGCAATCAGGGTAATGAGACGAGCGGTAAGGCCATTCTGGCCCGTCAACGTCAGGGGGATCGAGGAACTTTCGCATACATCGACAACCTGAGCAGGGCGCTGCGCCGAGTTGGCAAGCTCCTGATTGATTCGATTCCCCGCGTGTACGATTCAGAGCGGATCGTCCGCCTGATATTCCCGGATGGGAAAGAAGACTGGGTGACAATCAACAAGACGGTGATCGACCAGCAGACAGGGCAGCCTGTTCTCGTCCACGACATTTCTGCCGGCAAATACGACTGTACAGTAAGTACGGGCCCGAGTTACCAGACGATGCGTCTTGAGGCCGCAGATAGCCTCATGCAGTTCGTTCAGGCTGTTCCGGCGGCCGGCGGAGTGATCCTCGATCTGGTTGCTAAAAATATGGACTGGCCGGGCGCTGATGAGATCGCAAAAAGGCTGAAGAAGATATTGCCGTCCGGGACGCTCTCCGAACAGGAGATGCAGGAGGAAGGTATCGAACCTCCGCAACCTTCACCAGAGGCGCAGGCGGCAATGGCGAAAGCTCAGGCAGACATTGCAAAGGCCAAGGCTGACGAAGCTATGGCGCAGGCCAAGACCGTGGAGGCACAGGCGAAGATCCTTGAGATTCAGGTTCAGGCGGCCATTGCCGGACCGGATACCATCGAGGAGACGGTGCGAAACCTTGTGGCTGATGCGTTGGCAGAGATTATGCAGGCACAGGCATCTTAAAGCGCGTAGCCGGGATCCTCTCCCGGCTTTTTTATTGCCAAAAAAAATTCCCCATTGGTATGAATAGAAAACGGTTGTACGCTTTTCGAAAGCTACTGGTGGCAGTTCACCAGGCTATTTCCGCAACCAATGCGCAATCGTGATGACAGACAACAACCAGACTACACAGCAGCAGGCAGCAGCAGCAGAAGAAGAGCGTTTTATCGTGACTTTCAGCGATGCGCCCCCGCAAGCACAACAGCAAGCCGCGCAGCAGCAGGCAGATGTGAATCCGGAAGGGGATACCAAGCCAGCAGATGCAGATCAAAAAGGGGACGCGACTCCCTCTCAGGAATCGGTAACCGGGAAAACGGACGACACATCCGCCCACGAAGCTGAAAGCGAAGGGCACAAGCCCAGGCTTCAGAAGCGCATTGACCGGCTCACCAAGGAAAAACACGATCTGAGGCGCGAAAACGAGGATCTGAAGGCAAAGTTATCTCAGGGGAAACCTGAAGGCGATGCCGATAATGAGCCTGACATTACCGACTTTGACAATTTCGATGATTACCAGAAGGCAAAGAAAGAGTTCAATCAGCGCCAGAACGGTGATCAGCCCGCACAAAAGGCCGAGGAAGCGCCTGCACAAAAGCTTCCTGTGGAGGTTCTCGATGCCCTCGGGGTTATTCGAGACTCGATCGATGACGGCAAGCGCAAGTATGCCGATTTCGAGCAGGTAATCAATGCTGATGATTTTTTCCAGACCAATGAGATGGTCACGGCTATCGCTGAGTGCGATAAGCCGGAGGATATCACCTATTACCTCGCTACGCACAAAGACGAGTCTGCCCGGATTGCCGGGTTATCCCCGGCTGCACAGGCCAAGGAAATCGGCAAGATCGAGGCAAGACTTGCCGCGGCACCTCTGAAACCAACCAAGAAAATAACCGCAGCTCCACCGCCTATTGATCCCGTTGGCGGCAGTGGCGATGTTCCGCGAACGCTCAAGAATGTGACGAGCCAAGCGGAGTATGAGTCATTGCGCACAGCTCAGGACAAAGCCGCAGGGCATGACGGGTGGCTGTAATAATCAGAACAACCATACAATTTTTGAATTATGAGTGTACAAGGTGAAGAGGGAAATGTCTATTTGACCGATGACATTATCCTTCGCGAAATGCTCAAAGAACTGAAAAGCTCATCGGTTGCAGTGAAAAGGGTACACAGGAACCTTGAGAAACATTTCGGAAAGGTCGGTGATACCATTTCCATCGAAAAACCGTTCAAGACCAAAACAGCTGAAGGCAGGACACTTTCTATACAGCCTATGGCTGACCAGAAAATTTCATTCAAGATCGACCGTCAGCGGAACTTTGGATTGCAGTTCACTCAGCGGGACAGAACGCTGAGTATCCGAAACTTCAGTAACCGGTACTTGAAATCTGGCGTTCGTCAGCTTGGCGTTGATATTGAGCAGTCAGTTCTTGAATGCGCTGTGCGAAAGACCTACAACGTGTCTGGCGTTCCGGGCGTAGCTGTCGATAGCGACACGTTTACAGATGCCGCTGGGTACATGACTGACGTTGCTGTGCCCGAAGACGGTCTGCGCACTGGTATCGTTAATACCAGAGATGGGAAAGCGATAGACAAGGAAATGAAGCGCGTCTACAATCCGGAAATGGTTAAGGGGGCTGTCAGAAAGGGGTATCTTGCTCCGATTTCGGACATCGAATTTTACCGATCCGCAGTGATGCCGGTGCATCGTGTCGGAGATTATGGCGGGTCTCCTCAGGTTGATGGCGCCGGGCAGAAAGGTGCAACGCTGGTGACGAAAGGGTGGACTGCAAGTAAGGCGGAGTTGCTTCGTGTTGGCGATTCGTTCACTATTACTGGGGTGTATGAGATCCATCCGGAGACAAGGTTGAGCACTGGACGCCTGCAGACCTTCGTGGTTACCGAGATTGCCTCTTCGAGCGCAGCAGGAGCTTCGTCTATCAAGATCAGCCCTGCAATTAATGACGGTACGGTTTCGACAACCAATGCGGCTGGCGAAACAGTTTCTCTTGGAGCGTACCAGAATGTGAGCAATGCTCCGGCAAACAATGCGCCCATCACAGTTATCGGAACAGCAAACCTGTATTACAGGCAGAACGTCCTGTTCCACCGTGATGCGTTTACGCTGTGCATGGTAGAAAAGGAACTCCCGGAATCGGCACCGGTGAAGGGCCGTATTACCGATGAGGAAACCGGGCTGTCGCTGTCGATGACTGCTCAGTACGATATCACTGAGGACATGCAGGTATATCGCGTGGACGCGGTATGGGGCGTTGATTCGCTGATGCCTGAGTTGTCGCACAGAGTCTACTCTGCAGCTCTCTGATCCATGTTCTTTCGAGTAGGGCCGGGGCAAAGTGTTCCCGGCCTGAAATGTTTTTCATAACCGTAAAACGTGACATGCCATGAAACAACCTACATACCTTTTTCACAAAACCGAAGGCATGAAACTTTTCGACGCAGCATCCGACGATATGAAGGCTTTGCGTCTTGCCGGCTGGTGCGATTCTCCGGTGGCTCCTGAACCGGAGAAGGCTCTGGACTGGCCTGTCAGTAATATCAAGGATGGCGATGTCGCTGTTATTGAAGGTGTCAACAATGGGAAACCTGTTGTCTTGCGTGTTCCGGCCTTGGAGATAACGGCGGAGCAACCTGTCGATCCGGTTGCGCCTTTAGCAACTGTAGGTAAGAAGGGCACCAAGTAACATGGCAACAGTCAGAGACTTGATGACGCAGGCTTTGCGCTCGTCCGGCCTGCTTGCGGCTGGTGAGTCTCCAGCTCCTGAGGATGTACGCGATGCCTTTGATTATGCTTGCCAGCTACTTGGGCAGTGGAGTTTGCAGCCGCTTCTTGTTCCCGATACCGGGGCGATTGTTTTCAGCTCTATTGACGACGTTCTCGCATTGCCGGCAGGCTATGAGATTGCTATCAGAATGAGCGTTGCGTTGTACATGCGCGAGGATGCCGGGTTGCAGCCGAGCAGGATGTTGATTGCCGGTGCCGGTGAGGCAATTGAGGCAATCAAGCAGGCAAACGCAGCAGTGCGACCTCCTGCCGATATGACTTTTGATCCCATACTGCTTGGGCGGACAGGGTATTACGACATCTACAATGGCACTGAGGTCTGATGCTGAAACCGATACCATTAACTGTTGATTCGTCCGAAGGCAGGGCGGAGATTGCTTCCGGATGCCGACTGGTGAACCTGTATGCTGAACAGGTTCCTTCGTCAAAGAAAACGCCGGCAGTGTTGATCGGTACACCTGGCCTTGCTCCTTTTGCCGAGCTGCCAACGGCTCCGATTTACGGTATGATCGAGCATGCAGGCTTTGTGTATACCGTGACGGCGACAAACCTGTACCGGGTGGCTTATGATGGCTCATTGCTTGATCTTGGCAACGTGACGATTGCCGGCAAGGTGTGGATGGCAACCAATGGAGTGCAGCTTGTTTTTGTGGATGGCATCAAGGGATATTGGTTCCATCATGAAACGGGGGTCACTGAGTTTTCCGGAGAAGGCTGGTATCCTGCCAATACGGTGACCGTGCATGATAGCCGGTTCCTGTTCAATCGTAAAGATACCGGGCAGTTTTTCATCTCTGGTTTGTTAGACGTTTCGCTGGATCCTCTTGATTTTGCGACAGCAGAGAGTTCGGCCGATAACCTGATTGCTGTTTTATCAGACAGCCGATATGTGCTCATGTTCGGAGGCAAAACTATTGAGTTCTGGTACAACAGCGGCGACAGCTCGTTCCCCTATGAACGGATACAGGGTGGTATTGTGGATAAGGGCTGTGTTGCCGTTCACAGTATTGCCAAGACGGGGAGTTCGGTGTACTGGCTTGGTGATGATGCGACGGTGTACCGTTTTATCGGCTACACTCCTGAGCGGATAAGTACTCATGCTGTCGAGTACGACATCAAGAAAGGGCGTATCGATGATGCAGAGGCGTTCACCTATATCGATGAGGGACATTCCTTCTATGTCTTGACGCTGCCTTCACAGCGCAAGACATGGTGTTTCGATGCGACAACGGGCTTGTGGCATGAACGAGAGCATCGCGGATTTGGGCGGGTTCCTGCATCCTGTCATGTCCGGTTTGGAACACTGAATCTTGTGGGGGATTTCCAGAGCGGAATGATTTACTCGCTTGATCTTAATGCTGCGGATGATAACGGGACGTGCATTAACCGAGAAGTGCGGTTTCCCGTGCTCTACAACGGAGGGCGGAACGTGACAGTAAAGAGCATCGAACTTGACGTGCTGCATGGTGTTGGAAGGGTTTCGGGGAAAGGTGCCGATCCGCAGGCCGTGTTTACCTGGTCTGACGATGAGGGTAAGAACTGGAGCAATGAACACTGGCGTTCTCTCGGGAAGATTGGAGAAAGGAAGGTTCGCGTGAAGGTGAACAGGCTGGGCGTGTTTTTGCAACGGCTGTTCAGGGTTTCTATTTCCTCACCAGTGAAGGTCGTAATTCAGGGCCTTTACGCAGACATACTGTGACATGGCAAGGGTTGATCCTCCTCCGATTCATACCCCTCTTGTTGATCGTCAGGGGATGCCGACCAGGGCGATGGGTGATTTCATGCAGTCAATCTGGCGGAGGCTGAAGGGGCTCGAAGTACCAGAAGTTGCTGATAGTTTGGCGGAGACAGTCGAAGATCTTCGAGCTGATTTCAACAACTTGGTTGTTGCATTGCGAAAAGCGGGGGTGATTCGATGAATGTCGAGAGGTTGATCCTTGGTTCTGCCCTGTTCGGTGAGGTGCTTGGCATGTTGCCGGGGTATTTCAGAGAGGTTGAGGGGTTTGTTCGGGATAAGGAAACGCTTCGGCTGTACCTGTCCGGACTGGTCGATCATGGCCATGTGTATTGCGTTCCGGGAGGCGGGTTTATGGTGGTCGATCGATGTGAGGATTTGTTTCATCGTGATGGCGGGTACTGGATTATTCTGATGGCGTATGTGGTGCCGGAAAAAAGGCGATCAAGCATTTTATCTCATTTGTTAAAAGCTGTCAGGGAACTACATAAAGGAGAGATACGGGCGATGAGCTACAGGGGAAACGGGGCTGATCCTGTTATGGCAAGGCGCTTCAATCATATCGGTAACGTATACATTTTATGAGCAGTCTATTTGGCGATGGAGGGGCAAAGAAGGCAGCGCAGGCGCAGATAAAGGCGGCCAAGCTGTCGGCAGATGCGATAGTGCAGTCAACGGATAAGATTATTGCGTTCAATAAAGAGCTGTATGAAGATCAGAAGAGTCTTGCTATGCCATGGTATGAGGCTGGTAAGGCGGCTATTGCATCTATTCAGCAAGGGATAGCTGATGGATCTTTTGACATTGGCAGCTTCCGCTTTGATGAAAGCAAGGTTGATGTTACCAAGGATCCGGGTTACCAGTTCCGGCTTTCCGAGGGCTTGAAGGCAATTGATAATTCTGCGGCTGCCAAGGGGAACTTACTTTCTGGAGGGCAGTTGAAGCGGGCTGCAGGGTATGCCGGGGATCTTGCTTCTCAGGAGTATGACCAGGTTTATGACAGAGAGTACGGGAACCAGTTGACGGAGTACAACAGCGACGTTGCCCAGAAACAGAACAACTACAACATTCTTGCCGGGCTATCAGGATCAGGGCAGACCGCAAACAGCGCAATCCAGAGTTCCGGCACAAGTACCGGTGGCCAGATTACGAATGCCCTTGGCACACAGGGTACGGCGCTGGCGAATATGTACACCAACATCGGGAATGCCAATGCGAACTATGCCGTTCAAAGCGCAAACAATGGCGTATTAAATAACCTCTTCAAAATCGGCAGTTCGATACTGCTTTAACCATGACGATGCCACTTGTACAGCAAATAATCCCCCAAAGGGGAGAGCTTTTCGATGCCGCGCCCGTTGCAAATCTCATTTCCGGGTACAAGAAGAAGCTGAAAGACAAGAAAATGAGTGAGCTTCGAAACCGGGTTGCATCTGGTGACGAGGCGGCAACCAGAGAGTTCATAACGATTGATCCCGAAGAGGGAAAGCGAATTGCTGACGCTTTCGGGGCTATGGACGAGAACGAGAGGAAGTCAACCTCTTCACAGATTGATAAGGTTGGCCGTATCGCGCATTACGTCCTGAGTGGAGGAGATGATAATGAGAGGGCTCAGCGATATTCGTATGCTCGCCAGAACTCGGAGCCTGAGATTGCCGGACAGATGCCGGAACAGTATAACCCGGCGTTCGTGCAGTACCACCTTTCAAGGGCGACGGAAATGAAAGAGTTGCTTGAGAACCCTGATGTGAAAACTCTCGGCGGCTACGATGTCGCTTACCAGCGAGGATTGCCGATCAGTAGGCCGACGCCAAATATGAATATGTTGAAGATGGCGAACGATAACACACAGGCAGACCTTGACCGATCGAACAAGATTGCGTTGAAAGGCATGGAGGATGGCGGGAGTGGAGTTCCGAAGTCGGCAGATGAGGCTTTGATATACCGGCAGGCGGCAGGGCTGTTTGGTGGCACATTTGATCAGGCAGGAAATCTTATTGCGCTTGATGCGTCAGCAAGGCCAAGGGTTCAAGCAATCGCCACAGAGGCGGCAAAGCTGTTTGCCTCTGGTAAATATTCCCGATCTGAATCAGTGACAATCGCGGCCAGAAAGTACGGTGTGAATGTCGATGATGGCACACAGAAACCCGGAGCTCCGGCAGCAGGGAAAACAATCAAACCTTTCATGTGATATGGCAAAAGTTCAGGAGCTTTATGACTACCTGAAGGGGTATGGTGCGCTCAGTGAGTCCGTTACTGTCGAGCAGTTCTCGAAAGAGATGCAGAGCAAGGATCGAAGGGAGAAGCTTCACGGATATATGCAGCAGAACGGCTTCTTGACGAAAGAGGCCGATTTTGTTTCGTTCGACAATGCGCTTGGTTCCCGCGATATGACGTTCGGGGAGAACATGCGTCATGTCGGCGGCAAGATCAAGGAATTTGCGGATTCCGTAGTCGATCCTGACAAGATTGAGAAGCGGGATATGGGACAGGATTTGAAAGCTGTTGCTGATGTTGCGAAGAAAGCTCCCGGCTTTATCCGTGATTCAGCTATGGCCGGGTTATATAACGCCAGTGCCGGCACAGTGGGCGCTGTACGGGGTGTTGTTGAGCCGCTAAACCGATACGTTGCAAAGCCTGTCTATGAAGCCGTAACCGGTCAGCCTGGTGCAGATACGGACAGGGTTTCGCAGGCGCTTGGTGATTACCAGCAATCGATTCAGCAAAGCGCGGATGCCGTGATGCCGAAGGATCAAACCGGTATTGCAAGCGGCATCGCTTCAACAGCACAGATGGGCGCGAACTTGCCGTTGCTTGTGATGAATCCCGCTGCCGGGCTCGGCATGATGGGTGCGCAAACAGCAGGTTCGGCTTATGGAGAAGCGAGAGAACAAGGTGTTGAGCCGGGACAGGCTTTTGTGCATAGTGTTTCTCAGGGAGCCATAGAGATTGCTACCGAGAAAATCCCGGCCATGAAGTTACTTGGAGACCTGAAGCAAAGTTCCGGGTTTTTCAAGACAGTCGTAAACCAGCTCAAAACGGAAATTCCGGGCGAACAGATTGCGACGGTTCTTCAGGACTTGAACGCATGGGCGACACTGCCAGTAAATCGGGATAAACCTTTCTCCGCATATCTCGCTGAGCGCCCATCCGCAGCCGGGCAGACCGCTGTTGCAACGATTGTCGCTACGGGCTTGATGTCCGGAGTGGCGACAGGAGCGAACCGGGTCATTCAGGGATCACCTGAGCGGCAGGTTTCCGGAGCTATTGATCGGCAGGTTGACCAGTCGGTTCAGTCCGGATCGATGAGGGATCAGCTTCTTGAAACCGCGATTGCCGGGCAGACTCAGCCGCAGGTTCGGCAGGCTCCCGTGCAGCGGGAAAGTATGGCGGAGAAGCTTGCGAAGCGCGGTGTGGTGCTGAATAGCGGCGCAAGGGGATTCGATCAGGCGGTTGTCCAGCAGGAGAGCAGCGGGAACCCGAACGCGGTGAACAAGTTGTCTGGTGCTACCGGCCTGTATCAGATCATGCCCGTTTTCCTCAAGGAAGGCAACCAACTTCTCGGGACGAATTATTCCATGCAGGACATGAAGAATCCTGCAAAGGCGGAGCAGGTAAAGAACGCGGTGCATGGGCTGTGGATCAGGCAGTTCCAGCGTAAGAACGGCAGGCTGCCGAGCGCTGAGGAAATGGCGATGATGCACCACGGTGGGCCTCTTGGGTATTTGAAGCCAAACGCAAAGGATGCACACGGAATCAGCAATGCGGAGTATGCCCGGCAGGTTGTTGCCCGTATGGGTCAGCCTGGAGGGATGCCGTCAGCTGTTCATGCAGCACAAGCTGAACCGGAATCGTTGCCGGAAGCTCCGGAACTTCCCGGAATGGATATGGTTGGCGACCAGCTTCCCGGCATGGGGTACCAGCAGGACAGCTCAAAAGAGCAGATTCAGGTAAATTTACCTGAAACGCCTGAGCAGGCCAGTGTTTCCGTGCCGGAACCAGATGTAAAATTACCTGAAACGCCGCAATTTGAAACGGCATGGCAATCAGCAAAAGACAAGTTTGGCGATGACCTTGCAAACAGAACGCAAAATGAAATTTATGAAGGAGTACCGGAGGCTGATCCGGATGCCGCGCAAAAGATATTGGACAAGGCGAAGGTTGAGCAGGCCGAACACGAAGTCAATACCGATCCGACCCCGGCACAGATCGAGGCAGGGAACTACAAGAAAGGGCATGTCTCAGTCAACGGTTTCGATATCACCATCGAGAATCCGAAGGGTTCGGTACGATCCGGAACGGACAAGGCCGGGCGCGAATGGTCACAGACCATACAGAACACTTACGGGTACTTCAAGCGCACCGAGGGCAAGGACGGCGACCATGTGGACGTGTTCCTTAGCGATAATCCGACCAGTGGCAATGTGTTCGTGATCGATCAGGTTGTCGATGGAAAATTCGATGAGCATAAGGTGATGATGGGATTCCAATCCTCTGTTGATGCTCGAAAGGCTTATTTGTCGAATTACGAAAATGGGTGGAGAGGGGCCGGTGATATAACCGAGATGAGTAGCGATGAGTTCAAAGAATGGCTTAAAAATGGAGACACAAAGAAGCCTGTGGGCAGAGAGATCGTTGATACTGATAAAATGTCTGGAGCCCCAATCTACAGGTCGAAGGATACCGGTAACCCAGATAGAGCAATGGGGAGTGATTGGCTGAGATATACAGGACGTGAAAAAGGGTCTGGAAGTAATCGAATTTATGAGGTGAAGTATATCCAGCCGGGAAAACACTCTCCTTTCAAGCCTGGTGAAAAGCTCTTTATCAAGAGTTCGCGTCACGTACTTCGAGAGGTTGTTGACATTGGTGCGGCTGAAACGAAATCTATGGGGCAGAATAGGCCAACCGAAAAACCTTCAGAGAAGAAACCGAACGAAGAGAACAAGATGACGCTTGAGCAGCTACAGGTGCTTCGAGATAATCTGAAGGGACAATTGGAAGAATTCAGCAAGAAAGGACTGCCCACAGATGCGAGGAAAGAGGATACTCTTCGGTCAGTGGAAAAGGCGATCGAGGACGAGCTTCGAGAAGCCCCTCCTGAATTGCAGGTACAAGCAAAGCCGGCAGAGCGCCCGGCTCCGAAAGTCAAACCAGCCAGAACGAAGAAAGAGCTTGGGCCGGAATATGATGAGGTAATTGAGCGCATAGTAAGAGCCGCGAGAGCAAAACAACATCGTAATCGAATCGATAAGAGATATGAGCTGCTTGGAACTGATGGGAAGTGGTATCGTGGCACTGGGTTCCCCTGGGGTGTCAAGAGCACGGGCGAACGCCGGCTTATAGGGTATAGCCAAACCTCTCGTGACGGGGTTGCCGTTGGCAAGCTGTACAAGACAAGAGAAGAGGCTGAGGCTAACATTAAAAGGATCGAGGCTGAGACTGACGCGGAGCTTCGCAAGGTGCTCAAGGGCGGGACTTTTGAGCGTTTGCGCGATAACGCAAAGTATTGGCTTAACGAAGATATTGGTTTGGTTAAGGAAAAGCCGGTATCTTTAACGAAGGAGAAACCTGAACCAATAACAGGGAAGAGCAATGGCACAACTGAGCGCATGGGCGATTCAGGCAAAGAACCACTGGAGGGAGTTCCAGCCGACACGGTACAGGAGCCTGAAGGCAACAGGAACACTGGACGAAGCGGCGGAGGAAGCCGCAATGCTGACCGAAAGGGAGATGGACGAGCTGATGGAGGCAGGGTACCAGGAACACGAAGCGTGGGAGATGGTGAGGGAGCGGTATCTGTTCCCGCCGGAAGAGGAGAGCCTTCGGAAGAAGTGGGACAAGGAGCCGGCAGCGAGTTCGTTCGGGGAGATGTTCAATCTGGCGATGCAGATCCAACGAGAGATTCTACAGCGGGAGATCGATCCGGAGACAGGGGAGGAGCTGCCACCAATCGAGGAGATGGACGTCAGGTAGAGGCCCAGGAGCAGGCCGCAGAGGAGAGCAAACCGACGGGAACCACTCACAGACCGGCGGTGAAGGCTTCGGAGGTTCCCGTCGAGATGTTCACCATTACCGATGCTGTCAGGATCGGGGACGGTGGAGCGAAAACCAAGTTCAATAATAACATTGCCGCTATCAGGCTTTTGAAAAAGCTTGAGACTGAAGGCCGTCCGGCGACACGGGATGAGCAGGGGGTTCTTGCGCTCTATGTTGGGTGGGGCGGTATTCCGCAGGCGTTTTTCAAACCGGATGGATCAGTTACGAAGGGCTGGGATGATGCGGCTAAAGAGCTGAAGGGCTCACTGTCTGATGCTGAATATGAAGCGGCCAGGCGTTCGACGCAGGATGCGCATTACACCAGCAGGAGCGTTGTGAACGGTATCTGGTCGGCTGTTCGGCAGTTCGGGTTTACAGGCGGGCGCGTTCTGGAGCCTTCTGTTGGCACAGGCAATTTCCTTGGCCTGATGCCGGTTGATCTTCGGGCAGGGAGCCAGATTACCGCTGTTGAGCTTGATACCATTACCGGAGCGATTGCGAAGCATCTTTATCCCGGAGTGAACATCCATGCTCCGTTGGGGTTTCAGGATGCAGCCATCGCTGATAACCGGTTCGATGTTGCCATAGGAAACCCTCCGTTCGGGGATCAAAAGCTTTACGACAAAAAGCGGAAGCATCTGAACAAATTCAGTATCCACAACTACTTTTTCGCTAAAAGCGTGGATGCTTTGCGCCCTAATGGGGTGCTGGCGATGGTTGTTTCGAGTCGCCTTATGGATTCCGGAAAAGACCAGGCCAGAAAGTATATCGCTGACCGGACGGAGTTTCTTGGAGCTATCCGGCTGCCGAACAATGCCTTCCTGAAGAATGCCGGCACGGAGGTAACGACAGACATTATTTTCCTTCGGAAGCTGGCCGATAGCGAGGTTTCTGCCGATAATCAGCCTTGGCTTGAAACGGTCATGGTGAAGGATAAAAAAGGTATCGAGATCCCGCTGAACCGTTACTTTGCAGATAATCCCGATATGATGCTTGGTGAGTGGGGCGCGTTCGGGTCTATGTATGGGCCGAATGAACCAGCACTCGTTGCCCGTGAAGGGCAAGATACCGAGAAGCTGCTTACTGAGGCTGTCGGCAAACTGCCGAAGAATATTATGGGCGCGTCCGGTGCTCCGGTTACGCGCGAAACGGTGGTAAAGCAGGATGGTCTGGATATGTCAGGCGTGAAGGATTCGGGTTTGTTTGTCCATGACGACACGGTGTATCGCAAGACCTTCGATCCGGATGCTCTGAAGTATGTCGCTGAACGGGTGTCGTTTGCGAACAAGAAGGTGGAGGGTCGGGTGAAGGGCATGGTTGCCGTTCGGGATGCCTTTGCTTCACTGAGATCCGCACAGCTTGATGATACGGTAGAGGATAAACAGCTCGAGTTTCTACGCCAGAAGCTCAATGCGATCTATGATCGGTTTGTCAAGGAAAACGGGCCGATCAACAGCCAGGCAAACAAGAGTCTGTTCCGGCAGGATCCGACATGGCCGCAGGTTTCCGCACTGGAGGAAAACTTCGACAAGGGGATTTCCCCTGCCGTGGCCAAATCCACTGGAGAAAAGTCAAGAGTGCCGTCGGCAAAGAAAGCCGCTATCTTTTTCAAGAGAACGCAGTCTCCGTATAAGCCGGTCACGATGGCGGCGACGGCGAAGGACGCGCTTTCGGCTTCGCTTTCGGAGGTTGGACGTATCGATTTCGAGAGGATGGGTGCCTTGTATGGCAAGTCAAAGGCGGAGATGATAAACGAGCTTGGTCCTCTGGTGTTCGAGGATCCCGTATCAGGATGGGTGACGCGGGACGAGTATCTTTCCGGCAACGTGAAGCGGAAGCTGGCACAGGCGAGGGATGCTGCGAAACTGGATTCGCGGTTCGATCGAAATGTTGAGGAACTGAAGGAGGTGATTCCTGCGGATGTTGAGGCTGTCGATATCGTCGTTCGCCTTGGAGGTCATTGGATCCCGCCGTCCGATATGTCGGATTTTGCCGCACATCTCACAGGGAACCCACGTGCAAAAGCTTCGTATGATGCTATTTCGGCAAAGTGGTCGTTCTCGGAATCCCATCCTTCTGATGCAGCGCAGGCTGAGTTTGGCACTGCCAGGAAATATGCTGATTCCATTCTTGAGGCGGTAGCCAACAGCAAGCAGATTGTTGTGAATGACAAGGATGCTGACGGAAAATCGTATGTCAACAAGGCCGAAACCGCTGCCGCCAACGATAAGGCCGAGCGGATAAAAGAGCGATTTTCTTCATGGATATGGCAGTCGGATGAGCGCAGGGAGCGGCTTGCGAAGCTGTATAATGACATATTCAATACGGACCGGCAGCGAGAATATGACGGTTCGCACTTGTCGTTTCCCGGTAAAATCTCGGATGACATTGTGAAGCTGAGGCCACACCAGGCGAACGCGGTGTGGCGATGCCTACAGGGAGGAACAACCCTCCTCGATCATGTTGTCGGTGCCGGCAAGACGTTCACGATGATTGCTACTGCCATGGAGATGCGCCGGATGGGACGGGCGAAGAAACCGGTTTTTGTGGTGCCGAATCATCTTGTCGGGCAGTGGGCAGCGGATTTCGTGAAGCTTTATCCCGGGGCGAATATCCTTGCGGCGACAAAACAGGATTTCGAAGCACAGAACCGGAAACGGTTTTTTTCTCGTATCGCTACCGGCGATTGGGATGCCGTTGTTGTGGCTCATAGTTCGTTCAAGTTGCTTGCAAGCAGTCCGGAGTTCGAGCGCGAGTTCATCGAGATGCAGATTCGGGATATTGAGATTTCCATAGAGAATTTGCGGGAGGCTGACGGGAAGGATTCGAGGAGCGTCAAGCAGCAGGAGAAGCAGCGGGATAAACTGAGGTCGAAGTTGGCGCGGCTGCTTGATTCTGGCTCGAAGGATGACAACCTGAACTTTGCCGAACTTGGTATAGATGCCTTGTTTGTTGATGAGGCTCATGAGTTCAAGAACCTCTCATTCTCAACGTCCATGACAAGGGTAGGCGGCCTGAATCCGGCAGGGAGCCAGCGGGCTTCGGATATGTTTTCGAAGACGATGTTCGTCCAGCGTTTGACCGGCGGGCGAAACGTGGTGTTCGCTACCGGGACTCCGATCAGTAACACTATGGCGGAAATGTACACGATGCAGCGGTACCTGCAATATAAGACGATGCAGGATCAGGGCGTGGCGCATTTTGACGCATGGGCGCGGATGTATGGCGAGGTGGTGTCCGATTGGGAGCTTTCGCCCGCAGGAAAGTATGTGATGCGGAGCAGGTTTTCCCGGTTTGTGAATATTCCGGAGCTGATGCAGCAGTACCTCTCGTTTGCCGATGTGATTTCGCGTGATGACATTAACCGCCAGCTGGCGGCTCAGGGCAAAAAGCTGCCGGTGCCGGAGATGGTTTCAGGGAAGCCGGTGAACGTTGTTGTTGATCGTAGTGCGGATCAGGCTGATTATATCGGGGAGCCGATAACAGACAAGAACGGGAACGAGGTTTATCCTGAGCACAGCTTGGTATACCGCTCTGAGAATCTACCGAGGCGTCCTGCAAAGGGTGAGGATAACATGCTGGTTATCATGGGGCTTGCCCGTAAGGCGGCTCTTGACATGCGGCTGATTGATCCGGCTTACCCCGATGATCCGGGTTCGAAGGTGAATGAAGCTGCCCGCAGGATCAAGGAGCAGTATGATCAGTGGGATCACGTAAAGGGCGCTCAACTTGTGTTCTGCGACCTGAGTACCCCGTCGAAGTCAAGAGGGAAGGAGTCAGAAAGGATTGGTGATTTGTTGCGCCGTGCAGATGAGGGGGACGAGGATGCGGTTGCAGAGCTTGACAAGATCGATCCGGATGAGTTGGCGGCATTGGAATCGAAGTTCAGTGTTTATGACGATCTGAAGGCGAAGCTGGTAAAGATGGGGATAAAGGAGAGTGAGGTTGCTTTTATCCATGATGCAAATACAGAGCAGCAGAAGGAGGATTTGTTCGGCAAGGTTCGTTCTGGCCGTGTTCGGGTGCTGATGGGTTCGACACAGAAGATGGGTGCCGGCATGAACGTTCAGGAGCGGCTTGTTGCCTTGCACCATCTGGATGCGCCATGGAGGCCGTCAGATCTTGAACAGCGTGAGGGCCGCATTATTCGCCAGGGGAATGTGCTCTATGACGCCGATCCGGAAGGGTTTCGGGTATTCGTTGGAAGGTACGCGACAAAGAATACTCTGGACAGCCGGATGTGGCAGACTATCGAGACGAAAGCCAGGTTCATCGAGCAGATCAAGAAGGGCGGGACTTCCGAACGTGTTATCGAGGATATCGGCGGTGAGGCGGCCAATGCGGCAGAGATGAAGGCGGCTGCCAGCGGGAACCCGCTGATTCTTGAAGAGATGACGTTGCGCCAGAAAGCGCAGAAGCTGAACCAGCAGAAAACGAACCATGACCGGGAGCAGCATCGGATTAAGGACTCGATCCGGATCAAGAAGAAGGCTCTTGTTCGAATGGACGGGGAGCTTCCTGACATGAAGGCTGATGCTGAGACTGCGGCTCAGATAGGGCAGGAGTTTGCTATACAGGTCGGCAAAAAGGTATTTGATAAGCGGCAGGAAGCCGGGGAGGCTCTTGTTGCTGCAGCAAAGAAGATCGGTTCAGCAAAACCGGTATCGATTGGAAGTATAGGCGGTTTTTCGATTACGGTCCATACGAATGACCTTGGACATAACAAGCTGTCGGTTTCCGGAAAGAATCTCTACACCCCCAAAAGTGACGTTGATTTAAGCTCGGATGACCTGTCGAAGGAGCAGAAGGGAGGTATTGCTACGCAGATTTTCAATGTTGCCAGAACGGTTCCGGGGAAAGAATTTGATGCGACGCGCTCCGAAATAAAAAGGATCGAGACGGATATTCCTGCCTTGGAGAAGCAGATTCGCGCGTGGGAGCATCAAAAGGAGCTTGTAGAAGTCAAGTTGCGGCATGCTGCGGTTATCAGGGAGTTGCAGCCCAAAAGCGAACAGAAGGCGCAGTCGGAGGATGCCGGTGACGACATTTCTGCCATGGCTTCGGCAACACCAATGCCGGGTTGGGTTCCTCCTTTATCGGCTGCCGGGTTTCCGGCTCGGCCTGCAGATGGAAAGGTGAAGATCGGAGACAGGACGGTTGATCTTCCGGAAGAGGATAAACCGGTTCGCGTCGAACAGATCAGACTGATGGCTGAACAGCTTATCGGGCGTGGGCTGTATTTCGGGAAGATCAAGCTGAAGAACACGGCGGGCTTTCATCGTCGGAAAACCGGCGAGGTTCGTATGGCGAATTACAATGATGTCGAGACGCTTGCTCACGAGATTTCGCATTTTCTTGGTGACAGCAACAAGGGGAATAATCCGTTGCACAAGCTCTATACGGACAAGCGGTTCTCTGATGAACTGAAGGCGCTGAGCTACACATCCGCAGATGGAAAGGCGCTCCGCGAGGGTTTTGCCGAGTATATGAGGCTGTGGTTCACGCAGTACGATATGGCGAAGCAGGCGGCACCAAAGTTCACTGAGGCGTTTGACAAGTTCCTTGCGGATGACAAGAGGACGTTGAAGGCGATGACCTGGATGCAGGATGCTATGCACAAGTGGGTAAGTCAGGGAGATGCAGCGAGATTTGAGGCGTTTACGAGCGGCAATCAGTTCACTCCGATGCAGAAGCTTACCATGTGGGTTGCACAGCGCCCGGTGTCGCTCATGCGGCAGCAGTATATTGACCATCTTCATGCGGCAAAGCTGATGGGCGCTGATGTTTACGGGAAATCGCTCAGGGCGGAGGATGATCCGTATAAGCAGTTGCAGCTTATTAATGGTGTTGAAGGGATCGTGCAGGAAAGCTTTATCCATGGCGCTCCGTATATCGCTGATGATGGCAGTATCAAGTTCGAGGGGCCTTCGCTTGAGCTGGTGTTCAAGAAGTCGTTGCAACAGGGGATGAAAAATCTCCGTGCTCAGGAGAAGTATTTCGTTGCTCGTCGTGCGGCTGAGCTGAAGATGCAGGGCCGGGAGAACCTGTTGAGTGTCGCACAGATCAAGATCGGGCTTGCGCTGGCGGATAAGTACCCGTGGTTCAAGAAGTCGTTCAGCGATTACCAGAAGTACCGGGAAAACCTTCTTGCGTTCATGGTGGATTGCGGATACCTGGAAGAGCGTGCAGCGAAGAAGTTTATGGAGGTGAACCGGAACTATGTGCCGTTCAATCGCGAGGTTGAAGGGATCGGGCAATCGTTTGCCGGAAGCGGGAATTTCAAGCGTCTGAAGGGTGGAACGCAGAACCTGAAGCATGTTTACGACAACATTCTTCTTGGCGATGCACAGCATATCAAGGCGGCGCTTCGTGCAAGGGCGATGCGGGAACTGTATTCGACAGCGTTGCAGCACGAGGATGGTGGCAAGTGGATTGCTCCTCTCGGGAAGGATGCTCGTCTGGTAAAGACCAACATCGAGCAGCAGGCGAAGGTTATCGCAGATGCAATGGCGGCTCTCGGCATGACCGTTGCCGATGGTGGCCGGATTCTCTCTGGCGATCCTGCCGCCGACACAATTACAGACGTTGAGGATATTCAGAAGGTGCTGCTTCAAGATCCTGAGCTGATGCAGTTCTGGACGTTCGGGCACAAACCGTCAACGACAGAAACGGGCGTTGACAGTTTCATCGATCCGAATACCGGTGTTCGCCGGTGGGTGGAGATCCAGCGGGATAACGAGTTGCTTCTGGACATGGTGAACGGTATGGCGGGGACAAGGTTGCCGGACGGGTTGCTTGGCGTGGCGTATAGGTTGGCTGCGGCAGTGAAACAGATCCAGACGATGACGATTACCGCTGCATGGCAGTTTGCCGGGCCGAACATTGTCCGGGATATGCAGCAGGCGTTCATTCTTTCAGGAGGGAAGTTCAGGCCAGTGGTTGATAACGTGTACGGATTGGCGTCCATGCTGCATGATTTGGTGAAACGTGACGGGTGGTATCACGAAATGAAAGCTCAGGGCGGCGGGTGGTCGGGCCGGGTTCGGTCGATCATGACTGATACATGGGAGATGGAGCGTGGAGCGATGGCGCCGAAAACAAGATCGAAGTATCATCCGGCACGTGTGGCTCAGGGGTTGCTTGATGTGCTGATGTCGATCGGTGATTCTGCGGAAATGAGTACGAGAGTTGGTTTCTATATCCGGATGCGGAAGTCCGGAGTTGGCGCGCGGGAAGCGGCATGGCAGGCGAGGGAGATTTCGACGGATTTCCGGAAGCATGGATCGTATGCTCCTTGGGTTATGCTGCAACGGGTAACTCCGTTCCTGGGTGCGTTCATTCAGGGTGCAGACCGAGACATTCGGGCGTTGGCTGAGATGGACGGCAGAATGAGCGTAAAGAACATTGTTCGGGTGAATCGCGCGAAGGCTCGGATATATGCCGCTGGCGGCGCGATGATTACGGCGGCGATGCTGATTGCGCTGATGAATGACGATGATGAACGGTACAGGGATTTGACGCCAGATCAGAAAACGAGGTTCTTCCACTTCTTTGTTGGCGACCAGCACTTCACTGTCCCGAAACCTCACGGGTTTTTCTCGCTGATGGCGGCGGCAGGGGAAGCGATTGTCGATACTATGAAGGGGCAGAGTGGTGATGATGCCGGGAAGTTCATGGCGTTTGCGCTTGCGTACCAGCTTGGCGCTGATGTGATGCCGGGGTTTGTGAACCCGGTGTATGAACTGGCGGTCAACAAGAGCTTTACGGGGGCTCCGATTATCGGGGAACGATTGAAGGGGCTGTCTCCGGAGATGCAGTTCACGGACAGGACTCCAGGACTGTATATCGCTATCGGTCAGAAACTTGGCGTGGCTCCAGATGCAGTTCACCACTTGGTGCGCGGTTATACGGGCTATGTGTCTGACTTCCTCAACGAGGCCTCTGAGCGGGCGTTGTGGAACCGGGAGCAGTGGGGAGCGCGTCCGTTCGAAAAAGATGCCGGTGATTTTATCGGCAAGCAGTTCGTGCAGAAGAGGGTGCCGTATCGGACGAAGTGGACGGAAAAGTATTATGACCTTAGACGGAGAGCTTCGGAGAAGGAGGCTTCGCTATCAAGGTTGCAGAAGGCTCCGGCGATTCGTGATCGTGGGATGCTTGATCGTTTTGCCGGAGACGAAAACTCGATGAAGCTTGCGGCTGCAAGCAAGGCGTTCCGGCAGATTGATAAGGCTTTTTCCGATCAGGAGATGAGGATTGCCTCGATCAAGTACGATCCGTATCTGTTGGCAGAGGAGAAGGAACAGCGGATCGATGCTTACTATGAGCAGAAGAATGGGTTGCTGAAGAATGCGTACCGGCAGATCGAGGAAGCTCTGAATTAATTTTTCCCATTGGTATGAATAACGCCATGCGGTACACTGCGAGAAATAAACCAGTGAACCGCTATGGCGACACCTCTACTCGCATATTCACAGTTTTTTGATGCAAACGGCAATCCCCTTTCAGGAGGGAAAGTCCATACCTACGAGGCCGGGACTACCTTTCAGCGTGTTACCTACACTGATGAATCCAGAGTAACCGAGAACTCGAATCCGGTCATACTGGATGAGGCAGGAAAAGCAGCGATATATCTTGACGGCTGTTACAAGATTGTCGTGACGGATGCCGATGATGTGCCGGTATGGGTAAAGGATGATGTGCGTTCAATCGGTCAAGATGAGTGGCTTGGCGAGTATCCGGCGACAATGGAAGGGGCGGCTTCTGTTTCTGTTGTCGGTAATGTAACCAGTGTTTTTTCGGCAAAAAGAGCGGTAAAGATTTCTGATGCTTCGACGGTTTACGGTCATGTTGTGTCGTCGAGCTATGTTGGAGGGGTGACAACAATATCTCTTTCGCTTTCGTTCTCACTGACGGCTGCAGTCAGCGGCATAGCTGCGGGTGTGGTTTCCTCGGATTCTCTTCCTTCGATTGATTCTCAGGTTGTTGTGTTCGGCGGCATTCAGACTGCAGGCCGTGGTGCATCGGGTTTCGTCGTGACCGGCTTGACAGGTGGTACGGATGATAATCTTGATGGCATTGATGGTGCAACTGGTGGCCCGAATGGTGGGTCGCTGCTTGATCATGATGTGGCTATTTGCCTGCATGGTGATCAGACCGTAACAATCCATGAACTGGATGCGGATTCGGGCGAAGTGGAGACGTCTCCGAACGTGATTGAACCGAACAGTAATCCAGGGACAAAGCGCTGGAAGATGCGGTTTTTCAAGTGGCTGAAGGCTGCCGTGAACGTTGGCGGGTTCTGGAACTCTGGTGATTTCCTGAATGCCGATGGAGATCTCGTTTGTCAGGCGGATGCAAAGGGGATTGTGTTTTCGGATGGAACGAAAATTACCCGGCAAGCCGGAGGCGGGTTACGGATCATCCCGAAGTCCGATGCGTATCCCGTCATAGTCAGGAATGCCGCAAATGATGCTGATGTTTTCATAGCTAAACCTCCGTCGAATGCGGATGCGTTGACAGGTACAAGCACAACGGAACCTGTCACCCCCGCAAACCTCGACTATGTGCTTGTTAATAGAGTCGGCACGGCCAATGCGCCAGATGTAAAAACCGCGCTCAACGCCTCAGGATCGGCTCCGATCTACGCATGTCGGGCGTGGGTGGTTTTTAACGGTACGGGGACTGTGTCAATACGCGGTAGCGCGAATGTATCGAGCGTGACGGATCGCGGAGCTGGTCAGTACCGCGTAAATTTTACGACACCTATGGCGAATGTTAATTTTTCTGGATTGATCACACCGGGCGGTGCGACGGGTGTGAGTGGATCGAGAGGTTATGAGGATGGTCAAGCAAGAACTACGTCGTATTGGGAGTTTATTACGGCGCACTATAATGGATCGAGCACTGATTGTGCGTGGGCTAATGTCATAATTTTTAACTGATGATGGCAAGGATCATTTATCCGGACGGCGACGGTATCGCTGTAATAATTCCCGCGGCCTGCGGGTTGAGTATTAACGAGATAGCACGCAAGGATGTTCCGGCAGGGCTCCCGTACAAGATTCTCGAAGTTACCGATGTGCCTGCGGACAGGACGTTCCGTGATGCATGGGAGGCAGATTTTACGGATCCAGACGGTTACGGCATTGGGAGTGATGCGTGGTTTGCCGAGCAAGCAGCAAAACAGGAGGGGGCATCTGAACTATGATCACGATCAACATGCCCAAGGCGCGGGGGATCAAGCGCAATCAGCTTCGAGCAGAGCGGGCGCCTATGCTTTCGGCTCTCGATGTTGAGTATCAGCAGGCGGATGAGCGAAAGAGTACGACAGCAAAGAAGGATATTGCTCAACGCAAACAGGCGCTCAGGGATGTTACTAAGCACCCTGCGATTGAAGCAGCAACAACTCCTGACGACCTTAAGAGTCTGAGCATCGATAACTTAATAATCACGTAATGCCACACCGGGTATTACATGGTCTCGGCCAAGTTGTCGATTTCGGCATTTTCGGGGCAGCTTTTGCCGTGATAGCCGGTCGGTTTTTTTTTGGGCTGAGTGTATCGGAGGCCGGCGCGATCATGACCGGTGTGGCGGCGCTCATGATAGCTGCCGGCAGGCTGATAAGGCATATGGCTGAAGCGAGAAACATTGATGCAGATACGGAAGTCAAGAAAACGTATGTCAATCCGGAAGTATATCAGATGCTCGCGAATCTGAAGTGCTGGAATGCTCCCAGTTGTCCGTCAAGGGAAATTTTTAAACCAGATGATAAGGAGGGAATGGATGGCTGATTTACTGAGGATACTCCCTCATGTGATCGATTCAGAGGGCGGTTACAAGTTGCATAAGGTTTCAGGAGATAAAGGCGGATGGACTTTTGCTGGTATTGCAAGAAACTATCATCCGGATTGGCCGGGATGGCGCTTGGTAGATGCTGGAAAGGGGCTTTCCGCTGAATGCAAAAAAATGGTCGAGGACTTCTACCGTGTGAAGTTCTGGGCTCCTGTTCGTGGTGACGAGATCGAGAACATGGCGGTTACCGAAGCGATCTTTGATTTCGGTATGAATACCAGCCCGTCGAGATCGATCATTTTCGCGCAGTACTGTCTTGATTGTACTCCTGATGGAGATCTTGGGCCCGTTACTCTTGGGGCCCTGAACCGAATCAAGCAGGGAAGCGTTCATGAGGAGCTTTTTCTCTCACAGTTCGCGCTTGTTCGTATTGGTTACAGGTGTAAGCGTTGCGATGATAACAGCGTTAATAAGAAATTCCTGCACGGATGGACTGAGCGGGATATTCGTGTCGTGGACAGCGTGCTGAACGTGACCGGATTTTTTGGATTGAACAAACGATAAAAGGAGGTGATACCGCTATGAATGAAGCATTGATGTTCCTGCAGCAGAACGGGTTAGCCATTGCCATTGCCGTGGTACCTGTGGTTATTGGCGTAGCGATTGGCGCCAGAAAGGTTGCTGTTGCCAATGTCCTGCGTGAATCGGGAGAAGTCTTGACTGCTCTTGGTTCTGTGGTCGAGACGACAAGTCCTGAGACAGTAAGACGAGTGTTCACGGAAGCGAAGGATTTTCGTGATGCCTTGGCGAAGCTGACAACGGTAGCAAAATGACTTGGCTTGCAAAACTCGGCCTGGCAGTGAAGGTTGCCCTCGATGCCGCCGGGCCGTTTCTTATGTCCATCCTAAAGCTGCTTATCGGGCAGAAGCAGCGGGATGCCGAGGCAGAGCATGGCGTTGAGGTGGTGGATGCTCCGAAAAAACACGAAACAGCCCATCAAGGGGCTCTCAAACGATTGAAACGATGAAACAGGTGCTTGCAGCAGTGGTATTTTGTATATTGGCTGGATGCGGCGGTTCCGGCTTGATCAGTGTCAAGGATCCCGACGTTATCATTACGCCTTCGATGTCTGGAGTATGGCTTTCGCTTTCCGAGTTTACGGCCGATGTTCAAGTGCTCAGTGACAGTACTCAGGGGAAGCGGGCGAAGGTGAAATTCTTTCCGGGTTTGGTTATGTATTACCCCTCTCCGGATGAGCTGAAGGAGCTGACAACAGGAGTTAAACCGTGAGCGATTTTGCTTTTGTTGTCATTATGTTGGTATCCGATAAAACGAGTGTTTTGTTAATCGTAATATGGCAATGCTTTAGCGCCATATGTCGAGTCCCGCCATCTCCACGAAAACCCGCAAAAGCCCGTTGAAAGACGGGCTTTTCGCATTTTCGGCATATTCGGAATTGCCGTATCGGTCGCATGGATTGCGTAGGGGCAGGACCCCGTGCCTGCCCGAATAATGGCAATAAAAATATGTTTCGAACCCATGACCTGGAAACAGCGACATTCGATTCGCCTTAAGGGTTACGATTATTCGCAGTCAGGGGTGTATTTCGTTACCATTTGTGCGCATAATCGTCAGTGTCTGTTCGGTGCTGTCGAAGATGGCGACATGTATCTGAATGGTGCCGGAGAAATGGTTCAAGCCGTGTGGAATGAAATCCCCCGGTATTACGCCGGCGTTGAAACCGGGGCGTTTGTTATTATGCCCAATCATGTTCATGCTATCGTTGTGCTGTCTGGATGTTGCGGATGCGACAGGCCGGCACAGGGGGGTTGATGGGCAACCACAGGGGGTTGCCCCTACGGGATCGGGAATGGCATCGTTATCGTTGGGGGATGTGGTGCATCGGTTTAAAACCATGACCACCCGATGCTATGCGGATGGGGTTACAAAAAACGGATGGGCACGTTTAGAGGGTAGATTGTGGCAGCGCAATTATTGGGAACATATCGTGCGAACCGAACAGGAATTGACCCGAATCGGGGAATACATCAGAAATAATCCGTCCAATTGGCAATCGGACACATTGCATAATTGCCCGTAGGGGCAGGCCCCCGTGCCTGCCCGGAAAAGAAATGGTTCAAACCGTATGGGACGAAATTCCTCTTTATTGCGTCTGCGTTGACGCCGATGCGTTCGTCATTATGCCCGATCATGTTCATGCGATCGTTGTGCTGTCTGGATGTTGCGGATGCGACAGGCCGGCACAGGGGGTTGATGGGCAACCACAGGGGGTTGCCCCTACGGGATGGAAAATTATCTGCTAAACCGGAGAAATTATTTTAATTTCTGTCTCGATTCCGGCACGCTTCTGCGGACGTTTTTTTCACCAGAGATCAATAGTGCTTTTTGGCCCTCGACTACACAACCCTTGAACTGCTCAGGCAGAACCATCCGGCGTGGCGGCTTCTGCGCGCCCAGCATGCTCCGCTGGTAGCCAGCTTTCTGCTCAGGGTTTTCATTTTGCCCAACGTTCGGATATTGCCGCAGGCCGACCTGGTGGAGGCGCTCGAAGACGAGCTGTTCGCCCTTCGCCAGCAGCATGGCGCCGATCTCTTTCCCGGTACGGCGCAAAACTATCTGAATGATTGGGCCGACAACGAGAAAGGATGGTTGCGCAAATTCTATCAGGAGGGAACTGATGAACCGCATTTCGACCTGACCCCGGCAACCGAAAAGGCGCTGGCCTGGCTTGAGGGGCTGACGGAGCGGGCTTTTGTCGGCACGGAGTCCCGACTGATCACCCTGTTTGAGCTTTTGCGCCAGATGAGTACGGGAAGCCAGGCAGATCCCGAGGTGCGGATTGCCGAACTTCAGGAGCGTCGTCATGAGATCGATGCCGAAATCGAGCGCATTCTTGCCGGAGAAATATCGATGCTCGACGATACGGCTCTTAAGGATCGGTTCCAGCAGTTTCTGCAGCTGGCGCGCGATCTGCTGTCGGATTTTCGGGAGGTGGAGCATAACTTTCGCATTCTCGATCGCCGGGTGCGCGAGCGTATCGCCCTCTGGGAGGGATCGAAGGGCGCACTGCTCGAGGAGATCATGGGAGAGCGCGATGCCATTGCAGATTCCGATCAGGGCAAAAGTTTCAGGGCATTCTGGGATTTTCTGATGTCGCAGTCCCGCCAGGAGGAGTTGAGCCTGCTTCTGCAAACGGTGCTCGATCTGCCGCCGATCGTGACGATGCGTCCCGACAGCCGTTTGCGGCGCGTTCACTACGACTGGCTGGAGGCCGGAGAGCACACGCAGCGAACGGTGGCCCGGCTTTCCGAGCAGTTGCGCAGGTTTCTCGATGACAAGGCCTGGCTTGAGAACCGGCGTATCATGGATATTCTGCGCGGGATTGAAACCCGTGCGCTCGAGTTGCGCGAAGATTTTCCTTCGGGCGGCTTTATGCCTCTCGATGGTTTTTCGGCTCTCATCGAACTGCCTTTCGAACGGGCGCTCTATCGGCTTCCATTCACTCCGGTGATTGCCGGCGTCGCAATGGACGAAGGGGATGCGGAAATCGATACCGCAATTCTTTACGCCCAGGTAAGGATCGACAGGGCCGAGCTGCTGCGAAATATCCGGATCGAACTTCAGACCAGCAGCCAGATCACCATCGGGGAGGTGGTGATGCGTCATCCGTTACGCAACGGGCTTGCCGAGCTGGTTGCCTATCTGCAGATTGCAGGGGAGTGGCCGCGGACGACGGTGGATGAAAGTGAAGAGGATGAGGTAAGATGGCAGAGTGCGTCGGGCATCACCCGGCAGGCGATCCTGCCTCGTATTATATTGTTGAGAAACTGATTATGATCCATACAGATAGAGAAAACAGCCATTCGCAATACCCAGCTCAGGATCTCTCTTTTGTCGTGATTCCTCTTTTGAAGGGGGTGATCTACCAGGACGAAAGCCCTGCGTTGTGGAGTTCTCTCTTTAACCTGTCGGCTGCCGTGCGTGATTACGTGGCGGTGCTTGGTCTGGAATTGATTTTCGACGAAGCTGAAGGGTATGCTTTTCTGCGTTCCCGCTCTGACAGCCAGGAAGAGGGGACGAATCCGATGCCCCGTCTGATGGCGCGCCGTCAGCTCAGTTACCCGGTCAGCCTGCTTCTGGCGCTGTTACGCAAAAAACTTGCCGAATTCGATGCCGGCGCCGGAGAGACGCGCCTGATTATGTCGCGGGATGAGGTGGTCGAACTGATCCGGATTTTCCTCCCGCCCGGCAGTAACGAGGTCAGGCTGATCGATCAGGTGGATGCCTCGCTCAATAAAATCGCCGAGCTTGGTTTTATCCGCCGTTTGCGGGGAGAGAGGCAGATGATCGAAGTCCGCCGGATCATCAAGGCTTTTATCGATGCCCAGTGGCTGTCGGATTTCGATCGTCGGCTCGACGAATACCTGCAGCGACCTGCGGAACCGTTGGAGGGTCGCGATGAGTGAGCTGCTTGAAATGGGATTTGTTGCCGATGATCGTCTGGCCGGTTTCCGATTGCAGCGACTCGAGGTTTTCAACTGGGGAACCTTCGACGGACGGGTCTGGACGCTTAGGCTTGGCGGAAAAAACGAGCTTCTGACCGGGGATATCGGATCGGGAAAATCGACGCTGGTCGATGCCGTGACCACGCTTCTGGTGCCAAGCCAGCGTATTGCCTATAACAAGGCGGCAGGCGCCGATACCCGCGAGCGTTCGCTGCGTTCATATGTGCTTGGCTATTTCAAGTCGGAACGTCAGGAGAGCGTTGGCGGAGCGAAGCCGGTCGCTCTGCGCGACAACAACAGCTATTCGGTGATTCTCGGCGTCTTCCATAACGAAGGGTACGACAAGACGGTGACCCTGGCCCAGGTTTTCTGGATGAAGGATGCTGTCGCACAGCCTGCGCGCCTGTACACGGCATGTGAACGCGACCTCTCCATCGCTCGGGATTTTACGGGTTTCGGGACTGAAATCGCCGGTCTGCGCAAACGGCTGCGCAGTGAGGGGGCCGAGCTGTTCGACAGTTTTCCTCCTTACGGGGCATGGTTCCGTCGCCGTTTCGGCATTGACAACGAACAGGCGCTCGACCTTTTCCATCAGACCGTTTCGCTCAAGTCGGTGGGCAATCTGACAGATTTCGTGCGCACGCACATGCTCGAACCGTTCGATGTGGAGCCCCGCATAGCCGCGCTTATCCAGCATTTCGAAAACCTCAACCGCGCTCATGAAGCTGTGCTCAAGGCACGGCGTCAGATAGAGATGCTGAGTCCTCTCGTCGCCGATTGCGACCGTCATCATGAGATTGCCGCGACAGCCGAGAACCTTCGCTCATGCCGCGAATCGCTGCGCCCCTGGTTCGCGACGCTGAAGCTCGACCTGCTCGACAAGCGTCTTGCCTCGCTTGACGATGAGCTGAGTCGACACAGCATGGCTGTAGAGCGCCTGCAGGAACAGCGCCGGTTGAAGCAGGAGCGCGAGCGGGAGTTGCGCCGCACCATTGCCGAGAACGGAGGTGACCGGATTGAGAATATCGGTGCGGAAATCCGCCAGAAACAGTCAGAGCTTGAACGGTGCCGGCAGAAGGCGGTTCGGTACGAGGAGCTTGTCCATCAGCTCGGGGAACGTCCGGCATCGAACGTGGATGAGTTCCTCGATCAGCGATTCACTCATGGCACAATGCGCGAGGAGTGTGCAGACGGGGAGGCGAGGGTGCAGAACGATCTCAACGAGGCGGGCGTCCTCTTTACCCAGGGGCGGCAGGAGCATGAGCGGCTGACAGCCGAAATCCGGGGTCTGAAAGCGCGGCGCAGCAACATCGATGAAAAGCAGGTCGCCATTCGTCGTTCGCTCTGCCATGCGCTGGATATTGCCGAAGATGAGATGCCCTTTGCCGGAGAGCTGCTGCAGGTTCTCGAAGAGGAGCGGGAGTGGGAAGGTGCTGTCGAACGCCTTTTACGGAACTTCGGCCTCTCCCTGCTGGTGCCAGACCGTCATTACGGTGCGGTTGCGGAATGGGTGGATCGTACCCACCTTCACGGAAGGCTGGTCTATTTCCGGGTACGGCAGCAGTCGCAGTCGGGTCGGCAACCTGATCATGAAGCCTCTCTCGTACGCAAGATCGCCATCAAGGCCGATTCGCCCTATTTCGACTGGATGGAGCGTGAGATCGCCAATCGTTTCGATCTGGTATGCTGCAGTGATCAGGAGGAGTTCCGGCGCGAGAAAAAAGCTGTTACCATCACCGGCCAGATCAAGGCTCCGGGTGAACGCCACGAAAAAGACGACCGTCATCCGATTGACGACCGCAGTCGCTATGTGCTGGGGTGGAGCAATGCCGCCAAGATCGCGGCGCTCGAAGAGAGTGCCGCACGGCAGGAGAAGCATCTTGCCGGACTTGCCGGCAGGATCCATGCGTTGCAGCAGGAGCAGAAGACGCTCAAGGATCGGCTCACCGTCCTTTCAAAGCTCGACGAGTACCCCGATTTCCGCGATCTCGACTGGCAGCCGCTGGCTGTCGCCATTGCCAGGCTCGAAGCGGAAAAACGCGATCTCGAAGCGGCGTCGGATATTCTGAAAACCCTTGCCGGGCAGCTTGCCGAAGTGGAGGGCGAACTGCAGGCAACGGAGCTCCAGCTCGACGAACGCAAGGACAAGCGGTCGAAAACCGAGCAGAAGATCAGCGGGTTGCGGGAGTTGCGGCAGCAGGCGGAGGCACTCCGGGATGAAGCCGGTACTGAGGCAGCGGGGCAGTTCGCCCTGCTCGAGTCGATGCGCGACGAAGCGCTTGGCGGGCAGCCTCTGACGGTGGAGTCATGCGACAACCGCGAACGGGAGATGCGCGATTTTCTGCAGAACAGAATCGATTCGGAAGACAAAAAGCTCTCCCGCATAGGCGAAAAAATCATCAGGGCGATGACCGAGTACAAGGAGGAGTGGAAACTTGAAACCCGCGAGGTCGATGTGAACATTGCCGCCGGGTTCGAGTACCGTTCGATGCTCGATCAGCTCCGGGCCGACGATCTGCCTCGTTTCGAGGGACGGTTCAAGGAGCTGCTCAACGAGAACACCATCCGGGAAGTCGCCAATTTTCAGTCGCAGCTCGCCCGTGAACGGGAGAGCATCAAAGAGCGCATTGCCCGCATCAACGAGTCGCTCACGAAGATCGATTACAATCCGGGAAGGTACATCACCCTCGAAGCGCAGATGAGCCTCGACGCAGATATCCGGGACTTTCAGTCGGAACTGCGTGCCTGCACCGAGGGGTCCCTGACCGGTTCGGATGACGCGCAGTACTCCGAAGCGAAATTCCTTCAGGTGCGGCGGATCATCGACCGGTTCCGCGGTCGCGAGGAACATGCGGATCTCGACCGGCGCTGGACCGCCAAGGTTACCGACGTGCGCAACTGGTTTGTTTTCGCGGCGAGCGAACGGTGGCGCGAAGATGACAGCGAGCATGAGCACTATGCCGATTCGGGAGGCAAATCCGGCGGGCAGAAGGAGAAGCTTGCCTATACGGTGCTTGCGGCAAGCCTTGCCTATCAGTTCGGTCTGGAGTGGGGCGCGGTGCGTTCGCGGTCGTTCCGGTTCGTGGTTATCGACGAGGCGTTCGGGCGCGGTTCCGACGAGTCCGCACAGTACGGCCTGCAGCTTTTCGCGCAGCTCAACCTGCAGCTGCTCATCGTAACCCCGCTGCAGAAAATCCATATCATCGAGCCCTATGTTTCCGGAGTGGGTTTTGTCTGTAACGAGGATGGACGGGCTTCGGTGCTGCGCAACCTCACCATCGAGGAGTATCGCGCTGCCAAACAGGGAGAACCGGGGTGAACTGGACGACTCCGGCTGATCTGCGTACCCATGTGCAGAAGCTCTGGGATCGAGGACTTCTGCTCTCCTCTCTGATGGGAGACGATGAGTTGTTTCCACGGCGTCTGACCCTGAAAGGGCCGGATTCGAGGCAGCTCAGCGAATCGTTTTCCGATGTGCGCGACTGGATTGCGCAGCTGTCCGGTTCGGCGAAGCACTACCGGATTGTCTGGCGCACGCTCAATCATCGCGTTCTCGGAGTCAACGAGATTCCGGCGGAGATATGGATCGATTCGATCGATGATGCATTGGCCTTCATCGGCAAGGTTCGCGATGCCGAACGCTTTGCCGATCTCCTTTCCCTGACTCGCGAAACGAAACCGGAACTCATTCCGTGGCTCCGGAAGCGTCCGTTGCGTACGCTGGAACTTGCCGGGTCGTGGCCGAAACTTCTGCAGATCGTCGCATGGCTGCAGATGCATCCGCGTCCGGATATCTATCTGCGGCAGATCGACCTGCCGGGCGTGCACAGCAAGTTTATCGAGGTTCACCGTGGCGTTTTGGGCGAGCTGTTCGACCTCGCTCTTCAATCCTCCGCTATCGATGCCGGGGCTTCAGGCGCTGCCGGATTCTGCCGCCGTTACGGATTCAGGGATAAACCCCTGAGGGTACGGTTCAGGATTCTCGATCCCGAACTGGCTCTCCTGCCGGTGAATGCCGATCAGGATATTGCCCTGACTGAGGCCGCGTTTGCCGGATTGGACCTTGCGGTTGAAACGGTGTTCATTACCGAAAACGAAATCAACTTCCTTGCGTTTCCCCCTGTTTCCCGGTCGATGGTGATTTTCGGGGCCGGTTACGGTTTCGAAAATCTCGCCACCGCCCACTGGCTTCATGAGCGGAAGATCCATTACTGGGGGGACATCGATACCCATGGTTTCGCCATTCTCAATCAGTTGCGCAGGTTCTTTCCCGAGGCAATCTCCCTGCTTATGGACAAAGAGACGCTTCTGGCTCACAGACCGCTCTGGGGCGTTGAGCCATCACCCGAGACTGTGGAGCTGACGAGGCTGACCAGCGAAGAATTCTCTCTTTATGACGATTTGCGCAGCGACAGCCTGGGTGAGCGGGTAAGGCTGGAACAGGAACGGATCGGGTTCGAGTGGCTTGTTGATGCGCTGGGAAAGTTGTAACGTTTTTCCGGCGCAGTACGGGATCGGTTGGTCGGCAGGTTCTGTGCCTCCTTTTCCTTTTTTTACCGAAAAAATCAGTACCTTCACCGTATTACGTGTTTTGGTTCAGCGGAAATTGGAGAATTCAGCCGTTTGAGTTAGAGGGATGTGCCGAAGTTTGGACAAGAATCTCAATTATATCCATAACAAAAAGCAGTGACAATGGCCCGTCTCATGAGAAACCCTGAATTCCGCCAACGGCAATGGGAGCATCGGTTTGATCATCATATTGCGCCGATCAATCAATACGTCGATACGCTGCGCAAGGTTGCCGGAAACGATTCTGTTCCTTACTTGCCGCCTATGTACGGCGGTATCAAGGCCCGTTTATTGAGTGTTCTGAGAGACCCTGGCCCCAAAACCCAGGATAAAATCGGAGGAAGCGGGTTCATTTGCATGGAAAATGATGACTCAACAGCTGAAAGACTCAGCAACCTTTTTGCCGGGGTTAACATTCCTGCAGAAGATATTGTACCATGGAACGCCTACCCATGGTACATCAATAAAAAGCCAACACCATCAGAGCTCGAAGCCGGCATCCTGCCTCTGAAAACAATTATCGATTTGCTGCCCAACCTTACTGTTCTGATGCTGCATGGTGGAGAAGCAAAGCATCTGTGGAAACGATTATTGAGAAAATATCCCGAAATGTCAAGGCTACGGGTATTAGATATACATATCACACCAGTTCCCGGGCCTTTTGGACTAAAGACCCAATAGAACGGGATCGTCGCAAAAAGGATCTCGCTGATAAGTTCATACAGGCAGGAAAAATATTGCAGATAGAAACATCTTCGGTCTTTAACACACTCCCTGACTTGTCAACAAGTCATCATACCACTTATGAAGTTACAGGGACATCGGCTATCCAGGTTGACACAATCAGAAATGAAAAAAACAGAGGGGGAGTGTTTGGTTTTCATGAAGGGCAGAAAAATCAGAATATTTCAGAAGGTGTAAGAAAAAGCTGGGAAGATCCTGAAATCCGCAAAAAAAGGATGCAAAAGAATGCTGTCAAGGTGCACCGACACGGCACGTTTATTGGCGATTTCACCTCACTCAGGCAGGCGTTCAAGGTATTGGGTCTTCCTGATAGCAAACATATACCGTTTCGAATTAAACTGAAACAGGCAGGGAAGCTGTCATTCAGCTATGGAAACGACATCTATGATTTCGAAATAATTCCGCCCTTATAAACTGGTAAGACGACAGAAAAAAACGAAAGACATTCCGATTAAGAATTGCTTGTGCAGGTGCAGAAAAAAGTTAACCATTCCACAACGTCTCGCTGTCCAGTGTTGCCGGAAACCCCATGGCTGCAAGATCAATGTTTGGATATTTACTCGTCAGGCTGCAAAACTTCTGCCTGAACGTACTTTTCGGATTGACGGTCTGCAGGAAGTACAACAGAATCGAAAGCATGTAAAATGCACGGTTATTCGACTTTCCACTGTTTGCGCCTCTGATCGCCTTTATGGTGTCTTCTGACAACCAACTCTTCAACGGGCGGTTTGGAATCTGAGGGCTCACCCCGAATTCCCGGTTCCAGAATCGGGAATGGTGTGCACAAAGGTTACGCAAGTAAACAATGCAGTGAAGCCACGAGGCAAACGTTGTATCGTCGAGCCCGAAATGCTTCGCTATAATCCGTTTGCTTTTTCCTCCCTTCATATCGGAATACAAGGTGGATATCTGCCCGAAGGATGCAATTTCCATAATCATCCAGCAGGGCGGGTAAGGATCCGAATATTTCTTTCTGAACGCCAGAATGAACTCTTCCTGGCTATTCACAAAATCATCCTCCAGTTTCTGTATGATCTTGTCATGCCGAAACTTATGATTATTAAACCTGGCCGAATCGGTGTACCATAAAGGCCCGAATGCAAGCGATAACGTATTGATCATCTGTGCTCTTACGGCAACCTCGATCTTCTCAATTTCTCCAAGTACCAGTTGCCGCAACTCCCGGTCAAAGCAATAGAGCCTGAATGCGGTACTGAACGTCGCATTATCTTTAAAATAATGCTCGCATTTTGGTTCTTGCAGCAGAGGGTACCAATAACCGCTTAAGCGGTAATAGCTGATATGCCGGAGCAAATGGAGGGCTTTTCTCTCATCTTCAACACCGAGGCCACGTTCTTTGAGGAGCAGCAGTTGCTCTTCATGGTCGAGAGCCCTTTTATTATATGGTACAGCCATAGGCGGGGTAGAAAAACAAAAAGCTCACCCTGAGCGCGCTGTTCTGACGGGAAGCGGGGTGAGCGTGTTGTTCACATAATACGTAAATGTTTCCGGAATACAATACTCCAGGTTAAAATTTTTTACACTTTCAGTTCGATGCTATTCCACTTCAATTTTGTTGCATAGCTGTTCTTTTTTTCCAGCAGGTAAAGTTCCGTCGGTTCGAGCTCGTTTCTGACCATCTCGTAGTACTCCGGGACAATTTCTATGCCGATCGAGTTTCGTTTCATTCTTTTGGCTACAGCGTTGGTTGTGCCGGAGCCCATGAACGGGTCAAGTACCGTATCGCCTTCTTTGGTGAAGAGTTTGATGAACCATTCCGGAAGTCCCTGCGGAAATGCAGCACTGTGGTTTTTGTTGTTACACTCTGTTGCCAGATGGAGTACATTTGTCGGATAGGCCTTTTCCCGGTCAAGCCAGTTTGAAATGTTTTTCCCGAATCCACTGCCGACTTTGGATTCATCACGGGTTTTGTCTGTTTCGCTGAGTCTCTTGAGACGGCTTTTCGACCACTCGCCCATAGGAACCATGACGGCTTCCTGGTTCATGTAAAACTGTTTGTTTTTATTGAACTGGATCAGTCTTTCCCAGGAGTCTCTGAACCGGTTTGGCCATTTACCGGGGTAGCAGTTTTTTTTATGCCAGATGAATTCCTCGGTCCAAAGCCAGCCCTGCTCTCTTTTCATCTCAAGGATGAGTTCCATCACGTAGGTACTTCTTTCTCCGTTGACAACCTTTTCCTTTATGTTGAGAACAAACGTGCCGGTTGGTTTGAGGACTCTCAGGAGTTGTTCAGCTATGGGCAGGAACCACGCAACGTATTTATCCGGATGAATGCCGCCATAGGTTTTTTCTCTTTGATCTGCATATGGCGGTGAGGTGAATATCAAGTCTACCGAGTTGTCCGGCAGCTCTTTAAGGATATTCAGGCAGTCACCCAAATAGAGATCAGTTTTAATTTCCATTACTACTCGTATGAATCCGGTTCAGATTTTTACTGTGATAGTTCATCATTCAGGGCAGGGATGGCTCATTATCGCTACCGGGTAAACTTACATTTTTTCCCTGATTTTTTTTGCCTGAGCCATTCAGATTGCAGGTGAGTTACATGCAGCAAGTTCCGGGTTTTCATGTCTGATGGTTCGCGTTACTGCGCTTACGTTTTTGATGGTTCAGTTCGCGTCATCAGTGACTTCCAGAGATCAGGTGGCTGTTCCTTCGGTAAACGAACTGTTTATGTTACGTAAAGCCAGTCGCGAGACGTCCTCTTTGGCATTTTCAGGCCGTGGAGGGCGGGTTACTCCCCTGCGGTCTTGAACTCCGATGTGGCGTGGAATTCAAGCTCCGGATAGTCCTCGCGGGCGACCTTCAGCATCCATTCGCTTTCGGCAAGAAAGACCGGGTGGTCTTCGCGGTCGAGAGCGATGGCGGCCGACTTGCGCCGGATGAACTCCTGCAGCTGCTCCTTGTTGTCGCTGGTGATCCAGAACGCCTTGTGGTAGCGGAGCGGCAGAAAGTCGCACTGGGCGCCGTATTCGTGTTCGAGGCGGAACTTGATGACGTCGAACTGCAGTTCGCCGACGGTACCGACGATCTTGCGGCTGCCGTACTGAATGAAGAGCTGCGCGACGCCCTCCTCGGTGAGCTGCCGGATGCCTTTGTCGAGCTGTTTTGTCTTAAGCGGATCGCGGTTTTCAAGAACCTTGAAGATTTCCGGAGAAAAACTCGGAATGCCCCGGAACTGCAGATCCTCTCCTTCGGTGAGGGTATCTCCGATCTTCAGGGAGCCATTGTCGTAGAGGCCGATCACGTCTCCCGGCCACGCTTCGTCGATCACGCTTTTTTCGTTCGCCATGAATTGCGTCGGGCTGGAGAAACGGATTTTCTTGCCGAGTCGGGTGTGGAGGTAGAATTTGTTGCGCTCGAATTTTCCCGAGCAGATTCTGAAGAATGCGGTCCGGTCGCGATGGTTGGGATCGAGATTGGCATGGATTTTAAAAACGAAGCCGGTCAGAGCTTCTTCCGATGCCATGACCGTTCGCTGTGCGGCTTCGCGCTCGTGCGGGCTTGGCGCGATCTGGATGAAGGTGTCGAGCAGTTCCTGAACGCCGAAATTGTTGATGGCGCTGCCGAAAAAGACCGGAGCGAGCAGGCCGTCGCGGTAGAGCTCTTCGCTGAAGGGCTCGTAGACCCCTTCGATGAGGTCGATATCCTCGCTCAGTTTTTCGCAGAAACTGTCCGGAATCCATTTTTTCAGTTCGGGGTCGTCGGGACTCTGGATTTTAATAAGCGTATCGCTGATTTTCGTGGCGTTGGCCTCGAAAAGGTTCAGCTCCGTTTTATAGAGGTTGTAGACACCCTTGAAGTTCTGGCCCTGTCCGACAGGCCAGGTGAGAGGCCGAACCTGCACCTTGAGTTTTTCCTCGATTTCGTCGAGAAGCTCGAAGGGATTCCGTCCTTCGCGGTCCATTTTGTTTATGAAGATGATGACCGGCGTATGGCGCATGGAGCATACCTCCATGAGCCGTTCTGTCTGTTCCTCGACGCCTTTGACGCAGTCCACGACGAGAATGACGCTGTCGACGGCAGTGAGCGTACGGTAGGTGTCTTCGGCGAAATCCTTGTGGCCGGGTGTGTCGAGAATATTGACCCTGCGGCCCTTGTACTCGAATCCCATTACGGAAGTGGCTACCGAGATTCCTCGCTGTTTTTCTATTTCCATGAAGTCGCTTGTGGCGGTCTTGCGGATCTTGTTGCTTTTGACCGCACCGGCCGTCTGGATGGCGCCACCGAAAAGCAGAAACTTTTCGGTGAGGGTGGTTTTGCCGGCATCAGGGTGGCTGATGATGGCAAAGGTTTTCCGTTTGGCTGTTTCCCTGTTCAATGCTCCGTCCATGCTCTGTTTGTTATCTTCTCTGTTCTGGTGTTTCCGTGGCTGCGGAAGGTGAAAAATCGACGCAAGGCGCAAAGATACGAAGATAGGGTATAAAAAAAGAATCGGCAGGTTCATGCTCTTACCGTTCAATACCGTATTTTTAAGCTTTGTCTTGTGTTAACGGCTTATTCCCCTTAACCCCATTCCGGAGGCTGCATGAGCGGATTTGAACAACTTCTCGATACCATCAGCGGTTATGTGTGGGGCGTGCCCCTGCTTGCCGTACTGTTCGGTACTCATTTATTCCTGACCTTCAGGCTCGGTTTTATACAGAAACACACTTTCAGCGCTATCCGCATGTCGCTGACAAGGACAAGGGAGGGAGAAGGGGAGATTACCCATTTCGGCGCTCTTGTGACGGCTCTTGCAGCGACTATAGGTACCGGCAACATCGTCGGTGTCGCAACGGCTGTGGCTGCAGGCGGACCCGGAGCGGTGCTCTGGATGTGGCTGACCGGCGTTTTCGGAATGGCGACGAAGTATTCAGAAGCCTTGCTCTCGGTGAAGTATCGGGTAGTTGGTGAAGACGGATCGGTTGCCGGCGGTCCGATGTATGTGCTCGAGAAAGCCATGAACATGAAGTGGCTTGCCGTGCTCTTTGCCGCGTTCACCGTTATAGCGTCGTTCGGTATCGGCAATATGGTACAGGCCAATTCCATTGCCGCGATGGTCGAGACCAATTTCAATATCTCTCCATGGATTACCGGGGCGCTGCTGACAGTGTTCACCGGCGTCGTGATCATCGGCGGCATCAGGTCGATCGCAAAGGTATGTGAGTATCTGGTTCCGTTAATGGCGCTGTTCTATGTCGCCGGCTGCATCGTGCTGCTCGTTCTGCGCAGCGAGACGATCCCGGATACCCTGCAGCTTATCGTTTCGTCAGCCTTCAACGGTCAGGCTGCGCTTGGGGGGTTTGCCGGTGCAGGCGTCAGGGAGGCCATGCGGTACGGTATCGCAAGGGGGTTGTTTTCCAACGAGTCGGGCCTCGGCAGCGCTCCTATCGTAGCCGCTGCCGCTCAGACCAGCCACCCGGTGCGCCAGGCGCTGATTTCCGCGACCGGCACCTTCTGGGATACGGTCGTGCTGTGCGCGGTCACCGGTATCGTCGTGGTAAACTCGGGTATGTGGCAGGAAGGTCTGAAAGGTGCGGAACTGACCAACGCGGCTTTCAGGGAGGTGCCTCACGTCGGCAACGTCGTGCTGACTTTCGGGTTGCTGACCTTTGTGTTCTCGACCATCCTCGGCTGGTCGTACTATGGAGAAAAAGCCCTGGAGTATCTGTTCGGCAGACAGCTTGTCGTTCCCTACCGCTGGGCCTGGGTTGCTGCGGTGATGGTAGGTTCTGTTGTATCTCTGCAGGTTGTCTGGACATTTGCCGATATCGCCAATGCACTTATGGCTTTGCCGAACCTCGTATCGCTTCTCATATTGAGCCCGATAGTGGCGGCCGAGACAAAAGCGTATTTCGATCGGCACCGGAAGAGTTGATACGATAATCGGAGGCGGCAGGAGTCTTCAGTTTTTCGTTGATTTCTTTTCATGCAGGTTTGAAAAAAAATGCTATAATGCCACGCTTTTCGGTTACCACATAAAAAATATTATCCAGAAGAAGCTATGAATTTCAATCCGTGGCACCATGTCGAGACAGGAGAAGGTCAGCCGAACGTCGTCAATGCCATTATCGAGATATCCAAAGGGAGCAAAACAAAATACGAGCTTGACAAAAAGACCGGTATGCTCAAACTCGATCGGGTGCTGTTTTCGTCGGTTTTTTATCCTGCCAACTATGGCTTCATTCCCAGAACCCTTGGCGACGATCATGATCCGCTCGATATCGTGGTGATCTCACAGTGCGATATCGTTCCTATGTGCATCGTGCGTGCTCGCGTTATCGGCGTCATGCGCATGATCGATCATGGCGAGGGTGACGACAAGATCATTGCCGTTGCTGAAGACGATATGAGCATGAGCAGCGTTCACAATATCGACCAGCTCAGACCGCATTTCAACTCGGAACTCAAGCACTTCTTCGAAGAGTACAAGGCGCTCGAAAAAAAGACCGTTCTCGTCGAGGATTTTCAGGACGCCGAGATCGCCCGCCAGAGCGTTATGCATGCTATCGACAACTATAACAAGGTTTATGCCTGAAGCAATTGTCCGATAGAAGCGGGGTATGATATATTGACCATAGAGAGCGAAGAAGGAATGTTTTTCCTTCTTCGCTTTTTTTTTCCCGTGTCGCTATTCCGGGTTCTGCAGTATCGCTGCCGCTCATCCTGGTTCGAACGATCAACGATGTATAACCGTTGAAATAAAAAATCAGGCAAAATGAGCAGACGGGTTATACAAATGCTTGAAGCTGCACTGCATATGGATATCAATCATAACGATTATCTCGTGCGTGAAGGGCAAAAGGTGGATCTCGACCGTTTTCCTGCACTTGAATCTCCCCGCTACAGTTCGAAGAGCGAGTATCGCGAAAAGCTCGAAGCTCAGGTCAGGAAGCTCAGCGATATACAGGAAGCGCACTATGCCGACAACCGGTATGCCGTTCTCCTTATCTTTCAGGCCATGGATGCCGCCGGAAAGGACAGCATGATACGCCATGTGATGTCGGGCATCAATCCGCAGGGTTGCCAGGTGTTCAGTTTCAAGCATCCCTCTCCGGAAGAGCTCGATCACGATTTTCTATGGAGGAGCAATTGCAGCCTGCCGGAAAGGGGACGCATCGGCATTTTCAACCGATCCTACTACGAAGAGGTGCTTATCGTACGCGTTCATCCCGAAATTCTCCGCCACCAGCGCATTCCTGAAGCGCATCTGAGGAACGGCGATGTCTGGAAAGAGCGATATCGTTCCATCAACGATCTTGAACGACACCTGTACCGGAACGGCACCCGGATTCTCAAGTTTTTTCTGCATCTCTCAAAAGAGGAACAACGCCGGCGTTTTCTGGAAAGGATTGACAAGCCGGAAAAAAACTGGAAGTTCAGCAAGGCCGATATCGATGAGAGGAAATACTGGGATGACTATATGAACGCTTACGAGCACTGTCTTGAAGCTACGAGTACCGCGCACGCCCCCTGGTATGTGATTCCGGCGGACGACAGGAAAAATGCCCGTCTTCTTGTTTCGAACATCATTCTCGACATGTTCAGCAGCCTGGATGTGCGTTTTCCCGAAACCGGTGAAGAACGCAAGCGCGAGTTGCAGGAGTGTCGTCGTCTGCTTGAAGGGGAGGATTGAGAGGATGAACGGTCGGAGAGAGAGGGATGCTTTCGGGGAGACGATTGTTCCGGAAGGAAAGTATTGGGGAGCCCAGACACAGAGATCCATGGACCTTTTTCGCATAGGTCCGTCGGGCACGATGCCTCGAGAGGTCATACGAGCGCTCGCTGTCGTGAAGAAAGCGGCAGCTATCGTCAACTGCGAGTCAGGCCTGCTTGAACCCGAAAAGATGAACGCTATAGCCCTTGTGTGCGACGACATCGTCGCCGGCGGGTTGTCCGATCATTTTCCGCTCGTCATATGGCAGACCGGGTCAGGCACCCAGAGCAATATGAACGTCAACGAAGTGATCGCCAATCGTGCGCAGGAGCTTGCCGGGTATCTGCCTGGCGAGGAAAAAAAAACATTGCATCCGATTGACGACGTCAACATGTCGCAGTCTTCGAATGACGTCTTTCCGACGGCCATGCATATTGCCGCATACAGCCTCGTTGCAGCCAACACCATTCCTGCTCTCAAACATCTGGAACAGGCATTACGTGAAAAAGTCGGGGATTTTGGCAACATTGTAAAGACAGGGCGCACGCATCTGATGGATGCGGCTCCTCTTACGCTCGGGCAGGAGTTTTCGGGATATGCCGCACAGCTCCGGCAGGGTATCGAGATGCTCGAGGGTTCCCTCGGGTGGCTTGCCATGCTCCCTATAGGTGGTACCGCGGTCGGTACAGGACTCAATGCTCCGGAAGGTTTTGCCGCAAAGGCATCCGGAGTCATCGCATCGCTTACCGGACATCCGTTTTCCTGTGCACCGAATGCTTTTGCGGCTATTGCCTCTCATGACGCTCTTGTGGCTGCCCATGGGGTCATGAAGTCGATTGCTGTAAGCCTCCTGAAAATAGCCAACGATATAAGGCTGCTCGCTTCAGGTCCGCGATGCGGGATCGGTGAAATCGTGCTTCCTGCCAATGAACCCGGTTCTTCAATAATGCCCGGCAAGGTTAACCCCACGCAGGCTGAAGCTCTCGCGATGGTTTGCGCGCAGGTGATGGGAAACGACGTTACGCTTTCTGTGGCCGGGGCAGGCGGCATGCTTGAACTCAATGTATACAAGCCGGTAATAATCAGCGCATTTCTCCAGTCGGCGCTACTGCTGGGAGACGCGAGCCGTTCGTTCGCCGACCATTGCATCGTCGGGCTGCGAGCCGACATGGAGGTCATTGCCGGTCATCTCTCGGCTAATCTCATGCTCGTCACGGCCCTGAATCCGCATATTGGTTATGACAAGGCTTCGCAGATCGTTCACCTTGCGATGCGCGACAGGTTATCCCTTCGGGATGCGGCAGTCAGGAGCGGGTATCTCAGCGCAGAAGAGTTCGATGCCTGGGTGGATCCGGCCGCAATGTGCGGTATTAAGAAAAAAGCCTGAATTTGCGGGTCTGACCGAACAAAAAGCCGGTTGCTGTTGTTATTATAAAAGTAACATGTGTGGTTAGTGTTCTTTTGGTGGTTTTCTCCGTCAGGCCTGCCCTTAACGTTTGAAAAAGGGCAGGCTTTGTTTTTTTTGCCGTATTTTACGTTTTCGATAGCGTGCGTGTTTTTATTTTTACCTTGAGGAAATCGGGGATTGAGGGTTTGTTGATAACATGCCGCAGTTATTGCCGCACAAGAGGATAGCGAGTTTTGAATCAAATTGCGTCAGATATGCATGTTTCTGTTATTTATTGTTCAAGTTGTTATTCTGTATGACTTTATGTTTTCGGTTCCGCCTTCCTGAATTACTTCATTTTGCATCATATCTGCTTTCTGTTCAGGTTTTTGTTGTGTTGACGGAATGTTGATAACCTG
Organism: Chlorobium sp.; assembly: GCF_036528655.1. Classification (GTDB taxonomy): domain Bacteria; phylum Bacteroidota; class Chlorobiia; order Chlorobiales; family Chlorobiaceae; genus Chlorobium. The sequence continues at coordinate 289,334 of NZ_JAIGND010000030.1, forward strand.
TTGACAACCCGGATTATCTGAAGACCGCATCGGTCGTTTACCTGCCTCACGCTTGAAAGAAGTGTAAAAGTTCTATATTTGCCGACATAACGGAAGAATTTGCAGATGCATGTTGCCTGCAAAGCAAGGCGGTATATTTTTTTCTTCGAACCATGATTGAACTCGCGGCAGGGGAACTCGAAAGGAGGGCCCGAAACATAAGACTGGTCATTTCCGACAACGACGGTGTCTTTACCGATAACGGCGTCTATTACAGCGAAAACGGGGAGGTGATGAAGCGATATTCCATCCGTGACGGCATGGGCGTGGAACGGCTCAGGGAGTATGGTGTCGAAACGGCCATCATGACCGGTGAGGTGTCGCCAAGTATCGTCAGGCGGGCGGAAAAACTGCAGATGCGTCACCTGTATCTCGGTGTGAAGGATAAACGCTCGAAATTGCAGGAAGTCCTCCGGGAAACGGGGCTGCATCTTCATGAAATTGCCTATATCGGCGACGATGTCAATGATCTCGGTATCCTTCATGCAATAGCCGAAGCTGGCATTACGGCATGCCCGGGCGATGCGATGCCCTGTGTCCAGCCAATAGTTCATTATATCTGCGGGTCTCGAGGCGGATATGGGGCTTTCAGGGATTTTGCTGAATGGCTGATTGCCGCAAAAGGAATTTCATTTTTACATTGACCGGGTATGCGCCAGTCCTTTCCGGATTTTTTCACTAATTGACAATAATTATTTCCATGGCTGAAGTAAAAATCGGAAACCGCTATGTCGGCGACGGGCACCCTGTGTTCGTCATCGCTGAAATCGGCATCAATCATAACGGATCGCTCGATGTGGCGAAAAAACTGATTGAAGGTGCCGCACTTGCCGGATGCGACGCGGTCAAGTTCCAGAAGCGCACTCCCGACCTCTGCGTGCCTGCCGATCAGCGCATGATAGAGCGCGATACTCCCTGGGGAAGGATGACCTATATCGATTATCGCTGCAAAGTGGAGTTCGGGCGCGAAGAGTATGTCGAAATCGACAACTGCTGCCGACAGAACGGAATTCAGTGGTTCGCATCATGCTGGGACGAAGAGGCGGTGAATTTTATGGAGCAGTTCGAACCGCCATGCTACAAGGCGGCTTCTGCTTCGTTGACCGATATCGCGCTGCTGAAAAAAACAGCCGGAACAGGACGGCCGCTTATCATCTCGACCGGCATGTCAACCATGGATGAAATAGATCGGGCTGTACTGGAGACAGGACATCGTAACCTGCTCATCGCCCATACCAATTCCACTTATCCCTGTCCGGTCGAGGAACTGAATCTTCGAATGATTCACACGCTCAGGACCTGTTTTCCCGATCTGCCCGCAGGGTACTCTGGCCATGAAGTCGGCCTTGCCACAACATGGGCGGCAGTGGCGCTTGGCGCGACATTCGTCGAACGGCACGTGACGCTTGACCGCTCCATGTGGGGCTCCGACCAGGCCGCATCGGTTGAGCTTTCAGGCATGCAGCGGCTTGTTTCGAATATACGCGATATCGAAAAGGCGCTTGGCGACGGTGTCAAGCGGGTCTATGCCGGTGAACTCGCGGCCAGGAAAAAGCTGCGGAGAGTGTAGGGAATCTTTTTCGATACGCCGGCAGCAAATTCAGCCGCAGGCGAGCCTTTTCGGCTCGCCTGCGGCTTTTTTTATGCTTGTCAGGAGGCTCACAGCTGCTGTTGGCGGCATGGGGGCTTTTAAGGTGTTTCAGAATATAGAGCACTTTGTTTTATGTATTTATATTGTTTTATAGGGAACTTTGTTAATGTATATTGTGTATATGTATAAGTGCTTTATATAATAAAGCATAAGTGTTCTTTTCTTCAGACCACCAGACCTTATCGAATGGTGGTTCAGTTCATGATGAAGACGTGGTTAAAACACAAAACTCTCTAAAAAACAACATGGGGGAATCAATCATGAAAAAAACAGTTATAGCCTCTATTGCTGTGGCTGCCGCTTTCGGTTTCAGCTCCAATGCATTCGCTGCTTATCCGGCCAATTTCTGGGAGCTTGGCATGAATCCGACTGAAACCTCGAACTATGCATGGGTCAGCGGCGGTGTGATAGGAAGTGCCGTTGTTCAGAATTGCAGCAATTGCGATGATTCGTTTGTGGATGGCGATGTTCAGGGAAGCTACAATATTCTTGCATCTGCAGAGAATAATCTTGATGATGCCCAGGCGTATTCCCGTGGTACTATCGAGAACTGGAGCGGCATTTCTCCTGACGATGATGGGGAAGGCGGAACCCTGGAAGCCATAGTAGGTGGTACTGCAGGGGCCTGGGAAGATGGCAACAATGCCTGGGGTCAGGCAAGCAGCTTTGGTGGCGTGTTTACGACGGGTGATGCTTATGGTCGTGTCAATGGAGCGAGCTCTGCCTATGCTGATTTCTGGAAAAACGGCTTCCAGTCAATTGTTTCGGAAAACAGCTCCGTCATGCCACCTACCCCGTAATAAACGAGGGTTATTTTGTGCTGACTTGAAATCAGGTGTGCTGCCGGGCAGGATGTATGTCTGCCCGGTTATTCTCTATAACATAACCGGGTGATTAACGTTATGAGAAAGATTACTAAGTATACGTTACTGCTGCCATTGCTCTTTTCCTGGAATACGGCGTATTCCGGGATAGTCGATAACAGCAACAATGGAGGCCAGGCAGAGTCTTGCGGGACAGAGTCAAGTGCAGCTTCTACTTCCGCAGCACAGGGCGTCGGTGTTGGTGTGGGGAATTTTTCTCAGACCTTTGAGGCTTCTGACAACTCGCCTTATATGCCCGGAACAGTCGGTGCGCCAGTCCTTGGCCCGACATTGTTCAATATCATTGGGCGACCCGCTCAGGTTAACGGAATTCCTATTCTTGCCAATAATTTTTTTTCTGCGGCGGTTCATGATTTAGATATCGGGCGCAGCAGAGGCACAAAAATTATCTACAATGGCGCTCTGCTGCCGGAAAAGGCAGATAACAAGGACAGAAGAGTCTCCTTCGATTTTTCAGGCCAAACAACCGGCGAGATTATAGGGTCGATTACAATACAAAGTAAAAAGAGTAAAGCCGATGAAGTCGATGTCCCTACCTTGATATACGATGCCACGCAATACATAGCCCAGAGAAAGGATCTGAAAGGTTATAATATCACTCTGCTTTCAATACAGAAGGGGATTTCTTACGGTCTCGGTGTTGATGCCAAGGGTGACGGGTTTTCGCTTTCGCCGGTGCTTTCAGGGCTGATTAACGGACCGGCCGGTTTGCTTGCCGGTGCAGCTTCCGGTTTTTCAAAGGCAAGTGGTGTAACTGTTCCGACCGGTATTGTCGGTTGTACCTTCCTTGTTGTCGCTGATACCGAAAATGGGCGTCCCATCAATATAAATGAAAACTACTCTCGGGGCTTTTCCGATGTTGAGGTTTCAGAAGCAAATCAGAACGGTAATGGAAAAAAACGATATGAAGCAACAAAATAGATTGTGCCCATATCCCTTTTTTCGAGAATCTCTGCTGTATTTATCAAAGCCGTCTCAGTTTCCAGACTCTGAGACGGTTTTGTGTAATAAGGATCAGATAAGTACTGTTTATATGGCGTGACGCGATGTTTGAGCTGCCCATTAGCAGGCATAGTTTTCTGATCGGGTTTGGGGCTCAGCCTGATGAATTGTAAAGACGATCTGTTTTTCAGGTGCGTTTGATTTTCTTCATGGCAATGATAATTGGTTTGTTTAGCCTTATCGCATCGGGTAGAATGGCTTAGCCGCTTGTGTGAAATCTTTGCGCAAGCGGCATTTTTTTATGCCTGATGGTGAAATTTGCGATATTTCTTTTCCTCCCTTAAATTTACCCCTCGATTGCACGGCTGCCGGAGAGGCGCTGTGCCGCAGGTTTTTCATTTGTTATCACAATCCATCAGATAATTCGCATTATGAGCAGCAACACAGTTTCTCCTGTACAGGAGTTCGAATATAAAGCCGAAATGAAGCAGCTTCTGGACCTTATCGTCCATTCGCTCTACACCCACCCCGAAATTTTTCTGCGCGAGCTGATTTCCAATGCTTCCGATGCCCTGGCAAAGGTGCGGTTTGACGCTCTGACCGATCAGTCGCTTCTGGAAGGGGATGGCGATCCCTGCATCAGGATAACGGTCGATCCCGGGGAGCTGACCTTCGTGATCGAGGATAACGGCATCGGCATGACGGAAGAGGAACTGATAGCCAACCTCGGTACGGTGGCGAAATCAGGCACGCTCGGGTTCATGCAGGCGCTGAAGGAGCAGCAGAAGGAGCTGGACGGCAATCTGATCGGCCAGTTCGGCGTTGGCTTCTATTCGGTGTTCATGGTTACCGACGAAGTGACGGTCGAAACCCGCAGCGCCCGAGTTGGTTCAGAAGGATACCGGTGGAAATCGTCCGGGCAGGGTACCTACACGATCGGGAAAATTGAAAAGGCTGGACGCGGTACGCGAATTTCCTTCAAACTCAAGGAGGAGTCGAAGGAGTTTGCCGAGGAGTACCGTGTCGAGCATATCATCAAAAAGTATTCGAACTTCGTCGATTTTCCGATCCGGCTGGGGGACAGGCAGGTCAACAGCATGACAGCGCTCTGGCAGCGATCGAAAAGCGAGCTGAAGGACGAAGAGGTCAACGAGTTCTACAAATTCGTTGCCAACGATTTTCAGGATCCGCTCGATTACCTGCATGTTTCCGTCGAAGGCATGGTGAGCTTCAAGGCGCTGCTGTTTCTTCCGAAAGAGGCCCCGATGGATCTTCTCTACCGGCAGAGCGAGCTGGAAAACCGCGGGCCGCAGCTCTATGTGAAAAAGGTGATGATCCAGCACGAGTGCCGCGACCTGCTTCCGGAATATCTTCGCTTTATTGGAGGCGTGGTCGATACCGAGGATCTGTCGCTCAACGTGTCGAGGGAGGTCGTGCAGTCGAGTCCGGTCATGGCCAAAATCCGCCAGATTCTCACCGGCAAGATTCTTGCGTGGTTCGAATCCCTTGCCAGGGAACAGCCGGAGAAGTTCCGCACATTCTACAGGGCGTTCGGGCCGATCGTGAAGATCGGACTGAATACGGATTTCACCAACCGCGACAAACTGATAGAGCTGCTGCGCTTCGAAAGCACCAGAACCGACGAGGACGAGTATGTCACGCTCAAAGAGTATACCGGAAGGATGCCGGAAGAGCAGAAAGAGATCTACTACCATTCGGGAAGCAATCGCGCGCAGCTGCTGGCGCATCCCAATCTCGAGTATTTCCAGGACAGGGGTATCGAAGTGCTGCTGCTCAGCGATCCCGTCGATGTATTCGTTATTCCCTCGATCAGCGAGTATGAGAAAAAACCGCTGAAATCCATCGAAAAAGCCGATATTGACTTTTCGAAAGAGAAAAAGGATAGCAGCGAACAGCTTCCGGAGAATCTCCTGCAGCCGGTACTTGCCCTTTTCAGGGATACCCTCGGAGATCGGATCGAGGATGCTGTCGAGTCGCATCGGCTTGTAAGCTCCCCGGTTACGCTGGTGAGCGGCAAGGATGCGCTGGACAGCCAGATGGAGCGGATGATGAAGATGATGCAGGCCGACATGCCTGCTGGCAAAAAGATACTCGAAATCAATACCGCTCATCCCATTATCCGGAACCTTTCGGGTATGTATATGGCAAATGCCGGAAATCCGCTCATCAGAACGGTTATCGAGCAGCTCTATGACGGTGCGCTTCTGCATGAGGGTGGTCTCGATTCGACAACGGCCTTTCTTTCGAGAATGAACGACCTGATCGAAGCGGCGACGCTGCAGCGGTAAGCCGTGTAAATCTTATTCAACTCCATAACCGGTACATTTGTGAAACAGAGCGGGAATTTCGATGCGCGGGATGCGGCGGTTTTCCAGAAAAACGAGATCACCGAGCATTACATTTACAAGCATCTTTCCGGAAAGGTGAGCGGCGTGAAAAATCGCCGCATTCTCAGTCAGATAGCCGATGACGAACTGCGGCACTATAACGTCTGGAAGACATATACACGGAAGGATATCGCTCCGAGCAGGCTGAAAGTGTGGTTCTATACCTTTGTCAGCATGCTTTTCGGGTTTACCTTCGGCATCAAGCTCATGGAGAAAGCCGAGAAGATGTCGCACGACGTGTATAGCCGAATTCCGGGATCTTTCAAGGAGATCAACGGTATCATCCGTGACGAGGAGGAGCATGAACAGGCTCTCATGACCCTGCTCGACGAGGATCGTCTCAAGTACACCGGCTCCGTCGTGCTTGGGCTCAACGATGCGCTCGTCGAACTGATGGGTGTGCTTGCGGGTCTGACCTTTGCGTTGCAGGATACCTCTTTTGTCGCTCTGACGGCTTCGATCACAGGTTTTGCCGCTGCGCTTTCCATGGCTTCATCGGAGTATCTTTCCACGAAGTCCGAGCCCGGCGGGAAACATCCTCTCAAGGCGGCGTTCTATACGGGATTTGCCTATATTCTTACGGTTCTGGTGCTGATTACCCCCTATCTGATTTTTACCGATCTCTATATGAGCCTCGGTATTGCATTCGCCGCAGCGGTATGCATCATAGGTTTTTTCAATTTCTATATAGCCGTAGCCAGGGATGTGCCGTTCAAAAGCAGATTTTTCGAGATGGTAGGTCTCTGTTTTATCGTTGCGGCGCTCAGTTTTGCCGCAGGTTACGGAATTCGCTATGTTTTCGGTATAGAACTGTGATTTTCTGACAAAAAAAGGGAGGCAGGCATGCTTCCCTTTTTTTGTCAGCCGGCGCGGCGCCGGAGGTTTTCTGCGATCAGGCCGTAATCCGTTTCTTCGCCTGAATCGATTTCCAGCGTAAGGCGTTTTTCTTCTTCCGTCAATAGATCCCGCGTCTTCAGTTGTTCCGTCAGCACCCCCAGGTCGGCTTCCGACGGGTCGCATCCTTCCCTGAGTCTTCTGCTCACGCGTTCGCGAAGTATGTGCATATCGGCATGAACATGCATGATGGTGAAAGGACTTCCGTGTTTTTCGGCTATATCCCTGAACCTTTTTCGCTCATCCTTGCGCAGAAATGTTGCATCGACAATGACCGGATATCCGGCTTCGAGGCAGATCGACGCGACATCGGCGAGCCGATCATAGGTTTTTTCGGTAAAGCGGGGAGCGTAGATGTCGTCGTTGTCATGGCTGCTGCGTTCGAGGGCGCCGAGACCTGCAAGACGTTTTCTCTCGATATCCGACCTGATGTGGATTGCCCCTGATGCTGGAGCGATTGCCGATGCCGCCGTGCTTTTTCCGCTTCCCGAAACGCCGCAGGTGATGATGAGATGCCCTCCTTCCGCTATGGTGTCGTGAAATGCCTGCCGTACGTAGGAGAGGTGCTCTTCTCGTATGGCATGCTTTTTTTGTTCGTCAGGTTCCTGAGTGTAACGGATCGCCGTTACCTTCGCGCGTACCATGGCCCGGTAAAGGCTGTAGAAACGAAGCAGCCGGATTCCTTCGTAATCGCCCGTTCCGGAGAGATAGCCGTTCAGGAACCTCCAGGCGAGTTCCGGGTGGCCGCCGTGCCGGAGGTCCATGAAGAGGAATGCTATATCGCTTGTCACGTCGATCATGGAGAGCGTGGGGCTGAACTCGATGCAGTCGAAAATGAGCACCCGGCCCTGGTGCCAGACCATGTTGCCGGTATGCATGTCTCCATGGCAGTGGCGGATGAACCCTCGAGCTTTTCTTTCAAGAAAACGGGGAGTCAGTCTGCGATGTTCGTTCTCTGCCCAGAGATGCAGTTTTTCGAGCATCTGCCGTTCCGCACTGCCGGAAACCAGTTCGGCGGTATGGCGGAAATTGTCGAGCAGCGGCTGTATGAGAATTTCCGGTTTTCCGTATTCCGAATCGTCGGGCGCTGCAGGTATGGCCTTGTGGAATGCGGTGACCGTCTCGACGATGTGGTCGATCTGTTCTGCGGTAAGCCTGTTGGATGCAAGCAGCCGGTCGAGTTCCTGCGAGCGGTCGAACTGAACCATTTTTACCGCAAAGTCGACAACGGAACCCTTTCCCCCCATGCTTACAGCATCATCAGCAGCGGTAACCGGTACGACGTCGATGTAGATCTCAGGGCATAAGCGCCGGTTAAGCCGAACTTCTTCGCGGCAGAAATGTTCGCGTTGCTGCAGGCTCGTGAAATCCAGAAATCCGAGATCGACCGGTTTTTTGACCTTGTATGCGAACGAACCGGTAAGAAATACCCATGATATGTGGGTTTCTGCAACCTGTATCGATGGCGAAGTATCGTGCGGATAGGCTTCGGGATGGCTGAGGGCTTCTGCGAGAGGATGCATCGTTTAAGTGTTTTGTCACCTTCGGCGGGTGTCTCCGGTGTTCTGCTTTTCAATATACGCAAGTAAAGGGAAAACAGTCGTCTTGCGGCTGTTGTTTTTCCTGTTCCTGCCTGCATATGGCATTGAGGATTACCGTATCCCGGTGCGGTTTTCAATAAAAAATATTGTAAATTAAAAATTTGTAACAGAAGTAATCCTCCGTTATCAGTCATCCGTTTCAGACCTTGCCATGATTCATCTTTCACGGATTCTCTGTCCCACGGATTATTCCGTAACTTCGGACAAGGCGGTACGATATGCCATCGAGTTTTCAAGAAGCGTTAACGCTCACGTCAGGTTCCTGCATGTGCATCCACCGGAGAATATCGCCGCAAAAACTGCTGCCGGTTACGGGTTGAGTGTCGGCGGGGAGGAGGCTTTCGAGGTGATTCCGCAGCTGTTTTCGGCATTGCTGATGTCGGAAAAAAAGAATGGCCTGTCAACAGATATGCACATCCTTCGCGGAGAGGCGGCAAAGGTGATCGCCAGCCATGCGCACTCCTGGGGTGCCGACCTGATCATCATGGGTTCTCACGGCAGAACCGGTCTGGCGCGCTTCATGATGGGAAGCGTTGCCGAAGCGGTGTTCAGGACAGCCGATGTGCCGGTGCTTCTGGTCAAGCAGTCAGGGCCGGAAAAAGCCATAAGGGACTGATCCGGTGTCCGCCATGATAATTCGCATAATTTTTTTTCTCCCGATCATATGAACCATTTCAGGGAATCCGTACTGTCGCTCATTACCGAGACCTCGGCAAATCTTCCTTCCGATGTCCGTCGAGCCATCGCAGAAGCCATTGACCGCGAGGATGCAGCTTCACAGGCGGGGCTGGCCATGTCGGCCATATCGGTCAATATCGATATGGCTGTCGATAATGTTTCACCGATATGCCAGGATACGGGCATGCCGACCTTTTTCCTGCATACCCCCAGGGGAGCGGACCAGCTTGCCATGAAGAGGGATATCGAAGAGGCTGTTGCCGAGGCTACAAGAACCGGCAAGCTTCGTCCGAATGCCGTTGACAGCGTTACCGGCAGGAACTCCGGCAACAATCTCGGCTGTAACGTTCCGGTCATCCATTTCGAACCCTGGGATCGTGATGAGATCGAGGTGAAGCTGATTCTCAAAGGTGGCGGTTGCGAGAACAAGAACATCCAGTACTCGCTTCCTGCGGAGATTCCCGGCCTTGGCAAGGCTGGCCGCGATCTCGACGGCGTTCGCAAATGCCTGCTGCATTCGGTTTACCAGGCACAGGGCCAGGGGTGCAGTCCTGGCTTCATCGGCGTCGGTATCGGCGGCGACCGTACAAGCGGTTACGAACTGGCCAAGAAGCAGCTTTTCAGGAGGGTTGACGACAGCAATGCCGATGACGGCCTGAAAGCGCTCGAGGAGGAAATTCTGGAAAAAGCCAATTCTCTGGAAATAGGCCCGATGGGGTTCGGCGGCAAAACCACGCTGCTTGGCTGCAAGATCGGCAAATCTCACAGGGTGCCGGCAAGCTTTTTTGTTTCGGTAGCTTACAACTGCTGGGCATATCGTCGTCTCGGCGTTCTGCTCGACCCTGAAACAGGTTCGATCATCAGCTGGCACTACCGGGATGCCGACGAGATTGTCCGCATGGCCAGGGGCGAGGGCATACCTCTGACCGGCAGGGAGGTTGTGCTCGAGGCTCCGGTCAGCGAGGAAGCTGTCCGCAGTCTCAAGGTGGGGGATATCGTCATCATCAACGGCGCGATGCACACCGGGCGCGACGCGTTCCATCACCATGTCACGCATCACGATCTGCCCGAAGGCATCGATACCGAAGGGGGTATTCTCTACCATTGCGGCCCGGTCGTACTGAAAAACGATGACGGCAGCTACCGGGTGACGGCAGCAGGCCCGACCACCTCAATCCGGGAGGAGCCGTATCAGGCAGATGTCATAAAAAAACTCGGACTTCGCGCCATTATCGGAAAAGGAGGCATGGGCCCCAAAACCCTTAAGGGATTGCAGGAGCATGGAGCGGTCTACCTGAATGCGATTGGCGGCGCTGCCCAGTATTATGCGAAGTGCATCCGTACGGTGACCGGCGTGGATTTTCTCGAAGAGATGGGCGTTCCCGAGGCGATGTGGCATTTCGAGGTCGATTCGTTTCCGGCGATCGTCACCATGGACGCGCACGGCAACAGCCTGCATCGGAAGGTGGAGGATGAGTCGTTCGGCCTGCTTGAAGCAATGTCCTGATTTTTTTTACTGCGGTGTTCTCTGTAGATTCCTGTCCGGAAATAATTAACAATTCTAAATACAGAACAGCATGGTTCTCGACGGCTTAATTCTCATGATTGTAGGTATGCTCACGGTATACCTTTTTCTCGTGGTCATGAACGTGATGATAAAACTGCTTTCTTCGGCATTCGGCGAGCATGCGCTCAAAGAGGAAAAAATGCTGCTTCAGGAAGCTGAGATGAAACGCAGGAAAAAGAGGGAAAAAGATATGAAGCAAACCGCAGCTTTCGCCGGCGGCCCGTCCGTTGACGATTCGTCACGACTGACTGCGGTGATTGCCGCTGCTGTGCAGGCACACCGTGACCGCTAATCCTTCGAAAAAACAGGAGCAGTAATAAAAAAACAGCTTAAAAAACCAGATAAGGTCTATGAAAAAAATACGGTTTATGGATGTGTCTTTCCGTGACGGGTTTCAGTCCTGTTACGGAGCGAGGGTGAAAACCGCAGATTTCGTGCCTGCGCTCGAAGCCGCCGTTGCGGCCGGGACAGATAATTTCGAGATCGGCGGCGGCGCGCGTTTCCAGAGCCTCTATTTCTACTGCCAGGAGGACGCTTTCGACATGATGGATACCGCCCGCAGGATAGTGGGTCCGGACATCAACCTGCAGACGCTTTCGAGGGGCGCCAACGTAGTAGGCCTGGTATCGCAGTCGCGCGATATCATCGATCTGCACGCCCGCATGTTCAGGAAGCACGGCATCACCACTATCCGTAATTTCGATGCGCTGATGGACGTGCGCAACATCGCTTATTCCGGCCAGTGCATCCACAACGCAGGGGTGAAGCATCAGGTGGTCATAGCCCTCATGGGCCTTCCTCCCGGACTGAAGGAGACCTACTGCCATACTCCGCAGTTCTATCTCGACAAGCTTCGCGAAATTCTCGACGCAGGCATTCCGTTCGACAGCGTCGCCTTCAAGGATGCGTCCGGAGCAACCACGCCGGTTGTCGTCTACGAGTCCATCAAGGGCGCAAGGAAAATGCTTCCTGAAGGCACGGTGATAGAGTTTCATACCCACGACACCGCAGGCATGGGTGTTGCCTGTAACTATGCCGCCATAGAGGGCGGTGCGGACATTATCGATCTGGCTATGGCTCCGGTGAGCGGCGGCACCTCCGAGGTGGATATCCTCACCATGTGGCACCGGCTTCGCGGTACCGATTACACGCTCGATATCGATCACGAGAAGTACATCGAGGTCGAGGCGCTTTTCATGAACCAGATGGAAAAGTACTATATGCCTCCCGAGGCCAAGGAGGTCAATCCGCTCATCCCGTTCTCGCCGATGCCTGGCGGCGCGCTGACTGCCAACACCCAGATGATGCGCGATAACAATTCACTGCATCTTTTCCCTGAAGTGATCCGCAACATGCGCGAGGTGGTGGCCAAAGGCGGCTTCGGTTCGTCGGTCACGCCGGTTTCGCAGTTCTACTTCCAGCAGGCTTTCGCCAATACGGTTCAGGGTCCATGGAAAAAGATCACCGACAGCTACGGCAAGATGGTGCTCGGTTACTTCGGCCGTACGCCGGCTGAACCCGATCCTGAAGTGGTTCGCCTCGCATCCGAACAGCTCGGTCTCCAGCCCACCACCGAGGATGTGCACGATATCAACGATCGCAATCCAGAGCTTGGTATCGCATATAACCGGGGGCTGCTTGAAAAAGCCGGTCTGCCGACAACCGAGGAGAATATTTTCATCGCAGCGACCTGCGGCGCCAAAGGCATCGCATTTCTCAATGGCGACAAGCCGCTCGGCATCCGCTACAAGGCCGATGTCGAAGCCGAAGCTGCGGCAAAAGCGGCGCCCAAACAACAGTCAACCCAGAACGCATCAACCGCCAAACCGGCAAAATCAGGCATGTCAAATTATATCATTACCGTGGACGGCAAGTCCTACAATGTTTCGGTAGTCGAAGGAACCGGCGCCGTGAAATCAGTTACTTCCGCAACGGTTGCGGCATCGGCGCCTCAGGTTCAGTCTGCAGGCGAGGGTACCCCTGTTGAGGCTGCGCTTCCGGGCACCGTCATGGCTATCGAGGTCGAGGTGGGAGATACGGTGAAGGAGGGAGATGACGTTGTGATCATCGAAGCGATGAAGATGGAATCGCCCGTGAAGGCGCCGAAGAGCGGCAGGGTGGTCTCGATCGATGTCGCCGTCGGCGATACCGTGGCTAACGGCGACGTGCTGATGTATATTGCCTGAAATACCAATTCACCTGAATCTATAAAGGACAAGCATACATCATGCGTAAAATTTTTTTCATTCTGCTCTCCCTGCTCTGTTTTACCACGGCAGGGCATGCGCAGCAATTCTTTCAGACAGAAGGGGATACGGTAACGCTGCTGGTTCCGGAGGATCTTGAACTCTTGAAGGTGCCGGTGCGAGACAGTCGTCTCCTGAAAGTGGGCGACGATGTCCACCAGGGAGATTTTCTCGGACTCTTCACCGACATGCACCATAACAAGATAACCGTCACCGCAGGCGTATCGGGTCATGTGACCTATATCAACGAAGGCCTTTACGGCAAGTATACCAACGTTCCGGCCGGCGCGGTGCTTCTGAAGATCGAAAAGCAGGAACTGCTTACAAGCGTGCAGGGTTCGAGCGGTGCGAGTGAAAGGCTCTCTCTGCGGAATGTGTTTGACAACCTTGTCGAAAGTACCGGAATCTACGCTCTCATCGTCGACAGCAAACTCACCTGGACGGAAGGTCTTGGCCGGGTGCTCATGATGAGCGTTGGAGCTCTCTTGATATACCTTGCAATAGCGAAAGGTTTCGAACCGCTGCTTCTGATTCCGATCGGCATGGGGGCTGTGCTTTCGAATATTCCGCTTGCTTTCATCAATGACGAAGGCGGTATTCTTTACTATATCTTCAACGTCGGTATTCAGAGCGGCGTATTTCCGCTCCTGATTTTTATGGGAGTGGGTGCCATGACCGACTTCGGTCCGATGATCGCCAATCCGAAAACCAGCCTCCTTGGCGGGGCTGCCCAGTTTGGCATTTTCGGTGCATTGATAGGCGCGCTTGTGCTTTCGCAGTATGTTCCTGGTATCAACTTTTCCATGAAAGACGCGGCATCGATAGGCATCATCGGCGGAGCCGACGGCCCGACATCGATCTTCGTGGCCTCGCGCCTTAGTCCGGCTTTGCTTGGGAGCATTGCCGTTGCGGCCTACTCATACATGGCGCTCGTGCCGATTATCCAGCCGCCGATCATGAAGCTGCTCACTACCGAGGATGAGCGGAAGATCAAGATGACCCAGCTCCGTTATGTATCGAAGCGTGAAAAGATCATCTTTCCTCTCGTTGTTATCGTACTCTGCGCGCTTCTGCTTCCTTCGGCAGCGCCGCTTATCGGTTTTCTCATGTTCGGCAACCTGATGAAGGAGTGCGGCGTCGTCGACCGCCTGAGCGATACGTCACAGAATGCGCTCATCAATATCGTCACCATCTTCCTCGGACTCGGCGTCGGCAGCAAGCTCTCCGCCGAGAAGTTCCTGAACATCGAAACGCTCGGTATCATCGTGCTCGGCCTTATCGCTTTCTCGCTCGGCACTGCCGGCGGCGTTCTGATGGCGAAGTTCATGAACCTTTTCCTGAAACAGAAGATCAATCCGCTGATCGGTTCGGCGGGTGTTTCCGCCGTGCCGATGGCGGCCCGCGTATCGAACAAGGTGGGACTCGAAGCCGATCCTCACAACTTCCTGCTCATGCATGCCATGGGCCCGAACGTATCGGGTGTTATCGGCTCCGCTGTCGCTGCCGGGGTTCTGCTTGCGGTGTTCATGTAGACCTTTCCGATTGCATCGAGGATTCTCGACACAACGAAAAAAGGCGGCATCAAATGCCGCCTTTTTTCGTTGTGTGTTTTTTTTCTGATCGGGCTGAACTTCAGATCAGTTTTTCAGGATGACTTCGCAGCCGGGATGCAGTTCCACGAAACGTTCGATCTCCACCTGAGGAACCTGCCCGACACTGAGCTCAAGTTTTTCGAGGTTGACGAGGTGCATGAGCGGTTCGATGGAGCGTACCTCCGTATTGGCGATATCGAGTTCTTCGAGATCGGGGAGCCCGGCCAGCGGTTCGATCGATGCGACAGGGGTTGCCGAGGCGCTCAGTTCCCTGAGTGAGGTTACGTAGCGCAGGGGGTCGAGCGATTCGATTGCGGTTTTGTTGCACCGGAGGTATTCGAGGTTGCGCAGGCCGGCAAGAGGCGAAAGATCATCTACTTCAGTATTGTTGATGCCGAGTTCTATGAGATTCTCAAGACCTTCAAGCGCTGCGATGTTTCGTATGTCCGTTTTATAGCAGCTCAGCTTTTCGAGGTTTATCAGCGATTTCAGGGGTGAGAGATCCGAAATCAGGGTTTCCGAACAATAGAGCTCCTCGAGATTCATGAGTCCGCAGAGCGGTTCCAGGGAGGTGATCTGTGTGCTCGATACCCAGAGCAGCTTCAGGTTTACAAGACGTCTGAGAGGTTCGAGGGAGTCGATATCGCAATCGAACGCGTAGAGACGCTGCAGATTGACAAGACCGGCGACAGGGTCGAGATGTTCCACCGGCGATTCGTCGCAGCGGAGCTGCTGAAGATGATCAAGCATCCGTACCGGAAGCAGATCGTGTACGCGGCGGTTATCGCAGCGGAGATGGGTTGTTGCGAAAAAGTCCAGCAGTTCGCTTTCGCCCGGTTCCCGCACCAGTTTCAGCGTGTTTTTTACAACCTCTTTCCATTCTTCGCTCAGGCAGTTCCACCACTTTCTGCGTAATCCGCTATCCTCTGCGAGGGAATTTTTCGAGCACGTTGCAAGGAATTCGAGTTCTTCGCTGCTGCAGTATATGTGACGGTTTCCAGAAGGAATGCGGGGACAGGGGAGATCTTCCGTACCGGGAGTATCGCAGACTCCGAGATTTTCAGTAATGCAGCGGGTATACCATGCGGCTTTTTTTTCTTCGATATTCATGCGGTGCAGCTCCTGGCTCTGTTCGTCAAGGGATGTGATGTCCTCAAGAATATCATTGCCGCAACGGGGGCAGACGGCGCTGTCGCTTGTCAGCGGAAAGCCGCAGATCGGGCAGTTATTGTAGGTGTTCTGTTCCAAGGTTCAGAAGGCGGTTAATATTGTTGGAAGGGAACAGTGACAGTTTCGAATCTGGAGTATAAGAAAAAAAGAGGTGCTGTCGCATAATCTGCTTTTTTTGATTGATCTCCTTTTTGGCGAGTACTCTTAAAAACAAACTAATTATATCTTTTATCGGTTCTATAAAAGTCAGATTCAAAGCGGGCAATAAGCTGAAGTCCGATGTTTTATATCATGTTGATGCAATGCTGAAGGGGAAGCAAATTATGTCAACTTCAGAAGTCCTGCATCCTGCAGGTGCCGACCGTAAATACGACAAACTGCTTGAGCGTTCCGAGGATGCCTGGATGATCATCCGAAAGGGATTTCGAAGAAACTCCCGGACTATACAGATCAACGAATCTCTGCTGACCCTGGGAAACGGGTATCTCAACATCCGGGGGAGCCTCGAGGAACTGCCTCCGGGCAATGCCGGAGGTATGTATCTCAACGGAATATACGACAAGTCGGAAGCCGATGTGGAGGAACTGGTAAAGTGCCCTATGTGGACCGACGTATCGGTATGGAGCGAAGGAGAGAAATTCTGCATGTCAACCTGCAGAACACTTTCGCATGAACAGTCGCTCGATATGAAAAAGGGGATGCTGCGTCGTTCGACAATCATGAAAAACTCAGCGGGCAGGATTATCGGTATTGACAGCGTCCGACTCGTCTGTATGCATCAGATGCATCTGGGATACATGCGGTTCAGCATTACGCCGAAAAACTTTTCAGGCCCCATCAGGGTATTCAGCGGCCTGAACGGCGAGGTATTGAATCGCGGTTTTTTTCCTGAGGAGCGTCTGAAGCACCTGCAGCTCGAAAAGATCGAGCGAGGCAGGAATTTCATGTATCTTGAAATGAAGACAAGGGAGCATGGGGTTCGTATCTCCGAAGCGGCATCATGGAAGCTGGTCAGTCCTCATCGGCAGCAGGTGCATCCAGAGCCGAGAATCTACGGTGAAAAGTTCACCAGCGAGATGACGCTCGATGTGCGGAAGGGTGAAACCTATGTTTTCGAAAAACTTGTTGTTGTCCTTACCAGCCGTGAGATTCCGCCTGAAAACATGTTCCGCCGTTCGATATGCGAACTGAAATCCTTTATTCGCGCAGGCGCCGAAAAGCATATCTCACTTCATCTTAAAGCATGGCGCGATCGATGGAGTCAGGCCGATATTACAATCGTCGGTGATCCTCATGCACAGAAGGCGCTGCGGTACAACATCTACCAGCTTCTCATCAACGCGCCGCCTGCCGTCGGCAGCATAGGCGCGAAATTCCTCAGTTCCGAAGGTTATCTCGGACATGTCTTCTGGGATACTGAAATCTTCATTCTCCCGTTTTACATATACAATTTTCCGCCGGTAGCCAGAAACATGCTTCTCTACCGGTATGCAACGCTTCCGGGCGCTCTCCTGAACGCCTCGCGGAGCGGTTACCGGGGTGCAAGGTACGCATGGGAGTCCGCCGTGACAGGAGAGGACGTGACGCCGAGATTCGCCTCGAAACTTGAACGCACCATCAGACTTATCTATACCGGTATGGAGGAGGACCACATTGTTTCGGACGTTATTTACGGAGTCGAGAAGTATTTCCGGGCAACCGGCGACAGGGATTTTCTTTTTGATTGCGGCATCGAGATGGTTTTTCTGACAGCCCGCTTCTGGGCCAGCCGGACGGTATGTGTCGATGGTATGCATGAGATACGCAGGGTGATCGGTCCCGACGAGTTTCACGAGCATGTCGATAACAACGCATATACCAACCATATAGTGAAATGGCATCTCAGACTTGCCGTTCTGCTTTACAGGTACATGGCGCGAAAGCATCACGGCAGTCTTGAGGCGCTTTCGGAAAAAATCGGTCTTGACGAGAACGAGGTTGCAGGCTGGCTTTCAATCAGCAGGAGCATAAAATTCAGGATCGATCCGGATACGAATCTCGTCGAGCAGTTCGATGGGTATTTTTCGCTGAAAGACCATGTTATCGAGGGGTTTGACCGAAAAGGCCATCCCGTTCTGCCAAAAGGAGTGACCTACCGGAATATCGGATCGACGACGCTCATTAAACAGGCCGACGTGCTGATGATGATGCATCTGTTTCCCCATGCATTCAGTGAAGAGCAGAAGAGGGCGAATTACGATTATTATGAAAAACGTACAGCGCACAAGTCTTCTCTGAGCCACTGTACCCATGCCATGATGGGGCTTGCCGTCGGCAACAGGGTGAGGGCCTATCACTATTTCATGAAAACAGCGCTTTTCGATCTCGACAATCTGCACGGTAATACCGCCATGGGCATTCATGCCGCTGCAGTGGGAGGAACCTGGCAGACGGTGGTATCCGGTTTCGGAGGACTTTCGATAAAATCGGACAGGCTTGAGCTGAGGCCATGGCTGCCGAAAAAATGGAAGCGTCTTGCCTTTTCAGTGCGGTGGCATGAGCGGAAGATAGATCTTTCTATCAAGCACGACCGGCTTTCGATCCATGTGCATGCTCCTTATGATGGAGAGATACCCGTCAGCCTTTACCGCACGACGCATACAATTCCCACGAATAAGACGGTGTCACTTGACTTCTGTCCCTTCTGAAGGATCACAATGAGACAATCCCTCGCGGCGGCAGGTCAGTTCCTGCCTGTTAACGGAATAACAGGACGTGTTTGTCCGTGCTGTTCCGGATCCTCGCCATTGCTATGACGGCGACAAAAAAAGCCTGCCGATACGATTTTCACGATGGCAGGAAAACGGAAAAAATCGTACTATTTCCGAGCAGAGCCGCGTGTCAGCGTTTTTTGGTTGAACAGTTATCGCCCGGGAAAGCCTTATGGAATTTGTGCACCTCCACGTTCATACCCATTACTCCATGCAGAGCAGTCCGGTATTTCCCGGAGAGCTCTTTTCCGCGTGCGTCAAGCTCGGTATGCAGAGCGTTGCGGTCACCGATTACTGTTCGCTGTTCAACATGCCCGAGCTGTTCAGCGAAGCGAAAAAAGCCGGTGTCAAGCTCATCATCGGTACCGAACTCTATCTGCTTGAATCGGCCGCACATTCGTCTTCAAGGAATGCCGTTTCTCCCTCTATCATCCTGCTCGTCCAGAATGAAACCGGCTACCGGAATCTCTGTATCCTGCTTTCCAGAGCGGCTCGTGACGGTTTCGTCAACGGCATGCCGCATCTCGAAACAAAACTTCTCGAAACCTGTAACGAAGGACTCGTCTGCCTTTCGGCCTACTGTTCAGGAAGGATCGGCAGGGCCCTGCTTGCCGGCGCGGTGCATGAGGCTGAGAGTGTAGCCGCTTACTATCGAGAGCTGTTCGGAGATCGATTCTATCTGGAACTGCAGAGACACTCGACGCCCTTCGACGATCAGCTCAACGCCGCTGCGATTGCGCTTGCCGGCAAATTGTCCCTGCCGCTCGTGGCAACCAACAATGTCCACTATCTGGAGCGGAAAGATGCAGGGCGATATCGGGCAATGATCGCCAACAGGACGAAGGAAAAGCTTTCGAGCCAGAATCTGCAGGCCCTGCCGGGCAGTGAATATTACCTGAAAACCGCTGCCGAGATGTCGGCATTGTTTGCGGATTCGCATGGTGAACTCTCCAATACGTCGGTTATTGCGGAATCCTGCACCTTTTCGTTTCGGAAGAAGGATCCCATTCTTCCGCATTATCGTCTGCCGGAAGGTTTTGACGACGAGGCGAAATACCTGCGTCACCTTACATGGGAGGGTGCCAGGGAGAAGTATGCCGATTCCGGGAACGAAGGCATCACCCAGGAAGATGTGCGTTCCCGGATCGAGCTGGAGCTCGGCGTTATCGAAAAGATGGGGTTCAGTTCCTACTTTCTGATCGTCAGCGATCTCATCGCAGCGTCGAGGAAGATGGGTTACTCGGTCGGTCCGGGAAGGGGTTCTGCTGCGGGCAGCATCGTGGCATACCTGACCGGTATCACGAGGATCGATCCGTTGAAATATCAGTTGCTCTTCGAACGGTTCCTTAATCCCGAGAGGCTTTCGATGCCGGATATCGATATCGATTTCACTCCGGTCGGCAAACAGAAGGTTCTGGAGTATACCGTGGAGAAGTATGGCGCTGAGAGCGTGGCCAAGGTTGTGGCTATCGGTACGCTCGGCGCGAAAGCTGCGATCCGTGATACAGGCCGGGTGCTCGAAGTGCCGCTTCCGGTGGTCGACAAACTTGCGAAGCTGGTACCGGGAAAGCCTGGAATCACTCTTGAAAAGGCCCTTGCCGAAAACCGTGAGCTGAAGGAGTTTGCCGACAGCTCTCCTGAGATCAGGACATTGCTCGAGTATGCCCATGCTCTGGAAGGGAGGGCCCGGAATGTATCGATGCATGCCGGAGCGGTGGTGATTACCGACGGGCCGCTCGAAGAACAGGTTCCGCTCTATGTGTCGAACAAGATCGAAACCGAGGTTCGGCGTTATGCCGACGAGATCGATCTTGACGATCTTTCTTCGGGCAGCCTGAAGGGTACCGATGCCGTTGATGAAAAGCAGGTTGTGACGCAGTTCGACAAGAACTGGATCGAGACTGCCGGCCTTCTGAAAATCGATTATCTCGGTCTTGAGACGCTTGCCGTGATCGACGAGACGCTGCATCTTATCAAAAAGAGGCATAATGTCGATATCGATCTTGAAAAGGTGCCGATGAACGACAGGAAGACCTTCCGCATTTTTCAGGAGGGCAAGATGGCCGGCATTTTTCAGTTTGAATCGTCCGGCATGCAGAGCTATATGACCCGTCTGCAGCCTACGCAGATCGGAGATATCATCGCTATGAGCGCGCTTTACCGTCCCGGTGCGCTCAATGCAAGAATCGACGAGCATCGCAATGCCGTTGACCTTTTCGTGGATCGCAAGCACGGCCGTGAGGCTATAGACTACATGCATCCCATGCTTGAATGGATTCTCAAGGAGACCTATGGCGTTATTGTCTATCAGGAGCAGGTTATGCAGATTTCCCAGGTCATGGGGGGGTTTTCCATGGCTAAAGCCGATAACCTCCGCAAGGCAATGGGCAAGAAGATGCCTGAAATCATGGAGCAGTTCAAGGCTGATTTCGTGAGCGGTGCTGTTGCACAGGGAGTGCACGATACTCTCGCTACCAGAGTGTTCGAGCTGATGGCTGAATTTGCCGGTTACGGGTTCAATAAAAGCCATTCGGCGGCATACGGCGTTCTGGCTTACTGGACGGGTTACCTCAAGGCGCACTATACTGCCGAGTTCATGACCGCGATTCTCAACAGCGAGATCGGCGACACCGACCGTATGAAGCACCTGACCGACGAGGCCAAGAGTTTCGGAATCATGACGCTGCCTCCTTCGGTCAATAAAAGCGATACGCTTTTTGCTATCGAGGATGTCCGGGGCAAGCCCTTTATACGGGTAGGACTGAGCGCAATCAAGCAGGTGGGCGGCGCCGCGCGGGCCATCGTCACTTCCCGGATGCGAAAAAAACGGGAATTTCTGAATCTTTTCGATGTTACGGTCTCTGTAGATTTGCGCGTCATGAACCGCAAGGCGCTCGAATGCCTGATTCTTGCCGGGGCGCTCGACGAACTCGATCCTGACAGGGCGAAGCTGCTTGCCAACGTGGACAAGGCTATCAGGTTCGGTCAGATGCAGAACCGGTCGGTTACGCTCGGTCAGTGCGGATTTTTTACTTCTGAGTCGGGAGAGGGAACCGATGAAGTGCATTATCCCGATCTTGATCCGGCCGATCCCATGCCTGAGTCGGAGAAACTTCTCCAGGAAAAGAAGCTGGTAGGCTTTTATCTCAGCCGCCATCCGCTTTCGACGTATCGGAGAGATTGGGAGGCTTTCGCTACGCTTCATCTCAATGCCAAGGAGGTGACCCCTTCGCGGCAGTACAAGGTCATCGGAGTTATAGTTTCAGTCAAGCCGCACCAGGACCGGAAGGGAAAATCCATGCTTTTCGGGGCTCTGGAGGATTTTACCGGAAAGGCGGATTTTACCGTTTTTGCAAGCGTCTATGAACAATACGGGCATCTGCTCAAGCCTGAGGAGGTCGTTATGCTTGTGGCAGAAGCGGAGGTGGGCGGCGGTATGCTCAAACTCCTTGTCAGGGAGGTCATTCCGGTCAAAAAGGTACGAAGCAGTCTGGTACGCAAGATCATTCTCAAGGTCGATGCCGATGAGGAGGGGCAGATGGAAAGGCTTGATGAGCTGAAAAAGGTATTCAATGCGCATCGGGGAGCGGTACCGGTCGATTTCGAGGTGATGGTGCAGAGCGAAGGAAATATCGAGATGATGAAAATGTTTGCGCGCGGGACCCCTCTGGATGCTGCGGATGCGACGATTGAAAAACTCGAGGACATACTCGGGCCGGATAATGTGAGAATTTCGGGCTGAGACATGCCCTGCCAAGTCAGGATGCTTCTCTTCAGTAAGGTTTTTTCTGCCCGCCTTGTTTTTTTTGGTTAGTTTTATAACTTGTTGCTTGTATTGCTATAGAGTTTAGATAATACTATCACATAAAACTGAACATTACAATGAGCGGAAAATATCTTGCGGCTACCGATCAGAATTTCAAGGCCGAGATTCTCGAATCCGACAAGGTCGCGCTTGTCGATTTCTGGGCTGCATGGTGCGGGCCCTGCATGATGCTCGGCCCGGTTATCGAAGAGCTTGCGGGCGATTACGAAGGCAGGGCTGTCGTTGCCAAGCTGAATGTCGATGACAATCCCAATACCGCCGCCCAGTACGGTATCCGCAGCATTCCCACCATGCTGGTTTTCAAGAACGGTCAGGTTGTCGATCAGATGGTCGGCGCGATGCCGAAGAACATGATCGCAAAAAAAATCGACGAACATATCGGTTGATCTTAACTGCTTTCGATGCATCCCGGCAGCCTCCTGCCGGGATTTTTTTTATCAACGCCATTGATATATACCTATTATGGAAAAGGATATTCGGGATGTGGTCATCATCGGAACCGGTCCTGCGGGGTATACTGCGGCTATCTATACCGGCAGGGCCAACCTCAGACCGCTTGTCATCGAGGGTATGCAGCCTGGCGGCCAGCTCATGATAACCACCGATATCGAGAACTTTCCCGGCTTTCCGGAAGGCATCAACGGTCCTGAGCTCATGTCGAGAATGCGTCGGCAGGCCGAGCGGTTCAATGCCGAATTCGTATATGGGAGCGTTACGGAAGCCGACCTGTCACGAAGCCCGTTTTCGCTTGTTCTCGATGACGGCCGGGAGATTTTTGCCCGTTCGCTTATTATCGCAACAGGCGCCAATGCAAAATGGCTCGGTATCGAGTCTGAAAATCGTTACAGGGGAAGGGGGGTATCTGCCTGCGCAACCTGCGACGGCTTTTTTTTCAGGGATAGTCGGGTTTTTGTTATCGGTGGTGGCGATACGGCCATGGAAGAAGCACTCTATCTCACCAGATTCGCTTCCGAGGTGACGCTTGTACACCGGAGGAACGAGTTCAGGGCATCGAAAATTATGAGCCTCAGGGCGAGCAAAAATCCGAAAATAAGCACTGTTCTGAATGCCGTAGTCGACGAGATACTCGGTGACGGAATCAAGGTTACCGGAATCAGGCTGAAAGACGTCCGTACCGGCGAACCGAGTGAACATGATTGCGACGGTGTGTTCATGGCGATCGGTCACGAACCGAATGCCGGCCTTTTTAAAGGCCAGCTTTCTCTTGACGATTACGGTTATATCGAAACGAAAAAATCCTCGACAGCAACCAGTGTTCCCGGCGTTTTCGCTTGCGGCGATGTACAGGATTACACCTACCGCCAGGCAGTGACGGCCGTCGGTTCAGGATGCATGGCCGCAGTCGATGCGGAACGTTTTCTGGAGTCTATCCGGTAAAGGGACAGCGTTGTCTGGCAGGACGGCGAGAGAGCCCTATGGCTGAAAGGCTGTTTGGCTCTCCCGCCGCCGCGCGGTTCATGCCTGTACGATGCATTCTGCCGGACACACCGCCACGCAGGCAGGTGAATCGGCAAATCCTTCGCACTCGGTGCATGTTGCCGCATCGATAACATAGATATCGTCCCCGGCGGAGATCGCGTTGACGGGACATTCGGATTCGCATGCTGCGCAGTAGGTGCATGCATCTGTGATCTGCAGTGACATAATGTATATGGCGTTATGTTATTGAAATATCTTTACTGTGAACACGCAAGAAAGATACCAACGAAGTCTTTCTTCGTCAATATCGAAGCGATCAGCAAGGGCAGCCGAACTTGCCGCCTCTTTTCGCTCCAGGGGCAGCTGAAGGATTTTCCGAACTGTAACAGAAATCTGACGGGTTACAACAGTTCTGTTGCGTAACATCAGCTTATCGGCCTTCAGTTTTTCTATCGGAAACAGGCGGGAGCTTATGGATGAGATAAAACCGTTCAGAATCGAAATCGAGTGGACAGACAGTGAGGATTTTTTGTTCTCCTGCCACTATCGCAACATATCGTCTCCTGAGGACCGGCGTCTGCCGGAAGAGGTCGAGCATCGCTTTTTTCCGGTGATGGCTCGGGCGATGGGCAATGTGCTGCGAAAACTGCGGAGGGACCATATTTCCTTTCCGCTTTTTCTTGTTGCCCTTGCATTTGAACACCGACATCTTCTTTCGGAGATCGATCAGTTGCTTCACGCGCTGCACAGCCATCTTCGCAATCAGAGTCACTCGGGAAGCTGGAGCTGTTACGTATCGGGCGAAACGATAAAGCCGTCGTCGTCAAGGCGGGGATAGTCGGCTCCTTTTTCCCTGAGCTGTTCTCCAAGTCGAGGGTAGGTATACTCGAAGAGCAGGCTGTTCAAATCCTTTTCATTCAGCGAGGGTATGTCGTACATGCCCTGCAGAAGTCGTTGCCGCTGAGCTTCGAAAATGATGACAGCTCCGGCTACTGAAACGTTCAGTGATTCAACCATGCCGAACATCGGCACTCTGATGCACCGGTCGGCTCCGAGTACCGCTTCCTGCGAAATCCCGTCCCATTCTGCGCCAAGCACAAGGGCTGTCGGTCGGGTATAGTCGATCTCCCTGAAATCAACGCTCTGCTCTCCGGAAGCTGCGGCAAGAATCTGTTTGTTTTCTCTCCGTAATTGCCTGTATGCCTCCTCAATGGTGTGGTGGAGATTGATATGGACCCATTTGCTGGATCCCGCTGCCGCATTATGTCGTGAAAAAATGTGTTTACGGTATGATACGGCATGTATTTCATGGATGCCGGCAGCATCGCAGGTTCTGACGATTGCGGCAAGATTGTGCGATTTATTGACGTTGTCCATGACAACTGTCAGACTTGTCTGGCGATGCCGCAGCATCTGACGGATTTTCCGGAATCGTTCGGGTGATGCCAATAGATGCAGGATGAAAGGGGTTGGCTGAAAAGTGCGATGAGCCGTAAAATTATCGGTATATCCTTTTTTACTGAATATCGGGTTTAACGGCACTTACAGTATATTAGCTTATGTATTCGTTACGGCATGGCGTCGAGGGCGTTGCTCAATTCACGGTAAGTTAACAGAAACAGTAGATGAAACCATTATATATTGCGTGGTTGAGAGTTTTATTCCGGATTTGCGGTTGTATGAAGCGGGCAGGGAGTGAGTGAGTTTCTTTTCCGGCCGGGCAGCGACAGTTTGTCGGGAGAAAAAAAATAATTATATCGGAGTGTAAATCCCTGTGGGTGAACGGAGACGCTTTGATAAACGGACTCACGGGGGTTTATCGGCAGGTTTCGGAGTAACAGGGAGGTACACGCAGAAGCAATGCAGCCACATCACAAGAAACATCCTCACCTTGAACGCCTTCTCGGCAATGCCCATTCTGTCGTTCTCGACGGCGCCTCCAGAGTTCTGATTCTCAGCGACCTGCATATGGGCAACGGGGGGCGGCGCGACGAATTCCGTCGGAATGCCGATCTCGTCAAGACCATGCTTGCGGATTTTTATTATCCCGGGCAATACAGCCTGGTACTTAACGGCGATATCGAGGAGTTGTTCAAGTTTTCCCTCCATAGCATCACCGAAGAGTGGAATGCATTTTACGATCTGTTTCTTCAGTTCGAGCGCAACGGTTTTTTTTATAAAACCTATGGCAACCATGATGCGGCTCTTCTCGAAGACAGGGACTACAGGCTTGCTCCTTACATGATAGAAGCTCTCAAGTTTTTTTACGGCAAGGAGACCATACTGCTTTTTCATGGCCATCAGGCGTCGGTCCTGCTCTGGGAAACCTATCCGCTCGTCAGTCGTTCAGTGGTGTTTTTTCTTCGTTATATCGCAAAACCGGCAGGTATCCGGAATTTTTCAATTGCCTATAACAGCCGCAGAAGGTTTGCGATAGAGAAATCCATTTACGACTTTTCCAATAACGCAAAGATCGTATCGGTTATCGGTCATACCCACCGGCCGCTTTTTGAATCACTTTCGAAAGTCGATTATCTGAACTATCGCATCGAGGAACTATGCCGGGCTTATCCGGCAGCGAAAACGGAAGAGCGGATTTCCATCAGGGAAAAAATAGACTCGCTCAAAGAGGAGCTGGATTCCTGTTACAAGCAGGGCAAGAAAATAGGGTTGCGCAGCGGTCTTTACAATACGCTGACCATCCCAAGTGTTTTCAATTCAGGCTGTGCTATCGGCAAACGGGGCATCACCGCTCTTGAAATCGAAGGAAACATTATCCGTCTGGTCTACTGGTTCAACGGCAAGCAGAGCCGAAAATTCAGCAGCGATCGCGATAATCGTCCCCTGGAACTCGGAAACTCGGGGTATTATCGTATCGTCCTGAATGAGGACCATCTCGATTACGTTTTTTCCCGTATTCATCTGCTCGCTTGACGAGCTTTCCATGTCAGTTTTTTCTCCGGATAGATATTTATTATGAAAAGCTCGCTGCACCGGTTTTCGACACTGTTCACAATAGCTGTTTTCATCCTGTGCCCGTTTTATCATGTGTTTTCCGCTGCTCCCGGCCTGCTGCATCGCTACGATCTTGCGGGAAAGCCATCCCGTAATCTTACCCTGCCGGCATCTCTTCGCGAAATATCGGGTGTTGCGGTTTCTCGCAATGGAAAACTGTTTGCGCATGATGACGAGGTTTCCACGATTTATCAGCTGGATCCTTTGAGCGGAACGGTCATCAAGCGATTTCATGTTGTAACCAGACGCTGGTTCGGAAATGGAAGAGTTGAAGACGATTTCGAGGATATAGCCATAGCCGGGGACCGTTTTTTTCTGGTTACCAGTTCAGGAAAGCTCTATGAGTTCCGCGAGGGGCGGGATAATGAAACGGTGCAGGCTGTCGTCTACAAGACAGGGCTTGGTTCTTCGTATGAAGTTGAAGGGTTGTGCCATGATCCTTCGACCGCTTCGCTTCTGCTTTCATGTAAAGCGGGCACCGGCAAGAAACCGTTCGCGCAATCGGCATCGCGCCCAGTTTATTCGTTTTCTCTCACTACCAACAAACTCAGCCGGCAAGCCCGTTTTATTATCGATGCCCGCCATATTGCCGATTCTGCGGGTAAAAAAGGCTTCAGGCCTTCGGGGATAACCAGGCACCCTCTTTCGGGCAATTTTTTTATTGTTTCGTCGAGTTCCGGGATTATTGCAGAAATCGACTACCGTAACGGTTCTCTGATAGATCTGCAAAACCTTCCTTCGGTATATCACCCGCAACCGGAAGGTTTAGCTGTATTGCCTGATTACTCGCTGCTGATAAGCAGCGAAGATATGCTGCGAGGAAGAGCTTCCATCTACAGGTTCAGAGAGTGAAGGGTCGCACATTCCTCTGTCTTTTTTTTGTGGGAGTGTAATAAAGAACGTTCCTTTATTACTTTGCTATTGTATTCTTTCCGGGTGTTATTGCTCTTGTTCCATGATTGGCTATCTTCTTTTCTGATAGTCATCCGGTTCCGTTGTTCCTGCTTTCTTCTTTGTCGTATATCGGATGTTTCATTTCAACGAGATCCTGCCATGAAATTATTTCTCAGAGGTGTTACCTGTGCGTTTGTCATTTCTTGCCCATCGATCCTGCATCCGGCCATCGTTGAGGCTCAGCCGGCAAAATTGCCGTTTGAAAGTGTTGCCGGACGTAACCTCGTCTCTGTTGTTCCAGGGGCGGATTATGAGGCCGGTGCGCTGCATACCCTTCTTTTCGGCAAACACTGGCGATCGCTCTGGACAACTCAGGTCGAAGTTCCTGTTCTCGATCTTGGAACCTTTGCCGGGGGTTTGACTCCGCTGGAAAAAGGGGGCGGTTTTCAGACTGTCAGTCTTCGTTTCAGGGGTTCGGACGGCAAGGAGTACCGTTTCAGAACGCTCGACAAGGACCCGGCGAGGGGAATGCCTCCCAAACTGCGAAATACCGTTGTATCCGATGTTGTACAGGATCAGGTAAGCACTTCGAATCCGGTTTCAGGCCAGATAATTCCGCCTCTCCTGGATGCTGCGGGAGTTTACAATGTCGCACCTGCAATTGTTGTGATGCCTTACGACAAGGTTTTGCTTGGGCAGTTTCACGATGAATTTGCCGGTCTGGTCGGAACTATCGAGGAACATCCCGAAGAGAGCTCCGTTCCCGGAGCCGGTTTCAAAGCAGCCGATAGAATATCGGGAACCTACAAGGTTTTCGACAGCCTTGAAGATGACAGTGCAAACAGGGTCGATGCCAGAGCTTATCTTCGCGCCAGGCTGATCGACCTTTTCATTGGTGACTGGGACCGTCACTCCGATCAGTGGCGGTGGGCCGGTTATAAAAAAGATGGGGCTACTACATGGGTTCCGGTTCCACGCGACAGGGACAATGCGTTTTCCCGCCAGGATGGCGTCTTTTCGTGGATCATCACCCAGATCATTCCCCAGATCGAGGGTTTCGGCGAGAAGTATCCGGACATCAGATATCTCAGCTGGTCCGGCAGGCCGCTTGACCGAAGGCTGCTTTCGGGAATCGGCAGGGATGAATGGGATGCCGTGACTGCAGACCTTCAGATGAAGCTGACCGATGAGGTCATCGGACGTGCTGTCGGCAACATGCCGCCGGCCATGTATGCAAAGGAAGGCGAGCGTCTCGAACGGGATTTGCGATCCAGACGGGATCTCCTGGGCGAAGCATCTTCGGAACTCTATATGCTCTATGCAGAGGATGTAGATGTTTTCGCCAGCGATAAATCCGAATTTGCCAGAGTTAATCGTCTTCAGGATGGCCAGGTAGAGGTTTCCGTTTTCCATAAAACCGATCTGGCCGGGGAGGCTACAGGGCAGTCGGTTTACCGGCGGGTATTCGATCCTCGGGAAACCAGGGAAGTGCGGCTCTATCTCGGAGGCGGCGACGATGCGGTACTTGTCGAAGGGCCGGTGGTTAAAAACAGCGTCAAGGTTAGGGTTATCGGCGGTGAGGGTGCGGACAGGTTCGAAGACCAGACAGAAAAACCTGTTGCCGGATATCCCTGGACGGCCGAAAAGATGACTTTTTTTTATGATCATGGCGACCGGTCGGAATTTTCCGGTACCCGCTATACGGTTGTCGACCGGCATCCTGCCAAGCCGGAACCCACGGAAGACAAGGACAAATACGACCTGAGGCCAAGGGATTCGGGACAGGAAGTAGTGGCCAATATTACCGGTCTCGATCTTAATTACTCGCCGGATTACGGGCCTTATCTCGGTTGGGGATTTTCGGTCGAGGATTATGGTTTCAGGTCGGAACCCTATCGTTATAACATGCGGTTTAACGGAGGTGTGGCTGCCGGCGACGATCTTCGTTACCAATTGTACTACCGGGGTGATTTCAGGACCCTGTTCCGTAATGCGAGTCTTCTTCTGGAAGCCGGTACCTCGGGTCTCGATATGATGAACTTTTATGGTCTGGGCAATGAAAACTACTATAGGGGTTCAGGCATGAAGGAGGATGACTTCGAGTTATTGAACCAGGTGACGACCATCAGGGCCTCGCTGCGTTACCCGATGAACGGACAATACCGCTGGAGTGCCGGATTCGGCGCAAAGTGGGTCGATCTTGATATCGAACCGGGTTCGTTCATTGATCTCAATCGCTCGGTTATCCCAGGGATCGACACTGATTTTTCCGGCAGTTTCCATATAGGGTTTCACTACGATTCCCGCCAGAGCGGCGATTATGTGGAGCTTTCTCCCCGCAAGCAGGCCGGACGACTTTCCGGAAGCGAAGGGGGCGGTACCACTGCGGCTACAAGCGGCATGCTTGTGGATCTGGAAGCGAGCCACTATCCGGAATTTTTCGGTAATGACGAAACGTTTACGAGATTGCGTGGAGAAGTGCGTACCTATATCCCGTTCTCGACACCCGGATATTCCCGTCTGGTGCTGCGTATCGGAGGCGAAAAACTGTGGGGTGACTATCCTTTCTGGGAGGCGGCATATCTCGGAGGATCTACTTCGCTCAGAGGCTATGACAGGCAACGTTTTTCCGGCGACGCCTCGCTCTATGCAGGTTCTGAACTGCGTCTCTATCTGGGCTCCTTCAAGTTTCTTGTTCCTGTCATCTACGGTCCGATTGCGTTTCTGGAAACCGGCAGGGTTTTTCTCGATGGAGAAGACTCCTCTGCATGGCATACCGCTGCGGGCGGTGGTCTGTGGTTCGGATTTATCGAATCGAGATACAGTGCAAGTATCGTCTACGCCAGAGGGTTTGACGATGGGCGCCTGATGGATGATTACGGAATTTATTTCAGGACGGGTTTCAGTTTTTAGCCATTGTCCGAATCTCTTATTCCTGTAGGTTGTTACACCTCGCATCAGAACGATGCCAGGTGTTTTGTTCAGAAGAGCAGCAGTATTAAAACCTGTGAGATCCAGGGAGCAGGTTTTGTCGATACGGGCAGGAAGTGGTGGAGGGAGAAAAGAAAAACCCGGAGCGAGCCGGGTTTTTCTTTTCTTTTTTATTGCAGATATTGCAAAAAAGGATTGCCGTTTTTCGACGTGAATACATTAAGCCGATGAAGTTTGAAAACAAGACCATTCAGAAAACAGTAACCGCATTCTGGATCACAGCCGAATATCTGATGGCGTTCATCGCTTATTTTCTCTTGATGACAGTTGCAGGAAAAACGATGTTCGCTTACCCCTTTTCTCAGGATGCGCACTCTGTTTTTCATTTTTTTGCACTCGCACTGGCTTCCGGTCTGACGGTTGCCGCAGCCAACCTCCATATTGTTACAGGACTGACGAAAAACCTCGGCTTTTTCTGGTCATTGCTGGCGGGTACGGTGCTTTATGTACTGGCTGCAATGGCCGGTCTTTTTATCTGTACAGGTATAGAGCATGCGGTTATAGCTGTTTCAGTTCCCGGATACGGCGACCCTGAATCATCCATTCGTCTTTTCCTGCATCCCGAAAGTATTCCCTTGCTGCTTTTTCTCTTCTTTGTTTCGTTTCCCATCCGGACATTTCATCTGATTGTCAGTCGTGTAGGTGAAAAAAAAATCCTCGATACGGTGACGGACCGTTATCGTATTCCTCATGAGGAAGAGCGTGTGTTCATGTTCATGGACCTCTACGGATCAACCTCGGTAGCCGAAAAACTCGGCCATACGCGTTACCATGATCTGCTGTATGACGTGTTTAACGATATTTCGGATATTATTTCACGGTATTCCGGGGAGGTCTATCAATATGTCGGTGATGCCGTCGTTGTCACCTGGGATATAAGACAGGGCGCGAAAAAAATTAATTGCGTGCGATGTTTCTTCGAGATCCAGAGCAAGATGGAAGAGCTTTCCGACAAGTACATGAGCGCTTATCATTTCAAGCCGAAGTTCAAGGCCGGCATGCATGCCGGAAAAGTTATTGCCGGGGAGGTCGGCGATCTGAAAAAAGAGGTAGTTTTTCATGGAGATACCGTCAATACCGCTTCAAGAATCCAGGCCGAATGCGTGGCTCATCATGCGAGCCTGCTGGTTTCCGAAGAGTTGTTCCTCCTTTTTCCCATCAAGAACCTGAATCAACTCCACAGTGAGTTCATTGGCTGTCTGAAGCTCAAAGGCCGTATGCAGGACGTCTGCCTCTACCGTATCGATGGTTAAGGCAAACTGCAGGCGCTGTGCGCTCATTTCATGAAAGCGAAGGCGTAAAGGCCAATCGATACAACCAGCCCGATCATGAAAATATCGTATGACAGGCGGAGGAATCTGTATTTGTAATCAAGCACTTTTCCCAGGAAATAGGTGTCGCGTATCATATTGTCGATGTAGTACGACTTGTCGTTAAGCATCTCTTTCATGCCCCATTCGAATTCATCGAGCCGGAGGTTGATGAATGACCCGAAAAAGAGAAGATTGGCTTTTCTCTCCCTGATGCTTTCCAGGGTGGTATTAGACCTCGTCACCTTCGGCCGTGTTGCCAGCACTGAAGTGATGATGGTCGCCACGCAGCTGAGCAGCAGCACAAAAGTCGGCGCCACCAGTTCAGGAAATTCGTCGAGTTTTCTGACCAGAAGGGAGATGATGATAGAAAAAATCAGCGAATTTGTCTGGATCATTATATTTGCTTTGTGATCGACAATGGCGCTGAAATCGACATGGTTTCTTGACGAGGTTCGGTAGTAGACCTCCATGTTGCGTTCGAGGCCTCTTTCCGGCACGGTCTTGCCTTTTGTTTTTTTCTTTTCCTTCTCTTCCGACTCCTGATTGCTGTCCGCACCATTTTCATTCGTGCTGTTTTTTTTTCTCAGCCGCTGATGCAGATCGACAAGATTTTTCTTTCGATCGGTGTTGAAAGCAAGGCTTGCATATTTCGTTCGGAACGGATTTCTGTTGAAAAAATCAATGTTAAGCTTCAGCCATTCGATATCGCTGAAGCTCCTGTTTTCATTTTTTTCCAGTTCGAGTCTTACAAGTTCGCTTTTCTGGCGGTATCCGGGTTTTCCGAGATGTGAGAGATCGGCATCGCAGATGATCTCTTCAAGCATTGAACGGGGTTGTTGCGGCAGTTTCGTCGCAAGGATGCACAGGCATACCTGTTCGATATCCTCTTCCGGATAACCGTTTTCCTTGAGAAAACCCCTTGCTATTTCAGTGCTTTTCTGCTCATGATCCTGGATGCCGAAAAGAAAGCCGGTATCGTGAAACCATGCAGCGAGCAGGAGGATCTCTGTTTCTGCCGCCGTCGCCTTCATGCCTTCAGCTATTTCCCGGCAGGTATCAACGGTTTCAGCGGTATGAGCATAGTTGTGATAGGGGCAGCATCCGTTCTCTCTTTCCCTGAACAGTCGGAACACGTAATCTGCAGCCTTCTCTGTGATCGATGTCGTATTATCCATAAAAGAAGTACATTCTGAAAATCGGCCGGAACTCATGGCCGGGTTATGGATTTTTCACTATAACATGCGGCATATGTTAAGCGTTCACCGCAAAATGTCCGCTTTCCGCTGCGTAGCTGCTGAGGGCGTGATTCCGGTCATCTTTTTTGCTTTCACGATCCTGCTGGTATTCTTTCCCCGGACAGGCAGGGCCGAAAGTACCGGTG
Organism: Chlorobium sp.; assembly: GCF_036528655.1. Lineage (GTDB taxonomy): Bacteria > Bacteroidota > Chlorobiia > Chlorobiales > Chlorobiaceae > Chlorobium. The sequence continues at coordinate 322,616 of NZ_JAIGND010000030.1, forward strand.
ATATGTTCTCACAGGACGCCACAGGGTTTTATCGCGATTTCAGGGGGGTGTTCTCTTCGCCGGCTCATTTCGACGATAGCGACTGGATGAGGGTAGCTGCCGTAGCCGGAGCGGCAACCCTGTCGACGCTCTTTATTGACGAACCGGTCCGCGACTTCGCCATGCACCATCACACTCCGTTTCTCGATGCCGTGATGCCTGTCGGCGATTACTATGGCAGGGTTCGTACCGGTTATGGCATTGGTTCGCTGATCTATCTCGGCGGAATTCTTGCAGGCGCTGACGATGTCCGGCTGACCGGCAGGGCGGTGATCGAAGCTCATACGTTTGCCATGATGATTACCGGGGTTCTGAAAGCAACTTCCGGTCGGAGTCGTCCTTACAAAAACGAAGGCAATATGCGCTTTTCGCTGTTTGCCGATGAAAACCCGAACTGGTCGTTTCCTTCCGGCCATGCAACCGCGGCGTTTGCGGTATCCTCCGCACTCGCCACGAGAGTGCGGCGCCCCTGGGCGACAGCGGGCCTCTACGCACTTTCGACATTGACGGCCATGCAGCGTGTCTATGACGACAAACACTGGCTTTCCGATACCATCGTCGGCGCGGCAATAGGAACTGCCGTCGGACTGGCAGTGGGCAATATGATCAATGACGAAGAGGATCGCATGGAGCGGGGCTGCGACGAATCCGTGGCGGATTCGGTGCCGCTTGTTGGCGTGACGGTGACTTTTTAGGAGACAGGAGAGAGGAGGGAGGAGAGGTGAGTCGGTAGAGAGGAGAGTTGCCCACGGATTGGAGCGGATGGCGCCCGAGTTGATCAGCTTGTGCTGATCAACTCAGGCGCTCTGCTTTTATGTAATTCCAAGGAACTTCGTTATTTCTTCCGGCTTCTCAACGAGCGTTTTTGCTCCGTTTTCGAGCAGTTCTTCTGCGGGTCTGAATCCCCAGAGCACTCCGAGCGGGTACATGCCTGCTCGAGATGCCGTCAGCATGTCGATGCCGCTGTCTCCTACATACAGAATATCCTCCGGTGCGTTTTCCAGCATTCCGGCAATGAGCAGCGCTCCTTCCGGTTCGGGCTTGTGGGGAATTGCTTCGTGATGGCCCATTACCACGTCGAATGACCATTCCGCAAGCAGTTCCTGTGCGCAGAGCTGCGTGAAAGCGTCGGCTTTGTTGGACAGGATGGCTTTTTTCAGCCCTTCTCGGGTGAGGTCGTCGAGCATGCGGGCGATGCCGGGATAGGGTTTCGAGTTTCTGTTCCAGTTGAAGCTGTAATGGTTCATCAGATCCTTAAGCAGTCTGTCAATCAGTTTTTCCGTTGCCGTGTTATCAGGAAGTGCTTTCCTGACCAGTTCCCGCATGCCGTGTCCGACAAGATAGCGCCCTTTATCGAGGCTGTGAGTCGGGTAGTTATGCATATCGAGCACGACGTTGAGGGTGTTGATGACATCTTCAAGCGTGTCGAGCAGCGTTCCGTCAAGGTCGAAAATAACGGCTTTGAAAGGCATTGGCATTGTAGTACGGTTATGCTTTAACTGCGGTTACAAGAAAGATCGGGTACACGGCTTCCCTGTCGGCGCGATTGATTTTTTTTACTTCGCAAACCGTCCGGAATGCGACGTTCCGGAAGCCGGCCTTTTCAAGCATGGCCTGCAGCGCTGGACGCTCGAAACCGTGATGCACCTCTTCGGTACCGTCGTCATGAAAGAATCCGTCTTCACGGTCAAGGTCGGCCATGGCCAGTGTGCCGTCGGGGCGGAGCAGTCCACATAGTTTTTCAAGAAGCGCACAAGTATCGGCTATATGGTGCAGGGTCATGCTGCTGCAGATGAAGTCAAGGCTTTCGGATGGTACCGGACTGAGGGTATCGTGCACAAGGTCTGCCTGGATCGGCTGAACGTTGGGAATGTCGAGTGTTTCGATTTTTTTCTGCAGCACGGCAAGCATCTCTTCCGAGGTGTCGATTGCCGCAATGGATTTGAGATATGGCGCCAGCGCCAGCGTTACCAGCCCGGTACCGCAGCCGAATTCCATCGCCCGCATTGAAGATCCGGGTGTTACTGCTTCCATGATGGCTTTCGCAACGTTTTCTGCAAGTGCCGTTCGGCGAGGGTTTTCATCCCATTGCGCCGCGGAACGATCGAATCGTTCAGCGCTGTTCCATATTTTTGTCATCCTTCGTTGCCGCAGATGGTTTTTTTATGACCTTTTTCATCAAGACAGACAAAGGTGATATTCGTGCTGAAGACGATAAAGCGTTCTCCTGTCTCGATGCTGTCTTTATAGACGTTTACCGTATACTCGATCGATGTATCACCGATCCGGCTTTTTTCGGTTACGAAGCAGAGGATGGTGCCGCCCCGGATGCTTCTACGGAATTCAACCTTGTCCATACCGACGGTAACGAAGTTGCAGCCGGGATAATCAAGCGTGACGGCGATATAGCTTACCTCGTCAATCCATTTCAGAAGGTTGCCGCCGAAAAGAAACCCGTAGTGGTTCAGGTGTTCGGGCAGCACAAGTTTATAGTTTTCCATTCTCTGGCCAGGAGTTATTACCGGTTCAGGATATCGGGCTGTGCAGTCGGTCAGGTTGAGGAACCTGCCCAAGGTAAGGAATTAAAACCGTATATCGTTCCGCAAAAGCGGAAAAACCTGCTCAATCCGCTTCTGTTGCAGGGTGAACCATGATAACCGCTTCCCGTTCGAGCATGACCTGGCCCGGCGCAAGCCGTTTCGAACGGCGCACATGTTTTTTCAGGGCATACATTACCGGCACCAGTCCGGAATGTTTTGCGGCCGAGTACCTTGCCGCATACTCCGCTGCTTTGCGGATCTCATCTTTCTGCTGGAGGGTGACTCCGCGCAGCACGCAGTGCGAGCCTGAACAGCCCCTTGCATGGAGCCAGATATCATTCGGCCTGGCGAAAGAGAATGTGAGCAGATCGTTGTTTGTCGCATTTTTGCCGATATAGAGCGTGGCCGATGCCGTAAGTTTAACGGTTCTGAATCGGGAGGATATTCCGGAAGCGGTTTTTGCCGGCTCTATGCCGGTTCTCCGCAATTCCGATCTGCGGGTTTCGAGGAATTGTTTTACTTCTTTTGGGGAAAGGAGGGCGGTGATTTCTCCGGAAAGCGATTCAAGCAGTGCTTTGCGTTCTTCCTGTTCTGTTTTTCGCCGCTCCATGGTTCCGAGTTTTTCTCGTGTTTTGGCGGCTTTTCTGAAATATTCCGCAGCGTTGTCGCTCAGAGAGAGCTCAGGTTTCAGGCTGATGGAGATATCCGGTTGGTCGGGATGAAAGATGTCGGGTACGGTTATGATGTCCGGCAGAGAGCGTTCAAACGAAAGCGCCCCCATGAGCAGATGGCCTCTGGTTTGATATTCATCGGCTTTTCCGGCAAGCATACCGGGATCGTACTCCTGCAGTTCCTTTTCGATTTTGCGCAATTGCTGCCGCAATTTCGTTTCGAACTCGCCCCGTTCCCTGATGGCGTGCAGCCAGCTCCACATGGCCGAGCTGTACCGGTTCAGTCCTTCGAGCACAGATGCATACCCTGCGCTCTCCGGCAGAGGGCGGTGCAGGATGCTGAAGAGAGGTTTGCCTTCCGGTGTTCGTCCGGTCTGCGGCATCGGATCGAGCAATTCGTAGAACATGTCGCTGAAAGCATCGAAAAGATGCTCAGGATCGCCGCTTTCACCTGCCCGTTCGGAAAGGGTGCGAAGCATTGCCTGATCGAAACCCGGCAGAGAGCCGGGGGCGAGTTGCGGTTTACTGCCTTCAGTGTTTCCGACAAGCGCAAAAAAACGCTCTTTCTGCTGAGAAAGTCTTTCGAGTTCCCTGATGATATCAGGTGACGACAGGTCGGCTTTATCGCAATATGCAGTTCCGGCAAGGCTCTTTCCGGCAATACAGGTATCGGCAATAACCCCTTCTTCCGTGACGAGAAACGCGTTGGCTGATGCGCCGAAAAGTCTCAGTACAAGCGTACAGTCTCCGGAAAGGCTGATGAGTATTTCACGGTCGCAGGGCGACATCGAGACTCCATGGACTTCCCGTTCACAGGCGTCCTGAAGCAGGTTCGCGCTCTGCCGTTTGCGGCGGTTTATCCCCTCCCTTGTGAAAAGGCACAGTTCCGGGAGCCGCAACACCATTATTACCTGCAGGTGTTCTCCGGCAGGAGTGATGAAACTGAGCGTCAGTTCGTTTTTCTGCTGTGAGTGGATCTCGAAGACGAACCCGCCGGCAAGCCTCGCATGCAGTTCCATCGCGGTATGATAAAGCGTAAAGTAATTGCGGTGCATGAGTTGCTCAAGCGGATTTTTTTTACCTATTTTATGGGCACCTCGAAAAAGTTATTCCGCACCCGGATTGCCGCGTTGGTCGGTGCTCGAAATCTTCATGTACAACGTGTACACTCCGGTTTCTCTGCTCCGTCCGCCTTGCACTCCGGGTGCTCAAGACGCTTTTTCGAGTGTGCCCTTATTATAGTCATATTCATTTAATGTATTAAAAAGTATGGCAATGGAGGAAAAACACGGTTCAGGCGGGTGCTGCTCGGATCGAGGCTGCGATGGCCACGGGGATACTGAAAAACGGTTGGGCTGGCATGAGTATTTCATGAGCGTTGCACATCTGATATCGCGTCGTGCGACCTGCACCCGAGGGCATATCGGTGCGGTTATCGTAAGGGATCACAATATTCTCTCGACCGGCTATAACGGAGCCCCTTCCGGCTTGCCGCACTGCAACGAAACCAACTGCAGAATCTATCGCAGCACCCACCCCGACGGTACGGTGGAGGAGAACTGCGTCAATACAATTCATGCTGAAATCAATGCCATAGCCCAGGCGGCCAGGCATGGGGTTTCTATCAAGGATGCCGATATCTACATCACGGCAAGCCCATGCATCCACTGCCTGAAAGTGCTCATCAACGTCGGCATCAAAACTATCTATTACGATAAGCCTTACAAGATCGAGCATATTGACGAACTGCTCCGTCTTTCGGGAATCAGACTGGTGCAGGTTCATGTCGGCGATTGCTGAAAAAGGGGGTGAGAGCAGCGCCATGCACGTACGCTATATGCGCCGCTGTCTCGAACTTGCCCGGCTTGGCGCCGGCAGCGTGAGTCCGAATCCCATGGTCGGTTCGGTTATTGTTGCGGACGGCCGGATAATTGGTGAAGGATATCACAGGAAGTACGGAGACCCTCATGCAGAAGTCAATGCCGTGGCGGCTGTCGCCGACGAAGCCCTCCTGAGGCAGGCAACGCTCTATGTCAACCTGGAACCATGTTCGCATTTCGGCAAAACACCTCCCTGCAGCGACCTGATCATCGAAAAGGGTATCCCGCGAGTAGTTATCGGTTGCCGGGATCCGCATATCAAGGTGGCCGGCAAGGGGATCGAAAAACTGCTTGCTGCCGGTGTTGAGGTTATCGAAGGAGTTCTTCAGGAAGAATCCGGGAAAATCAACGAAGCGTTCATTACCAGCCACCGAAAAGGTCGCCCTTTTGTGGCACTCAAACTCGCCCAGACGCTCGACGGCAAGATCGCCACAGCAACCGGAGCATCGAAATGGATTACCGGAGACGATGCCCGCCGCGAGGTGCATCGTCTCCGCTGTCATTATGATGCCGTTCTGACCGGGGCCGCAACAGTCATGGCAGACGATTCCCGGCTTACCGTGCGTCATTGCGCCGGGCGCAATCCTTTGCGCGTGGTTCTCGACAGCCGGCTCAGCATTCCGGAAAACGCAGGCGTTTTCAGCGATGAAGCCAAAACCGTTCTTTTCACCTCGCCGGCATTGCATAAATCTCAGAAAGCCGCCAGACTTTCAGAAAAAGGCGTTACCGTACTTGCTGTCGAAGGGCGGGAATGCGGACTCGATCTCGCGGCTGTGCTTGCAGCACTGCACGAACGTCGCGTGCTCTCCGTGCTGGTCGAGGGAGGGAGCCGCATGGTCTCATCGTTCATTAATGCGAAGCTTGCCGACAAGCTTTATCTGTTCATTGCGCCCAAACTGTTCGGCGGCGACGGTCTGAGCGCATTCGCTCCCCTTGGCGTCACGTCGCCGGATCTGGCGGTCGGACTCGATATGGGGCCGCCGGTTTTTTTCGGGGCCGATCTTCTTCTCACCGCATATATTTCCATGTGAGATGTAATACTGGTAACTATGAAACGAAATATCGCAAGAAAGGGAGATGGCATGTTTGACAGGATGTTTTCCTCCGATTTCGGCAAGCTGCTGTTGCGTTTTTCGGTCGGCGGACTGATGCTTTTTCACGGTCTTCACAAATTGCACTATGGCTATGGATCCATCAAACAGATGCTCCTGAAATCAGGGTTGCCCGACTATCTGTCGCATGGAATACTTGTCGGTGAAATTCTCGCTCCGCTCCTGATCATCCTCGGGGTCTATGCCCGTGCAGCTGCAATGATGGTTGCATTCGTAATGGTCATGGCGGTATACCTTGTACATATGGGAGACCTTTTCTCGTTCAATGAGCACGGGGCCTATGCGCTCGAGCTGCAAGCGCTCTACCTGTTCGGGTCGCTGGCGATCGTATTTCTCGGAGCAGGCCGTTTTTCGCTCGGAGGATCGAACGGTCGATTGAATTGAATGGCCTGATCCGCTTTTGAAGTATTTCTGATTATCCGGTGTCATTCGTTTTTTCGATCACGATTTCCTTTTGCCGCAGTGCTTCTGACGGGTGCGGTAAGGGGATTTTTTTTGTCCATTTCTTTTGTGTTTTTGTTAAATTTAGTTGTGGAGCAAACGTATCTGAAGCGATGAACGGGTTATGTTCCGGTGTACCATGAGCCCGTATGTCATTCCTATGCTGAAACGCATCTTAATAATCAATGGCGATGGTTTGAAACACGGCTATGACTGCATTATTTCATTCTCGTTCGGCGCATTCTTACGGTATGGTTTTCCTGAGTCTGTTCCTGATCTTTTTTCTTTCGGCATTCCGGACAGCAGCCGGAGCATCCGGACAAACCGCAACGGCACAGCTCTCAAGGGAGGCCTCGTTGTCCGATTCCGCCCCTATCGGGCAACCCGCATTCGCTGCTCAGGAACTTTCTGCTGCGGATTCCCTGAAAGCTGTATCGGTTCCTGATCCGGAGGAGAAAAAAAACGATTCGAAAACAGCTCAGCCTGTCCCGGAAGGCTTTGTTCTGCAGAAGCTGAAAAAAGCCGAAGCCCTGTCGAATTATTGCGGAAGGGACTCCCTCTGCCAGAGCATATACATGAAAGTCAACCGTATTGACCGCAAACTTGTACCTGCAGGTCGAGCTGTGCTCATGCCGGTTGATCTGCAGAAAGCAGCCAGATATATCCCTGTTCCCGAACTCCTGACCGACGGAAGGGGAGCTCGCGAGATACGGGTGTTTCTCTCCAGTCAGTACTTCGGCGCCTACGAGTCGGGCAAACTGGTGTTCTGGGGGCCGATATCGAGCGGCAGGAAGACGTATCCAACGCATCCTGGCAGATTTTTCGTGAACTACAAGCAGCGTCACAAGCGCTCTATCAAGTACGACAATGCGCCCATGCCGTTTTCGATCAATTACTACAGTGGCTACTTCATGCATCAGCAGTCACTGCCGGGTTATCCGGCATCGCACGGCTGCGTGCGTCTCTTGATGACCGATGCCGAAAAGCTTTTCAACTGGGTACGCGTGCGCGACGCCGTTACCATCGTGCGCGACTGAGGCGCTTTCCTGCTGCGTCCGCTCCCTCCGGCATTATCGGGGAGCTTATAATCAGTCGCTCATTTGCGGCTGGCATTAGCAGCATACTATTGCAATGCTGTCGTGATGAAAAGGATTTGTCGTAACCGGCAATACCGGGTTCACGTTACCTGCGTTTGTCGATTGCGGGAATAAAGGTTCAGCAGATTGAAACTTTCTGCAGTCCGGACAGGTTTTCGTTTAATCTTTTCTGCAACGTCCTCGTTATTACCTTTACACAACAATAAATTCACACATTTATGGCTACAGTCACGCTGAAAGGCAACCCTGTCGAAACCTGCGGCGAACTTCCGGCTATCGGCTCCGAAATGCCTTTTTTCTGTCTGGTGAAATCCGATCTTTCCGAAGCAGGTCCTGCCGATTTTGAGGGCAAGCAGCTTGTGTTGAATATTTTTCCGAGTCTCGATACCGCGGTGTGTGCGGCGTCGGTGCGTCGCTTCAACCATGAAGCGGCTTCATTCGACAATACCGTCGTTCTCTGCATTTCGGCGGACCTGCCTTTTGCTCACAAACGGTTCTGCGAGGTCGAGGGGTTGAACAATGTGATTTCGCTTTCAGTGTTCCGTTCTCCCGCTTTTGGCAAGGATTTCGGGGTGGAGCTGGTTACCGGTCCATTGAAAGGATTGCTTGCCCGTGCCGTTATCGTTGTCGATAACGAGCACAAGGTTGCATACAGCGAACTTGTGTCAGAAATCGTACAGGAGCCGGATTATCAGGCCGCACTGAAGGCTCTTGCATAGGAGCTTCTGTGACGCGGCAAGACACCTTTACGGTATCTGATTGTTTCTGCGTTTCTTTGCCAAGCCTGCCTCGTGCGGGCTTTTTTTTTGCTGCCGAAACGGTTTCTTTTTGATCAGAGGTGTGATTTTATACGTATACTGCATGCGATGAATGTTCGGATACTGTCAACCCCAAAACTATCAGTATTTATGATCGGCATTAGTCAGGGAGAGGGAAAAAGGGTTGTGGAGCGCAGCCTCAGGGAGATCGATTTTGCAAGGCTTGTCGAAGGCGTCACGTATCATCCGTCCCCGGCTGCATGGGAGGACGAAGTGCTCTATTTTCTGTTTCTTGACCGGTTTTCTGACGGCAGAGAGTTCGGCGGGTTTGCCGATAACGATGGCAAACAGGTTACAGAGCCTTCAGGCGAAAGGAGCACCCCGCTGTTTGCGCAGGAGAGCGATGCAGGAACGGCAGATAGGGAGAGCTGGTTCGAGGCAGGCAAGGGCTGGTGCGGCGGCACAATCTCCGGCATGAAGGAAAAACTCGGATACCTGAAGCGGCTCGGAATTACTGCAGTCTGGATAAGTCCCGTGTTCCGCCAGGTGACCGGCAGCAGCGATTATCATGGTTACGGCATCCAGAATTATCTCGATGTTGATCCGCATTTCGGTACCCGCGAGGAGCTGAAGGATTTCGTTCAGGTCGCGCATTCCCTGGGTATAAGGGTTATTCTCGATATCATCATCAATCATGCCGGTGACGTTTTCTCATATGAAGGGAACCGGCAGTATACCTATCATGACGGCCATCAGTGGCCTGTGCAGGGCTATCGCAGCCGCAGCGGTGACTCGGGAAGCATCCCTTTTGATGTGGATGAGAATGCGGATTTCGATGGTGCGGTCTGGCCTGTCGAACTCCAGCATGCGACCGTCTGGTCGAGGCATGGCGAAATCAGGAACTGGGACGGATTCCCGGAGTTTCTCGATGGCGATTTCTGTACGCTGAAGGATGTCAATCTCGGTGAAGGACTCAAAGATCCTTCTGCAGCCTGGGACCTGCAGCGACGGATCCGCGAGTTCAGGCCATCGCAGGCGCTGAAAGACCTGTCGGTTATCTATAAGTTCTGGATAGCCTATACGGATATTGACGGGTATCGCCTCGATACCGTGAAGCATATGGAGCCCGGCGCAGTTCGCTATTTTGCGACTGCGGTACACGAGTTCGCGGCTTCGATCGGCAAGGAGAATTTCTATATCATCGGCGAAATTACCGGCGGAAGGAGTTATGCTGCATCGATTCTCGACAATACGGGCCTCGATGCAGCTCTCGGTATCAACGATATTGCTGACAAGCTGGAGTTCATGATAAAGGGATGGCGCAGTCCGGGCAATCCCGATACTGAAGAGCAGGAGGGGTATTTCGATCTTTTCCGCAACAGCCTGCTCGACAACAAGCATACCCGGCAGTGGTACGGCAGCCATATTGTGACGATGTTCGACGATCACGACCAGGTCGGGGTGAAGCAGAAGTTCCGTTTTGCCGGCGATGCTCCGCAGAGCGAGTTGCTGCTTCCGGCCGCGCTTGGCGTGAATCTTGCATCTTCGGGTATTCCGTGCATCTATTACGGTACCGAACAGGCATTCAACGGCGCCGACCATCGCCAGGGCGACGATTCCTGGAGTGATGTGTTCCTCAGAGAGTGCATGTTCGGCGGCCGGTTCGGTTCCCGACAGAGCACGGGGAAGCATTTTTTTAACGAAAAACATCCGGTCTACAGCTTCGTAAGCGACCTTACCGCTATCCGGAAGCAGCGTATCGAGCTGCGCCGGGGAAGGCAGTACCTGCGGCAGGTTTCCGCTACAGGCTATGACGGGGATTTTTATTATCCCCAGCCGATGGGTGGATCGCTGCGCTGGGTTATAGCATGGTCGCGCATTTTCGCGGACAGCGAGATGCTTTGCGCAGTCAATACCGATACTCTGCAGGCATTGAGGGTGTATGTCGTTGTCGACAGTTCGATCCATTCTCCGGGCAGCATCATGCGGTGCCTTTTCAGCACAGCGGAAGGGACCCAGCATCTCGACGTTACGGTCGAAGCCCGTCAGGGCGCGTCGGTGTGCATTACGGTGCCTGCAGCGGGGTTTGTTATCTATGGATGAACGATGTACGTAACGGCAATTACCCGGGGTTGCCGTATATTGCTTTTAAGGTGAAGGTAACTGGTAACAAGTCATCAATCGGATGTTTACGGGAATAGTGAAGGATGTGGGCACCGTAGACGCAGCGCAGAAAAGAAACGGCGGATTGCGTCTGCGGGTGGTGCATGCGGGTTCAGAGGCGTTCAGCTCTCTTACGATTGACGAGAGCGTCAGCGTCAGCGGCGCCTGCCAGACCGTCGTGGCTGTTGGAAACGGGTGGTTCGAGGTTGATACCGTCGAGGAGACGCTTCTGAAAACCACTCTCGGATCGCTTCGCAGCGGCATGCCGGTCAATCTCGAAAGGGCGCTGCGTCCGATCGACAGACTCGGAGGCCATTTCGTGCTGGGTCATGTAGATTGCGTCGGCGAGGTCGGCAAGGTGCGTGAACTGGGATCGAGCCGCGAGATATGGATCGGTTATCCCGCCGTTTTCAACGCATACATGGTGCCAGCCGGGTCGATTGCTATTGACGGTATAAGCCTCACTGTTGCAAGGCTCGGCGAGTCCTCTTTCGCTGTGGCGATCATTCCCTTCACTTTCGCGCATACAACTATCAGCAGACTTGTACCGGGCAGCAGGGTAAATCTTGAGTTCGATATTCTCGGCAAGTATGCAGCGCGTCAGCTGCAGACCGCGGCCCCGGCTGCTTCCGTTTCGCGCATCGATGAAGGGTGGCTCAGGGAAAACGGTTTTTAGATGAGCGTACCCGATCTTTTTCAGGCCGATCTGTTCGGTCTTCCGGATGCAGGCTCCGGAGCTTCAGGCGGAGAATTCCAGCCGCTGGCCGAGCGGGTGCGTCCACGTTCGATTGATGATCTTGCCGGACAGGAGCATCTTGCGGGCAGGGATGGACCGTTGCGCAGCTTTCTTGAGACCGGCAGGCTTCCTTCCATGATATTCTGGGGCCCGCCAGGTTCCGGCAAGACCACGCTCGCAGATATCTGCGCCCGATCGCTGCACTACCGTTTTGAACAGCTGTCCGCTATCGACGCCGGAGTGAAGGATGTTCGCAAGGCGCTCGAAAGTGCACGCCAGGCCCAACGTTCAGGACTGCGTACCATTCTGTTCATCGACGAGATCCACCGGTTCAACAAGGCACAGCAGGATACGCTGCTGCACGCCATAGAGCAGGGGCTTGTGATTCTTGTCGGGGCTACTACCGAGAATCCGTCGTTCGAGGTGAACGCCGCGCTGCTCAGCCGCATGCAGGTCTATATTCTCAAACCGCTTACCCATACAGATATCGAGGCGGTAGTTCATAGAGCCCTTGCGTGCGATACGCTTCTGAAGGAGAGGCAGGTGGAGATCCCGGATCTCGATTTTCTTCTGCAGTTTGCCGGAGGAGATGCACGAAAGGCGCTTAACGCGCTTGAGGCGGCGCTTGCCCTCGTGCCTGCGGGACAGCGTCAGGTGAGGCTTGATCGTCCATTGCTCGAGCGGGCTCTGCAGCATAAGGCCCCGATCTACGATAAGGGAGCCGAAGCTCACTACGATACGGTCTCCGCTTTCATCAAGTCGATGCGGGGCAGCGATCCCGATGCATCGCTTTTCTGGCTTGCGCGCATGCTGGAGGGCGGCGAGGATCCGCTTTTCATCGCGCGCAGGATGGTTGTTTTCGCCAGCGAGGATGTCGGAAATGCCGATCCCTTCGCGCTCACCCTATCCGTATCGGTGTTCCAGGCCGTGCAGATGATCGGTCTGCCCGAAGCGCGCATCAACCTCGCCCAGGGGGTGACATATCTCGCCTCGGCTCCAAAATCGAATGCGAGCTACGAGGGGGTGAATGAGGCAATGCGCTCAGCGAAACTATTTCAGGATACCGGCGTGCCTCTTCACCTGCGCAACGCTTCGGGCGCCTTCATGAAAGAGATCGGGTACGGGGAAGGATACCGATATCCGCACCGTTTTCCGGGACATTTCGTTGAGGAAACCTATTTTCCCGAGGGAGTGTCACCTCAGCTTTTCTATCGTCCTACGGAAGAGGGTCGCGAAAAAATCGCTGCCGACCGGCTCCGGGCTCTGTGGAAGGATCGATACGGCAAGTGAATTTTTTCGATGATTCCTCTCTTTGTATATTGGAGCCATAATCCGGATTCGCTGTTTCTCGGTATTATTTCAATACGATTGTCATGAACAGGTTCGTTCTGTCGCTGGTCTCATTCGTTCTGCTGCTCATCTCTTTTGCATTACATCCCCGAGGGGCAACCGCCGCAACGGATTCGTCGCGTTACAGTCTGACGCTCGACGATGCCGTACGTCTCGGTCTTTCAAAAAGCCGCGCTCTCGAATTAGCCCGTCTCGATCGAGAGATGGCTTCCGGGAAAATACGCGAGACCTGGTCGGAAGTGCTGCCGCAGCTTACGACGAGTTTCACGTATACCAGGACACTCAAGCCTTCCGTTCTTTTTTTTCCGGATGTTTTTTCCGGTTCTCCCAATCCGAATTCTTTTATACCTCTCGAAATCAGTGCCGACAACAGTGCCTCAGCAACGCTCGACCTGCGCCAGAAACTCTTCGATGGTTCGGCCATAGCCGGTATCAGGGCGGCGTCCGTGGTTCGTAAAATAAGTGACGAGTCTTACCGTAATACCAGGTCGGCGGTTGTAGCCGACATCAAACAGGCATATTTCGATGCCCTGATTTCCCGCGACCGGCTGCAGCTTATCCGCCAGAGCATCGAACGGTGGGAGCTGGCTCAGCGTGATACGCGGGCCATGTTCCGCCAGGGAATTGCCGCAGATATCGATACCCTGCAGGCTTTTCTTTCGGTTGAGAACCTTCGCCCCGACCTGATCCAGGCAGAGAACATGGTGGGCATTACCATGACGAAACTGAAGAACGCCATGGGAATTCCCTCCGAGAGTGACGTAACCCTGACCGGCAGGCTTGAAGTTCTGCCTTCGTCTTATCCTGCACAAATCGCTGAGGCCAGCCAGGAGGCGTTGCTATCGAGGCCTGATCTGAGGCAGCTCGAACTGCAGGTTGAGGCCGAGGATCAGAAGGTGTTTTCAGCCAGATCGGAGCGCTTTCCCGTGCTGTCGGCTTTCGGTCAGCTTCAAGCTCAGACTGCGTTCAACGATGACGTAAGTCTTGCCGACTCCGATTGGCCGGTCTCGGCCGCTGTGGGTCTGCAGGTCAGTATGCCGATTTTCACCGGTTTCAGGATCGGCGCGAAGGTTGAGCAGGCCAGGATATCGCGCCTGCAGGTCATGACGAGGCTTGCCGATCTTAAGGCGAACATCAGGGCCGAGATCGAAGTGCGCCTGTCGGCTTTCAATGAGGCCCGAAAGCGTATCGAGGTGCAATCGAAAACCATCTCCGTTGCCGAACGGAGCTACCGCATATCCCAACTGCGTTTTCGCGAGGGTATCGGTTCGCGTCTCGAACTCATCGATGCGGAGCTGCAGCTCAACAAGGCTAAAACCAATTATCTGCAGGCGGTGTACGATTATCTGATGGCGAGCGTGCTGCTCGATCGCGCGCTCGGACGTTCCGGCGCACCGGCTGAACTCAAGGGGTGAAGGGATCAGCGAGCCTTTCTGAAATAGTAGACCAGTGTCGAGGCCTTCTCCCGGCTGAACGGAGCTGACGCGATTCCGGCAGCAGCCTGCACGAGAGCTTCGGCTATCCCGGCGAGTCCGAAACTTCGGCCGTACTCTCTTGCGGCCAATTTACCGCTGTACCAGCAGGTATAGAGCGTATCCGGCAGGTAGGGTACCATCCTGCAGAGTTCGAAGCCGTGTTTTGCAAGAAGTGCTTCAAGCACAGAAGGGGTAAAATGCCAGAGATGTCGCGGAGCGTCCCATGCCACCCAGTGTTGGCGGTAGTGCCTTGCATCGCGGCTTTCGGGATTCGGCAACGCCATCACCACGGTTCCCTGGCGGTCAAGCTGCTCGGAAATGTTGTTAAGCAGGCTGTGCAGGTCATGCACATGCTCGAATGCATGCCACAGCACGATCCGGTCGAACGCTTTTCTGCTCTGCGATCTTCCGGCGGGATGTCGATCAATCGGCACGTTTGTTTTCGCTTCTGCAACAGCGGCAGCTTCAGGATCGGTTTCGATGCCTCGAAGATGTCCGGCAGGAATTCCTCTGGCGAGCTTCAGATGGCGCAGGAGATCTCCGGTCGAGCAGCCGATCTCCAGTATCCGGCAGCCGGTCAAGGTTTTTTTTTCGCCGTACAGCACCAGAGAGGCTTTGCGATTGAGCAGGAGCGTTCTGGCGGCAAGATAAAGCCTGTTGCGCAACGATCCTGCCATGGCGTCATGCAGATGGGGATCGTAGCTCTCCTGGCCATAGAAACGGCTGATTTCGGGAAAAGACGGTCTCGGATCGAGCATGAGCAGCCCTGAGGGGCGGGATCGAACGATCTGCCAGCGCGAATCAGGTCTGAAACGGTCCGGAACCGCGAGAAAAGGTTCGAAATCCCTTTTGCCGCTTATCGGGCAGACCGAGTTTTCCATTGTAAACGGGGAGTCACCTGGAGATGTCAGCTCTGTTTTTCCTGAACCAGCGCCAGAATGGCTTTTCTGAGGTTGCTGTAGGTGGTTTTCATGTCGTTGCTGAGCACTTTGGCATCGGCAAGTACTGGCATGAAATTGGTATCGCCTTCCCATCTGGGCACGATATGGAAATGAATATGGGTATCAACGCTTCCTCCTGCGACGCGGCCGAGGTTGGCTCCGAAGTTGAAACCCTGCGGTTTAAGGGTTTCTTTAAGCGCCTTGATGCAGAGATCGGTGAGATCCATGATCTCCAGTTTAGTCTCGTTGTCGAGAGCTGAAAAGTCAGGGGTCTGCAGGTATGGAATCACCATGAGATGCCCGCAATTGTACGGATAAAGATTCATGATGATGAAGCAGGTTTTACCGCGGTACAATACGAAACGTTCTTCATCCTGTTCGGGAGGAATGTCTGAAAAGACCGATTTCTCTTCCTTTATGGCAGTTTTGACATCCTTGAAGGATTGCATGTAAACTTCACGCCAGGGTGAGTACATTCGCTGCATGGCAGGGCTGTATGGATCGTTTTATTTTGTAGCAATGGTACCAAAGGTGGGACTCGAACCCACACGAGCTTGCGCCCACTGGATTTTGAGTCCAGCGCGTCTACCAGTTCCGCCACTTTGGCCTGTAAAAAAACGACGTGCGAGAGAAGGGACTCGAACCCTTACGCCTCACGGCACTAGTTCCTAAGACTAGCGTGTATACCAATTTCACCACTCTCGCCTATGGACAAAGAATATACGCGGTTTTTTATTTTATAAAAACTATCTTTGTTAATAACTTTCGAGCCATAATACGCATAATTTTCTTTATTATCGACTTGTTGTGCTCATGCGTTTTGACGTTCACCGTTTTGCAGATCTGCTTTCATGGGCAATAAGTCCTGTTGTCGTGGCTCCTCTGGTATTCTGCGTTGTCGTGCTGTTCGGTTATCCTGAAGATCCTTCGAGGTTTTCCTATCTGACGGTTCTTTTTGCATCAAGCACGGTTGCGCCTATGCTGCTGATTTACGGACTGAAAAAAATCGGTAAGGTTTCGGATTACAATATTACGTTCAGGGAACAGCGTTTTCTTCCACTGCTTGTGCTGACAGGGGTGAACGTTCTTGGTTACGAGTTCATGCAGCAGCTCGATGCGCCCAGACTGCTCAGCGGCATTCTTCTGTTCAATGCCGTCAATACGGTGCTTATTCTCCTTGTTACCCTGCAATGGAAGATCAGCATTCATCTCTTTACGCTTTCGTCATGCATCTCGCTGCTGTTCCTGCAGTTCGGTTCCGGAGCATTGTTTCTTTGTGTTCTGGTTCCCCTTCTCATGTGGTCGAGAATATATCTGAAAGCGCATAATTTCATGCAGACACTTGTTGGCGGGATCATAGGATTTGTTTTAATGTATGCCGAACTGACATGGTGGATAGGGTTATAGGGAAAAAACGGTATGCAGTTCTGATCGTTACGTATGGTGAGGTAGAGAAGCTGACGTTGCGGAATCTCTGGCCGAGTTCAAGACGGATACTCAAGGTAATTACCAGCCAGATAGTGAAGGTTCCGAAGTTTCTTGTCTATTTCATTGCCGATTACCGTTCGACCAGGCATTTCATCAACTGGCGGCTGAACGGCTACCGTTCATCGCTGCTGTCGATCAACAGGGCCCAGACGAGGGCGATAGCCCGTTGCCTTGCCGAAAGCCGCGCGGATATTTTCGATTCACTCGATGCCGATATATTCGATGCATACTATTTCGTCCCTCCGTACCTCGAGGATGTGCTCAAAGAGAACGAACGGAACTACGATGGAATTGTCATTGTGCCGATGATTCCCGTCGAGTCGGCGTTTTCATGCGGCGTCGCATGCAGAATGATAGCCGAACAGTTCGGCGATATGCGCTACGGCAGCATCCGCCTGCTCAACAAGCTCTGGAAAGAGCCGGAACTGCACCGGATTTATATCGATTACCTCTTTTCCGAACTCGATGCATCAATTAAAGGCACCGCTCGAACCGGGCTGGTGCTGGTCATACATGGAACCCTTGTAAGGGACAGGGCCGGAAATCCGCCGAAAGTTTTTACCGGTCTCGATGAAACGAGGCTTTTTTTCGATCTGATGAAAGAGCGTATCATGAACGATCCCAGAAACTGTTTCACTGATATCCGTCAGGGCTGCATGAACCATTCGGCGGGTGGAGAGTGGACATCGGAAACCGTGCAGAAAGCTCTTGCCGCATTTCAGGAAGAGGGCATCGAGACTGTTGTGATGTTTCCCTACGGTTTTTTCGCCGATAACAGCGAAACCGAGTACGAGGCCCGTAAGGTGCTTGACCGTGCAGGTTTCAGGAGAGCGCAGTATGTTCGCTGCATCAATGAATCCCCGGAATTTGCCTGTTGGCTGGCAGACATGATAACCGACGAATTGGAAATTCTTTACAATATCCAGCACACACTGGAGCACGAACTTGTGCCGTCAATCCCTAAAGCATCGAACACGTGAAAGAGATAGAGAAACTTGAGGCCGCACTTCGTGACAACCCTGAGGACGCAGACCTCCGTTATGATCTTGCCCTCTGCTATCTGCAGCATGAGCGGAACAGCCAGGCACTGGAACTGCTTGACGGAATGCTCCTTGAGCGCAGGCGGGATCCGCGTGCTTTTTATGCGAGGGCCGTGGTCTATCTGTCAATGAACGATTACCGGAAGGCCGGCTGCGATTTTCTCCGGACGATTGCACTCGACCGTGATTTTCTCGATGCCTATCGCCATCTTGGTTTCATCCAGCTTACTCTCGGCAAGGAGGAGGCCGCGCTGAAAACCCTGCAGGCAGCTCTTCACAAGGATCCTTCAGATGCAGGGCTTTATTGTGTGCTTGGAGATGTCTATCTCGATACCGGAGAGCCCGGAAAGGCCAAAGAGGCCTTCGAAAAAGCTTACGAGCTCGATCCGCAAGGTGCCGAACCGCATTGCAAGCTTGCCATGTATTATGTGTCTCAAGGAGATATGAAGGGGCTGAAAAAGGAGTATGATATCCTCAGGGATCTTGATCCTTCAATGGCCGCACAGATAGAAACCCTGTTTTTCCAGCCGTTATGAAACTGTTTCCCGATATCGGAACAAGGAAGCTCTTTATGAAAAAAGGGCTTCCGTTCATTCTCGCTTTCGCTTGGGCTCCGATTGTATGGATGTTTCTCTCTTCGCTGCTCGCCCCCTTCCTGTCAGGTTTTACCGGGTCGTTTGTGCTCACCCAGAGCGTGATCGTACCGATTACGGCACTTGTATTGTTTGTGTTTATTAGGGTTTTCAGGTTTATCGGTAAATATATTTACACATAAGTTGTTCTTATGCTTAATAAAGTTATGAGTTAAGGGATTTTTTTTTAGATTCAGCTCAACTCGAACGGTTCTGAACCGAACTTTTTCTGACTTCTGCGGTAGGGAGGCTTTTTTTCTGTTCGGTAAAGGATTTTTTTTTATATTTGGCCCACTTAACGGTAATAATTGTTATCAGTGCGGAAATCCGTCACGGCAACCCAGGGATAACCTTAACAGACAGCTCATGGACCAGACGCTGAGTGGTTTCGGAAATGTTTTTGTTTTTCTCGCTCTCGGAATCGTATTCGTGGCCGGTGGGTATCTTACGGCGCGAATGCTTCGGCCCAGCAGACCGAATCCTGAAAAAAATTCCACCTACGAGTGCGGAGAGGAGGCGATCGGCAGCGCGTGGATCAAATTCAATATCAGGTTTTACGTTGTCGCACTTATCTTCATCATCTTCGATGTCGAGGTTGTCTTTCTTTACCCCTGGGCAACGGTCTTCAAGCAGCTTGGCCCATTCGCTCTTTTCGAGGCCCTCGTTTTTGCCGGCATTCTGATTCTCGGGCTTGTCTATGCCTGGGTCAAGGGCGATCTCGACTGGGTGCGTCCGACTCCCAATATTCCTGAAATGCCCGAGCTTCCTTCCGGAAAGCCCGGCAGCGGGCGGAACTGAATTTCAACTATCAGATTAACGAGTTATGGGTTTACTTGATGCCTCCTTCTCGAAGCATAATGTAGTTGTGACATCGGTTGACAACGTACTGAACTGGGCTCGTCTGTCATCGTTGTGGCCGATGGGATTCGGTCTCGCATGCTGTGCTATCGAAATGATGGCAACCAACGCCTCCAATTACGATCTCGAACGGTTCGGTATATTTCCCCGCTCCTCTCCCCGCCAGTCCGATCTCATGATCGTGGCAGGTACAGTCACCATGAAAATGGCGGAGCGGGTCGTCAGGCTTTACGAGCAGATGCCCGAACCTCGTTATGTGCTGTCGATGGGCAGTTGCTCGAACTGCGGCGGGCCTTACTGGGAGCATGGATATCATGTGCTGAAGGGTGTTGACAGAGTCATTCCCGTCGATGTATATGTTCCGGGTTGTCCGCCAAGGCCCGAATCGCTGATTGGCGGGCTCATGAAAATACAGGAACTGATCCGCATGGAGCAGATCGGTCTCTCAAGAGCGGATGCGCTGAAGAGGCTTGCGGAAAAGAGTGTCGATCCGCAGCAGGTTATAGAAAGAGAGCGTCGGGCAGTCCGTGCATGACAACTGAACGGTAAGAAACAGGAAAATATGTCAGATATGGAAGAGGGCAGGGTGGTGCCGCAGTCGCTACAGCAGGCTGCTGCGGCTTACGAAGTTGTTCGCGAGGCGTTCGGCGGCGCGATATCGGATTTCGACGCCAATGAATTCATGCCGTTTTTCGAAGTGCTCGAAACGGAAAAGTGGCCGGATATCGCGCTTTTCATGCGCGACCACCCCAAACTGAAGTTCAACTACCTGGCCTGCCTTTCCGGAGTCGATTATCCTGCCGAAGAGAAGCTTGGTATCGTATGCAACCTCGAATCGCTGGGCGTTTTGGGTCACAGGATCGCCGTAAAGGTGAAGTGTGCCCGTAACGGCGGATCGATTCCGACAGCGGCCTATGTATGGCATACGGCAAACTGGCACGAACGCGAAGCCTTCGATATGTTCGGCATGCAGTTCACCGGTCATCCCGACCCGCGCAGGATTCTCTGTCCTGAAGACTGGGAAGGGTTTCCGCTTCGCAAGGATTACGCGGTGCAGGAGAGCTACCATGGCATCAAGGTGCCGTATTAAACGGGGTTATAACAGCAATAAAGCAGCTCAAGTATGCAGGAATTAGGAATGGCTGAGCAGGGCTCGATACGAGTTTCCCGCAAGGACAATAATGTTGTGGTCATAGAAAAAGACCTCGCGACAGAGGAGATGGTGCTGAGCATGGGGCCTCAACATCCTTCTACCCATGGCGTGCTCAAGCTCGAGTGTCTCACCGATGGCGAGGTGGTGACATCGGCCGAACCCTATCTCGGATATCTTCACCGCTGTTTCGAGAAACATTGCGAAATGGTCGATTATCCGGGCATCGTGCCTTACACCGACCGTATGGACTATCTTGCGGGCATGAATAACGAGTGGGCATACTGCATTGCCGTGGAAAAACTGCTCGATATCGAAATTCCCCGCAGGGTAGAGTTCATTCGGGTGATCGTCTCGGAACTGAACCGCATCGCTTCACATCTGGTAGCCATCGGTACCTATGCCATCGATCTCGGCGCATTCACTCCTTTTCTTTTCTGTTTTCGTGACCGTGAACATATTCTGGGTCTTCTCGAGTGGGCTTCAGGCGCACGCATGCTGTATAATTATATCTGGATCGGCGGCGTGGCCTTCGACCTGCCTGCCGATTTCAGCAAACGTGTCAGGGAGTTTATCGATTACTTCAGGCCCAAGGCTGTCGAGCTCTACAAGCTGCTGACTGAAAATGAAATTTTCGTTAAACGGACAAAAGGCATCGGTATCATGCCTCCCGAGGTAGCCATCAACTATGGCTGGTCAGGTCCAATGCTTCGCGGTTCCGGTGTGCAGTGGGATCTTCGCCGCAACGACCCCTATTCTGTCTACCCCGAACTCGATTTCAAGGTACCTGTTCCTGACGGCAGGTTCTCCGACATCGGCGACTGTCTCTCGCGCCATCTCGTTCGTGCGCTTGAGATGGAGGAGAGTCTCTCCATCATCGAGCAGTGCCTCTCTAAAATGCCTGGCTCCGAAGGGTTCAATCCGAGGTCGGCTGTACCGAAAAGGGTCCGTCCCAAAGCAGGAGAAGTATACGGTCGGGCAGAGAATCCCAGAGGCGAGCTCGGATTTTATATACAGAGCGACGGCAAATCGACCAGGCCGTTGCGCTGCAAGGCTCGTTCTTCCTGTTTCGTCAATCTTTCCGCAATGAAAGACCTATCGAAAGGTCAGCTCATTCCCGATCTTGTCGCTATCATAGGCAGCATCGATATCGTGCTCGGGGAGGTTGACCGATGACGTTTTCCGCTATACCGTTAATCAGTCTGCCGTTTCTTATGGGTAACAATCTCAATGCCTGGTCCGACGCCCTTGCCGGGCTCACCATATCGTGGTTTCCTCTCGGCCTGGTGATCATTGCCGCTATTCCCCTTGTTTTCATCGCACTCTACGCCCTTACTTACGGCGTCTACGGCGAGCGCAAGATTTCGGCCTTCATGCAGGATCGTCTCGGTCCTATGGAGGTCGGCAAGTGGGGCATCCTTCAGACCCTCGCTGATATTCTCAAGCTTCTGCAGAAGGAGGATATCGTACCGACCTCCGCCGACAAGTTTCTTTTCGTAATCGGGCCCGGTATTCTTTTTGTCGGATCTTTTCTCGCATTCGCCGTTCTTCCCTTCGGGCCGGCATTTATCGGCGCAGATCTCAACGTCGGTCTCTTCTATGCCATAGGCATCGTCGCTCTCGAAGTTGTCGGCATTCTTGCCGCCGGATGGGGGTCTAACAATAAGTGGTCGCTCTACGGAGCGGTCAGAAGCGTGGCGCAGATTGTCAGCTACGAGATTCCTGCCGCCATAGCCCTGCTCTGCGGCGCCATGATGGCCGGTACGCTCAGTATGCAGCAGATCAGTGTGCTCCAGTCCGGACCTTACGGATTCGCGCATTTCTTTCTCTTTCAGTCTCCCATAGCATGGCTTCCTTTTCTTATCTATTTCATTGCATCTCTTGCCGAGACGAACCGCGCTCCGTTCGATATTCCTGAAGCTGAATCGGAACTTGTCGCAGGTTATTTCACCGAGTACAGCGGCATGAAGTTTGCAGTTATCTTCCTTGCAGAATACGGAAGCATGTTCATGGTTTCGGCCATTATCTCGATCGTTTTTCTCGGCGGCTGGAATTCTCCGCTGCCCAATATCGGAGCACTGGCACTTTACGACTGGACGACCGGTCCGGTATGGGGCGCATTCTGGATTATTTCGAAAGGCTTTTTCTTCATCTTCGTGCAGATGTGGCTGCGCTGGACGCTGCCGAGACTCAGGGTCGACCAGCTGATGTATCTCTGCTGGAAGGTGCTGACACCGTTTGCATTCGTCGCTTTCGTGCTGACGGCAATCTGGGAAATCTACGTACCGTAAATAATCGGTGCCCGCAAGCGGGCGCAGGCATACAGGCATAGTAATAAGGTAAGTATATGAGCGAGTATTTCAGTAATATCAGGACCAGCGCGGTAACGATAGCTACCGGTATGGGCATTACCCTCAAGCATTTCTTCAATGCCGTGAAACGCAAGGGCGATGCAGGCGTCGACGATGCCGATTATTTCAACCAGGTCGATGGCCTCTGTACCCTGCAGTACCCGCGGGAAGCCATTCCGACACCTGTGAACGGACGGTACCGTCTGTACAATAATATCGAGGACTGCATCGGATGCGGTCAATGTGTCCGTGCATGCCCGATCGGCTGCATCTCGATGGAGACTGTCAAGGTGACCAGCGACGATCTTGCCGTATGCGGCAAGACCTCCGACGGACAGCAGAAGAAATTCTGGATTCCGGTATTCGATATCGATGTCGCCAAATGCATGACATGCGGCATCTGTGTTTCGGTCTGTCCTACAGAGTGCCTCGTGCATACTCCGGTCAGCGATTTTTCGGAGTTCGATCGTCAGAACATGATCTACCATTTCGGTAACCTGACCAATCTTGAAGCCGAGGCCAAGCGCCGGAAGCTTTCCGAACAGCAGGCGCAGGCGGCAAAGGAAAAACAGGCGGCTGCAGCCAGAACCGCAGCTGAAAACGGCGGACAGTAAGATGGATTACGAAACAAAATGCGCTTTGACACATGAATAACGCGACCTACATCACGATTTTCTATATTTTCGCAGCCATTACGGTTTTCTCCGCAGCCTTCGTTGTGTTTTCGAAAAACGTGATCTATTCGGCTTTTTCGCTGCTCTTCACCTTTTTCGGTGCGGCTGCACTTTTTGTTTTCCTTAGCGCTGATTTCATTGCCGTTACCCAGGTGGTTGTTTATGTAGGCGGTATTCTTGTGCTGCTGCTTTTCGGCGTGATGTTCACCAATTCGATCATGCAGGCCGACCTGAAGACCGACGTATTGCATGTGGTGCCCGGAATCCTGCTGCTTCTGGCAACGGTCGGAGGGATGCTGTTCACCTTCTATACGACCGGAAGCTGGAAACCTTCGGATGTCCAGCTTGAAGGCAGTGTCGTCGAACGAATTGGGTTTGAAACCATGTCGCGCTACGTCCTGCCGTTTGAAATGGCTTCGATCCTCCTCCTTGCTGCCCTCATAGGAGCCGCATTTCTTGCCCGATACGATAAAGTCCGTAAAAACGAACAATAAGCACTCTGTTTCATGGAAATCCTTACGAACATAGGTATCAACCATTACCTCACCATATCGGCGCTGCTTTTCGGTTTCGGCCTTTTTGCAGTGATGACCCGGAAGAACGCCATCGTGATTCTCATGGGGGTTGAACTTATTCTCAATGCGGCCAACATCAATTTTCTCGCATTCTCGAAATTCAACGGCGGCATGGAGGGCGTGATGTTCAGCCTTTTCGTTATTGTGCTTGCAGCTGCCGAGGCGGCCATCGCTCTTGCAATTGTCATCAATATTTTCAAACTCTTTAAAAGTGTCGATGTTTCCACAATCGATACCATGAAAGAGTGACGGAGCGCAACAGCAACAAGTTTCATTATTTCCTGAAAACCGAAAGAACATGCACAGTTTAATCCAGTTATCCATAGCCGTTCTGCTTCTGCCGCTGCTGTCGTTTGTGATTCTTATTTTCTTTAACAAGCGGCTTCCGAGAAGAGGCGATTTCGTCGGTGTCGGCATCCTTGGCGCGACCTTCGCCCTTTCGTTCTATATTTTCTGGAGCGTCGTCGTTCAGGCTTATGATCCGTCATTCAGAATCGCATGGGATTTCACCTGGATCGATTTCGGCAACGTACCCGGAGTCGGACCATTGCAGATAAAGATGGGCATCGTGATCGACAACCTTACGGCCATCATGCTCGCCATGGTTACGCTGATCAGTTTTCTCGTGCATCTCTACTCGACCGGCTATATGGCAGGCGATCCCCGCTACGGCAGGTTTTTCGCCTATCTCGGCATCTTCACCTTTTCGATGCTCGGTATCGTTCTGTCGGACAATCTTTTTTCCATTTACATCTTCTGGGAACTTGTCGGGCTTTCGTCATACCTTCTCATCGGGTTCTATTTCGAGAAGGACAGCGCGGCGGATGCACAGAAAAAAGCCTTTCTTGCCAACCGTGTAGGCGATATAGGCATGTGGCTCGGTATTCTGATTCTCTACTCCCAGTTCCATACGTTCAATTATCAGGAGATATTCCGGAATCTCGCTGACGGAAAATTCGACATGAGCGAAGCCTGGCTTACCGCGGCAGGAATTCTGCTCTTCATGGGCTGCGTCGGTAAATCAGCCCAGTTTCCCCTGCATGTATGGCTGCCTGACGCCATGGAGGGCCCCACTCCGGTTTCCGCTCTGATCCATGCGGCGACAATGGTTGCTGCCGGCGTTTACTTCGTGGCCAGGATATTCGTTCTTCTGACGGCAGACGCTCTGCATGTTATTGCCTTTATCGGCGCTATCACTGCATTCATGGCGGCAACAATCGCCATCACCCAGCATGATATCAAGAGGGTGCTCGCCTACTCGACCGTTTCGCAGCTCGGTTACATGGTGCTAGGCCTTGGTGTAGGCGCCTATTCGGCAGCACTCTTTCATCTTGTAACGCATGCTTTTTTCAAAGCGTGTCTTTTCCTTGGTTCCGGTGCCATCATCCATGCCATGCACCACGAACAGGATATGCGCTGGATGGGCGGATTGAAAAAGCACATGCCATGGACATTTGCCACTTTCACCATTGCCACTCTCGCCCTTGCCGGTCTTCCGCTGACCAGCGGCTTTATGAGCAAGGACGCCATTCTAGCCGGGGCCATCGGTTTCGCGAATGCCGAAGGCGGCGGTATCTATTATCTCATTCCGTTCCTCGGTTTCTTTTCAGCCATGCTGACCGCATTCTATATGGGCCGTCAGATCTGGCTGGTCTTTTTCGGCGAAAGCAGGACGCATCTGAAGCCTGCCGACGACCATCACCATGGCCATGATGCACACGGATCGCATGGTCACGACGGCCATCACGAGGAGGCTCACGGGGTTCACGAGGTTGCATGGAATATGCGGGCTCCGCTGGTCGTTCTTGCCGCGCTCTCCATTTTTGCAGTTTATTCGCCTGATCCTCTCGATGGCGCGAAGGGGTGGTTCATGAAGATGATTCCTACTCCGGAAACCGTTGTAGGGTCGGCATCCGGAGAAACTGAACACCAAACATCTTCGGCCAATCAGAATGCTGCTCATCTTCTTGCAGAAGCGGTTCCTGCTGGAGCGCATCGTGCGGAGACCGATGCCCACCATGAGGGAGTCGCCTCCGAAACACTTCATGGTGATGATGCGCATGCATCAGGCCATGGCGATGGACACGGTCATGAATTTGCAGATCCCCGACAGGCGGCTATCGCGCATGATGCTCACGAAGCGCACAATCTCGCGATCGTTATCTCCAGTGTGATGGTCGTACTCGGTATCAGTCTTGCTCTGATTGTCTACGTGTTCAGGGTCATCGATCCCGACAGGACGGCGCAGGTTATCAGGCCCCTCTATCTCTTTTCGTTCAACAAGTGGTACTGGGACGAAATATACCAGGCGACCTTCATCAAAGGCTCGATCGTTATTTCGAAAGTGCTTTCGTGGTTCGACGCAAATGTAGTAGATGGTTTAGTCAACGGCGCAGGAGCGCTTACCCGACGCGTCGGGTTCGCTACCGGAGGATTCGACAAGTATGTCGTCGACGGAGCTGTGAATTTTACGGCATTCTTCTTTAATACTTCCGGCGCCGTACTGAAGAAACTGCAGACCGGAAAGGTGCAGACCTATGTTGTGCTGCTGATGCTTGCAGTCATGGGGTATTTCATCTATTACTTTACACAACTGATCTACTAACAGAGGCATTTACTTTTAAATTGAAAACCTACCGATACGGAACATGCTGAGTCTCATTGTTTTTCTGCCTATCATTGCCGGTCTGGTGATTCTTGCCGTGCCTTCATCACAGAAGCAGATAATCAGAATTGTGTCACTGCTTGCGGCTGTCGCCCAGTGTGTGCTTGCTGTTCTGATCTGGCAGGGCTATGATGCCGCACTGCCGGGAATCACCGCTGCTGCCGGAGGAGCCCCGGAAGGCTCCTTCCAGTTCATCGAGCGGTTGCCGTGGATCAGTCTCGATCTCGGCAGCTTCGGTTCGCTGAACATCGAGTATTTCCTCGGCGTGGACGGCCTGTCGATCACCATGGTGATCCTGACTGCGCTCATCTCCGCTATCGGTGTACTCTCAAGCTGGCCTATCCAGAAACAGGTGAAGGGATACTTCATACTCTACAACCTGCTTGCCACCGCGATGATGGGTTGTTTCGTAGCGCTTGATTTCTTTCTCTTCTACGTGTTCTGGGAGCTTATGCTGCTTCCGATGTACTTTCTCATCGGTATCTGGGGCGGTCCGAACCGTGAATATGCAGCCATCAAGTTCTTCCTCTATACGCTTTTCGGCTCCGTATTCATGCTGCTTGTCATGATCGGCCTATATTTCAGCGTCATCGATCCGGTTACCGGCAACCATACCTTCAGCCTTGTCGCCATGGCAAGCCAGGAGAACTATATCAAGGATGCAATTCTCGGCCCCGACAGCGTCATGTGGCGGTATGCTGCCTTCATCGTGCTCTTTATCGGTTTCGCCATCAAGGTTCCGATGTTTCCCTTCCATACCTGGCTGCCTGATGCACACGTAGAGGCTCCTACCCCTATTTCTGTCATTCTTGCCGGAGTGCTCCTGAAACTCGGCACCTATGGCATGATGCGGATCAACTTCCCGCTTTTTCCCGAAGTCTTTCAGGCTTCGCTTTATGTGATAGGGGTGCTCGGTGCAATCAATATCATTTACGGTGCATTCTGCGCCCTTGCCCAGCAGGATCTCAAAAAAATGGTTGCCTACTCATCCATCAGCCACATGGGCTACGTGCTGCTCGGCCTTGCCGCTGCGAACAGCGAAGGTATGGTCGGAGCTCTTTACCAGATGTTCAACCACGGGACCATCACCGCCATGCTCTTCCTTCTTGTCGGCGTGATCTACGACCGTGCTCACACCCGCCAGATCGATAAATTCGGTGGTCTTGCAACATACATGCCGGTTTACGCGGCTGTTGTCACTATAGCCTGGTTCGCTTCTCTCGGCCTGCCGGGTCTCAGCGGGTTCATTTCGGAGGCATTCGTCTTTGTCGGAGCTTTCAGTGCGGAAACCACCCGCAACATTGCGATCGTTTCGGTGCTCGGTATCGTCTTCGGCGCGGCATACCTCCTCTGGTCGCTGCAGAGAATGTTCCTCGGAAAGAGAAAGCCCGATGCAGCTTACGACCTTGAAGTCGGTGCGGACGGCCACGAGCACATCCATTTCCATGACTGGAAGGGCAAGCTCGATCTCGATACGCGCGAGCTGGTCATGCTTGTGCCGCTTGCCGTGATCGTGATATTCCTCGGCATCTATCCGATGCCGGTGATGGGGTTGATGACCTCAAGCATCAACAAGCTTGTCGAGGTACTTTCTCCGGTCGTCATGACGGCATTGAATTAATAAGGTTAATGAGATAAAAGAATAAACGAAGAGAATTATGTTCCAGCTTCCATCAGGTGCTGAAATAGAGAGTATCATAGCGACGTTGAAATCCAGTGTCGGTTTTTTCGTACCTGAAATCTGGCTTTCGGTGCTGTTCATGCTGCTGATCGTCGTCGATCTGGCGGTTAAAGGCAGGAAGAATAACCTTCTCGCATCTGTTACAGCGCTGGGGCTTGCCGCGAGTTTCTTTTTCATCTACCAGCAGCATTCCCTTGCAACAGGAGAGATCTTTTTTGGCATGTATGTGCTTGACGAGTTTGCGCTCTTTTTCAAGTATTTCTTCGTGATCTCCGGTATTTTTGCCGTTCTCGTATCGGTAGCTGACGAGCAGCTCAACAGGGAGGTACAGAGCATAGGTGAATACTATGCGCTCATAGTCGCCATGGTGGTCGGCATGATCATGATGGCCTCGTCAACCGACCTGCTCATGATGTTTCTTTCCATGGAGCTTGTAGGACTTACGGCATATGTGCTGACAGGATATCTGAAAAAAGACGCACGCTCTTCGGAAGCCGCACTGAAATATCTTGTCTACGGTTCGGTTTCTTCGGGACTGATGATCTACGGTTTTTCGCTTATCTATGGCATGACGGCAGAGACAAACATCATGAAGATCAGCGCCGAACTTGCCCGGCATGGCTACGATCCTCTGGTCATGATGCTCGCTTCGCTGCTCATCCTTGCAGGTTTCGGTTACAAGATCGGCGCAGTGCCCTTCCACTTCTGGAGTCCCGACGTCTATGAAGGTGCGCCGACCCCCATTACCGCCTATCTCTCTGTTGGTTCCAAGGCTGCGGGTTTTGCCATTCTCATGAGATTTTTTTATGTCGCCATTCCGCACGGCGGAGAGCCGTTCCAGGATATCGCCGGTCTCGACTGGCTTATGCTCCTGATCGTCCTCGCCGTCGCTTCGATGGTCTACGGCAACGTGGTTGCGCTCTGGCAGAAGAACGTCAAGCGTCTGCTTGCCTATTCCTCTATTGCCCATGCTGGTTACCTGCTGCTGGGAATTATCGCTATGGACGAGCTCGGTACACAGGCTACGCTGTTTTACCTGCTCGGCTATCTTCTGATGAACATCGGGGCTTTCTATGTGGTTATTCTGATTGCCAACAGAACCGGCAGTGAAAATCTTGACGACTACCGCGGTCTCGGCAGAAAAATGCCTCTGGCCGGAGCCGCTCTCACTGTATTTCTCATCTCGCTCGTAGGTCTGCCTCCTACCATCGGATTCATCGGGAAGCTCATGATTTTTTCAGCGCTGCTTGCAAAAGGCTCGGTCTATATCTGGCTTGCGCTAATCGGCGTACTTACCAGCGTGATAGCTCTATACTACTATATGCTCATTCCATTGAACATGTACCTCAGGGAGTCCAAGCAACCCGATGATGATCACGATCGCACAGCAATGGTGCATCAGGTGGCGCTGGCGGTACTGATGATTCTTACCATCTATTTCGGTCTCTTCTTCGCGCCGCTGACCGATTTTGCAAAAGCCTCCTCTGCGATGTTCGGTTTAACCATTTACTGAGAAGGTTTTCTTAAGGCGATACAATATAATTCGACTTAAACCCTGCATTTATCATTAAAATGCAGGGTTTTTTCCGTTTTGTCCGAAAATAGCATGGAACATGCTTTGGTAAAATCAATCAACGATTGTTAAATTAAAGGATAATCACTACGATCACATAACAGCAAAGTCAAACCGGATAAGGCAGAGTGTGGCGGTATATCCGGTTCAATCTATCCGGAGGCAGTAATGCAAAACCACAAGACCTTCGCTGAAATCTTTTCGGCCAGCGGTATCAGCCGACGTGATTTCCTTAAATTCTGCTCCCTGACCTCGGTCTATCTCGGACTTTCTCCCTCGATGGTTCCTGAAATCGTTCAGGCCATGGAAACAAAGCCAAGGACTCCGGTTATCTGGCTGCATGGACTTGAGTGTACCTGCTGTTCGGAATCATTTATCCGTTCTTCCCATCCCACCATCGAGGATATCATTTTCAATATGATTTCTCTCGATTACAACGATGTTCTCAGCGCCGCTGCCGGTCATCAGCTTGAGGCTGTTCGCAGGCAGGTCATGAAGGAGTATAAAGGGAAATATATACTCGCTGTAGAGGGCAACGCCTCCACCAAGGACGACGGGGTCTATTGTCTTGTAGGAGGCGACTCGTTCCTGAACACGCTCAGGGAAACTGCTGCCGACGCTGCGGCCATCATTGCATGGGGAGCATGTGCATCATACGGATGCGTACAGAATGCCGATCCGAACCCGACAGGAGCCGCACCGGTTTCGGAGATCATCAGGGACAAGCCCATCGTCAAGGTGCCGGGATGCCCTCCGATCGCCGAAGTCATGACCGGCGTTATTGCCCATTTCCATACATTCGGCACGCTGCCTGAACTTGACCGAATGGGCAGACCGAAAGCGTTTTACAGAACCAGAATCCACGACAAGTGCTATCGCCGCGCCTTCTACGATGCCGGCATGTTCGTCAGGAGTTTTGACGACGAAGCGACAAGAAAAGGGTGGTGTCTCTACAAAATGGGATGCAAGGGCCCGACGACTTACAATTCCTGCTCAAGTATCGAGTGGAATGGCGGAACGAGCTTTCCGATCGGTTCGGGACATCCCTGCATCGGCTGCTCCGAGCCGAACTTCTGGGATCGGGGGCCGTTCTATGAGCGCCTTGCCGACGTCTCGTTCCTCGGTACGGACAGCAATGCCGACAGGATTGGCATGATCGCAGTCGGCGCCGCAGCAGCAGGTGCCGCCGCCCACGCAGCAGTCACTGCGGTAAAAAAAGTGAAGGCCGGAAAGGATTCAGAAGAAAACGCATAACACTCAGGAGTTGAACAATGGCTAAAAAAATCGTCGTCGATCCGATTCCCCGTATTGAAGGGCATTTGCGAATAGAAGCGAAAGTCAACGACAATAACGTTATCGAGGAGGCATACAGCAGCGGTACCATGTGGCGCGGCATCGAAGTTATTCTGAAAGGACGCGATCCCCGGGACGCCTGGGCTTTCGCCGAGCGTATCTGCGGAGTATGCACTACTGTCCATGCGCTTGCTTCGGTCCGTTGCGTCGAAGACGCGCTCGGCATCCAGATTCCTCCGAACGCGCGCATCATCCGAAATCTCATGAACGCAACCCAGCAGACGCAGGATCATCTGGTGCATTTCTACCATCTGCATGCGCTTGACTGGGTCGATGTCGTCAGCGCGCTCAAGGCAGATCCCAAAATGACATCCGATATCGCGCAGAGTATCTCCTCATGGCCCAAATCATCGGTCGGGTACTTCAAGGATCTGCAGCAGCGGCTCGTCGGCTTCGTCGAAAGCGGGCAACTCGGCATTTTTTCCAATGGATACTGGGGCCATCCGGCCTACAAACTGCCTCCGGAGGTAAATCTGATCGGCGTGGCGCACTATCTCGAAGCACTCGACTTCCAGAAAGAGATCGTCAAGATCCATACCATTTTCGGCGGCAAGAATCCGCATCCCAACTATCTGGTAGGTGGTATGGCATGCGCCATCGACCCTGACAGCGATACCGCAATCAATATCGAGCGGCTCGCCATGGTCAGGAAAATCATCGACGATACCCGGCGGTTCATCGATCAGGTCTATATTCCCGACCTGATCGCCATTGCCGGATTCTACAAGGAGTGGCTCTATGGCGGAGGGCTCGGCAACTATCTCAGCTACGGAGATTTTCCCGAAACCACCCTCGACGATTTCAAGACACTGCTCTGGCCGAGAGGCGCGATCCTTAACAAGGATCTCAACACCGTGCTCGATGTCGATCCGCGCGATGCATCGCATGTCACCGAGGAGGTCAGCCATAGCTGGTATACCTACTCGAAAGGCGATGACAAGGGGCTCCATCCCTGGCAGGGCGAGACTACGCCTGCCTATACCGGGCCGAAGCCCCCGTTCGAGCATCTTGATACCGACAGGAAATACAGCTGGCTCAAAACGCCGAGATGGAAAAACCACCCGATGGAAGTAGGTCCTCTTGCAAGAGTTCTCGTTGCCTATGCCAAGGGCGACCCCATGATCAGGGATACCGTCGGCATGGTGCTCTCGAAGCTGCAGGTAGGCCCCGAAGCGCTTTTTTCCACGCTCGGCAGGACTGCGGCAAGGGGAATCGAGTGCAAGCAGACTGCCGGGTTCATGCGCCACTATTACGACCAGCTTGTCGACAACATCAAAAAGGGCGATTACCGCACATTCAACAGTGAACGCTGGGATCCCTCAACCTGGCCTGAAGAGTGCAAGGGATTCGGATACAGCGAGGCACCGCGAGGTTCTCTCGGCCACTGGATACAGATCGAAAACAAGAAGATCAGGGAGTACCAGATCGTTGTGCCCTCAACCTGGAACGCATCGCCGCGGGACGCAAACGGTAAGGTCGGCGCCTATGAGGCTGCATTGAAAGGTACGCCGATGGCAAATCCGGAACAGCCGCTCGAAATCATTCGTACCGTCCATTCATTCGATCCCTGCCTTGCTTGCGCTTCGCATGTTTTCGACATGAACGGCCATGAGGTCACCAGCGTCAGAATCGTTTAACCGGAGGAAACCATGGGCAGAATCATCGAAGAAATCTACGTCTGGCGCCTGCCGGTACGATTCTATCACTGGGTCAACGCGCTCTGTACCGTCGTCCTCCTGGCAACCGGCATGTACATTGCCGCGCCGGTCATCAATCCACCGCTCGGAGAGGCTGTATGGTACAACGGTATGTCGTGGTGGCGTTACCTGCATTTTGCTGCAGCGTTCATTTTTATCGCCAATTTTCTTTTCAGGATGTACTGGGCGCTTTTCGGCGACGACAGGTATGCCCGTTTCGGCGGTTTCAGGCCCTGGTCGCCCGCATGGTGGGGCAAGCCGTTCAGGGAGCAGATGGAATCCTATCTTTTTCTTCGCCATGAAGAGCCGAACTATGTCGGTCATAATCCGGTTGCGGCGCTGGCCCATTTCGTCTTCATCTTCTGCGGCTCCACCTTCATGATCGTAAGCGGTATGGCAATGTACGGCGAGAACAATCCGGGCGGTTTTTCCGATTCCTTTTTCGGATGGATGATCCCGCTCTTCGGCGGAAGCTATACATTGCATTTTGCGCACCATCTGATGGCCTGGATTTTTCCGGTCTATCTCATTATGCACCTCTATGCAGTATTCCGCCATGATGTCGTCGACCGCACCAGCGTGACATCGTCGATCGTGACCGGATACAAGCACAAGGTTGAGGAGGAGCCGGGTTGAGTTCGATGCGAATCAACGTTATCGGCCTCGGCAACATTCTCTTCGGCGACGAAGGTTTCGGTGTCGAGGCTGTAAGGGAATTTGAACGGCAAGGGGAGTATCCTGAAACCGTGCAGTTCGTCGACGGAGGA
This sequence comes from Chlorobium sp., assembly GCF_036528655.1. GTDB lineage: Bacteria > Bacteroidota > Chlorobiia > Chlorobiales > Chlorobiaceae > Chlorobium. The sequence goes on from NZ_JAIGND010000030.1 coordinate 356,323, forward strand.
ACACAGGGAATCTATCTGCTTGATTACATCGAGTCATGCGATGCTGTCATGGTTTTCGATGCCTTGATACCGGAGGATTTCGAAAGCCAAATCTATATCTATCACAAACAGGAACTGCCGGGATTCATTCACCGCAAAATGTCATCACACCAGATGGGTCTGAGCGAGCTGATAGGGCTGGCCAATCTTCGCGGCAGGATGCCCGAAAAATTCGTGCTTATCGGTATACCGCCAAAATGCCTCGACCTCGGTTCATCCCTGACTCCCGAAGCCAGGTCACTTCTTGGCAAATCGGTAGAGAAGGGGAGGGAGATACTCGAAGGCTGGCTTCAGGGAGATGCGTAAAAAAAGGCCGGAATGTATTTCTCATTCCGGCCTTTTTTATTCACCGCGTGCGAATCCGCATCCCCCGTTGATGTGTCAGTCTTCTGACTGCTCAGGGTTTTATCAGCCTCAGAAATTCACTCCGTGTAGAGGGAGAGGAAAGGAATTCGCCCGACATTGCCGACGTGGTGGTGACGGAATTCAGCTTTTCAACACCCCGCATAACCATACACATATGCCGAGCCTCGATCACCACGGCCACCCCTCTCGGATTAAGCACGTTCTGTATGGCATCCCGGATCTGCTGTGTCAGCCGTTCCTGTACCTGCAGGCGGCGGGCATAGACCTCGACCACGCGGGCGACTTTCGAGAGCCCCACAATTTTACCGTCCGGTATATAGGCCACATGAGCCTTGCCGAAGAAGGGGAGCAGATGGTGCTCGCACATCGAAAAGATATCGATATCCCTGACCAGCACCATCTCGTCGTACGATTCGGTAAAAACCGCCTTTTTCAGCACTTCTACAGGGTCCTGCCGGTAGCCCCTTGTTAGAAAGCGCATGGATCGGGCAACGCGTTCAGGCGTTTTTATAAGTCCTTCACGTTCGGGATCTTCGCCTATCCCTTCAAGCATCGTGCAGACGGCATCGGCTATGCCTGAAAGCGCCGATGTATCTGTGTCCTGCAATTCCTCGAGGCAGTCGTCATCGACGCACTGTGTACCGCGACCGGAAGGCGGTGCCTGTTCATTCTCCAAGATATCGGACAGCGTTTTTTCCTGTTTCATATAGTTTTACTTCGTATAGGGAAATATCCCTGTTGCTGAATTGATGCAGTCGTTTTTCAAGTATATCCCATATCAGCACGGCAAGTATCTCCGTTGTCGGTACGGAGCCCTCGAGCTCCGCAACGTCATGGTTCAGATGGCGGTGGTCGAAGCGTGAGACGATCTCCTCTTCAAGGATGGTTTTCAGATCTTTCAGATCGAAAAGAAACCCCGTTCTGCGATCAATCGTACCGAAAAGCGTAATTTCCAGTTCATAGTTATGGCCATGGCCGTAGCGGTTGCTGCACTTGCCATAGATACGTCGGTTTTCATCATCGCCGAATTCCGGATTGAACAGCCGATGAGCGGCGTTGAACTCCATTTTTCTCGATACATAGATCTTTCTCGGTTTCTCCAGAAGAGGATTCATAAGCTTTCATTATCTGTTGCGGAGCCGTTCCCTGAGAACGACAGCAGCGGCGATTACTTCCGGCCTTGCTGTTATCGACAAACTAACCGAGGGCACAATTTATAAGTTTCAGCGCACTTGATCTCCTCCTGCGAGATGCCGCACACTGGAAACTGAAAAGCGATTTCTCCGGTTTACGACAAAGAAGGCACATTCAAGGGAACCGTAATCTTACCATGCAGGTCAACGTAAGCTACAAAGAATCGATGCCGCTTCGCGGCACAAACGGCGCCGGGCACATAACCCTGTTCGATACCTCACCGCAATACCATGGTACCGGTTCGGCTCCCTCACCCATGGAAGTTATGCTCGAATCTCTGGCAGCCTGTTCCATGATGGACATCATAGGTATCCTCAATAAAAAGCGGCGCGAAGTCGGTGAACTTGCAGCCCATATCGATGCGGAGCGCGCAGAGGAGCACCCGAAAGTTTTTACGGCCGTACGGATCATGTATCGGCTGAAGAGCTCTGACTGCACCATGACCGATTTCGAACGCTCGATCGAGCTTTCGATGGAGAAGTACTGCAGCGTATCGGCAATGTTGCGAGCATCGGGGTGCAGATTGGAGTGGAGCGCCGAGCTGGTTCATAATGAAAGAACGGAAAGGACGATATCCTGAATAATAACACAATAAGTATGTCGAAATCGCTCAACGACCTCATACAATCAAGTACGCTGCCGGTTTTCGTGGATTTCTGGGCCGACTGGTGCGGGCCCTGCAGAATGGTGGCGCCAGCCGTGAAGCAGCTTGCCCGGGAGTTCGCAGGTCGGCTGACCGTGGTAAAAGTCAATGTCGACCAGCAGCCTGCTGCCGCCGCACAATTCCAGGTGCAGGGCATACCGGCCCTCATGCTCTTCGATAAAGGCAGACTCGCATGGCGAACCTCCGGAGTATTGCCCTACCAACAGCTCAAGGCTGAGGTGCTGAAGGTATTGGTGGGCTGAGGGCCAATGACCCTGACTGCCTTGCGCAGAAATTTAATGATTCGATATGACATACCGGCTCCTGATTTTTGATTTCGACGGAACACTGGCCGATAGCGAGGCAAGTATTATCGAGTCCCTGGAGCTCGTTGCCAGGGACCTGGATCTTCCGGGGGTAGATCGTGCAGGTGCCCGACAGAGCATCGGGTTACCGTTGGAGCGTACGATCATGGCCGGGCTGAGTCTTGTTCCTGAACTTGTGCCTGAAGCGGTTGAACTTTACAGAAAACATTACAAGGAAACAGCTTGCAGTACGACGTGTCTGTATCCGGGCGTGAAAGGGACTCTCGATTGGTTGCGGAATGATTACCTGCTTGCCGTGGCATCGAGCAAGAGCCGGCAGGGGCTTCTCGATATGATGCAACATCTCGGAATTTACGGGTATTTTTCCTTTATAGCCGGAGCTCAGGATGTGGAGCAGGGAAAACCGGCTCCGGATATGGTGCTGCTTGCAATGGAAACCCTGAATATTCCGGCAGAAAAGAGCCTCATGGTAGGTGACACCGTTTATGATATCGAGATGGGACAGCGCGCACTTGCCGATACCTGTGCGGTTACCTATGGAAACAATACAGCGGCTGAGCTCAGTCGTCTCGATCCCACCTATATCATCGATGCCTTCGAAGATGTCGTGAGTTGTCTGATGTGAGTTGAAGATCGGATTTTCCTGTTCCTGCTTCTGAAGGCATTGTATTCTGAAGCAGCCATTGCCTTTTGTCATCGATCGTCATGGAAAACCGGTCGCGTCTGTATCAGGCAATCCCTGATGAAGCCGTGTTTGCGTTTATGCATCGATATGTTCCGCTTTATTGAGCTGTATCCGGTAGAAGGTGCTGACGTTCTGTTTTATCCATTTCCGTTCGAATCGGGTGTCGAACTGCGGCGGTATGGGTCCGTTTTCGAGCTCGAAGCCCGTATCGGAAGTCTGTTTCAGTATCCACCTGTAATATTCTTCGCTGTCGGTAACGATGAGCGCCTCGCCGCCGGAGACCAGGCGATTGTTGAGCAGGCGAAGGTAGGCTTTTGTAAAGAGTCGGTACTTGTTATGCTTCCGTTTCGGCCAGGGATCGGGAAAAAGCGAATAGGCCCTTGCAATCGAACAGGAAGGGAACAGGTTGTTGAAGGCCTCTTCGGCGCAGGATTCGATCAGCCGGATATTATCGAGGTTACGGCTTTCTGCCCTTTTTGACACCTCAGTTATCATTCCCGTTTTTTTTTCGATCCCTATAAAGAGTCTTTCGGGGTGTTCCGATGCCCTCCTGAGAAGATACTCTCCGCTGCCGAAGCCGATTTCAACCTCTATCGTTCCGGCATTTTTCAGATGGTTTCCGGTCCATGCTTTCAGATCTGCGATAATGACAGGGTTTTTACAAAAAATCTCTCTGGTATCCATGAGGCGTACCGGATTGCGGTATAAGTCACATAATGTGTTGAAAAAACATGTAGCGGAATACCCGGAAGGCGGCTGAATACGCTGGAATAATTACCTGAGAGCAGGAGAAGAATCGCTTGCATGTTCAGGTTATGAGAAAATTGACAGCCGCTTTTTTCCCTGACAATTCAGTTTGCCGGAGGAGCGTTTCTTGTGAGAATGCCGTCCGCAACCATTTTATCAATCATCTTCGTAAGCTGGTCGTGAGTACGGATAAGTGCAGGCAGAGAAAGGGCAAGACGGCCTGAGAGCTGAATGTTGGGATCCTTGTCCTTTTCAATTGATGAGACGTTGACAAGGTCGATGCGTATGACGCCGTCGATAAGGGTCATGTTTGCGATGCCATCTGCATAAATTGTCTGCATGTTATTTTCTCCGAGGGATAGGGTTTCGTGTTTCAGTCGGCACTCCTTGAAAGTGCCCTCAATATACACAAAGTCGAGATAGGGGCATGAGCGGGCTTGAAAAAAAACGCGACAACCACTCAGGTACGGCGGCCGGGATGCGGATACTTGATGAGTGGCTGGTCAGCTCGATGTCCTGATTGCTGAAAAGCGGGAGATGCGGCAAGGTAGAGCCTTGTTGCCGGCTGTTTAATGGCTATATTTTCAGGGTGAGCGCTTCAGAAACCTGATACGGAGAAATATGCTGTCAAACGTGCTCTGACAACCCGTTAATCGGGCGAGGCGCGTTTTCGTTACAGGATTTATGCTGCGTCACCGAACAATCCAAACTGTTATTTATTCATGAAAACTCATGATTTGCTGAAGAAAACAGGATCGGGAGAATTTCTTTCGCGCGACGAGCTTGTTTTTCTGCTCGATCTGCCTCCTGATTCTTCAGAGGCTTATATGGTTATGGCCGAGGCAAACCGTATATCAAAGGATGTATCGGAGGGAAAAGCCGAAGTTCATGCTCAGTTTGCTCTTAATCTTGCGCCATGCAATTGCGATTGTCTGTTCTGTTCGTTTGCAGAAGTTAACGGAGTTTTTACAGCGTCATCAGCCCTGAGTTCCGAAGAGGCTGTCGCTTATGCGTGCCGGTTTGAAACAGACGGTGCGAACGCTCTGTTTCTGATGTCTACGGCTCACTATCCGTTTGAGCATTTTCTTGAAACAGCAGGGGAGGTGCGAAAAAATCTGAAGCCGGAAACGACATTGATTGCCAATGTCGGCGACCAGTCGCTCAAGAGCGCCCTCAGGCTGAAAGACGCCGGGTTTGCCGGAGTGTATCATGCGCTTCGGCTCCGAGAAGGAATCGATACCTCGCTCGATGCCGGAAAGAGAAAGAAGAGTATTCATAATTTTCTTGAGGCCGGTCTTGAAGTTGGAACATGCGTGGAGCCTGTCGGGCCTGAACATACCAATGAAGAGATTGCCGATATGATCGCATTTACCGCGTCGTTCAATCCTGCCTACAGCGGGGCAGCACGCAGGATTCCCATTCCGGGCACCAGGCTGGCTGCGCTCGGAATCATCAGCGAGCTTCGGATGGCCCAGATCGTAGCCGTTACCAGGCTGGGCATGCCGAGGAGCGTTTCAGGCAATTGCACCCATGAACCCTGTACGTTAGGAGCTATTGCCGGCGCCAATCTTTTCTGGGCGGAAGTAGGAGCAAACCCTCGCGATGTTCGGAAGAGGACTGAGGAGGGAAGAGGTGAAAGCGTGACCACATGTCATTCGATTTTTCAGGAGAGCAACTGGGATGTGCTGCAAGGGCCATCACGGTTTTATAATCGTTCCTTGTAACATGCAGCGGATGCCGGCCGATAATGTGGTGGTTATCGATTTCGAGACGACCGGTCTGTCGCCGCAATATGGCGACCGGGTTATCGAGGTCGGTGCGGTGCTTCTGGAGCAGGGAAAGATTGTCGGTCGCTTTCAGAAGCTGATGAATCCCGGATTCAGGATCAGTCCCTTCATAGAGCGTTATACCGGAATCACAAACGACATGCTCAAAGGCCAGCCCCGCTGCGAAGAGGTCATGGCCGGGTTTTCGGAATTTATAGCCTGCAGAAATATTGTCGCTCACAATGCGTCGTTCGATCGCCGTTTTCTGGATTACGAGTTCAGACGGGCGAAACTGGAATATGACGGCAGCTTTTGCTGCTCGCTGCTTGTTTCAAGAAGGATTTTTCAGGATGCCCCCAACCATAAGCTGCAGACCCTTGTGTCGCATGCTGCCATTCCGGAGACAGGAAGGTTTCACCGAGCTCTGGCGGACGCCGGGATGACTGCCCGTTTATGGATGTCGATGATCGGGCGGATTCGGAGTCAATACGGAATCACGATGATTTTCTTCGACCAGCTGTGTGAGCTCGCCGCTATGGACAAGCTGTATACTCACCGGTTTCTTTCCGCACTGGCAGAGGAATCCGGAAGAGAGGAGGGAAGAGATGTTCGGTTCTGACTGGCTGCTCGATGGCGCAATCATGATGATCGAGCGTACACACCGGGTGGATAACCTTGCGACCGACGAACTGGCTGCGATGCTTGCCGGACCTGAACCGCCGCTGCTTTTCGATGTTCGTACTGCCGCTGAGTACCAGAAGAGCAGGATAGCGACGGCCATGCGTCTTGATCCGGATACCGGTACGGATGATTTCGTGAAACTGTACGGATTCCTTGTCGAGGGGCGCGACACGGTTTTTTACTGTTCGGTCGGACAACGCAGCTCGGAACTGATCGAACGGGTTGAGAACGTGTGCCGGAATGCCGGGGCCAGAAGCTGCCGCAATCTGCGAGGAGGTATTTTCCGCTGGTATAACGAGGGCAGGCCGGTCGTCGATGCCTCCGGTACGACGGACGATATAGACGGGTACGACCCGGTCTGGTCGGTCATGGTCGCCCGGCGCAGATAGCGAGCTATGGGCGGAACGGCCGCTGAAGGAGGGGGAAAAGCCGCTGTTTGCCGGGATCGCTTTCATTGTCGAGGCCGAGATGGAGGCCATCGAGACTCTCTTTCATAAGGAAGCTCCCGAAAAGACGGTCCCACAGGGAGAGCATGCTGCCGTAGTTCGAGTCGTGTTCGCTTCTCAGCCTCGAGTGATGCAGACGGTGCATCATGGGGGTGGGGACGACGAGCCGGGCCAGCCGGTCCATGGCGGGCGGAATGGAGATGTTGCTGTGGTGGAATTCGATGACCGGAGTCATGAGGAGCGAGTAGAGGAGCAGGTGTTCGATACCGGCACCCAGCAGCATGAAAATGGGGAGTCGCAGCAGTTCCGAGAAGAGGATTTCCATGTAATGGAACCGCCAGCTCGTGGTGACGTCCAGCGCGGTGTCGCTGTGGTGCACGGAGTGGAATCTCCAGAGAAATGCCGTTTCATGGTTGAGTCGATGCCATGCGTACATCCACATGTCGATGACGAGGATGATCATGAGGGCTTCGGCTGCGGGGTGAAGGGCAAGAAAACCGATACCCGGCCACAAGTTTTTCGACCAGTCGAGCATGAATGCCATGAGTATGCCTGAAGGGAGCAGGATCAGCAGGTTGATCCCGGCAATCGAAAGATTGAGTCTGGCATGTCGGGCGCGGCCGTTCCGGGCGGAGAAAAAAGGGATGACTCCTTCGAGAATCCACAGCAGTACTCCCGCTCCAATAGTTGCGCCGTATGAGAAGATGCGGAGGTCGGGTATGGAAAAAAAACTGTCCGCCATACTTGTCAGATCAGAACCGGTTGAGTTGAACAGGGAAGCATCTGAAGTTGCATGAAATGCAGCAACATTTCCAACAGGGAGTTTTCCCTGAAGAAGAAAAGACCGATTGCCGTGTTGCCCGGGTTTTTCATCACTTTCATCGCTGATAAGCCGAACGGAAATGTCAGCCGGGCATAAAGCCGGTCAAAGGTGTCCGGCTTTATGCTTGTAATCCGTTCTGGCCATTCTTATGCGGGGACTATTGGTACTATCAGGAATCCCTGCGGTTCATTACCGTGAGAAAATAGACGAGCTGCATGATTGCCTGTGCTGCGGCAGCGACGTAGGTCAGCGCGGCAGCGTTGAGCACGGCGTTGACACCCTCCATTTCAGCGCGGGAGACGATGCCCTGCGAAACGAGCAGCTCTTTAGCCCTGCGGCTGGCATCGAATTCTACCGGCAGCGTGACGAGAGCGAAGAGCGCCGTTGCCGCGAAGAGGGTTATGCCTGCCCAGGCAAGCGTGGTGCCGAGCGTGCCGGCCATGAACATGCCGACCATGAAGATGATCGGGCCGAGGTTGCTGCCGATGGAAACAGCCGGAACCATGATGGAACGGAGCTGCAGCGGCAGGTAACCTGTTTTGTCCTGCAGGGCGTGGCCTGCTTCGTGTGCGGCTACGCCCACCGATGCGATGCTCGGCAGATTGTAAACCTGTTCGCTGAGTCGAAGCGCTTTATGGCGGGGATCGTAGTGGTCCAAAAGCATGCCGTGGGCAGCTTCTATTGTTACGCCGGCAAGGCCGCCCCTGTCAAGAAGCTTCCGGGCAGCCTGCGCACCGCTGATGCCTGTCCGGGTGCGTACCTGAGCGTATCTGCTGAATGCGGATTTTACCCTGAATTGCGCCCAGAGGCCAAGCAGCATGGGCGGAAGAGCAAACAAAAAATATAGAGGATCGAAGTACATAAGTATTTGTATTATGAGTTATTCTGCAATATGTGTTCATCGTTATCGAGAGAAAAAACAAATACACACCGGCATTAGTTTCGTTAAGCACATGATGGTAATGTGTATCGGGCTGATTCCGTCACGGGTATGTGCGTTCAACCGTTTTTTCTGATGGATAACGGATGATGGGGGAACGTTGAAGCCTGTTTAGTTTATTATATTAATAGCAGATACACTTATCAGGGAATATTTCCGACATTGATTATGAATGTTTCAGGCAGGCTTTTAACAGGATTGTGCCGATTGTTCTCTTCCGCTTTGCTTTTACAGGTTTTGTTTTTTGCTGCCGTGGAGGCAGATGCTTCGGAAAAGAGGGTCTCGAGCATAGAGTTGAAGGGATCGGTGAATCCGGCGAGTGCGCAGTATTTTTCACGCGCCCTCGACAAGGCCCAGGCTGACGGTTCCCATGCTTTTCTTGTTGAACTCGATACTCCGGGAGGGCTGGTGAGTTCGCTCCGCGAAATGGTTCAGGATCTCATGGCTTCGAAAATTCCGGTTATTGTGTATGTTTCACCTTCGGGTTCGCAGGCTGCCTCGGCAGGAGCTCTTCTGATGCTGTCGGCTCACGTTGCTGCCATGTCTCCGGGGACGGAAACAGGGGCAGCGCATCCTGTAGGTATGGGGGGAGGCGATAAAGAGAGCGACGTGATGAGCAAGAAGGCAGCCAGCGATCTGGCGGCTTTTGCCAGAAGCCTTGCCGAAGAGCGCGGCAGGAATTCCCGCTGGGCTGAAGAGGCGGTTCAGGAAAGCAGGGCATCAAGTGCTCAGGAGGCTCTCGCTGCGGGCGTTATCGATGTGGTTGCGGCCGACAGGCAGGCACTTTTCAGAGCGATAGATGGAAAGCGTGTAAAAACCGCCGGCGGTGAAGTGACGATAGAGACAGCTCGGGCAGTTGTCGAAAGGATCGAACCTGCGTTTCAGGAAAAGGCGCTTATGATGCTTGCCGACCCAAATCTCGCCTACATTTTTTTTCTGGCCGGTCTTGCCGGGATTTACTTCGAGCTCTCCAATCCCGGAGCCGTTTTTCCCGGTGTAGCAGGGGCTATTTCACTGATACTCGGTCTTTATGCCATGCAGATGCTTCCGGTCAACATAACAGGAATCATTCTGATTGTTCTGGCTGCGATCTTTATCGGTCTTGAGCTGTTTGTTACAAGCGGGGGCCTGTTTGCCATAGCGGGCCTCATTGCCCTCTTTGCCGGTTCGCTTATGCTTTTCAGTACGCCAGGCACGGGTATAGAGCTTTCTTTTCTTGTTTTTCTGCCTGTTTTTCTTGTCTTTGCTTCTGCCGTTGGCGGCATTCTGTGGGTTGTCGCCAGGTCTGCGGCTCGTCGTCAGGTTTCAGGAACGGAAGGTATGATCGGGGAATCGGCAACGGTTTTTCGCGATATTTCGCCCGACCTGGCCGGAAAGGTCTTTCTTCACGGCGAGTTGTGGGATGCCGTTTCGGACAGCCATATTCCTTCGGGTACGCATGTTTTCGTTAAAGAGGTCAAGGGCCTTCAGGTTCATGTAACTACTAAACAGGGTTGAACTACTATGCTGACATTCAATTTTCTGACCATTTTCATGCTGCTGCTGGCATTTGTGGTGTCATCGGTAAAGGTTATCCGCGAGTACGAGCGGGCAGTCGTGTTTCGTCTGGGAAGGCTTCTTGGAGCGAAGGGGCCCGGAATCATTATCCTTATACCGGGTCTTGACAAGATGGTGCGCGTCGATTTGCGTACCGTGACGCTCGATGTGCCTCCTCAGGATATCATTACAAGGGATAACGTTTCGGTCAAGGTGAGCGCGGTCGTGTATTTCAGGGTTCTTGAACCCGTCAAGGCGATCGTGGACGTCGAGGATTTTCATTTTGCAACCTCCCAGCTTGCACAGACGACCTTGCGCAGCGTATGCGGTCAGGGCGAAATGGACAACCTGCTTTCGGAGCGCGACGAGATCAATGAGCGTATCCAGACAATTCTCGACAAGGATACCTCTCCATGGGGTGTCAAGGTGGGCAAGGTCGAAGTGAAAGAGATCGATCTCCCCGAAGAGATGCGTCGCGCAATGGCCAAGCAGGCAGAAGCCGAGCGCGAACGCCGTTCGAAGATTATCAATGCCGAAGGCGAGTTTCAGGCTTCGCAGCGCCTTGCCGAAGCCGCGGCTATCATTTCCGCGACACCGGGAGCGCTCCAGCTGCGTTATCTCCAGACCTTGCAGGATATTGCGGGGGATAAAAATTCTACAACCATTTTTCCGCTTCCTATCGATCTGATCAGGCCTTTTTTAGAGAACAGAAGCTCGATGCCTTACAAGGAATCCTAAACACGTAACAGTCATGTTCAAGATCAGAACCATTCTCTGCCCGGTGGATTTTTCGGATGCTTCGAAGAAAGCCGTGCGTTATGCGCATGAATTTGCCGTAAGTATGGGCGCATCGATGTTCCTGCTCAATGTGGTCGAGCCGCGACCTATGGCAGTGGACCTCTCTCTGAACTATATTCCTCTCGAAGAGGATCTTGAAAAAGCCTCCACAGAGGATCTCGATGCGCTGAAGCAGGGACTGCTCGACGAAGGGCTCAAGGTCGAGAGCACGGTGGAGATCGGCAATCCTGCCGACGTTATCCTTGAAAAAGCCGCCGACCTCGATGTGAATCTCATCATCATGGGCTCGCACGGCAAGAAAGGACTGAGCCGCCTGATAATGGGCAGCGTTGCCGAAACCGTGGTGAGGAAAGCCAATTGCCCGGTGCTGATCGTCAAAAACGACGAGAAGGAGTTTATCGGGGAGCAGGAATGAAACTTCAGTGCGGGGAGCTCATTTCACCTCAGGCGCTATGAGGCTCAAGGCGCAGGAGGATAACTCCGGGTGACTTCTTTTTGCGTCAGGTTCTGTTCTGAAACGCTTCGAGCAGGGCTTTTGCCCCGCTGAAAGGGCTGAGGTTCTCTGAAAGAACCTTTTGCTCTATGCCGGGCAGCATTGCATGCACGGCCCGGCTGCTGAAGAAGCGGGTTTTGAGCATGGATTCAAGCGAGGTATAGAGCAGCTTCTTCAACTGTTCCTTCCTGCGTGCCTGCAGGATGTTCCGGCTGCGCATGGAGGCGACGGATTCGCGGATCTCCTTCCACACCTCGCCAATGCCTTTTCCGGTAACGGACGAGGTGAGAAACACTCTGCGTTCATGGAAACGGTGTTTAGGGGGAAGCATACGCAGAGCGGCTTCGGAATCGGCTTTCGATACCAGCGCAAGCGGTTCCTGTGCGCCATCGCTTTTGGTGACTGCTATTGCGTCGGCGATTTCCATGATGCCGCGTTTGATTCCCTGCAGTTCGTCGCCCGATCCCGGGAGCATGAGCAGGAGAATGAAATCCACCATCGAATCTACCGTGATTTCCGACTGACCGACCCCTACGGTTTCCACGATTACCACATCAAATCCTGCGGCTTCGCACAGCACTATGGCTTCATGTGTTTTCGGCGATGTTCCGCCGAGATGTCCCGAGGAGGCCGTTGGCCGGATGAACGCTTCCGGATGCGCGGCGAGCGTTTCCATGCGTGCCTTGTCGCCGAGGATACTGCCGCCTGAACGGCTGCTGCTGGGGTCAACGGCGAGCACTGCAAGACGGAGCCCCTCTGCTATGATCTCTTTGCCGAGCGATTCGATAAAGGTGCTTTTGCCTGCTCCCGGCGATCCTGTTATGCCGATGCGGATGGTTTCCCTTTTTACTGCAAGACAGCGGTCGAGCACCTCGTGCGCTTTCGACTCGTGTTCCGGTTTTGTCGATTCCACGAGCGTGATGGCCCGGCTGAGCATTCTGCGGTTTCCTTCCAGGATTCCCGCCACAATCTCGTCGACGCCGGGTTCGTATGGTTTCCTTTTTTCCGGCATGGACGTTTCAATGCCTTCAGGCATCCTCGAACCGTTCGATCAGCATTCCGAGAATGCGTATGGCAGCCTCCGCAATCACGGTTCCAGGTCCGAAGATGCCGGCGACGCCTTGACTGATGAGGAATTCGTGGTCGCGTTCGGGAATGATTCCTCCGGCTATGACGAGAATATCTTCACGTTTTGCGGTTTTCAGGGCCTCTATGATTTTCGGTATGAGGGTCTTGTGGCCGGCGGCAAGGCTCGATATGCCGATGAGATGCACGTCGTTGTCGAGCGCCTGTTCCACTACCTCTTCCGGTGTCTGAAAGAGGGGGCTTATATCGACGTCGAAGCCGATGTCGGCAAATCCGGCAGCGATCACCTTGGCGCCGCGGTCGTGTCCGTCCTGACCGACCTTGGCCACCATGATGCGCGGCCTGCGACCGTCGAGCGCGGCGAACCTGTCGGCAAGTTCCCTCGCTTCCTGGAATAGGGTGTTGTTGTGCATCTGCGAGCGGTAGACGTTGGTATTGAGCCTTATGGTTGACCGGTAACGCCCGAAGACTTTTTCGCATGCTGAAGAAATTTCTCCGAGCGTTGCCCTTTTTCTTGCGGCATCGACCGCGAGTTCGAGCAGGTTGCCCCGGCCATCGGCTGCGCAGGTTTCGATGGCCTGCAGGGCAGCGTCTACCGATGCCCCGTCTCTTTCCGCGCGCATCATCTGCAGTCGATCAAGTTGCTGGCGGAGCACGAGGGTGTTGTCGACTTCAAGCAGTTCGATGTCGGTTCTGCTCGATGTGGTGAACCCGTTGACTCCGACAATGATATCCTCTCCGCTGTCGATACGGGCCTGTTTGCGTGTTGCAGCTTCTTCGATGCGCAGTTTTGGTATGCCGCGCTCGATGGCTTTTACCATTCCTCCGGCTTCTTCGATTTCTTCTATGAGTTTCCAGGCTTTTCCGGCGAGTTCGCCAGTAAGGTGCTCGACATAGTGCGATCCGGCCCAGGGGTCGATGCAGCGGGTGATGTCTGTCTCTTCCTGCAGGTAGAGCTGCGTGTTGCGCGCGATCCTTGCCGAAAATGGAGAAGGGAGCGCGATAGCCTCGTCGAGCGCGTTGGTGTGCAGCGACTGGGTATGGCCGAGTGCGGCAGCGAGCGCTTCTACACAGGTGCGGGTGATATTGTTGAATGGATCCTGCTCGGTAAGACTCCAGCCCGAAGTCTGGCAGTGCGAGCGCAGCATCAGCGATTTCGGGCTTTTCGGATTGAATGAACTCACGATTTTCGCCCAGAGCATTCTTGCCGCGCGCAGCTTGGCGATTTCCATGAAGTAGTTCATGCCGACCGCCCAGAAGAACGAGAGGCGCGGCGCGAATGCATCAATGTCGAGCCCGGCCTTCAGGCCGGTGCGGATGTATTCAAGCCCGTCGGCCAGCGTGTATGCGAGTTCGAGATCCGCCGTGGCTCCCGCTTCCTGCATGTGGTATCCGGAAATGCTGATGGAGTTGAATTTCGGCATGTTCCGGCTGGTGTACCGGAAGATGTCGCCGATGATGCGCATCGAGGGTTCCGGCGGGTAGATGTAGGTGTTGCGTACCATGAACTCCTTGAGGATGTCGTTCTGAATGGTGCCGCTGAGCTTGTCGGGCGCAACTCCCTGTTCTTCGGCGGCCACGATGTAGAAGGCCATGACAGGAAGTACGGCGCCGTTCATGGTCATGGACACGGAAATGTCGCCGAGGGGTATCTGGTTGAAAAGGATTTTCATATCCTCCACCGAATCGACGGCCACACCGGCTTTTCCTACATCGCCGACCACCCGGGGGTGATCTGAATCGTAACCGCGATGTGTTGGAAGATCGAACGCTACCGAAAGCCCTTTCTGGCCTGCGGCAAGGTTTTTGCGGTAAAAGGCGTTCGACTCTTCGGCGGTTGAAAATCCGGCGTATTGGCGGATAGTCCATGGCCGCGTCGTGTACATGGTTGTATACGGGCCTCCGGCAAAGGGGGGAAATCCCGGAGCGAAATGCAGGTGCCCGGCATCTTTATTGTCATCGGCGTCGTAGAGGGATCTGATGTCGATGCCTTCGGCTGTCGTCCATGTTTGCTTATGCCGGGGAGCGGCAAGCTCCGGTATTCCGGTTTGTTCGGAAAAGATATCGATGGCGGAAAAGTCCGGTCTCATTGTATTCCGGTTTTAATGTGGTACGATTGCAGCATGGCAGCAACATTCACCCCTGTATGGATGAAACTGTCAAGACCCGCGGCGAGCAATTGTTCGTGCTCTTCCGGCGGTTTTCCTGCCATGACGATGATAGTTCCGGGCTGTAGTTCCCTGATAGTCCGGCAGATCAGTTCTGCGGCGGGCACCGGATTCTTTTCGGCGATGCAGAGAGCAACGATAGCCGGGCTGTTTTCGAGAGCGGTGTCGCAGGATGCCCGGACGGCGTCAAGCATGGCGGTTCCGGCAATGTCGAATCCTCCGCACAGGAAAAAGTCTTCCGTAAATGCGGCCTGCCTGAAACCGATTGACGGATCGCCCGAGAGCCAGATGAAGACGGAAGGTATGGAGCCCGTCTGCAACCGGTGTCGCTCGGTCCTGAGCCGGAGCAGTTCGAAGGATGCAGTCAGGCTGGCTTGCGGGGATGTTTCCGCAGCTTTCTGCAATTCTTCGAGATGCTTTTCCTGCGCCGCAGTAAGAGGCCAGAGGTAGCGGTTTACGCCTATCAGGTTTTTTTTCCGGTTTTCGACGTTCTTTTTTTCTCTGGATGCAGCTTGTGCTACGGTATCGGATACCATGTTCTTGCGTATTGCTTCGGCAAGTCCTCCGGCGGCTTCGATCTCACTGAAGTATTTCCAGGCTGACGCTGCCAGTTCTGCGGTCAGGGTTTCAATATAGTACGAGCCGGCCGCCGGATCGCTGACGCGGTCAAGAAAGCACTCTTCGCTGAGGATGAGATGGACGTTTGACGAGATGCGTTCGGCATCGTTTCGGGGAACTGAAATGCCGCTGTCGAACGGGTCTATCTGAAGGGTGTCGTATCCGCCAAGAATGGACGATACCGCTTCGGTTGTCTGTCTGAGTACGTTGGTGAACGGGTCGAGCAGTGAGATGTTTTTTGCTGAGGTTCTGGCGAAAAGCCTGACGGCAGAGGTTTCAGCGGCTCCATAAGCCTTCAGTACGAAGGGGAGCAGCGATCGGAGCGCTCTTGGTTTTGCAAGTTCCGGAAAGTGGCTGGATCCGGCTGCCATGACGATCTCGATGGCGGCAGCGATGCGTTCCGGATTTTCGCCTTCTCCGGTAAACCGGTGCATGAGATCGCTCACTCCGGCCAGTGCGAGCGCGATTTCCTGTGATGGCGTTGCGCCGCGATCATGCCAGGGTACGGTATCGACCGGCAGAAAGCGGAATGCCGGCATGGGTAGCGCCGCAAGGAACAGCCCTTGAGAGTTCCGGGGCGGCTCCGTCAGGAGAGATCCGTCGTTTTCACTGAATCCCGGTATTGAAGCAAGGTTTTCCAGCAGTCTGACAGGGTCTCCGACGGATCCTGAAAGATAGATACCCGCGGCAGGGATATGAATGCCCTTGAACAGCAGTTCAAGGTTTTCTTTGCTGCAGAGATCGGAACTGGAAATAAAATATTCAATCGCTGCGGTATTTTCCGACAGCGCGGCAATGGCATCGCGGTTTGCCGTCCCGCAGTCGGTTACAGGGATGCGTCGGCAGTTGTTCCAGCGGTTTTGCGATTTTTCGACGCTGAATCCGGGAGGCGTGAGCATATGGTCTCTGGCATATCGGGGTTCAAGAACGAACCCGTCAGGAGTGCTCCACCTGATACGGTCATAGGGGGTATCCCTGAGATCGGCTGTTGCCCTGGTTTTCCATTCTTCCCAGCTGACAGGGGGAAAGTCCTGAAACAGCGGTTTACCGGTGGTAGATGTCATGATTGTAGTTTACTGAACATGTTGAGGGTTCATTGAGCCCTGAATACCGGCGTTGCCGCAAGACGACGCAGCAGTTCGGCGATTTTGCTTTTCATCCCGGTCGGCAGGGCGGTCATATCGGCATAGCCTTTCTGCTTCAGCCACCATGTGGTCTGGAAATCCCTTGAAGTTCGTCTGCCGGTGTACTGTTCGATGACCCGTTTTCCCGAAAAGCCGATGTTGCCGGCGTTATGCTCGAATATGCGCAAGCCCCTTGCAGCAAAACCGATGGCAACTCCGCCGAGCGTGGGATCGGTGACAATGGTTATGACCGGCAGTCCGGCCTTCTCGACACTTGAAATGGCGACATGGAGTTTTGGAAGACTGACCATCGATGAACAGCCTTCATGCATTCTTGCGCCTCCGCCGCCCGCCTGGATGATGATCGGCTTTTTTTCGGCGACTGCGATTGCTGCGGCACGCCGGATTTTCTCGCCGGTGGACATGCAGAAGGATCCGCCGAGAAAGTTGAAGTTGGTTGCGCAGAAAACGACGCCGATCCCTTCGATGGTTCCGTCTCCTGTTATGAACGAAGATGCGGCGCCGGTTTTGCGTCGCGCTTCCTGGATCTTCTGCTCGTAGTCGGGAAATTCCAGAATGTCGCGGTCGACGATGTAGCGGGTTTCGGGGTGCTCGCGGAAGGATCCTTTATCGAGCACAAGATCGACGTAGTCGTGCGCCGTCAGACGGACATAGCGATGTCCGCAGGTCGAGCAGACGAAACTGTCGGCCAGCAGTTTCGAATAGAGCACAGGATCGTGGACCTTGTTGCCTTCGCTGTCTGTGCATTTCTTGTGCCGTGCTACGAAAAGGACTTTTTCAGGTTTTGGAATGAAGTAAGAGACCTGTTTTTCGAACGAAAGGATATCTTCTTCGCTGATGGTATTCCATTGCCCGATTTTTTCCCATCGCTGCATTCTCTTTTCGAATACCTCGCCGGGAGCAATTGCGCCGAGTTTACGGACTTGTGCGGATACGGCATTCCGGAAGGATTCCATGGCGGCTTCCCTGAAACGGTGCGCAGGTCCCTCCGGTTCAGCGATCAGATCGTCAACGATACCGTTTTTCAGAGCCTCTCTGGCTGTAATCTGGGAAATTTCCGCGGCCAGGCCAGCCTTGTCGCGAGTCCGGAAGAGGATGGATGAGCATGCTTCCGGAGAAATGACCAGATAGGTGGCGTATTCCATGGCAAGCACGACATCACATCCTGTGAGTGCGATAGCCCCGCCGCTGCATCCTCTGTTGACGATCACCGAAAGGGTGGGAACCGTCGCTTCGGCAAGGGCCTGCATGCAACGGCCGATTTTCCATGCGATTCCTCCCGCTTCCGACTCTTCCGTCGGGTCGGCCCCTGCCGTATCGACAATAGTGACAATGATACGGTTTTCCTCTTCGGCTGTCCTGATGGCCTCGATGGCTTTGCGGAATGCTGCAGGAGTGGGCATGCCGTGGTTCCATCGGCTCACGCCGGCAGGATCCTTCATGAGCGTTTTCATGAGCCCGAAGTCCGACGTCGGACCGGATTGCTGTCCGATAAGCATGACCGGCAGGAGAGATTCTCCCGACCGGATTGCTGCCCGGTGGGTCTGGATGACGCAGCTTCCGTGTTCGTCGCTCTGCAGGCACTCTTCCGGCTGTTCGAAAACGGAGAGATAATCGAGGTATTTGGGGCGTTCGGGGTGAAAGGAGAGCTGATATTTTTCGTACTCGGTCAGCGCTTCCAGAGCTTCGCGAGTATAGCTGAAACCCTCTCTTTTCTCGAACGGCAGATAAAAATGTTCCACAGTAGGCACTAAACGTTCTTTCAGGTTAGGTTACGATTTGTGTTCGGTGAATTCGATCAGTACCCTGTTGGTCTCCTTCGGGTGAAGAAAAACGATGCTTTTACCTCCTGCCCCATCTTTGGGTGCCCCAAGGGTGCTGAGGTTCAGAGCCGTGATTCTCCGTGTCTCTTGTTCCAGATCGTCAGTCTCAAGGGCGATATGGTGCATTCCGTCTCCGTTTTTCTGCAGGAACTTCGAAATCGGGCTGTCGTCTGCAAGCGGCTGGAGCAGCTCTATTTTTGTTTCGCCCAGAGGTATGAATGCGACCCGAACCTTTTCCGAGGGAACCTCTTCGACGGTAATGGCCTCAGGGGCGCACCCGAGAACGTTTCGGAACGTTTCGAGTGCGCTGTCGAGGTCCCGGACGGCGATTGCGATATGGTCGATTTTCTTGATCATGCTTCTTTTGTTACGGGCTTGCTGTTTACGGCGTATCCTATAGTTTGCAGCGCCACCCTGATTTCATCGAGAATCGTCGGATCGTCGATCGTTGCCGGCATGGCATATTCCTCGCTGTTGGCGATTTTCCGCATGGTGCCGCGCAGAATTTTACCCGAACGGGTTTTCGGCAGCCGGTTGACGATGACGGCATGTTTAAAGGAGGCGACGGGTCCGATGTTCTCGCGTACGTATTCGATCACATGCCTGATGATCTGGTTTTCAGGCGTATCGACGTTGGCTTTCAGTACCAGGAATCCTAGAGGAACTTCGCCTTTCAGGTCGTCCTTCACGCCTATCACCGCGCTTTCGGCTACGTCGGGGTGTTCGCACAGAGCGGCCTCGATTGCTCCTGTCGAGAGGCGGTGCCCGGCAACGTTGATAATGTCGTCCGTGCGCGACATGATGTGAATGTAGCCGTCTTCGTCGATATACCCGGCGTCGCTGGTCTGGTAGTAGCCGGGAAAACTGGTCATGTAATTTTCCACGAACCGGTTGTCCGCCTTCCAGATAGTCAGCATGGTGCCGGGGGGAAGAGGAAGTTTGACGACGATGTCGCCCATCTGTCCGGCGGGCAGCTGCTGCATCTCCTGATTCACCACCTGGACGTCATAACCGGGAACGGCTCTCGATGCCGAACCGTATTTTACCGGTCCGGGTTCAATGCCCTGGCAGTTCGCGGCGATAGCCCAGCCGGTTTCGGTCTGCCACCAGTGGTCGATGACCGGTACCTGCAGCTTCTCCTCGGCCCATTTCACCGTGTCCGGGTCTGCGCGCTCTCCGGCAAGGAAGAGGGTGCGCAGACTGGAGATGTCGTATTTTTTTATGTGCATGCCTTTCGGGTCCTCTTTTTTGATGGCCCTGAAGGCGGTCGGGGCGGTGAACAGCACCGATACAGAATACTCGTTGACGATTCTCCAGAAGGTTCCGGGATCCGGCGTGCCGACCGGTTTTCCTTCGAAGATCAGCGAGGTGCAGCCGTGCAGAAGAGGGGCATAGACGATATAGGAGTGGCCTACCACCCAGCCGACGTCGCTTGCCGCCCAGTATACCTCTCCGGGCTTGACGTTGTAGACGTTTTCCATCGACCATTTCATGGCTACCATGTGGCCGCCGTTGTCGCGCACGATGCCTTTCGGCTGTCCCGTCGTGCCTGACGTGTAGAGGATATAGAGCGGATCGCCCGATTCGACAGGAACGCATTGCGCAGGTTCAGCGCCGAGCAGCGACTGCTTCCAGGTGAGGTCGCGCTCTTCGTTCAGTTCCGCTTTCAGCTGCTCCCGCTGCTTGATGATGCAGATTTCCGGCTTGAAGTGGGCGAGCTCGATAGCGAAGTCGAGCAGACGTTTGTAGTCCACAACCCGGCCGTGTTCAATGCCGCACGATGCGGAGATAATCACTTTTGGTTTGCAGTCGTCGATCCTTACGGCAAGTTCGTGCGAGGCGAATCCACCGAAAACCACCGAATGAATCGCACCGATTCTCGCACAGGCCAGCATGGCGACCACCGCTTCGGGAATCATCGGCATGTAGATGATGACCCGATCGCCTTTGCGTACCCCTCTTGACTGCAGCGCTCCGGCAAAGAGCGCTACGATATCGCGAAACTCCCTGTAGGTATAGCGTTCCTTTGTGCCGGTGACCGGGCTGTCGTATATGACGGCAAGCTGGTTGCCCCGCCCTTCGTCGACATGGCGGTCAAGCGCGTTGTAGCATGTGTTGGTTCTGCCTCCTGAAAACCAGCGGTAAAACGGCGGGTTCGAGGAATCCAGCACGGAATCCCATTTTTTGTACCAGTGAAGTTCCGATGCGGCGTTGCCCCAGAACTCTTCCGGCTGCTCGATCGACTGTTTGAATACGGTATTGTAGGAATGCGACATACGAGTAACCCCCTTGAATTTCTAAGGTTGTTGGTGACATGCAGGGAGAATCTGTCAGCAGGAACAGCATTGAACAGGCAGAACGGCGGAGAAACCGGGTTTTCTGTGGCTGTTTCGGATCTGCACTTTCAGATGGTGAAATTACCTAAACTTCATTTTAACAAAAAATCGATTTACGGACAATCAACAATTGTTGAGGTTTCTCTGCCGTTTTTGTTCGTTCTGCGGATCGATCGGCATTGCGGATCTTTTTTGGTGATCGAATGGAACAACCTGAAAAAATCATCTACAGTGAGCGCTTCGGCACGCAGCGCAAGTGTTTCATTCGAGGTCTGCTCAAGGTTGTAATCATCCTTGAGGTTGTTCAGGAGCGTTTTGCGGCGCTGACGGAAAGCGCACCGCACAAAGCGACTGAACCCTTCAGGATCGGCGAGCGGTACATCTTTTTTCGGTTTCAGGGTGATGACCGCGCTGTCCACTCCCGGTTGCGGCCTGAACACCTTGCGCCCAACCTTGAAGCAGTATCTGACGTCGAAGAAAGCCTGCAGCTGTACGGCAAGGATGCCGTAATCCCTGGTGGAAGGTTCAGCGACGATACGCATGGCAACTTCGTGCTGCATCATGAGCGTGGCCCGGCTAATACTCTTCCGGTTTTCAAGCAGCTTGAAGAGGATCGGACTTGTTATCGAGTAGGGGATATTTCCGAGAACGCACAGCTTGCCGCTTCCAGCAAGAGCCTGCAGGTCGGTTTTCAGGAAATCGGCTTCGATGACGGTAAGTTCGGGGTATTCGGAACGGATGAATGCCGCGAGTTTCGGATCTTTTTCGACAACCGTGAACGAAGGAACGATTTCCCTGATTTCCCTGGTCAGCGCGCCGAAGCCCGGACCGATTTCAAGGATGCGATCAGCATCTTCGGCTTCCGAAATTCTGACGATTTTTTTCGGGATATTCCGGTCGGTGAGAAAGTTCTGCCCTAATTGTTTTTTTACCGCTATTTCTGTATGCTTATATTCAACTTTTGCCATGATGTCCGGAGTTTTTCTCTATGGATTCAATTGATGCCGGGCGGAACTGCTTTTTTAAATTTAAGTTATTCTGGAATTAATGGGAGAAAATAACATCGACGCGGCACCCCTTCACTATGTTTCGCGGGGGAACAAGGCTACCCGTACCGGATTCGGCGAAGCTCTGCTTGAGATCGGACGCGAGAACAGCGCTGTCGTCGGGCTGTGTGCCGATCTGACCGGTTCGCTTAATATGAACCGGTTTCGCGATGCATTTCCCGACCGTTTTTTCCAGACAGGTATTGCCGAAGCCAACATGATTTCCATGGCGGCTGGTCTTGCAACGACCGGAAAAATTCCTTTTGCGGCAAGTTTTGCCGTTTTCGCGACCGGTAGGGTTTACGACCAGATCCGTCAGTCGGTATGCTATTCGAACCTCAATGTGAAGATCTGCGCTTCGCACGCCGGTCTGACGCTCGGCGAAGACGGCGCGACCCATCAGATTCTCGAGGATATCGGTCTCATGCGCGGACTTCCGCGGATGACCGTTGTGGTGCCCTGCGACTACAGCGAAACCAAACGTGCGGCAAGAGCGATCGCAAAGCACGAAGGACCGCTCTATTTCCGTTTCGGACGGCCGAACGTGCCTGATTTCACGCTCGACGAGGATGGATTCGAGATCGGCAAGTCCATCGAGCTGCATCCAGGCAGTGATGTCACGGTCATAGCCTGCGGCATCATGGTATGGAAAGCCCTCGAAGCCGCCATTATTCTTGAAAAAGAAGGCGTAGGCGTACGGGTGATCAACATGCACACCATCAAGCCGATAGATACCCTGGCCATTGTCCGCGCCGCCAACGATACCGGCGCCATAGTGACTGCGGAAGAGCATCAGATCCATAACGGCCTGGGAGATGCCGTCGCTGGTGTCTGCGCCCGCAACATACCGGTGCCGATCGAGATGGTGGGCGTCGAGGATCGGTTCGGCGAGTCGGGCAAACCCGATGAGCTGCTTGACAAGTACAAGCTCACCACAGCAGATATTCTCGAAAAAATCTATCTGGCTCTGCGCAGGAAGTGAGGTCTGCAGTGCATTAACCGTGGAAGTAAACGAAACTATTGTAATAAGGAACTCCGAACGATGGGTATGCCGAATTTAGGCGATATGATGAAGCAGATTCAGAAAGCCGGCGAGAAAATGCAGGATGTGCAGAATCAGCTTGAAAAACTTGTTGCGCATGGCGAGTCCGGCGGCGGTATGGTGAAGGTCAGCGTGAGCGGCAAGCAGAAACTGCTTTCGCTTTCCATCGATCCCGATATCCTCGACGATGTCGAGATGGTGCAGGATCTGGTGATCGCAGCGGTCAACAACGCTCTCGATGCTTCGGCGGCGCTTGCCCAGGAGGAGATATCCAAAGCGGCCGGAGGCATGATCAATCCCGCGGATATCCTTAAGAACATGAACCTCGGTAAATAGCATTTCATGCGGTATACGTCGGCGGCAATAGAAACACTGATTGAGGAGTTTTCAAAACTGCCGGGCATAGGGCGTAAAACCGCCCAGCGTCTTGCAATGTACATCCTGCAGCAGCCGAGGACCGCAGCCGAAACGCTGGCCCGAGCGCTTGTCGATATCAAGGAAAAAGTCGTACGCTGCTCGGTATGCCAGAATGTTACCGATCGTGACGCAGACCCATGCCATATCTGCCGCAGCACGGCCCGCGACCGTACGGTTATCTGTGTGGTCGAATCTCCTGCCGATGTACTTGCATTTGAAAAAACAGGACATTACAAGGGGCAGTACCATGTGCTTCATGGTCTTATATCTCCTCTTGACGGTATAGGGCCTGACGATATCAGGCTCCATGAACTGCTTGTCCGCTTTGAAAAAAAAACCTGCGAAGAAAATCCTGTCAGGGAGGTAGTGCTGGCGCTCAACCCTACGGTCGAAGGGGAAACCACCTCGATGTATATCGGCAGACTGCTCAAGCCGTACGGCATTGCCGTCACGAAGATCGCCCGCGGCATTCCTGTCGGTGCAGAGCTCGAGTTTATTGACGAAGCAACGCTTTCACGGGCGATGGAGGGAAGGTTTGCGGTCTGAGGCCGTTTTTCCCTGCCGGTGAGGTTAAACGAGAAACGCATTATCATGAGTTCAGATAAAAAAACGGTACTGATACTCGGCGGCGGTCTTGCCGGTCTTACGGCCGCAAAACGACTGACGGACAGAGGGCTGCAGGTCAGGGTACTGGAAAAGAGAGATATATACGGAGGCAAGGTTTCGGCGTGGAAAGATGAGGAGGGCGACTGGATAGAGTCGGGAACCCATTGCTTTTTCGGTGCCTACGACGTGCTTTACGATCTGATGAAGGAGATCAGGAGCTATCATGCGGTTCTCTGGAAAGATCATCAGCTTACCTATACGCTCGAAGGAGGCAAGCGCTTCACCTTCAATACCTGGGATCTTCCAAGCCCGCTCCATCTGCTGCCGGCCATTGTCAGAAACGGTTATTTTTCTTTCGGCGAGATGGCTTCGTTTTCCCGTTCGCTTATACCTCTCGCCCTGAAGCAGTCCGGTTATCCGCCGACCCAGGATCATCTCACCTTTGCCGAATGGGCCGAACAGAAGCGGTTCGGAAAACGGCTCATGGAGAAAATGTTCAGGCCGATGTCGCTTGCGCTGAAGTTCATTCCTCCCGAGGAAATTTCCGCGAAGATCATTCTCGATGTTACCGAAACCTTCTATCGCATACCGGATTCTTCCTGCATGGGGTTTCTGAAAGGATCTCCCCAGGAGTATCTCCATCAGCCCCTTCTCGATTACTCGATCTCCCGCGGCGCGGTTTTCAGGAACAGAACCGCTGTCGATGAACTGCTTTTCGACGGAGGGGAGATCAGAGGAGTACAGCTCCGGAACGGAGAAATCCTTACTGCGGACTACTATCTCTCGGCTCTTCCGATCCACACGCTCAACAGGGTGCTTCCTGCCGGGCTCAAACAGCATGACCGTTTTTTCGGAGGACTTTCGAATCTCGAAGGCGTTCCGGTCATTTCCGTCCAGATCTGGTATGATCGGCAGATCGTACAGGATGACAATGTGCTCTTCAGTCCCGACGGCATCATTCCGGTATATGCCGATCTTGCCCGCACAACCCCGGAGTACCGGACGCTTCGTGGAAAACCGTTCGAGGGCATGACCCGCTTCGAGTTCTGCGTTGCGCCCGCCCGCGATCTCATGCGGCTTTCCAGGGAAGAGATTATCCGGCAGGTCGATCTCAGTGTCCGTTCCTGTTATCCTTACCAGACCGATGGGGCGAAAGTGCTTAAATCAACCCTGGTGAAAATACCGAATTCCGTCTATGCGCCCCTGCCGAATATGGAGCAGTACCGCCCGACGCAGGCAACTCCGGTTCGCAATCTGTTTATTGCCGGGGGTTTTTCCCGCCAGCTCTACTACGATTCTATGGGCGGCGCGGTCATGAGCGCAAATCTTGCCGCGGAGGCGATTCTGAAAGCAGAGGGACGGGAGAACTGATTTTTCTCGGGAAAAAAGTTGTGCGATAGGGTCGAATTTTATATCTTCAAAACCCTGATACAATCGGCGTCGGTTGACTCAGCGTGCCCTTGTAGCTCAGTGGATAGAGCAGTGGTTTCCGGAACCAAAGGTCGGCAGTTCGAGTCTGTCCAAGGGCGCAGGAAAAAAAGTTTTCGGGGTGTGGCTCAGATGGTAGAGTGCTGCGTTCGGGACGCAGAGGTCGTGGGTTCGAGTCCCGCCACCCCGACGTTAAAGGCGGTTACGGCAGGTTCCGTAGCCGCCTTTTTTATTGCCCGGTAAGTCCGATTACCTTGCAGGCTGCCGCAGTATCGCTATTTTTCAGTAATAGTGCCAGTCGCCGCCTTCGTCCCCACGGACCCTGTATCCATAAACGGCAATTCTCATTCCTTTTTTCAGAAATCCGTCGTTTTGAGCGTGGTTGATGACGACGCGGAGAGGCTTGCTGCTTGCATGGGAATATTCAGGATCGGCACCATCTTCGTTCGTCACCCGCGTCCTTACGAGCATGATGCCGTAATGAGCCGGAAAAGTACGATCCTTACCCGGAGAGCCCGATGCATAGTGCCTTTTGCCGTCGCGGACGATGTAAGATGCTTTTATGAATTTGTCCGGCTGCCAGGTTACCTCTTCGATGGTTCCCCGTATCGTCATTTGACCGATGGCTGGCATAGGTGCGCTGTAAAGCCCTACGCTGCTGCCGGTCAATATGACCAGGCACCAGAGGATTGAAAACAGGTGGCGCATCATTTCTCCATATATGCCTGTTTCGTTCAGAGTTTAATGGTTTTCAGCCGAAGCGAGTTGCTGACGACCGATACGCTGCTTCCCGCCATGGCTATACCGGAAAAAACCGGATTGAGGACGATGCCGAAAACCGGATAGAGCGCCCCTGCCGCAAGGGGAATGCCGACGATGTTGTAAATGAATGCCCAGAACAGGTTCTGCCGGATGATTCGCATTGTGGCCCGGGAGAGCGTGATGGCTTGCGGGAGTTTGCGGATATCCCCTTTAAGGAGCGTTATGCCGGCCGATTCCATGGCGATGTCGGTTCCGGTGGCCATAGCGATCCCGACGTCTGCGCAGACCAGGGCAGGAGCGTCGTTAATGCCGTCTCCGGCCATGGCCACAATGTTTCCCTCATCCTGCAGCTTTTTGATTTTTGCGGCTTTTTCGGTTGGCAGCACTCCGGCGATCACTTCGTCGATTCCTGCAAGCGAAGCGATATGCGATGCCGCTGCAGGATTGTCGCCGGTCATCATGACGATTCTCATTCCTTGTTTTTTCATGGCAGCGACGGCTTCTTTCGCTCCTTCTTTCAGCGAGTCTGAAAGAGCTATGATTCCAGCCGCTTTCCGGTCGATTTCCACGATGACGACGGTTTTTCCCTGCTCCAGCAAGGCTTGAAGAGCCGGCAGCAGGGTTTCCTGCATGGCGGGTTTTCTGACCATCACCTGAACGTCGCCCTGCATGGCTTTAACGCCGAAACCTTCGGAAGCCTCGAATGCGGTCATTTCAGGCAGTTCCAGCTTTTCTGATTTAGCTGCCCGGACAATTGCTTCGCCAAGCGGGTGTTCGGAGTACCGTTCCACTCCGGCGGCTAACTGAAGCAGGGCGTCGGCCGTTATGCCGTTGTCGAGCGAGATCGTATCGCTGAGGGTTGGAGCTCCTTTAGTGATGGTTCCGGTTTTATCGAGCACGACGGTATCGACCCGGCTGAGGCGTTCGAGGCTCTCTGCATTACGGATAAGCATGCCGTTTTGCGCCCCTTTCCCTATTCCCGTGATGATGGCGGTGGGGGTGGCAAGGCCGAGCGCGCAGGGGCAGGCGATGACGAGGATGCCCACGAATCCCATGACGGCGTAGGGGAGCGCGGACTGGAACCCGAGGATCGATGAGCCCAGGATAAGCCATGCGATGAGGGTTGATACGGCAATCGCGAGTACCGCCGGCACGAAAACGGCTGCGATACGATCGGCGATATTCTGAATCGGGGCTTTCGAGCCCTGCGCCTCTTCGACCATGGCAATGATGCGGGCGAGCAGGGTTTCCTTGCCGACTTTCATGGCAGTGAAGGTGAACGATCCCTGCCTGTTAATCGTGCCGGCCATTACCTTGTCGCCCTCTTTGCGGTCAACGGGAAACGGTTCGCCGGTCACCATCGATTCGTCTATCGAGGAACTGCCTTTTGCAATGATGCCGTCAACGGGAATTTTAGCTCCCGGTTTGACAAGCAGAAGATTTCCTTTTTTCACTTCCTCTACCGGAATCTCGATTTCCTCGCCTTTACGGAGCACTATTGCTGATTTTGCCTGGAGGCCGACGAGTCTGCCTATCGCTTCGCCGGTTTTCAGTCTCGATCGGGATTCCAGGTATTTGCCGAGATGAACGAATCCGATGACGACGATGGTGACATCGAAATAGGTGTGCGATGGCAGTGCGAGCAGTTCTCTGAGGGAGGGGAAAATCGTGACAATGGAGCTGTAGGTAAATGCCGAAAGTGTTCCGATGCCGATCAGCGTATCCATGTTGGCAACTTTATGGCGCAAGAACATCCTGATACCGTCGAGAAACTGCGTGCCGATGCGAAAAATGAAGAACGCCGCAAGAATCATGGTGACGCCGTTGAAAACCTCCATGGACAGAGGCATGTGGGGCAGGCTGCTGAATGCCGATGCGGCGATATCCCACATCATGAAAAGGAATACAAGCAGGGCTGCAGGCAGCGAGCGCATGACGAGTTTTCTCTGGCGTTCGAGTTGTTCCTCCTTGTGGGCGAACAATTCGTTGCCTGAAGTCAGGGTTACGGATCCGATGCCCGCTGCGGAAGATCCGGCTCCGCTTTTCTCACTGACAAGCTCATAGCCGTATTTTCTTACGACGGCATTAAGTTCATCGTCGGAAAGAGGTTTATCGCTGAAAGTGATTTTTGCCTCTTCCGTTGCAGGATTCACATCGACCTTTCCGATTCCTGCGGTTTCAGAGAGTTTCTTTGTGATTATTGCGGCACAGCTTGCGCAGTGCATGCCTTTGACGTGGTAAATAGTATCATCCATGGAGTCGCTGCAACGGTTGATCCTGTTCTGATTGTTGTCCGCTCTGCTATCCTGATTGACTACGCAATGTCCTTATGATTAGTTCCTCGATCAGCGTAACGTCGGCTTTGATTCCGGTGGCGATGTGAAATTGAGATTTTTTTCGGGTGTTCGGGTCGTTTTGAAATATCCCTTTTTTATTATAGAGAACCATGGCAGGGATCGTTATTGCAAATTCCTGAAAAAAAAAAGAGCGGAACGGAGTACTTTGGTAATGTTTCGATTGCTATGCTGTTAATGGTTTTTATGGCGTTATTGAGTATATATATTATTCATATACGTTTTATATATAACGGGGTTGTCTTTATTTGTTGTGTTGGTATATTCTTCAAATTGTCTTATATCTACGGAAAAGTCCTTTCGCTGCGTCCTGTTGTGTTTCTGTCAAGATGGTTTTCTGATTGCAAAACTGAACGATGAACGACGATACTTCTATTATTGCAGCCGGAACGAGCGAGAGCGAACTCTGTCGTCTGCAGGCTGAGCATGCCGAAATGAAGGCTATGCTTCGGCGTTTTGATATGGTTGTCGAAGCCACAAAAGCCGGATACTGGGACTGGGATATGCGTACCGGCAGTGTTTATGTCAATGCCGGATGGGCTGAAATGATCGGTTACAAGCTCGATGAGATTGCACCGGTCACCATAGAGACCTGGGAAGCATTCTGCCATCCTGACGACTTCCTGAAATCAGGCGAGCTGCTTGCGCGGCATTTCAACGGAGAGGCTGATTACTACGAAATAGAGCTGAGGATGCGGCACAAGCACGGCCACTGGATATGGGTGCTTGACCGGGGAAAGGTTTTCGAGACCGACGCAGCGGGCAAGCCGCTGAGGATGGTCGGTTCCCATCAGGATATAAGCTGTCGAAAACGTGCCGAAGAGAGGCTGAAGCAGGAGCGGAAACTGTTTCTGGAAGGACCCGTGACGGTTTTCAGGTGGAACAACGTTCCGGGACTTCCTGCCGAATATGTTTCGCCCAACGTCTCCCTTTTGTTCGGTTACGATCCGGAAGATTTCACTGACGGCAGGGTGAACTATGTCGAGGTGATCCACCCGGACGATCTCGAACGGGTACAGGAAGAACTTGAGCGTTATTCAGCCGATCCGGACAGAACCTCCTTCGAGCAGGAATATCGCGTGCTCCGCAAGGACGGCACAACGGCCTGGGTTTATGATTTTACGGCAATCGTCAGGGACGATGACGGCCGTATCGCCTGCTATGAAGGGTATCTGCTCGATAACTCGCTTCGCAAGCAGTCCGAAGCGTCGCTTGCCTATAACCGTCAGTTCGAGCGTCTTGTCTCGTCGCTGGCGAACCGGTTCATCAATGTTTCGGCCGATGGCATCGATGCCATGATCAACGAGGCGCTGCGAAGCATCGGCGAATTCGTCCGGGCCGATCGCAGCTATATTTTCCAGTACTACGACAACCTTCGGTTCATGGACAACACCCACGAGTGGTGTGCCGGGGGCATCGAGCCGCAGATGGATATTCTCCAGCGGCTGCCGACCGAGGATTTTTCGTGGTCGACTGACAAGATCGCAAACAAGGAGGTGATTATCGCTCCAAGGGTTTCCGAACTGCCTGACGAAGCCGCTTCGGAACGCGACATACTTCAGCAGCAGGATATCCTCTCCGTCATTCTTATACCGCTTGTATCGGGGAAAGTGCCTTTCGGCTATATCGGTTTCGATGCCGTGAGGGAAGAGCGCCAGTGGCCGGCAGATGCGGCCTCGATTCTCATGCTGGCCGGCGGCATCATTGCAAACGCGCTGCAGCGCAAGCAGGTCGAGCAGCTCATTCAGAGCGAGCTCGATCTGGCCCTGAAACTGAGCGCATCGCAGTCGTTCGGGGAGACCCTGCGGCACTGTCTTCAGGCGGCGATAGACATCTCGGGAATGGATTGCGGAGGAATCTATCTTGTCAATGAAGCCGACAGCACTCTTGGTCTCGCCTACAGTCAGGGCGTGTCGGATGATTTCGTACAGGGCACATGCCACTACATGCCCGATTCAACACAATGCATGCTGGTCGCTTCAGGCACTCCATTATACGGCCGTTACGCCGATATTAACGACAATCCCTCCGAAGCGTTGATCCGGGAAGGACTGAAAGCGATTGCCGTGCTTCCGGTTGTCAGCAAAAACCGTGTCGTTGCCAGCCTTAACGTTGCCTCACATTCGCTCGAGCAGGTGCCTGCGTTTTCACGCAAAGCGCTTGAAACGGTGGCGTCGCATATCGGCGCGGCCATCATTCAGGCCAACCACGAAGAGCGGATAAGCGCGGTCAACAAGAATCTGGAAGCGCTTTTCGATACCATCGACGATATGCTGTTCATAATAGGCGCCGACGGAACCATCATGCACACCAATGCCGCAACCGTTGCTTTACTGGGATATTCCCGGGAAGAACTGCTGCAGATGCATGTGCTCGATGTGCATCCTCCTGAACAGCGTGAAGAGGCTGAAACCAATGTTGAACGGATGCTCGCCGGAGAAAAGAACGTCTGTCTCATTCCGCTGCTTCAGAAATCGGGGGAGCTGCTTCCGGTTGAAACAAAAATAACGCACGGTACCTGGGACGGCAAGCCGGTCCTTTTCGGCATCAGTCGGGATATTTCAGAGCGGTTGAAAAATCAGTCCGCCATAGTGGAGAGCGAAAAGAAATTCCGTGAGCTCACCGAGTACCTTCCTCTGCCGCTTTTCGAGACCGACATGCAGGGGATCGTCACCTATATCAACCTTGAAGGACAGCAGTTTTTCAGTTTGCAGCCCCAGGAGCTGCAGCAGGGTGTTTCGGCGTTCAGCTTCTGCATACCAGACGAGCTGGATAAGGCGCTTGCAAACCAGAAGCTGATGTTTGAGCCGGATTACATACCCAGAGGAAACGAGTACACCGTGATCATGAGGGACGGCAGCCGGCGACCGGTTCTTTTATACAGTACTCCGATCAGGCAGCAGGGGGCGTTTACAGGGGTGCGAACAACCGTTGTCGATCTCTACGAACTCAAACGCGCCGAAGCCGCATTGCGCGAAAGCGCGTTGCAGCAACGCGTCAGCGAGGAGTTCCGGTCAATTATCGACAATATTCCCGGGGTAGTATACCATATCTCGACCGATGATTCGATACGGTTTCTTTCGGATGTCAAAACGGTCTCTTCCAACAGGGAGATCCTGTCTACTGTCGCGGGTTCGATCGAACAGATTCTTGCATATATACACCCCGACGATCGTCAGCTTGTTGTCGATTCATACAGCGAGCTTCGAAAATCAAGAGGATTGCAGGTTATCGTCTATCGGATAGTGCATCCCGATGGCGCAGTAAGATGGATCGAAGATCGCAGAACCTCGGTTTTTTTTGAAGACGGAAGCTATTCCGGTATTGACGGCATTCTGTTCGATATAACGGATAGAGTTGCGGCTCAGGAAGAAAAACAGCAGCTCGAGTCGCGACTGAAAAAAACCCAGCGTCTCGAAACCATAGGCACCCTTGCCGGCGGCATAGCACATGATTTCAACAATATTCTGACCCCTGTTCTCGGATATGCGGAAATGGGAGCCATGTCCCTTTCCGATGACGATCCGCTGCATGAGTATTTCGCCGAAATCATGCAGGCTGCCGGGAGGGCGCAGAACCTCGTTGCGCAGATTCTTACCTTCAGTCGGGCGGACGAACGCACACCTGTTGTGGTGAGCGTGCAGGCAATCGTCGATGAGGCGCTGAAGCTCCTCCGCCCTTCGATTCCTGCAACCATCACCATCAGTCAGACCATCGACGGCAACTGCGGTCATATCCTGGCCGATCCTTCCCGGATCCATCAGGTTATCGTCAACCTCTGCACCAATGCGTTCCAGGCTATGGAAATTTCAGGCGGCGACATAGCAATCGATCTGCGGGAAATCGCTCCTGATAGCGAATTGCGCAAGCTTATGCCGAAACTGACCGGCGACAGGTATGTTCAGCTCAGCGTTTCCGATACCGGCCATGGCATGGACGATGCGACGATGGAACGGATTTTCGAGCCGTTTTATACCACCAAGCCTGTCAACAAGGGCACCGGTCTGGGTCTGTCGGTCGTGCATGGCATTGTGACGAGCTGCAAGGGCGATGTGGCAGTCGAGAGCGTTGTCGGTAAGGGCAGTACCTTCAGGATCTACCTGCCAGTGATAAAGGGACAGACGGCATTACAGGAAGGAGAGGCCGCTCGGTTGCAAGGTTCCCAAAGCGCCAGCATTCTCTTTGTCGACGACGAGCCGGCAACCGTACAGCTCATGAGCGTGATGATGGGCAAGCTTGGATTCAGCATTCGGGCCCTGAGTTCGCCAAGAGAGGCGCTTGTACTTTTCCGCAATGATCCCGCCGCATTCGATATTGTGATCACCGACCTTACCATGCCGGAGATGACCGGTATAGAATTCGCTCGCGAGCTGCACGAAATCAGTCCGCATCTTCCGGTTGTTCTGATGACCGGTTATGGCAAAGATATTGAATATACCGTTCCACTGAGCCGTTACGGTATCAGAAAATTACTGAAAAAACCGGTAAGGCTTGCCCAGCTTGCCCAGTCAGTCAGGGAAGTCCTCTCCGTATCCGATCAATAATAATTGCAGGTACAATGAATATACTTGTTATCGATGACGATAGCGCCGTACGAAAATTCATCGGCGTTACGCTTAAAAAGGCCGAACATACCGTCTTCGAGGCAGAAAACGGCAAATCGGGCCTGGAGTTCCTAAAGGGGCGTCCGGAGATCGATCTGGTGATCACCGATCTTATCATGCCTGAAAAGGAAGGTATCGAAACCATCATGGAGATCCGTCGTCAATATCCCTCGATAAAGATTATAGCCATTTCCGGCGGGGGAAAAGTCGGACCCGACAACTACCTGGTTCTTGCGGACGCGCTTGGTGCGCATACCACGCTCAAGAAACCGTTCAGCGGCCAGGAACTGCTCATGAGCCTGAACCTGCTGCAGTGATTATAATAGCAAGTCGAATGCAGTGCCGAAGTAGATTTTTTTTTGCTCTCAGAGTATGTTGCGCTTATGATTCGCTGCTTTTGACGATCATGGCATACTCCGGCAGGTCGCTCATAGGTTTTGTATGCATTGCCAGAGACCATTCGGCATTGATATATGAACCATCATAGTTCCTGAACCTGGATTTGAACGTTACAATCGCCTCATTTCTCGTTTCTTTTTCAAGGGCTTTTTCTATTACGCTGAAGTCTTCAGGATGCATGATGTTTTTCAGGTTCGTTCCGGATAACGTGTCTCCTGGGTACCCAAGATAGTTTTCAAGAGAGCCGCTCAGGTCAACGATCGATTTGTTGTGGTCAAGCACGGCGTATGCATCGATGCAGGGTTTGTAAAGGTCTGAAAACGTTTGTACATGCAGACGAAACTTGCGAAAAAGGGTATCGATGTCCATGCGGTATCGGGAAAGCATAAGGGTTTCTCCGAGTATCGTCGAGGTCTGATGGGGAACTTCGCCCGCCAGGAGCCATTGGATATCGGCGCCATCCATTTCCAGCCGTTCTATCATTTTTTTGCCAGGGGCGCATTTGCCGGTAAGGTATGGCGTCATCTGTGCCGGATATTTTATACCGACTGCCCGGCAGAAGGCATTGATCGATCCATGCTTTTTCTGTATATACTTTCTCAGGCGGTAATGAAATCCCGGGCTTATTCCGGGCCTTGCAAGGGTTTGCATATGCTCTGGCATAGAGGAATTCTTAATATGGGATTCTGTTACTCGCTCGGGCATCAGTCAGGCATGCTGAATTCCGGCAGCCAGTGCCGGAGAACATGTTCAAATTCCCGACGGTTCAATGGTTTCGGAAGAAAGTCGTTCATGCCTGTCTCGAAACAGCTTTCGCGGTCTTCCTGTCTGGTGTGGGCTGTCAGGGCAACGATCGGAGTGTTTTTTCCGGATTCTATCCGCCGGATGATGCGGGTCGCTTCGAGGCCATCCATTTCAGGCATCTGAATATCCATGAAAATGAGGTCGTAATGTCTTTTTTCAAAAGCATTGACGGCCTCTTTTCCGTTCAAGGCAAAATCAGCCCGTAAACCCGATCTCTGCAGCATCAGGTGCAGTACCTGCCGATTGACGGGATTATCTTCTGCAACAAGTATTCTGGGCCGATTTTCATTATCCGAGGAGGTTATTATGGCTGAAGATGGCGTTGCTGGTTCGGCAGGTGTGTTTGCGGCCACAGCAGGCACTTCAGGGCGGTTTTTCTGACGTGAACGGCATTCCGGCACAGTAAACCAGAAACATGCGCCGTGCTCCTTACGGTTTTCCATGCCGATTTCGCCTCCCATAAGCCTAGCCAGCGCTTTCGCTAATGCCAGCCCGATGCCGAGTCCCTCCTGTTTGCGCGTCGATGAGCCGTCAATCTGCGAAAAGGGATCGAAGATTGTTCCGATCTTGTCTTCAGGTATGCCGGGTCCGGTGTCGTTGACAGTGAAGCGTAGTGTATCGTTCTTTTCGCCATGTTGTTCAAGAGCGACCAGGATGTCCACGTTGCCTTTGGCCGTGAACCTGACGGCATTCTCCGCAAGGCTTGTCAGTACATGATTCAGTTTTTCCGGATCCCCCTCGATCCGGTCGGGTACGCCGGTATCGATATGAATGAAAAACCCGATACCTTTCTGCCCTGCGGCAGGAGAGAGCGCCTTTTCGATTTCCGACAACAGATCCGAAAGCGAGAAAGCGCGTCGATCTGCATTGAGGGTTCCGGAAACGGTGTTAGAAAACGTCAGGATGGCATCGGTAAGTAGAAGGAGCGAAACCGTGCTCGATCTGATGGTTTCAGCGAAAAAGCGCTGTTTCAGGTCAAGTTCGGAATCGAGCAGGCAGTCTGTCATGCCGATGATGCCCTTAAGAGGGGTTCTGATTTCGTATGAAACGTTGTTGAGAAACTCGCTTTTCAGTGTCGTTATTTCCCTGTCGTGCCTTGCAGTATCTCTGCAGAATGGTTTTCCGGCCTTTTTCTGCTCGTTGTTATCGGCCATTGCAGGGAATGGAACGTGATGTTTTATAATCATTACATGAAACAGATACATGAAGATATAAGAATTTTCTCATACTATCGACATAAAATGTGGGGTCTTTTAACGGACATTTCCTCATTGAACGCCTGAAAGTATTGATTGAACCAGTGCTTAAGCCTGAAGACCATATTGACCGGAAAGTTTTCGACCCTGTTTCGGACTTCCTGAATGCGCCCATTAATGATATTGATATTATATGTGAATTGATATTTGTGATGTGCAGATATATCTATTGTATTGTGTATAGAAGGGATGTATTTATTTGTGCGTAAAATTGTTTTTATACTTTTTTGTCGGTATCGTTTTATTACATTCAGCACATGTTCCGCGCCCGCGGAATTAAGAGTAGAGCGGAAGATGGGGCTTCTGCTTGCTCGAAAGGCGGCATTTATGTCGCCTTTTTTATTTCTTTGTTGATATGAAATGTGCTATGTATGCGTGTTATTGCATACACTTTTCAGAGGTTTTCATGAGTGTTCGAACGAGGGCACCCCTATCCTGAAAAATCATTACTCGCCCACATTGCTGCTGCGTAGTCCCGACAGGCTTTCCTTTCGTCCCGCTCTCTGGCTGATTATGGCAAGAGGCTCGGGCGATACATTGAGATGAGCGTATAAATGTTTTTATTTTCTTGTTTTATTGGCCGACTTGCAGGAATGGTATATATTTGGTGTGTGCCTTTTAACGGTTTCCGTCAACCGGACAGTAAAGGGTCAATTTTTCTCCCCATGTTTATTCTGTTTGTTGCTGTTGTCATAGAGCATGGTTGCGTCATGCAGGAATGAGCTTCGCTCAGTAGATTATCTGTTATGAACTTATGAACGAACAATCTCCGGATCAGTTGCGGCAGTGCGGGTATCCTTTGCCTGGCGGGAGCCGGATCGAAACCGATCCGATCCATCACGATTATCAGGTGCTGCAGGCCCTTCGTCGTGTCAATCACCTGATCATTACCGAGCAGGATCCCTGCCGGCTGATTTCAAGGGTCTGTCAGGCACTTACCGGCACGCTTGAATATTTCAATGCATGGGCGATTCTTCTTGATGGTTCCGGTACCCTGCGTCATACGGCTTTTTCCGGTATAGGTGCCGCTTTTGAAAAAATGGAAGAGCAGTTGAGAAGAGGTGAGTTTCCGGACTGCGTCAGGGAGGTAATGGGCGGCAGGCATCATCTGATTGTCGAGGATCCTTCGGCCGATTGCCGGCAATGCCCTCTTTCGTCATGCTATAGCGGCAGATCGGGGTTTTCGGGTGTACTTGCTTGCGACGATATTGTTTATGGGGTACTTTCGGTTTCGGTACCGAAATCTTTTTCCCGCATATCTCGTGAACAGGAATATTTTTTCGAGCTTGTTCGGGATATCGGGTATGCGCTGCATAAAATCGATGAGGCGGGCAAGCTCCGGCTTGCCAACGATCTGCTCGAACGAAGTCAGGCTGCGGCGTTCATATGGAAAAAAAGGGATGCATGGCCGGTTGAATATGTTTCAGGCAATACGCTCGAGCTGTTCGGGTATCCGGCATCGGATTTCAGGTCGGGTCGGGTTTCTTTCGCTTCGCTTGTTCATCCGGAGGATCTGGTGCTTATTCTGAAGCGGGCGGAGAAGGCGTTCCTCGACAGATCCGTTACAACGGTTCAGCATGACGACTACAGGGTGATGCATGCCGACGGCGGTATTCGCTGGATCAAGGATATGACCACCATTCGTCGGGACTGGCAGGGAGATTATGTCAAGTGCGAAAGCATTCTGCTTGATATTACCGGCAACAAAATGGTCGAGGCGGAATTGAGAAAGAGCCGCGAGCAGTTCATGCTGGCCGTCAATGGAAGTAACGACGGCATCTGGGATTGGAGCCTGCGGGACGGTACGCTCTACCTTTCGCCGCAGTGGAAGCGCATGCTCGGTTATTCGGACGATGAACTGCCGAATGAATTTTCTTCATTTTCAGATAACATACATCCCGATGACCGCGCTTCTGTGACAGAATATGTTGCCCGTTACCTGAAGGGAGGCATCAGACAGTACAGGCAGGAGTTTCGCGTGAAGCATAAGGATGGCGGCTGCAGGTGGATTCTTGCGCGGGGAGAAGCTGTACGGGACGAACATGGCATTCCTTTCAGAATGGCCGGTTCGCATACGGATATTACCGAAAGAAAGGCGTCCGAGGAGATGCTTCGGGCCCGAACGCTCGAGTTCGAACATATTTTCAACAATTCACATATCGGAATCATGCTGCTCAGAGGGGGGAGAGTCTGTGTTCGCGGCAATCGGCGTCTTGCCGGGATTCTGGGCTACGATTCCCCGGATGAACTCGCCGGTATCGGCATGGCGCGGCTCCATCTGAGCATGGAACGGTTCGAGGAGTTCGGACAGGTGCACTATGAAAAGCTCACTGAAGGCGAGCAGTTTCAGGTTGAATACCAGCTGCGTCGCAAGGATGGATCGCCTGTATGGTGCAGCCTCTCGGGCAAGGCGCTCGATCCGCAGGATCTCGACAAGGGGGTGATCTGGGTGATCGACGACCTTGAAAAGAGAAAGCGGGAGGAACAGCTGTTACGAGATGCCAACACGATGCTTGAAGAGGCGACGCGGAATGCAGAGAAGGCAAGCAGGGCGAAAAGCGAGTTTCTGGCAAACATGAGCCATGAATTACGTACTCCTCTCAATGGCGTTATCGGAATGACCGGTCTGCTTCTCGATAGCGGACTTACCGGCGAACAGAAGCAGCTGGCAGAAACGGTCGATTCGAGTGCGATGTCGCTGCTTCAACTGATAGATGATATTCTCGATATCTGTAAAATCGAGGCAAAAAAGCTTGTGCTTGAAATCGTCGATTTCGATCTTGCCGATCTTGTCGATGAGGTTGCCGGCGGCGTCGCATGCAACGCGCAGCAGAAGGGGATCGGGTTTGCTTACAGTTTCGGAGCCGATGTGCCGCTCCTTATGCGCGGCGATCCGGCCAGGCTCCGACAGGTGCTCAACAATCTTGCGGGTAATGCCGTGAAGTTTACCGAACGCGGGGAGGTTGTCATCAGGGTCGAGCTCGAGTCCTGCGATGCCGGTACGCTGCGGCTGTTATTCTCGGTCATGGATACCGGTATCGGTATATCGGCCGACAAGCAGCGGATTATTTTCGATCAGTTTACCCAGGCGGACTCGTCGACGACAAGAAAATACGGAGGTACCGGGCTCGGGCTTTCCATCGTTCGCCAGCTCGTCGCCTTGATGGGGGGAGAGATCGGGCTGAACAGCATCGAGGGCAGCGGATCTACTTTCTGGTTTACTGCGGAGTTTCAGATGCAGCAGGATCAGCCTGTATGATGCCGATTCGTTTCCGTGCATTAAGGATTGGTATTATCGGCTGAAACCTTTTAGTTTCCGATCTGCTTTCATTGAGTGCGCATGACGCGACGGCAATCGCCGCCGTGAAAGCAATGAGGATGTTTTTTCAAGGGATAGAAGTATAATGACCCATGCATGAAGATTTAAGAAATATATGGAAGGCGATCGTTGCCGAGGCAGCGAACGAATGCGGTCGCGATCCGGAAATCAGTATTTTTCTCGAGCAGCATATTCTGCGTTTCGATGATTTCGGCTCTTCGCTTGCCATGCTGCTTTCGGTGAAACTCGGTTCGAAGCATTTTCCGCCGCTTGTGCTGCAGGGGCTGTTCGAGGATTTCTATCGCCAGAGCCCGGAACAGGTCGAGTATGCGCTGCACGATCTCGTTGCGACCCAGCAGCGCGATCCGGCTGCCGTGCATTATTTTGAAATCATGCTTTTCCTGAAAGGGTACCAGGCGCTGCAGGCATACCGGCTGGCTCACTGGCTGTGGAAGAACGGCCGCAAGACAATGGCGTATTTCATTCAGAACCGGATGTCGGAGGTGTTTGCCGTCGATATTCACCCGGCGGCGGTTATCGGCAAGGGTATTCTGCTCGACCATGCGACCAGTCTGGTTATCGGAGAGACGGCTGTCGTGGACGACAATGTTTCGCTGCTCCACGAGGTGACGCTCGGCGGAACCGGCAAGGAGACCGGCGACCGTCATCCGAAAGTGCACAAATCCGTTCTTATAGGCGCGGGAGCGAAAATACTCGGCAATGTGGTGATCGGCGAAGGCTCCAAAGTAGGAGCGGGCAGCGTGGTGCTTGACGATGTGCCTCCGCATTATACGGTTGCCGGCGTTCCGGCCCAGATTGTCGGTCGCACGGAAGTTGCCGAACCTTCACGTGAAATGAATCAGAAGCTGGTCGATAAGGAGAAGGAAGGCCTGAGCGCCCGTCATGCCGGTCTTCAGGTCTGAAAGACTTCCTGCAGATAGCGCCGGTAATTCCGCAGCCGGCTGCTGATCTCTTCGAAATGGTCGCCTCCGAGTTTTTCAAGCAGCGCATTGGCTATAACCGGGGCGATAACGGCTTCGGCTACCACGCCTGCTGCAGGTACGGCGCAGGTATCGCTGCGTTCGAAACGGGAGAGCGTCGGCTGCATGGTCGCAAGGTCGAATGAGTGCAATGGCGAAACCAGCGATGAGATAGGTTTCATGGCAGCTCTCAGGTGTATGGTCTGTCCGCTCGTCATGCTGCCTTCAAGTCCGCCTGAACGATTGGTTTTTCTTTCGAGTCCTTTGCCGGGAACAAGGTGAAATTCATCATGAACCCGGGATCCCGGTTTGCAGGCATTATCGAAAGCTCGGCCGATTTCGGCTCCCTTGATGGCCTGTATCGACAACAGGGCCGATACAAGCTCGGCATCGAGCCGCCGGTCGTGCTGTACATAGCTTCCCAGCCCCATGGGCACGCCTGTAATGAAGATCTCGATAACGCCTCCAAGTGTATCGCCCTGTTGTTTGACATCATCGATAGCGGCAATGGCGCTGTGTTCGGTTGTGTTGTCGAGCATCCTGACCGGCGAGGCATCGGCCTTCAGGGCGAGGGCTTCGGCTCCGTCACGGAGCAGTTTTTCGATTTCAGGATTGTGCGCAGGTTCCGTTGCGGTACCGATGGAGGAAACATAGCTGCCGATTTCGATGCCAAGGGCCTTGAGAAATATTCGGGCCAGCGTTCCTGCTGCTACTCTCGCGGCGGTTTCCCTTGCCGAAGATCGTTCGATGACCGGACGGATGTCGTCGAATCCGTATTTTATTTTTCCGGCAAGATCTGCGTGTCCCGGTCTCGGAATGGTGATTTTCGGTATTTCCGTTACAGGATTTTCGAACCTTGCCATGGTGGCGGTCCAGTTCTCCCAGTCGCGGTTTCTTATGAGCAGGCTTATCGGCGAGCCGATGGTTTTGCCGAAACGGATTCCGGAGAGCACTTCGGCCTTGTCGCTCTCGATTTTCATTCTTCCGCCACGGCCGTAGCCCTGCTGGCGGCGCTGCAGCTGGGCGTCGATTTCCTGCTGCGAAACGGTAACGCCGGCAGGCAGGCCTTCGACGATTGCCGTGAGTGCGGGTCCGTGGGATTCGCCCGCTGTAAAGTATCGTATCATGTGTCGCTCAAGAGTAAAAAGGCCCGGCTATACCGATGGAACAGCCGGGCATATGAAAAATAACCTGTTTCAGCAATGGTGCGCTTTCTGTCAGCGGAGCTTTTTTGCGGCTTCCTTGGCGTAATAGGTGAAGATCATATCGCCGCCGGCGCGTTTCATGCAGAGCAGCGACTCCATCATGACCCTCTCTTCATCGATCCAGCCCCGTTCAGCTGCGGCTTTTACCATCGCGTATTCGCCTGAAACGTGGTAGATGGCTACCGGTACGTCGAAACGCTCCTTGGCGCGCCTGACGATATCGAGATAGGCAAGGCCGGGTTTGACCATGACGATGTCGGCACCTTCCATAATATCGAGTTCGATCTCCTTCATGGCTTCGTCGGTGTTGCCGGGGTTCATCTGGTAGGTGCTCTTGTCGCCGAACTGCGGAGCGGAGT
Source organism: Chlorobium sp. (assembly GCF_036528655.1). Taxonomy (GTDB): domain Bacteria; phylum Bacteroidota; class Chlorobiia; order Chlorobiales; family Chlorobiaceae; genus Chlorobium. The sequence goes on from NZ_JAIGND010000030.1 coordinate 397,563, forward strand.
GCAGGGCGTCGCGGAACGGGCCGTAAAAGCTCGATGCGTATTTGGCCGCATAGGAGAGTATGCCGACGTCGGAAAAACCTGCGTCGTCGAGGGACTCGCGTATAGCGCCGATACGACCGTCCATCATGTCGCTCGGAGAGACGAAATCCGCGCCTGCGTTGGCATGGGAGGCTGCCATTTTACAAAGCACCTCGACGGTTTCGTCGTTGAGGATGATGCCGTCCCTGACCAGACCGTCGTGTCCGAACGGTGTGAAGGGATCGAGAGCAACATCGGTCATGATGCAGAGATCGGGAAGTTTTGCCTTGATGGCGCGGATCGCTTCCTGAATAATCCCTTTATCGTTGTAGGCTTCGCTGCCGTCTTCGGTTTTCTTTTCGGGAATGCCGAAAAGGTCGATGCAGGTAATGCCGAGGTCCTGGAGTTCCTGGCACTCCCTGACGGCGTTATCTATAGAGTAACGGAAACTGCCCGGCATCGAGGAGACTTCTTCGACAATATTGTTCCCCGGGCAGACGAACAAGGGAAACACGAGATCGTTTACCGAGAGCGTGCATTCCTGTACGAGGTTACGGATAGCTGCCGATTTGCGGAGTCTTCTCGGGCGGTGGACAATATTGAGGAGATCGAGCTGGCTCATGATGGTTTTCAGGTTAGGTTCCAAAAAGCCTTAAAATACGAAAAGCCGTGAATTTCATAAAGTGCGGTGTCGTAAAAAAAGGGGTGAAATCCGAATAAACGATAACTGTATTTACATAAGAAAACCCAGCATTATTCCTGCCGCGACGGCTGAACCGATTACTCCGGCAACGTTTGGCGCCATGGCATGCATGAGGAGATGGTTAGTGGGATCGGCTTTCAGTCCTTCCATCTGTGCAACCCTTGCACTGTCCGGTACGGCAGAGACTCCGGCCGCACCGATGAGCGGATTGATTTTATTGTCATCTGAAAGAAAACGGTTCATGAATTTTGCGAACAGTACGCCGCCGGCCGTCGATATCATGAAGGACAGTGCGCCGAGCACGAAAATGAGCATCGATTGGGGAGTCAGAAAGGTTGTCGCCTGTGTCGATGCTCCGACCGTTACTCCGAGAATGATGGTGACGATGTCGATCATGGCATTTCTGGCCGTATCGGCAAGCCGTTTGGTCACCAGCGATTCCTTGAGCAGATTGCCGAAAAACAGCATGCCGAGCAAAGGAAGAGAACCCGGAGCGAGAAATCCTGTCAGAAGCAGCCCCAATACCGGGAAAAGAATTTTTTCCTGCCGGGTTACCGATCTTGGAGGTTTCATTCTGATTTTCCGTTCCTCTCCGGTTGTCAGGAGCCGCATGATCGGCGGCTGGATGATGGGTACCAGCGCCATATAGGAATATGCGGCGATAGCTATCGAGCCGATAAGCTCAGGGGCCAGCCTTGAAGAGAGGAATATGGCTGTCGGCCCGTCGGCTCCGCCGATGATGCCGATAGATGCCGATTCCGGATTGGTGAATCCCAGCATGAGAGCGCCAAGATAGGTCGTGAAAATGCCGAGTTGCGCTGCCGCTCCGAGCAGTATGAGTTTCGGATTGGAAATCAGCGTCGAAAAATCGGTCATTGCTCCTATGCCCAGAAAGATCAGGGGCGGATAGATGCCTTTTAGAACGCCCTGATAAAGATAGTTCATCACGCTGCCCTCCTCGTAGATGCCGAGCTGAAGGCCTGCATGTTCGAGAAAGGGGATATTGCCGATAAGTATGCCGAATCCTATGGGAACAAGCAGCAGCGGTTCATATTCATAACGGATGGCAAGGTAGATGAACAGAAAACCGATAAGGATCATGACGATATGGCCGGCGGTGACATTTGCGAAGCCGGAAAATTCGATGAATCTGAGAATTCCTTCCATGTCGGGTTACTCCATTTCTATGAGAATATCGCCCTGCATGACGTTCGTGCCGGTCGTTACGTTGATGGTTTTCACTATGCCTGATTTTTCTGCATAGATGTTGTTTTCCATTTTCATGGCTTCGAGGACCAGCAACGGCTGGTCGGGTTTTACCGTTGAACCGGGTTTTACGTTCACCGCGATAATCGTTCCCGGCAGCGGAGCTTTGATGAGGCTCAGGCCTGTCGTCGTAAGCGGTTCGGGGGCTTTTGGCTTGGGTGCGGTATAGCGGACCAGTTTCGGCGTTTTGGGAGTCTGTATCTCCTTGCCGAGTTCCACTTCGTACAGCGTGCCGTTTACTTCGATTTCCGCAAGGTTTTCTTCAAGGGATTTTATGTCGACCGTATAGGTGTTACCGCTTATGGTAAAGGTGTAGCGTTTCATGCTCAGCGCCCTCTGAAATGAATGACGTTATAAATCTTGGAGCTCCACGGAGAATAGATTCTCGCGGCTTTTTTTATGGTAAGCACGGCATTTTCATGGTCGTGCAGCTCGTGCAGGTAGAGATAGACCGCCATGGCGATTGCTGCGTTGACTTCACCGGTGACGGAGGTTCCCGCCTGTCTGGCTTTTTCGGGTTCCCCTGTTTTGATGAGCTTTCTTTTCAGGTTGAAAGCGAGGAGATGCGGGAGAAGACGGAATGCGAAGTAGAGCAGAAGCAGGGCAAAAAACACAACCGTGTATCCGGTTGCGGCCAGAATGAGGTTGTCGGCCTGGATTGCTCCTGTTGCGGGAAATATGGTTGAGATGCGATTCATGTTCCTGTAGGGTTACAATGGCAGCGTCGAGTGTTTTTTCAGAGGATTGGTGTCTTTTTTTGTTGCGAGCATCTGCAAGGCCCGGATGATGCGGAATCGCGTATTTCTGGGTTCTATGATGTCGTCGATATATCCGTATTTTGCAGCTTCATAGGGATTGGCGAATTTATCACGGTATTCGCTCTCTTTAGCTGCTGTAAACGCGGCTTTTTCCTGTTCGTCACTGAACGATTTGAGATCCCTGTTGTAGAGTACTTCAATAGCGCCGGATGGTCCCATGACCGCGATTTCCGCTGTTGGCCAGGCATAGTTGATGTCGCCCCTGAGGTGACGCGAACTCATGACGCAATAGGCGCCGCCGTAGGCTTTTCTCAGTATGACCGTGACTTTCGGCACGGTTGCCTCACCGTATGCGAAAAGCAGTTTGGCGCCGTTCGTGATGATGCCGTTGAACTCCTGGGCGCTTCCCGGAAGGAATCCCGGAACATCGACGAGGGTGACGATAGGTATGTTGAACGCGTCGCAGAACCTTACGAATCTTGCGCCCTTGCGCGATGCGTCGTTGTCGAGACATCCTGCCAGATAGTTCGGCTGGTTGGCGACAATGCCGGTGGAAATGCCGTTGAAGGTGACGAAGCCCGTTACGATATTTCGTGCATACTGGCGGTGAACCTCAAGAAATTCCGCATTATCGGCGATAGCGTGAATGACGTCCTTTACGTCGTAAGGCGTCGAAGGTTTTTCCGGTATGATGGTGTTCAGTTCGTCGATCAGCCTGTCCGGGGGATCGTCGCAGAATGCGAGCGGAGGGTCTTCAAGGTTATTCTGTGGCAGATAGCTCAGCAGTTTTTTGATCAGCAGAATGGATTCTTCCTCGTCAGCTCCGACAAAATGGGTGACGCCCGATTTTGTCGCATGAACCGAAGCCCCCCCGAGATCTTCCTCGGAAATCGATTCGCCGGTAACCGTTTTAACGACTTTCGGGCCGGTTACGAACATGTAGCTGGTTTTTTCGGCCATGACGACAAAATCGGTCAGTGCGGGGGAGTAGACAGCGCCGCCTGCACAAGGGCCGAAAATGGCTGATATCTGAGGAATGACGCCGGACGCCATGATATTGCGCTGGAAAATGCTCGCATAGCCGGCCAGGCTTCGTACTCCTTCCTGGATGCGGGCTCCGCCGCTGTCGTTGATGCCGATGAGCGGGGCTCCCGCCTTCATGGCGCGGTCCATCACCTTGCAGATTTTTTTTGCGTTGGTCTCTGAAAGGGAACCGCCGAAAATCGTGAAATCCTGCGAGAATACATAGACAGGACGACCTGAGATGGTGCCGTGGCCGGTGATGACGCCATCGGTGAGATAGTGTTCGTTTCCAAGTCCGAAATCGGTTGTACGGTGCGTGACGAACATATCGTATTCTTCGAAAGAGCCTTCGTCAAGCAGCAGGTCTATTCTTTCCCGTGCAGTCAGCTTGCCTTTATGGTGTTGCGCGGCAATACGCTTTTCTCCTCCTCCGAGTCGGGCTTTCTCTCTCTCGGCAAGTAGTCGTTTCATGAGGTGGTGTTGGGATAGTGACTGTTTTCAGCAGTTATTTATGAGTCTGAGGCGTTTATTGCCCCGAACCTGAATATTCTCTGGAAGATAGAAAATGTTGCGATAGTTTTGCAGTCCCCGGGATGGAATGTATTTTTATTTTTTTTAACACCTTATCATCCGAAGATTCCTGCCCGATGACTCCAGAGCTTCAACTTGCGCTCGATACAGCCGAGCGCGCCGGTCGTCTTACCCTTGACTTTTTCAACAGGAAAACGCTGAAGGTTTTTTCCAAAAGGGACGACTCTCCGGTTACCGAAGCGGACCGCCAGGCAGAGGAACTGATCCGATCGGCTATCGCATCCCGTTTTCCCGATGACGGCCTGCTGGGAGAGGAGTTCGAGGAAAAGCCATCGGATAACGGCAGGCGATGGATCATGGATCCTATCGACGGCACCCGTTCGTTCATTCATGGCGTTCCGCTCTATGGCGTCATGATCGCTCTTGAAGAGCATGGTTCCTTGCGGCTTGGCGCCATCAGCTTTCCTGCGCTCGGTCACCTTTTTTATGCCGAAAGCGGATGCGGGGCGTTCATGAACGGATCGCCGGTTTCGGTTTCCCCGATCGGCGGGATCGGAGAGGCAACGGTTGTTTTTACTGAAAAAGAGTACCTCCTCGATCCGCTGTCCGAACACCCGGTCGATCGGCTCCGCTCAGTTGCGGGACTTGTGCGGGGATGGGGCGACTGTTACGGCCATATGCTGGTGGCATCCGGCAGGGCCGAGGTTGCCGTCGATAAAATAATGAGTCCGTGGGATTGCGCTGCCGTCATTCCCATCGTGCTCGAAGCCGGTGGCCGCTGTTTCGATTACCGGGGAAAAACAGTTATCGACGGTCAGGGACTGGTAAGCTGCAATGCCGCTCTCGGCTCGTTGCTTCTTGACGCGGTTCGCAAAGGAGAGAGCTTATGATGCTGACGACAATTCTGCTGCTGCTGGCGGTTATTCTGCTCATCATAGTGATTGTCCTGCAGGTTACCGGCTGGCCTGAGGGAGGCCGTCATGAACCGGACGCCACAGGAAAGGAACTTCGGCGCGATCTTGCCGAATTGCGTGCCGAAATGATGCGGCATCTGCATGCGATACGGGGCGATATCGAAGACATGAACAATCCGGGTCGAACGATTTCCGGTCTTGTCGAGCAGACGGAAAGGATAACGGCGCTTCTTCAGCAGCAGACCGCTTACAACAGGAGAGGCCAGAAACGAAAATTCGACAGCGATGCGGCCGCAGATGCTCATATTGCATCCTGCGAATCATGTATGGAGGAAACCGTTCCTTCCGAAAGAGAGACGAAGTACGCCGTACGCCACGTACGCCAGCTCACTCTTTTTCCTGCCGCAACAGTCGGAAGCGAAGCTGATGCGGCCACGGAATCCGGGGACAGTTCCGAATTTATTTCGGTACCTGCCGCGGACATCGATCCGGATCTTGATCCGCCATACGATCCTGATGCGGATTCACGCGATTCCTGAAGCCTGATTCCGTCAAGGAGCAGTTGCGGCGGCAATCAGGGATGTGATTGCAATGCTTCGGCGATCGCTTTCGCAAAACTCGGGCCATCGAAGTATTCCGGTACGATATCGACTCGTACGCCGAGTTTTTGAAGGGCGGCGGCTGTCGTGGTGCCGATGGCTGCAGTCAGCAACCGTTCCGGAAGTTCGGTTGTGCCGACAGCTTCAAAGAAATTTTCGGCGGTAGAGGGGCTGGTAAAAGAGAGACAGTCGAGCTTTCCTTCCCGGATCAGTTGCCTGACGATTTCGGCATCGGCTGCTGAGGGTTTGACGTTTTCGTAAACCGTGATTTCCGTCAGAATGCCCCCGCGACGCGAAATGACTTCAGGAATGGTGCCGAGCGAAAGGCTTCCGCGAAGAAAGAGGAATGCATTGCCGCTGATGACTTCAGGCTCGATTTCGGCCATAAGGCTGACGGCATCGGCAATCTTCGGAACAGGTTCGGTCGCTATGCCATACCGGGCCAGATCGCCTGCGGTCGTTTTGCCGACAGCCCGGACCCTGATGCCGCGAAGTTTGTCAAGTTCTTCAGGTGCCTCTTCAAGCAGCCGTTCCATGAAAAAACGCACACTGTTCGGGCTGGTGAAAAATGCTCCGCTGAACGAAGAGAGATCCGGTACTTTCCAGCCCGGAACGGGCCTGATCTCGATTGTCGGAAAGACGAAGGAGGTCAGGCCGTACTGTTCCAGTTCCCTTACAAAAGTTTCCGCCTGATGTTTCGGACGGGTTACAAGTACGCTTTTCATCAGCAGGTCTTGCGTATTGCGGAAAGGATATTGTCTGCGCCCTGTTTGAGCAGTTCTTCGGCGAGCGCTATGCCGGCTTCTTCAGCCTGATCGGGAGAACTGAGGCCGGTACGCGTTATTTCATCGCGGATGCCGACGGTGCCGTCGACAGAACCTACGAATGCGAGCAGGTTGAGCGTGCCGTTTTTAAAGGAGGCGTATGCCCCGATAGGGATCTGGCAACCGCCCTGAAGGTGGCGCAGAAGGGCCCTTTCGGCTTTGCAGCAATACTCCGTGTTGGAGTGGTTCATGATTCTGACGATTTCTCTGGTCTGTTCGTCGTCGACGCGGGTTTCGATGCCAAGAGCGCCCTGGCCGACAGCCGGAAGCATGATCTCGTGAGGAAGTATTTCGGAGATTCGGTCGCTGAAGTTAAGGCGGTAAACTCCTGCGTACGCGAGCATCATCGCATCGAAGTCGCTTTCGTCGAATTTCTTGAACCTTGTGTTGAGGTTTCCGCGGATATCGCGGATTTCAAGGTCCGGCCGGAGACTTTTCAGCTGCGACATTCGGCGGAGGCTGCTTGTCGCCACTTTTGCGTTCGGGGGCAGATCGAGCAGTTTGGCGCCAGTTTTCGAAATAATTACGTCCCGAGTATCTTCACGTTCGGTAAAAGAGGTGATGATAAGCCCTTCCGGAGTGCTTGTCGGCACATCCTTGAGGCTGTGGACGGCAAGATCGATCTCTTTTGCAATCAGGTGCTTTTCAATGTCCTTGGTAAACAGACCCATATCGCCGATTTTCGACAGAGGAGAGTCGAGGAGCACGTCGCCGGTGGTCTTGATCAGCTTCAGGGTGATGTCAAGTTCGGGGAAATGTCTCGAAAGCTCGGCCTTGGTGAATTCTGCCTGCCACAGGGCGAGAGGGCTGGATCTTGTACCGATGATAAGCTGTTTTTTCAAAGCAGTTACAGATTTGAAGTGAGAGTTATTGATTTGGTTCTTCGAGATCGAAAATATTACGGACAAGATTCACCCTGCTGGGGATGGTATCGGATGTGTCTATCGGTGCCTTGAGCATCTTTATTGGATGGTGCAGGATCTTTTTCAGAATGCGGTCGGTAAGATGTTCCATCCGTCTGAGCTCTTCTTCGCTTACCTTGTAACGGTACCGTTCAAGCTCCTTTTCCTTGATTTCGATGAATTTCGACTGAAGATCGACAATGGTGGGGCGGACTTTGAGCGTATTGATCCACTGACCGAATGAAACGAGTTCCTCCTCGATAATGGACTGAACCTTGGGCAGTTCGGCCCTGCGGCGTTCGAGATTTTTGTCGATGATGTGCTTGAGGGCGTCGATATCCTTGAGGAACATGTTCTGCAGTTTCGAAATATCGGGATCGACATTTCGGGGCAGTCCGAGATCGAGAATGATAACGGGTTTCAGGCGGCGTTTCTGCATGCTCTGATGCATTTCCGCCTCTTTGAGAATATAATCCTTCGTGCTGACGGCGGTAATGATTATATCGAACTCGTGCAGGTGCTCCTTGTAGCCGTCAAATGGAAGTACTTTTCCTGTTCCAAGTTCTTCGGCCAGCGCTTCGGCTTTTGACAGGGTCCGGTTTGTGATTACTATGTTGCGGGCGTTTTTCTGGCACATGTGCTTTGCTGCCAGTTCTCCGGTTTCGCCCGCGCCGATCAGGAGTATTTTCTTCATCGAAAGGTTCGAGAAGATTTTCTGCGCAAGCTCTACGGCAGCATAGCTGACCGATACGGCGCCTTCCATGATCTTTGTCTTGGTTTTCACCTTCTTGGCGACGCTGAATGCCGTATGGCAGAGACGGGTGATGAGGATTCCTGCGGCCTGAACCTCTGCGGCGATCCGGTATGCTTCCTTGACCTGACCCAGAATCTGGCCTTCGCCGAGAATCAGCGAGTCGATGGCGCTCGCCACTTCGAAGAGGTGTCGGGCTGTGCCGCAGTAGAAACGGCTGAAAAAGTGCTCGGGCCTGACTTCCTTGCGGGCATCCTTGTATGCTATGAGGTATTCCTTGAGGTATTCTCCGGTCACTTCGGCGATTGCCGGTACGACATACAACTCCGTACGGTTGCATGTGGAAAGCACCATCGCTTCATGAGCAAGGCCGCTTGAGATGAGATCGGTGATGAACTCTTTATTCTGAACCTCAGAAAGAGCGATTCTTTCACGGATTTCAATGGGTGCTGTTTTGTGATTGACACCGACTGAAATGATGTTCATAGCAGGCTTGTTTTAAATGAGCAGATTAGGGTATATGCACGAAAATCTCTTGCGCTGCGCTGAGCGCAGAAAAACCTGTCCGAAGTTTAATATATCGCAAAAGGCTATAAATATCAAATGTAAGCGCTGTTGAAATAACGCTGTGCATTTTCAAGCACCAGCCCGTGAAAAGATGGCGAAAATATGGTCATCAGCAGGATCAGTGCCGTAATGAAAACGAAAAGGGCGATGAACAGATAAGCCATGTGCTTGAGATCCCATCCGGTTATCGGCCTTACGAAAATGCTTGCGCCATAGATTATCCAGATCGCGATCAGTGAAATCAGGCGGGGTTCAAGCAGCCTGATTGTTTCGCCTGATGCTTTCTGCTCGATGATGCCTGCGAACAGGGTTATGGAGAGAAAGATGAATCCGAACGCCACGGCATGCATGGTGAGCCTTTCAAGCACCTCGAGGCTCGGCAGTCGCTGAAAAAGGAGCTCGAACCGGTTTTTCTGGATCTGGCGGAAGAGAAGAAGATAGAGAATGCTGTAGAGTCCGGCGATTGCGATTGCGCTGAAACCGAAGATTGCCGCAATAAGGTGGACGCCGATGCCGAGGCCGCTGAATGCAGGACCGTATCCTGAAGATTGCGCGGTGAAAATCGACGATATGATCTGTGCGCCGGCGGAAAAGGATAGTACAAAAAAGCCGGTTTTGTCGCTTTTGGTGGTGAACTCGATAAAAATGTAGGTGATGGCCAGCGTAAGCGCCACCATGCTCATGATGTTGAAGGTGGAATAGCTCAGTTTGTAGCCTTCAAGGGAGGTTAGCAGTCCGAGGTAGACCACATGGGACAGGACGGTCAGCGCAAGGGCCGGCTGTTTGTAGCGTCCCGCCGGTTTGTTGTCCATGAAGAAATGTGCCCCGTAGAGCAGCGTTGTGACGATATAGAGCAGCGACACAAGCTGTATGAGAACGAACAGGGCTATATTGCTGTGTATGAAATGATCCATGACGTTGGTATGAGCAGGAGCTGTTGTTGTTGGTAAAACAAGGAGACGCCATATTTCGAAAGCCATTTCTGCCTTTGGACTTGAGGGCGCGAAGTTTATCGGCACGAAACACAGAAAAAAATGTATATTCGGGCCGTTACGAAATAAAATATACTTATTTGCAAAGATAACAAAGATGAGCAAGAGACAGGATATCAGAAATATAGCCATCATCGCGCACGTTGATCATGGAAAAACCACGCTTGTGGATTCGATTTTTCAGAAGACAGGTGTTTTCAGGGATAATCAGCAAGTCAGCGTCAGGGTGCTTGATTCAAACCCCCAGGAGAGAGAGCGGGGCATCACGATTTTTTCCAAAAATGCCGCTGCGCTCTACAAGGATCATAAAATTAATATCGTCGATACTCCCGGTCACGCCGATTTCGGCGGAGAGGTCGAGCGCATCCTGAAGATGGTCGATGGCGTTCTCCTGCTTGTCGATGCATTCGAGGGTCCGATGCCCCAGACCAAGTTCGTGCTTCGCAAGGCCCTCGAACTTCATCTGAAACCTATTGTAGTCATCAACAAGATCGATCGTCCTAATTCGGATCCCGTCAAGGTGCATGACCAGGTGCTCGATCTCTTTATCGCGCTCGGCGCGGAAGAGGAGCAGCTCGATTTTCCCTATCTCTTTACTTCAGCAAAGCTGGGCATCGCCAAGTACAGCATGGATGACGGGGATCAGGACATGAGCCTGCTTCTTGACATGATCATCAAGGAGATTCCGCCTCCGGACGGTGACGAGAATGCCGGTTTCCAGATGCTGGTGACCAGCCTCGACTACAGCGAATATATCGGAAAGATCGCTATCGGCAGGATCCATCGCGGAAAAGTAACTCCCGGCAGTCAGCTTGCGGTTGTCTCTTCAGAGGGAGTCATAAGCAAGGGCAGCGTCAGCAAGCTCTTTCTTTTCGACAAGCTGCAGCGGGTTGAAGCCCGGGAGGCTTCCGCCGGGGATATCATCGCCGTCGCCGGAATAGCCGACGCGAATGTCGGCCAGACGCTTGCAGCTGCGGATACTCCCGATATGCTTGAGTCGTTCGAAATCAGCAAGCCCACTCTTTCGATGCTGTTCTCGGTCAACGATTCTCCTTTTGCCGGTCAGGAAGGCAAGGAGGTTACCAGCCGCAAGATCCGCGAGCGTCTGATGAAGGAGGTTATGACCAATGTCGCTCTTACGGTCGAGGAGACCGAAAGCGCCGATACTTTCCGCGTTTCCGGCAGGGGCGAACTGCATCTGTCGGTACTTATCGAGACCATGCGCCGCGAGGGATACGAGCTTGCCATTTCAAGACCCGAAGTGATTCTGCAGGAAGACGTGGACGGCACGGTGCTCGAACCGGTCGAGCATGTCACTATAGACGTGCCCGAGGAGTATACCGGCGTGGTGATCGAAAAGATGGGCCGCCGGAAAGCCGAAATGGTCTATATGGGCACGTTGCGCGGCGGAATGGTGCGCATCGAGTTCGAAATTCCTACAAGGGGCCTTATCGGTTACAATCTTGAATTCACTACCGACACCAAGGGCGAGGGTATTCTTTCACATGTCTTTCATAACTATCAGCCCTTCAAGGGTAAGCTGCCTTCACGCGAGACCGGAGCGCTTGTGGTGACAGAAACAGGGGTTTCCGTGGCATACGCAATCGGAAGTCTCGAAGATCGCGGTACCTTTTTCATCTCTCCGAATACCCGTGTTTATGAGGGCATGATCGTCGGGGAGTCATCGAGGGACCTCGATATCACCATCAATATATGCAAGACCAAGAAACTGACGAACATGCGCGCTTCAGGCACCGATGATTCCGTCAGGCTTACTCCTCCCCGAAAGCTCTCGCTCGAACAGGCGCTCGAGTTCATCAACGATGACGAACTGGTCGAGGTGACTCCTCAGAGCATCAGGCTTCGAAAGAAGATTCTTGACGGGAATTTGCGCGCAAAGGCCGTTAAACGGGCCAAAGCGTAAGCGGTTCCGGGGCTCCTCTCAGAGAGAGGGCTGCGTGAAACATGAAAGCCTCATGTTCGGTACTTATGCCGGACATGAGGCTTTTAATGTTGATGGCGACGTTGTCTCCGTCCTGAGTTGTGCCATTTTTTAAAAATCCGCGGGTACCAGAAATTAAGTCATTATTTTATTATCGGTTAGCATTTTCTGGTTTCCGGGTTTTCGCACTAATGGTATCTTGCATCCATGCGCGGAGACTTGACAATCAGAACCGTTCGGACCAAGTCCGGAGCGACTGCCGTCCAGGTAGTCCAGAACAAAGGGAAGCAACGTTCTTTCCTCAAGCATATCGGCAGTGCTCATACCGAGCAAGAGCTCGAGTTACTGATGGCCGAGGCCCGACAATACGCTGAAACCCATTGCCGGCAGCCAAACCTCTTTGCAGAAACTCCAGCACCCCCGCCGCCACCATTATCGTTTCAGGACGCTTTTGCTCGCTCCACACTTGTCGGCGTCACTCATCAGTTTGCCCGCAGGGTCCTCTTGGCCTGCGCCCGGAAATGCGGCCTTGGCAACCTGCCCGAGCTGTATCTGGACCTGGCGCTCATGCGCATCATCGAACCAGCCTCGAAGCTGATGACGCTGGAGCTTCTCGAATCGCATTTCAATGTCCAGTATTCCAGAAGAACGCTCCATCGCATGTTGCCGAAGCTTCTTGAGCATCAAGCGGCGATTGAGAGCGCAGCGATTCAAACCGCCCGTGACGACATGCAGGAGAAGTACAGCCTGGTGCTGTACGATGTCACCACACTGTACTTTGAGTCTTTCAAGGAATACAACTTTCAGAAGCCCGGCTTCTCGAAGGACAACAAACCGATGCAGCCGCAGATCGTCATCGGCCTGATCACCACCCGATCAGGGTTCCCGGTCATGCACGAGGTATTTGAAGGCAACACCTTCGAAGGCCATACGATGCTGGCCATCCTGAAGCGATTCCAGGAACGGGTCGGCAAAACCAAACCGGTGATCATAGCCGATGCGGCGATGCTCTCGAAAACCAACATGCAAGAGTTGGAGAAGGAAGGGTACTGCTACATCGTTGGAGCCCGTTTGGCAAACACTGCAGCGGGCTTCATCGACCAGATCGACCGGAAACTGCCCCGTACCGACAAGGCCGTGAGGCGTTTCGACTATGGACACGCTGTCGAGAATGCTGCCATGATTTGTGAGTTCTCCGATGCCCGGTACAAGAAAGACAAGCGAGAGTTCGACAAGCAGGTCAAGCGGGCGCTTGTCCTGCTTGAAAAAAATGAGCCTGGCCGGAGAGCAAAGTTCGTCAAGAAGTCCAAAGAGAAAGACAAGCCGTTCATGTTCGATACGGCGCTTCAGGCCAAGACCGAGAAACTGCTCGGCGTCAAGGGCTTTGTCTCGAACATTCCTGAAGAAACGATGTCAAGCGCGGATGTGATCTCATACTATCGCGATCTCTGGCATGTGGAACAAGCGTTCCGCATGAGCAAGTCAGACCTGCAGGCAAGACCGATCTTCCATCGCACCCAAGACTCCATCAGGGGCCATATGCTCATCTGCTTCATGGGCTTGATGATGGGCAAATACTTGGAGATCAATACGAGGCGATCGCTACGGCAGCTCAGGAAAGAGCTCTTGAATGTACATGAAGCCCACATCCGTGATGAACAAACCGGCGAGGTTCACGTGATGCAGATGGATACCGATGAATTTGCTGGCAGCGTGCTCGGTAAACTCTTGGGTTCCGAACTTTCGCACTAATGGCACAACTCAGGA